>CANNEE010000007.1 GCA_947503555.1 uncultured Shewanella sp.
TTTCCTTTAAGAAGTCGCTGTGCCGTGTCAGTGGGAGCGCATTATAGGGAAGTTTTTAAAGCGTGCAAGGGCTTTTTCACGATATTTTGGCTTTTTTTTGAAATCCCCGCTTTATCACAAAATTCTCACTTATTACCCACAGACTTACCCACAAAGTTAGAGTTACAGGCTTATATTTATTTTGCAGTAAGACAAATAACCAATAAAAAAGGTAGCCCAAAGGCTACCTTTCTATAATGCTTCACTTAAAAATGAGTTCTTAGCTAATTTTACCGTGACATTGTTTGTATTTTTTACCTGAGCCACAAGGACAAGGATCGTTACGTCCCACTTTTTGGCCATCTCTTACCACAGGTTGCTGAGGCACTTGTGGCATATTCTCTTCTTCACCACCAACTAAAGCTTCTGCTGCAGCATGCTGATAATCACGCTGAATTTTCGCTTCTTCTTCACGACGACGGGCTTCCATCGCTTCAACATCTGATTGAGCTTGTACTTGCACCTTAGAAAGAATACTAATCACATCATGCTTTAATGTTTCTAGCATCTGCTGGAAAAGTTCAAAAGACTCACGCTTATATTCTTGCTTAGGATTCTTCTGAGCATAGCCGCGTAAGTGAATACCCTGGCGCAGATGATCCATTGCTGCTAAGTGCTCTTTCCATAAACCATCTAAAGTTTGAAGCATGACAGCTTTCTCAAATTGACGAAGTACTGACTCGCCAACCATCTCTTCTTTAGCTTGATAAGCCTCAGTCCAAGTATCGACAATACGTTCACGCAGTGTCTCTTCATGAAGGTCATCTTCTTTCTCTAACCAGTCTTTAATTGGCAATGCTAAGCCATACTCTTGCGCAATACGCTCTTGAAGGCCTTCAACATCCCACATCTCTTCTAGAGACTGCGGCGGAATATACTGATCAATTAAGCCATTCACCACGTCGGCTTGGATATTGGTAATAGTATCTTTAATGCTTTCAGCATCCATTAACTCATTACGCTGGCTATAAACCACCTGACGCTGATCGTTGGCAACATCATCGAACTCAAGTAGCTGCTTACGGATATCAAAGTTACGGGCTTCTACTTTACGCTGCGCATTTTCGATGGCACGAGATACCCAAGGATGCTCGATAGCTTCGCCTTTCTCCATGCCTAGCTTCTTCATCATGCCAGAGACACGATCCGAGGCGAAAATACGCATTAAGCTATCTTCCATAGAGAGATAGAAACGTGACGAACCTGCATCACCCTGACGACCAGAACGACCACGAAGCTGGTTATCGATACGACGAGACTCATGACGCTCTGTGCCAAGAATGTGTAAGCCGCCTGCAGCTACAACTTCATCATGACGCTCTTGCCAATCGGCTTTAATTTTCGCTTTTTGATCTTCAGTTGGATTTTCAAGAGACTCTATCTCTTTCATCCAGTTGCCACCCAGCACGATATCGGTACCACGACCGGCCATGTTGGTCGCTACGGTTACGGCTCCAGCGCGACCTGCTTGTGCAACAATATCTGCTTCTTTTTCATGGAACTTAGCATTAAGCACCTGGTGAGGGATCTTAGCTTGCTTCATCAGATGAGATAACAGCTCAGATTGCTCAATAGATACGGTACCAACAAGAACGGGCTGACCACGTTCGCGACAATCGGTAATATCTTTTAAAATTGCGTCATATTTTTCTTGCGCTGTCAGATAAACCAAATCGGCCATATCATCACGCACCATAGGACGGTTAGTCGGTACCACTACTGTATCTAGACCATAGATATGCTGGAATTCAAATGCTTCTGTATCCGCAGTACCTGTCATACCCGCTAACTTCTCATATAGACGGAAGTAGTTCTGGAAGGTAATAGAAGCCAAAGTTTGGTTCTCATTTTGAATGTGAACCCCTTCTTTTGCTTCAACAGCTTGATGTAGACCTTCTGACCAGCGGCGACCTGGCATAGTACGACCGGTATGCTCATCAACGATAACCACTTCGTTATCTTGAACTATATAGTCAACATCTTTTTCAAATAGCGTATGGGCACGCAACGCGGCATTGACATGGTGCAATAGCGAGATATTGGTTGCAGAATACAGCGAATCACCTTCTGCTAGCATGCCAGTTTCAATCAGTAGTTGCTCTACCTTCTCTTGACCGCGCTCTGTCATGTGCACTTGCTTAGATTTTTCATCTACGCTGTAGTCACCGTCACCGATCTCTTCTTCGGTATCTTCTTTCTCTTGACGAATAAGATTAGGGATCAGCTTATCAACTTTCTTATATAGTTCAGAGCTATCCTCTGCTGCACCTGAAATAATAAGAGGAGTACGAGCTTCATCGATAAGAATCGAGTCAACCTCATCGATTAGTGCATAGTGCAATGGACGCTGAACACGCTCTTGCGGTGAGAACGCCATGTTATCGCGCAGATAATCGAAACCAAACTCATTGTTGGTACCGTAAGTGATATCGGCTGCATAAGCCGCTTTTTTCTCTTCAGGGCTTAGACCCGCAACGTTAATACCAACGCTCAGGCCCAAAAATTCAAATAAAGGACGGTTCAACTCAGCATCACGACGAGCAAGGTAATCGTTCACTGTAATAACGTGAACCCCTTTGCCTGTCACACCATTAAGGTAAGCGGGTAAGGTTGCGGTCAGGGTTTTACCTTCACCGGTACGCATCTCTGCAATACGGTTACTGTCTAGTACCATGCCACCAAGTAACTGAACATCGAAGTGACGCATTTCAAAAACACGCTTAGACGCTTCACGTACGGTAGCAAAAGCCTCAGCCATCACCGAATTAAGAGGCTCACCACCATCTAAACGCGCTCTAAAGTCTGCGGTTTTGGCTTTTAGCTCTTCATCGGTCAGCTTCTCGTACTCTGCTTCCAATGCGTTAATTTTTGTGACGACCTTACCTAACTGTTTCAAGGTACGGTCATTGCGACTACCAAATACTTTTGTCAGTAACTTACCAAACATCTTTATCACTTATTATTTACGGACTGAGTAGGACTCAAACCTTTTGTTTTTATTAACCAGCCTTGCGATAGACATACTTACGAGGATCGATCTGCTGTCCTGCTCGCAACACTTCATAATGTACATGGGGACCTGTCGATCGTCCTGTACTTCCCATTTTGGCAACGGTGTCTCCCTTAGAGACCACGTCGCCGACCGCCACTGACAAAGATTTATTGTGGCCATAGCGAGTACGTAAACCATTTCCATGGTCAATCTCGACTAACTCGCCATAACCAAACATTTTTCCAGCCCATGTGACGACACCGCCCGCTGTCGCAATCACATCAGACCCTTCGGTACCCGCAAAATCAATGCCTTTATGCATGGTTCTGCGGCCGGTAAAAGGATCGTTGCGCAGTCCATAAGGTGAAGATAACCAACCTTTACCTATCGGACGCCCAGAAATATAACGTTCCTCATCTATATGGAGATTAGTTGTCACAGTTTCAAGTAGTGACAATTGAACATTACTGTTATCAATACGCGAAACCAGCTTATCCATATCTTGGATAAGCTGATCCAATGCAATGTGCTCGCCTAGTTCGCTTATACCACCTAGACCCACTTCGGCAGAAAAGTCGAACTGGTCATCAAGTTTGTAATTCACAGCAACTTGCTGACCTAAAGCTTCAAGACGGGTAATTTTCGCCTGCATTTTGGCGACATGAGTGACAAGCGTAGCCAACTGAGTTTCAGTTGCACTCTTTAGCTCCATCACCTGTTTCTTTTGGCGTTCACGAGCCGCTCGCTCGCTATCCATATTGGCTTGCTGGTCGACAAACTGCTCATTAGCATATTGGTAGACACCTGTGCCTGCTGCAATAAGCAGAAATGGCAACAACAGCCATGCTTTGCCAGGCTGCCAGCGCTTAGTACCATTTCGACCCTGAATAAAAACTGTTACACTCATAGCCTAATTCAGCCATCTTATTATCATATGAAAAAGCCTCCTCAGGACCTTAGTAATTTACTACACCAGTCAAGCACAATTCCTGAACTTGCGGAAAAAGCTGAGCTGTTATTGCATCTCGATCATTATGTGAAACAGATGCTGTCAGGTCCTGTGATAGAGCAGCTAAAAGTCGCTAATCTCCGTCAAGGCATTCTAGTTATCGAAACCACCTCGGCCGCTTGGGCTGCGAGGATTAATTTCCAAAAAAGTAAATTGCTCCAGCAACTACGAGCCGAAACGCTCCCAATGCTCACCGCAATTGAGGTCAAAGTCAACCCAGGGCTAGCAATGTATGAACCCAAGTCACAAGTCATACAAAATGAACTTAGTGAAGAAGCTGCATCTCATATCGAGGCCTTGGCCCAACATGTTGACGGTGAGCTAGGGCAGAAACTAAAACGGCTGGCTGCATTAGCCAGCCGTAAAAGGCAGTCTTAATCTATATTATGCCAACACTGGGTTGGACATCATAAAACTAACAGGCACATCATCTTCGGCTTCAAAGCTCACTAACTCCCAAGCATCTTGCTCGGCAAGCAGGGCTCTAACCAATTGGTTATTCAGTGCATGCCCTGTTTTAAAGGCGCGGAACTCACCGACTATTGCATGCCCTGCAACATAAAGGTCACCAAAGGCATCCAAAATTTTGTGCTTCACAAATTCGTCGTCATAACGTAATCCATCAGGATTAAGTACACGGTACTCATCTAGCACCACAGCATTTTCCATGCTGCCACCAAGTGCTAAGTTGTTCGCTCTTAGGTATTCAATATCACGCATAAAACCAAAGGTTCTTGCACGACTAATATCACGAACAAAAGCAGACGAAGAGAAATCCATCACCATATGCTGTTGGCTGCGGGCAATTTCTGGGTGATCAAAGTCGATAGCAAAATCCACTCTAAAGCCTTTAAACGGCTTAAGTTCAGCCCATTTATCGCCATCCTCAACTCGAATAGGACGCTTGATTCTTAAATACTTTTTAGCACTAGCTTGATCTTTAATTCCCACTGATTGCAGTAGGAATACCCAAGGGCTAGCACTGCCATCCATAATTGGTATTTCAGGCGCATCGACTTCAATAATGGCGTTATCAATACCTAGACCCGCTAAGGCAGCAAATAAATGCTCAATGGTAGAGATACGTACGCCATCATCGTTAACTAGTGCTGTACACATGGTTGTTTCACGAACCTGATCTGCAGTTGCTTTAATAGCGACTTCAGGCTGAAGATCCGTTCTCACCAAAATAATACCTGTATTCACAGGTGCGGGTTTAATGGTCAAAGTGACCTTGTTGCCAGAGTGTAGTCCGACACCAGTAGTCTTTACCATTTCTTGAACAGTTCTTTGAAAAATCATTCAGTTACCCGTAAAAATTCTATATTAAACAGCTATTAAACCCGACAACAGCCTTAAGTTATGGACAAAAATCCATCCCCAAGGGCTCAGGCTGGTCGGATATGCTAACACAAGTTAGACAAACCAGCAAAAATTAGCTATCGCACATCCTTCGTAGGTTAGCAACTACGAATAGTGGTGCGATAAACGCAGGCAAAGCGCAAACCTTGCATAGTTCGCCTTAACCTGTTGTTAGTCAGCCTGCTTGCGCAAGAAAGCTGGAATATCGAGATAATCTAGCTCACTCTTAGCCGCGGGTGTTGCTGCCGCTTGCTGAGCTGGCGCTTCATTAACAGCAGGGGCTGCTGAACTTGTCTGTACTGTGACCTCTGGTATGACAGTCTCTTGTACTTTTGGTTCAACTTTCACTTCTTCAGTGCGAGTCATAGCCTTAGTATTTGGCACGAGCTGAATATCAGGCTTTTTCTCTGCACCGATTCCAGTTGCAACTACTGTCACTCTAAGCTCATCGCTCATTTCTGGGTCAATAACGGCACCAACTACAACAGTGGCATTATCAGATGCATAAGCCTTAACGTGATTACCCACAGTCTCGAATTCTTCGATACTCATATCCATACCAGCAGTAATGTTCACAAGAACACCTCGAGCTCCGGCAAGATCAATATCTTCAAGTAGTGGGCTAGCGACCGCGGCTTCAGCAGCTTCTTCTGCTCTATCTTCACCACTTGCTACACCTGTACCCATCATGGCATTACCCATCTCTGACATCACAGTTTTCACGTCTGCAAAGTCAACGTTGATAAGACCAGGGCGAGTGATAAGCTCTGCAATCCCCTGTACCGCACCTAATAAGACATTATTTGCTGCAGCAAATGCATCAAGCAATGACGTACCACGACCTAACACTTTAAGTAACTTCTCGTTAGGAATAGTAATCAAAGAGTCTACATGCTTACCTAGCATCTCGATTCCCTGATCCGCATACGCCATGCGCTTCTTACCTTCAAATGGGAACGGCTTGGTCACCACAGCAACGGTAAGAATACCTTCCTCTCTAGCGACTTCTGCCACCACTGGAGCGGCACCAGTACCTGTACCACCACCCATACCAGCCGCGATAAAGATCATGTCTGAGCCCTTGATAGCGGCTCTGATATTTTCCTTATCCTCTTCGGCTGAAAGACGACCTATTTCAGGGTTTGCTCCTGCACCTAAGCCCTTAGTGACGTCACGACCAAGCTGAATTGTCGAGCCAGCTGAGGACTTACGTAATGCCTGAGCATCCGTATTCGTTGCTACAAACTCAACACCTTCAATGTTGTGTTTAACCATATGTTCGACAGCGTTACCACCGCCGCCACCGACACCGATGACCTTAATCACCGCTTCATCGGAATGAGTATCCATGATCTCAAACATGGTAATATCTCCGTTTTGCCTGCGTTATAATTTAAAACTTAAAATTCACCTTTGAACCAACTCTGGACTCGGTTCCAAAGGCTGGTTACTCCGGGGCCTTTTGGCCCTTCAAACTCACGTTCGATTAAACGATTCGCACCGTAATGTAGCAAGCCTATTCCCGTAGAATAGATGGGCTGCTCAACATATTCATTAAGCCCTTTTACTGGCAATGGTGTCGCCACTCTTACTGGCATGCCAAATGTTGCCTCGGCTATGTCAACTACACCTTCAATAGAAGCTGTACCTCCCGTTAACACTATGCCTGCTGCGATTTGATCTTCTAATCCACTATCCCGTAATTCTTTTAATACCAACTCAAACAATTCTTGATATCTCGGCTCTACCACTTCCGCCAACGTATGGCGAGACATGCTGCGAGATGGACGACCACCAACAGACGGCACTTCAATACTGTCTTCAGGGCTCACCATTGCACTGCGAGCACTCGCATGTTGTACCTTTATCTGTTCAGCATGACTCAATGGCGTGCGAAATATCTTAGCGATATCATTTGTCACTTGGTTGCCCGCAACGGGAACCACGGCACAGTGGCGTAAAGCACCATTGGTATAGACAGTCATATCAGTAGTGCCACCACCCATATCAACAACGCAGACACCTAAGTCACGCTCGTCATTTGTCAATACAGCATCGGCTGAAGCAATTCCAGAAAACACTAAGTCGTCGACGGTAAGGTTACAGCGCTCAACGCTCTTAGTGATGTTCTTAGCCATATCATTGGCACAGGTAACAATATGGACTTTGGCCTCCATGCGCATGCCAGACATACCAATAGGACTCTTGATACCCTCTTGCACATCTAGGGCATACTCTTGCGGCAGCACATGTAAAATACGACGCTCAGTTGGGATTTTTACCGAACGGGCCGTATGAATCACATTATCAACGTCTTCTTGAGTCACTTCTTCGTCATTTATCGACACCATGCCGTTTTCATTCTGACAAGCGATATGTTTGCCAGAAATACTTAGGTAAACTGATGAGACTTGGCAATCAGCCATCAGTTCGGCCTGATCTAATGCCCTACGAACACTACGCACAATTGAATCAAGATCATTAACACCACCCTTATCCATGCCGCGTGATGGATGGTTACCTAGGCCAACAATACTGATCTCACCATCAGGCATGACTTCGCCTATAATTACAGCCACTTTAGATGTGCCTATATCTAAGCCGACGATCAGATTTCTGTCTTGATTCTTGGTCATAGGTTAACGACTCTCTTTATTTGCTTCATTCCAGCCTACTGCTAAGCCAGTGTCGTATCTTAAATCCACTTTTTTAACCGATTTCTCTCGGTTAGCTAAAGTGGGATAAACATCAATAAATCTTTGTACTCTTCTCACTTTATCTTCTCGGCCAAGCTCAAGCATGATGCCATTCGCTAACCTCGCTCGCCATGCATGTCGCGGGCTTAAACCTAAGCTTTGCAACTCAAAGCCGTGAAGCTTAAGCAATGAAGCCAACTGCCTATAGCTAGTTAAGACTTCAACGGCCATATTCTCGGGCCCTGCTAAAAACGGCAAATGGGACAAGCTTAGCTGACCTGGAGCATCAAACACTTCGCCATTCACATTCAGCCATGAGTCACCATTCCAATGGGCTGCAGCCTGCTGCTCCTGTAAAAAAACCTTCAGTTTTGCTGGCCATTGTCGTCTTATTGAAGCGCGGTATACCCAAGGAAGCGCTTCTAATGTTTCCTGTACCTCAGCAACATCGGCACTAAAAAAGCTCTTCTGCATCAAGCTTTGCAAGGCTGTCCGTATATCGGCATCCTTGGTGTATTGGCGATCACCTTTGATCACCACAGCCTCTATCGGTAATGCTTCTGCATCATTGACAAGTAGATGCAACTTCCAAGCAACCGACAGAAACCCCATGACGACTAGGACCAAAAAAATAATGCCAGCCACAAGGTACCAGTTAACTGGTTTAACGCCCCATTTTTGCTTCAACCTAGTAGCAAAACCGCTCATTATATAGACCTAACAGCCAGCAGCAAGCTAATAACTCTAGATAATAGATACTTGCTTACTTTCAACGCCAATATTCCTTTCACTCGCCGCCACCTAGCTTCTTTATGCGCTAGGTTAGCTCGGCTCAAAACCTAAATTATCTGCAGATAATCGCTTAGCAAGGGCACCAATATTGCCCGCACCTTGGGTTAAAACCAGATCGCCGTCTTGTAACACATCCGGCAATAGGCTTGCTAACTCAGCTTGATCTTTCACAAATATCGGATCAACTTGCCCTCTTTGACGGATCGAGCGACATAAGGCTCTGCCATCTGCTCCAGGTATGGGAGCTTCCCCAGCAGCGTAGACTTCTAATAGCAACAGGCAGTCTACTTCAGACAAAACTTGAGTAAAGTCCTCATAAAGATCTCGCGTTCTACTATATCTGTGTGGCTGATATAACATCACTAAACGCTTGTCAGGCCAACCAGAGCGAGCAGCCTTAATCGTTGCGGCAACTTCACTAGGGTGGTGACCATAATCATCCACCAACATGACTTCACCCTTAGGCGTCTTAAACTCGCCAAGGTGCTGAAAACGACGGCCTATCCCCTCAAATTCAGACAGTGCTTTTACAATTGCAGCATCATCAATATCGTCTTCTGTCGCCACAGCTATCGCTGCTAGCGCATTGAGCACATTGTGTTGTCCAGGTAGATTTAGTATCACCTCTAAATCTGCTCTGTTTTTACGCCTAACGGTAAACTGACTTTGATGGCCCTTTTGCTCAAAATTAAGTGCCTGCACATCTGCGTCATCACTAAAACCATAGGTCACCAGTTGTCTACCCACTCTTGGCAATAACTCTCTTACTACCTCATCATCGATACAAACAACGGCAACCCCATAAAAAGGTAAGTTATGCCAAAACTCGACAAAGGTATCTTTAAGCTTCTCAAAGTCACCCCCATAGGTGTCCATATGATCGGCTTCGATATTAGTGACCACACTCACCATTGGCTGGAGATGCAAAAAGCTGGCATCACTTTCATCCGCTTCTGCAATCAAATATCGGCTACTACCAAGGCGCGCATTGGTTCCTGCACTATTAAGCAAACCACCGATGACAAACGTGGGATCACGCTCAGCCTGTCCATATACGCTAGCAATCAAGCTAGTAGTGGTGGTTTTCCCATGGGTTCCGGCAATCGCCACACCATGGCGATAACGCATCAACTCCGCTAACATTTCAGCTCGGCGCACCACAGGTACCCTTTGCTGTTTAGCAGCAACTATCTCAGGGTTTTCACTGCTAATAGCCGTGGAAACGACAACCACATCAGATCCAGCAACAATATGTTCACTATGACCAATTTGGATCTGTACACCTAAATTGGCCAAGCGTGTAGTCACTGCATTGGCAGCGATATCTGAGCCACTTACCTGGTAGCCTTCGTTAACTAACACCTCAGCAATGCCACCCATACCAGCACCACCAATCCCCACAAAATGGATACGCTTAACACGGCGCATCTCAGGGATCATGGCGCGAATCGCTAGTGACTTATCTGCTGTACTTCTCATCTTTTATCCTTTACTGGCCAAGAGGCTACACTCTTGGCTCACTCTATCTGTCGCATCCAATATGGCTACACTACGCGCTTTTTGCCCCATACTCTGTAACGCAAGGTTATCACTGGCCAGCAAGGCTAACTTATCGGCCAACACTTGGGCAGTAATAATGGTTTGTGGTAATAAAAATGCACCGCCCGCTTCAACTAAGACCTTGGCATTCAGTGTTTGGTGATCATCCACGGCATGGGGAAAAGGCACCAAGATGCTAGGCAGGCCGACGGCCGCAAGTTCAGACACAGTTAATGCACCGGCTCGGCATACCACTACATCAGCCCATTTATACGCTGCTTCCATATCATCAATAAACTCAGTGACATTCACGCGACCATCTTGGCCTCGCTCTTGATAAGCAAGCTTGACCTCATCCAAGTTATTACGTCCAACCTGATGCCAAACAGTGATAGTTTGCTGCTGACTCGCAATACTCAACACTTCAGGCATAAGATCGTTAAAGACCTTGGCACCTAAGCTACCACCAACGACAAGAACTTTAAGGTCATCACCTTTTTCCTGTTCACGGTTGTCTCCTAGTTGCACTAATTCTTGGCGAATCGGATTACCCACCACACTGACCTGAGACGCATCTTTACCAAAGGTGTTATCAAATGCGCAGAGCACCTTGGTTGCTATCTTGGAAAGAATCTTATTCGTCATGCCTGGAATAGCATTTTGCTCGTGTAAAACCAGTGGAATACCCGATAGTTTTGCAGCAACTCCCCCAGGCCCACTGGCAAAACCACCCATACCTAAAACCACGTCAGGCTTAAACTGACTAATCACTCGCTTAGCCTGCACTATGGAGCGTAATACCTTAAAAGGTGCTGCCAACTTACGAACCACACCATTACCTCGCACACCTTTAATATCAATAAACTCAATATCAAACCCATGCTGAGGTACAAGGCGAGCTTCCATTCTATCAGCCGTTCCTAGCCACCGAATTTGCCAGCCAGCATCACTCAATTGCTTAGCAACCGCCAATGCTGGAAAAACGTGCCCACCCGTTCCTCCAGCCATGACTAATAAACGTTTACCCTGTGGCAAGTTTGCGGTCTTACTCATGATTTACCTCTGCCCTGTACAGCTTGAATAAGACTCAAACGCCGTTCATGATCAATTCGAATTAACAACATGGCAGCAGCAGTCATAACCCATAAACTACTTCCCCCATAACTAATAAAAGGTAAAGTTAACCCTTTGGTGGGCAACATACCTATACTGGCTCCGACATTGACGACACTCTGGAAGCAGATCCATATGCCGATGGCGTAGGCCAAATACCCTTCAAAAGCTCTGTCCATCGCGAGACACATGTTACCTAAACGAATCGCTCTTAAGGTCACAAATAGCAGGACACTTAACACCACAATAATGCCTACAAACCCCAATTCCTCGCCTATGACGGCAAAGATAAAGTCGGTATGGGCTTCGGGTAAGTATTCCAGTTTTTGAATACTGTTCCCCAATCCTTGGCCGAACCAATCTCCCCGGCCATATGCCATCAAAGATTGAGTCAACTGATAGCCACTGCCAAAAGGATCTTCCCAAGGATCCATAAAAGAAGTCACACGCCGCATTCGATAGGGTTCAAGCAAGACCAAAGCGACAAAAGCTAAAACACCAGTAAGTATCAAGGCAAAAAAGTCCAACAACCTAGCACCTGCAAGAAACAGCAGTCCCACTGTGCCCACAAACAGCACCACTACAGTCCCTAAATCAGGCTGCAGGAGAATTAAAATGGCATAGACGGCAAATACAGCAATAGGCTTATAGAAGCCTTTAGCATTTTCTCTCACTTCTTGATGACGCCTTACCAAGTAGCCTGACATATAGATAGCAAATGCAAATTTGGCGATTTCAGCCACTTGCAGGCGAGCAATACCTAAAGGAAGCCAACGAGTTGCACCATTTACCGTAATCCCGACAAAGGGCACGGCGGCCAACATAAGCAACACTGCAAGCAGCAGAAGCGGGCTGTACTTCTGCCAGAGTGCCACCTCAAAATACAAGACAACATATGCAATCATTGCACAGCCGATAAGATAGGCGCCATGCCTAATAACAAAATGCCAAGGGTTGCCAGTTAAACTCTCAGCCTCAGGCATAGAAGCAGACATTACCATCACAAAGCCAAAGCTAATCAGTGACAACACTGCCACCAAGAGGCTTCTGTCATACAGTTGCATACCTGGCGCGTTGTTTTCTCTAAAGAAGCTTGGCCAGCGCCAAGAGACCTCTGTGCCAAAGAGACTAAGTTGACGTGATTCAGTCGTCATCTAGCGCCTCCACTAACAATCTAAAGTCTTCACCCCTTGCGACAAAGCTTTTATACATATCCAAGCTGGCACAGGCAGGAGACAACAGCACCATATCGCCTGGTTGACTGCATCTCGCAGCCTTCTTCACCGCTTCGGCCATGGACTTTACTTGCTTGGCTCCATCCTTAAGAGCCGCCAATTTAGCCCCATCTTTGCCCAGCGTAATTAGCTTAGCGACTCGAGAAAACGCAGGCGTTAGCCCACAAAAATCAGCCCCTTTACCTTCGCCACCAGCAATTAAAATCAAGTTACCAGAAAAATCTTGAAGGCCATCAAGGGCGGCTAAGGTTGCTCCAACATTGGTAGCTTTAGAGTCGTTGACATAGGTAACACCCTTTTTGACTGCCACCTTTTCACATCTATGGGCTAAGCCATTAAAGCGACGTGCAACGCTGGCCATAGCTTGATAACTGGCACCAGCCTCCTTAGCCAAGGCCATAGCAGCCAGCAGGTTGGCATGATTATGGCGACCAATCAAACTCACCTCTTCAAGGGCAATAACCTGATGCTCATTGTGATAAATACTGTTATCGACTATGCCCCAGCCCCTATCTAATGGAGCGTCTAGACCAAAGCTGATACTCGGCGTTTTGGGCCAATGATGACTTTGCTCCTCATCTAACAAGGTGAGTTCATCATCACGGTTAACGAGTCGCAGCTGAGTTTGACGATAGAGCCTTAATTTAGCCTGTCGGTAGCTTTGCAGGTCCGCATATCTATCCATGTGATCTTCGCTGACATTAAGACAGGTGGCTGCAATGCATTTTAAGCTAGAGGTAGTTTCAAGCTGGAAGCTGGATAGCTCTAATACATAACAATCAGGCTTTTCCTGCAGTATGTTCAAGGCAGGTACACCAATATTGCCGCCAACTCCTACTCTGATGCCATCTTCTGCAAGTATTTCCCCAACTAAAGTGGTGACCGTACTTTTACCATTTGAACCAGTTATCGCTAACACCCTAGGGGCTTGATGCTCAAGCGACCGAGCGAAGAGCTCGATATCTCCGATAACCTCAACACCTATATCTACCGCAGCTTGTACTTCGGGAGTATCTAAGGCAATTCCAGGGCTAATTACAATCTGTTTAGCCTGAATCAATAATCGACAATCAAAGGCACCACACAGTAAAGGCACATCGGGAAATTCACGTCCTAACTCTTGTTGGCCGGGTGGATTACGCCTTGTGTCCATCACCAGTGGCGTTATGCCTTGGGCACATAGGAAACGAACAACAGAGATTCCTGTTGCACCGAGACCTAACACTATATGTGAATGTGCCTGCGTCATATTGCTACCTTAACTTAAGGGTTGCTAGCCCAAGTAATACTAAGAACAAAGAGATAATCCAAAAGCGCACGATAACTCTAGGTTCAGGCCAGCCTTTAAGCTCATAGTGATGGTGAATTGGCGCCATGCGGAAAATACGCTGACCGCGCAGCTTATAGGAGCCCACTTGCAAAATGACCGACACAGTCTCCATCACAAAGACACCACCCATGATCACTAACAGGATCTCTTGGCGTACTAATACCGCCATAGCACCTAGTGCAGCACCTAGTGCTAACGAGCCAACATCTCCCATAAAGACTTGAGCAGGATAAGTGTTGAACCACAAGAAGCCCAAACCAGCCCCCACCATGGCTGTACATACGATAACTAGCTCTCCAGCACCGGGGAGATAAGGAATATGCAAGTAATTAGCAAACTGCACATGACCTGATAGATATGCAATTAAGGCAAACGCACCGGCCACCATGACAGTTGGCATAATCGCTAAGCCATCTAAGCCATCAGTCAGATTCACCGCATTACTCGCGCCCACTATGGTGAAATAAGCAAGCACAATGAAAAACAGACCCAACTGAGGCATCACATCCTTAAAGAAAGGCACAACTAATTGAGTTTCACCGGCATGCCCTGCCGAAAAATAGAGATAAACGGCGATAACTAGCGCTGAAAGCGATTGCAGAATATATTTCCACCGCGCAATCAAGCCTTTAGTATCTTTGCGCACCACCTTACGGTAGTCATCAATAAAACCAACTAAGCCAAAACTCGCCAACACGAATAGCATGACCCACACATAACGACTACTCAGATCTCCCCAAAGTAATACGCTGATAAAAATGCCAGCAAGGATCATCAAGCCACCCATAGTAGGTGTGCCGCGTTTACTAAAGTGAGACTCGGGGCCATCATTACGTACTACTTGGCCAATTTGTAATACCTGTAAGCGCTCGATTAACTTAGGGCCCCACCACAGGCTAAACATAAGTGCAGTCAGCAACCCCAGAATGGCTCTGAATGTCACATAGGAAAATACATTAAACCCGGTATAAAATTGGGTTAAATACTCGGCCAGATAAACCAGCATTTATACAAACTCCCCTTGCCCATGGGCAATTTTTAAGGCCTCTACGACTCGCTCCATCTTTGCGCTACGAGACCCCTTTACTAATACAGTCATAACATCGGACGACTGTTTGATATTTTCTTTTAATTGTTCGACTAACGCTTCAAACGAGTCATAGTGAGAGCTGCCAAATGCTTCACTTGTATGAGCACTTAAGCCCCCCACACAAAACAGATCATCAACTCCCTGAGATTTCGCATATTCTCCAAGCTCGGCATGCAATCGCTCCGCATTGTCCCCTAACTCTCCCAAATCACCTAAGACTAAGTAGGTCTGAGAGTTCACTTCTTGCAGCCAGTCAATAGCCGCTTTGACTGAGGCAGGGTTAGCGTTGTAACTATCATCGATAAGTTGCACTCGACCTAAATCATGGGGTTGCATACGCCCCTTAACAGGCTCAAGCGTACTCAAACCGTTTGCAACGGTTTCTAGCTTTAACCCAATCGCCAAACACATGGCACTGGCAGCGAGAGCATTGCTCACCTGATGACGTCCAGCAAGAGGCAATGGAATAGGCAAGCTCTGTTCTTGAAAGTTCAATTTAAAGCGATAGCGCCCCAAGGCATCACTAACTAGTTCCGTAGCCCTAATGTCTGCCGCCTCTTTAGCCGAAAAGGTCAGCATTCTATATTTAGCTGCCGCCTTTTGCATCACTGCACAATAGGGATCATCAAGATTAATCACAGCGCAGCCCTTGGGACTTAAATGAGTAAAGATTTCCGATTTCGCTTGGGCAACACCATCTTGACTACCAAAACCTTCAAGATGAGCACTGGCCACATTATTAACAAGCGCAACATCGGGTTTAACTAACCCAGAGGTATAATCGATTTCACCTTTATGATTAGCGCCAAGCTCAAACACGCCATACTCATGTTGAGACTCCAACCTAAGCAGGGTTAATGGCACCCCAATGTCATTATTAAAATTACCCGCAGTATAAAGCACGCTGTGATCTTGGGATAAAATATGGGCCAACATCTCTTTGACGCTAGTCTTGCCGTTTGAACCAGTCAAGGCTAGACAGATGGGATTAATTCTGTCTCTCACTAGGGCTGCCATTTTTCCCATCGCAGCTAAGGTGTCGCTTACCAATAACTGAGGCAAGCGCGTCTCACAGACTTGACTGACCAATAGCGCCTTTGCACCATTCGTTTCTGCCACTGCCACAAAATCATGACCATCGAATCGCTCACCTTTTAAGGCGATAAATAAACAATCCTTAGCTACCTGCCGACTATCAGTGCTGACAGCTTGTACTTTGCAATCTTGAACACTCGTATCAGGCTGAATAACTTCGGCATCCAAGTGTGTAGCTAACTCGGCTAATGTTAGAGATATCATGAGGCTTCTCCCGCCAAAGCACGGGCTAACGCGCGCTCATCATAATCAATACGTTGGCCAGCAACTTCTTGGTAAGTTTCATGGCCTTTTCCGGCGAGCAGCACTATATCCCCAGCTTTTGCTTGAGCGACCACTTGCTCTATGGCAAGAATCCTATCGACTTGGGACTGTACTGAATCAGACAGACTTATCCCTGCTAATACATCATCGATAATGGCTTGTGGCGATTCACTTCTAGCATTATCGCTCGTCACCATAATGCGATCAGCGCAGGACTGAGCAGCTTGTCCCATTAAAGGTCTTTTCCCTTTATCTCTGTCACCACCACAACCAAACACACACCATAACTCTCGGTCACAGTGCAACCTCAAAGCCTGTAATGATTGAGAAAGAGCATCTGGTGTATGGGCATAATCCACCACTATGGTCACATTCTGAGATGTCACAAATCGCTCCATTCGTCCTGGAACAGGATGGAGCTGAGAAGCAAGCGCTACCAGCTTATGCATATCAAACCCTAAAAGATATAAGCTACCTAGCGCAGCAATCAGGTTTGATAAATTAAACTCACCTAACAGAGGTGAAGAGAGTTCGGCGCTGCCTTCAGGCCAACACAACAGAGCGTTAACCCCTAAATGATGAAACTGCTTATGCTCACAGTAGATCATCTGTCTGGAATGGCTTTCAGGTTGAGCTTGTGTGCTAAAGCCTAATAGAGTTAGGTGGGCTTGCTCCTTCGCTAACTCATCAAACCATGTTTCACCTATTTCATCATCGAGGTTAAGCAAGCCATACTTTAGCTGTGAGATAGCAAATATACGTTTCTTTGCCGCCCCGTAAGCATCCATATCACCATGGTAATCTAAGTGGTCTCGGCTTAAATTTGTAAAAACCGCCACATCAAAGGGAACCGCTTCGACTCGTCCCTGCACTAGGCCATGGCTTGATACCTCCATGGCACAAACATCGACACCTTGCTGCTCAAAATGATTAAGCTGCTTCATTAAGGTAATCGCATCGGCTGTGGTATTGCCTGTGTCGACAAGCTCACCCCATAGACCATTCCCCAGAGTCCCCGTCACTGCCGCCTGCTTTTGATACAAACTAACAAGCTGGGCAATAAGCTGACTGACTGATGTTTTACCATTAGTGCCAGTAATACCAATAACTTGAGTCAAATGCGCACCATTAGACTGGCGTTTAAGAGGATAACGTTGCGCTGCAAGTGCCGACAACTGACGGTTGAGTTGAAAGAAGCTGATAGTGAGTCCAGGTTCGTGATTCACCTTACCATGCTCATCAGGGTTATCCGTATGAACCAAAGCAGCAACCGCTCCCGCACTAAAGGCGTTAGCAAGATAATCACGGCCGTCTACGGCATGACCAGGCATAGCAACAAAGAGATCGCCCTTTGCTATCGCTCTGCTATCTAGATGCATATCGACTATTGATTCGCTACCCGCATAATGAAACCAAGGTGCGAGTATATCCCTAAGTAATATCATTCACCTCTCCTTGGTGTTCCGGCTAGTTTGACCTGTTCGCGAGGGGAGATAGGTTCGACATTTAGCATTTGCAATGAACCAGACATCACTTTGGCAAAGACTGGCGCAGCAACATCACCACCATAGTAATAATCCCCCTTAGGCTCGTTAAGAATTACAGCAATGGCGAGTTTGGGGTTATGCACTGGCGCAACACCTGCAAATAGCACAACATAATCTTCGCCGTAACCACCAGCAACCGCTTTACGGCTTGTCCCCGTCTTACCAGCAACAGGGTAACCATCGATATGAGCTTTACGAGCCGTACCACCTTCTTCTGTCACTCCAACGAGCATGTTCATCACATTCTTGGCGACCTCAGGGGCAATCACTTGCTCTCCCTCTGGGGGTTGTTTGAGTTTAAGAATAGAGACAGGATTCAGAACACCACCATTACCTAAAGTGGCGTACATACGTGCTAGCTGCAACGTTGTCGCTGTTAAGCCATAGCCGAACGACAGTGTCGCTCTCTCAAAATCGGACCAGCGATGCCTGTCATGAACGACACCAGCACTCTCACCAGTTAGATTAATACCTGAATAGTTACCCAGTCCCATGGACTGATAAGTCCCTAATAGCTGCTGAACCGGCATAGATAACGCGAGTTTACTAATACCTACGTTACTGGATTTAACAAGAATTTTAGCGAGAGACATATCGCCATAGTTTTTTGAGTCCCTGACTTGGCGACCACCTATGCGCATCCATCCTGGAGATGTCGCTACCAGCTCGTTGGCTTTAACCGTCCCCGCTTCTAATGCTGCAGCCACTACAAACGGCTTAACCGTTGAACCAGGCTCAAAGGCATCTGTCATAGCACGGTTTCGCATACGATGGCTTTGTAGCTGGTCCCTTGAATTAGGGTTATAGGAAGGTGTGTTAGCCATTGCAAGCACTTCACCGGTTTTCACATCTAACACCACGACTGAACCTGAGGTGGCCTGATGTATCCCCGTAGCACGCTTAAGCTCTCGGTAGGCAAGTTGCTGAATACGATGATCTAAGCTCAAAACCAGATCATTAGGACTCTCGCCCTCTTCCACCATGGCTAAGCGCTCAACCACTTTACCATCACGAGATTTACGCACCTTTTGCTTAGAGGCTTTCCCCGTTAGCCAAGAGTTATAGCTATTCTCAATGCCTTCAATACCAACATCATCGATATTGGTAATGCCAACCACTTGCGCCGAAATCTCTCCTGAAGGGTAAAAACGGCGCGACTCAGATTTCAGTGATATGCCAGGAAGCTTTAACTGCTTAATATAATCGGCAACGGCTGGGGTCACTTGGCGCTTAAGATAGATAAAACGTCGCTTGGGGCTCGCCTTAATTCTATCGACCACTTTTTCAATCGGCAGATGCAAAACATCGGCAAGAGCTTGCCAACGTCTCATATCCTCAAAGCCTTGCTTATCGTGAACGACTTTAGGATCGGCCCACACCGCACGTACAGGGACACTCACAGCTAACATGTCGCCATTTCTATCGGTAATTAAGCCACGTTGCACTTCACGACTTGTCGTGCGCAGAGTCCGCATATCACTTTCATAGCGAAGTTTACCCGGCTCTATCACCTGTATGTACGCTGCACGGCCGACTAGACTGACAAACAGCAAACACACAAAACCAACAACAACGATTAAACGCCATTGAATAGGTTGTGGCTTTTGCTTACGCTTTGCCTGTCTACTCATTTAACCCTCACTATCACTTCCTCCTTAGGAAGCGGTCGATTCATTTGTAACTCTTTGGTTGCTATGCGGGTAATCCTACTGTGCTCGGCGAGTGATTGCTCTTCGAGTAACAAATTACGCCATTCAATATCCAACCTATCTCTTTCCTTGAGTAATTGATCCCATTGCGTTGTGAGTAACCGACTCTTATGGCTTACATAAACCACACCGACACCATGAAAAATCACCACCAACGCCGCAATGACCGCAAGCTTATGACGCCACAAATCCTGCAGCACCAAGTTCGCGAGGTTAATCCTAGAGCTGTTCCCCATAGGATTTAATAATCCAGCCTTTCAGCAACCCTAAGTACCGAGCTACGGGCACGAGTATTAACTTCGAGCTCTGCTTCTGAGGGTTTTAACGCTTTGCCAATGGGCTTAAGTGTTCGGCTTTTATTTAACTCTTCTTCTGTCACAGGCAGACCATGTGGCACTTCAGCTGCTTTACTATGACGACGGATAAAACGCTTCACCATACGGTCTTCAAGGGAGTGAAAGCTAATAATGGAAAAACGTCCTTGGGGAGCTAACACTTTTAATCCCGCTTCTAAGGCTTGATCTATCTGTTCCAGTTCACTGTTAATGTAAATGCGGATCGCCTGAAACACGCGAGTAGCTGGATGCTTATTGCGCTCTTTGCTCTTACTCACTCGAGCAATCAGATCGGCTAACTCCTTAGTACGCAAAAATGGAGTGGCTTCCCTATCAGCCGCAATACAACGTGCAATATGCCTTGCATTACGCTCTTCGCCATAGGTCTTAAACACCCAAGCCATATCTTCTATTTCGGCACGGGCAATCCAATCGGCCGCAGTCTCTCCTTGGCTATTGTCCATACGCATATCCAAAGGACCGTCTCGCAAAAAACTAAAGCCACGCTCTGCATCATCGAGTTGAGGCGACGAAACTCCTAGATCGAGCAATATGCCGTCTATTTCACCTGCTAGCCCTAGCTGCTCAACATATTCACCCAGCTGGCCGAAACCTCCATGGACTATCTGAAATCGAGGATCATCAGCATACTGTTTCGCCGCTTCGATCGCTTGAGGGTCTCTATCAATGGCAATCAAACGCCCATGTTCGCCTAAGCGTTTAAGCACTTGCCCAGAGTGACCGCCTCGACCAAAGGTGCCATCGATATAGATGCCATCAGGCTTGATATTTAATCCGTCTATCGTCTCTTCGAGTAACACGGATACATGGGCAAATTCTTGGCTCATCACTCTCTCAATATCTTGTTCACGCTTTTACAGCGAGAAGTCTGCTAAACCTTCATCCTGCGAAAGGTCATAATCACGTATCAGTTGCAGGTCTTGCTCAACTTGAGCCTGCCACGCTTGGGCATCCCACAACTCAAATTTATTCAACTGACCTACTAGCATGCTCTGCTTATCTAAATTGGCAAAGCTTCGTAGTGAAGTGGGCAGTAGCACCCGACCGTGGCCATCTAACTCACATTCATGAGCATGACCTAATAACAGGCGCTTAATCGTTCTTTGGGCGGGCTGGGTATCTGAAAGCTTGAGCAACTTAGTCTCAATTTCAGACCAGTGCATGCTCGGATAAATCAATAGACAAGGGGAGTCGATATCAACAGTAATGACTAGTTTTCCAGCATGTTCAGCGTGCAAAGAGTCTCGGTATCGCTTAGGTATAGCGATCCGTCCTTTGACATCTAAATTTATGCTAGTCGCGCCCCGAAACACTGAATTTCATCCTTGCTTTATCAATTTGATCCACAAAAACCCACTATTTCCCACAAGCTCCTAGTTTAGGGAAGGGATGCAAGTCTTGTCAAGAAAAGGCCGGTATTTAAAAAGCCAGTCTGCAAGCGGGTTCAAGGCCTATAAATGATGAGAAAAAGCCGCTGATTTTTAAGTGGTAAAAAGTGGTAAAATCTTCCAAAATCATGCTCAAATAAACTTGAACAGCGCATCGCAGTGTAGAAAAAAACACCTTATGTGGTGGATATAGGGCACCCTATCCCCAAGATAGGGAATAATTCCCTATCAATGCATATTTCAATAGCGTCGATAAGAAAGAGAGTTAAGAACTCGCTTTCGCCATGGAAAGCAATGAGCAAGCACTCAGGTAAACCATGCCAAATCACGCATGTTATAAAATTCAAAGATAAGATATCAGTCAAAAGTTTTAAGTAAAATTTGAACACCATCTTCTCTAGCCTGCATTGATGGCGCTGACTCACTTTCTATAGCCATCAGCAATATGCTGGCCCATACTTATAATATACTTCTATAAAGACTAAATTTTCGCCATTTGAGGCCGATAATCTATAAAATAGAATCGTTCAACAAACGGAGGCACTATGGGACTCGACAGCATCTATGCCATGACAGCTGTACCAGCACGTGCAGCCATAGAAAATAAACGCATTGTCGAACAAGTCAAAAAGGGTGACGCGATCCACTCAGATAGCCACGAAGCCCCTCAGTCCCAACTTCCCCCAAAAACAGAATCAAAGAAACCAAGAAAAGGTGAACGACGTAAAAACAACGATGAGGCAAATAAACCTAGAGTCGATCGACGAATGAACAAAGGTCGCCGTAAAGGAGAAGGGGATGAAGATACGGTTAAACAATCCTTATCCCAAGATGACTCACCTTTTGAGCATATCGATATTACCGTTTAGGTAAAATGCTTGAAGCACATGCTTAATTAACAGGCAAATTAGCACCCTGCATTTACAATATAATATATTGATTTATGTTAATTTATTGGCTTTAATACTCTCTTTTATCCCCACGGATGGCAGCTAATGACTACAGATAGCCTCATTTCTCAATCTGGTGATGTATCCACCGAAGACAATAAAAAGCACCCATTTAAATTCCATGGCGATGGAGGTGACTATTTCGGTATTTGGATAGTTAACATTCTACTAAGCATAGTAACCTTAGGTATCTATTCAGCTTGGGCGAAAGTCAGAACCAACAATTATTTCTATGGCCATACTGAACTCGATGGCGATCGATTTGAGTACTTAGCAACACCTATGCAGATACTCATTGGCCGTATCATCGCTGTGGTCGCTCTCATAGTCTGGTCAGTACTAACTAACCTGCATCCAATTATCGCCACGATACTTGGCATCGCATTAGTTGCCGTTACACCTTACCTAGTCATGCGCAATCTTAAATTCGATGCTAGAGTCACTCGCTTTAGAAATGTTAGATTTAATTTTGTTGGCAGCACTTCAGGCGCATACATCAATCTATTGCTCAAGCCCATTGCAGCCTATGCCATCGTCATACTCCCATGCATTGGCTTATTCGCCCTTTATGATAAGCATGAGAGTGCTTTGCTGATTGCCGCAGGCGTTCTCTATGTTCCAATTAGCCTTGTATTGGCTTATGCATGGATAATGGCAAACATAGCCAACTACACAATCAACGGTTATCGCTACGGCCAAAAGGTCTTTGCTGCCGATATAGATTGGCGTGCTTACTTAAAAATCACACTCGCTGCTGTGGGAATTCTCATCGGGCTTATTATCACCTCTGTTGTCTTAACCATAGTGTTAGGAGCCGGCAGTGCAATCACAGAGTTGGCAACTAATGGCGTTTCAGATAATGCTGAATTAGAAAAAACCGCAGCAATCTCTGTATTCGTGGGCTATCTGTTTATGTTCATCTCGGGCTTTATTATGACAGCCTTTATTAAAGTCAAGGTGCGCAATTACTTGTTCGGCCAAATGCAGCTGGATGACAAGCTGACTTTTGAGTCAAGCCTCACTGTAATGGGCTATTTTGGTCTAATTTTCACCAATATTCTTATCATGCTGTTCTCGTTTGGCTGGGGAAGAGCTTGGGTCGAGGTCAGAACCGCACGCTTCTATGCCGACCACACTCAGGTCATAGGAGACTTGTCTCATGTCACAACTCAAGATCACTTGAATGAAACCGATGCTGCGATTGCCGATGAGGTAGTGGACGCATTCGATCTCAATATCAGTGTCATATAAATCCATGTCGACAACATCAAATATGGTAAAGGGGCATATTTTTGCCCCTAAAAGCAGCGAGAAGATCCCTGCTGAAATCAATCTTCTTCAAGAGCCTCAAGCCTCTGTCTCGGTCGTGAGCCATGGCTATCGAGGAGACTTTTGCTTGGCAGATATTCAAGTGTCACAGCAGCTAAGCTCGATACCTCGCAGACTCACTTTTCCAGACGGCTGGGTTTTCGTCCCCCAAGAATCTCATATACTAAACTCTTGGCTTAATCAGCAGGGCAAGACAAGCCTATTAGCAAAGCTAGAGCAGCATCTGCTATTGATTATTTTAGCTGTTGTCGTTACCGCTATTAGCGCCTTTGCAGGTTATAAATATGGCTTACCTTTACTTGCGAAGAGCATTGCTCAAAATCTGCCAGTTCAAGTAGCCGAATATGTTGGTGACAACACAGTCTCTATGCTTGATGAACTTGGTATGGAAGAATCTAAGCTATCCATTGAAGCTCAAAAGCAAATCGCAAACGAATTTGAGCAGATCACTGACGAACTTAAAGGCGCAGGGATAGAGTTTATTACACCACCTAAGCTACTTTTTAAGTTCCACCAAGGTGATGCCAATGCTTTTGCGCTAGCTAACGGCAATATAATAATGACAGATGCCATGGCTAATCTCGCTTCGACTCCAGAAGAGAGAAAGGCTGTTCTACTCCATGAACTAGGTCATGTACGTCATCAACATGTACTCACTAATCTAGTGCAAAGCGCGATACTGTCTATCGGCGTCGCTATCATCATCGGCGACTCCTCTAGCATAGGAGATACCTTGGTTAGCGTAGCAGTGCTAGGCATGGGATTAAGTTACTCGCGAGAGCTTGAACAGGAGGCTGACGAGTTTGCAGCCAAGCAACTGTTGAGCAGCCAGGACTCAGTCGAACCTCTGCTTAAGCTTTATCAAAAACTAAAGCAGGAACAAGTGATAAATATTCCGGCATGGATAAGTACCCATCCAGAGCTCAGCCAAAGAATGAAAGCAATTAAGCAAATTCAAACTCAGGCTGAAAAACAAGATTGAAAAATCAAATAGAGCAACACGCTATAAATTAACAACAAAACGCTGAATACTCGTATTCAGCGTTTTTAATATTCAAGCAGAGAAACTTTTTTGCAATGCCTGCTGCCAACCGGCATAGAGTTCACTGCGCGCTTGCTCATCAATAGCCGGCTCAAAGGCACGGGACAGGGCTAATTTATCTTGTAACTCTTTTGTCGATTGCCAGTA
The DNA here is from genome assembly GCA_947503555.1 of uncultured Shewanella sp. Classification (GTDB taxonomy): domain Bacteria; phylum Pseudomonadota; class Gammaproteobacteria; order Enterobacterales; family Shewanellaceae; genus Shewanella. Next base: position 25,025 of record CANNEE010000007.1, read on the forward strand.
ACCGACAGCCAATCCTGCTAAAAATGCCGCCCCCATTGCTGTAGACTCGGTGATTTTTGGTCTCAGTACGGCAACGTCAGTAATATCGGCTTGGAACTGCATTAAAAAATCATTATTGACAGCACCGCCATCGACTTTTAACTGAGTAAGCTCAACACCACTGTCTTTGGCCATAGCATCGAGCAAATCTCTACTTTGATAGGCGATAGATTCCAATGCTGCACGAATAATATGATTGCGATTAGCCCCACGGGTGAGCCCCACTATCGCTCCTCTTGCATCGGGATCCCAGTGTGGCGCCCCCAACCCGACAAAAGCAGGCACCAGATACACGCCGTTAGTATCTTCTACTTTAAACGCAAAGTATTCAGTATCTTGCGCATCGCGAATTAAACCTAGCTCATCTCTAAGCCACTGAATCGTTGCCCCGCCCATAAAGACTGCACCTTCAAGGGCATAATTCACTTCACCCTGTGCGCCAACGCAAATAGTTGTGAGTAACCCATGCTCAGACTTTACCGCTTGTGTTCCGGTATTCATCAGCAAGAAGCAGCCTGTACCATAGGTATTCTTAGCCATTCCCGGCTCAATACAGAGTTGACCAAAGAGTGCGGCTTGCTGATCTCCGGCCATACCAGCCACTTGAATCTCGCTACCTTCACCAGCAATACGAGTTGTGCCATATACTCCACAGGAAGGTTTGACTTGCGGCAACATAGACACAGGAATATCCAATTCTTGAAGCAAATGATCATCCCACTCTTGGGTGTGAATATTAAATAACATGGTACGCGAGGCATTCGTTGGATCGGTCACATGTACTTTTCCCTCAGTAAGCTTCCAGACCAGCCAAGTATCTATGGTGCCAAACAGTAATTCGTCTCGCTCGGCTTGCTCTCTAGCCCCTTCAACATTATCGAGAATCCATTTAATCTTGGTCGCTGAAAAATAGGGGTCGAGCAACAAACCGGTATTTTCCCTGACATACTCTTCTAAGCCGGCCGCTTTAAGCCCATCGCAAATCTCATTAGTGCGACGACACTGCCACACGATCGCATTATAAACAGGCTTACCCGTATGCTTATTCCATACGACAGTGGTTTCCCTTTGATTAGTAATGCCAATAGCGGCGACTTGATCGCTATGGATATCGGCTCTAGCTAGGGTTTCGATAAGTACCGAGCTTTGTGATGACCAGATCTCCATGGGATCTTGTTCAACCCAACCAGGCTTAGGGTAATGCTGAGTAAATTCACGTTGAGACAAAGCGAGTAAATTAGCATTATGATCAAATACGATGGCACGGGAACTTGTCGTCCCCTGATCCAGTGCGACAATATATTGAGGGTGAGACACGAAAGATATCCTTGTCAGTATTATTATGCCTATCGGCTCATTCTCTAACTAACAAAGCGTAAACACAAATAAAAATGCCCCGCAAACCTGCGAGGCATTGGCGACTTTATTTAAGCTATAAATTAAAACTTATAGTTCAGCTGTACACCTGCAAGCCATACATTGCCGCTTGCTTGTGCATCTAATCGTACGCCAGCACTCGGTTCAATCTCTGTAATTGGAGCATCACCGTGGTAGGTAATATAGGTCAGTGACATATCGACACTCATGTTAGATGAAGCCACATAACTCGCGCCTAAACTGTACCAAAGGCGATCAGCATCTGGAATCGTAGTTGTGCGATATTCATCTTCCACAGCTGTTTGATCTAATGCGATACCAGAACGTAGCGCCCAAGCATCCGACACTTGATAGGTCGCACCAAGAGCAAAGCGCCAGTTATCCTTAAAGTTCTCTTCCTTCACAAGATCAGTACTGATCCCGCCAATAGGTTTAGTTTCGCCTGGGAAATTTGCTCTTAATTCTTTAAACACGCTCCATTGCGTCCAGTTGATACTGGTATGCAGCGCAAGCTTATCTGTCACTTGGTTAAAGGATGATAACTCTGCAAATGCTGGTAACTCTAATGGCAACACACCATCAACAGTAATAGGTTGAGTACCCACATACTTAAGGCCACCCACAGCACCTTCCAAGTCAAACTCAACACCACTATGATAAGCAAGACCTACCTTATGGTCTGGGTTAACCTGCCAGCTTGCACCTAGCTTCCAACCAAATGCGGTATCATCACCTTCCATCGTTTTTAAAGGTGTACCTGCAGGGTAAGGTGTCGCTTGGCTTAGCCATGTTGGTACTGTAGCTGTTACTTCACCCTCACCGTAAACTATACGCAGTCCGGCACCTACACTGATAGCATCGGTAATACGATAAGCAATATTAGGATTAAGCTCATAGGTAGTAATAGAAGTTGCACTACCATAAATCGCTGCACTGTGATCCGCAGGTATTTCAGTCTTCAACCCATAATTAGAATTCAGCGCTAAACCCCAAGTCCATTTATCATTGATTTGGCTGGAATAGTAAAAGTTAGGAATAAAAGCATCATCAGCGACATCTTTAGCAGAAGCATCTATCTGAGCTCCGGACAACAAGAAGGTATTGGTGCCATCAACATCAACTTCAGGTGTTAAATAAATCGCACCTGCTGATACTTGGCGACCTTGCAAGGCTGAAAGCAAAGCTGGATTGCGGGATTGAGAAGAGGCATTATCCGCCATAGCGGCTTCACCGGCATAAGCTCTTCCTAAACCTGTTGCCGAATATTCTGCAAGTTGAAAACCTGCTGCTTGGACTTGAGTGGCAGAACTCAGAATTGCCGCGCTAACGGCCAATGTCAAAATACGCTTTTTCATTGTTATTCTCTGCTTAATAAATTTAAATAGCTGACCAGAAGAAGTAGAGCATTAGCTCAACCAAAAGGGCGTGCAGTTTACTGCTACAGAAGATGTTTGCAACCTAAGCAGAAAAAACAGTATAAAAAACTAATTAAAATCAATATTTAGCGCAAAATGACGACCGTCATCACATTTAGACTTAAAAAACAGGTCAGACCTTAAAAGAATGATTCGCTGAAAACCATTAGAACAAACAAAAGAAAAGATAAAAAATAAAAATAAACATGAAGTTAGAAAACAAAAACATGGGTACACGTGTAAATTAAAAATATCCCTCTCACTCAGCATAAATCACTAACAAATAAACAAAAGTAAGTAGCTTAATTTTCAATCAACACGCACCCTTTAATAATCAATAACTTACAACCAAGTCTTTATCATAAAAAAGAGAGGCCGCTCACACCCGATGGGCAGAATGGCCTCCCTTAAAAAACCTTAGTACAAATGTACGCCAAAAAGCTGCAACCTATGGATGATTCAACCAATTGGTGAGTGAAGACTCATAATCCTTAATCTGGCTCTCAAAAGCTAAAGTCAAACCTATGGCATCCAAACCATTAAGGAGTTTATGCCTTGCCGAGGCTGCGATATCAAAACTAAAACAGCTTCCCTTAGGTGAAACCACTTGCAGCTTTTCCAAATCGACGGCTATTTGAGCTCCTTCCTCTTCAGCAACTTCATCGATTAATTGCTGAACTTGGCTAGAAGATAGTTTAATGGGCAGCAAACCGTTATTGATGGCATTACCATAAAAAATATCGGCAAAACTTGGGGCAATTATCACCCTTAAACCAAAATCTTGAAGCGCCCATGGTGCGTGCTCACGGCTTGAGCCACAACCAAAGTTCTCTTGAGCCAATAAGATGGATGCTCCCTGATATCTCGCTTGATTCAAACTAAAATCTGGATTGTCTTGGGTGCCTGCTTCATCCAAATAGCGCCAATCATGAAATAGGTGCACACCAAAACCATCGCGAGTCACCTTAGAGAGGAACTGCTTAGGAATAATCTGATCTGTATCTATGTTGGCACTATCTATCGCGACCGCCAAACCTGTATGTTGAGAAAATGCTTGCATAATGACTCTCTATATTCAATTTGTAGGGCTGACGAATTAGTAGGGCTGACGAATATCAACAAAGTGTCCAGCGATTGCAGCCGCTGCGGCCATAGCTGGGCTCACCAAGTGAGTACAGCTTCCTCGCCCTTGGCGGCCTTCAAAGTTACGATTACTGGTTGAGGCGCATCTGTCACCTTCCTCTAACCTATCGTCATTCATCGCCAAACACATAGAGCAGCCAGGCAAACGCCATTCAAAGCCCGCTTCGATAAAGATCTTATCTAAGCCTTCAGCCTCGGCTTGCAATTTCACCTGACCGGAGCCTGGCACGACTAATGCCGTCACCCCATCGGCGACTTTACGCCCTTTCGCTTGAGCAGCAGCGCTGCGTAAGTCTTCAATACGAGAGTTAGTACAAGAGCCAATAAAGACCTTATTAATTGGAATACTTGTCATAGGCGTGCCCGGCTCAAGTCCAATATAAGCTAGGGCTTTTTCCATGCTATCTCGCGTGACTTGATTACTCTCTTGCTTTGGATCTGGCACACAAGCATCGATGGCTGCGACCTGCCCAGGGTTTGTGCCCCAAGTGAGCTGAGGCGCTATCTCTGCGGCATTCAATACCAGTGTTTTATCAAACACCGCATCCTCATCGGATTTTAGGGTTTGCCAATAAGCTAGAGCCTGTTGCCAATCTTCATCTTTCGGCGCATGTTGACGCCCCTTAAGGTAATCAAAAGTGGTCTGATCCGGCGCTATCATGCCAGCTTTGGCGCCCATCTCAATTGCCATATTACATACTGTCATTCGACCTTCCATAGAAAGGTCTCGAATCGCTTCACCGCAGAATTCAACTACATGTCCGGTGCCGCCATCCATGCCGGTTTTACCGATAATGGCGAGAATAATATCTTTAGCCGTTATCCCGTCGGCCACTTTACCTTTGACCTCTATCTTCATGGTTTTAGATTTAAGCTGTCGCAATGTTTGCGTCGCCATCACATGTTCAACTTCAGAGGTACCAATACCAAAGGCAAGCGCGCCAAAGGCACCATGGGTAGCGGTATGGGAGTCACCACAGACAATCACAGTACCTGGCAAGGTAATCCCTAGCTCAGGGCCCATTACATGGACAATTCCTTGGTTAGGGTGATGAATATCGTACAGAGAAATACCAAACTCTTTACAGTTTTGCGCCAAGGTTTCCACTTGGGTGCGAGCCATTGGACTCAGTGCATCTAGGCTAGCACTCTTTGTCGAAGTGTTGTGATCCATAGTGGCAAAGGTTTTATGGGGCGCTCGTAGTTTACGCCCAGCAACCTTTAAACCACTAAATGCTTGGGGAGAGGTCACTTCATGAACCAAATGCCTATCGACATAGACAATCGGCGCTTCACCTTCTGGTGTTGCTACCTGATGGGCATTCCACACTTTCTCATATAAAGTTTGTGCCATTACGCCCCCTCCTTTACCGCTGCAGCAATATAATCACCCATTTCACTGGTCGACTTAGCTGCATTCCTATCTTGCTCCGACAACAACTCTCCTGTGAGATAACCATTACTTAACGCTTTAGCCACCGCCTGCTCAATAGCAACCGCAGCTTCTTCCAAGTTCAGGCTGTGACGTAACATCAAGGCCGCCGATAAGATTTGCGCAACCGGATTAGCAATACCTTGACCCGCGATATCGGGCGCACTGCCACCAGCAGGCTCGTATAAACCAAAACCTTGGCTATTTTGACTGGCTGAAGAAAGCAGACCCATAGAGCCTGTCAACATGGCAATTTCATCGGAAAGAATATCGCCAAATAGATTTGAACATAGCATGACATCAAACTCATCTGGACGTCTTAACAGCTGCATAGTCGCGTTATCGATATAGATATGCTCAAGCTCCACTTCTGGATAATCTTTAGCCACCTCTTCCACGACTTCTCGCCAGAGTACAGAGCAGGCCAAGACATTGGCCTTATCAACAGAAGTCACCTTTTTGCGTCTGCCCATGGCGGCTTCAAAGGCGATTTTGGCAATACGCCTGACTTCAGAACGGGAGTATCGCATGGTATCGAAAGCTTCTTGGGCTTCACCTTCACCTTGGCGACCTTTTGGTAAACCAAAATAGATACCACCTGTAAGCTCGCGCACACAAAGCACATCAAAACCGCGCGAAGAGATATCGGCACGTAGCGGCGACATATGCTCAAGTCCGGCATGCAACTTAGCGGGGCGCAGATTACAGAAGAGTTCAAAGTGACCACGAAGAGGCAATAACGCACCACGCTCAGGCTGCTCATTAGGTGGCAGATGTTCCCACTTTGGACCGCCTACAGAGCCAAACAGAATCGCATCGGCCTGTTCACAGCCTTTTAGGGTCGACTCAGGTAAAGGGCAGCCATGATTATCGATTGCAATACCACCCACATCATACTCTTTGTACTCAATATCAAGACCAAATCTTTGCTCAACGGCACTAAGCACCTTGCGTGCCTCTGCCATAATCTCTGGCCCTATGCCATCTCCTGGTAATACTGCTATTTGATAACTCATGCCTTTCAACCCTTCTCTTATGCTTTATATATTTATCTTTGCTGCACTCTGCAATCTTTTATACGCCACCGAGCTCACTATTGCGTTTGCTGGCTTGCTTTTTATCTGCCACTTTATCCGCTCTATGGGTTAGGTTCATCACATGCACCAATGCCTGAGCCGAAGCTTCAACCACATCGGTCGCGAGTCCAAAGCCATGGAAGTTTTGTTCTCTGTATCTGGCGGTAATATCCACCTGTCCCAATGCATCTTGTCCTTCTCCCTTAGCACCTAACTTGTAACTGGTGATATTGACATCTTTGCCACTGGCTCTTTCTATCGCCTTGTATGCCGCATCAACCGGGCCATTCCCCGTTGCGGCTTCAGTCACAGCTTTACCGTCAATCGCTAGTCTCACTGTGGCCGTTGCCACACCTTCAGTGGAGTCTGACTGCACCACCAGCTGCTCCATCTGATAATAATCATCGGACTGACTCTGGGACTCCATATAAGCTAGCGCCTCTAGGTCATAATCAAATACTTGGCCTTTCTTATCCGCAAGCTGCAAAAAGTTCTCGTACAAAATATCCATATCATAGTCAGTATCTGTGTAACCCATTTCAGTCATGCGATGCTTGATTACATGTCTACCCGAGCGTGATGTCATATTCAGGTTACTGCGACTTAAACCTATGCTTTCTGGAGTCATAATCTCATAGGTGTTTTGCGACTTAAGCATGCCATCTTGGTGAATACCCGATGAGTGGGTAAAGGCATTAGCCCCTACTATCGCCTTATTAGACTGCACCGGCATATTGCATAGCTGGCTAACCAAGTTAGAGGTTCTGTGGATCTCTTTGGCATTAATATTAGTATCAAAGCCCAACAAGCCCTTGCGAGTTGCCAAAATCATGGCTATCTCTTCTAATGAACAGTTACCTGCTCGCTCACCAATACCATTAACCGTACATTCGATCTGTCTTGCACCTTGCTGCACAGCAGCAATTGAGTTGGCAACTGACAAACCTAAATCATCATGGCAATGCACCGAAATAATCGCCTTATCTATGTTTGGCACACGGTTAAATAAGGTTTGGATAATGCCGCCAAATTCACTTGGTACTGTATAGCCCACAGTGTCGGGAATATTAATGGTACTCGCGCCAGCATCGATGGCTGATTCCACCATGCGACATAGATGATCGATAGGGGTTCGACCCGCATCTTCACAGGAAAACTCCACGTCATCGGTAAAGCGTCTGGCATATTTGACCGCACCCACGGCCATATCCAACACCTGATCGAAGGAGCGTTTTAACTTGCTTTCCACATGAATCGTCGAAGTTGAAATAAAGGTATGAATACGAAACTGCTCCGCCACCTTCATCGCTTCGGCACAAGCAAAAATATCCTTTTCTAATGCTCGAGATAAGCCGCAAACACGGCTATCTTTAATATGCCTAGCAATGGTTTGTACTGATTCAAAGTCTCCAGGTGATGACACGGGAAAACCCACTTCCATCACGTCTACTCCCAGTCGTTCCAGCGCCTGAGCTATTTGCAGTTTTTCTTTCACACTCAAACTTGCGGCTAAGGCTTGTTCGCCATCACGCAACGTAGTATCAAAAATAATCACTTGCTCAGACATCTATCTACTCCTAGAACTGGAATGTATCGTTAAAAACTATAAGCCCTTTCATTTACAAAAAACCCCGCACTGTTAGCGCGGGGTTGATAAATACTGGGTTAACTCTTTCTCTTACTCAGCACTACCTACTCCGCGCAAAATTTGCCAGAGAGAGGAGAATCAGTAGAAGTGAGAAAGTTTTAATAGTCATATTGTATTATTCAGTAAAATTGCTTAAAAATTCTATTTATCACGAATTAACTAGATTAATATTTACCCTTTCATACAATCAGTGTCAACCCCATAATTTTCAACTTAAGCAAGTATATTGGCTTTTTCATCACAAATAGGTAGCCGCTTTACCTCTTAAATAAGGTATTTGCGCCCAATAAGCTCTTAAGATTAGCAACAAGCTTTTAGCGCTTCTTGATTCAAAACATGTCTAACTATGCTTTTGATGTGCCTAGAGAGTAAAATAGCTATAATAGTTGCCGATACAATTAGGAGCATTAGTCAACAGACTTAACAATATAAGAGTCAGTTTGAGCGCTCTTATCAAATCAGTGCATTCATTAACGTTCAATCTAAAAGGCAAGCTGTTGTTTCACTTAAGCTAAGAAAACACCATAGGTCAGTATTGAACCAAAGAGGCTACATCCTTAATATTAGCTAGCTGCAACATGATACCTTGAGGTTATTAAATGGATTTACGTGCCATAACAATTTGTTTCTTAATGAGCATTTTTTCCATTAATGCTCATGTAGAGGCATCTGAATTAACTATGGCAACGCTGGATGAGCTCAACACTTACCTTCATCAATACCCTAGTAAAGCCATTAAACAAATTGCCCAACTAGAGTCTTCAGCAACTAAACAACAATCATCTGATCTACTTAAACTCAGGTTAACACTGCTAAAATGTGAAACCTTAATAGAGTTAGGAGAAAACCAAGCTGCAATCAATCTCGCAAAGATGGGAGATGCTCAAGCCAAGTTACTTAAACTAGATCAAGCAAGGCCTTATTTTCTCAATTGTCTTGCCGATGCTCATTCTGGTTACGATAACTTAAAGCTAGCTCTACCATTATTTGATAGCGCAATGCAGCTCGCTAGGCGTTATCAACAACCTCAGGCTCTGATCAACACGCTGAGGCTAAGGGGTCAATTGGATACAGAAACAGAGAACTTTACAGCAGCCATTGAAGATTTACGCTTAAGCTTAGATTTACTCAGCGAACTTGACTCTCAGCCAATCAATTGGAGCTGGCCACCCTCTGCTTACGTTTATGCCGCTATGGGCAACCTTATGTATGCATCAGGAGATATCAACCAAGCCATCTATTACAGTAAGGTGGCAAACAATCAAAGTAATACCTTAGGTAAAATCAAACATGTAGTGCTACTTAACTTAGCAATCATGACGTTAGCTAATAATGAGCATGACAAAAGTGACTATTACCTTGAAAAAGCAAAAGAACAGATTCCAGTATTGGATTCAGAGTTAGATCTGGCTATCGCCTATTCTACTATTTCGGTTATCGACCTGCGAAGAAATCGTATTGCCAATGCTAAACGCTTAGCCTTAATGAGTAGGAGTACCTTCGAAAAGAACATGAAGCAAACCTTACTGATGCGTAACAATAGGCAGCTTGCAGAAATAGCCTTTGTTCAAAACGATCAAGCAAAAGCCCTAGATTATATGCAGCAGGCAATCAACTTAGGTATACAGCTTTACTTACCGACAGATTTAGCACACTTTTATCACATTATGGCTGAGTACTTTGCCAAGCAAAACGATTTTGAGAAGGCATTTAACTACCGTACCAGGCAGAATAAAGCACTTAGCCAAGCTAACGATAAACTCAGCAATGCTAGATTTATTCAATATAAAGCTAGACTGAGCCAACATAGCATTGAGAACACTCAAGTCACTCAGTCATTAACCAAAGACTCTCTCAATACTCAAAGCAAGCTTAACTGGGCCTATGCCTTAATTTTTATATTAGGGCTAATTCTTCTGTGTGTTATCGTTTTATGGTTTATGAAATTGCAACGAACGCAATATATAGATAAGCAACTGCATCCAAGTGAAAAGTCCCAACCATCTAATCAATTAGAGAACCTTTTAAATAATGCGAAACAAACAAACTCCCCTTTAACCTTGATTTTGATGAAAACCACTCACATCAGACAGGTCGATCTTCCACAAATGCTAGATCAAATTAAAGTAAAGCTAAGGGAGCAAGATGAACTGGTTAGGCATAATCTAGATGAAGTCATCATCATATTACCCTACACCTCAGTGCAAGGAGCAGAGTTTGTTATTGAGCAGCTTCTTCCTAGCATTCAGCCTTGGCAACCTAACCATAGAGTGCATATGGGGTTAGCATGCTTACAGCAGTTTGATACTGTTCAGTCTCTGATCAAACGAGCTAGCGCTAATCAATTAAATAAAGTAAAGACCAATGACACTAAGCCTAAACCAAATGAAACCACTGAAACTTGGTATTAGAGCTAAAGCAAAGCTAGATGCTGACAATTAATTACCGCTAAGGTAATCACCAATCTCATCAAGAAACTCATCACCAAAGCGTGCTAGCTTTCGCTCACCTACACCATTCACCGCTAACATCTCACCAGGACTTGTCGGTAACATAGCCGCCATCTCAGCCAAACTTGCATCGTTAAACACTAGATAAGGCGGTAGGTCATGCTCTTCGGCCAAGGTTCTACGCAGTAGTTTAAGTCTGGCAAACAGTTTACGATCGTAATTCATCTGCATTCGACTTTGAGTTTTCTTAGGGGCGATAGAATGTAAGGTGATCCTTGGTTCCGCGAGCATTAAAGACAGTTCCCCCTTAAGCACATTTCTTGCTGCAGGGTTAAGCTTAATCGATGATCCACGAGTAATATCTTGGCTGGCTAGCCCTAAATGAATCAACTGCCTAATCACACTCAGCCAATATTCATGGCTTTTCTCTTTGCCTATGCCCCAAGTAGATAACTTGTCATGGCCTCTATCTAATACGCTGGCATTTTTAGAGCCTCGAAGCACATCTATCAGATGATTAATACCAAAGCTCTGCTTTAAGCGATAAACGCAAGAGAGTACCTTTTGTGCATCTTCACTGCCGTTGTATCGTTTAGGCGGATCTAAGCAGATATCACAGTTGCCACAAGGCTCATTGGCACTTTCATCAAAATAGTGCAGCAATACCTGACGACGACAGGTTTGCGCTTCAGCAAAAGCCGCCATGGTATTGAGCTTATGAAAATCAACTTGCTGTTGCGGCCCTGGTTCAGACTGCTCAAGTAGATGTCTAACACGACCAATATCGGCAGGATCAAACAAGAGTAATGCCTCGGCATCTAAACCATCACGACCCGCTCGACCTGTTTCCTGATAATAGGCCTCTATGCTCTTTGGAATATCGTAATGAACCACAAAACGCACATTGGATTTGTTGATACCCATACCAAAAGCAACGGTAGCTACCACCACATCGATTTGATCTTTTAAAAATCTATCTTGGGTGCTCGCTCTTTCCTCTTGGCTCATACCTGCATGATAGGCCTCAGCAGCAATACCTTGAAGCCTTAAACGTTCAGCTACTTCATCCACTCGGCGACGACTACCACAATAAACAATGCCGCTATTGCCCTGTTGAGCATTAATAAACTGTCGAAGTTGGTTCGCGGCATTGAGCTTTTCGGCGACGGTATAACGAATATTTGGACGATCAAAACTCGCTAGCAAAGTGTAAGGCGTGATATGTAAACGTTCGCAAATACTCTGACGCGTCGCATTATCTGCCGTAGCAGTCAGTGCCATCAAAGGAATATGGGGAAAATGCTGTTTTAATATGCCTAATTGCGCATATTCAGGCCTAAAATCATGGCCCCATTGACTAATGCAATGGGCCTCGTCTATCGCAAATAACGATACATTTATCTCTTGAAGCCTTTGTATAAAATCCTGTCTCACTAACCTTTCTGGCGAAACATAGAGCAGCTTAATCTTACCAAACCTCAGCTTTTTAAGCACTTGTAAGCTCTCTTCCCTTGGCTGAGAAGAGTTGAGATACGCCGCAGCAACACCGGACTGGACTAAGCTATCAACTTGGTCTTTCATTAAAGAGATAAGCGGTGAAACCACGATAGTGACGCCGGGCAGTTCAAGGGCTGGTAATTGATAGCACAGACTCTTGCCGCCACCTGTGGGCATGATAACTAAGCAATCTTGGCCTTGGCAGGTGCGCTCTATGACTTCTCTTTGACCATCACGGAAGTTGCGATAGCCAAAAACCTGTTGCAACCGCTGGGAGAGGGAGTCAAGTTGAGTTTGTTTAACCTGAGTATCCATGCTGTTCCGGTAGAAAAAGAAAGCGGTCATTCTAATGGAGTGAAAAACACTTGTCTTGCTCTTATTGCATATTAGCGGTAGATTGATTGCTCTAAAACTAACCAGTTAATCTCATTCTAAGCAACGCAGGGAAGACTATGACTAATCCAATACAAGCGGAAACCTTAGCTAGAGTCGCTGAAATTTTTGATAAACATATGCCGTTTCATAATCTGCTTGGACTTAATATCAAGCGTTATGAGCTCGACCAAGTGGAAGTCAGTATCGATATGAAGCCTGAGTTGATCGGCAACTTCCACCATCAGATCCTCCACGGTGGTGTCACAGCTACCATGCTAGACGTGGTTGGCGGATTAACCGCATTTGCGGGCTTGGTTGCCAGTCGCGATGATTGGACCATAGATGAGTTACAAACTCGTCTGCAAACCTTAGGCACCATAGATCTTCGTGTCGACTATTTACGCCCCGGTAGAGGCATGCAATTTACTGGTACTGGTAACGTCATTCGCGCAGGAAATCGAGTGACAGTCTGTCGCATGGAGTTGCACAATGAGCTAGGGACACATATTGCCTTTGGCACTGGTACTTATATGGTCGGCTAACAATCCTTTACCTATCTCAAGAAAGTTAAATTTTGGCTAAGTTGGCAAAACGAATGCGGTTAAAGATGTTATCAATATGCAAAACTACTTATCTTTGCTTGTGTCTTAATCACTAGCAACCTACAATCCGCACTCTTATCATTCTTTTGTCCTTAGCCATGCCTGATACCGAATTTCGCAAAGGTGTAATCCTTGCTCTGAGCGCCTACTTCTTTTGGGGCTTTGCACCTCTGTATTTTAAGCTACTTGAGCATGTCTCAGCGACAGAGATCCTACTGCACAGGATTATCTGGTCTTTCATTCTTTTACTCTGCTTGATGAGCTTTATTGGTGGCTTTAACAACCTAAGAGCCCTGCTGAAAGAACCCAAACGTATTCTCATTCTGTGCGTAACGTCGCTGCTCATAGCCGCTAACTGGCTGCTATTTATTTGGGCTGTGAATAACGACCATATGCTCGATGCTAGCTTAGGCTATTTTATTAATCCGTTATTTAATGTCTTACTCGGCATGTTGTTTTTAGGGGAAAAGTTAAGGCGATTACAATGGTTTGCCGTCGGATTGGCGGCATTAGGAGTCTTAATTCAGCTTATCTCATTTGGCTCGATTCCGCTCATGTCCCTAGCGCTAGCCAGCTCCTTTGGTTTTTATGGTCTACTTAGAAAAAAAGCCAATGTCGACGCTAAAACAGGGTTATTGGTCGAAACCGCCATTTTATTTCCTGTCGCACTCACCTACCTACTCCTCACCCTAGACACGGCTTCGGCCAATATGTTGAACAATGACTTGCACCTCAATCTGCTACTGATTGCCGCTGGTGTTGTCACCACAGTACCCTTGTTATGCTTTGCTGGCGCTGCGGTACGCATTCCATTATCTATGCTAGGCTTTTTCCAATATATAGGCCCAAGCATCATGTTTTTACTCGCAATTACACTATACAAAGAACCATTTAATATTGAGAAAAGTATCACCTTTGGCTTTATCTGGGCTGCTCTGGTGGTCTTCACTGTCGATATGATGATAAGGCGCAAGAAACATAGTCGCTAGCGTGATTTTTGCGCCTGTAAATAACGAATAAAATCTTGAGGGTGCTCTAAGCTTAAAAGCAATGGATAGCCTTTACTGGTAGGAATATACACTAAAGCATTTTTATCCGTTTGCACCACGAATGCCTTAGAGTGACTAGCTAAGGCAAACCAGCCATATTGAAAACTAGGTAAACCTATACCATTAACCCTGCGAGTAATCGTCAACTGACTGTCATGTTCAATATCCACTTTACGGCTTTGCTCTATATCTACAGTTTCTAGCGGCAGCTCAAAACCGTAAAATGGAATATCCAAGACCAAAGCCTCTTCATTCACAGTCACTTTTGCACTGTTGAACACGATAAAAAGGTAGCTAAAGGCACCAATAATCGGCAACAACACACCTAAGGACGCATAGCGGCTCATATTGGTCTTGCACTTTACATATGTAATCACTAGCACAACTAATAAGCCTAGAATAAGGCCGATAAAACTATAGCTCGCTTGAGAGCTTAATGGAGCAATGGCAAAAGAGATAGACATAGAAATGACAGGTCAGTTAAAAAACTAAACCTGCCATACTTTATCTTTGAAGTCTAGGTTCACAAATCCAAAGCTAGCACTTTTGATTTTCTTTGATAATTATAGAGTTGCTGCTTCATTTGCGGCAGCTGATCAACATCGACAATCTCAAAACCATGCTCTAGGAACCAGTGAATACTGCGAGTAGTGAGTGCAAACAGACGCTGATAGCCTCTAACTCGAGCTTGGTTAATTATATTGGCAAGCAATAAACTCCCTCTATCGGCATCACGGTAATCAGGATGCACTACTAAGCAAGCAAACTCGCCAGCATTATCTTGCTCAAAGGGATAAAGCGCTGCACAGCCTATTACTAAGCTATCACGCTCGATTAGCATAAACTGCTCAATCTCCATCTCAAGCTGCTCACGGGAACGGCGCACAAGAATGCCTTTATCTTCTAAAGGACGAATCAGGTCTAACACACCACCAATATCGGCGATTGTCGCTCGTCGCAGTTTCTCAGCACTCTGGGTGACTATTTGAGTACCAATCCCTTCGCGGCTAAATAGCTCTTGTAGTAGCGCGCCGTCATCCATATGGCTCACAAGGTGACACCTCGCGACACCTTTACGGCAGGCATCGATACTGGCTTTTAAAAAGGCGGTAGTACCAACACAGGAATTGGGGTCATCTGTTAAACGCTTAAGGTGATGATGGGCTTCATTAGGCATTAATTCGGCAATCACTTCGCCATTGCTATCGAGTATGCCTTTATCTGCATTGAAACCGATTATCTTATCCGCCTTGAGCTTTATCGCCACCTGAGTCGCAACTTCCTCTGCTGTAAGATTAAAGCTCTCACCTGTTACCGATGCAGCAATCGGCCCCATCAACACAATATCATTGGTATTGAGTTGGTGATTGATGCCATCGACATCAATACGGCGTACCTTACCTGTATGTAGAAAGTCGATGCCATCTTCAACCCCTAAAGGTTGAGCGATAACAAAATTGCCACTGACCACATTGATCTGCGCTCCTTGCATCGGCGTATTGCCAAGGCTCATCGATAAGCGTGCGGTAATATCAAACTGCAAGGCACCAGCGACCTGTTTAATCACTTTTAATGCAGGTTCATCACTGATGCGTACATTATTGTAGTAACTGGTCTCAAGCCCTTGAGCGACAAGAGCTTCATCAATTTGCGGGCGCGCACCATAAACCAATACGATACGAATACCTAAACTATGCAGAAGTGCGATATCATTAATTATGCTTCTAAAGGCTCGTTGAGCAATTGCTTCTCCACCTAACATGATGACAAAAGTCTTACCCCTATGAGCATTCACATAGGGGGCCGAATGTCTAAAGCTATCAACGAGTTCTGTTGTACGCACCTAAGGCTCCTTAAATCTGCAACAGACAAAATCAATGAAATAAGCCTTAAAATAATAATGAATTTATATGCACATTAAAAGCATTAATTATCAGACTATAATAAAGAGAAACTATTTTGCTATAAGATCAGCGCTAAATCACTTTCTTGAGGTCAAAAAAAAGGTCCCATAAGGGACCTTTTATAAGAGCTAAACAAGTATTACTTGATTTTAGCTTCTTTGTACATAACGTGCTGACGGATAACAGGATCAAACTTCTTGATTTCCATCTTTTCAGGCATGTTACGCTTGTTCTTTTCAGTCGTGTAGAAGTGACCAGTTTTAGCGCTAGAAACTAGCTTGATCTTTTCACGATTACCTTTAGCTTTAGCCATGACTTATTATACCTTCTCACCACGGGCACGAAGTTCAGCAACAACTACTTCAATACCTTTCTTATCGATGATGCGCATACCTTTAGTAGATACACGAAGCTGTACAAAACGCTTCTCTTCTTCTAACCAAAAACGGTGGTTTTGTAGGTTAGGTAAAAAACGACGACGAGTCGCGTTTCTTGCGTGCGAACGGTTGTTACCAACCATTGGTCGCTTGCCAGTTACTTGGCATACTCTTGACATGTCAATCTTCTCCAAAAACAATTTTTAACGCTCGAGCATTAATGTGCCTCGTATGGCCGTCGCCCGAGGCACAAAGAGGGCGCATTTTATACAGGATTAAAGAGGAAAGATCAAGTCATTGATCAATTAATCCACCCACGCTCTGCGAATGAAACTACCTCTTTATCCCCCACAACCATATGATCCAACAAGGAAACATCTATAGTATCAAGGGCATGTTTCAATCGCTCAGTTATTCGCCTATCAGACTGGCTGGGTTCTGCAACACCAGACGGATGATTATGGCATATGATGACCGCGGCGGCCTTTTT
Organism: uncultured Shewanella sp.; assembly: GCA_947503555.1. Classification (GTDB taxonomy): domain Bacteria; phylum Pseudomonadota; class Gammaproteobacteria; order Enterobacterales; family Shewanellaceae; genus Shewanella. The sequence continues at coordinate 41,899 of CANNEE010000007.1, forward strand.
CTCCAAAACTAAGCTCACCACTTCACGTGGATAAACTGAGGCTGAATCTATAGTGCCACGAAACATTTCTACAAATTGAATGACTCTATGTTGGCTATCCAACAAGAGTATGGCAAACACCTCATAGGAACGATCGCGCAATTGTCGCATTAAATAGTCCCGAGTTAAATCAGGATTTGACAAAATATGTGTTCTTTTTAAATTTTCTGCTGCAATTCGACGAGAAATCTCCGTCGCAGCCTGAAATTGTGCATATTTTACGGGTCCCATACCTTGCATCTGGCAAATCTGTGCCTTTGACGCACTAAACAGTGCCCTTAAACCACCAAACTCACCAATGAGATTTCTTGCAAGCTCGAGCGCACTTAATCCCGCTAATCCATTTCTCAGTAACACAGCCACTAACTCAGCATCCGATAAACTTTGTGCACCATTGAGCAACAATTTATCCCTAGGGCCTTCTCCTTTCGGCCAATGTTTTATCGCCATAGTACCTCCTTGTACATAAGAAACAGCTTACTAAGTATGGACCAGATTATTTGACCTGACACACTCCCACCCTAGGATTGCTTTGTGCTATCTTAGCGCCAATTATTTTCTAGGGTGGCAAATAGAATGAGCCTAACAAACAAAAATATCCTGCTAGGTATAGGTGGTGGTATCGCGGCATATAAGTGTGCCGACCTAGTACGCAGACTCAAGGAGCGCGGCGCAGATGTTCGTGTCGTCATGAGTCAAAGTGCGATGGAGTTTATTACACCATTAACGCTTCAAGCTCTATCTGGACACCCTGTCGCATCTGATTTACTTGATCCAAGTGCCGAAGCTTCAATGGGTCATATCGAGCTCGCCCGTTGGGCAGATCTAATGATTGTGGCGCCGGCAACGGCTAATTTATTGGCTCGTATTAATGCGGGAATGGCAGATGAGCTGATCACAACGACTTGCCTTGCAACAGAAGCGCCGATTGCGTTATGCCCTGCGATGAATCAGCAGATGTATATCAATCAGGCGACTCAAGAAAACCTAAGTAAATTAACAAGCAAAGGTTTCACCATTTGGGGACCCGACCAAGGTAGTCAAGCCTGTGGCGAAGTCGGCCCAGGTCGAATGATTGAACCTACGGATATCGCTAATCGTGCCGAGCAGTGCTTTGGCCCTAAGCCATTAGTTGGCAAGTCAGTGATGATCACTGCCGGGCCAACCCGTGAAGCGATAGACCCTGTTCGCTACATCTCTAATCACAGCTCTGGAAAAATGGGCTACGCTCTCGCTCAAGCGGCACGAGAGCTTGGAGCCGAAGTCACGCTAGTTTCTGGGCCGGTTAATCTATCGACACCCAAATCTGTCACCTGTATTAATGTCGAGTCAGCTCAAGAGATGTTAGATGCCGTAATGGCCAAGACAGAAATGACAGATATCTTTATCGGATGTGCCGCAGTGGCAGACTATCGTATCGCGGATGTCGCTACGAATAAGATAAAGAAATCCAATGAAACCATGCAGATTGAACTGGTTCGCAATCCAGATATTCTAGCGAGTGTCGCAAGTTTACCTAAGCCTCCCTTTACTCTTGGTTTCGCAGCTGAAACCCAAGACGTCGAAAAATATGCATTAGATAAGCTCAAGCGCAAAAAGCTCGATATGATTGCCGCTAATGATGTATCCAATCAAGATATCGGCTTTAACTCCAATGACAATGCCGTTACCGTCTACTGGGAACAAGGAAAGCAAGCGATACCACAGACTTCAAAAGCCCAGCTAGCAAGACAATTAATGCTCCTTATTGAACAAAGATATAATAAATAATGAAAACACCAATAGAACTTAAAATCCTCGACACGCGTATTGGCAGTGAATTTCCCCTGCCGAGCTACGCCACTCCCGGTAGTGCGGGCATGGACTTAAGAGCCATGTTAGACACAGATATCACCATAGAGCCAGGGGAAACCAAATTGATCCCCACTGGTATCTCAGTACATGTTGCAGATCCAGGTCTTGCTGCAGTGATTTTACCCCGCTCAGGAATGGGTCATAAACATGGCATAGTACTCGGTAATCTTGTCGGTCTTATCGATTCTGATTACCAAGGACCACTGATGGTGTCTTGCTGGAATAGAGGTGATAAGCCTTTCACCATGGAAATCGGTGATCGTTTAGCACAATTGGTCTTTGTACCCGTTGTACAGGCAGAGTTTAAGATCGTTGATGAGTTTGAGAGTTCGGATCGCGGTGAAGGTGGCTTTGGCCATTCAGGCACCAAATAACTCAAATGCCGAATTTGCTAGCATGCATACTGCTGGCGCTCATGTTTTAGATGTAACCATTAGTGCAGGATAACTTCATGGCATCAAGCCCAAAAATTAATCGTCGCGAGCATATTCTTCAATCTTTAGCGCAAATGTTAGAAACCAGCCCAGGCCAAAGAATTACCACGGCCAAACTAGCAGCCGAGGTTGGAGTCTCAGAGGCGGCCTTATACCGACACTTTCCTAGTAAAGCGAGAATGTTTGAAGGCTTAATCGAGTTTATTGAAGAATCACTACTTACTCGGGTTAACCTCATTCAAGAGGAAGAGAAAGATACCATGAGACGCTGCCAACTAGTATTGCAACTACTACTGGTTTTTGCAGAGCGTAATCCAGGTATTTCCCGCGTACTCAATGGCGATGCCTTACTTGGAGAAAATGAGCGTCTTCGTAGTCGAATCAATCAGCTGTTCGCTAAAATTGAAACCCACCTTAAGCAGATTCTGAGAGAAAAAAGCCTTCGTGAAGGCCAAGGTTTTAATTTAGATGAAGCGACGTTAGCCAACCTGCTATTAGCCTTTGCCGAAGGGCGTATCGCACAATTTGTTCGCAGTGAGTTTAAACAAAAACCCACAGAGCACTTTGAGCAACAATGGGCCTTCATCCAACAGCAATTATTACAGAGTTAACTTTTAAGCCAAAGCTAATATAAAACTATACAGAACAGGCGCTTGTATAAAGCGCCTCTATATCGAATTCTACTTATCCTCTATTGCCAACCAATGAATTCTTGTCTAACCTTGCGCGATTGTTAACACTTTTTATCAAATTCATTACAAGGAAGTCACGATGTATAGACTCGTATTAACTTTCATAGCCGCGATATTATTAGGTACAAATGGCTACACTCAGGCAAAAATGCCAAAAGATAGTGATGAACAGATAGCACTTTTCACCAAACCCTATGAATTCTCTGAAGTAAAAATTTCTCCTAAGGGGAGTTACCTCAGCATCATCAAAAATACAGACAACATACGCAGCTTAGTGGTACTGGAAACCGGTAGTTTTAAACCTATCTATCAAGCTAAATTTGCTGGTGATGAAGAAGTCGGCAACTACGCTTGGGTCAGCGATAACCGCTTAGCTATTGAAAAATTATATAACAGAGGCTGGGCTGAAGAACCCGAGTATTACGGTGAAATTTTTGCCGTTAATGCCGACGGGTCTAGGCCTATGTATTTATTTGGTCAGTTAAGCGCTGTACAACAGACTGGTAGCCATCTCAATAAAAACACAGCCATTAGAGCCATAGGCTATATTCGTCACGCGCTTCCTGAAGATGAGAAGTTCATGATTGTAAAAGCCTATCCTATCGGGAACGGTAGAAAAGGTTTCATGACAAAGACTTTACCACTGCTATATAAAGTCAATATCTACAATGGCAAACGTAGAAAATTGATTACTGCACCTGTTTATAATGCTAACTTCGCTCTTAATCATGAACATAAGCCTATTTTTGCAACTGGAACGAATAGTGATAATAAAGTCGAGATTTTTCAACGCATCGATGGTGAGTGGAAACCTGCAGACAAACTGCAAGGAAAGCTCGATGACTTTAGCATCATAGGTTTCGCCGAAGATAATGATCATATCTACGCCACAGGCATTGAGTCAGGCGATACTCAAGCCGTATACAAAATCAATATCAACACCTTCAAACAGAAAAAGCTCATCCAAAATGAAAATGTCGATCCACTAAAATTTTGGAAGGATGACAATACTGATGAGCTTTATGCAGTGGAGTTTGAAGATGGTTACCCTGTTTATAACTTTGTAAATAAGAATAGCGATAAAGCTAAAAAACTCAAAGCGCTACTTAAGTCTCTCCCCGGTCACCAATTGCATCTTGTCAGTGAGACATTGGACGGCAATAAAACCATTATTGCCGCGACCAATGATAGAAACTCGGGCACCTATTATCTATATAATAGCTCTCAGAATAAGCTACAAAAAGTCGTTGCTAAAAAGTCTTGGATAGATCCCAACGATCTTGCCGATGTAAAACCTATTTCATTCAAGAGCCGAGATGGGCTCACCATTCATGGCTACATCACCCTCCCCTATGGCATTGAGCATAAAAACTTACCACTTGTCGTTAACCCCCATGGCGGTCCAATTGCTCGAGATTACTGGTCCTATAACGAACAGGCTCAATTGTTAGCTCAAAATGGTATTGCCACTTTGCAAATCAACTTTAGAGGCTCTAGTGGCTATGGTGATAAGTTTGAGAAAGCGGGTTACTTAAAATGGGGAACCGATATTCAATACGACATTATCGATGGTGTTAACTATGCCGTAGCACAGGGCTGGATCAATAAAGATAAAATTTGTATCGAAGGTGGCAGTTTTGGCGCCTATAGCGCATTGCAAAGCGCTATCGTTGAACCCGATCTGTTTAAGTGTGCTATCGGCGTCGCAGGTGTCTATGACCTTCCTTTAATGAAAAGTGAAGGCGATATTCCATCACTTAATTTTGGTGATAGTTACCTATCAGAAATTATTGGTGATGACCTAGAGCTACAAAAAGCCATGTCACCTAGCTATAACGTCGATAAGCTAAAGGCTAAAATTTTATTGGTTCACGGTGAACGTGACAGACGCACCCCGATTGAGCAATATGAAGCTTTAGCAGAAGCGTTAGAGAAAGCTAATTATCCTTTTGAGAAAATGATCTTTGAAAAAGAGGGGCATGGTTTTTACAACCCAGAAAACCAAGCCAAGTATTATAAAAAGATGCTTTCTTTTGTAAAAGAAAACCTCAACCTCTGATTTTTGATTATTCAAGTTTAGGCATCAATGCCGCCCAATGCTCAATGGGCGGCATCTTTTTTCTTAAAAAGACTTTCCTAGCTACAATTAATTTAATTACTGACTGAGTAGCCAAATCACAACAAGCTTCAATTTTGATCAAAATCAAGCTATGCTCCCCCACCTTGGCTCAAAGACAAAGAGCCGATAAATATATCGAGAGGACACAATGGCATTATCTGAAGCAGCACTACTAGTTAAAAACGCGCTGATGGAGCGTGGGTTAGAAACGCCAATGAAGCCTTGTGATTTATCGGCTGATGAGCGTAAGTCGCAAATCGAGCAACATATGAAGGCGATACTGACCTTAATGTCCCTCGACCTAAGTGATGATAGCTTAATGGATACTCCTAAGCGTATCGCCAAAATGTATGTTGATGAGATCTTCTCAGGCCTAGATTATGAGAACTTCCCTAAGATCACTGTTATAGATAATAAAATGGGCTTTGATGAAATGGTACGAGTGCAAGATATTAGCCTCACAAGTACCTGTGAGCACCATCTTGTCACTATCGACGGTCTTGCGACTGTGGCCTACCTACCGCGTAAGAAAATTATCGGCTTATCCAAAATAAATCGTATCGTACGCTTCTTTGCCCAGCGTCCACAGGTACAGGAAAGGTTAACGCAACAAGTTCTAGTCGCCCTACAAACCTTGCTGGAAACCAAAGATGTGGCGGTAAAAATGGATGCGGTTCACTACTGCGTCAAATCCCGTGGTGTGATGGACTCCACCAGCTCAACCACGACTACAGCACTAGGTGGTATTTTTAAATCTAACCCAGCAACCCGCGCCGAATTCTTACACCAGCCCAATAAGTGCTAACACTATGATTTTATAGAAAAGCCAGACATAGCGTCTGGCTTTTTTATTAGGTATAACTCACCTAGATGCCATACTGGGCGCGGTAAGCGCTTACTGCTTCTAACTCTGCTTCCATTCCCGGTTTTTCGGCAAGATAGCTGATCAAATCACCTAGCTTAACGATAGAGACGATATCACAGCCAAAATCACGCTCGACCTCTTGTATTGCCGATAACTCACCCTTGCCTTTTTCTTGACGATCTAGTGCAATCAATACTCCAGCTAACTGGGCTTGATTAGCTTGAATAATTTCCATCGACTCACGAATCGCTGTGCCCGCAGTGATCACATCATCCACCAACATCACCTTGCCTTGTAACTCACTGCCAACCAAATTGCCGCCTTCACCATGATCTTTCTTTTCCTTGCGATTAAAGCAATAAGGCTTATCGATATCATGGTGCTCAGCAAGTGCGACTGCCGTGGTCGTCGCAATAGGAATACCTTTATAGGCCGGGCCAAATAGTAAGTCATGGTCAATGCCAGAGTCGACCAAGGCCGCTGCATAAAAACGCCCTAAACGCGCTAAATCTCGGCCGGAATTAAATAGCCCAGCATTAAAAAAGTAAGGACTAGTACGACCCGACTTTAGGGTAAATTCACCAAATCTTAATACCTGACGCTCTAAGGCAAACTCAATAAATTCACGTTGATAGGCTTTCACTGTTTTTCCTCTTATATCTCTATTTTGTAGGGTTTCGCTTAAAAAAAAGGCCCCTTAACGGGACCTTTAATATCAATTAACTTAATGATGCCTTCTGCACATCGACGATCTCTCGTATACCATGCTTAGCCAGCTCAAGTAAGCTCTGTAACTCTTCGTGACTGAAAGGTTCGCCTTCGGCAGTACCTTGAATCTCAATGATTTTACCAGTTTCAGTCATCACCACGTTCATATCAGTTTCAGCAGCGCTATCTTCGACATACTCTAAATCACAGATTGGTTCACCTTTGTAGATACCTACGCTCACAGCAGCAATCAGGAACTTAAGCGGGTTTGTTTTTAAAATCCCTTTAGCACGGGCCCAGTTAAGTGCGTCGACGAGCGCCACACAAGCACCAGTAATCGCCGCTGTACGTGTGCCGCCATCGGCTTGAATCACATCACAATCGATTACAATGGTATTTTCACCTAGGGCTTTCATATCAACGGCAGCTCGTAAAGAGCGGCCGATCAAACGCTGGATCTCTTGAGTACGACCAGACTGCTTGCCTTTAGCGGCTTCACGATTCATACGGCTATGAGTCGAACGTGGCAACATACCATACTCGGCTGTCACCCAACCTTGCCCTTGGCCTTTTAGAAAACGAGGTACGCCCTCTTCAAAGCTGGCGGTACATAACACCTTAGTCTCACCAAACTCGACTAATACCGAACCTTCAGCATGGGCGGTAAATTGACGAGTAATAGTAACTGGACGTGCTTGTTCAGGTGTTCTATTGCTTGGGCGCATAGGTAAAGTTTCCTAGTATAAAATTTGCTCACTATATTGGTGGGGTATTATAAGGATTTGTCACGCGACATGCCATGAAATATCGATGAATATGATCTCACTCATCGACAAGTTGCGTGGGAGAGCATCAAACAGAAAGCCACAATCAAGAGCAATGTAAATAATACTAACTAAATCTTGTGATTGACTGCCGTTTATACCAGAAGCGGTATATAATCTTGCACTAGTTTAACTCCTACCAGATTACGGAAACATTCATGATCCAAAGCATGACAGCCTATGCTCGCGTAGAGCACAAAGCCGACTGGGGCACAGCCTCTTGGGAAATTCGCTCTGTTAATCAGCGTTATTTAGAAACCTACCTGCGCCTTCCAGAGCATTTTCGTAATCTAGAACCAGTATTAAGAGACCGCTTACGTAAGCGCCTTAACCGCGGTAAAGTTGAAGTTAATCTACGTTACGACTTTAACGATGCAAGTAATAGTGAGCTACAACTAAACCAAGAGCTAGCCAAGCAACTACTTCAAGCCGCAGACTGGCTAAAAAAAGAAGCTGGCGAAGGTGAGCTCAACTTAGTCGAAGTGCTGCGCTGGCCTGGCGTAATGTCGAGCTCAGAGCAAGATATGGATGCTCTGGGTAAAGAGCTACTCGTCGCCTTTGATAGTGCAGTCGATCAGTTTATTGAAGCTCGAGGCCGCGAAGGCGATGCAATCAAGACTATGCTAGAAACTCGTCTAGAGGCCATTGAGTCGCAAGTGGCTATCGTCCGCGAACATATGCCTAAGGTAATGGAGTGGCAGCGCGAAAAACTTAATACACGTCTGAGCGAAATTAAAGGCGAGTTAGACCCTGCCCGCCTTGAACAAGAGATGGTGATTCTCGCGCAAAAGATGGATGTCGCCGAAGAGATGGACAGACTCGACGCCCATGTTGCAGAAACTCGCCGCATTCTGAAAAAAGGTGGCGCTCAGGGCCGTCGCTTAGACTTTATGATGCAAGAGTTCAATCGTGAATCTAACACCCTAGCATCAAAATCGATCAGTGCCGAAGTCACCGCAGCAGCCGTAGAACTCAAAGTGCTTATTGAGCAGATGCGTGAGCAGATCCAGAATGCTGAATAATTTTCACTTTAGTTCCTAAAATACAGGGTTAAAGCCCAAAAAAGCCTCTAGATGTAGAGGCTTTTTTATTTCCCCTGAATAAAACCTGCTAAATGACACTTCAGAAGCAATTTATCCTCACAGGCAGACCACGACTTTTGTCTCACATTTAAATAACTTAAACGTGATTCAACTCTTACTTTTATTTTCTTCAAATCCGCACAATCTCGACAACGTATCCCTTCCAAAACACATAGAACGACCTAAAAATTGCATAAACCTGAAAGTTTTTTCGAATAACCGACTCTAAATAACCGAATTTATACTAAATTAAATATGAGCTGTAATTGCATAGAGATTGATCTGATAGCGAAACAATCAAAACCACAAGATTAACCATCCTCAAAGACTGAATCTGATTACTCAGTTTTGGGTACAAACAACAGAAGGTCAAATAACCAGCATTACACTTGGACCCCTTGTAAGACAATCTATAAAAACAGCATTTACTAGGAGTTTTACGTATGAATTATTTACAGGCTAAATTTATATTTTTACTACTGGCCGGGATGCTACTCATGTCTTCTTCGACGCACCTTGTCGCAAAGGAAGGCAATGCCAATACTCTTCATTGCTCCGCCAGTAACCCTAGCGAGCAATGCCTTTCCTACGTCAGAGGCTACTTAGATGCTCTGCAGTTGCTAGAACAGGAACGAAGCACCATATTTTCTTCCTTTGAACAACGTGCTTTCACGACTCGAACAGGCAAAAACAAAAGCTCCCATCCATTAGAAGATAAGCTTGGGATCTGTATGCCAGACAAAGTCGATGCCACTGAACTTCTGGCATCAATCAGCAATAACCGTCCGATAAATATCGCTTTGCTTGAAGCATTAAGGATGAAATATCCCTGCTAGTTGCTGGGAACTGGTTTAACTAACAAATTCGAGTTGCACTTATGCATATATTGAAATGGGCCGTATTGCTGTCACTATACTGGCTGTTGCTATCTGGCTATTTTCAGCCCTTGTTACTCAGCTTTGGCTTAGTCTCTGTTGCCATAGTATTGCTAGTGCTTAAACGTATGGACAAGGTGGATAAATCACCTAAACCAGTTAACACCAGCATTGAAATTCTAGGTTACTTTGCTTGGTTGATAGGCCAAATAGTAAATTCAAGTATTCATGTAACCAAGCTTATTTGGGGCTCGCCTAACAAGGTCTCTCCTACTTTGGCCAAAATAGATATCAAACAGATTCCTAAGTCGAGCCAAGTGTTATACGCAAACTCTATCACCCTCACGCCGGGTACGCTCTCCGTTGATTTAGACGAAGATGTGGTCACTGTCCACGCTCTAGAGGCCGACTCAATTACTGAGCTAAAGCAGGGTGAAATGGAACAAAAAATCAGTGCAATCTGGGGAGGAAAGCAATGACTGGAGTGTTCGCAGGTATCTGTATCGCTATCTTAGTGGTGATGGGACTCGCGCTTGCCAGAGCATTTAGCGCACCGACTGTCTACGACCGCATACTCGGTGTCAATATGTTTGGCACTAAAACCGTCCTCTTTATCGCGCTTATTGGCTATCTGATGGGAAGGCCGGACTTTCTCGATATTGCCATAGTTTATGCGCTGATTAACTTTATTGGCATGGTGGCTGTACTGAGGTTTTTCGAGTACACGGTTCCCATTGATTAACGTTTACCCTTAAGAGGCTAGCCATGTTTATTGTCGACATTATAAGTGGGCTATTACTGATCACAGGCATTTTCTTCGGATTGACTGGCGCGATTGGCCTGTTTAAATTTCCTGATTTTTTCACGCGAGTGCATGCCGCCAGTATTACCGATTCCATCTCAGCAATTCTGATTCTTGGCGGACTGCTTTTACAAACCTCTTTTGACATCAATACTGCCAAGCTTCTATTTATATTAATCTTTTTATTAATTACCAGTCCTACGGCTTCACATGTATTAGCCAAATCAGCTCGTCATGGTGGACTCCTAACCCTAGCGGAAACTCAGGCTAAACAGAAGGAGGGATCAAACCAATGACAGATCTTATCAATCTCGTCCTATTAGCCATGCTGGCATTAACCGCATTGCGGGTGATCTTTCTAAAAGATCTTTTCGCCGTCGTGATGCTATTTGGTATCTATAGTTTTCTATCGGCATTGATTTTTGTCACCCTAGATGCCGTCGATGTCGCCTTCACCGAAGCGTCTGTGGGAGCTGGCATCTCTACGGTACTTATGCTGGGAACCTTAGCGTTAACAGGAAGAACAGAAAAAGAGAGCAAGCACCCCAAGACACTGCCAATATTGGTCGTATGTGTTACAGGCGCTGCGCTTATCTACGGCACACTAGATATGCCTCCTTTTGGCCATGCCGATAACCCAATACATGAACATGTAGCTCCTCGCTATATCGAAGAATCTCCAAAAGAAGTGGGACTGCCCAATATGGTGACCTCGGTACTCGCTAGCTACCGTGGTTTCGACACCTTAGGGGAAACAGTAGTGGTATTTGCCGCAACCATAGGTGTATTAGCGCTACTGGGTACGAGAAGACGTAAAAAAAATACCATGCCAGAGTCTGGCCTTAAGGCTCACCGAGTATTACAGGTTATCGCCAAGATCATTATTCCTCTGATTATTCTATTTGCACTTTATGTTCAGTTCCACGGTGATTTTGGCCCAGGAGGAGGCTTCCAAGCAGGAGTCATAGCGGCGGCAGCCTTTATACTCTATGCCCTCGTTTTTGGCCTACCCAGCGCGTTTGCTGTGATAAAGCCCAGATTCTTGCAGTTGATGGCTTCCTTTGGCGTTTTACTCTACGCGGGCGTAGGAGTGTACAGCATGCTGATGGGGGGCCAATTTCTCGACTACAGCACACTTAGTGAAGACCCAGTAGCAGGCCAGCACTACGGCATCATCATCATTGAGCTCGGAGTTGGCATAACGGTATTTGCCGCCATGCTCAGTATTTTCTACGCCTTTGCCAATCAAGCGGAGAGGGCCAATATTCAATGAACTTTATACTAGATTATTACAACTATTGGATTGTCGTACTCTTGATGATGATGGGGTTTTATATCGTCATTTCGGCAAACAATTTGGTTAAACAAATCGTTGGACTCAACATTTTCCAAACCTCGGTTTTTATGCTCTATATCTCCATGGGTAAAGTCAACGGTGGCACGGCGCCGATTCTAGTCGACGGTGTCACTCAATACTCCAACCCGCTGCCCCACGTGTTAATTCTCACCGCCATTGTCGTTGGCGTAGCCACCACCGCAGTTGGATTGTCGCTAGTTATTCGAATCAAGCGGGCCTACGGCACAGTTGAAGAGAATGAATTTGGAAAGAAGGATGATGCCCTATAATGCTTGAACAACACTTAGCTGCGCTTCCAATTATTCTTCCGCTTATCGCAGCGCCTATTGCGTTAATACTTAAACGTTCCAGCGCTTGGGCCATGGCAACTTTTGTCAGTGCTTGGGCCTGTGTGGTTTCTTGGCAGCTCCTGATGCAGACCCTATCTCAAGGTGTCTTCAGTTATGCTGTTGGCGGTTGGCCTCCACCATGGGGCATTGAACTTAGAGTAGATACAGCTAACGCCTTCGTGTTGTTGGCGGTATCGGGCATATCGACGCTGGTACTCATCTATGCAAGACTCAGCATTGAGAAAGAAATTAAAGTCTCAAGACAGTCTCTTTACTATACCGCTCACCTACTTTGTCTTGCAGGCCTCTCAGGAATTCTGGTCACGGGCGATGCCTTTAACCTCTTTGTTTTCCTCGAAATATCCTCGCTAGCGACCTACACCTTAGTGAGTTTAGCCGCAGATCGGCGTTGTTTACCTGCCACTTTCCGTTATCTGGTGATGGGTACCATAGGGGCAACCTTTATTCTTATAGGTGTAGGTATGCTTTACATGAATACCGGCACCCTGAATATGCAGGACTTGGCTTCTCGTATCCACTTCTATGATGGTAGCCGCACCATTAACACGGGTCTCGCGTTTATCATGGTAGGTGTTAGTATCAAACTCGCACTGTTTCCACTGCATATGTGGCTTCCTCCAGCCTATACCCATGCACCTTCAGCTGTAACCGCATTTTTGGCAAGTACCGCCACCAAAGTCGCCGTGTACGTAATGATCCGCTTTATCTTTAGTGTCTTTGGTCCTGAGTATGTGTTTGAACAGATGGGCATGAATTTAATACTGATGGTATTTGCTATAGTCGGTATCTTTAAATGTTCCTATGTCGCCAGCTTTCAAAGCAATGTTAAGACCCTACTCGCTTACAGTAGTATTGCCCAAATCGGCTATATGATTTTAGGTGTGAGTCTATTTAGCATCACAGGTTTGATGGCGGGGCTACTGCATATTTTCAATCACTCACTCATGAAGGGTGCTCTCTTTATGGCCGTGGGCGCCGTGTTCTACCGCATGGGCTCAGTCGATATCAAATCATTTCGCGGGTTAGGTAAACATATGCCCTTTACTATGGCGGCTTTTACTATCGCAGGCCTAAGTATTATCGGCGTTCCTCTGACTGTGGGCTTTGTTAGCAAATGGTATCTGGTCACTGCAGCCCTTGAGCAAGAGCACTGGCTTATTGCTGCATTTGTGTTAGCAGGCTCTCTACTAGCCGTTATCTATATAGGCAGGGTACTGGAGGCAGCCTACCTACAAAAGCTACCAGAAGATCAAGATCCGAAACAGGTTAAAGAAGTCCCTTGGCCTATGCTATTGCCCATGTGGATACTCGTCATAGCAAATGTGTATTTTGGCATAGACACTAGCTTAATCGTCGAAGCAGCGAATACCGCATCCCAATGGTTATTGCAGGATAATCTCGTGGTTCACCATGGATTAAAGGAGGTGTCACAATGAACCTCTGGCAAGGGCTTGAGCCTTCAACACTTATTTCATTATCTATTCTTGTGCCATTTATCGGCGCGATACTGGTGATCATTACAGGTAAAACACCAAACCTGAGGGAAGCGGTCACATTAACAACGGCAGTGATTTTATTCACTTTAGTGCTCGCCATCACTGACAATACCTTTAACGGTGTGGCGCTTGAGCTAGATATGGTGGAACTCTTCCCCTATCTGCATATCTACTTTGAAGTTGAACCTTTAGGGGTCTTATTCGCTCTAGTGGCCAGTTTCCTATGGATAGTGACAAGTATTTACGCCATAGGTTATATGCGTGGTCATAATGAGAACAACCAAACTCGTTTCTTCTGCTGCTTTGCCCTAGCCATCAGTTCAGTCATGGCAATCTGTTTCTCTGGCAATCTGCTCACTTTATTTATTTTCTATGAAGTCTTAACCCTGTCTACCTATCCGCTCGTCACACATGCAGGAACAGATGCTGCAAGACAAGGGGGCAGAGTCTATCTTGGCATATTACTCAGTACTTCCATCGCTTTTCTGCTATTAGCGATTCTCATTACCTTTAACATTACCGGCACCTTAGATTTTCGAGCTGGCGGCATATTTGATTCAAGCCAAGACCCTCTTGTATTGAGTGCATTACTGGTTTTGTTCTGCTACGGCATAGGCAAAGCGGCAATCATGCCATTTCACCGTTGGCTACCCGCCGCCATGGTAGCGCCAACGCCTGTTAGTGCCTTATTACATGCGGTCGCTGTCGTCAAAGCAGGTGTCTTTACTGTGCTTAAAGTCGCTATCTATATCTTTGGCTTGGACACGCTAAAAACCCTCGCCACTACAGATGTGATGCTCTACATAGGTGCAACGACAGTGCTACTGTCATCTTGCATCGCCATGACCAAAGACAACCTCAAGGCCAGGCTTGCCTACTCAACAGTCAGTCAGCTTAGCTATATTGTTGTCGGAGCCCTACTCGCAACATCCATTGCCAGCGCCGGCGCAGCATTACATATCGCCACCCATGCAGTGGGCAAGATCACCCTCTTCTTCTGTGCAGGCGCCATCATGGTGGCCAGTCATAAAAAGAACATTAGTGAGATGGTAGGGCTAGGCAGGCAGATGCCACTCACCATGATCGCTTTCGCCATTGGTGCCATCAGTATTATTGGCCTGCCACCTATGGCGGGGACTTGGAGTAAATGGTATCTGACACTGGGTGCACTTGAGGCAGATAAACTCATTATTGTTGCGATATTAATGATAAGCTCCCTGCTCAATATCGCCTATCTTCTACCTCTGCCTATTAAAGCATTTTTCAATCCGCAGAAAGAGCAAACCACGCCTTGGCGCTGGAGCGAGACTAAAGAAGCACCTTTGCCTATTCTCATCGCCCTGAGTATCACCACTTTTGGCTGTTTAGCACTATTTTTCTATCCTCAGCCACTATTGGAACTGATTAACCTCATTCCAGGCGTATCTACTCAACTAACTGGAGCAGGCTAATGGATAAACACGATAAATCCTCTGGCTACTTCGATAAGCCTGAAAACATTCGCAAATTATTAAGAGTCTTCTACGTCATCTGTGCACTGTTAGTCGTAATTGACTTCATTGTGCACCGTCATATCTACCATGACTGGGAAAACATTCCGGCCTTTTACGCCATTTATGGTTTTGTTGGCTGTGTAGTCTTAGTACTGATCGCCAAAGAGATGCGCAAGTTCCTAATGCGAGGGGAAGACTATTACGATGAATAACCTGATTATGCTACCGCCATTTTTACCGCTCTTTATCGGTGCTCTTGCAGCACTGTTACTTCGCGGTCAAATCAGAAACATCATCATGGTGCTAACCCCAATCCTAGGTGCGCTCAACCTAGCAGGTCTGGATTATGGTATTTTCTGGTCGCTGGAGTTTATGGGGTACGAACTGCAACCCGTACGCATAGATAAACTCAGTATGATGTTTGGTTACCTGTTCCATATCGCTTCTTTTATTGCCATCATTTATGCCCTACATATCAAAGATAGCGTGCAACATGTAGCAGCACTTGCCTATGCGGCCAGCGCCGTCGGTGCCGTGTTTGCAGGCGACCTATTAACCCTGTTTGTCTTTTGGGAGCTATTAGCACTAACCTCGGTATTTCTTATCTGGGCACGTCGAACTCAAAAAGCATACTCAGCAGGGATTCGTTATCTCATCATTCAAGTCTTATCTGGCGTGATGCTACTGGCAGGCTTACTCATCTATGCCAAGCTAAACAATAGCCTGCTCTTCAATGAAATTGGACTCGAGCACCAAGGCTTGGCAGAGCTTAGCGCTTGGCTGATATTTATCGCCTTTGGAATAAAATGCGCCTTTCCCTTTGCCCATAACTGGCTCACCGACGCCTATCCAGAGGCGACCCCCACAGGCACCATATTTCTCGCCTCATTTACCACCAAAGTGGCGGTTTATGCCTTTGCTCGGGGCTTTGCGGGTACTGAATTACTGGTGTGGATTGGGGTCACTATGGCCTGCTTCCCTATCTTCTTTGCCGTTATCGAAAATGATCTCAGAAGAGTATTGGCCTATAGCATGATCAACCAGATTGGCTTTATGGTGGTAGGTGTCGGTATAGGTACAGCCGTTGCCCTAAATGGCGCAGTGGCTCACGCCTTTAATGACGTCATCTTTAAGGGATTATTGATGATGACCATGGGCGCTGTGCTACATATGACAGGAAAGATTAACGGTTCTGAGCTTGGCGGTCTCTATAAGAGTATGCCCAAAACCACCATTCTCTGTATTGTCGGCGCGGCCTCGATTTCAGCCTTCCCACTGTTTAGCGGTTTTGTGTCTAAATCTATGATTATGAGTGCGGCCGTGGCCGAAGGTTACGATGTCGTATGGTTACTCTTGTTATTCGCAGCAGCTGGTGTATTCCACCATGCAGGCATTAAAATTCCATACTTTGCCTTCTTCGCCCATGACTCGGGTATACGCACCAGCGAGCCACCTAAAAACATGCTTGTTGCCATGACGTTAGCCGCTATTGCCTGTGTCACCATAGGGACATTCCCACAATATACGGTTTATGCGCTACTGCCTTGGGATGCGAGCTACCAGCCCTATGATCTCACCCATGTGTTAACTCAGTTACAGCTGCTATTTTTCTCAGCCCTAGCCTTTGTTTGGCTTAACCTGCGTCATATGTATCCGCCAGAGTTGCCTTCGACTAACTTAGATGCGGATTGGTTCTACCGTAGGTTGGCACCAAACCTAATTAAGAAGGTCGCTAGCAGTGCCTATGGACTCTACAACCAGCTAGAGCTAACTGCTGTTAACACCATCAAGCGCATGATAAATCAGTCCTATGATGCAAAAGAGGGTCAACCTAAAGGCGGTTCTGCCAGACTCTGGCCAACTGAAACTATGGTATTTTGGGTTGCGGTATTACTCGCGGCTTATCTCGTGCTCTACTATCTGCTGTAAACCAGTTTATGGAACTGGCTAAAGCTCAGGAAGCAGGTTTTTCAATACTTGCTCCTGAGCGAGCAAGCTTTGATATAGAGCGAACTGATTTCGAGCTCGCTCAAGATTATGCTCACCGTGCTCGATATGAAAATAGATATCACCGTTAAGGTAATCAGTTAGAAAGCGCACGGCCAGCTCTAGGGGCACGGCCTTAACGCCAAGCCAGAGCGAGTCTCGCTCAACAGGAGTCATCACACCGCTTAACCCACTCATATACCCTTTAGCGACGGCAGCAAAAGCGTCAGGCTTGATATAAATATCATCAAACTTTTGCATATCTTCAGCTTGGGATGCACACATAGAACGCACCATATCGCCAAAGTCATACATCAAGTAACCCGGCATACAGGTATCGAGATCGATAACCGCCAAGGGGCTAGCCGTTCGCTTATCAAACAATAAGTTATTCAACTTAGTATCGTTATGTACTACACGCCTAGGAAGCTTAGGCAGTAAAGCCAATAACTGCTCTGACAGCTCAGATTGAGTACCGACAAATTCAAGCCAATATCGACACTGCTCTCGCCTATGCTCATTCGAATCGGCTACCGCTTGTTCAAGCTGTGACAATCTCGCTGGCAAGTGGTGAAAATAAGGAATCACTTCTTTTAACGTGTCGGCAGAGATAGTGGAAAGAGCACAACTAAAACGGGCATAAGCGGCAGCGGCTTGCTCGACTTGATTAAGATTAAGCGCTTTGTCATAGGCAATACTGTGAGAAAAGAAATGAATAGCGCGCCAAAAACCCCCATCATTTTCAATGGCAGCCTCACCTGATAGCGTTAATACAGGTTTGACGGCACTCTCTAAGTATTGCCCATTTTCTATAGATAATTGCAGATGTTCGCCGATTTTTTGCGCATTTTCGATGACATCCCAAGGTTCAGGAAACACGTGTGTATTCAGTCTTTGCAGCACCATCGCCTGCTGACGAGTGTTACGTACCAACCAAGTCTGGTTAATTAGGCCATGACCTAAAGCTGAAATAGAGAGACTATTCAGACTGTCATTTTGAAAAGCCGAGTACTGCTGAATCACCTTCAGCATTGATTGAATCTCTTCAGGCTGCAACTGCACCATAACAGTATTAAGATCCTAAAATATCGGCAAACTCAGGGCTACGACCTATGGCTGCTTGGCTTCCCTTAAGGCTAAAGTTATAGCCACAGAGTTTGACGCTACCTCTTCTGGCCATATCTTTCACTATTCTTTGAGTATCTAAAGGAGAAAATCTTGCTTCTGTCGCTGAATCTAATAATAGACTGACCTCTATAGGTCGATATTGAGTGCCATCGTTAAAGGTTAAATTGGCACAGCGGCGATCACCCTGAGCGCTGGCTAGTGACCAAAGCTGCTCTGCCTGACCCTCGTCACCTAACCAACGCATAACCAATATTGGCTGAGTTTGCGTTACTGACGACTCCAACACCAGTGCGAAGCCGTCAGGCAGCTTCACTGAAACACGTTGGGTTTGAGCTAACGGCGTATTCTGCTGCGGTTCAAGTGGCTTCTTATCAGCTACCTCATCACTCGAAACCGACAACCACAAACTAGCCCCAACACTAGCGATTAGTACCACACTAATCGCAATCGACACGGGTAATTTATTAAGACGAACAAACTCACTCCAGCGCAATAAAAACTCATTTAACTGCTGCTCAGCGGCACTTGGCTCAACGAATTCAGCAGTTGAAGATTGGCTCTCATCATCCCTAACCTCTGCTGAATTGGCTGTTTGTTGAAACTCAGATGCATTGGCATCTAAAGCTATCTCACTGTGATGGGACAACATGGGCTCAATGCGCACATTAGGCTCAACTCGAGACTTCATCCTGTCAACATTAGGAGTCATCTCAAGTGCAGGACCTGCATATCCCATGACATAGACTCGGCGCTCCGAGTCTTTCAGGCCAGCAACAAAGGCTGTTAGCCCCACGCCAAGTAGAAGATTAATCACTAATGAAATGATTGAAATATCTAGGACTGAGAAAGCTAAAAAGGCAACACTCGGCGCCAAGGTTAATCCCAGCATAGAAACAGAATGAGCTGCTGCTTTTAGTCGTCGCCAACTCGATAACGCCAGTACTACGATACCTGCTATTCCGAGTACTAAAGCCATTGCCGTCGATAGCATGCTTGCTAGCAATACAGCAATATAAAACGCAAAAGAAACGACGAGTAGTCTTGGGCCATTATCATAGCCATGGGTACAAAACAGGGATTTTAATAACACAAATCAACCTATATTCAATTTGATAATCGGAAGTCTTGTCTGCTTAAGACAGAACTGGCAGACCAAATAAACAAAATATCTCAGCAGACTAACCAATTTTGCAATAAAAGTCAGTGCAAATAACGCAATTGTCCCTAGCTTAGGGCCGCGGATATTCGCTATAATCTCGACGATAATGGTAACACCTTACCAGCAGTCAATTATTAAGCTTCGGATATTCAACCATGACCCCACGCGGAAATCTGTTTATTGTATCTGCCCCTAGTGGCGCAGGTAAATCCTCACTTATCTCAGCACTTTTGCAAGATAAACCTGCCGATATGCAGGTCTCAGTTTCTCACACCACTCGCGATATGCGCCCTGGTGAAAACAATGGTGAGCATTACCACTTTGTCAGTGTTGAAGAGTTTAAAGCACTTATCGAAGAGGGTGCCTTCTTTGAGTGGGCCGAAGTCTTTGGCAACTATTACGGCACATCACGTAAAGTGATTGAGCAAACCCTAGAGCAAGGCATTGACGTCTTTCTCGACATCGACTGGCAAGGTGCTCAGCAGGTGAAAAAGCTGATGCCAGAAGCCATAGGTATCTTCATCCTGCCACCTTCACGTCATGAGCTTGAGCGTCGTCTAACCGGACGTGGCCAAGATAGCCAAGAAGTGATCGCGTCTCGCATGGCGCAATGTGTCTCTGAAATGTCACATCACAACGAATATGAATTTGTTATTGTTAATGATAACTTTGCTACAGCATTAACTGATTTACAGGCTATTATTCGTAGTCAGCGCTTAACCAGCGCTAGCCAGATCCGCACTCATAATGATATGCTTGTCGATCTGTTGGCAGATTAATTGCTTTCATGTATAATTTTGCGTCATTTTTTTCATATCGATAACCACTGGAGTTCCACCACATGGCTCGCGTAACTGTAGAAGACGCCGTAGAACAAATCGGCAACCGTTTTGACATGATCCTAGTTGCAGCGCGTCGTGCTCGCCAAATCGCCGTTCAGGGTAAAGACCCTATGGTTGAAGAGCAAAACGACAAGCCAACTGTTATCGCTTTACGCGAAATCGAGCAAGGCCTAGTAACGGCTGACACCCTAGACGCTGATGAGCGTCAGTCAGTACGTGAACGTGAAGCTGCAGAAATTGCCGCTGTTGCCGCCATCGCCGAAGGTCGTTCATTATAAAGGAGTAGCGCCACTTGTATCTGTTTGAAGGTCTAAAGGAATCTGCCAGCACTTATCTTGACGCTGAGCAAGTAGAGTTACTCAAGCAGGCTTACCAAGTTGCGCGAGATGCCCACGAAGGGCAGATGCGTACCAGTGGCGAACCCTATATAACCCATCCGGTTGCGGTTGCCCGCATTCTGGCCGAAATGCGTCTCGATCATGAGACGCTGATGGCTGCCCTCCTTCACGATACCATTGAAGATACCCATGTCACTAAACAAGATCTTGCCGAACTCTTTGGCGAAGTGGTTGCTGAATTAGTCGAAGGTGTCTCTAAGCTAGATAAGCTTAAATTTCGTGATAAGAAAGAAGCTCAGGCAGAAAACTTCCGTAAGATGATGATGGCCATGACTCAAGATATTCGAGTCATACTGATCAAACTTGCCGACCGCACTCACAATATGCGCACTTTGGGCTCTCTTCGCCCAGATAAACGTCGCCGTATTGCCCGTGAAACCCTAGAGATTTATGCACCAATCGCTAATCGCCTAGGTATTCACAATATCAAAACCGAATTAGAAGATTTAGGCTTTCAAGCCTATTATCCAATGCGTTATCGCGTACTTAAAGAAGTGGTGAAAGCTGCTCGCGGTAATCGTAAAGAACTGATTCAGGGTATCGAAGCCGCTATCGAGACTCGTCTTGAAGATGCAGGAATGAAAGGCCGAGTCAAAGGCCGAGAGAAGAACCTCTTCTCCATCTATAACAAGATGCGTAACAAAGAGCTGCAATTTCAAGAGGTCATGGATATCTATGCTTTCCGTGTCATTGTGGACTCTATCGATACTTGCTACCGCGTTCTAGGTGCTATGCACAGCCTGTATAAGCCAAGACCTGGACGCTTTAAAGATTATATCGCTATCCCAAAAGCCAACGGCTATCAGTCACTGCACACTTCACTATTTGGCCCCCATGCGGTGCCAGTTGAAGTACAGATCCGTACCGAAGATATGGATCTGATGGCTGATAAAGGAGTTGCTGCGCACTGGGTTTACAAAGGCGGCAGCCAATCTGGTGGAGGTACTACAGCACAAGTGCGCGCTCGTAAATGGATGCAAAGCCTACTTGAGCTGCAGCAAAGTGCGAGCACCTCATTTGAGTTTGTTGAAAACGTGAAAACCGAACTCTTCCCTGAAGAGATTTACGTCTTCACGCCAGAAGGCCGCATTCTTGAGCTACCCGTAGGCGCCACAGCGGTGGATTTTGCTTATGAAGTCCATACCGATGTCGGTAACACTTGTGTCGGCGCTAAGGTAAACCGTCAAGCCTATCCTCTGAGTCAACCACTTATCTCAGGGCAAACCGTTGAGATTATTACCGCTAAGGGCGCGCGTCCAAACGCGGCTTGGCTCAACTTTGTGGTAACAGGTAAGGCCCGCGCTAAGATACGCCATGTACTTAAGAGTCTCACCGAAGATGATGCAGTCTCTTTAGGTAAACGTCTGCTTAACCATGCTCTTGGCAGCAAAAAAGTTAAAGATATTAGTGATGAGCAGATCCAAAAGGTGCTTCAAGATACTAAGCATGACAGCCTAGAATCACTGCTTGCAGACATTGGTCTGGGTAATGCCATGAGCATAGTCATCGCCCAACGCCTAATGGGTGACGATGTCGAATATCAAGAACAGAAAGACTCACACTTGATGCCAATTCGTGGCGCTGAAGGCATGCTGGTGACCTTTGCTAACTGTTGTCGCCCTATTCCAGGGGATGCAGTTATTGCCCATGTGAGCCCAGGTAAAGGTCTCGTGGTACACATGGAGAACTGCGCCAATATTCGTGGTTATCAAGGCGAACCAGAGAAATATATTCCAGTTCAGTGGGATAACGTCGAAGGCATAGAGTACCAAGCCAATCTGAGAATCGAGCTAGTTAATCACCAAGGTGCGTTAGCTAAAATCACCTCGATTATTGCCGCCGAAGGCTCTAATATTCACAACCTAAGCACAGAAGAGAAAGACGGCAGAGTTTATCTCATCAACCTAAGGATATCGGTCAAAGACCGTATCCATATGGCAAATGTAATGCGCCGTATCCGTGTGCTACCTGAAGTACTACGTACCTCGCGTAACCGCTAACTATATTGTTAACAATAATCAGAGAGAAACATCATGGCAGAGAAGATCATTATCGCTACGGACAAAGCCCCTCAGGCTATTGGCACTTATTCTCAAGCTGTAAAGGTAGGTTCTACTGTCTACCTATCTGGGCAGATTCCATTAGATCCAGCCACTATGGAAATGGTAAGTGATGACTTTTCTGCGCAAGTTGTGCAAGTATTTGAAAACTTAACGGCTGTAACTCAAGCAGCCGGCGGCAGTCTTGCCGATATCGTTAAGCTTAATATCTTCCTAACTGATCTTTCTCATTTCGCTACTGTTAACGAAATTATGAGTCGT
The DNA here is from genome assembly GCA_947503555.1 of uncultured Shewanella sp. Taxonomy (GTDB): domain Bacteria; phylum Pseudomonadota; class Gammaproteobacteria; order Enterobacterales; family Shewanellaceae; genus Shewanella. The sequence continues at coordinate 64,723 of CANNEE010000007.1, forward strand.
TATTTCCAACAACCTTATCCAGCACGTGCCGCGATTGGCGTAAAAGAGTTACCTAAAGGATCTTTGGTTGAAATGGATGGAGTGATGGAACTCTAATACCATCAGATAGATATCAATAAAGGGCGCTATGGCGCCCTTTACTGTTTTAAACATAGCCATTTTTAAGAGCAGTACCATGAGTCCAGAACGTTTTGCCCGAATCAATGAGATGCTGAATAACCGCCAGCCCGATCTCACCATTTGCCTCGACAAAGTCCATAAGACAAATAACATCGCAGCGGTTATACGTAGTGCTGATGCGATAGGCATACATGAGATCCATGCTATCTGGCCCGATATCGAAATGCGGGTTTCAGGCAATACGGCTTCCGGCAGCCAACAGTGGGTTAAAACAATCAAGCACTATAGTGCAGAGGAAGCCCTTGATGCGTTTAAAACTAAAGGCATGCAAGTAGTGGTGACTAACTTTAGTGAAGAGGCGGTGGATTTTCGTGAGATCGACTACACCCTACCTACGGCCATTATTGTTGGTAATGAGCGTGATGGGGTCAGTGAAGAGGTGATTGCCAAGGCAGATAAACAGGTCACTATTCCTATGATAGGCATGGTGCAATCTCTGAATGTCTCAGTCGCAGCAGCGTTAATGATGTATGAAGCCCAAAGACAGAGGCAAGCTGCAAATATGTATGGCGAGCGTAAGCTAGATGACGAGTACTGCCAGACTAAGCTGTTTGAACAAGGCCATCCTGTCTATGCCAAAGCCTGTCGCCGGAAGAAGATCCCATATCCAGCACTCGATGAGCAGGGACAGATTGTTGCTGACCAAGATTGGTGGCAAAGAATGCGCGAGCCCGATCCTGAGGCAGAATTAGAGATAAATTAATACCTTCCAATACTTTTGAATGACACCTAATAACCTCAATCATATTAACTAACCCTTAGTGATTGAGGTTGATAACTTTTTATCCTAGAACCACAAAGAGCAAATACTCTAAATAAATCAAAGATTAGCTCCCATTTTCCTTCTTCGCTATACAAAACACAGAATATTCACACTTGTAACAATTTCGCAAAATGTTTGCGCTAGATCACAAAAGTGGACATACTGATCAGAGCACTATAAAAATGACAAGATGGAAATCACCATGGAAGCACTGCGTCAGATCCCTAATGAACATATCGAGACACAAGCCACTGTAACCCCAGTTGAAATGCTAGGACGCTGGGTTGAAACTAAGGGCGATGAAATCTATCTCAGGCAACCTATCAATGGCCAATATAAGGAATTTAGTTGGCGCGATGTGCAGAATCAGATGCAAAAGATCGCGGGTGCGCTACGTCATTTAGGGCTTAAACCTGGCGATAAGGTCGCTATTCTCTCAAAGAACTGTGCCGAGTGGTTTATTACCGATCTTGCGCTTATGCACGGCGGCTATATCAGTGTCCCCATCTACCCAACCGCTAACGCAGATACCATCAAATACGTGCTTGAACATAGTGGTGCTAAGGCAATATTTGTCGGTAAATTAGATTACTGGGCCGATGAAGAGGCTGGAGTTGGTGGCGATATTTTAAGACTCGCTATGCCCTACGACACCATGCCTTCGCAGTATCATTGGGATCAGCTCCTCTCCCTAGGAGAGCCTTTAATCGACGCCCCCTTACCTGTGGGCGAACAAGTGATGACTATCATCTACACTTCGGGCTCTACTGGTAAACCTAAAGGCGCGGTGCAAACCTTTGCCAGTTATGGCTGGACCTGTAATGCGGTAGTACGCGATCTTAAAACCCACGGCGATGACAGGCTTATCTCATACCTTCCCCTTGCCCATATTACCGAGCGTGTCGCAATGGAAGGCTCCTCTTTCTATGCCGGTAGTCCAGTTGCTTTTGTGGAAAGCCTAGACTCCTTTGTCGATGACGTAAAACGTGCTCGCCCTACAGTATTTTTCTCCGTACCTAGGTTATGGAGTCTGTTTCAAAAGAACATTATTGAGAAAATTGGTGGCCATAAGAAGCTTAATCTATTGCTTAAAATTCCAATTCTTAAGGGGGTAGTTAAACGTAAAATTCATCAAGGATTAGGCCTAGAGCATTGTAAACTTCTCGGCTCAGGCTCCGCGCCAATTCCGCCGTCTCTGGTCAAGTGGTACCACGATATAGGCCTTGATATCTGCGAAGCTTGGGGCATGACAGAAAACTGTGCCTACTCCATCATTAACCATCCTTTCAACCCCAACAAGATAGGTACTGTCGGTCATGCAGTAGAAGATTGCGACATTAAGATGGCTGACAATGGTGAGCTAATGATACGCACTCCAGGGCTAATGCGAGAATATTACAAAGAGGAAGAGGCCACCGCAGCCGCTTTTGACGATGAAGGCTTCTTCCACACAGGCGACCTATGCCAAATCGATGATTCAGGCTGTGTGACTATTACTGGGCGTGTGAAAGATAACTTTAAAACGGCCAAGGGTAAATATGTCGCACCTGTGCCTATTGAGCGTAAGCTGGCACAAGATCCCCATGTCGAACTTATCTGTGTCATTGGCTCAGGCCTGCCTCATCCTATTGCGCTAGTGCAATTGGCCGAGGGATCGGCATTACAACCCAGAGAGGAGGTGCGTATCTCACTCAAAGAGACGCTAGATGGCGTTAATCCACACCTAGAGTCACACCAGACAGTCGATGCCATAGTGGTTGTCTCTGAACCTTGGACCACAGAAAACGATATCTTGACCCCAACATTGAAAATCAAACGCCATGTACTGGAGCAAAAGTTTAATGAAGTGGTCGATGGTATTCGTGGTGCTCAAGTCCTTTGGCAAGATGAGATAAAATAAACCTCTTCGCCAAAAATATTAAATAACTGCAGCAAGAGGCTACAGGGGATCCCTTGTAGTCTCTGCTAAAACAACTGCAAGACTTTGAACACTCACATCCACCTCTAGACTCCCTTCACGCTAATCTAACAATCAACTCATGACATTTGTCATCATGATCCAATGACCTTTGTGCCTAATAAAAAAAGGCCTGTTCTTGAATACTAAAACTACAGCAATAAGCTGCAACTCATCGCAAAGGAACAGACTATGAAAACACTGATTATGATCACCGGACTTGCTATTTTCAGCCACACAGCCCAAGCAGATATCGCCAGCATTGATGCTGCGGCTAACAGTATGGATATCAATAAACTAAAGCAGCTTGTTGTCACCGAACATGATTATAGCCAAGCCTATGCTAATTACCGTTTAGCTATCAGCGCCAATGTCTTAGGCCAACATCAGGTGGTCAAAGCCGCACTGACTCAGGCGCAAAATATTCTAGAACAACTCAATGAATCTCAAGCCAACGCTGAAAACTACACACTATTAGCATCGGTTTATGGCATGAAAATCGCGATAGAGCCTGTTAATGCCCAGAGTTTTGGAATCGAATATGCCAATGCACTTACTAAAGCTGAGCAATTAGAACCCCAAAACCCAAGACTTAAACTCGTGCAAGCCATAGGCGCCTATAACACTCCTGCCACCTATGGCGGCAGCCCGCAAAAAGCCGTGGAATTGGCGAACCAAGCTATCACGCTTTTTCAGGCTCCCTGTGACACTATATGTTGGGGTGAAGCAGAAGCTTACACTTGGCGAGGATTAGCGCAGCAAGCACTAGGCAATCAGGCTGAGGCTCTCGCCGACTGGCAACAAGCATTAACAGTGCAAAGTGATTACGGCTGGGCCAAGTTTCTTATTCAGCAAAATAAACGGAATAACCAAGACTCTTAATGACGAACACCAAGCTTTTGAACATTTAATAGTAAATCTTTCGTAGAGCAGGTACGGCAGGCTAAGATACTTAACTTGCTGTACCTTAACGAAGTACTAGATGAGGCTCATATGACAACCAACACTCTTTCTTCCCAAGAAACGGACTCTGAGAAGCGATACGCTTGGGTCTACCTGCTCAATCTTGTCTTCTACTTGATTCCACTTATGCTAAACGACTACCCAAGGTGGCAGATAATCGTTAGTCTACTGGCTCTTATTCCGTTTATCTTTAGCTATTACAAAGCCTATAGTGCTAATAGCCAAAACGCTTGGGCTCCGATACTGGCGATGCTCGTCTTAGCCGTGATGATAACTCCGATTAACCCAGGGTCCTTGTCACTATTTACTTTCGCAGGCTTCTTTATCGGCTTTTTCTACTCTGCCAGAGTCGCCATTTTAAGCTTGATGGCCATATCGGTTTCCCTGTTTGTACTTAATCAGCTTCTTGGGTTTAACCAATACTATTTTCCAGCCTACGGCACCCTACTAGTTACTGTGGTGGGACTATTTGGTGTAATCGAAAGAAGACGGCTTGAAAACAAACGGCTACAGCAAAAAAGTGATGATGAAATAATGCAAATGGCCAAAATTGTAGAAAGAGAAAGAATCGCGAGAGATCTACACGATGTCATGGGTCATAGCCTGTCATCTATTGTGCTTAAAGCTGAGCTCGCCCAAAAGCTACTGGCGAAACAAGAGGTATCACAAGCTAGCCAACAACTGACTGAGCTCAGTACGATTGCAAGAGATAGCCTGAGTCAGATTCGCCGCACTGTCTCTAACTATAAACACACAGGCCTAGATGCCACTATTCAGCAGTTATGCCAAAGATTAAGAGATAAGGGAATTGCCACACAAGTCACGGGAGAGCTTGAGCCCCTGTCTGCTCGCATCGAAAGCCAACTAATCCTAATATTGACTGAACTTGTCAGTAATATGCTACGTTACAGCCAAGCTCGAACTTGCCAAATAATACTGAGACAACAAAAGGATATGATTGAGTTCACCTTAATCGAACAGGCAAAGCTAAAGGCGCTAAATGAAGGAAATGGAATTCAAGGTATTAAGGAGCGCGTTGCCAGCTTAAATGGTCACTACCAAGTCAAGCTGAGCCCCAACTATCAAACCCAAATCACCATTCCGCTGCAGCCAGCAACAGAGGAAGACCAATGAAAATATTGTTAGCAGAAGATCAAGCCATGGTCAGAGGGGCACTGGCCGCCCTTCTCTCAATGGAAGGCTTTGACGTAATACAAGCCGAAAATGGCGATGAGGCGCTATCAATTCTAAAGCAAGAATCGATAGATTTACTGTTAACCGACATCGAAATGCCAGGCCTTAGCGGACTTGAACTGGCTCAATGGATACAGGAACACACTCTGCCAACTAAAACAATCATCATCACGACCTTTAGCCGAGTCGGCTATATCAAGCGTGCAATAGAGCTAGGTGTTGGCGGCTTTCTACTAAAAGATGCACCCTCAGCAGAGCTCACGGCCGCCATCACAAAAGTGATGGCTGGCAAACGTGTTATCGATCCTGAACTCGCTATCATGGCCGTTGGCGAGCAAGATCCATTAAATGATAAAGAGCGTAAAGCACTAAGGCTTGCAGGCGAGGGGCAAACCACAGCGCAAATCGCTACAAAGTTATTTATTGCTGAAGGCACAGTACGTAACTATTTATCGGAGGCTATTGCCAAACTCAATGCGGGAAACCGAGTTGATGCGGCACGCATCGCCAAACAGAAAGGCTGGTTATAATCCACTGGCAAAGCAATACTGGACTGGATATCAAACTCAACTAAACCAGCTCTTGAGCAAAGACTGAACTCGCCTAGTTCAGGCTGCTAACATATTGCCTAATAATGATTCTCTGTTAGTATATGTATAAATTTACAGTATTGAGCTAACAAACTTTGTCACGACTGGATCTTGTTCCTATCACAGACCTCAAAGGCGTCGCCAAAAAGGTCGCAGATAAGCTGGCTAAACTCGGCATTAGCACAGTACAAGATCTGCTGTTTCATCTTCCCCTAAGATATGAAGACAGAACCCAAATCTACCCAGTGGCAAGCTTGTTCCCCGGCCAATACGGCACTATCGATGGCATCATTCAATCCACCCAAGTGATCCCTGGCCGTAAACGTATGCTCACCTGTCAGGTGCGAGATGAAACAGGGCCTATCACACTAAGATTCTTTAATTTCTCCATGGCTCAGCGCAACGCTATGCAAGCTGGATTGCATATTCGTGCCTATGGCGAAATCAAAGCCGGCAAGCATCAGCTAGAGATTATTCACCCTGATTATAAAATCAGTCATGACGGTGAAGCGCCAGCGCTGAGTGATACCCTAACTCCTATCTATCCCACCACAGAAGGCTTAAAGCAAGCCAGCTGGATTAAACTAACCGAGCAGGCACTCAAGCTGCTATCCCAAGGTGGGATAAATGAACTGCTACCCACAAATCTGCAACCCAATCAGATGAGCCTGGCCCATGCTCTACAACTTATTCATAGGCCAACAAAAGAGGTACAGCCTTGGGAGCTAGAACAAGGTCAGCATCCCGCTCAGCAAAGGCTAGTGCAAGAGGAGTTATTGGCCCATAACTTGGGTATGCTCAAGTTAAGGCAAAAAAGCAATCAAGATAAAGCCATAGCCATGGCTGCCAACGGTCAGTTGCTCAATCCATTTTTGCAGTCTCTGCCCTTTAAGCCCACAGGCGCTCAACAAAGAGTCGTTGCCGAGATAGGTCAAGATTTAGAAAAACCTGTGCCTATGATGCGATTAGTACAGGGAGATGTAGGTTCAGGCAAAACATTAGTTGCCGCCCTAGCTGCACTTCAAGCGATAGAAAACGGCTATCAAGTCGCCATGATGGCACCAACCGAGCTTTTAGCAGAGCAGCACGCCAATAACTTTAGCGCTTGGTTCGAGCCCTTAGGGCTTAAAGTAGGTTGGCTGGCGGGCAAGCTTAAGGGCAAAGCCAGAACTCAATCCCTTGAGGATATCGCCTCTGGCCATGCGAATATGGTCGTAGGTACCCATGCGATTTTCCAAGAGCAGGTCACCTTTCATAAACTGGCGCTTATCATTATCGATGAGCAACACAGATTTGGCGTGCATCAGCGACTAGGGTTAAGGGAAAAAGGCATTCATCAAGGTTTTCATCCTCATCAACTCATTATGACGGCAACCCCCATTCCTAGAACCTTGGCCATGACCGCCTATGCGGATCTCGATACCTCAATTATCGATGAACTGCCGCCTGGACGAACACCTGTGACCACGGTTGCCCTTCCCGATACTCGTCGCCAAGATGTGATTGAGCGGGTGCGTCAGGCAGCACTAACAGATAAACGCCAAGCTTACTGGGTCTGCACCCTGATTGATGAATCAGAGGTGCTCGAATGCCAAGCCGCCGAAGATACAGCAGAAGAGTTAAAAGCTGCGCTACCAGAATTGAAAATTGGTTTAGTCCATGGCCGAATGAAGCCAAGCGAAAAGCAGCAAATTATGGATGAGTTTAAATCGAGCGAGCTCAATCTATTGGTCGCAACAACGGTTATCGAGGTGGGTGTGGATGTGCCCAATGCCAGCTTAATGATCATCGAGAACCCTGAAAGACTAGGCTTAGCTCAATTACACCAGCTTAGAGGCCGAGTCGGTCGCGGCGCTGTCGCTTCCCATTGTGTGCTTATGTATAAAGCACCACTTTCAGCCACAGCAACTAAGCGCCTAGGCGTGCTGAGACAAAGTAATGATGGCTTTGTTATCGCCCAGCGTGATCTAGAGATTAGAGGGCCAGGGGAAGTACTAGGCACCAGACAAACTGGACTTGCAGAGATGAAGATTGCCGATCTTGTTCGGGACCAATCACTCATTCCCCATATTCAAAAGCTTGCCCTACATGTGATGCAGCAAGCGCCGGAAAATGTGGACGCTATCATAAAACGTTGGCTAGGTCATACGGAACAATATGTCCAAGCCTAGTGTCCAAGCATTATTCCAATAACTCAAAATTTTTAACGCCTTAGGGCAAATGACACAAATAGATAAGAAATAATCATCACAATATTGGTCAAGCTATAGACAAGCCAAACTATTTTTGCAGAATGGGACTATGCGCTTTCGCAGTATCCCAGCAGTCGCGAAATTAAAGGAAGTAAGATGCAAGTTAATCAAAACGATAGAATCACTCCTACAGATGATACTGCCGCCAGCAATCATATGGCGAAAATTGCCATTGCAGTGGTTATCGCCCTAGGTGCAGCTGGCTATTACATTTTTTCCAGTAATGACACAGAAACCGTTAAGCAAGAAGAGGCTCAAATTGAGCTGCCAGCACCAGCACCACTCAAGCCCCTTGAAACTCAAGCGAGCCTGCCTGAGCCAGAAGTCGATATTCCTCAAGAGGCCGTTACTCCAGAGCAAGCCGCTGAAGATGAAGAGGTGCAAGAAGTTACTCCTGAGCCAGAAGAGGTGATTGAGCCGCTACCTAGCCTCAACGACAGTGATAAGTTTGTACAAGGCAAAGCCGTTGAAATTGCCAACGGTATGGCTGTTGCTCCCTTAATCATTGAACAGAACCTCGCTAGGCAATTTGTGGTGTTTGTCGATAACCTAGCTCAAGGTGAGCTTGCGCGTAAAGTGAGCCCAATGAAGGGACCGAATCGCACCTTTACCGTGTCTGAGATCACCAATAAGACCTATCTTAATCCGGATAGTTACCATAGATACGATATGTATGCTGACCTCTTGGCCAACCTTGACTCAAGCAAGTTAATCGCGAACTATGAGCAGCTTTCTCCCTTATTTGAACAAGCTTTTGCTGAGCTAGGTTATCCTGACATGCGCTTTAAAGAGCGTCTTGTTGAAGCTATAGATGTGCTGCTCGATGCACCTATTATTGAAACCCCGATAGAGCTCGATGGCGTTAGTGTGAACTATCAATTTGTCGACCCAGAACTTGAAGCGCTACCTAATGCACAGAAATTATTAGTTCGCATGGGACCTGATAATACCCGCAAAGTGAAAAAGGCACTTAGGAAGCTGAGAATAAACCTTAATAGATAATCATACGGTAAAGGCGTTAACTAATTAACGCCTTTACCTAATACATACAATTCTTTCACAAGCCTTCCAAAATTGTTTCTTGTTAAATTCAAATCTGTTGTAGAATACGCGTCCAAATTGGGTAAATAACCTTATTCTTTGGCCTGCTGCTCATAGGATTTTTGGCAAGGCCTATAGATTAAGGCAAAGGGAAAATAGTGGAATTAGAGTTCAATATTGCTTCGTGGGCCGCTTGGTGTCCATCGCATCAAACAAAAGATGATTGGAAAAAAAATAGCGAACAAACTATTTCAGAGGAAGTAGACTCTAATCTTGCTCCAAAGCTTGCCCAAGTGCCCGCCATGCAAAGAAGAAGGTATAGCCGTTTAACCAAAATCATGCTGGAAGTTGCATTTCAGTGTCAATTTTCACCTGACACTAGAACCATTTTTTGCTCTAGGCACGGCGAACTCAATCGTACAGTTACACTGCTTGAAGACATACTAAATAAACACGCTTTATCACCTATGGGCTTTAGCCAATCTGTGCATAATACGGCAAGTGGGATCTGGGGAATTGTATCTAACAATAAGGTAAGCACAACCTCAATTGCTGCGGGTAAAGAAACCTTTTCTCAAGCTTTAATAGAAGCGTATACACAATTACAAGAAGACCCAGCCCCCGTTTTCATTGTATTTGCCGATGATCCAGTCCCTCCTATCTATGACGAATATACAGATGAAATGGAGCTCCCATTAGGCATAGGCTTTTTGCTTACACGCAGAGAGACAAAGATATCAAATTCAGCACACTTGAGCATAAACTCACAAGTTGACAAAGATGTCCTTCATATTGGCTACCAAAAACTATTAAATGCATTAGCAAATCATTCAAGTATTTCTGGAGTTATTTCCGGTTGGCATTGGAGTTTAGGTTATGACAACTAAGAGGCTGACGGGATTAGCTTATGTCCCAAGGTGGATAGGGGGAACTCTCTGTTATATCACCTTTGGATTAGGGGGGCTGCTTTGCTCTCTTACGATACTTCCACTATTAAGAGTTTGGCCCGGAAGTGAAACTCAAAAAATTAGAAGAGTTCAATACGCTGTGCATTTGCTATTTCAGTTTTTTGTACAAATGCTCACCATAACAGGCGTTATAAAAGTTAATACCGAGTATCTTTCAAGACTTAGCAACGCAAAAGGGATGGTGGTGGTTGCCAATCACCCTACTCTAGTAGATGTTGTCGTACTTATTAGCCTAATGCCCAATGCTGGCTGTATCGTAAAGCAGAGTATTTGGAGAAATCCATTTATGCGTGGTGTTGTCTCATGCGCAGGTTATATACCAAATAGAGGCGCTAATTTATTACTAGATGATTGTCAAAAGATCCTCGCAAGAGACAACAACCTTATTATCTTTCCTGAAGGTACTCGTACTGTTTTAGGAAAGAAAATTAATAGCTTTGCACGAGGTGCCGCCAATATATCTTTAAGAACTAACACAGACATATTACCCGTCATACTCAGAACTAATGCGCCTGGATTGAGTAAACAGGAGCCTTGGTATGAAATACCTCGTAAAACCATAGGTATGACGGTAGAAATAGGCGAACCAATTGGACATATCCTTTACGATTCAGACGAGGGGGGGGATGCGAAAATGGCTCGTAAGCTCACTCGAGACCTGGAAGAACATTATACACAACAACTTAGTAAGACATTATGGACCTAAATACTGAAATAAAACAACTAATTATCGATAGCTTAGACCTTGAAGATATTAGTGTTGAAGATATTGAAACTCAAGCACCTCTTTTTGGAGATGGACTTGGATTAGATTCTATCGATGCCCTTGAATTAGGACTGGCAATTAAAAAACAGTTCGACGTCAAGATAGAGGCGAACTCTGAAGAAACAAAAGCTCATTTTTATAGCGTAGCTAGCTTGGCTAGCTTTATCGAGACGCAAAGAGCTTAAGGAGAACACTATGCAAAGTCGTGAACAGATCCTAGAGATGCTCACCAACATTTTGGTTGAAGAGTTTGAAATTGATGCTGGTGATATCAGTCTAGAAGCTTCACTATATGAAGAGCTGGATTTAGATAGTATCGACGCAGTGGATCTCGTCATAAAACTACAACAGATAACAGGTAAAAAGATTCAACCAGAAGAGTTTAAGGCTGTTCGAACTGTTGAAGATATCGTTAACGCTATCGAGAAATTAGTTTCAGCTTAATGGTTTTTGTATTACAAATCATCACCGGGTTGATGCTGCTAGCCTATCCGCTAGCAGTTTATTTGGGCTTAAATTACCTTCCTGTTGGAACTGTTGCCGCTATTATTTGTGGCATGCTAGTTCTAAGATTGTGCCTACAAAGAAAGCAGTTAAGGATAATGTTGCTGCCTGTCGTTGCAGGCATAGGACTTACCGCTGTGAGCTCTGTTTCCCAGAGTGATACGCTTTTACTTTTTTATCCTGTCATTATTAACCTGACCATGTTAATGCTGTTTAGCTATTCACTTATATCAGGCCCTAGCATGATTGAAAGACTTGCAAGACTAAAAGAGCCTAATTTACCCGATGAAGCTAAAAGCTATCTTAACAAGGTAACACTTATTTGGTGTGGCTTATTCAGCTTTAATGCTTTAGCAGCAACTTATACTGCATTATATACCAGCATTGAAGTATGGACTCTTTATAATGGGCTAATCTCTTACATTTTAATAGGTTGTCTATTTGCTAGCGAATTTCTATATCGCACTTTTTGGTTAAAAAAATGACTTCAGGTATTTTATTTGACTGGCTGGCTAACGGCCCAATGCCAAGTCAAACAATAGCATTTACAGCTAACTCAAAATTAAGTGCTGAGCATTTTATTAACCAAGTAGCTCATTACTTTGAGAAACTTAATCAAAGTAATACGCAACGCTGGTTATTAGCTAGCGACAATAGTGCCTATTTCGCAGTAGGTTTATGTGCGGGTCTATTGGCTGGTAAAGATCTTATTTTGCCTCCAAATACCCTAGTGGGAACCTTAGCAGATCTGACTTCTGAGTTTGATGCCTGTTTATGTGACGATAACTACTTCCAAACAAAAAGCTCCGTCTTATTGACAGATATCAACAGTAGCCAAACAGTCACATGGCCAACCTCCAAAAGACTAGGACGTATATTACTTTTCACGTCGGGCTCAAGTGGCGCTCCCAAAGGTGTCATTAAGACAGTAGAACAGTTAGACTCAGAGGTCAGTACTTTAGAGGCAACATTCTCAACACTTACGAGCGATACAAAAGTCATTTCAGCGGTTTCACATCAGCATATCTATGGTTTATTGTTTAAAATACTTTGGCCTCTTGCTAGCAAAAGAGAGTTTTTGATTCCACAAATCAATTACCCTGAAACGTTATCTGACTGTTTAAAGCACTTCTCTCCATTAACCTTAATAGCCAGCCCAGCTCAGCTTTCAAGATTACCAGAGTCTCTAGGCTTTAAATTACAAGCACATTCACCTAAAGCAATCTTCAGCTCAGGGGGACCTCTTAATCTACAGAGCGCCTTGGGAATAAAGACGTGTTTTGGCCAACTTCCCTTTGAAGTGTTTGGCTCAACCGAAACTGGCGGAATAGCTTACCGTCAACAAGCCAGCGCTAACTCATTTTGGCAGAGCTTTGAAGACATAAAGGTCGCGACTACAGAGTCGTCGGCGTTGAAGTTAAAATCGCCCTATCTAGCTACTAAAGAGTGGTTTGTTACCGAAGATAAGGTATCAATCGAACCTGACGGTAGCTTTCAACTTTTAGAACGCTTAGACCGCATAGTAAAAGTTGCAGAGAAACGTGTATCGCTGCAACACATGGAACAACTGTTATCCGAACATCAATTTGTCGATCTTGCAGCAGTCATTATGCTTGCAAACCCTAAGGCTCAATTAGGAGCTGTCATTGAGCTTTCCCAACTGGGAAAAGCATACTTGGCGGAAAATGGTAAACTGTCACTCAACAACCTATTCAAAAACCACCTCTTAAGCAATTTCGAGCGAGTAACTTTACCTAAACGTTGGCGTTATCCAACACAACTCCCTCTCAATAGCCAAGGTAAACGTATCACTCAGCAACTAACGGAATTATTTGTAAAATGATTAAGTCAGTACTTCCAGAAATCAGAACAACGACTTCGAGTGAAAATAAAGTTGAGTTTCAACTATTTATATCTGCAGAGCTAGATTTCTTTAAAGGACACTTTCCTGAACAACCAGTATTACCAGGGGTCACTCAACTTGACTGGGCTGTTCAATTGGCTTGCCAACACTTTAACTACCAAGTGGACATTGCTCAGTTAGAAGTCCTTAAATTTCAACAAATATTATTACCCAATTCTTTGGTAACTCTCACTATTGAGCACAAACCTGCTAAAAAGAAGCTTACTTTTCAATATCATCAAGGTGATATGCGCTTTGCATCGGGCAGAATAGTTATAGGATCACCAAAGTGAAAATCACATTAGTCATCCCTAATTACAATCACAAAGAAGCAATCGCCAAAACACTAGATAATTTGGCCGAGTTAAATTTACATTGCTACCTTATTGATGACGGCAGTAATGATGAAACTCGTTATCTTCTGCAAGAGTTGGCAAATCAACACTCTTGGATTACGTTAATCCATCACCCTTATAATCGAGGTAAGGGTGCTGCAGTCATGACTGGACTAAGAGCGGCATTTCGAGATGGCTACACTCATGCCCTACAAGTTGATGCTGATGGGCAACATAACCTGACAGATATTCCCGCCATGATAGATAAAGCTAGCGCCCATCCTGACGCCTTAATCTCTGGCCAGCCCATATATGATGATAGTGTTCCTAAAGGCCGATTATATGGTAGATATATCACCCATTTTTGGGTTTGGGTGGAAACACTTAGCTTCGACATAAAAGATTCCATGTGTGGCTTTAGAGTCTATCCACTATCTGCAACAGAACAATTATTTCAGCAAACCCAATTAGGTGAAAGAATGGATTTCGATATCGAAGTCCTAGTAAGACTTTACTGGCAGGGAGTCGATATTATCCACCTACCAACTCAAGTCATCTACCCTGAAGATGGGATCAGCCACTTTCAAGGTCTTAAAGACAATCTAAGAATTAGCAAGCTCCATACACGTTTATTTTTTGGAATGTTAGCTAGATTACCTAAGTTACTGACTAGAAATAAATCTACTCTACATTGGTCAAATATGAGGGAAAGAGGCAGCTACATAGGTATACGCTTATTAGCGGAATGCTACCGATGGGGTGGCCACTGGTTATGCCGTGCCTTTATGTATCCAGTCATCTTGTATTTCTTTTTGACTGGCTCGACAACACGCCAAGCCTCTATGAAATTTTTACATAAAGTTCGTCAACTAGAGCCCAATAACTCACAACTAACAGCTCATTCTTGGCATGATAGTTTTAGGCACTTCTTATTTTTTGGTAATGCAGCTTTAGATAGAATTGACGCTTGGTGTAATAAGCTTAAACTCGATGAAGTACGCTTTCCAAAGAAAGACAAACTCACATCCCTATTAGAAAGCGGCCAAGGAGCCGTAATGCTCGCATCCCATCTTGGAAATATCGAGTTATGCCGCGCAATCTCAACACAATACACTCAAATAAAAGTAAATGTATTAGTGCTTACTCAAAATGCGGAAAACTTTAATCGAGTTTTAAAGCAACTCAACCCAAGTAGCTCATTAAACCTTATTCAGGTCAGTGAACTAGGCCCCGCGAGCTCTATGCTACTAAAACAAAAAGTAGAAGATGGCGAGCTCGTCGTAATCGCAGCGGATAGAACTTCTTCCAATGCTGAAGGACGGGTATTTTATGCTCCCTTCCTTGGCGAAGAAGCCGCTTTTCCCCAAGGGCCCTTTATCCTCGCAAGTTTGATGGATTGCCCTACCTTCTTAATGTTTTGCCTGAAAGAGAAAACAGGTTATCAAGTTCATTTAGAAGAGTTCACCCAGAGCATAACTGGCTCAAGAAAGGGGCGCATGGAACGACTTCAAAAGGCTGTTACCATATACGCCCAACGCTTAGAGCATTATGCTCGACGAGCTCCTCTTCAATGGTTTAATTTTTATGATTTCTGGCACAATGATAATGAAATTGTTCGCCATCCAAATATGAGTAGTAAATAAATGACACAGATGAATCATGCCGAGTTACCCCCAGAAAGTATCGAGTTCGGCCACTCTGCCCTTACCATTGAACAAGTCTGTGCCATTGCTCATGGAGCAAAAGTAACACTTTCAGATACTCCTGAATATCGAGAGTACATACAAAAGGGCGCTAGGTTTATCGACAGCCTTTTACATGAAGAAGGCGTTGTCTATGGCGTTACTACTGGTTATGGAGACTCATGTACGGTCAATGTCGGCATAGATTTAGTACAAGAACTACCACTACACCTTTCACGATTTCATGGTTGTGGCCTAGGAAATATCCTCACAACAACGCAAGCCAGAGCCGTTATGGCTTGTCGCCTGAGCTCCTTAACGATAGGGAAGTCAGGAGTAAGCTATGAGTTACTTGCCAGAATTGTTGAATTACTCAATCTAGACATAGTTCCAGTTATTCCTGAAGAAGGCTCCGTTGGCGCAAGCGGCGATCTTACGCCGCTATCTTATCTTGCAGGCGTCCTAGTTGGAGAACGTGAGGTACTGTACAAAGGAGAAAGGCGCAGTACTGCAGATGTTTACGCAGAGTTAGATATTCAACCGCTCAAACTCAGACCTAAAGAAGGCCTAGCCTTAATGAACGGTACTGCTGTCATGACAGCTATAGCCTGCCTAGCCTATGATAGAGCGAAATACTTAGCCAAATTGGCAAGCCGTATTACAGCAATGGCTTCATTAACCTTAAAGGGCAATTCAAACCATTTTGACGAAATATTGTTTGCTGCGAAACCACACCCTGGTCAAAGCCAAATTGCCGCATGGATTCGTCAAGATCTAAACCATTATGAACATCCTAGAAACTCTGATAGGTTACAAGACAGATATTCAATTCGGTGTGCACCTCATATCATAGGAGTATTACAAGACGCACTACCCTTTATGCGACAGTTTATAGAAACAGAGCTCAATAGTGCGAACGACAACCCTATTGTAGATGCTGAAGGGGAACACATACTTCATGGAGGGCATTTCTATGGCGGACATATCGCTTTTGCCATGGATAGCCTAAAAAATTGTGTCGCCAATATCGCCGACCTCATAGATAGGCAAATGGCACTAGTCATGGATCCTAAATTCAATAATGGCTTGCCTGCAAATCTATCCGCTGCAAAGGGGGAAAGAAAAGCGATTAACCATGGCTTTAAAGCCGTACAAATAGGCGTATCTGCTTGGACTGCCGAAGCTCTTAAAAACACTATGCCAGCCAGTGTCTTTTCACGATCAACTGAATGTCACAATCAAGATAAAGTTAGCATGGGAACAATTGCAGCAAGAGACTGCCTGCGAGTACTTCAGTTAACAGAGCAAGTAACTGCTGCGGCATTACTTGCGATGACTCAGGGTATTGATCTAAGAGTTGCTCAAGAAGAGTTAGATCCGGCCTCTCTGACTCCATCTCTGGCCAAAACACTTTCCCAAGTGAAAATAGATTTCGAACCCTTAACTGAGGATAGACCTCTAGAGCCGTTACTCCGTCAGACCATAACTAAGATCCAGTCTCAATTTTGGGAAGTTTGTTCATGAAACCGATATTAACGACAGAGCTTGAAATGACAATCCCGTTTCATGATGTCGACTCGATGGAAATTACTTGGCATGGCAACTATCTTCGCTATTTTGAAATAGCCAGATGCCAACTGCTAGATTTGATCAATTATAATTATCGTCAAATGCGAGATTCTGGCTATGCTTGGCCCATAGTTGATGTCAATATCAAATATGTTAAGCCAAGCACCTTCGAGCAGAAAATAAAAGTCATTGCATCTCTAGTCGAATGGGAAAACCGTATGCGAATCAACTATCAAATACGAGATGTGTTGACAAATGAAAGGCTCACTAAAGGATATACAATTCAAGCAGCAGTTGATGCTCAAACACAAGAGCTATGCTTTATCACACCTAAGGTATTTCAAGATAAGATCCTTTCACTAATAGAAGCTAAGAAATTATGAAAATAGCCTCATATATTGGTTTGCTCAGCAAAAGAAAGTACTCTATGACTAGAAAATTCCCCTTATCTTTGTCACTGCTATTTTTAATTGTGTGCTCACAGGCGAGCGCTAACGATGGAGCAAGTCTAGAAGACTTATTTCTAAAGCAAGCTCAACCGAATCAATTACAAAGTCTTAGCAATCAATTACATGTAGAAAAAACAACAAAAGGTGACTTTACTCAATATCGAAAACTAAAGGTACTTAAAAAGCCTTTAATCAGCAAAGGTAAGTTTATTTTTAAGCAAGACTTAGGTATCGCTTGGCTTCAGTTAACACCATTCCAAACAAGTATAATATTAATGCAAGGTAATATTATTCAAAAAGATAGCCAAGGTCAGATTCGAGTAACTACAGCAGACCAAACTTCAAAGGCCAATGTCTTTAGCCAAGAAATGCCCAAGTTAATGAATGCATTACTAACCGGAAACCTGCAACAACTAAACAAACAATTCAAATTGTTTTATAAACCAGCAGCTCAACAACAATGGCAACTGGGACTTATCCCATTAGATCAGAATATTCGTAAAGCAATCCCTAAAATGGTACTTTCAGGAAAGCATCATATAGACAGTCTAGTTTTACTCAATAACAATGGTGACACAACTAGAATAGAGTTCGATAATTTAAGTAATCAATCGCTCACAACAAAAGAACTTGCTTACTTTAACTTTGAGGTTAACTAGTGAGCTGGATAACTAACAACCAGTCTAATCACAATAAATTTAAATTCATCATATGGCTAACTTTACAGTTAGCTCTAGTCATTTCCGTTATATTCATGTGGCAATCGGGCGCTAAAGTTAACAGCGACATACTCGCGATGCTGCCACAAATAGAGCAAGACCCACTTATACAAAGGGCACAAAACCAAGTTGAACAACATTTAGCTAATCGCATTTACCTCAGTATAACGGGGGAAGATGAAGTTCAAGTCATACATGCAAGCAAGCTAATGATTGACCTGTTAAGTCGTAATAATGCTGTATTTAGTCAAGTTACAAGTGCAGACTCAAAATTAGCTAATAGGCTCAATCAATATTACTTTAAACATAGATTTAAACTGTTAACGTCAACTCAATCCCAACCTCTTATTGAGCACAATTTAACTCCTTTAATTCAAAATGCTCAATCTCAGCTATATAGCACCTTTGGCTACGCCAATAGTGATCTACTGACCCAAGACCCATTACTGTTATTTCCTGAAAATATGCTGTCTTTAGCTTCAAAAACGGACTTAACGCAAACCCAAGGAATATTAATAAAAAGGCACGATGGGTTAGTGTCCAGTATCGTAATGGCAAAATCTAATCTCAGTGTGTTTAACCCGAACGTTCAGCAAATACAGTTTCAAACCATCGTTGATGCAATTTCTCAAATCAAACTGCAATATCCAAACCTTAAAATCAATAAGGCAGGAGCTTTATTTCATGCAAGGGCTGCAACAGAAAACGCCAAACAAGAAGTTTCAATAATAGGAAGCCTATCATTAGCTGGGGTAGTGCTTTTGGTTTGGTTAACTTTTCGGTCTCTAATGCCTTTGGCTGTCACCCTGATCACAGTATCTACAGGCTTACTTTTTGCAATTACACTAACCTTAGCAATATTTGGTGAGATTCACCTACTGACACTCGTATTTGGCACGAGTCTTATTGGCATTGCTATTGATTATAGCTTTCATTTTTACTGTGAAAAGTTAGAGCAAAAAGATGCTACAGCCTCCGATATAAAGCGGCATATTCTTCCTGCTATTTCACTTGCTTTATCTACTAGCATACTAGCCTATATTGGAATAGGTATTATGCCATTTCCCGGAATGCAGCAAGTCGCAATATTTTGCGCTGCGGGACTCTTCTCGGCCTATATAACATTGATACTTGCTTATCCAAGTATAGGTGCCTCAAAACTTAACTGTACGCAGGCTCCACTGAACATAGCTCAAATGTACCTCAACGGCTTTAATCGATTGAGTCTACTCACCTCTCAGCCTATAAGAGGCGTATTCATAGTAACTTCTTGCTTCATTATATTTTGGGGATTGAGTCAGCTTAAAAGCAATGATGACATTCGAGCGTTACAACAAAGTCCAATCGACATTCTGGCTCAAGAAGCAAAAGTAAGAGGTTTATTGAGTGGCGGTACCGATAATCAATTTCTTCTTGTACAAGCACAAACGAAAGAGGAACTGTTACAAAAACTAGAGGCTCTAGAGCCTGACTTTACAGCAAGTATCAACAACCATGAGATAACCAGCTATATCAGCTTAGCAAACTATATTCCTAGCCAAAAAAAGCAGAATGAAGCCTATGCACTGCAGTCTCAAATATATCGTAGTGGACTTTCTAGAATCGAAAGTGAACTGGGGCTAAGCGAAAAGATACTAAAACCATTAACTCACCAATACCAAATAGCTAAGAGTAATTTCATTACACCAGAAACATTCCTCGACACCATAAAGTCAGAGCAATTGGCCGCTTTATGGCTTCCGCCAGTAAGTCAAAATGGTGTAGAGCAATATGCCAGCATTGTCTTACTCGGAGGGGTAAAAAATATAACATTACTCGCGGATAGAATTGATGCTCTACCTGGTGTCTCACTAGTTGATAAAGTTGCTTCAATATCTGATGTTATGGCCCAATATAAAGGCGTAACATTAAAACTAATTACTTTGGCCTTGTGTTGTGCACTGATTATTTTCTCTTTCCGCTTCGGAGTGATAAAAGCACTTATTGTTGTTGCAATACCCACACTGGCAATCACTTTCACCATCACTACCCTAGGGCTTCTCAGTACTGGATTTAGTCTATTTCATGCACTTGCACTTCTTCTAGTATTAGGTATTGGAATCGATTACAGCCTCTTCTTTGCCGAAGCTAAGCAGCAAACTCGTGCTGTTATGTTAGCCGTATTTCTCTCTGCCAGCTCGACATTACTTGCCTTTGGTCTGCTTGCACTAAGCCAGACACCAGCCATACATAACTTTGGCCTAACGCTTGCCATTGGAATTGGTTATGCGTTTTTTCTTTCACCTTTTATTCAAATATTGACAAGGACTTCTAAGTGACTATAGCTGCAACTGACACAAGCCCAAAAACAGAATTAACAGATGTCCTCATCATAGGTGCTGGTCCTTCAGGAGCCTTAGCCGCGAGTCTTTTACACCAACAAGGGCATAAAGTTCTTGTTCTTGAAAAACAGTATTTTCCTAGATTTTCAATCGGAGAAAGTCTTCTTCCCTGCTGTATGCAATTTATAGAAGAAGCAGGAATGTTGGATGCCGTTAACAATGCTGGATTCCAATATAAAAATGGTGCAGCCTTTAATTCACAAGGACGCTATATCACATTTGATTTTACAGAAAAGTACACTCCAGGCCCAGGAACCACTTTCCAAGTACAACGTGGCAAATTTGACAAGCTGTTAGCAGATACAGCTCAAAGCCAAGGCGTAGAAATCCGCTATGGACAAGAAGTGATTGACGTAGATTTAAGCGCAAAGCCGCTCGTACAAGTAAAAAGCGACCAGGGAAGAAAATACCAAATACAGGCTAAATATATTTTAGACGCTAGCGGCTTTGGCAGGGTACTTCCCAAATTGCTAGATCTAGAACGCCCCTCCAACCTCGCTTCTCGTTGTGCTATTTTCACCCACATAAGAGACAATATTAACGATGGTCGCTTTGATCGTAATAAGATTCTTATTAGCGTTCATCCTGATCACAAAGACGTTTGGTATTGGTTAATTCCATTTAGTGATGGAACAAGTTCAATTGGCGTTGTGGCAGAGCCACATTTGTTAGAGCATCTATCAGGTACATTGGAAGAACAACTTTTAACTATAACTCGCCAAGAGCCCTATTTAGAGAAAATTCTTCAGCATGCTGAAATCATACAAACAGTAAATAAACTTCAAGGATATTCAGCAAACGTTACAAGATTAGCAACGGATAAATTTGCCCTACTTGGCAACGCAGGAGAGTTCCTCGATCCCGTATTCTCTTCTGGCGTCACTATCGCAATGCAATCTGCCTCCATGGCAGCTAAATCTCTACATCGGCAATTACAAGGTCAAAAGGTTGATTGGCAAGCTGAATATGCAAAGCCACTTTCACAAGGCGTAGATACATTTAGAACTTATGTAGAGGCTTGGTATGATACGCGTTTCCAAGATGTGATTTTCTATGAAAATCCAAACCCCAAAATTAAAGAAATGATCTGCTCAATACTTGCAGGGTATGCTTGGGATAATAACAACCCCTTTGTAATTGAATCACAACGCCGACTTGATATGGTGGTCAACTTATGCAAATAGACAATCAAGGTAAGTTAACTTCTGCACCAGTAAGGAGCTATCTTATTGTGATGTTGGCTTGTCTTGGGTTCATTTCTGGATGCTCCCAATTGCTTATCAGACAAACCTGTGTGGCTCTTTCGCCATCGATAAATTATTGTCTCGCACCGTTGCCCTTAGAGCAAAGACCTCTTCCATCAAATAAAGAAAAAACTAAGTCTTTAAAAGAACAACCTATAAAAAGTGATTTAGACCCAAACACCAGCCTTTCCACTACCAATAAAATACTGCTTACTATCGGTCAAGAACAACATGAGTTATTGACCCAGATTGAAGTTCAAGCGAATAAGATTACCTTAGTCGGCTTAGCTCCTTTAGGGCAGGCGCTATTCACCTTAGTATATGATGGTGAACAACTAATTAGTGAACAAAGCCCATTTTTAGGTGAACAGTTTAAACCTGAGTATCTAATGGCAATTATGCAACTAATATATTGGCCCAAAAAGCTAATTAACTCCCATTTATCATCAGGAGTACTAGTGTCAAAACCCTGCAATAAGGTACATTGTCGCTATCTGCTAACTGACGCAGCCTCTGGTACAGAAACAGATGAGATTATAGTTATTCATTACAGTGATCTTGAACTTTGGCAAGCACATATCGATTTATCTATACCCGCAGGCAACTTTAAATTAAACATAACGCCACTGTAACCCTGTTTCATTGATTAAGAATTAACTATGACCTCTATTGCAATAAATAACATGGGTTTATGTACCC
Source organism: uncultured Shewanella sp. (assembly GCA_947503555.1). Lineage (GTDB taxonomy): Bacteria > Pseudomonadota > Gammaproteobacteria > Enterobacterales > Shewanellaceae > Shewanella. The sequence goes on from CANNEE010000007.1 coordinate 86,882, forward strand.
CTTTAGGAAACGATCATAAATCAGTAACCCAAAACCTTATTGCCGCCAATACAGACGGTATGCAATGGCGAAATGATCTCCTATTTAATGCCAGTACTCTTGTAGGTCAAGTATCTACAGCGTTACCAACTTTACCTAAGCACCTCAGCCAATTTGATTGTCGTAACAATAGGATACTTTTATCTTCAGCTCTTCAAATTGAAGCCGCAGTTACCAAAGCAAAAACTCAATTTGGTTCAGATCGAATAGGTGTAATCATAGGTACTAGCACTTCTGGCATATCGAAAGGTGAAAGTGCGCTAAAGTATCGTAAACAGCACGGTCACTTCCCTAATAGTTATCACTATTTTCAGCAAGAGTTAGGTTCAAGTAGCGACTTTTTACGCCAACTATTTGAACTGTCAGGCCCATGCTATACGGTTTCAACTGCCTGTTCTTCTAGCACCAAAGTTTTTGCATCAGCTAAACGTATGCTCCTAGCTAATCTTTGCGATATGGTCATAGTTGGTGGGGTTGATAGCTTATGTCAGCTAACACTTAACGGGTTTGCATCATTGGAATCTGTTTCTAAAGGACACTGCAAGCCCTTTAGTAAAAATCGTGATGGAATAAACATTGGGGAGGGCTCAGCTCTTTTCACTTTAGAGTTGGGGCAAGGCCAAGTAAACCTATCAGGTATTGGAGAGTCGAGTGATGCCCACCATATCTCAGCACCACACCCTGACGGTGAAGGAGCAATCACTGCAATGCAGGCCGCACTACGAGATGCAAGCCTTAGACCCGAAGATATCAGCTACATAAATCTCCACGGTACAGCCACACCAAAAAATGATGCTATGGAGAGTAGAGCTATTAACTCCGTTTTTGGCGATAATATCCCTTTATGTTCCTCCACTAAACCCATTACTGGACATGCGCTTGGTGCTGCTGGAGCAATTGAAGCAGCACTCGCATTTTTATTGTTACAACCAGAGCAGAAACAATTGCCACCTCATAAATGGGATGGGGAGCCAGATTTACAAGACCCTCAACTTCCACTGGTTATCAATAAACAAGAAGCCAATATCGAACATGTTATGAGCAATTCGTTTGCATTTGGTGGGAGTAATGCCTGCCTAATACTAAGTAGAGGAATATAAGATGACTGCAATTAATGAGTTGTCTCAATTATCGGTTAATGAATTAGTACCTCATAGAGCGCCTATGATATTAATCGATCAAATAATAAAACACTCACCCAATAATTTGATAACGCAAGTTCATATCACCACAGAAAGCCCCTACTATGACGCGCAAACATTGGGGGTTCCTAATTATGTTGGCATAGAATATATGGCTCAAAGCATTGCTGCGCTAGCTGGAGCCGAAGCCAAAGCTAAAGGTGAAGAGATTCGAATAGGTTTCTTATTGGGCTCAAGAAAACTAGTAATGGATATACCTCAGTACGATTTAGGTCAAACCTACCAAGTAGAGGTAACTCGCTTATATCAAGAAGACTCAGGTTTAGCTGTATTTGATTGTTACATCAGTCATCAAGGGAAACAGGTATCTAGTGCTAATGTTAATGTATTTCAACCTAAGGATACAAAAGCCTATATAGCAGAAAGCCTCGAAGGTTCAGGAGAAAACAATGAATAATAGAGTATTAGTGACAGGCTCAAGTCGAGGCATAGGTAAAGCTATTGCGTTAAAGTTAGCCGAATCTGGCTTTGATATCGCACTGCACTATCACAGCAACATTATAGCGGCAGAAGCCACAGAAAGTGAACTCAAGGCACTTGGCATTAGTGTGAGTAAACTCCAATTCGATATTGGCAACAGAGAGCAAGTAAAAAAGGCTTTAGCAGAAGATATAGCAACTAATGGTGCCTACTATGGCGTCATACTTAATGCGGGGATAAATGCTGACAATGCTTTTCCTGCGATGACTGAAGAAGAATGGGACCAAATCGTCCATACCAATTTAGATGGCTTTTATAATGTAATTCACCCTAGCATTATGCCCATGATACAAAATAGAAAAGGTGGAAGAATTATCACTCTAGCATCAGTTTCAGGCATTGCTGGAAACAGAGGTCAAGTTAATTATAGCGCTTCTAAAGCGGGCATCATTGGCGCTACAAAAGCGCTATCACTTGAACTGGCAAAACGCAAAATCACTGTAAATTGTATTGCTCCGGGTTTAATTGAAACCGATATGGTTAATGACTTTCCTAAAGAGATGATCAACCAAATGGTACCTATGCGCCGTATGGGGCAAGCTAAAGAAGTTGCAGCACTAGCTAACTTCTTAATGTCTGAAGATGCGGGGTACATTACACGCCAAGTAATCTCCGTCAATGGAGGTATGATATGAGCAGACGCGTAGTTATCACAGGTATTGGTGGTATAACTTCTCTAGGCCATAACTGGCCTAGCATTGCAGAGAAGTTAAAACAGCAGCAAAATTGTGTTGTTAAGATGGATGAGTGGAATAAATACCAAGACTTACACACACGCTTGGCAGCTCCGGTCACTGACTTTTCAACGCCTGCACATTATTCCCGCAAAAAGATCCGCTCTATGGGACGCGTATCATTGATGGCAACTCGAGCGAGTGAAATCGCACTTGAAGATGCCGGTTTATTGAATGATCCAATTATTAAATCTGGCGCGATGGGTATTGCCTATGGCTCATCTACGGGAAGCACAGATCCCATTATTGCTTTTGGTGACATGTTAAAACATGGTGACATGGCAGGCATCACTGCAACTAGCTATATACGCATGATGGCACACACCACAGCAGTTAATGTAGCAGTCTTTTTTGGACTAAAGGGTCGTGTACATACCACAAGTAGTGCCTGCACATCAGGGAGTCAGGGAATTGGCTATGCCTACGAGGCAATTAAGTATGGCCAACAGGATTTAATGCTAGCAGGCGGTGGCGAGGAATTATGTGCAACTGAAGCCGTCGTCTTTGACACGCTATTTGCAACTAGTACCTCTAATGACACCCCCAACCAAACACCTCGTCCTTTTGACAAAAATCGTGATGGTCTAGTCATAGGAGAAGGAGCTTGCACATTAGTGCTAGAAGAACTTGAACACGCAAAAGCACGAGGTGCAAACATTTACGCTGAAATCATTGGCTATGGTACAAACTCTGATGGCTTACATGTCACCCAACCAAATGCGGGTACTATGGAAGTTGCCATAAGGTTAGCCCTTAAAGATGCAAATATACAGCCCGAACAAGTTGGCTATGTCAATGCCCATGGAACTGCAACAGATCGTGGAGATATCGCGGAAACTCAAGCCACAAGTGCGGTCTTTGGCTCAAAGCTTCCTATTTCATCACTAAAGAGCTACACAGGCCATACACTAGGTGCATGTGGAGCCATTGAAGCATGGCTAACCATAGAAATGATGAATGCTGGATGGTTTGCTCCAACATTAAACCTACAACAAACAGATACTGAATGTGGCGAGTTAGATTATATAAAGGATGATATTCGACATATAGAAACAGATATAGTAATGAGTAATAACTTTGCCTTTGGTGGTATTAATACATCACTCATTTTCAAACAATGGAAAACAAATAAGGAAATAAAATGAAAAAGTTTCTGACCCTAATTGCTTGCTGCTTTTCATTAGCGGTATCTGCCACAGATATACCTTCAGAAGATCTTGAAAAAATATTCAGCAGCCAAAATAAAAGCCAAATAAAAACCAGTGTCCAAACACTACCTTTAAGTGGTTACACCAATGAGAGCGCTTTCGATGCAATAGAAGCTGAAATGCTTCGCTCACTTCCATTAGCATCTGACAAAGAAAGCATTGACTATACTGCGTGGCTCCTGAAAGGATTAGCCTTTTCGGGCAACCCTAAGTATCGCGAAACCTTAGAGCAAGTCTACCAAGGAAAGCACCATAAGAAAGTTCGAAAGTATGCTAAAAAGTCACTGCAAATATTGGAGCAATATCAACAATGGAACCCAATATTAGCCAGCCAAGATAGTCTCTCTTCGGAACAAAGCTCCCGCAATAATGCATTAAAAAATGCACTATTGAGTGATCTCCTTGAGCTTAAGCGTCAAGCTTCCCGTTATATTTACAACAACAGAGTAAGAGATGAATTCCTATTAGACGTCTTACAACAAGAACTAGAATCAAGCAGACTGCTTAAGCATGAAAAACATGCTATAGATACCTATGCATGGATGGCCAAAGCATTAGCCAGCTCTTCTAATCCTAAATATCAACATACAATTGCAGATATTGCAGCTAACAGCAGTGAGAAAAAGCTGCGTAAGTATGCAAAGAAGTACCTAAAAAGCTACTTCTAAATTCCTTCCTAAAATGCTAACTCTGTTGCAAATTACGCCCCATTAGAATAAACTCATTGAGAATTTTCTAATGGAGCGTATATATGTTACAGGGCCTTATTTCTAAGCTAACTAAAGATCAAACCGGTGAGCGCTGTTGGGAGCTGATTAACAATGGTGCCAAAGTTATAGATGTGCGTAGCCCTAGCGAATATGCTTCAGGTCATCTAGCTCAAGCCGAAAACGTTCCACTCGCAGAACTCGATGCATGGTTGGCTCAAGTAGACAACAAACAATCTTCTTTAGTCTTGTATTGTGGCGCTGGCTTACGAGCGCAGAAGGGATGCGATATTTTAAAAGCCAATGGCTTTGAATGCGTCACCAATGCCGGCTCCTTGAATGATCTGCTTTGCTGTGAGCCTAAAGGATAGAAAACTGGAGCTATTCTTAGAAGAGTAAAAGCCTTCAATCCAGATCAACTCAAACTGCAAGCTAACCTAGATATCAGGCCGGCCTCACGACCTTAGTTTCAGCATTTCCCTGCAAAGTTACTGCTGAACTTGTAAGCTGAGCCAAACAAAGAGTAAGTTAAGTTCAGCTTGCAATTTTTTTCAAATATCGACTTTATGCTGCTAAAGATTCAATCACCTTTTTAGCCTGATTCATCCCTTGTTCGCTTGCTTCGGGGCCCATGCTTAATGCTTCGGCATAAACAAATTCAACCTCAGTAATACCGACAAAGCCAAGCACTGTCTTAAGATACGGAGTGATATGATCTGTGCCAGAGTCCTTATGCATGCCACCACGAGTAGTCACTACTACTGCACGCTTACCAGTCAATAAGCCAACAGGTCCTTGCTCGGTATAGCTAAAAGTCACACCTGCACGGGCAATAAGATCGATCCAATTTTTAAGCTGTGTCGGAATAGTGAAGTTATACATAGGTGCGGTAATCACTAGCGTATCATTCGCCTTTATCTCTTCAATTAGGCTATCGGATAATGCCAAGGCTGACGCCTGTTTTTCTGATAAGCTTTCACTACCTCGCAGTCCAGTAGCGATTTCTCCATCTAGCACTGGCAACGGCTCTTGGGCAAGATCTCTAACCGTAATATCGGCACCTTGTTTTAGCCAGTGCTGACTTAAATGCTCAACTAGCTGACCCGACTGAGAGTAATCCCCAAGAATGCTGGACTTTAACACTAATACCTTTGACATAACTGACTCCAAACCTAATTCGATAACAATGGTGAAGATGATGAAGCCAGTTTAAAGATTCTTTTTTTAGAAAAAAAGCGCATTAAAGCGCCCTTTACTTTCGATTTTATAGAAAAGTTAACTGTTAAATTCAATGTGAGAAATTTGGCTGATTACCAGCCTGTGAAGACAGTACTGCGCGCGCCCTCTTACACCAAGAGGGGACGCTCAAGTCAAACTCAAATGAGTACTTAACTCTATTTTCAAGCAGTTACTCTGAAGTGTTGTTCTCAATATCAGAAAAATAAAAGTCATACTCTTCAGATAGATCCATCAGCTCTTTACTCTTTGCTGCATCATCAAGAAAACGCGCTACCGTTGACAGCGCCCAAGCTTTTTCTTCTTTATCCATGGTATATAAGCCTCCCTCAGAATAAATATTTTTCGCTTGAGTAAAGTTCTCTCGGTAGTCAAAGCTAGCAATGCTCTGATTATGCACTCTAATTTCATATGTCAGAACTAAATCATCGTTAGTCACTAAAGGTAATAAGCCTAGAGAACCTCCAGCCAACATAGCAGAAGTTAGGCCAGCAGCCATACCACCTGCAGTAGCTTCAAATCTATGACTTACATATAAGCGAAGCGAGTTCCCTAAGCCCTCTTTATCTAAAGCAGAGAATAGCTCACTGTCTTTGATCTTGTCATATATCTCATCAGACTCAAGCGTACTGGTATATAAAAATGGTGGAAGTGCCTTAGCAATTACCCCTTGTGAAAAGCAAACAAATGTCAGTACAGCTAACTGTATTAAAATCAATTTTTTCATAGATAAGTCTCCCTACTTATTGATAACAAGCTAACTGTACAACCGATGACAGTGCGGCATTATTACTCACCCTAATATTGCCCTCTAAATTGGCATCGACAGAGTGAAACGGTATCTCATGTTTTTGCAAAAACATTGCTGCGTATTTAGCGTCTAAAGCAAAGTTTACATTTTGAGGTAATGCCCCTGATTTTATTAATGCCGCAGAGTTTAAAGTGCTAACGGTTACACCTAATAGCTCTCCGCCATCGGAAACAACCGGACCACCACTGGAGCCAGGTTGAATAGGAGCTGAAAATTGAAACAGCCCTACAGATCCTTTTAATGCTTTTTTAGAGCTTATATTGCCCCTAGTTAAATTCGGTGATGCTGCGAGTAAGCCTTGTAATGGATAACCCACATTAGTGACAGGCTCCCCTAAAAATAATTCGGTATCATTCCTCAAAGGCAAATAATTTTCAGCATTGCTACCTGTATTCACTACCGCCAAGTCCAGCAAAATAGACTTAGCATCGAGCTTGGCTTGATATTCTTTATCACCGCTATGTACCTTAGTTACTAAACAACTACTTAAGACATGCGCTGCAGTTAAAACTTGGCCTGTTTCATTGATATAAAAACCGGTACCACTGCTAACAGGCTTTTCCATATCGGCTAAGCTCAACAGATCAACCTCTTTCATCTTTCTAGATGCGGCATATTTTTCATTTTTTGAAGCTAAACTATTTATCACTTCGACTAACACTAGTTGTGTCGAGCGCATAGCAGCATTATAGAGGCTGGTTCCATCGGCCAAATTTCCGATGCTAGTCTTAAATGTTTTACTACCAGATTTAATTGGAAGTTCACTGTCGTAGAACACCTTATACTTCATAGTCATCACCACTTTCCCATGCTTAACTTCCCACTTGGGCTTGATGTCAAATAGCAATGAGAATTCGGACTCTGAATGTGCTGTAAAAGGGGCTACATCAGAAAAATAGACGTTAAACACATCCTTAACGCCGGAAGATAGAGCAAATCCAGGATCTATCCAGGCGCCAAATCCAGCAGAATAAAAACGGCTTTTAAGGCTTACCTCTGGAATATAATAAGAAACCTTAGTATTGAGAGGCAGTGAGATTGACTTATTTAGCTTTACGCCTTTAGGAAGCTTAGATGCTGAATATTTGGTATTAGCACAGCTTGTGAGCATCAATAAAAAAGCAAGTAGCAACACTGTTTTTATTTTTAGCATTAAAATGTCCTTTTATTACTGCATTTTAATAAAATGTTAAAAAAGGCAACATTCTATGCCATATTGTGCAACCTATCAATTCTTGGAATTTGGCACTGGTGTGCTATTTAATCAAGACATACATAACTCGCTTTAAATTCTGCACAAATCTTGCCGTCACAAAACAAGAAAACATCGAGTGCGACTTTCACTTTTCCTTCCTGCGCTAGCAAAGCCTTCTGACTTTCCTGCCACTTCACTTTCGCCACGGGCTCGCTCTCTATTGGCGCTAAATAACGAACCTTTGCATTCGCTAATACTATGCTTCTCTCATTTCGAATTAGCTTTTGTTGTAGCCAAATCATGCCCCACCCCGTTAATGTCATCAGAGTGTAAATGCTGCCAGCAAACATAGTCTGGTGTAGATTGATGTTGGGCGCTAAAGGAGCACTGACTTGAAGCTCATTCCCATCAAATTCCTTTGGTGCCACTTGCATAAACTCACTAAGGGGAATGGTTTGGTGCCAAGTTTGAGTCAACTCCTGTAGCAAGGCTTGATAGTCTTTTTGTCGCGCTGCGGTTTCTAAATTCATGACAATTACACCTGTAAATTAAAGGTCACAGGACCACCATTAATCAAAGCGATCCATCTATAGGCAACTTAGCTAGCTCCTCACTATTTTTAAACAAAGACAACACTCTATAAATACTTAATACAAAGTACTAGCTTGATCTCCAATCAGAATTAGCTAAGCCCTAACAGCATAGATAAACAAATGATAACGCTATCTAGCCTAATTAACACTCAAATAAAATGAAGTTGTCACAAGCCCAACACCCGCTAACATGTTCTCACCCAAAATGGGCACTAACCTATGTGATAAACACAAAGAAAAAGCATTATTTTAAAAAGTTAGAATGATAAAAATCACAACTTATTCAGAAACTGAATAAAAAGTGTTATCGCATGACAATAAAATCAAAAGAAGGGGGGGAGCTCTGCATTAGAAGAGCTTTGATAATAGACTCTCTTTCATCAAAGCTCGACTACATGAATAAATACTAATACTTCTATTTTAATTTACACTTCAATAATGTATGACCAAGACCAAGGTTATCAATATCTTCATCCACATACATTCCTGCGGCAGATATCAATGAAAGCATATCCTTAGAATGGTACATGCGGCTATTGCCATTGGCCATCGCTGTAAAATACAAACTGGTGGCATTGACACAATATGCAGCAGCCTCAAATGGTTGCCTATCCCAAAAGGTTTCAACTATGAATAGCTGACTATTTGGCCCCATCACAGCAGCAGCTCTTTTTAAAATACTCAGTATTTCTTTCTTAGCAAAACAATCAAGAAACTGACTCATCCAGTAGATATCGGCTCCCGCCACAAATGCCTTACTCTCATCTAAAAGGTCGGTTGGATATCCTTTAATACGTTTCTCTAAACCTTTATCTAATGCATTCTTGTGAGCAACTTTTAACTGGCCAGGAAAGTCCATTATGGTTACCTCAACCTTAGGATCATACTCAGTACAAGCTATCGCCCACTTTCCAGTGTTTCCACCTACATCTACCAGAGTTCGTGGCTTATGCTCGAATACAATAGGCAACAGTGCAGGGAAAGCATGATCTGAATAATAATGATCAAACTCAAACCAACTTGCCTTTGCATCATCTGGCAACTGACTTAACGCAGGGTATATAGTTTCCCAGTCACCAAATACCTCTAGGCCTTTTGGTTTCCCTTCTAAAAGTGAATTCTCTAATTCAAATAACCCTTGATAGCATAAATCATGAGAGAAATTTAAATTTACTTGGCTCATATCATCATTTAATAAAAAGTGCCCTACCTTATCTAGAATAAACTTGTCATCCTGCTGCCAAACTAAGCCCATACTGAGTCCCATATCCAATAGAACACCAACTGCATATTCTGACAACTTGAGCTTTTGAGCTAATACAACAACTGTAACGCCACTATCCTTAGCTTTGTCGATTTCAGAAAGGATATTAAATTTCAATAAACAACGTGCTGCCTGAAATGTAATTGGCGCAAACGCTATTTTTTGCGCTTCAAATTTGGCATCTAGGGCTGTAATTTTTTTGGGTTTAGTATAAAACGACATAAAAGGTAATAGGACATTAGTATGATAAGAGACCATACGTTATAGCTGAATCAACATGTAAATACATTTGGTTGATTCAGAAGTTTGATCTATCCCAACTAAATTTAAAACAGAATGCTGTAAATCACTTACTCACTGATTTCTCAGTTACCTTTCATAGATCTTCAGACAGCAAATTACACCTGCAAATTAAAGGTCACAGGGCCATCATTGATCAAAGCCACCTGCATATCCGCGGCAAACTCGCCTGTTTCCACTTCCATACCTTGGCTGCGGCAATACTCAACAAACTCAAGATAGAGAGCATTGGCTTGCTCTGGCGTGCCTGCCCCCGAAAAACTCGGGCGTAGCCCTCTTCCTGTATCTGCAGCAAGAGTAAACTGAGACACAACTAGCAATTTGCCACCAGCCTGACTCACATTCAGATTCATCTTGCCCTGCTCATCACTAAAGATGCGATACTTCATTACTTTATCAGCCAGCTTTTCTAGCTTGGCTCTATCATCCTCTCTTTCTACCCCTAGCAGGACTAAAAGGCCTTTATCTATTTGACCTATTACTTCACTATTCACAGTGACATTAGCTTGCTTAACTCTTTGAATTAACGCGATCAAAAACAACTCCTACTTATACTTAATGGCCATTGCATCAAGTGCATCCTTCACTGCCGCCAGCATTCTGCCACCAGCGAGAGAGTGATAACCACCACGAACCAGTTCGACATGGACTCGAGTCATATCGAATCGGCTCTGATTATCCTTTAGCAGATCAAAATAACAGACCCAATCCCGCTCTCCTTGCAAAATATGGGTATCAGCTTGAATGCTAGGCGCAAGGCTACAGAACAATTGATAGGCGTTAAAGTAATGATGACGTGCAAAATGCAGCTCCATTTTAGCAAGCACTTGATTACGTTCATCCACTTCAACGGGTAGCGCATTACCACGGGGAAGCGCTAATTCACTCTCCCAATTCAGCCAGCGCGAAACAAACTGTTTCTGGATATCAGCATTCTTGTGCTGCATACCAAGGTGATAAGCCTCGAACAGTTTATTTAGATCATGGGGCTCATCAATATCTAAAACAAAATCGGCATATTGACTAGGAAACAGCCTCGCGGCGCCGTGGGGGCCATATAGCCATTCAGCTCCCTGCTTTGAAGGAACAAACATGCCCCAATAGACCTGAGCAATCACATGCTGAGGATAAAGGCCACTATAGAGCAATCCTAAAGTCGCGCCAAAAGAACCGCCTGCAAGATACCAATGGGATAAACCTAACCATTGACGTACCTTTTCAATATCATTGAGCAACTGCTGTAGATTATTTTGGCTCAGCTCGCCTTGAGGGTGAGACTGACCTGCACCTCGCTGATCCAGTAACAGTACCCTAAATGAAGAGAGATCAAATAGTGCTAGCTCCTCAAGGTAACTGCCAGCACCGGGCCCACCATGAAGATACAAGATAGGTAAACCGTTGGGGTTTCCATACTGGGCAAGATAAAGAGAATGCCCATCACCCACACTTAATTTATCATGACGAATAAAATCCGCAGCACTAACCATATCTCGTACTATTCTTTGTTAATAGCGTGAATTTCAGCTGTTTCACTCGGCTTCTCGGCCTGCGAACCAGAAGCCTCATCTTGGGTGACTTCTTCACTGGCTAAGCTTGATTTCGATGTACTCTCCTCTCGCTCAGCGAAGGCTAACTCATCTTCTAAATACTCAGGCAAGGCGGCGGTGATCTCTGCGCCAAGTAACACTATCATCCAAGAGAGGTAGACCCAGACAAACAAAATGGGGATCACAGCTAATGCGCCGTAAATGGCCTCATAGGAAGGAAACTGAGTCACATACAGAGCAAAAGCTTTCTTGCCTGCTTCAAACAAAAATGCCGCCACTATCGCACCTAACAGCGCATGGACAAACTTTACCTTAGTATTTGGCACCACCATATAGAGTAGCAAGAAAGCAGCGATAGAAAACAACATAGGTAAACGCTGAATAACAAAGGGCGCTACATCGGAAAGAGCAGTTTGATTAAATATCGACAATGAAACCAAGTATGAGGTTGCCACTAAGCTAGCGCCGACTAGCACAGGACCTAGGGTCAGCACCATCCAATACATGGAAAATGACACCACTACCTGACGGGACTCTTTCGTACGCCAAATAGAGTTAAGTGCCTTATCGATGGCATGAATAAGAAATAGCGCAACCAACACCACGACCGATACACCTATCGCAGTGCCTTTAGAGGCATTAGCAACAAACTCATTGATATAGACCTGCACCGTATCGCCCGATGCAGGTAGAAAGTTGCCATAGACGAAGGTTTCTATCTGAGTACGGATCTCCTTAAATACAGGAAATGCAGACAACACAGACATGGTCACCGCCACCATAGGCACTAAAGACAGTAGCGTGACATAGGCTAAATGCCCTGCTCTGATATTAATCTGATCTTCTACCAGTCTTTGCTTCAGATGCAGACCAAAACTCCACAGGCCTAGGATTTTGCGCTTGATGTAAGCGCTATCTATTTTTCTAGTCATAAATAAGGCTAACTTTCCTGTTAGTTAGGTGGATAGCAAAACAATATTGGTAATTTAGACCACGACTCGTACAATAGCTTAACTGAAACTCCTTGTTATAAAAACAATTCGCACAACAGAAGGATAGTATCTATGTCACAACAGGGATCTGCGGGCAATGTCATCGCCGCTATCGCTAGCTTTTTCTTTCCAGGTTTAGGCCAGCTCGTCCAAGGAAGAATTCTAGCCGCCATCTTATTCTGTGTTATCACCATTGTCGGTTACGCACTTTGGTGGCTTATCGTCCCAGCTATTATTGGCGGTATTGCTCACCTCTGGAGCATCATAGATGCAGCCAAGTTTCGCGCTTAATCCAATAAAACAACAATATGAGGCCTGACATGAAAAAACTTCTACCCCTAGTGCTTATCACAGCCAGTCTTATACTCTCAGGTTGTCAAAGCGCCTACTATGGCGCCATGGAGAAAGTCGGCTACCATAAGCGCGATATCATGGTTTCTCGCGTACAAGATGCCAAAGAGTCACAGCAAGAAGCTCAAGAGCAATTCAGTTCGGCTTTAGAAGAGATGCAAGCACTTCTCAACCATGACGGCGGCGATCTGCAATCTGCCTATGAAAAAGCCAAGGATGAATATGAGTCCGCCCAAGGCGCTGCCGATGATGTTTCTAATCGCATCAGCAAGGTAGAAGACGTTGCCGAGGCCCTCTTTGACGAATGGCAAGCCGAAATTGGTGAAATCAGCAAAGCTAGCCTAAGACGCAGCAGCGAATCTAAGCTTAAGGCGACCCAACGCGCCTATAATCAACTGGTCAGAAGCATGCGCCGCGCCGAAGATAAGATGCCACCGATTTTAACGGCGATGAAAGACAACATGCTTTACCTTAAGCATAACCTTAATGCTCAAGCCATAGGCGCAATCAAAGGTGAGTTTGCCAGCCTACAAACTGACATTTCAAGCCTAATTAAAGAGATGAATCGCTCTATCGAGGAATCCAACAAGTTTATCGATTCTCTAGAAGGTAAATAAACAGCTCTGCTTGTAAGCGATTTTCACTCATATAGTAAGCCCGCCTAGCGCGGGCTTACTTAATTCCAGCTTAAAAATATCATTTATGATACTAACTTGTGACTCACTCTTTCTTTTCGATTTCCTAATCTATTTTTGGAACTAAATGGCCAATTAGTTCCTATTGAGCCAAAATATTCAGCGCCATAATGGGGAAAATTTCATTGGAACATCCCCATGACCTATATCGAATCTATTACTCTTTTTCTTGCCCTAGGCTATAGCATCCTGCAGCTCTACTGGAGTCAACAACAGTGGGGCGCCGCAAGCGCATTAGGACTGTTGCTAGCAAGCCTTATCATGGTCAACGCTTGGCCTTTAATGCTAATAGCTTTCGCCTGCTTACTCTTGCTCATTCTACTCGGTCAATTCAAACCAGAGGCTTTTGCCAATCAAAACAACAAGCCCAAAGCCAAACAGCTAAGAAGCTACTGCCAACATTTGCTTACCCTGTCGTTATTACTATGCGCAGGACAGTACACTATCAACGCCATCATGTTAAAAGCAGGAATAACCCCTTGGATAGCGCGTCCAGATGTGGTGGACGCCTTTTTGCCCATAGCAGGGGCTATAGAGCTTAAAGCCATTGCAACCTTAGAACTCTGGGATCAACAACATCCTGCAGCAGCTGTAATGCTTGCGGTCGTACTTATCACTGGTGTTGTATGTAAACGAGCTTTTTGTGGCTGGGCCTGCCCATTAGGCTTGGCGGGAGAATATCTATACGCCTTAAGAAAACGCTTTATAAAATCTGAGTATCAACCACCAGCATGGATAGACTGGCCGCTACGTATGCTTAAATATCTACTCTTACTGGGTTTTATCTATATCATTACCTCCATGTCGCCAGCGACACTACCCAACTATCTAAATGGTCATTATCACAAGATAGCCGATATTAAGATGGCACTGTTTTTCATTACCCCGGGCTTGATTACCTTAATCTGTTTCGGGCTGATTTTAATGTTAGCAGCCTGGCGACGTCAGGGCTTTTGCCGCTATCTTTGCCCTTATGGGGCGGTATTGGGATTACTGAGCTTTGCTAGCCCACTTAAGATCCGTCGTGACTGTCATCACTGCCTTATTGAAGCTAAAGACATGAAATGCGATAAGTGCACTCGAGCCTGTCCAGCAAACATCATAGTGCATACAAAAACCACGGTACGCAGCGACGAATGTCAGGCTTGCATGCGCTGCATCGATGCCTGCCCTAAACCGCAAGCCCTTAGCTTTAGTCTGAAAACGGGTCACAGAGTTTCGGCTAAAGGCTTACTCATGCTGATGATAGTGATTATGTTTGCGCTGCCACTCGCAGCCCACTTATCAGGCTTCTGGCACAGCCAAACCCCAACAGAAATAAGACAAATGCTTATCCACAAACTCGATAGGATTGGCCACTAAAGATAGCAACAATCCACAAAGTGACGGGCGAGTGCTGTGATTAGCATAAAGAGTAATTTAAGAATGACTTAACTTAGTACTCGCCTGTAACCCCTTGGCGAGTTTGATATCGGCTTATCAGACTATCCATAGCTGCTATTTCATCGGGAGCCAGTGTCACTGAAATCGCATCGGCTCCCGTCGTATAAGTACAGCTGAAATAACTTATCGTCCTTGACTCTAAATGCTCCTTATACAAATCCCCTCCTACACCACCCATGGTGCTCGAGGATAAGTATCTGACTGCCATGGATGGCGGGAATGCCAATAAATGAATGAAACATTTATGGCCCTATACAAATCCCCTCCTACACCATCCATGGTGTTCTGGGATAAGTATCTGACTGCCATGGATGGCGGGAATGCCAATAAATGAATGGAACATTTATTGCCCTATACAAATCCCCTCCTACACCATCCATGGTGTTCGGGGATAAGTATCTGACTGCCATGGATGGCGGGAATGCCAATAAATGAATGGAACATTTATGGCCCTATACAAATCCCCTCCTACACCATCCATGGTGTTCGGGGATAAGTATATCCCTATACAAAAGCCCCGAATACTCATGTATTCGAGGCTCTATATTATTAACGAAAATGGCTAAATCAGACTAATGCTGATTAAGCATCCTTCGCAGCACGGCTGGCGCGCTTACGATCGTTTTCAGTCAAGTGACGCTTACGAACACGAATGTTCTCAGGCGTGACTTCTACTAGCTCGTCATCATCGATGAACTCTAGCGCTTGCTCAAGGGTCATCTGAATATGCGGTGTTAGAACCTGAGCTTCGTCAGTACCCGATGCACGCATGTTAGTCAGCTGCTTACCCTTTAAGCAATTTACTGTCAGGTCATTAGCACGGCTGTGAATACCAATGATTTGGCCTTCATAAACCTCGGCGGCGTGACCAATCATCAAGCGACCACGCTCCTGTAGATTAAACAGTGCGAAGGTCAATGCCTTACCCGTTGCATTAGAGATCAATACACCGTTTTGACGCTGACCGATATCGCCTTCTTTTACTGGGCCATAATGATCAAATGTATGATAAAGCAGGCCAGTACCCGAAGTTGCTGTCATAAACTCGGTTTGGAAGCCAATCAAGCCACGGCTTGGAATCATAAAGTCGATACGAACACGACCTTTTCCATCTGGCTGCATATCGCGCATATCGCCTTTACGCATACCTAGCTTTTCAATCACGCTACCTTGATGATCTTCTTCAACGTCAACGGTGAGTTGCTCGTAAGGTTCGCACATCTCACCATCAACTTCTTTGATGATCACTTCTGGACGAGATACGGCTAGCTCATAACCTTCACGACGCATGTTTTCAATCAAAATACCTAGGTGGAGTTCACCACGGCCTGATACGCGGAAACGATCCGGGCTCTCGGTTTCTTCAACACGCAGTGCTACGTTGTGCACAAGCTCTTGCTCTAGACGCTCAAGAATATTACGTGAAGTCACATACTTACCTTCTTTACCCGCAAAAGGAGAAGTATTGACTTGGAAAGTCATGGTCAGTGTTGGCTCATCAACCGATAGTGGTGGTAAAGCTTCAACATTGCTTTGTGCACACACGGTATCAGAAATCTTCAGCTCACCTAGACCTGTAATCGCAACGATATCACCGGCATTAGCGCTATCGACTTCATGACGCTCAAGACCCATATAACCTAGTACTTGGCCCATCTTACCGTTACGAGTGTTACCTTCAGAGTCGACAATAGTCACTTGCTGGTTCGTCTTAACGCTACCACGTTTGATACGACCGATACCGATAACACCGACATAAGAGTTGTAATCTAACTGAGAGATCTGCATCTGGAAGTCACCATCTGCATCGGCATCAGGAGACGACACTTTCTCAACGATAGTTTGGAATAGCGGTGTCATATCTTCGCTTTGCTCATCTGGATCTAGGGTGGCAAAGCCGTTTAGCGCTGAAGCGTAAACGATAGGGAAGTCTAGCTGCTCATCGGTCGCACCTAAGTTATCGAATAGATCGAAGACTTGATCGATAACCCAATCAGGACGCGCACCTGGACGGTCAATCTTGTTGATGACGACAATTGGCTTAAGACCTTGAGCAAACGCTTTTTGGGTCACGAAACGAGTCTGCGGCATTGGGCCATCTACTGCGTCAACCAATAGCAATACTGAGTCAACCATAGAAAGAACACGTTCTACTTCACCACCGAAGTCGGCGTGACCAGGAGTGTCTACGATATTAATACGGTAGTCGTTCCACTTAATGGCAGTGTTCTTCGCCAGAATAGTGATCCCACGTTCTTTTTCTAGATCGTTAGAATCCATCACCCGCTCAGCGGCTTCGCCTCGACTCTCAAGGGTTCCTGACTGCGCCAGCAACTTATCAACCAAGGTAGTTTTACCATGGTCAACGTGTGCAATAATGGCGATGTTACGTAAATTCTCTAGCACCGGATAAACCTCTTACCATCAAACAATATATAGGGAAATTGTAGTACCCAATATGGCCTCTACAATAAAAAGCGTGCCATTCTACTCTAGCTTGTGCCAATCGCACAGGATTATTTTTTAAACACCTGCAAATAGTGTTTTTACATTGACCTTTTAGCCTCTGCACCAAAATGAACAATGCACCATTTGCGAGCAAACATTGCACCAACTTAGTGCAGAAATGAAGTTTGTTCCAGCTATGGTAAAAGCGAACACTTTATAAAACAGTAAGATAGTTTTTTGGCATGACTCTGGCTATGTATGGCAAATAAGTTGGTCAATATTGATATATTCGTTCTACAATGCATGGGGCAAGAACCCAAGTAGTTAGATAAATAATCAGGGTTTACCCTTTACCCTACGCGGAGGCTAGATAATGTCGTTTGAACATGTTTTAGAGCAAATTGAAGCATTAGAAGTTAAGTTTGTTGATTTACGCTTTACCGATACTAAAGGTAAAGAGCAGCATGTATCCATTCCATCACATCAAATTGATGCTGACTTCTTTGAAGAAGGTAAAATGTTCGATGGTTCTTCTATCGTTGGTTGGAAAGGCATTAACGAATCAGACATGGTACTAATGCCAGACCCATCTACCTTTGTTCTTGACCCATTTACCGCAGAAGTCACTGCCAATATTCGTTGCGACATCCTTGAGCCTGGTACCCTACAAGGCTACAACCGTGACCCACGCTCGATCGCTAAAAATGCCGAAGAGTATATGCGTTCGACCGGTATTGCAGACACAGTACTCATCGGTCCTGAGCCAGAGTTCTTCCTATTTGACGATGTTAAATATGGTACAGATATGTCTGGTAGCTTCTATAAAGTCGATTCAGAAGAAGCGGCTTGGAACTCAGGTACGAGTTATGACGATGGCAACACAGGTCACCGTCCTATGGTAAAAGGTGGTTACTTCCCTGTCGCACCAGTTGATTCATCTCAAGATCTTCGTAGCGCCATGTGTTTGGTACTTGAAGAGATGGGCCAAGTAGTTGAAGCTCACCACCACGAAGTGGCAACTGCTGGTCAAAACGAAATCGCGACTCGCTTTAATAGCCTAACCCTTAAAGCGGATGAAGTTCAGACCCTTAAGTATGTAGTACACAATGTTGCCCACGCCTATGGTAAAACTGCGACCTTTATGCCTAAGCCAGTTGTAGGTGATAACGGTAGTGGTATGCACGTTCACCAATCTTTGGCTAAAGATGGCGTTAACCTATTTGCCGGTGACAAGTATGGCGGCCTAAGTGAGACTGCGCTTTACTATATTGGCGGTATCATCAAGCATGCTCGCGCTATCAACGCCTTCACTAACCCAGCGACAAACTCTTATAAGCGTTTGATCCCACACTTTGAAGCACCAGTAATGCTAGCTTACTCAGCACGTAACCGTAGTGCTTCTATCCGTATTCCTGTGGTACCAAGTGCTAAGGCTCGTCGTATTGAGGTTCGCTTCCCAGATCCTATGGCTAACCCATACCTTGCCTTCTCAGCCATGCTAATGGCGGGTCTTGACGGTATTCAGAACAAGATCCACCCAGGTGATGCTATGGATAAAGACCTATACGATCTACCAGCAGAAGAAGCTGCAGAGATCCCAACGGTGGCAACTTCACTACAAAATGCACTTGAGTGCTTAGATGCAGACCGTGAGTTCTTAACCCGTGGTGGCGTATTTAACGATGACTTCATCGATTCTTATATCGCCCTTAAGAGTGCTGATGTTGAGCGTATCAATAACACCACTCACCCACTTGAGTTTGAAATGTACTACAGCTTGTAATTGCTCACCCTCAATCAAAAAACCGCCTTTTTAGGCGGTTTTTTATTACCCTCAATACACAAGTCCCGCATAAAAAGTTTGTAAATTAACTAGATAAATACTGCGTACTGTATATTTTTTGTACTTCATCACAACAAAATCAATTTAGAACAATTACCCTACCCACCTGTTCTGCCAAAAGGTTTTGATTTCTATTGTATTTTAACCTGTCTAAATTTCACCTATTCGACATGGAGACGGTAAAACATAAATATCACGCACATTAATCTGCGAAACGAGAGCAGTAATAACAATAATTAACACTTATGATGGATGGACAAACTTCATACCCTACCTACATGTTACCTAGGTAACAAAATTGTAACTTTAGAGTCATATTTGTAGGAATAACAATGAAGACATCATTATTAACAGCAACACTGCTAGCCAGTGTCGCGACATTTGCTTCAGCCGAGCAACCCATTACGCCTGAAAGCATTACTTCAGCTCAGATACAGGATGTACAATCGAAACAGACTTATACCTATGTAAGATGCTGGTATCGCCCGGCAAGCACACATGATGACCCGTCAACTGACTGGGAGTGGGCACTCAATGAAGACGGCAGCTACTACAAACTAGATGGTTACTGGTACTCTTCTGTCTCTTTTAAGAATATGTTCTATACCAATACGCCTCAGTCTGAGATCAAACACAGATGTGAACGTACCCTCAATGTCTCCCATGATACGGCAGATATGACCTATTTTGCTGCCGACAATCGTTGGTCCTATAACCATACCATTTGGACCAATGACAACTATGTGATGCAACCTAAAATCAACAAGATCATTGCTCTGGGAGATAGCATCTCAGATACCGGCAATATCTTTAATGGTGCTCAGTGGTTATTCCCGAACAGTAACTCTTGGTTCTTAGGACATTTCAGCAATGGCTTTGTATGGACTGAATACCTAGCCGAAACAGCAAAGCAACCACTCTATACTTGGGCCGTTGGCGGCGCAGCAGGAGATACACGTTACCTGTTCCTTTCAGGCATTCACGATCAGGTTAACTCCTATCTGACCTATATGAAGATGGCGAAAAACTATGAGCCAAGAAACTCCCTATTTACTCTGGAGTTTGGCCTCAATGACTTCGTCAACTATGACAGAAGCGTCGCTGAAGTCAGTTTAGACTTTAAAAATGCGATGAAAAAACTCACCGACAATGGCGCTCACAATATTATTGTGTTGAATCTACCGGACGTATCTAAAGCCCCTCAATTTAAATACAGTGCTCCCGATAAGGCGCAGATCGTCAATGCTAAGATTGCTGAATTCAATAAGTACATCGCTTCACAAGTCGCGGAATATAAAGCAAAGGGCGTCAATATTCATATGTTTGATACCGAAACGCTATTTGCCCGCATGTTAAACGAGCCTGCCCAGTTTGGCCTGCGCAACACATCAGACTCTTGCATGGATATCAACCGTAACTCGGCGGCTGACTATGTGATGAGTCACAGCTTACGCAATGACTGTGCTACCTATGGCTCTGATACCTATGTGTTCTGGGGCGTTACACACCCAACCACAAGAGCACATCAAATCATCGCCGATGAAGTCAGTAAAGCACTGCTAAGTCAGTTTAATTTCAATTAATAGACTAGATTGGCTCCACAAGCGAAAAGGCCATCACTCATGTTTAAAGCATGGGTGATGGCCTTCATTGTGATAGGGCGAGTGAACTACTCGTCTAACATGCCTCTGGCACGTAAAATAGCGGTCTTAAAGTCTTCTTCATAATCTTTGGCAATACCTGGAATTAACTCATCCTCGCTAGAGTTACGCATCTTCAAATGATAAAACAACACGTCATCATTGAGCTCGGATAGCTCACCTTTAAACTTGGCTTCTTCGGCCAGTTTCTGAAGAAAATCAACTAGGTTCAATTGCGGCTCTTTCAGCCACTCTTGCTGCAATAACTCGATTAACTCTTTAACTCTATGGGCATCCATAATTTATCCTTACAACGTCTCAGGCTTTATGGGTCAGTTGTAACAAACTCCCGTGGTAAATGCACTGCTAATTGGATAATTTTTAGGGTTAATCTGCGATTCCTTTGTCGTCAAAGTGAGTCACACGATTACGGCCAGCCACTTTAGAAGCATAAAGCGCCTGGTCGGCCTCTTCCACATACTCATCTATGCCTTTGTTCGCGCTGCCATGAACCAAGCTTGCTACACCAATACTGACAGTAACATTACAACCAAAATCAGTTTGCTCGACCTGACGGCAAATACGCTCAGCGGTTTTAAGCGCTCGCTCTTTGGCGGTTTCAGGTAACACAATAACAAACTCTTCACCACCATACCTAGCCACCAAATCACTGGTACGCGCTTGTTGCTTAAGTAGATCCGCTAACTGTTTAAGTACCTGATCACCTTTATTATGGCCATAGGTATCATTGATCTGTTTAAAGAGATCGAGATCCAATAGCAAAATGCTTAATGGTTGCTGTTCTGATTCAGAGATAGAAAGCAGATGTTCAAGCTCGGTATAAAATAACCGACGATTGAACAAGCCCGTAAGGCTATCTGTATTCGCTTGGGTCGCTAGCTGTTGATTTACCACTTCTAGCAATTTCTTTTGACTAATAATCTGCTCTTCGTAACGCTTACGTTCGGTGAGATCAATAACAGCGCACAGCACCCTGATCTCATTATTCGTTTCGACCGAATTCAGCCCTACCTCAACCGGAAATAGTTCCCCGCTTTTCTTTCGAGCATATAACTCTCTGCCCGCCATCACTCTACTGTCTATCTGCTTAGTAAAGCCTGTGCGCAATTTAGTATGATGCACTCGCCTATCGGGCGAAATGAGAATCTCAATTTTCTGACCTACTAGTTCCGTTTTTTGATAACCAAAAAGCCGCTCTGTTTCTTGGTTGATTAACTCTATCTCGCCTTTGGGATTAATCATGATAATACTGGCGGGAGTCACTTCGACAACTTGCGCTAAAACAGCCTCTGCCTGAGATAGTTTGTTATTAC
Organism: uncultured Shewanella sp.; assembly: GCA_947503555.1. Lineage (GTDB taxonomy): Bacteria > Pseudomonadota > Gammaproteobacteria > Enterobacterales > Shewanellaceae > Shewanella. The sequence goes on from CANNEE010000007.1 coordinate 108,944, forward strand.
TCTCGATAAGTTCGGCTTGAGCCAGCTCACGGGATAACTCGGCGCCAATCCAAGTGGCCATAAGCTGTAAAGCATCGATATCGATAGGGTCAAAGGCTCTTTCACCTGGATTAGGGCTGGAAAAATTAAGGGTTCCGTAAACCTTATGATTCACCATGATTGGCGCGCCAATATAGCACTCTAAGCCAAAGTCCTTATAAGCTGGATGGGTGGCAAAATCACTTTTTGCCACATGTTCAAATCCCACGGGGCCTTGAGCCGCCAAAGTGCGAACACAATAGGTTCTCTCTATGGGAAAGGTATCCCCATCGGCAAGGGGTACAGCCTCGGGTGCGACATGGTAAAGGACATGGTAAACGCCCTCTTCTACCTTAGAGACTATGCCAATATCTAAGTTGAACCGCTTACATCCCAAAGCCAACAATTGCTCAACTCTATGTTGAAAGCTGGCTTCGTAATTCGCGGTAATACGATACAGCTCGCGAATCACTTTCTCATTCTCGGTCATTGCTCTCGATGCAAATACATGGGATGAATGATCCATTTCCTGTCCCTAACCTATGTCATATTAAACAAGTATTAGCATTGTACAGAGCTTACGCAAGCATAAGCAGCAGCAACCAAGAGGAAATCTCTGTTTTAGAACATAGCACTAACTCTATTGAGGTAGATAAAGTGAAACTCGAGGCACCAATCACCCTTCTCCCTTAGTAAGCGACAAAACAAGAATACATAATTTACAACTCTACCGACATCTCACTCTTGGGCTCTAGTTCAGGCTGTTCTTCGCTTCTCTATGCCAGTTAAGATAAAGTATGGCCTGCAAAAAATGAGTATAACTCGACCAAAAATGACAAATTCAGGGAAATTTTCATGCATAAATCATTGATTGCCATCGCGGTAGGAGCTTCTTTAGCACTTGCTGGCTGTGGTGAAACTGAAACCAAGCCTGCCGCATCGGCCGACAAAGCAGAAGCAAAAGTTGAAACCGTTGCAGCAGACAACAAAGTGACAACAAAAGAGAAGAAAGTGGTTGCAGCCAATGCGGAAAATAACCCGCTGCTCGTAAAAAGCAGTCTGCAGTACGAAGCGCCTGAATATGACAAGATAAAACTTGAGCACTATATACCCGCATTCAAACAAGGTATTAAAGAGCAAGCAGCAGAGATTGATGCGATTGCCAACAATGCTGAAGCAGCAACGTTTGACAACACCATTGTTGCCATGGAAAAAACTGGTGCGTTATTAACCCGCGTTTCGGGTGCTTTCTTTAACATTGCAGGCACCATTTCTGACGATACGGTTCGTGCCATCCAGTCTGAAGTGGTTCCGCTATTGACCGCCCACGGCGATAACATCAACCTAAATCCCGCGCTATTTAAACGTGTTGAAGCTGTCTATCAAGGCATAGATAAACTAAAAGGTGAAGACAAGCGTCTAACAGAACTCACATACAAGCGCTTTGTTCGTGCAGGTGCCAAGCTTGATGATGCACAAAAAGCAAAAGTGCGCGAGATCAATGGCGAGCTTGCCAAACTGACTAATGAATTTGGCCAGAACCTAATGAAGGTTTCCAAAGACGCTGCGGTTGTGGTTGAAGATAAAGCCCAGCTTGCTGGTCTATCTGACAGCAAAATCGCTTCATTAGCGGCAGCGGCCGAAGCGGCTGACATGAAAGGTAAATACCTAATTACGCTGCAAAACACCACCCGCCAATCAATCATGAATAGCTTAGAGAACCGCGAGCTGCGTGAAAAAATTTGGCAAGCATCGGCTAACCGAGGTATGGATGTAAACGGTCCATTGGCGATCCGTCTTGCAGAGCTACGCGCCAACAAAGCTCAATTGATGGGTTACCCTAATTGGGCGGCCTACGTGCTTGATAATCAAATGGCTAAAACACCAGCAGCTGTGTTGAAAATGCTAGATGATATGGCACCTAAGATTGTTGCAAAGAACGAGCTAGAAGCAGCAGAACTTAAAGCCTTAATGAAAGCGAATGGCGTTACCCATGATCTTAAGCCATGGGACTGGACTTACTACGCTGAGAAAGTACGTGCTGCAAAATACGACTTAGACGAATCAGAAGTTCGCAACTATTTCGAAATCAACAATGTACTTGAAAAAGGTATTTTTTATGCCCTAGAGCGTCAGTTCGGCATTACCTTTAAAGAGCGCAACGACCTACCGACTTATCACCCTGATGTGCGCACTTTTGAAGTGTTTGACGCAGATGGCAGCAGCATCGGCCTATTCTACGCCGACTACTTTGCCCGTGAAGGCAAGCGTGGTGGTGCATGGATGAATGCATTCGTTAGCCAAAACAAGCTGCTCAATAAGAAGCCGGTTATTGTCAACGTAATGAACATTCCAAAGCCAGCCGAAGGCGAGCCAGCGCTAGTGAGCTTTGACAATGTCACCACTATGTTCCACGAAATGGGTCATGGTATTCACGGCTTATTCTCAGATGTGAAATACCCGAGTCTTGCGGGCACCGCGGTATCTCGTGACTATGTTGAGTTCCCATCGCAATTCCAAGAAGACTGGGCCATCAATCCAGAAGTACTCGCAAGCTATGCCAAGCACTACAAGACAGGTGAAGCGATTCCGCAAGAGCTACTAGCTAAGATGCTAAAAGCGAACAAATTCAACCAAGGCTTTGACAGCCTAGAATATGTTGCAGCAGCACTGCTCGATATGGAATGGCACAGCATTGCTCCAGGCACTAAAGTTGAGTCTCTCACTGATTTTGAAGATAAAGCCCTAGCTGCACACGGCGTGAAATCTGACTATGTGCCACCACGTTATAAGTCAAACTACTTCGCCCATGTATTTGCAGGCGGCTACTCAGCAGGTTACTACGCTTATATGTGGAGTGAAGTACTTGCGGCTGACGCCTTTAATTTCATAGCGAAAAATGGCGGCCTATCCCGCGAGTATGGCGACAAGATCCGTCAAACCATTTACTCGAAAGGTAACTCGATCGATCCAAACCAGCAGTACCTAAACTTTAAAGGCGCCAAGCCTGAAGTTGAAGGCCTGCTACTTCGTCGCGGCCTACTGTAATCCAGGGTCTTTGACGATTCCAAGCCAGTAATCAACTAGGCTTAAAACAGAAACCGAAGGTCTTTACCTTCGGTTTTTTTATTAGGGGCACTAAGGTCTATATACGACTAATTCTATGACAAGAAAAAAGTTGTAGAGCCAGTCGACTCTACAACAAAGGAATAGACACAAGCTTGGGAGACCCGTTCTATTCTTAGGACAAGCAAATTTTCATCTTCACCCGATTAAGAGATCACACGTTTATCTTGTATTACGACACCATCTTTCGGCAAAGAACCCGCGGCAACTAACTCAACCTCACCATTGAGTTTAGTGACCGACTTTAATGTCTCTTGAATAGCACCGACGTCGAGTCCACCAGCCATGGCATCGTACTCACACACTAGTGTCATAGCGTCATTATGATTAACACTCTCCACTACTAAGCGTACCTTTTGCAGCCTTGGATGGGCTAAGCGTACCTTTTCAACCTGCTCAGGATGCACAAACATACCTTTAATCTTAGTGGTTTGATCGGCCCTTCCCTGCCAGCCACGAATACGTATATTGGTGCGGCCACAGGGGCTAGGTTCATCCATTAACGAGCTCAAATCTCCGGTGGCAAAACGTATTAAGGGATAATCAAGATTTAAACTGGTTACTACTACCTCACCCACTTCTCCCATCTCCACAGGTTCAAGACTGCCAGGACGCACTATCTCAACAATTAAGTCCTCAGCCACCACCATGCCTTGGTCAGCCATGGTTTCATAGGCAATTAAACCAATATCTGCTGTCGCATAGGCCTGTAGCACTTGAATATCGGCTTCGGTAAAGGTTTGCCTTAAAGCTTTAGGCAGTGCTTCACCTGTCACCAATGCATGGGTAATTGAAGAGATATCTCTGTGCTGAGCCTGTGCCTTATCCATCAGAATCTTCAAAAATGAGGGCGTACCGCAATAACCTTGAGGTCTTAAGTTTTCGATTAGCTCAAGTTGCTGCTCAGTCTGCCCTGGCCCTGCTGGGATCACCACACAGCCACAGGCTCTAGCGCCTGAGTCCATAATGAAGCCGCCAGGCGTTAAATGATAAGAAAGGCAGTTTTGTACTAAGTCTCCTTGCCTAAAACCTGCGGCATAAAATGCTCTACCCATACGCCACCAGTCCAAACTGGTATTTTCAGGCTCATAGATAGGACCTGGAGATTGAAAGACCCGCTCGATTTTACCCGACTCAGCATTCAGTCCACCAAAGGGAACATGCTGTGCCTGCAGCTTCATCAAGTCTGATTTACGGGTAATAGGGAGTTTGGCTAACTCTTCACGACTATCGATTTGGGTGGGGTCAATATCAAACAGCAATTCACGATAATAAGCAGACTCCTGCTTGGCATAACTGATTAGTCCGCCAAGTCTGGTCATCAAGTCATGTTCACGCTCGTTATGATCTTGGCACTCTCTTAAATCATAGTAATTCATCAACTCGTCTCCCTAATGCACTATCCGTGTTGCACAATATTCAAAGAACCCTATTCAAAGCGTTATATTCAAAGCACTACAACCAGCGCTTACGACGCTTATAGGATTTAAGGTTCTTGAAGCTCTTACGCTCTTCATTACCGCCACCAAGATAGAACTCTTTCACATCCTCGTTATTCAGCAGCTGCTCTTTAGTGCCGTCGAGTACGATTTTTCCCGACTCCATGATGTAACCATAATCGGCCGCTTTTAGGGCATAGTTGGCATTTTGCTCCACCAACAGCATGGTGATCCCCTGCTCTTTATTGATCTTCTCAATAATGCCAAATACCTCTTTCACTAAGAGTGGTGATAGTCCCATTGAAGGCTCATCGAGGCAGATCATTTTAGGCCTAGCCATCATGGCGCGACCAATGGCTAACATCTGCTGCTCACCACCAGAGAGATATCCAGCTAATCCGGTGCGTTCTTTCAGGCGAGGAAAGTAATCAAAGATCATCTCAATATCTTGATTAATCTCATTATCGCTACGGGTATAGGCACCTAGTTTGAGGTTTTCTATCACTGTCATATCTTCAACGATACGACGTCCTTCCATCACCTGAAATATGCCGTCTCTCACTATCTCCTCGGCATACTTTTTATCGATTCGTTGACCCATAAAGCTAATGTCGCCTCGAGTCACTTCACCATTCTCTGTTTTTAATAGGCCTGAAATGGCTTTAAGAGTGGTAGATTTACCCGCACCATTAGGCCCTAAAAGGGTGACAATCTGCCCTTGAGGCACATCGATACTCACACCTCTTAGTACCTGAATCACCTCGTCATAAACGACTTCGATATTGTTGATAGATAATACAGGTGTCTCCAACTGAGTCTGCACTGCTGCTTGGGACATATTGTTACTCCAATGCTATTGCTTCCGGCTATTACTTCCAGCTCTTACTTCTAGATGGGCTCCCTTCACCAACAAGGGAGCCATAGGCTTAACGGTTTATAGAGATAAGATTAGTAACCTAACCAATCCACACGACGCTCAAGTGTCATCTGGTTCACACGCTCAACCTTGATGTCACCACCGTTATAGTTACCCTTATAGATATTGACTTGGTTAACACCACGGTGATCGTCTGGAGACCAGTTAGCCGCTAGACACACACCATCTAGCCCTTTAGGGACCCAGTTTTCACGGGCATACATGCCTTTCTTGATGTTCTCGCCAGTAATGCCGCCGTTCTTCTTCGCCCATTCCATCGCTTCTTTCATAAAGAAGGCAGAACAAACACCGCGAATATAGTGATGCAGACGCTCTTTGTTTCCTTCGTTATCTGACATCTTAGATACTTCACGCACCAGCTTCATACCAGGGACATCGTCGGTCCAGAAAGGTGTCATCGTTGGGAAGATATAGTCTTTAATCCCTTCACCAGCAGCCTCAAACACCTTCTTATCGCCACCCCAGATGTTAGACATAAACTGAATGTCGGTGCCTACGGTATTACACGACTTAACCAGTGAGAGTACTGAGCCACCTAAGTTACCAATATAGCCATAGTTAGTGCCTGAACTCTTAAGGCTTAAACACTGAGCCTTAAAATCACCTGGCTTCATCGAAATCACCACAGGCGGCTGCACATCAAAACCTAGCTCGGTCGCATATTCAGCACAGGCGGCTTTTGGCGCATTAGGATAAGGGTGGTTTGCCCCAATATGGGTAAACTTAGGCTTACCTTTACCCCCTTTCTTTTTCCAATCCTCGGCGGCCCACTGCACTAGACCACGACAAGAGTCAGAGTAAGACGCACCATAGAAGAAGTTATAAGGAGCAGGCTTCTTGGTCTTAGGGTTCTTACCCATAGGGTCGGTTAAGTGACCTGAGTATGAAGCCGAATAAACTGGAATTTGGTCTTTCGCCACAAATGAAATCAGCGCCTCGGTATCGGCCGTACCCCAGCCTTGCATGGCAACCATCTTGTTACGAGACTTCCACTTCTTATATGAAGCGATGGCCTGTGGCACCTTGTAAGCATAATCGATCGTTTCAAACTCAAGCTGAGTACCATCGATACCGCCATTAGCATTAATATAAGCGAGAGAGTCACGAACCCCATCGGCATACACCTTACCCACGAAGGCAGTTGGGCCAGACATATCGGCTAGGTGACCCACAAATACCGAGTCCTTGGCTAAGGCCGATGAATTCACACCAAATGCCATAGTGGCAATTGCCGAAGTCATTAATAGTTTCTTTTGCATGTTTTTCGTCCTTCAATGTAAAAGCTAGTTAGCAATCACCCTCATTGGCATCATGCCGTTAGCCCTGTTTATAGTTGTTAGCGAGGGTTTTGGGACTGCATTCCTCGCCATTTATTTCCCTTTACACTGCTTACTACTTCATGGGGTTAGTATGAAAAAGGATAAAACTTCCAATAGTTCTTAATCTGCTGCCAACGATGGGCTAAGCCCTCAGGCTCAAAGATAAGGAAAAGGATAATGACAAGACCGATTGCCATCTCTTTGATATAGGCTAGGCCGTCCACCACCATAGGGATATTGCCCCACTCGGTTTCTTTCATCAGGCCAACACCGCCTTCCAGCGCTTCGGGAAGTAGCACCATAAAGACCACGCCCATCAGCGTGCCTTTAATCGAGCCAAGACCACCGATAATCACCATGGCAAGGAACTGCACCGACATAAAGATGGTGAAGCCTTCGGCGGAAACATAACCTAGGTAATGGGCATAGAGCGCACCACCAATACCCGCATAGAATGATGAGATACCAAAAGAGAGCAGACGATATTTATTTAGCTTCACGCCCATGATTTCTGCCGATAGATAGTGGTCTCGCACCGCAACAAAGGCGCGACCATCACGGCTACGCATCAAGTTGCAACCCCAGATATACATAAATACCAAGGCAAATAGCGCGATATAGTAGAAGCTCTCATCGGTATCAAAGGCAAAACCAAATAGCTCAACAGGGTTTGCCATAGAGCCAGCACTACCACCTGAGAACCACTCAGCACGGCCAAAGAAGTCTTCGATAATGAACTGCGCCGCGAGCGTTGCAATCGCAAGATAAAGCCCCTTAATACGCGCCGCTGGCATACCAAACATCATGCCCACAGCCATCGTCAAGTAACCCGCAAGCGGAATACAGAGAAACACGGGAATATTAAAGCTGGTATTTAACCAAGCCGAGGCAAAGGCACCAAAACCAAAGAATGCCCCATGACCTAGGGAGATCTGCCCAGTAAAGCCCACCAAAATATTTAAGCCTAACGCCGCAATACCTAAGTAAGAGATCTGAATAAACAGGGTCAAATAGTAGGCATCAAGTACAAAGGGAGCACCACAGGCCAAGGCGATAACCAGCGCCGTAAATAGACGTATGGTCTTAGTTTCAAAGATCGTATTGTCCTGCTTATAGCTGGTGCGAAAATCACCACAGGGACGCATAGCTAAACTAGACATGACAGGCTCCTTCTTGTGCTGCTAGGCCATGAAATTGATTATTATTTTTGTGCATGATTGTCATCCTTCTAGATACGCTCGATATCACGAGTACCGAACAAGCCATAGGGCTTAAACCAAAGGATGATCAGTAGGACGTAGAAAGGCGCTATGTCATACATGTTGCCGATATGCAGATACTGGCTATCAAAGAACTCAGCCACGTTCTCCAAAATGCCGATAGTGATACCGCCAACGATGGCACCGACAATCGAGTCTAGACCGCCTAAGATCACCGCAGGGAACACCTTGATACCGATAACCGATAGCGAATCAGATACGCCGTTGACCATACCAATAACCACACCGGCTGTGGCCGATACCGTTGCCGCAATGCCCCAGCTCATGGCAAACACCTGCTTGACTGAGATACCTAAGCTTTGGGCTACCTGTTGATCAAACGCCGTCGCACGCATCGCCAGACCATGCTTAGAGTGTTTAAAGAAGAAGTAGAAACCCACCATAATCAGCAGTGCAATCACAGTACTCATCAAATAAGCCAGTTCAATATTCAGACCAAAGATAGAGATAGACTGAGTATCAAACACCTGAGGATAACTTTGCGGCGCAACACCAAATATCCATTTCGTCAGCGACTGGAAGAAGATAGACAGACCAATGGTCACCATAATCACAGAGATAATAGGCTCACCAATCATAGGCCTTAGGACTATCATCTGTAACAGCACACCAAACACCGCCATAAAGGCTAAGCTCACAAGGAAACCTAAGAAAAATGGCAACTCAAGGTAAACGAGCAATGCCCAGCAGACCCAAGCCCCCACTAGCAGGAATTCACCTTGGGCGAAGTTAACAATCTGGGTCGATTTATAAACCAGCACGAAACACATGCCGACCACACCATACAACAGACCTACAATCAGGCCGTTAACGATTAACTGGAGTAATAGTTCAAAATTCATGACGCTCTCCTTTGCTCAGGATCGGTAGAGACTTCTGGCTCAGGAGCAATCAAGGTTTCAACCTTAAGCTGGGTTTGTACCCTTGAACTTGAGCCATCCTGGAAGGTGATAACTGTGTCGATATCTACCTTTTCAGCACCATCATAGATAGAAGAAATAATGTCACCATACTTCTCCGCCACTACGCCGCGACGCACTTTACGGGTACGAGTTAACTCACCATCATCGGCATCCAACTCTTTGTATAGCAAAACAAACTTATGAATTTTTTGCGCATCTGGCAGAGTTTCATTAACCTTTTCCACTTCCTCAGCCAGCTTTGCATACACCTCTGGCAGCGTGGCAAGATTGGTGTAGTTAGTGAACGCATAACCTTTTTGCTCGGCCCACTTAGCCACAATGGAAAAACGGATACACAAGATAGCCGAAAGGTAAGGACGATTCTTACCCAGAATCACGGCTTCACCGATAAAGGAGGAGAACTTCAACTTGTTCTCAATATACTGAGGCGAGTACTGAATGCCGCCACTGGTATGGGCTAAGTCTTTAATACGGTCTATCACGACTAGATGCCCCGACTCTTTGAAGTAACCAGCATCACCTGTGTGCATCCAACCCTCTTTGACATCTTCATCATAGGCTTCTTGATTACCTAAGTAGCCGGTAAACATACCCACAGTCTTAGCCACCACTTCACCTAAGCCTTGAGCATCGGCATTGATCACCTTGACTTCGGCTTTATCAAAGGCCACACCAACACTGTCATAATCGACATCATGCTCTTCATGAATAGTGTAAGCACCACACATTTCGGTTTGACCATATAGCTGACGTAGCGGCACCCCAATAGCTTGGAAGAACTTAAAAGTATCAGGCCCCATAGCCGCGCCACCTGTAGCTGCCGACTTTAGGAACGAGAAACCCAGCCTGTCCCTTAGCGCCTTCATCAATATGATGTCAGCAAGCGTCGACTTCTTGCCTTCGGCTAACGCTTTTTGCGCTTTCTCCATGGCGAAATTAAACAGCTTTTGCTTCAGGGGCGATGAATCCATCATACGTGCCTGCACATCGGCCAGAATCCCTTCCCATACACGAGGGGCAAGTAGCACAAAGCTAGGACCAATTTCGCGTAAATCAGCCATCATGGTCTCTTGCTCTTCGACAAAGTTAACCACTTGACGAGCAATTAGAGCCTGACCTACGGCATATACCTGCTCCATAATCCAAGGTAGCGGCAGTACAGACACATAATTATCACCAGGGCTTCTTGGATCGGCGCGAAGGTAAGAGCTACATTGTTCGATAAAACGGCCACCTTCCAATAACGCAATCTTTGGCTTAGAGGTGGTACCTGAAGTGGTACAATAGATGGCAACACTTTCTGGCGAGGTAGCATTCACCATCTCATCATAGCGGCCTGGGTGATTCATCTCTTCCTGCTGACCAATACGATACAGCTCCTCGACATTGAGAAGACGCTCATCATCGTATTTACGCATGCCGCGAGGGTCACAGTAGACGATATATTTCACATGGGGGATCTGCTCCCCAAGCTCAAGCAGCTTGTCGCACTGCTCTTCATCCTCGGCGATCACTACGCTGGAGTGACTCTTCTCAAGTAGAAAGGCCACCTCTTCGTGTAAAGAGTCTTGATAGATACCGATAGAGAAGCAGCTCATAGCATGGGCTGCCACTTCACCCCAAACCCACTCTGGGCGATTATCACCTAATAGGGCTATGGTATCTTGGCTTTGAATACCAAGCTTAGAGAGACCAAGAGCAATCCACTTTACGCGATTGTGGTAATCACTCCAGTTAAATTCATTCCAGATACCGAACTCTTTCTCACGCATAGCGATATCGCTAGGCCAATTGTTTGCATTATGGCGAAGGATTTTAGGAAAGGTATTTAACTCCCCCATTTCGAATCCATTCGCACTTGGATTAGTTAGATCAGTCATTATCCAACCTCTTGTAATTGCTCGTTTTCATCTATACCTAGATAGGCTTGCTTAACGTGCTCATTGGCCATCACTTCATCGGGTAAACCGCAAATCAGCTTCTTACCAAAATCCAACACCATCACTTCATGGGAGATATCCATCACGACCCCCATATCATGCTCAATCATGACCACGGTAATACCGAACTCTTCGTTAAGGTCGAGAATGTAGCGAGCCATATCCTCTTTCTCTTCCAAGTTCATGCCAGCCATAGGCTCATCAAGCAAAATCAACTTAGGTTTCAGAGCCATGGCACGAGCCAGTTCAACCCGCTTACGTAGGCCATAGGAAAGCGTGCCAGCCACAGATTTACGCACATGGGTAATATCGAGAAAGTCGATAATCTCTTCGACTTCACGTCTATGCTCCAGCTCCTCTTTCTGTGCAGGAGAAGCCCAATAGAGCGGTCCTGTCACCCAATTGTTTTTCATCAAGTGGTGACGTCCTACCATGATGTTATCCAGCACTGACATATGGCCGAATAGCGCAAGGTTTTGGAAGGTACGGCCGATGCCGAGATCGGCTCTATCGTTTGGCCTTAGTTTGGTCACGTTTCTGTGATCAAAATGAATAGTGCCGCTATTGGGGCGATAGCGGCCCGAAATACAGTTCAACATAGATGTTTTACCTGCACCGTTTGGACCAATGATAGAAAACACTGAACCACGGGGTACCTCGAAACTGACATCGGTTAAGGCTTTTACACCACCGAAGGCGAGGGAGATTTGGTCTATTTTGAGTATTGAATCCGTCATACTCTGACTCCTAATACTTGGGTCGTTTTTGAGCAATACTTACCCATCCAGCAATCCCTAGAAGAATGCAGGCTAGAACTTAAATTTAGAGGTTTTGTTGTTTGAATAGCTCAGGTTAGGGAGGACAACGACCTAACTCCTTGCTATCAGTTTGATAGCAGCCTTCCCTAAAAAACCAAATTAAAGAAGGCTGATTGAGAAAGCGGCTAGCTAGACACGCTTTCTCGAATGTTCAAACTCTATTACGCCAAGATGTTACAGCGCATACTTAATAGAGAATTGACCATAGTTTGAATCTACGTTTTGATCTTCCATTTCGAAGTTACCCACCTCGAAACCAACAGCCAATTGTGGTGTTAGGTTTTTAAACAGGTTCACACTCCATTGGCTACGCTCAGCATTGCCAATATCGGTTTCAACCTTGCCATAAACGAAAGACGATCTTAGGGTATCAGTCCAGAAGTGACGATAAGCCGCAAGATAGGCTGTGGTATCTTCTACCTGCTCACCCACTAAGTCAGTTGCTGCTGCGATAGATACATAACGTCCAAGCTCACCTTTGTGGAACTGGAATCTAAAGTCATCTTTACCAAAGGTCTTAATGCGACCAGCAATAGAGCCACCAAAAGCTGTCTCACTCTGACCACCTAAGGTATTTAAACTACGGCCCAATGCAGAAATAGACACGTTACCCCAATCTCCTTTGAAGTTATAACGCGCTGTCACATCTGGCATATCATCATTAGCCGTATCACCACCATAGGACTCGGGGTTTTCTATCGATACTTGGAAGTTGCCCATGTCATAACGAATTTGGCCCTGACGGATAAACACGATACCTACAGTGGCACCCGCAAAGTCTGCCGTTTCAGGAATCGCACTGGTATTCATAAAGGTTGACCAAGTTTGACCTGCCAATAACCCTTTATATTTAATAAAGGCATGACGAATACGTGGACTGGTAGAATTAGAAATGACTTGGTTACCACCAGAGCCATAGAAATCCATTTCAATAAAGCCTGTCATATCACCATGGACATACTTGGTATTAAAGCGTGTTTCATTCGCCATAATACGGAATTGAGACGCATCGGCTTCAAGCGGTGTACCTGTACCGATCCAGAAGTCGCGATAGGCGACATCACCATCTACATAACGTGCATCTACCTTAATGTAACCGCCAAAGGTAATCGAATCTTCATCACTGAGTTTGATCTCATATCCCGCTACTGCAGAACCTGCCATGGTTAAAAGCGAGCTAGCCAACACGATCTTTTTTAGTTTTGTAGTAAACATGTTTTGTCCTCTTTTATTTTTCTAGACTCAAGATGGACAAAACTTGTTCAAGTCTCAATCGGGAATAGGTATTAGATAGTTAGTCGTAAGACCTTGGTATACATGAATAAGTATTAATACTTAAGTCGAGCATCCTCTTTGAATAGCAAAAGCTAAGGTATGCTATGAATAAAGCATTTAATCGTAAGTCACCTATAATCAAATACAAATAATTACTATAAAAACAGGTTATTACCTATGTTCCCAAATTGGCTTCTTATTACAGTAAGCATCGGTTATATCGGACTCCTCTTTCTTATCGCCTATATGGGCGACAGATTTAGACATAAACTGGCTCCCCGTCAGCACACTATCATTTATGCACTTTCACTTGGTGTTTATTGTACTTCTTGGGGATTTCTTGGCACAGCAGGACAAGCCGCCAGTAACTCTTTTGCTTATTTACCTGTCTATATCGCGCCGATTTTACTGTTTATTTTTGCTTGGCCTTTCATTCAGAGGATCATTCGCGTCTGCCTTAGACTGAATATCACTTCGATTGCCGACCTATTGGCTGCCAGATTCGGTAAATCCCAAAAACTAGCAGTCCTAGTCACCCTAGTTGCACTGTTTGGCACTCTGCCCTATATCGCACTGCAAATTAAAGCCATTGTTAACTCCTATGAAATCCTTCGAGAGAGCTATCAGTTTTCCTCTTGGCAACTTGGGCTGATTGTCAGCAGCATCTTAGCGGGTTTCACCATCATATTTGGGGTAAGGGCTATCGATGTTACCGAGCGTCATCCAGGTGTGATGGTTGCTATCGCTTTTGAGTCTTTGATTAAACTGGTGGCTTTTCTTACCGTAGGTCTGTTTGTCTCTTTTATTATCTTTGATTCCCCCGTTGAGATCTGGCAACAGGCTCAGGCAAGTTCACCTAACGCTACCCAATTTGAATTTCCCAATCTAATTTCCATGTTTGGACTGCTCTTTATCGTATTGTCGGCATTCCTCTGTTTGCCAAGGCAGTTTCAAGTCACCATGGTGGAACTTAAAGATCCTCGTCATGCCAAATGGAGCCGCTGGACCTTTCCTCTCTATGTGTTGGTGTTCGCATTCTTTGCTGCACCACTAGGTCAAGCTGGCAGCCTGCTCTATGGCGACTCGCTTCAAGCCGATGCCTATGTGCTATTTCTGCCAGCCTATACAGGCCAGCTATGGTTAAGCCTATTTAGCTTTCTAGGGGCAATTTCGGCCGCAAGCTCTATGGTGATCATCTCAACCATCGCCTTGAGTATCATGTTAAGTAACGAAATTGTCTTCCCTAGCCTATTCAAACTAACCGATATTCAAAGCACCGACTTTTCACGCTTTAAAAGCCAACTGCTAAGAGTGAGAAAACTATTAGTTCTGCTTGTTATTTTCCTCAGCTACGGCATGTTCTTAATTGCTCCGCCAGATACTTTAGCTTCACTTGGCGAAGTTGCCTTTGGTGCCATCGCCCAGATAGGACCGGCGCTATTTGCATCATTTTTCTGGCGCAAAGTCAGTCTAGTTGGCGTCATAGCAGGCATAAGTTCAGGGTTTAGCATCTGGCTACTGCTCAATCTACTGCCGCAACTCGGACTCTACACTCACCCATTTGCAGGAAGTGAATACTCCATTACGACCCTAGCGACTTTGACCGGGCTTTTGATCAACATACTCACGATATGGAGCATCTCAGCCATAGGCAGACAAACGGTTAAAGAGCAGATGCAAACAGAGCACTTTTTTGAGCGGCCAGATATTCGCGATATTCCTGCGGTAAACCCGGCCAAAATCGATGCCAAGGAGCTAGAGTTATTGGTCGCTCGCTTTATCGGTACCGACAAGGCAAAAGCTGGCTTCGATGGTTTCTTTGCCCAACATAAGATGAAACGCGCCAATAAGCAGGCTGCTAACCAAGCGCTAATCCTCTATACCGAAAACCTACTCGCCAGCGTCATGGGGTCGGCATCGGCAAGGCTAGTTATGTCCTGTGCCCTGCAAGGCCGGGATATAGCCTTAGATGAAGTAGCACAATTAGTAGAAGATGCTTCAAGCCATAGAATCGACTTTAGCCGCAGCGTACTGCAAAGTGCCATAGAAAATGCCAGCGAAGGGATCTCGGTTATCGATAGTAATCTCAAGCTGGTTGCCTGGAACGAACGCTACTTGAGCCTGTTTAATTACCCTGAAGGTATGGTGTATATCGGCTGTCCAGTCAAACCGCTAATCAAGCACAATTTGAGTCAATGTAATCCCAATAGCCAAGAGTTGGATTATCAAGTCGACAAGCGCATTCAATACCTGAAAGACGGCAGTCGTCATAGTACTGAGCGAGTTCAGCCCGACGGCAAGATCATTCGTATCGAAGGTAACCCGATTCCCGGCGGTGGTTTTGTGATGCTGTTCTCCGACATTACCGTCTACCGAGAAGCTGAGAGCATGCTCAAAGAGCAAAATCTAGATCTGGAAACCCGCGTATTTGAAAGAACTAAGAAACTCGAACAGACCAACCAAGAGTTAGCTAAATCCAATGAGCAGCTAGCCAAGGCAAGTCAGCAGGCGGAAGAAGCACACCTTAAAAAGAGTCAGTATCTCAAAGCCTGTAGCCATGACTTGCTACAACCTTTATCGGCAGCACGTCTATTCTCATCGGCGCTCACCCAAGATCATCAGCTGACCGAAAGACAGCTAGAGCAGATAAATTACATAGATAACTCTTTAAAAGTTGCCAACGATCTATTGTTGGATTTAAACGAAATCGCTCGCTTGGAGAGTGGTACAGTGGTACCCAAGGTTGAGGCTTTTGCCCTACAAGAGCTGCTTGATAGTCTCAAAGCGGAATTCTCTGCCTTGGCCACTAGCCACAACGTCGAACTAAGATCTGTTAAATCTCGTATGTGGATCAAGAGCGACCGCAAGTTACTTAGGCGCATACTACAAAACCTACTCAGTAACGCCTTTCGCTATGCTAATGGCGGTAAAGTGGTGCTCGGCTGCCGCCGCGGCGAACAACTCGAAATTCAGGTGGTCGACAATGGTCCAGGGATCCCTGAAGATAAGCATCAAGCAGTTTTCGAGCAGTTTACACGGCTAGACACTCACTCCCATCTCGGCGCTAACGGCCTAGGTTTAGGTCTTAATATCGCAAAAGGATTATCCACCCTTTTAGGTCATACTTTAGAGTTGTCGTCTAAGGCAGGCCATGGTTGCTTGTTTAGCATTGCTGTCGATGTGACTAAACCAGTAAGCCTGACTCAAGCCAAGACTCAGACCAGTGACTCTGTCACCCTTCAGGGTGTCAAAGTACTCTGTGTCGATAACGAACCGAGCGTGCTGGCTGGAATGGAAGAGCTGCTCACAGGCTGGAAGTGCCAAGTATTAACTGCACGCACTATCGATGAAGCCAAAGCCGTTTTTGAGCAGCAGTCTGGAGCCATAGATATTATGTTAGTGGATTATCAGCTAGATCATGGTGAAACAGGCATAGAACTAATGACAGAGCTGCAATCGTTATCCAGTTTTCCTATTCCAGGTATTCTCATTACCGCAACCACAGATCAAGATGTGGTCAAGCAAGCCAAAGAGTTAGGTTATGGTCACTTAAGAAAGCTAATCAAACCTATCGCCCTTAGAGCCTTAATGAGCGCCATGCTAGTGAAAGGTCTTCAGATGAACTATGGCAATAATCCAACCAGTGAAGCAAGCTAGGGGCTGTTGATCTTTCAAGGTTATTTTTGCAGCAGTTTACAGCGTGCTTAAACAAGGCAGAGCTTGTGCGGTGTAGTGATTCTACATAAATGAGCGATAACGCAGTAGAAGTGCGCTGTAACGCTGCCCTTCGGGCGCGATAAAATGCCATTGACTGAGCGCAAAAACTAATCAGCAAGATCAACAGCCCCTAGATTCAAGCTATATCTAAAGCAAAAAGAGAGCTTAGCTAAGCTCTCTTTTTGCTTTATGAGTCTACTCTGCTGTGGCTGAGAATGTATTGTTTTCTAACTGTAGCTGATTCATGGCTATCACTGCTTGAGTGCGAGTATGGACACCTAGCTTTAGAAAAATTGCACTGGCATGGGCTTTAATGGTTGCTTCAGAGAGCCCTAACTCATGGGCGATCTGCTTATTTAACAAGCCATCGGCAAACATCATCAAGATACTATGTTGTCTTGGAGAAAGGCTGATAATTTTACTCTCAATGCTATCTGCGGGCACAGGCTCTACAGTATTGACCCCTTCTGGTAGCCATTGCTCACCCGCCAACACCTGCTTAATTGCCGTCATCATCTCGGGGACTGGTGTCGACTTAGGCACAAAACCTGCCGCGCCATAATTAATGCTGCGACAGATGGTATCTGAATCTTCCTGGCCCGATACCACTATCACTCCCATATGAGGATAACAGTTACGTATGCTGATAAGCGTATTAAAACCATGGGCCTTAGGGATATTGAGATCTAAAAGCAGAAGATCAATATCTTCTTCAGTCGTCAATAGGCTATCTAGCTTGGCAATACTATCGGCTTCAAATAACTGGGCACCATCAAACGTTGCGGTTAGCACTGTCATCAAGGCCTGTCTGAACAAAGGGTGATCATCAGCGATTATTATTTTTACTGGTTGCTGCATTGTTGCGTCCTTGTTAACACCTGATGTAATTCTAACTCACCTAATATGAATGACAAGTTTAGATAATCAACACCTTATCACCAACCAAGCTAGATTCAGCCTCCAGTATTATCTTTAACTTGAATTTAACACAATTAGACCTTAGCCCAGATCGAACCAGATTAATTATACCGACAAGTAAAAAACAACTAGACGACCGGTCTAATTGCCACTATGCTAGGCACCATGAATATAAAAGCCACAGACACTAAACAGCATATACTCGATACCGGATATCGACTCATCAATGAGATGGGATTTTCAGGCCTAGGGCTATCGACACTGCTGAAAGCCGCCGAGGTGCCAAAGGGCTCCTTCTATCACTATTTCAAATCTAAGGAAGCCTTTGGCGAAACACTCATTCAGAACTATTTTCAGGAATACCACGCCAGCCTTGAATCCCTGTTCTCCCAAGAAACGGGTTCAGGGTTAGAGCACCTGATGAGTTACTGGCAAAGATGGATAGATACACAGGCAAAATGTGACAGTGAAAAGCGTTGCTTGGTTGTAAAGCTCACCGCCGAGGTAGCCGATCTGTCTGAAGCTATGCGCCTCGCTCTTCAAGTAGGAACAGATAGGGTAACAGCACTCATCGCCATGTGTATCACAAGGGGCATAGGGGATGGCTCTATTGTCAAACAAGACCCTGAGCTGACTGCCAGAATGCTTTATCAAATGTGGTTAGGAGCTAGCTTACTCAATAAATTACATCGAAACCCCAGAGGCTTAGATTCTACCAAGGCGGTCACTTTATCTATCTTGACGCAAAAGCCTCTCAATTAATTTAACTACAGGGAGCTGAAAATTCAGCTTCAGTGAATTTCCGCGGCCCACGGGGTTCGCGCTATAAAAGGGAAATGTCATGCTTAATTTTGATTATTACAACCCAACACGCATCGCCTTTGGTGAAGGCAAAGTAAAAGATCTCGATAAACTGGTACCTGCCGATGCAAAAGTGCTTATTCTTCTTGGTGGTAGCAGTGCCAAAAAAAATGGCACATTAAGTGAGGTGACCCAAGCATTGGGTCAACGTGAAGTGGTCGAGTTTAGCGGTATCGAAGCCAATCCCACCTATGAAACCTTAATGCAAGCGGTTGAGATCGTTAAAAATCAAAATATCGACTTTCTACTCGCAGTCGGTGGTGGCTCTGTTATCGATGGCACTAAATTTGTTGCCGCTGCGGCCCATTACAGTGACGAGCCATGGGAGATCCTGACAACTCGCGCGACTAAAGTCACAAGCGCAGTTCCTTTTGGCACAGTGCTGACATTGCCAGCCACAGGATCTGAAATGAACTGCGGCAGTGTTATCACTCGCAAGTCGATTCAAGCCAAGCTGCCCTTCATGCACCCAAGTGTATTCCCACAATTCTCAGTGCTAGACCCAACCAAGACCTACAGCTTACCAGAGCGTCAAGTGGCTAACGGTGTCGTCGATGCCTTTGTACATATCACAGAGCAATATCTCACCTACCCAGTCAATGCTGCGGTACAAGACAGATACGCGGAAGGACTGCTACAGACCTTAATAGAAATTGGTCCTAAAGTTATCGAGGAAAAAGAGAATTACGATCTCAGAGCCAACTTTATGTGGGTTGCCACCCAAGCGCTTAATGGTTTAATTGGCGCTGGCGTTCCCCACGACTGGGCAACCCATATGATAGGCCATGAGCTAACGGCACTGCATAATATCGATCATGCCCGTACTCTCGCTATCGTATTGCCTTCCCTACTAACCCTAAAGCAAGATACGAAACGTGCTAAACTGCTCCAGTTTGCCGAGCGTGTATGGCACATCGACACTGGCACTGATGAAGAGAAAATCGCAGCAGCCATTGAGAAGACACGTAATTTCTTTGAAAGCTTAGGCATAGGCACTCGTCTAGGTGATTACGAGTTAGACGCAAGTCATATTCCCGCTTTGGTCAAGCAACTTGAAAACCATGGGATGACCCAACTTGGGGAACATGGCGATATTGATCTTGCTGTGAGTCAAAAAATTCTAGAGCAAGCGCTTTAACCATCGACTAATTGGCATAAAACAAGGACAGCTTTAATGAAAATTCTAATGGTTTTAACGTCACACGATAAATTAGGTGACACAGGCCTAAAAACGGGTTTCTGGTTAGAAGAGTTTGCCTCGCCTTATTATGTGTTCAAGGATAAAGGCTATGAACTGGTATTAGCGTCTCCAGCAGGGGGACAGCCACCGCTAGATCCTAAGAGTGATGAAGCCGATTTTCAGACGCCTGCGACTAAACGCTTCCATCAAGATATAGAAGCGCAAGCTCACTTAGCCAATACCCAAGTTCTTAGCCAAGTTGATGATGCCGACTTCGACGCTATTTTCTATCCAGGCGGCCATGGTCCACTTTGGGATCTCGCAGAAGATAAAGACTCCATCGGCTTAATTGAGCAGTTCCACGCCAATGGCAAACCCGTAGGCTTGGTATGCCATGCTCCAGGAGTCTTGCGTCACACCAGAGGAAGCGATGGTCAGCCTTTAGTTAAAGGCAAAAAAGTCACAGGCTTTAGTAATAGCGAAGAGGAAGCGGTCCAGCTCACTGAGATAGTACCTTTCTTAGTAGAGGATATGCTGCAAGAAAATGGGGGGCTCTTTGCTAAAGGCGATGATTGGACTAGTTTTGTACAAGTCGATGGCAAACTAATCACAGGGCAAAACCCTGCCTCATCTGAGGCCGTAGCACAAACCCTGATAGAGCAATTAAGCTAATACCAAGCTGAGCTATCAGGCTTCAGCATCATTATCGATTGAGTATTGATGCTGAAGCATTGTTAAAAAGCCTCTAGTAGACAGCATTAAATAATATCTTAGCTTCATAAATTCATCAGTCATCCTCCTAAATTTATAAAGCTTTTTACCCAAAAAGCAGCTAACCTTGTTTAGCACACTTTTCCCTCACCTTTTGGGATGTTCAAAGGAGCTTATATGCGTTTGCTAGCCATCATACTACTTGGACTCATCGGCTTTACTGCTCAAGCAACTGTCTATAAATGGGTCGATGAAAACGGCAAGGTGCACTACTCAGATGAGCCTAGAGATGGCGCAAAAGTCCTTCAACTTAAAGAAAATACCCAAAACCATGTCAAGCTACCACCTCCGGTGGTAATCAGTAATCCCCAAGATGAATCCCAGGCCAAAGCTGAACCAGTTAACTATCAAGTCAGCATTCAATCTCCAGACAATGACGCTACGATTCGCGATAATCAAGGCAAGATTACTGTCATCAGCCAAGTAACACCTAAACTCATTAAGTCCCACTATCTAGTTCTCTTTATGGATAATCGACGTATTAGCGAGCCTCAAACTAACGGTTTATTTCAGCTAGAGAACATAGATAGAGGCGCGCACCACTTCGTTGTCAAAGCGATAGATCAAAACGGCAAAGTCCTTGCATCGAGTCAACCTAGACAGGTTTATCTGCATAGAGTTAGGGTTGGCCAAGGAGTTAAGCGAGCAGTCAATAACGCCAACTAACATCAATCACTTTATTTAACAGTAAGTTAATTGTACTCCTATAAATCACTCAACTAGTGCAGGTAAATTTGCAGAGTGCACCAATATGGTGCACCATATTGGTGCAACTGATTTTGGGAACCATCTATGGATACTGATAACTTACTCAATCACCTAGTCACTGCTGTGCTCGTTATCGACAAGCAGCTGTACCCTAGGTATGCCAATACAGCAGCAGAGCAGATGCTGGGTATCAGTAGCCAGAGAATTAAATCCCATGCGCTGCCAGAATACTTCCACGCTCTTGGTATCGAAACCAAGTTACTCATAGATGCTGTCAGTCAGGGGCAGAGCCTAACTATCAATACGGTTTCTCTAGTGACTTTAGATGGTCAACACCATACCGTAGATATCACGCTAGTCCCCTTAGAAGATGACAATCCCTTAAGCTTACTGGAATTAAGACTTGTCGATCAGCAACTAAGAATCCACCAGCAATTAACTCAAGATGCTCAACAACAAGCTGCCCAATTTCTGGTGCGAAATCTTGCCCATGAGATCAAAAATCCATTGGGTGGATTGAGGGGAGCAGCACAGTTGCTATCAAAAGAGCTAAATGATCCCGATAAGCTGGAATTTACCAACCTGATTATTGAGCAAGCAGACAGGCTGAGAGCGCTAGTGGATAGGCTATTAGGGCCACAAAAGCCTAGCCAACATAGCGTCAATAATATTCATCTCGTGATCCAAAAAGTATTGCAGCTTGTCGAGGTGACTAAACCTGACAATATTCAAATCAATCGCGATTATGATCCTTCAATTCCGGATATTGAGATGGATGCCGACCAACTTCAGCAAGCCGTGCTCAATATAGTACAAAATGCAATTCAAGCATTGGAATCTAACGGCGGAAATATTTGTATTCGCACAAGAACCCGCCATCAAGTCACTCTGGCTGCTCAACGTCACAAGTTAGTGCTTGAGCTCTCCATCATAGATGATGGTCCAGGCATTCCAACTGAGCTGATGGACACTCTCTTCTACCCTATGGTTACTGGGCGTAAACAAGGTTCAGGGCTGGGCTTGTCCATTGCTCACAATATAGTGAGATTGCATGGAGGGCGTATAGATTGCCATTCGCAATCGGGACAAACCGAGTTTGTTCTCTCCCTACCAATTCACCATGTCCAATAGTTATGGCTAAGTGAACATCGAATCAAGGAAACCCTATGAACAATAGCGAACAAATTTGGATTCTCGATGATGATAGCTCTATCCGTTGGGTATTAGAGAGAGCGTTAAAAGGAGCGGGCTACACCAGTGCTAGTTTTAGCGCCGCAGAATCACTCTGGCAGGCGTTAGAAGTTTCACAACCCAGCATTATTATTTCCGATATTCGTATGCCAGGTACGGATGGCCTCACCTTGCTAGAACGTTTGCAGCTTCATTACCCTCATATTCCTGTAATCATAATGACGGCGCACTCAGATCTCGATAGTGCAGTCAGCGCCTATCAAGCCGGTGCATTTGAATATCTTCCCAAACCCTTTGATATCGATGAAGCCCTAGCATTGATCGAAAGAGCTCTCAACCATGCCAATGAGCAAGCACCTAAAATTAAAGCAAAAGCTGAGGAGATAAAAACACCGGAAATTATTGGCGAAGCCCCTGCTATGCAGGAAGTCTTTAGAGCGATTGGCCGCCTTTCTCGTTCCTCTATCAGTGTATTGATCAATGGCCAATCGGGTACAGGTAAAGAGCTAGTCGCCGGAGCGCTACATAAACATAGCCCGAGAAAAGAGCAGCCCTTTATTGCTCTCAATATGGCTGCAATTCCAAAGGATTTAATCGAATCTGAGCTCTTTGGTCATGAAAAGGGCGCATTCACTGGCGCAGGAAATGTGCGCCAAGGCCGCTTTGAACAAGCCAATGGCGGCACACTATTTCTCGATGAAATCGGCGATATGCCGCTGGATGTGCAAACGAGACTGTTAAGGGTATTAGCCGATGGTCAGTTTTATCGAGTAGGTGGCCATGCTCCCGTACAGGTGGACGTGCGCATCATAGCCGCCACCCATCAAGACCTCGAACAACAGGTTCAAAAAGGCGATTTCCGTGAAGATCTCTTTCATCGCCTCAATGTGATAAGAGTACACCTCCCTCCTCTGTCGCAGCGACGAGAAGATATTCCACAGCTTGCCCGCCATTTTCTGCACTCAGCAGCTAAAGAGATAGGTGTCGACGCAAAAATCCTTACCCAAGAGGCAGCACAAAAACTAGAACAGCTTCCTTGGCCCGGCAATGTGCGTCAATTAGAGAACACTTGCCGTTGGCTGACCGTAATGGCTTCAGGACAAGAGATACTACCTCAAGATCTGCCACCTGAATTACTGGCGGAGCAGAGCAACATCCAAAGCAATAGTGAAGAAAGCAATGATTGGCTTAGCGCTTTAAAATCAGATATAGACAGAAGACTGACATCGGGCGAGAGTGAGTTACTCAATCATATTCAGCCACAATTTGAAAAAGTGTTATTAGAAACCGCTCTTGAACACACTCAAGGTCATAAGCAGGAGGCTGCTAAGCGCCTCGGATGGGGACGTAATACTTTGACTAGGAAGTTAAAAGAGTTAGGGATGGATTAAATTAACCGCACTAGCACTCGCCATAGAATTAAAAAAGGGATGCAAGCATCCCTTTTTGATACAAATAGGAATTTAGAACTGGTAGTGAACACCTAAAGCCAATTGAGATATGTCTGTATCAACTTCAAACCCGGTGCTTTCTAGCTCTAAATCAGCGTTAGACTTATCATAGCTTAGGCGAATATTTAACTTATCAGTTGCCGCATAGTTCAAACCTAAACCATAAGTAAAACCAACACCGGTAAAGTCACTTTCAACACCTAAAGTCTCAGTAACAACAGCCATTGAAGCAATACCTAGTTTAGCGAATACAGAAAATCTATCGTTAAAGTTATAACTAAACTTAGGTGTCAACGTATAATTAGCCGCAGAAATATCTACAGGCCCCTGATCTAGCCCACTTGCAACAGACAGGTGCGTTTCTAAACCAAACCAGTCGTTAAAATTATAACCACCATATACGCCAACCCCCGTTGCACTTTCACTATTAACTTGATCATCAAGCTCAAAATTACCTAGGCTTCCCCCTAAATAAAAACCAGTATGATCCACCTCAGCATTAGCGTTTGCAGATATGCCAAGAGCAAGCAGGGTTGCGATAGTTACTGCTATTTTTCTCATTACAACTCCATTGTCATTAAATTCTCGAAGAGATGATACACAACAAAAAAGCAAATAACACTATGAAATAAAACGAAAATACATTACGACATTCTGTAAACAGCCACCTATTATCTCATCTTATATATTTAAACTGGATCTTGATGAATAATCACTTCCATATGTTCAAACTCAGCTCTAATCCGAGTAGATGCCGCAACAGCAATATCATGTGCCTGCCTCAAGCTTAGATTGGCATCTAACTCCATATGCAGCTGTACGAACAGCGCCTTGCCAGCCTGCCTAGTTCGCACATCATGAACGCCTTTTACCTGCTCATCGGCTTGTGCCAGCTGAATGATCTTTAGTCGAATATCATTATCCAGCTCTCTATCCAACAATGACTGAATAGAACGGTAGCCTAAATCAAAGGACTGATAGCCAATAAAGAAGGCAATCAAGATGGCAAATAGACCATCTGCCCACCACCAACCATAGTAAGCAAGCACAAGGGCCAGCAATACCGCGGCATTGAGTAACAAGTCTGTTTTATAATGCAGAGCATCGGCTTCTACAACGCTGCTTTGGGTCAAGGACAAGGCTTTTTTCTGCAACTGAACCAGAGCAAAGGTCAACACAATAGCCACAATAGAGACGATTACGCCAGAAAGAGCATGCTCCACAGGCTGAGGATTCAATAATCTATCGCCACCATGAAATAACAGTAGAAAAGCGGTACCAAATATGAATGCAGCCTGAGCAAGGGATGCCAGTGGCTCAGCTTTACCATGACCATATCTATGTTCATGATCGGCAGGCATGATGGCATAACGAATAGCAATAAAGTTTACGATCGACGCTAAAGAGTCGGCGACTGAATCAGTCAGCGAAGCCAGCATACTAGCAGAGCCTGAATAAAACCAAGCGGCTAGTTTGATAAAAATAAGGGTCAAAGCTGTAGCCACAGACGCTCTACTGGCTAGTTTGACCCAAAAATCATATTGAGATGAGGAATGTCGGGAGTCGCTCATAGGGCACTATTAACAATGCTAAAAACTAGTGCCCTAATTTTACACGAAATAATAACTAAAGGAGCTGAATTATTGTTTACCAGCCGCCTTTACCACCACGCTTACGCTCGGCAAATTTTTCAAATTTCTCCTGCAACTTAGTTTGTTGCTCCGGCGTTAGCATATTGTAGATTGCATTTTGTAGCTTTAAGCGCTCAACCATAGCCTGTTGGCGTTTAACCTGCTTCTTAGCGATAATTTCTAACGCTTGGCTTTCATCAAAATTTGCTGCTGTGATCAAGGCTTTCATTTCTGCACGGTGAGCAGCTCTATCTTCGTCGCTTGGACGCTGCTCTTTACGTCCTTCTTTATGGGCTTTAATAAGCGCCTTAATATCTGTTTTTTGCTGGTCAGTTAAATCTAACCCTTTGAACATTCTTTTGATCCCACCTTTGTGGCCAAACATTTCCATAGAATGGTAGCCATGATTATCATGCTTGTGCTGACCTGCATACACCATCGGCGCGGAAAGAGCTGATATGGCAGCCAGAGCTAATAGACCAGTTTTAAGTGAAGTTCTCATAATGCAATTCCTTGTGTGACTAGTTAAGTTGACGATTTCAGTGTAGCGCCCTCTTTGTAAGTGAGCGTTTTATCAGCGTAAAGCTATGTAAAGCTTTGCCAATAAGCCTTTAGAAATGACCTCATTGGTGCCTATCTTTACTTAGACTTACATAGGTAAACAGGAATTGACTTCAATTAAGGTATACTGGCAAAACGAGTTTCAAGCCTGTAGGAAAGAATATGGCCCGTATATTATTAGTCGACGATGACTTAGACCTGTCTCAAATGTTAGGCCAGTTGCTAGAACTTGAAGGGTTCAATCTCACCTTAGCCCATGATGGACAACAAGGACTCACGCTCGCCACCGAGCAAGAGTTTGATCTGATCCTATTAGATGTCATGCTGCCCAAATTAAATGGCTTTGAAGTACTCAAGTCCTTACGCTCACAGAAACAAACGCCCGTATTAATGCTAACAGCCAAAGGTGATGAAATAGATAGAGTCATCGGCCTAGAGATAGGCGCCGATGATTATTTACCTAAGCCCTTTAATGACAGAGAGCTCATTGCACGTATCAAGGCGATTTTGCGTAGAGCGCAAATTGTTAACCAGGAAACTCGTGATAACACCATAGAAACCTTTGGCGATCTCACCTTAGATGTCGCTCGCCAAGAGGCCCATTGTAAGGAGCAGCTACTCCTACTCACAGGTACAGAGTTTAGCTTGCTTTATCAATTAGCCAGCCAAACCGGCGAGCTAGTGTTAAAAGACGATCTAAGCGAGAAAGTTTTGGGTAAACGCCTAATGCCCTTCGATCGCAGTTTAGATATGCATATCTCAAACCTGCGTAAGAAACTCCCAGAGAGAGATGATGGCCGCCCAAGGGTCAAAACCATGCGAGGCAAAGGCTACATTTGGATAGCCTAGGTGGAATACCCTATGACTCAAGCCCCTAATAAGCTCTTCATCAAACTCCTGCTTGGCTTTTGGCTATGCAGTTCGCTCATTATTGCCCTTATCGGTGTATTGCCGCTGCTGCAAGAGCGCCATGAGGTAAATGAACTCTCGCCCCACCTTTCACGCTTACTTACCAAAGTCAGCCAAAAAGTCACAGATAATCCCAAGTTACTTGAGTCCGATGCTTTTCATCGCTGGGCAAAACGTAAACATCATAAAGGCCGTCCTATCCGCTTCTATTTAACCGATGATAGAGGTAACTTAATCAATGGCAGACATGGTTCTCGCTCCCTAAAGCGCTTAATTCTTAAAGCAGAAGAAGCAGAACATCCAATTAGCTATCAATTCAAAGACGAGCTGCTTTTCGGCCCTAAACTCTTTTCTGCCAATGGCCGTGATTACCGCCTCTATGGCCGTTTACCCGACTATCGCCCTAAGCCTTGGTTTTTGTTCTTTACCGAACATAAGCTGCTCACCTTAGGCCTAGCAATACTGCTTTCAGGTCTACTTTGCGGCTTGCTTGCTTGGCACCTTGGTCGCCCTCTACAATCCCTAAGAAACAGCGCCAATGCTCTTGCTGAAGGCGATCTCAGTGCAAGGGTCGACAATAAAACCACTAAGCGCAACGACGAAATAGGTCAATTAGCCTCTTCATTTAACTCTATGGCCGCTTCCATTGAGGCTATGGTCAATAGCCAACAAAGACTCATGAGTGATATCTCCCATGAGTTAAGAACCCCTCTTACTCGCCAACAACTCGCCTTAGCACTATTACGTAAACAGGGTATAGAAACCGAAGAAACCAAGCGCATCAGCTATGAAGCAGAGCAACTAGATAAACTGATTGGTGAACTACTAGAACTGTCTCGAGTTCAGCTCAATGCACAAGACAAGAAACATCATTTGCAACTCGCCGAAACCCTAGGCCAGGTATTGGATGATGCTGAATTTGAAGCTCAGCAAAAACATAAACTGCTAGATATCGACATAGATGAAGCTATCATTCTGCCGCTTTATCCAAGGCCGCTTAATAGAGCGATTGAAAATCTACTCAGAAATGCGATTCGTTATGCCAAAGATAAAGTCAGCATCACCGCAATAGCCGAGAACAATCGAGTACAACTGATTATCACAGATGATGGGCCTGGCGTACCTGAGGAGGAGCTTGAAGCTATCTTCAAACCCTTTTATCGCCCTGAAGAAGCAAGGGACAGACAAAGTGGTGGTTGGGGATTAGGACTGGCCATCACCCATGCGGCCATCAAGGCTCATAATGGCACGATTGTCGCCAACAATCGTCACCCTAACGGATTAAGGGTTAAGATAACCCTGCCAATAAAAAGCGATAGTTAGCTACTAATAAAAAGCCCCAAACACTGAGTTTGGGGCCTATCTCTCTACTCGCTATTTAGAGCAAGCCATGACTTCGACAGCTGTCTCCATTAGAGAGATAACTCTACCTATAGATGAAACCTAAGCCGCATATTGTTGCTGGCGCTCGGCTAACCAAACGGCAAACTCAGCTTGGCTAGGAATACGCTTATCAGAATGACCCATCAGTTGCATCAAGGCATAACAAAACTGGTGATACATCTGTAAATCATCGCTGGCTTTATCGGCATCATCACAATTAATCATATTACCTCTGAGGTAATTCGCCACTAATTCAGCACGATCAAAGCCAAATACACTACCGACTTGCGCTATGGTTTCTCGGTTCCACTGACTGTATGCCTGAAAGTTTGCTTCAAAAGCCTGTCTATGTTCAGTTGATGCCTGTTGAATCAAAGCCTCGTTGGGCATGATTCTATCCATCACAAAACGCTTGTGCTTAAGGGTATCCTTAAGACGAGTGCAGTGATGAAATAGAAAACGTTTGAGTGGATCCGCATAGTCCTTATCATCTTGATAGGCTTGCTCTAACCAGCGGCCATAATCATGGCTAGCAATCGCCACAATGAGATCGGCTTCGGTAATAAAATGATTATAGATGGTGCCCTTAGATATTTGGCTCGCCTCTACCAAATGTGACCGTCTTAAATCGAATACTTTGCTGCCCTGTAAGCACCTTTGTGCTGCATTAATTAGAAATGCTTCCCTTTGCTCCCAACTGCTCATAAGCCCCCACTTATTTCGCCCGTCATCTCACACTGCTACAGTAACAAGCTTTTAACGACTTCGATATTGAGTAATACTGATAGCATCATTAACAACGTCAATATCCCTATGCTCAAGCTAGAATTACTCGAAAGTTTTATTGCTGTTGCAGAGTGTGGAAACCTGTCTAAAGCTGCAGAAAGGATATGCAGAACTCAATCCGCTTTAAGCTTGCAAATCAAAAAGCTAGAAGACACGGTCGGTAAGCCTCTGCTACTGAGGGATAACAAAGGCGTCACCCTAACTGAATCGGGCGAAACCTTACTTAACTATGCCTACAAAATGGTGCAGCTTAATGATCAGGCCATGGGGGATCTCAAAGAGTCCCATAACAAACAAACCATACGCCTAGGTGTACCAACAGACTATATTACTCGTTATCTAAAGAGCTGCTTATTGGAGTTTATTCGTGAATTCACCAATATCGAACTCAGTATAGATACAGACGTCAGCGGTAACCTTTATAAAAGACTAAGCCAAGGTGAGTTTGATGCGGTAGTGGGTACTCACTGGCAGCCACCAGTTAATGGCGAATTACTCTTTGAACGTAAATTTCACTGGGTTGCAGCAGTTAATGGTAACGCCCATCAGCGTAGCACAATTCCTATGGCGCTTTATCCAGAGAACTGCCCTATTCGCGCTCAAGTTTTTGCTAATCATCAGATGTCGATGCGACCTATCAATGTCGTGCTCTCGACCCCTTCCCCTCAAGCACTTTGTTTGGCGGTAAAAAACGATCTTTGTATCGCTCCTGTGGCAGAATTTCGAATCGATGAGCAGATGCGCATTTTAGATCCTATTGAGCATGGTTTACCTGCACTTCCGACCTTTAACGAAGGGATTTATGTGAACCCTGAGTCTCAAAGTGAAGCTATGGTGCAGCTAATTAGCTTAATCAAGGCAAACGTAAAGAACTTAGCAGACCCTCAGTAGTGGTTAAGAAAGGCCAGATAATTGCAATTGTTTTTTACCCCTCAAACAAATAAAAAGGCCTTCAAATTTATTTTTGAAGGCTAGGGAAAAGTAGACAATTTAATTTGAATAACAAAGCGGAGGTCTGCTTGTTTCAAATCTCTCTGCTACCCACAAATAAATGGAAGTCAAAACAAAACGGGAGCCATACTGTTTTGTTCCATAAACCGGCTAAAACTACATGATGAGTATCTGGCTTAGATTGCTAAAAATGCAGAAATCTAAGCCAGAGAAAGCGACAAAATCTAGTGATGTACCTAACTAGAAATAGTAGCCAAAGTTAATGTTAACTCGTGTATCCCAACCGCTATCAACTTGCTCTAAACCTATATGGTCATTGATACCCGCAGCGTACATGTTTTCACCAGCAATAAAGTCAATATAGGTATAAGTAGCGCCTGCTGAAATTGCCATACCAGTGACGTTCATCAAGCTATCATCTTGGCTTGAATCATCTGTATCTGGGGTCAATAAACCAAAGTCATTGTAAACTGTGATGCTGCCCCAAGAGGTCGGGAAGCTCTTAGCTAGGTTTACTGAGTAGATCTGCGCTTTAGAAGCCACTTCGTATTGCCAGTTGTAAGCCGATACCGCAATCTTATTAGCATCAACGGGCTGATCAGCATCAAACTCATATTGCATAGCTTGTAACTGTAACTTCCAATCACCGAACTTAGCATCCATATGCAGGGCTAGCGCATAGCGATCGCCGTTCTCACCAGTCTTGCTGTTATAAATCTGGCCCCATTCTAGAGAGCCACCAAGGGTTGCACTACCACCGTCATAGTCCATTACATAAACTTGGCGGATATTGATCTGGTTAGTTTCTTCATTATTGTATTCTGTGCCATTAACGGTACCTGTATACAAGTCAGTAGAATAGCGGTCATTGTTTGACACTGACATTTCAGCGCCTTTAAAGAAACCTAGATCTGTTTTCCAGTTGCCACCTGTGTAGTGCAGGGTCGCACCCATATCGTAGTCATCTTCAAAGCCAAGATAATAAGGTAGGCCAAACCAAAAACTATTTGAGATATAACCAGGGTTACCAAAAGGTACAGGTGCGACACCAAAGTGCCCCTCCCACTGCTCGCTAAAATCATAGGATGCATAGGCATAACGCAGCATCTCATAACCTTCCATGAAGCGGTAATCCATAGCCAAACTAATACCGTTCACTTCGCCTTTGGCCTTAATACCAAACACATCAAACTTCAGATCGCCCATCTTATCTTTAGACGCTTCGCTGTACTCTTTGTACTGATAATTAGCTCGAACAAAGCCACCAAGATCAATACCATCTTCAGCCAAAACCTGAGAGCTCATACCCGAAAGTGCAATACCTGCAGCTACTAACGTTACTGGAAATAATTTTTTCATCATCTTCACCTTGGCATACTCCCGCCGTCGATGGGATGCAACATCGACTAGGAGTTACCTTATTTATTATTAAAAATTCGGCGGCCCAATCCTGAACCGCCATCGAGTGATAGACTTAGGGGCTGTTGACCTTTCAAGGTTGTTTTTGCAGCAATTTTCAGCGCGCTTAAACAAGGCAGAGCTTGTGCTGTGTAGTGATTCTACATAAATAAGCGATAACGCAGTAGAAGTGCGCTGTAAACGCTGCCCTTCGGGCGCTATCCAATGACATTTTCTCATTGTTGAACGAGCATTCACTTAGATTGCTAAGCTTCACCTCGTTCGCCGCCATAAAATGCCATTGACTTAGCGCAAAAACTAATCAGCAAAGATCAACAGCCCCTAGGGTTACCACTTAGTTTTGGTTAAATCACACTGAATAACTTCACCACGATGGGCTGGAGTCCCAGGCTTAGCCGCCGACTCACAAAGTAGCGTGGTACCATAGTCGTTGCGTTTGTCGTGGGCATTACTGCGCGCCCAAACTGATACGATAGCTTTTTGCTCAGGCTTGGCTTCGCAGCTACCATCGACTTCAAAGGCATGAATAGTATTTTGGTGGAAATACAATAATGGATCTTGCTCTGCACTTCCCGCTAACCACATGGTATGTTCATTTTGCTGACCCGCATCGAACTGTACGCGGCGCATCTTGTCATCTTCTTTAACTGTCTTTAGCAATGGCGAGTCTTCTCTAATCGCGAAGCTCTTAAACTCGCTAGCACAAGCAGGCTTGCGCATATTGTAGTAAATCTCAGCAATTGCATGATTATGGTAAGGATAAAGAGTATCGACAGACTGAGCCGTCATCCCCACTTCAGCTCCCACTTTTTCACCATTAATCTCATCGATTCTTAATAGTCCCCAATGGCCAAAAATCTCTGCATAGGCATAGCCACCACGGATATTATTAAAGTTCTTATCATTACGCTTACTCTCTTCCCCATACATAGGGAACCAGCCTGCTGCTGCCCATAGATTAGGTAGCGCATTAGCACTGATATCATAAGGGAAGGCTGACGGCATTTGGATTTCATCGCCTGTCACCATCTTGGCAAAGTTTTTAGTAAACTCTTTACCAATCTTACGCACATCTTTATTAGTTACTTTTTTATCAAAGAACTCATTAAAGGTGGTTCGCTTTAACCACTTAGCCACAGGTGAGTTTTTCTCTAGCTCTCCGCCAGGACTATAGATCCAATTGACATCTTCTCGCGCACTAAAGCACTGCTTCGCCTTGTCTGGATTATTTATCACTTGATAGATGTTCTTCACCATAATTTTCATATCACGGCGATCCATAATGCACATCTTCTTGCCACCATCTTCAGTCGTATCGAATATAGCTTCATCTGAATTTAGGCAATGACTCTGTTCACCATTGGTGAGAGCTTTGGCATAAGCTTCTAAGTAAGTTAATGTCTCTTTCCAAAGAATATCGACATACTTTTGATCTGCTTTAGAATACTTTGCCGGTGCAGTTAAGCACTTAAATTCGGCATCTTTTACATCATTGACATCTAAAAAGTCAGGCACATCCATGGCATTG
Source organism: uncultured Shewanella sp. (assembly GCA_947503555.1). GTDB lineage: Bacteria > Pseudomonadota > Gammaproteobacteria > Enterobacterales > Shewanellaceae > Shewanella. Next base: position 141,984 of record CANNEE010000007.1, read on the forward strand.
ACGCCCGCTGACATTAGCATACCCGCTAATAATGCATACTGTTTCATAACACCTATTCCCACTATAAATTATCATTCTTCCTTTGAATTACGCCAAAGGAAAACAGGTTATAAAAATAAACCTTTTAAAATTATTATCGCCCGTATGTTATTGTTAACAACCAATAACACACAGGCTAATAATAAAGATGGAAAGCGTTCCAAAATGCGAAAAAGTAAAGCTTTAGCAAATTCAATGTATAATCTCATTCAAAATATAGAAACTGCTCTCTATTTTTTAAACCACAAAATAGGAATTACAATTTGGAACCATTTCCAAATAAAATTTAGTTTATGAGAAATTAAAACAATAACAACTAAAAAAGATAAACATGAATAACCTGGTTAAAGAAATTATTAACCCTAAAACACAGAAATTAAGTAGCTTGAATTGCCGATATGGTAAACAAGAAAAGCCCTCTTCTTTAGCGAAAGGAATAAAGAAGAGGTGATCACAAAAATAGCTGACTTAACGGAATTGATGAAATCCGTAAGCCAGCTTGTGATTAAGTCTCTCAGTTCAATACTGAGATGGAGTGCGTAAAATGAATTACGGCGATGAATTAATACTGGTGCTTGTCAAACTTGAAAGTATGACAGTTTGCACAGATTGGCTTCTTCTTCTGATGCTCACCATGACACTCAACACAGGGTAAATCTTTACCATAGTGAAGGTTGTTATGTGGGTTTTGCCACAGTTCGTCACCTTCGCGAGCAGTGCGCTCAGCCAACTCATCTCTATCATGACACTCTAAGCAAGAATCATCAGAAGGATACTGTTTAGTGCCCTTGTCATGACAAGTTTTACAGCCATCTTCATAGATCCACTCATGGTATTCACGCTTATCACGAGCCTGAGCAGAAAGCGCTAGACAGCAACCTAGTACTAATGCAAGTACGATATTGATCATTTTCATTGTTTAATTCCTCTCTATCCTGTGCTGATTAGGCTTTCATCACGCTGCGAGCAGCGGTCATACCCATTACCATACATTCAGGGATAGAGCAGCTACCTAGACGACTCACACCATGAATACCACCACAGACTTCACCTGCTGCATACAAGCCTTTGATTGGCTGACCAGTGAAGCTATCTTTAACTTCAGCTTTAGTCGTCACCTGTACACCACCTTGGCAGTAGTGAACCTTAGGCCATAGACGAACAACGGTGAACGGCGCTTCGATATACTTATCTTTCGCCTTAGTCATGTTCTTACCAAACTGCTTATCTTCACCAGACTTAACATAGGTGTTGTACTCAGCGATTTGGTCTTTCAATGGCTGTAGCGGAACATCAAAGTGCTTAGCTAGTTCTTCAACAGTGTCAAACTTCCAACCTACGTTGTACTTGATCACTTTCTTAGTGTTTGGATGCTTCTTAGAGTGCTTATAGCTAGTGATCAGAATCGGTGGTAGTGCTTCACCTTTCTCATCACGGCATGATAGCTCAGCGTCGGCACGGGTCTTACGGTCAGCAATTTCGTTCATGAAACGCTTACCCGTTAGACGGTTAACCGCCATAGAATGAGGGAAGTTAAAGATAGAGTAGTTAGAAACGTAACCGAAACCACCTTCATCAGGAGACGCCCAAGGACCAGACTGAATGTGAGCCATATGAACAGGAATCGCGCCCACACGGAACATCTCGTACATACCTTCACCGGTAGCACCTGGTGCGTTCGTACAACCTACTTCAGCAGTTAGCGTAGGATCTTGCGCCATACGTAGGTTAATGTTTTGTGCAAAGCCACCGGTTGCCATAATGACACCACGCTTAGCTTTAACATAAATTAATTTGCCTTTACCTTCTTCACCGAAGTAGTAGTCAGGACGGATTTTAACACCTTCTACGCTACCATCTTCAGCAAGGATGAAGCCTTCAAACTTAGAGCGGTTATGGGTTTTAACACCAATACGCTTACACTCTTTATATAGAGGCTGAGTGATACCAGCACCACAACTTACTGTAGTCTGATATGTACGAGCAACTGAGTGACCACCTAACTGCTGTAGGTATGGGTGGAACTCGGCACCAGCATCCATAGTCATCTGTAATGCTTCAACTGCATGCTCAGCAACGTGACGAAGTAGAGGCTCATCTGCGATACCACGGCCAGACTTTAACTGGTCGTTAACCATTCTATCGACAGAATCTTTAACGCCTTCTTGCTTTTGCATTGGTGTGCCAGGTGCAGCAAACAGACCACCGTTAATTGCAGAGTTACCACCAAAGTAAGACATCTTTTCAAAGATATGAACATCTTTGGCGCCGTTACGTGTCGCTTCGATAGCAGCAGCTAGACCCGCAAACCCAGAACCAATAATTAGGACTTCAACTTCTTTGTCCCATTTCACGCCATTTGACTTCTCAGAAATTGCTAAAGCTGGTGTTGCTGCCATAGCTAAGCCAGCTGCACCCATTCCCATCATGAAGTTACGGCGGCCAAGCAGATTTTTATCACTCATCTGTTTTCACCCTTATATTGTTATAACACACAGGGTCATAATAGAACTGGAACCGTTTCCAAAACGCGAGAAACCTGAAACAATCCTTAATTGAAGATTAATAGTTATTAAAATATAGAAAGTGCTCTATATTTAAGATATTACATAGGAGCAATAACACTTTGGAACTCAGGACAAACTTGTCGGCGAATAACACTTTAAGGCTAAATAATAATAACTACCATTAATAGCAACATATATAAAACCAAACAGACAATAAAAACATACTATTTATAAGATGCAAAATAAAAGCAAATTTAAAGTAGCATTATAGAGCCATTAATTAAATACAAAAAACAACTCACTTAAGAAAATGTTAAATAAGCAAACCGAATATAACTTTTATTTTAACTAAATAGCCATCAACAATCTTAATTGAAAACATGCTCTAAAATGCTAACAAAGTGTTAACTTGCTCAAATTTTTTTGATATCTGCATGCTATGCTTAGTTAATGTCAGATCAAGGATACTGGACAATAATGAAAAACTTAGGCCTTAAGAATCTACTCCTACTCTCGGTAATACTCCTAGTTAGCTCCTCTGTTTCCATATCAAGCTACATTTTATATTTACAAGAAAAAGAAACGCTTACAGAAAGCATAATGCGAGAAAGCAGTGGCTATGTCGCGGCAAAAGCTGCCGTTATTGAAACCATGATTAATGAGAAAGTCGGTGGCATTAATAAACTTGCAAAGCAGTTTGCTAACAAAACAGTAGTAGGTACTGAGCCAGAGATCATTGAACAAACCAAATTTTTAGCCAGTGCAATGAACCTAGATAGCGCAGTAATAGCTTTTGAGTCTGGAGATGCCTATTGGAATATAGCCACAGAAACTTGGCCAAATCACAAATATCAAGATGATGTTAAAAGTGCTTCTTGGTATCAAGATGGCCGAAGAGCAAATGATGTTACAGTCACCAACCCCTATTTAGGTAGTGATGGTAAAGATTATTGGATCAGTATTATCGAGAAAATAAAAGGCGGCACCATTTCAGTCGATATGACTCTCGCGTTTCTCAACGAAATGGTACAAGAATCTAACGATATTCCTGGAGCCACAGCAGTCATTCTAAACCACGACACCACCTTTTTAGCTTCTTCATCCCAAGCAATCAAACTAGGAGAAAAGGGCACCGACTTTCCTTGGTTTAAAAATGCAGTAATCGAAGCAACCAGTAAAGAGAGTGCCGCTGTTGATTACCAAATTGATAATAGCGAGAAAATCTTCTTCTCCCACCGCATTAAGGCTGGTGATAAAAATTGGTATTTTGCCATTGGCTTAGATAAGTCCATTGCCTTTGCAAAACTTACAGAATCACGCAATACCGCGATTATGATTACCATAGTGGCAACAATAATTAGTGTTATCGTAGCCTTTATGTTGATTCAGCTTCTCTATCGTCCCATCTTAGCCCTCAAGGAAACGATCATTGCTCTCTCCAGTGGCGATGGAGACCTGACTCAGCGCCTTAAAATTGAAAGTACAGATGATCTAGGTGAGATATCTCAAGGGGTGAACCTATTTATCGAAAGCTTGCAAAAAATGATGCTCGAGATCCAACAGGCTAGCCAGACTCTTCAATCCAATATTAATAATATGCGAGAAAACTCTGAAAGAAACAGCATGATTTTACAAAATCATGTCTCTGAAACCGAGCAAATCGTCACAGCAATAGAAGAGATGAATGCGACCGCAGATTCCATGGCAAAGGATGCAGCCAATACCGCAAACTTAACTCAACAAGCAAACGACACTAGTCAAGAATCGCGTCAGAAAGTACATCAATCTCAACAGACGGTTTCCGCACTAATTCAAGATGTCGATCAATCGACTGAGGATGTCGCTAGAATGGCCGATGAAACCCAAAGTATTAATAGTATTCTTGGTGTCATTGGCGATATTGCAGAGCAAACCAACCTGTTAGCACTCAATGCAGCGATCGAAGCCGCTAGAGCGGGTGAGCAGGGACGAGGCTTTGCTGTCGTTGCAGACGAAGTCCGCAACTTAGCTAGCCGAACTAAGGCCAGTACAGAAGAAGTTGAAGCTGCGCTAGAGCGTCTATTAAAAGGTACTCAAGTTGTCGTGGATTCAATGGATAACACCAAAACTCGCTGCCAAGAAACAGCAAACGATGCAGGCAATGTAGAAGTCAGTTTAGATACCATGAGCAACTATGTGAATAATATCAACGACCTCAGCACTCAAATTGCAACAGCGGCAGAAGAACAAAGCAGTGTTACCCATGAAGTTAGCCGTAATATGACTGCCATCAGTGAAATCGTTGGAGAGTTGGATAGCAATGGACAACAAGCACTGGCCGAAGCCCAGCAGGTAAGTGAAATCAATGCTCAGCTAGCGGCCATTGTGGCTCGATTTAAACTTTAACTATAAAGCTCCCAAATGTGGTGGAAATTAAATTCCACCACATTCTATTTCGGCTTGGTCGCTAACAAGGAATAAACCAGCGGCACATTATTACCTTGATGAGGTAAAACAAAACGCCCTTCACCGTCCTCAACCAAGCCTTGAAAACAGTTATAAGGGCTATAGTCAAACTCATTCAGACGATTAATCTGCAAACCCGCCGCAATAAGTGCATTGACCACCTCACCGAGTGAATGCGGCCAACTAATGCTGGTATATTGAGTATCATCGGCGTTTTCTGTGTAGGTTGGCTCCTGTTCTACATCTGGCTCAGATTGAGGAAAATAACTATAACCTTCCAGTAAAGCCTGTAGAGGATGAAACTCCACCATGTAAAACTGGCCACCAGGTTTTAATCTAGCAGCAATCGTTTCTGCCCAGCGAGTTAAGTCAGGCAGCCAGATAATGGCGCCATAGGAGGTATAAACGAGATCAAAGGTTTCGGTAATATGATCTTCAATAGAATAAACATCACTACAGATAAATTGCCCATTAAGCTTGGTCTTTAAAGCTAAATGTTGAGCTTGCTCAATAGCCGTCGACGACAAGTCAACACCAGTCACCTTAGCCCCTTCTCTGGCCCATGAAAGTGTATCTAATCCAAAGTGACATTGAAGGTGCAATAGACTCTTACCCTTGACTGCTAACTCTGACAGCTCAATGGACTGCAAGGAACTCGCCCCCTGTAAAAAGCCAGCGACATCATAAAACCTTGATTCCGTGTGAACTTGAGTCCTTGCATCCCAAGCCTGCTTATTTATAGCCAAATAATCCACGACCTTGTTGCTCCTTTGTAAAATTCACCACTAAGTTGCCAAAATCATTAAACATTGTCACCAATTATCAATCATACTCACTCCCTCTCCATACAATAAGAGCAATAAGCAAATAAAAACAATGTGTTACCTAAATGGCACAAGTTCTGCTTATAAGGCAATAATCATAATAATCAATAAGGGCTTTGTTTATGCTAATACGTACCAGTGTTATCGCCATCACTTCTCTCCTGCTCTCAGGTTGCATCATTAATGTCAACGGTGCCGATATGGGACCTTTAGAACATGAATATCGAGAATTGTCACTCGATGCCAGTGCACTACAGCAGTTAATAGCGCAGACTGGTGCAGGAAAGCTCAATATTGTCGGAGCAGAAGCGCTACAACAAATCAAGGTACAAGCAGATATCTACTATCATCAAGATCAAAGCCCTGACCTGGATTTATATACAAAGGGCAAGCAAGCAATACTTAAAGCCGAATTCAACAATAGCGTTTCCTTCGGTCGCTCCCCCTATATCGATCTAACGATTCAAGTACCCGCAGAGTTAGCACTGGATATTGACGATGGTTCAGGTGCTATCAATATTGCCAAGGTTAATGCCAATATTCAGATTGAAGATGGTTCTGGAGCTATTAACATTGTAGGTGGCCACAACTTAGCTATCGATGATGGTTCAGGCTCAATTTCAGTTAGCCAGGTGCAAGGAAATATCACCCTAGATGATGGCTCAGGTGCAATCGACATTAACCAAGTACAAGGCAACGTTAATATCAAAGATGGCTCTGGCAGTTTAAGCGTACGACAGGTCTTAGGCAAGGTCACCATAGACGATGGTTCTGGTGATATAGAAGTTGAACACGCTCAAGGACTCACTATCGTCGATGCAGGTTCTGGCGATGTCCGTTTCGATAATATTAACGGCCCTGTTAGCATGCATTAATCTCTTCCCGACGCAGAGCTCACTGATGAGAAGTATACTTACTAGTGAGCTTCTGCCCTTCAAGAAAGCTGATTAACTCACAAGCTATGAAGGCAAAACCACCCTCTTTGGCGCTTCACCCCAAGCACGATAAATAAGATAAGCCACATATCCCAAGAGCCCTAAGCGCACTAATTTAATGACAGGATAATCGGCAAAGTGGTCTGAACTAGAAAATTCACTAGAGATAAGTACCACGAATAAGAAGAGATAGAGACCAAATCTCACTTTATGGGAAAGCGGCACCAAAGCGGCATACTTACAAGCTAAATGCGCACATAACCAACCTAACATAGCGCCTATGACGACATCTTCAGGCCAATGCGCTCCAACACTGACTCGAGCCAACGCTGTACCGGTCGCAATTCCTAAACCCAACATTTTAAACTTAACAGACAGTTCACTATGCCAGAGTAATCCTGCGGCTAAGAATACACTTGTGGTATGGGCAGAAGGAAAGCTCTCGCTATATCTTGGGTCACCAATGATATTAAGCATTTTAAGCACTGCTGCGGGTCTGGGGGTATCAAAATAGTTCTTGGCAAGATGGACACTAATGGTGCAAATCACTACCGCTAGGAGTATACGAACACTCCATTTCGGCTGCTTTACCATAATGCCTAAGGCTAAAGTTCCTAAAAACAAACCATTACCTAATTCAGAGATAAAAGCTTGAACTCCGGCCGGAAAAACCTGTCCATAGTGGTTAATGAAGCGAAAGGCTTCTAGATTCGTCGTTTCATTAAGACAAAATAGGTGAAACAGGAACAATACAAAAAGCACTGATAAGAAATCAGATTTCTGCTGCTCGGTTATTCTGGCTTTTTGCATCTCATACTCAAGTACTAGCTTAATTGCGAACAGCATACTGCCGCTTTTGTCGATAAAATGTCAACAAAATACAACTTATGTTTGATCTATTGATTACAAGAAAGCGACAAATGTCATGCTAATTGACAAATCGAGACAAAAACAAACTTGACAGAATTTCTTATGAATCGGCGGTAGTCTTGGATATCAATTTGAGCTTTTGTAGTCGAGATAACTTCTTTACTTCAATTTCCCGCTTTAATGCAGCTGAGCGATCCTCTAACTCCTCTTGATAAGCTAACTCTAGCGGTCCTTTACCCCTTAAAAATTTGGCGGCTTTAGGGCCTCCAGAGGCATGCTCTTTAAAGCGGCGAATCACATCCGTGGTCACCCCTGTATAGAGGTGACCATTGTGACAGCGGATCATATAGAGATACCAAGTCTGGCTAATTGCTGACACTAGTGTTGACCCGAATCTGTTTTCCCAAGAAGCCCAAGAAAGAAAGCATACTCACGGGCCGTGTCCTCAAACTGGCGATAACGACCACTTTTGCCTCCATGACCTGCATCCATATCGGTGTAAAAGAGTAATAGATTATCATCAGTCTTATACTCTCTTAGCTTGGCTACCCATTTAGCTGGCTCAAAGTACTGTACTTGAGAATCATGCAAGCCAGTGGTCACCAACAAGTTAGGATAAGTTTGAGCACCGATTTGATCATAGGGCGAGTAACTCAACATATTGTGGAAATCTTTGGCCTTATTTGGATTACCCCACTCATCATATTCATTGGTAGTCAAAGGAATTGATTCATCTAACATGGTAGTGACGATATCAACAAAGGGCACATGGGCCGCGACACCAAGATAAAGCTCAGGCGCCTGATTAATCACAGCCCCCATCAAGAGTCCACCAGCACTTCCACCAGCGGCAAAGACGCTACTTTTATCACCATACTTGCGCTCAACTAAGGCTCGAGTGACATCGACGAAATCATCAAAACTATGATGTTTATGTTCCATGCGTCCTGCGTCATACCAAGGCCGCCCAAGCATTTCGCCACCTCGAACATGGGCAATTGCATAGACAAAACCTCTATCAAGCAAACTCAATACGGATGAATCAAAATCTGCCTCTACCGTATAACCATAGGCTCCATAGCCATAGATATAAAGAGGATTGGTGCCATCAGCCTTAAACTTGTCCTTGCGATACACTAAGGTCACAGGGACTTTCACATCGTCACGAGCGGGCAGCATTAAACGCTCACTTTGATAATTATCACTATCAAAGCCACCTAATACTTTTTCCTGTTTTAGCAGCGTCCGCTGATTAGGTTTAGCTAACTGGTATTCAAAAATAGACTCAGGTGTTGTAGGGCTTGAATAATAAAGACGTAACTTGTCACTGTTTTGCTCACGGTTAACATCAAGACCAACTACGTAGGCAGGATCATTAAACTCAAGCGAATAATTTGCCTCTTGATTTAAGCCATGAACATGTATATGGCTCACACCTTGAGTGCGACTTTGCACCACAAGATAATCCTTTAACAGCAGCATATCTTCATAACGAGTATTGGCGCTTGCCGGAATCACTTCTTGCCAATTCGCCTTATTTTGGCTCTTATCGAGTGCCACTTTCATCACTCGAAAATTAGGCGCCTGCCAATTAGTCAAAATATACACTTCATCGCCTAACTTGGCTGCAGAGTACTCATGGCCCTCTTCTCGAGTAAGCACTGGAACGAAGTCTGATGTGGGCTTGTCAGCATTCAAATATGAAACCTGACTTGTGGTGGTGTTATTTTGAAATAATGCGATACGGGATTCATCTAAGCTCTTACCTAATGCCAGATAATAACTATCGTCTAGCTCCTCATAAACCAGCACATCATCAGTCTGTTGGGTGCCCAATCTATGGCGATACACCTTATTACCCAATAAAGTTTGCGGATCTTTCACGATATAAAAGAGGTGTTGATTATCATTGGCCCATACTAAGGCGCCATCGACTCCCTCAAGCGTATCTGATAGCAATTCACCAGTAACTAAATTCTTAATATAAACCTTGTAGATACGTCTACTCAGAGTATCTTCACTAAAGGCCAACAGAGATTGATTTGGGCTAATACTAATACGGCCTAAACTATAGAATTCATGGCCTTTCGCTCTGTCATTAACATTCAAAATGACTTGTTGGGGTCCATCTTGTGTCTCTGAGCGAACAAACTTGGGATACTCACTATCCGCTTCGTATACTTGCCCATACCAGTTGCCGCGCCACAAATAAGGTACGCTGGCATCATTTTTCTCTAATCGGTTAGCAAGTTCATCAAACAGATCTTTCTCCAAACCACCTAGCTGGCTAAAGGCTTTTGCAGCATAGTCGTTTTCAGCCTGTAAATATTCAATAACAGGCTTAGCTTTGCGTTCATCATCTCGCAGCCAATAATAGTTATCGACGCGGCGCACACCATGCAGCTCTAATACCTTAGGCTCTTTCTTGGCAATAGGAGGGTTTTCAGGCGCCGTCAGAGGTGCATTTGATTCAGTATTGGGCTTATTCACCATGGTGCATCCAGTCATAAAAATTAGAAAACTTATAGAAACAACATTATTAAAAAGAGTGGTGCGAGTTTTATTCACTCATGCCTCCTTGCTATGGCACTAGCTCTAAAAGAGATAACTTAGCGGCCCAGTCTAAATTGCCCTGGCAACTCTGGCAACAAGGCTTCAAATTATGAGACAAGCGCCAAAATGGGAATGACCTCTCAAGCTGATGATTTTCCAATTTCTCCCTCTTGTTATTTACACTAGTTCACTGCAAGATAGCTGCGTCTTGTTAGGGCCACTCCTAATACAAGATATTAATTCTCAGGGCGGGGTGAGAATCCCCACCGGCGGTAGATTACATCTCCATGTAAAAGCCCGCGAGCGCTTAGTAATATGAACTGAGGTCAGCAGATCTGGTGACGGTTTACCTAAACCTATTCCAGAGCCGACGGTAATTCATCACTTAACAGTGTGATAAGTCCGGATGGAAGAGAATGTATGGACGATTATCGAATCGTTCATTGTTTTATTGTGCCTAGCTTTTTAGTGAGGCCTATTCCTACACGCCCTGATTCTGGAAAAACCAAGCAGTTAATTTAAGGATTTAACCATGAATCAGTCACTACTTACTCCATATGGTAATGCCATTGAACGCGTCAATGCGGCACTTGAAACCCTTAAGCAAGGGCAAGGTGTACTCGTTGTTGATGATGAAGACAGAGAAAATGAAGGCGATCTTATTTTTGCCGCTGAGTCTCTAACCAATGAACAGATGGCGATGTTAATTCGTGAGTGCAGCGGTATCGTTTGCCTATGCCTCGATGATGATAAAGTACGCCAACTTGAGCTGCCTCCAATGGTAGAGAATAACTCGAGCCAATATGGCACCGCCTTTACCGTTAGTATCGAAGCTAAAGTCGGTGTTACAACGGGCGTATCCGCCGCTGACAGGGTTACTACCATTAAAACGGCAATTCATTCGAATGCTAAGCCAGAAGATTTAGCGAGACCAGGTCATGTTTATCCCCTCAGGGCTCAACCTGGTGGCGTATTGACCCGTAGAGGCCATACAGAAGCGACCATAGATCTGATGAAACTAGCAGATCTCACTCCCGCAGGCGTCTTATGTGAGGTCACCAACCCTGATGGCACTATGGCTCGCTTGCCAGAGATCATCACATTCGCTCAACAGCATCACATGCCAGTACTTACGGTAGAAGATATCGTCGAATACCGAAAAGCGATGCTTGCGCAAGTAAGTTAAGTCCATTCTCCGTGGTCGATGTCGGCGGCTAGACATCGACCCTTGTACTTTCTTTAATTCACGATCAAAAAATCATAAATAAAAATAGGTAATTAGCTCCAACATTCTGGAGACTTGTTTTACGTGACCTGCCTTTAACTTTATTCCATTGACTATCGAAATTGGCGTACAAGTATGTAACCATCAAACGCTGTTTGTTCGCTTAACATAGTTTAAGCTAGGATGGAGTTGTTGCATGTCGTTCTTTTTCCATAAGTTTAATCTGAGGAATAAGTTACTGCTGCTTGCCGCCCTACCATTACTGGTTGTCAGCATAATTGGCATCACACGAACACAGCAACTGCTTGATGACTACCAAGCCGCGACCAATAACCGCCTAACCATCAAGATAGTAACTCAAATAGCTCAGCTAGTTTTTGAGCTACAGAAAGAGCGTGGTATGAGCTTAGGCTATGCCAATAACCAAAACCCATTAGCCAAAACGCAATTAATAGCCCAAAGGAATGAAACAGATAAGCAACTCGCCAAGCTTATTGATAGCCCTTTACGAGCTAAGTTTACCAAGCAAGTTAAGCGCGACAAGCAAGCCAATACTGAAATTGCATCGCTTTTTACAGTACTAGATAAATACCCTAAGCATATATATGCGCTACGAAAATTAACGCCTATTGATACTCACCTAGCTTACTCGGTGGAAAAAACCCTAGACCTATACTCCAAAAGCAATGATGAACTGCTAGCGCTAATAGGCTTACTCAGACTCAACACCCATGACGCCTATCAATCCACTGCCTATAGCGATTTAATTAACTTACTCAAATTGCAAGAGTTAGCTGGACAGGAACGAGGATGGCTTAACCAAATTATAGCCTCGCATCAGTTACTCAATCAGGACTATCTCAAACTAAAAGAGATCACGACCCAGCAGACATTATCACTCGCTTATGCCCAGAGTACGCCAATCATTCAACATGCCAGCATGTTGGACAATATGCTAACCAGCATAGAGCATGAACAGATCGTACACATACGTGAAAAAATCAATCATCAAATGGATATCATTGCTTTCACCGAAGTGATCGAACTCTATTTAGGAAACGGGCGAGCACTAGGAAATACTAGCCACCTTCTTCATGATTACCTTTATGCCAGCCAAGAGGCTTATCCATTTCAATTTCACCAAGCTAAGTTAACCTTAGACAAGTTAAAAAAGCTTGATCACTTAAGCTCTAATCAACAGGCCTATATCAATATTTTGCAGCATGCGATAGACCATTTTGCATTAACCGTGAATCGTCTTCATCTACTCAAAACGGCCTCACCCAGTGCTATCAATCAGCTGCACCAAGAGCTAGAGCAAGTACAATCTAACTTGGATACGGCAATAATAGGCCTAAAGCAACCAGAATTACCTATTACTCAAGCAGCTTGGTGGCAACTGGCCAGTGACAGAATTGAAAAGCTACACGCGATAAGCAATAACATTTTGCAAGAAATGGATCAGATAAGCCTATCCACCCAAGGCCAGGCTCGTACAACACTTATCGCCTATATACTGACTGGAGTCTGCTGTCTCGGCCTGTTTGTTTTCGTCACCTATCAATTGGTCAATGTCGTCACCAAAAAAATTAGTGCTATTGCCCACAACATGCAGCTAATGGCTGAAAACCCGGACCTAAATCTTCAGATCATCAGCCAAGGAGAAGATGAGCTGGCACATATGGGACGCTCACTCAATCATATGATTGAGCAACGAACTAAGCATCAAGAACAGCAAGCTCTTGCCAGTGCAGTATTTGAATACTCATCAGAGGCGATACTTGTTACTAATGCCGATAATCAAATTGAGCTAGTCAATCCAGCTTTTAGCCGCATTACAGGCTATAGCCAAGAGGATATTTTAGGTCATAACCCTTCAATTCTAGCCTCCAAGAAGCACACCAAAGAGTTCTATCAGCACCTATGGCAACGGTTGGACACCCTTGGCCATTGGGAAGGAGAAATTTGGAATAAGCGTAAAGATGGACAGATCTATCCGGAGTACCTAGCCATCACTCGCGTGTTAGATAACCACGGCCAAGTTAAGCAATACATAGGCCTCTTTATGGATATCAGCAACAGAAAGCAATATGAGAAGGATATCTGGTATCAGAGCAACTTCGACTCTCTCACTTCCCTGCCCAATAGAAAGCTGGCAAAGGAACGTATCGCCCATGAACTAAGAAGCGCACAACAAGGGAACACTGAGCTCGCAATCCTACTCATAGATATAGATAACTTTAAATATATCAATGATATTCATGGCCACGGAGCCGGTGATCATCTGTTGGTGTTAATTTCACAAAGACTGACCAAAGCCATTGGCGAACTTGGCTTTGTTGCACGTGTGGATGGCGACGCCTTTTTGGTGCTTATACCGGAATTTGTCAGTGCTTTTGAAATAGAGCAGATTGCACTGAATATTCTGGCGCAAGCAGCGCAGCCCATTGATTACTTAGATGAGTCATTAACTGCCACCTGCAGCATAGGAATCGCCTTCTCACCCTATGATGGTGACGATGAAAGCACCTTAACTCGCAATGCAGAAACTGCCATGTTCCAAGCTAAAGAAGCTGGACGCAATACCTTCAAATGCTTTACCAATGAAATGGATAAAATGATGCGCAAGCGCTTTGATCTTGAAAAGCGTCTGCGTAAAGCCGTACTTAATTCCGAATTTAAACTCCAGTATCAACCTATTGTAAAGTTAGATACAGGGAAAGTGACTGGCGTCGAGGCGCTGATTCGCTGGCACGATCCAGATAATGGCCTAATACCGCCCGATAACTTTATTCCGCTAGCGGAAGAAACAGGTCTTATACTCCCCATAGGTAACTGGATTATCGATCAAGCTTTGCATGATTTAGCACGCTGGCAGCAAGCAGGGCTCGATCTGTGTGTCTCTATTAACTTATCAGGTGTTCAATGCAAGGCACCACATGGTGAGCACTTTATTCAGCATCTAAAAGAAACAATCAAGCAGTATAGGGTTAAGGCGAACAAAATACGGATAGAGATCACCGAAAGTACTTTAATGGAAGATAGTGAACAAAGCCTAAAGACCTTAGAATCAATCAAAAACATAGGGGCTAGCATCTATATCGATGACTTTGGCACAGGTTATTCCTCTCTGAGCTATCTAAAGCAATTCCCTATCTCTGTGATTAAAATCGACAGAAGCTTTGTCGATAGTGCACTTGAGAGCGATTCCGACGCTAACCTGATCAAAGCCATTATCACCATGGGAAAAAGCCTCAACATGCGACTAGTCGCAGAAGGGGTAGAAACAAAAGAGCAATGGCAATATTTATCTCAACTGGGCTGTAACTATGCTCAGGGTTACCTGATTGCTAAGCCCCTTGATTATAGTGAGCTTATCACTTGGGCAAGAGAGTCCAAGTACAGCCAACAAACTTCTGCTCCTCCTTCACCTTCTTATTACAATTAAAGACAATAAAAAAGCAGCCTAAGCTGCTTTTTATTAGTCTTGTGAAGCTTAAACCGCTTGCTGTGGGTTCATGATGCTTTCACCACCCTCTACAGCCATATCCTTCAGTTCTTTATCAATAAGGTATAACGCCTTACCATCTTCGCCTATCATGCGAATTTTATCTACGATAGAACCAAACAACTTCTCTTCCTCGTGCTGCTCTGCCACATACCACTGTAGGAAATTAAAAGTTGAGTAATCTTGATTAGAGAATGCTGCATGGGCAAGTTCATTGATCTTGCTGGTAATAAGCTGCTCATGTTCAAAGGTATATTCAAATAAAGACAATAGAGAGCTGAATTCAGCTTGAGGGGCTTCAATAGCACCCAATAAAGGTAATCCACCGGTTTCACTGACATAAGTAAATAGTCGACGCATGTGCTGCATCTCTTCATCAGCATGTTCACGCATAAACTTAGCTGCGCCCTCATAACCCTTGTTTTCACACCAAGCGCTCATCTGCAAATACAGATTTGAAGAAAAGAACTCCATGTTGATCTGTTCATTTAATTTATCAATCATAGATTGGGTTAACATAGCGACTTCCTCTATTCACACGATTTATTTCCCGCTATTGTCATTAAGCTAACAAACAAAAGCAACTAAATTTACCTAACAAGCTGATTAACAAATAAAAACAATTCTCATTCCTCCATTTTTTCTCAAAAAACACATAGTTCCACACTCACACCAACCCATTAGTAACATTTGCTAACGAAATGAGACAGACTTGTTAAACCAAGACATTTATTATCTACACCACTCGACATCACCTTAGGGACGAATATGGATCTCACCCAAACCAGCACCCGTAACCCAGCTGGCACCTTAGTCACCCTATTACTGTTATTTGTTTTTGGTTTACTTGCCATCAATAAACTTCCTATTCAGCTACTGCCAGATATTCAACGACCTCAAATATCGGTTTTTAACAACTGGCGTAGTGCTGCTCCCCAAGAGATGGAATCAAATATTATCGAGCCCCAGGAAAATGTACTTAGGCAAGTCTCTGGTGTCGTTGAGATGAACTCCAATATTTCCCAAGGATTTGGTCGTGTTAGCCTGACTTTTGAAGTCGGCAGCGATATGCAAGCGGCAATGATCAATGTGATTAACGCCCTCAACCAAACACCACCTAGACCGCTAGATGCCAATGAGCCCTTTATCAATGTTGGCGGCGGCAATGGCTCACCTAACCTTGCTTCGATACTTATTCGCACCGCACCAGATAACCCAGCTACCGAATTTAGTCAGTACCAGAAGCTAATTGATGATGTGGTAGAGCCTAGACTAAGACAAATCACAGGGGTAGGCAGTGTTCAACTCCAAGGACGCCGAGCCAAAGAGTTACATATAGAATTTGATCCTTATCGAGCCGCGGCTCTGGGGATCACTATCGATCAGCTTCGCACCACCCTATCTCGAGCCGCAGATGTCTCTGGCGGTACAGCCAATGTGGGGCGCAGGCAATATATGGTGCGTTTTGTTGGTCAATTTACCCCAGAGAACCTTGGTCAACTTATTGTGACCTATAACGATGGACGTCCTGTCTATCTCAATGAACTAGCAGAAGTAAAAATTGGCTCAGTGGAAAACCAAGGTTTTACTAAGCGTAATGGTTATCCAGCCTACTATATGACGATCGAAGGCACCTTTGATGCCAATACCGTTGCCGTGCTCGACGGCATTAACCAAGCGATAGACGAGCTCAATGAACAAACACTAAGGCCCCAAGGCCTAATTATGGATCTCTCTTTCGACGCATCTGTGCATATCAAAAGGGCCATACTACTGGTCAAAGGTAACTTAGGCATAGGAGTATTGTTAGCACTATTTATTCTGTTTGCTTTCCTGCGTAGTGCACGTGCGACGCTAATGATAGCCTCCACCATTCCTGTCGCACTGCTGTTAGCCTTTATCGCCCTAGAAGCCATGGGACGAACCTTAAATGTCATCTCATTAGCAGGTCTTGCCTTTGCTGTGGGCTTAGTGCTCGACGCCGCAATTATCGTGCAGGAAAATATTGTTCGCCTTTACCAAAAAGGAGAGCCGATAACCAAGGCAATTTTGCAAGGCACGGCTCAAGTAAAAGGCGCACTAATGGCATCAACCGCCACCACAGTTGCGATCTTTTTACCTGTACTCTTTATGCCGGGTGTCGAAGGGCAACTGTTTTCTGACCTCGCTCTGACGCTATCGGTTGCTGTTATCTCCTCTTTTATCAGTGCTGTCACCCTTATTCCGGTCTTTAACCTACTCTGGTTAAAATTACCGGCAAATAAAACCGCCAATCATTTATGGCTTAAACTCACTGAGTTGATAAAAACGCTGACACTCAATAAAAAGCGTGCTGGAGCATGGTGTGCCCTGCTTATTTTGGGTAGTGCTGTCGCCACTTTTAGTTTAATGCCGAGACCTGACTTTCTCCCTCAGGCGAGATCAGATGGCATATTTGCTTTCTTCTCTCTACCACCAGGAGCCAATGTTAAAACCCTAGAAAAAGAGCTAGGAGATGTAATTATTGAGCGTTTGAAGCCTTACTATGAAAAGCAAAAAGCCCCTTTTATCAAGGGCTATAACTTCTCTATGTACAATGCATTCAACGTGCTATTCATCTATCCAGAAGATCCTTCTCAAGCCGATGAAATGATACGTTTGCTCAATGAAGAGATCCTTATCGGTCTGCCCGATACTCAAGCCTTTACCAACCGCGGCTCTTTACTTCAGTTTGGCTTTAACGGCGGCCGAGCCATCAATATCGACCTACAAGGGCCTGATATGGAAGCCTTAATGAGTAGCGCAGCTAAAGGAATGGGCGTCATTCAAAAGGCTCTCCCAGGCGCCGTAGTGAGGCCTATTCCCGGCTTATCATTGGCGCAACCAGAACTACAACTGGTTCCTAACGAGCGTCGTTTAGCCCAAGCCGGTGTCGATAGAATGCAGATAGCCAGCGCAATCCGCGCCTATACCTCAGGTTTGTTTGTCGGCGAATATTTCGATGGCAACGAGCGTATGGACATACTGTTGAAAGGCCCCAAATGGACAGTACCAGAGCAACTTTCAGCCAGCCCCATCTATACCCAAGCGGCGGGAATTCAAACCATAGGCGAGCTAACCAGCATCAAACGCACGGTAGGACCTACTCAACTACAAAGGGTCAATGGTAAACGCAGTGTATCGCTACTAATCTTCCCTCCTGCAGATATGTCACTGGATGAAGCACTGGAAATTATCAAAGGCGATGCCCTTGATGAAATCAGCGCAAGCCTACCGGAAGATAGTGCGGTGAAGTTTAGAGGCAGTGCCGATAAGCTGGACCAAACCATTACAGATATGGGCACCAACTTTCTGTTAGCCGTGCTAATCCTTTTCCTGCTGATGGCAGCCATGTTTAAATCGGCAAAGGACAGTATATTGGTGCTATTGTCCATGCCTTTAGCCATAGCTGGCGGTGTGGTAAGCCTAAGAATACTCAACTTATTTAGCTTCCAAAGCTTAGACTTATTAACCATGATAGGCTTTATTATTTTGCTCGGCCTAGTCGTAAACAATGCTATTTTGCTGGTCGACCAAACCCGCCAAGGCACAAGAGATGGACTAAGCTTGGATGATGCGATTTATCAAGCCGTCTACACACGCGCAAGACCCGTATATATGAGTACCCTAACCTCTATTTTCGGCATGTTGCCATTAATGCTGGTACCTGGGGTTGGCAGTGAGATCTACCGAGGTCTTGCCGCTGTGATTGTCGGCGGCATGAGCTTTAGTGCCCTATTTACCTTAATACTCATGCCTAGCCTATTGAGGCTCACCCATTTTTCTTCTGTGTCACCGCTAGTGACATCTACGGCCAGCGAAGGAGCCAGATAATGTTTCACACTTTGGAATTACTTAGCAAAAAAGGCCACTCAAAGCTTATCTCTCTAGGGTTATCTTGCGCAGCAGTATTATTCATGAGTCTCAGTCCTCATCTGCATGCTGCCGATGAGCCACCGGCAAGATTAGTGAGTGTTGTACAAGTAGAAAAGCGTGCTATCTCACCCAAGATTATGGTGATAGGCTCAGTGCATTCACGTCACAGCGCCGAATTAACCCCTGGCGTATCTGGTAAATTGACCTGGGTTCAAGAAGCAGGAGTCAGAGTCCAGGCGGGCGAAACGGTCGCGAAACAAGAGCAAACTCGCTTAAAGCTTGAACAAGCTCAACAGCAAGCCTTAATCGAAAGAGAAAAGCTAACCCTTAAAAGGTTAACCAGAGAGTTTGATCGCCTGAAAAGCCTGATGGCTAATAAACACGCCTCACAAACCGAGTTAGATAAAGCCGAAACCGAAAGGGATATGGCTCAAGCCAATCTGACCTTAGCCGAAATCAAGCTAAAGCTTATCCTCGATGACCTCGCCCGCACTGAGATTAAGGCGCCATTTAACGGTATTATTACCGCAAGGCTACATCAAGCAGGTGAGGATATTGCTCAAGCTGAAGCGATTTTGACAATGACTGACCCAGATAATCTGGAGATTCGAGTTCACGCACCACTTAAGCATAACAAGCGAGTCAAACTGGGGGATAACCTGCATGTTTACCACAACTCAGGTGAGTTTGAGGCAAAAATCCGCAGCTTAATCCCTGTATCGGATATTCGCTCACAAACCTTTGAAGCGAGAATCGACCTGCCTTTAGAGATGCAAGATGCCTTTAGCGTTGGCGAGCTTATTTCACTTGCGCTGCCCATAGCGCAAAAGCGCCTCACTACCTTGGTGCCAAGAGACGCTGTAGTGCTGCGCTCAGCCGGAGCTCACGTCTTTAAAATTGATAACGAGAATAAAGCAGTCAAGGTCCAAGTCAAGTTGGGCGAAGGCACCGGAGACTGGATTGCTGTTACTGGCGATGTTAGTGAGCAAGATAGGGTTGTGATTCGAGGTGCTGAAACCCTACAAGATGGCCAACAAGTTAAACTGCAAACATTGCCTACATCTGTAGAGCTAAAAGCGGGATAAACTAAAGCTCTGGCACCTTACTCAAACTAAGGTGCTTTTGTTGCAACAAAACTGGCGCCCAGATCATAGCCATCTTGATTTACCATGGCATAATACAAGGCTCATTTTGCTTTTTTCATCAAGGACGCCCAATGCCTGCCAATCAAGACCCTTGCGCTAAACCTAGCCTAATGCATCCTGAGCAAGCCATCCAAGAATTACTTAAGCAAGTAGAAGCCCTAGATTGCCATGAAATCGTTTCCCTCTCCGATTCTCTAGGGCGTGTACTGGCAGAAGATTTAGCTTCGAGCATAGATTTACCTCCTTTTAATAATTCAGCAATGGACGGCTATGCTTTTAACTTTGCCGATCTTCAGCAAGACAAGCCCCTCACCTTGGTTGGCCAATCCTTTGCAGGTCACCCCTATCAAGGCAAGTGCGAACCCAACACCTGTATTCGTATTATGACAGGCGCACCTGTACCGAGTGGCTATGACACAGTACAGATGCAAGAGAAAGTTGACGCTAAAGATGAGCAAATTTTTATTACGGCCCCAAAAGCTAAGGGAGCTAATGTAAGGTGCCGTGGTGAAGAAGTGACCACAGGCACTAAGGTACTGAGTGCTGGCACCCAAATTGGCGCTGCCGAAATGGGCGTATTAGCCACTATTGGCGCTAGCCAACTGAGAGTCACAAGACAGCTAAAAGTCGCTTTTTTCTCAACAGGCGATGAGCTTAGACCTATTGGCTCAGAACTGGCTCCAGGGCAAATTTACGACTCAAACCGTTACAGCATTCAAGGCCTACTGAGCCGCGCCAATGTTGAATGGATAGATATGGGAGTCATTCAAGACGACCGTGAAGCCATTCGCCAAGCCTTTAGAAATGCAGCCGCCAGTGCCGATATGGTTATCACCTCAGGTGGCGTTTCTGTTGGCGATGCAGACTACACCAAGCAGATTTTGGATGAAGAGGGTGAAATCACCTTCTGGAAGCTGGCCATCAAACCCGGTAAACCCTTTGCCTTTGGCCGTATCGGCAAGGCTATTTTCTGTGGCTTACCTGGCAATCCAGTCTCATCTATGGTGACCTTCTATAAGCTGGTATGGCCGCTGATTAACAAGATGCAAGGCCTGCCTCAGAGCCAACCTTTACAGCTCGAAGCTAAACTCACCACCGACATTCGCAAACTGCCGGGTCGCGTCGAATACCAAAGAGGCGTGCTGAGTCGTGAAAATGGCGAGCTCACCGTGGCTGTCACAGGTAGTCAGGGCTCTGGCATGCTGACCTCCATGAGTGTTGCCAACTGCTTTATTGTCCTTAGCCAAGAGCAGGAAAACGCCAAAGCAGGTGCACTAGTCACAGTCGAACCTTTTAATAGCGTTCTGTGCTAGCAGGCTAAATACCAAGGAGCTGAGTATGTCAAATAAACTAGAAGCAGAAATTCTCTCCGACGCAGAAATGCTAAGGTATAGCCGCCAAATCTCCATTAAGGCGATGGACTTTGAAGGGCAGGAGAAACTTAAACTTGCCAATGTCCTCGTCATTGGCGCCGGTGGTTTAGGTTGCACTGTGACCCAATACCTCGCAGTAGCTGGCGTTGGACGCATGACTCTAGTCGACTTTGATATCGTAGAAATATCCAATCTACAACGTCAGGTGCTACACCAAGATGCCAATGTGGGCCAAGCGAAAGTAGACTCAGCTCAAGAGACACTGACTCAGCTTAATCCCCATATTCAAATCGATACCATCAATCGCGTACTCGACGATGATGAACTCACTGAGCTCGTTGCCAAACACACGCTAGTGATAGATTGTACTGACAACATTATGGTCAGAGAGCAACTCAACTTCGCTTGCTTTACCCATAAAGTGCCCTTTGTCTCTGGCGCAGCGATTCGTATGGAAGGCACAGTAACCGTATTTGATTACGCTGGCGATTCCCCTTGCTATCAGTGTTTTAGCCAACTCTTTGGCGAGCAGCAACTGACCTGTGTTGAATCTGGAATCTTAGCGCCAGTGGTGGGACTTATCGGCTGTATTCAAGCCACAGAGGCGATTAAGGTACTCACCAATATGGGTAAGCCTTTAATAGGCAAGTTGCTCATGGTCGATGCTATGACCATGGAGTTTAGGTCTATGAAGTTGGCCAAACGTCCACATTGCCAAGTGTGTGATACCGCCTAACACATTGAAAAGGACGCCTTGGCGTCCTTTTTAAATCCCTGAGTATTCTAGGGGCTGTTGATCTTTCAAGGTTGTTTTTGCGCGATTCAATGGCATTTTATCGCGCAAAAACTAATCAGCAAAGATCAACAGCCCCTAGTTATAACTGGCTGGCTTCGGCCATCAATAGCCCCTTCTCAACCCACAACCTAACTTGCACACCTTTAACCTGCAGTGTGAGTGGTGTTTCCCCTTTCTCTATATTGGGAATATCACCATACTTTTGTTCATCATAGCCCACTTGATAAAGCGTCACTTTACTCTCGTCTGTAGGAGCTTGGTAACGAATCTGCGCCGCACTCACGCCTTGAATAGAGCAATAACGTCCACCTAGCAAATGACCTTTAGTCAAAGGAAACTCATTTGAGAATGTCACAGAAAAATCGAGCTCAGTAAAATATCCCCTCAGGTCGTACAAGCTATTCGAGGTCACTTCCAAGGGTTTCATCTTGATATGATTCATAGCCACTTCATTGGCTATCTTCAAAGGTATATTACTATGACCCTGATTGAGCATGACTCCTATCACTAGCAAGATGCAAGCTGCTAACGCAAACCATCTTCCCCAAGCTTTGGTCTTAGTTTGTGTCAATTTGACTTGGCTGGCATTCGCCGAGGACTGAATAACTTCACTGCCTTCATGGGTTCCTATCTCAGCGGTGGCTTGATGGCCTAAGAGATGTTCAAATTTCTCTAATTGAGCCTCGCCCAATTTAGGCTGGCTAAAATAATCAGCACTGGCAGCCCTAAGCTTAAGCATCTCTTTGTTTTCCGTTTGCCCCTGTTTCATCTCTATGTCCTCTACTCACAATGCCTTATTGGCAACATCAGTGATCCCTGACATGGCTGCCGCCTTATGCTTAATACGATGCAATCTCGATAATATGGTTCCTCTTGGCTGCTCGAGTTCATGGGCAATTTCACTGGCACTATACCCATCAACGGCCCAAAGATAGAGCACCTCTCTCTCTGCAGTATTAAGCTCTTCTACCACCAGAGAGATTAAATCTTGTTGGATCTGCATCTCTTCTAAGCTTATCTCATCAAGCAGAATTGGCATACCTTCCTCTAGAGGTTCAAAGGCGACTCGCTGATGACGCCGGCAATTATCAATAAACTGATTGCGTACGATGCGCCTCATATAAGGATGGGAATAACTCTGGCTCTTACCTCGGCTAAGCCAATTCTCTAACGAAGCTTGTAAGAGATCTTCTGCCTTCTCAGTATCTCGAGTCAGCATGACACAATAGCGAAATAACGCCTGTAGTTGATCTCTATCTATCATGCTTATCCCTTGTGTGATAACGCGATGGCAATGTCTCTGAATCAAGTGTAAAACCTATCACCCAGTTTGCTGCAATCGCATCTTGTAGCAGGGTCATATCATGCTCAGCAGCAAGGAGCTCCCCCAAGCTTTTACCTTGCTTGATATCCTTAAGTAGCCGATAGTAAGTATCTGATACGCTCTGGGGCATGCCGTGATATTGACGGCGACTCACGACAATAAATTCAGCTTTGGCCTGAATATTCACTGGCTCTCGTTGTGAACTTGCTACAGGGCTACCATGACTCTTTTGCTCCTTATGCCAGTCTTGCCACAGCGCCATCACTTGATACTGGCATGCAAGCAAACTGATATCCGCACTCAAGACGAAACGCATTTGAGCCTGCTGCTCACCAGTTAACTCTGCCATTTCACTAATCGGGCGTGCTCGCGTGTTTTCAGCGTAATAAGCTTGATGAATACACCACTCTAATTGAGCTAAATCCCCTAGGTAATCAAAGCCAATAAATGCTTCATGCTCTTGACTTAAGCTCATGATTCACTGACAAATAAAATGACTAAATTCTGAGCCATACTGGTTTAAATTGGCTTGGGTTAAAGGATTAGCTAGAGCATAAGCTTGGCAAAATTGCTCAAAACATTTCTGCCCTAGTATTCGTAAGCATAGAGGAAACCGTGCTGCCAATACCCCCATTAGAGCCTGCAGATTATTATTGCGATAAATATCGATTCGCACTTGATGCTCAGGTTGAACAAACCCGTTAAACCGTCGCGAGGCTTGCTTGGGCTCAGTCAAGATCTCGACAAAGCTTTGCTGCCAATCGACTAAGCGCATCTATCACCTCGCTTCATTTGTCGCACTACAGAATTTGATCTCGCTGAGTCTAAAATAGACTTGGCGAGTGTCATTTCCTGTAACAATCGCTCGAGGCTTGGCAGCTCGTTATCCCATTCAATCATGCTAGGAATGGCGCCATGAGATGCGATAAATTCCTTAAACATTTGCCACACTCGTGCATCAACAGGGTTGTTATGAGCATCGAGCAGATAGTCCCCTTTGTCATCAAATCCCGCCAAGTGAATCTGCCTCACTCTAGAGACAGGGATCTGCTGCATAAAGTGTTCAACTGATAAATTCAAATTAGTGCAAGTCACAAACACATTATTGATGTCGAGCAATAGATAACAATCAGCTTCGCTGGCGACGGCGGCCAAAAACTCTGCTTCATTCATCTCGTTAAACTGACAACTCAAATAGGTAGACACATTTTCCAGCAGAATCCTTTCCCCCAAAAAGTCTTGTACTTGCACAATACGCTGTGCCATGTGCAGAACTGCCTCTTGAGTATAGGGAAGCGGTAATAAATCAGGGACATTGCGTCCTCCATAGCCGGAAAAGCTGGCATGCTCTGAATACCACACTGCACCTGTTTGCGCCTTTAACAGGCGTATTCTTTCGAGATAGTTCAAATCGATTGGATCTATACCGCCAAGCGATAATCCCACACCATGAAAAACTAACGGATACCGCTCGGCTAGCTCATGCAGAATCGCAGCATTCAAACCACCATCGACCAGCCAATTGTCCACCAGCAACTCAAACCAAGGGGCTAATCGCTCATCGCTCGCCAGCACTTGCTCAACATGGGGCAAGCGCAGGCCGATACCTGCACCCGCTATCTTATGAGCAGTGCTCATTTAACTTTTCTTCGCTGGTTTGACTTTTTTCACCACCCCACCAGTGATCTTTTCACAGGTTCCGGCTGGCACATACACCCACTCTGTGTCTAAATTATCTTCCTTGGCCTGACCCGCACAGCCATGACTACCATCTAATGCACCACAATCATTAGCCCCAGCTTTGGCAATCCCAGCACATTTTTCCCATTGCTTAGGCTGATCGGGTACCGCATTAGCGTTTGCTGCCACACCCGCTGCAAGTAAACCAGCTACCGTCATAGATAACGCTTTATTAGTTGACTTCATTTTTTTATCCTCGAATACAAAGGTGAATCATTCTTAATGCACTATGCATTAGCTATAACGTTTAGTTGGCTTTTTTGATTGCATCAACAAATAAAAATATTTGAATAGGAGAGAATCCATGAGTAGCCCGATTGGCGGCTTTTATTTAGCCGCTCAACAAAGACAAAAACAGCGCCAAGCCGAAAACCAAGCAAGAGTGCCACTGCTATTAGCCATGCAGCTATTGATGAACGACAATGAAATCATCAAGTTGGAAGAAAGAATTCACCTTGGGGAAGAACATGAAATAAACCTGCATCAAACTCGACTACAAATTAGAACTCAGCAACTTGAATCAAACTTAATTCAATTGGATCTGACCCTTGGCCTAGGGGAAACACCCGCTGAAACAAGTATGCAACAAAGTTTAACTGTGGCTTTAAATGAGTATCTATCGAGTCTTATGGCAGAAGATGAGCGCTATCAGCTTAAGGTTAAAATAACGCCGGAGACTTAAATCTATGTCAGTTTGATAAATCTGGATGAGATTGCAGCCAACTGGCCGCTTTTGTTATATTTCCCTCCTTAAATTTATGATACCGAGAGTTCCAATGCAGTCCGTTACCACTCATAAACATAAAGGCTTTACCCTCATAGAACTTGTGGTCGTCATTATCGTACTCGTAGTGTTAGCCGTCACTGCACTGCCTAAGTTTATCAACCTTGCTGATGATGCTTATCTTGCACGCTTTAACGCAACTCAAGGCGCCTTTGAAAGTGCAATGAAACAGGCTCACGCCAAATGGCTCACTTCAGGCAGCCCTGCTCCCGCAAATGCAACTGACTTAATAGAAGCCTTGGACTTCAACAGTTTGGGCTACCCAGCGGGCACTGATAATGGTACTCAAGTCAGCTCTGAAGCAGACTGCAAAGCAATATTTGACTCGCTGTTACAACTCGATGGCATGACTACTGCGATACCTGCGGGCGACGGACCCGGCATCAAGAACCTTCCAGTAGAAGTCGACTGGGCCGTGACCAATAACAGTAATATCTGTTATTACACCTATGTGCCTCAATCCAGAGAAGTGGGCTTTAACGCTAGACAGCTAAGATACTATTACACGACTGGAGAATATGGCGAATTTGCCGCAGGTTATACACTGCAATAATCTGCGAAAGCAACAGTATTTACTCGGTGCTAGCTAACTCGATTTCTTTATTCCCTTGCTCATCAGCTAGCGCTTCCCGCTCAGCCTTAGAGACATAAGCAGGCTTATTGCTATTGCGATTCTTAGTCTTTTTGGTCTTCGCCTTGTGCTTGAGGGTAATTTTCTTAACACGATTCATGGTGATTACTCTTCTCTAAACACCAAATACAGGGCATGTAATATTCCCGGGAAAATAAAGAAAATACACAAAATGATGTTGATAAGCAGATGCTTACCCACACCTTCCTTTAAGAACACGGCTAAAGGTGCAAAGAGTATCGAGATGATGACCAGCAGTATTTTATTATCCATTGTTTTTCTTTCCTATTTCTAAGCCTAGCTATTTGCTATTTAGTTTTTGGCCAATCTAAATTGGCAGGTGAGTGCCAAACTTGCAACTGTTTTTCCATTCCATCACACCTGAACTCAGTCCCCTGCTTCGGCGAGCATAAGTACTGATATTTGTCACCTAGATAGCTAAACTCCAACCCATAGGCATGTAAATAGCCTCTATCGATTGCATCGGCCTCACCTTTATCACCATAAAGAGGGTCCCCTAAAATGGGCACGCCGATACTCGCTAGCGCGACTCTAAGCTGGTGAGTTTTTCCCGATAGCGGCTTAAGCAAGTAGGCCCTTACACCATCACCAATACTTTGAGAAAAAAACTGAGTTTTAGCGGGGTTCTCTGTGGTACGTAACAGCTTATACATGCTACGCCGAGATTTGGCCATATCACCGACTATCCAGCCCTGCTTCTTTTTGGGTTTGCCTTTCGCGAGAGCGAGATAATATTTCTGTACTCTGTGTTCGATAAACATCTGAGTAAACTCGCGAGCCGCTTCTACCGTTTTAGCCAACAAGAGTAAACCTGATGTCATGGTATCTAGCCTATGTACAGAAAACAGCTTGATACCTAAATCTTGCTCAAGCTGAGCCACAACCCCAGCTTGGCCATCTTGACTATGAAAATGCACATGGGGAAATTTATTCACCACAATGAAATCGGCTTCATCGGCGATAATTTGATACATGACAACCACTGATTCTATTTAGGAACTAGCCGAAATTGATAGTGACCTGCAATCCCGGATTCAGGTTTGCCAGCTCAATACTGGCTTGATGGCGGGATAATATCGCTTTTACCATAGAGAGGCCAAGCCCTGTGCCCTTTAATTGACGACTTGGGTCTAACCTGACTAGCCGCTCAAAGACTTTCTCCTTGTATACTTCAGGAATTCCTGGGCCATTATCAGATATGGAAATAAGCTGACCTTGTTGAACAATACAAATGACAGCTCCCTTACCCGAATAGGTAATGGCATTGTCCACTAAGTTAAATAGTGCCTGAAACAGCAAATGCTTATCACCTATCACTTTATAATCTTCACCTAACTCTAACTTAAGCTCTTGCTGCTGCGCCTCGGCTAGCGCTTCGGCCATTTCAAGGAGATCGCCACAAATCTGATGCAGGCTCACCTCTTCTCGATCAAGCTCTCTTTGCCCTCCTTCGATACGCGTTAATGACAACATAGCATCAAATGTCGCCAAACAATGATCTAGCTCCTCGGTTAACAGCGCACAAGCTTCTGGCACTTGCTCACAGGGCTTATGCTGAAGCTCTTCAAGGCCAATCCTAAGATGGGATAATGGTGTTCTTAAATCATGGGCAATATTGTCAGTCACCCCTCGTACGGATGCGAGATTATTTTCTAGGGTATCCAGTACTCGGTTAAACTGCTGTGTCACCATATCCAACTCATCCAAGCGTCCTTGAGCTGGAAAGCGTGTACCATAATCCCCCTGTTCAATTTTCCCTGCTAATTCTCGATAATGCTCAATGCGACTTAAAATGGCTTTAGAAAACAACAAGCCTAAAGTCAGGGTCAGGGAAATTGTCAGAGTAATTGCCGTGACGGCAGCACCAATGAAATCATCGAACAAGGTCAATAGATGATCGGTTCGAGTCGCGACCAATACGGGGCCCAAAGCTGTCATGGTCACTCCCCCTTTGAGCATATAGAGCTTGTGGGAGCCGCCAGCCAACACTGGAAAATCTCGAGTATTAGGTAACTTGGGCATGTCTTCAGGAATAAAGCTTAGCGCTCCAACAAAATGAGCCCCATTAAACCAGCTAACAAAGATCATTTGATTGTCAGCCGCTATCACATGTCGAGCAAAGCCTCGGCGGCTAAGCCGACTAGCAAGGTTTTGATAGCGTATGGTTTCCGCCTCTAAGTGTTGAGCCACCTGCTGCTCCTGCTCACTCACCAACTGACGATACATCACGCCTAAAAAGGCACTAACAATGACAGTGACCAGCAAGCAGAAAAACAGGGTAATTCTCAGTACACTACCGCTAAAGATCTGGCTCGGCTTAGCGAAGAAGATAACCCGCACCTCTTACAGTCTGAATCAACTCCTCATGGCCTAGCTCTTCAAACTTTCGCCTCAATTTAGCTATATGAACTTCAATAACATTGGTTCTAGGATCAAAGTGATAATCCCATACAGCCTCAAATAACATGGCGCGGCTTATGACCTGTCCAGCATGCTCCATCAAAAACTTAAGCAGCTTAAACTCCTTGGGCTGTAACAGTACTTTCTCTCCTGCCACCGTCACTTCACGACTATAGAGATCGATTTGCAACACCCCCACACTCAGATGCGTTTTAACTGATTCGCTATTGTGCCTTTGCATCAGTTTCTCAGCCCTTAGTTGCAGCTCAGCAAAAGCAAAGGGCTTAGTCATGTAATCATCGCCGCCTGAACGCAAACCTTTGACCCGCTCATCGACATGGCTCAGCGCAGACAGAATCAAAACCGGAACTTCACTGCCGGATCGTCTTAACTCCTGCAGCAAGGTCAAACCATCCTTCTGAGGTAACATACGATCTAAGATAAGCAGATCGTGTTCACCACTTAAAGCTGCATCTAGGCCGCTGGCACCATCGGTTTTTGACTCTATCCTGTGCCCCTTAGCTGCAAATCCAGTGGTGATATAATCAATACTTCTAGGATCATCTTCTACAAGCAATATATTCATCTTCACCTTCCTAATGCCATTTAAGAATTGGCAAGGGCCTTTGGCTATTAAAGTTAAATGCCAGCACTGTCTCTCCCTGTGGATCGACCAATTCTAGCTGTAAATAATTCACCCCCAGATCGCTATCAACCTTGGCAGATTTGAGGTAAACAACCTGTGTGTTAACCAAACGTCTAAACACACCTGAAAAGCTCATTCGCTTTACTTTCATGAATAAAACGGCATTGAGTTTAGGAATATCTTCAGATGAGAGGGATAATTGGCTTTGTGCCACCAATTCCGCAGTATTGGCGTTAAAGACGAGTAAAGTTTTTACCTCTTGATAGGGCTCAACGACGGCTACATGGTAAAAGGGTTCATCGAGCTCCTCATCCATCTGGGTTTTAAACTCAATAATGGTACCTAGCCCTTTTTGCTCCACCTTTTGCATAATCGTTAAAGGTTGAGTCACGCTAGATTCGGATAAAACACTATAGAGATGGTTATCTGCGAAAATAGGAAAACTGATACATATGAGTAAAGGAAGTAATCGCCACATAAATACTCCCTCTTATTATGTCGATTCCAATGCTATAGCAACTATATGCCTTTAGATATCTATGTAAAATTAAACATAGTTCATACAAAACCCAAGCAAACGCCCATAGACGCATCTAGTCTAGGCTCAGCCTTACTTAGGTTAAACTAGGCTAGTTTTCAATAATGTGGATTTGATCTGACTTTAGGGCAACCGTCGTCTCAACTCCCTTAGCTAGCCCCAACTTCTGGGCAAGGTGCAGAGGCACCTCAGCATTTAGGTGTTGATCAACGCCTTGAATGTTGGCAATTAAGCGTACTGACTCCCCCATTACCAACATAGACTCGATAGTGACATCTAACTTATTAAAACTGCGGCACAGACGGCCTTTAGCTATAGAGTTAAAGCGCACGCCTTGATTGGGAATCACCCAGCGAACCTTATCGCCCATTTGATATTGCTCGCCGTAATCACTGGCAATCAAATGTTCTCCTAATTTCAGCCAAGTAATATTGCGCTCCTCTTCTTGAGCAACCACCTCAGCATCGAAAATATTTCTTAAGCCCATCTGCCGTGCGACCGCTTCGTTTCTGGGTCTGGCTAATACCTCGTGGGGAACGCCTTGCTGCAAAAGCTTACCTTGACTAATAAGTATCATTCTATCGGCAAGTAGTAATGCCTCATTCAAATCATGGGTCACCATAATCACAGGGATAGAAAGCTGCTCTTTCAGGCGTGCAAGCTCTAGATACAATCTCTCCCGCGTCTCTTTATCGACCGCAGAAAATGGCTCATCGAGTAACAACACTGAAGGCTCTCGTGCCAAGGCTCTTGCTAATGCCACTCTTTGCCTTTGACCACCCGACAATTGAGCTGGCAGATGATTGGGCAGGCCACCATGTAAGTTCACTCGCTCAAGCCAATCTTTAGCTCTCGCCACCCTTTGAGCCTTAGGAATATGATCGAGCGCCGCAACAACATTTTCCAGCGCGTTAAGGTGAGGGAAAAGGCCAAAATGTTGGGGCACATAACCTATATGGCGCTGCTGCGGAGTTAGAGCCACGCCATCCTGATTATCAAACCAGGTTTGACAGCCGTAACTCACCTTACCCACTTGTGGCTGACTCAAGCCTGCGATCATTCTCAGCAGTGTGGTTTTACCGCCACCTGAAGGGCCAACAACCGCTAGCACTTCCCCGGGCTGACAGCTAAATTCAGCCTCTAATGGAATAGGAACTGTTTGATGAATTTGACAATGGAGCTCAGCGACGTTTTGCGACATGCTTGCCTCCAATACGACGAGACAAACTCGTGGTTAACGCAAGGGCACTGATTGCAAATAGCAGCAACACCAGTGACATGGTGCCGGCGGCATCAAAATCAAAGGCTTGCACACTGTCATAGATAGAGATGGACAAGGTTTTAGTTTCACCTGCGATGTTGCCACCCATCATAAGTACGACACCAAACTCACCTAAAACATGGGAGAAACACAAAACTAGCGCGGTAAGTACCCCAGGCCAGATAAGCGGCAGTTCGATACGCCACAGGGCCGTTAACGGCTTCATGCCACAGCAGGCCGCAGCATCACGCACATCATCATCTATCGCCTCAAAGGCTCTTTGAATAGGTTGAACGGCAAAGGGAATGTTAATTAGAACCGAGGCAACCACTAAGCCAGAGAAGTGGAACACTAGCTGTTGCCCAGTATACTCTTCGAGTAACTGGCCCAGCCAACTCTCACTACCCAGCCCCACCAGCAAGTAATAGCCGATAACCGTAGGTGGCAGTACCAAGGGCACCATAATCAACGCTTCGACCCAAGATTTACCTTTGAACTGACGATAGGCCAGATAACGGCTACCCAGAATAGCCAGAGGAATTAACACTAGCACGGTAATACTGCTTAATTTGACCGATAACCAGAGCGCTTGCCAATCCAATTTGCTAATCCTCTTATGCAGGGCTTTTACTGAGCGGGTAAACCAAACCCATAGGACTTTATCACACTGCGCGCAGCATCGGACTGAATATATTCATAAAAACGCTTAGCCGTATTCCCAGCCTTTGGCAATAGCGCCATTCGTTGATATAGGGGTTGATGAAGTTTGTCATCGAGGGGGATATAGCTGCCACGCTTTTGAAACTGCGGCGCCTTAGCTAACGATAGCGCGATTATGCCACCTTGAGTCGAACGGCTTAGGGCAAACTGCGCCGCCTGAGCCACATTTTCACCCTTAATCAATTTAGGCTTTAACTCACTCCATAAACCCAGAGCGGTGAGCAATTCTTGGGCTCTTTCACCATAGGGCGCATGATCTGGATTGGCAATCGCAAAACGTTTGATCTCACCTTGAGCAAGTAAAGCTTTGACCCCTTTTAGCTCAGGATCTAACTTGAGCTGGCTTCCCTTGGCAGCCACTAAAGCTAAACGGCCCACAGCATAACGTTTACCCTGATTATCGATGACACCTTGCTTTACCAACTGCTCAACATAGCGCTCATCGGCACTTAAAAACACCTCAAAAGGCGCGCCATTTTTTATCTGAGCGACGAAGTTTCCAGAAGAGCCGTAGGAGATTCTGACCTTTAATCCAGTATCGCGAGTAAACTGACTCGCAATTTCATCAAGGGCAAATTTAAAGTTGGATGCTGAAGCGATAACAGGAATATCTGCTGCTTGGGTCATGAGTGAAATCCCAAACAACACTATGCCAACTGTGCCAAGCGCAATGCCCTTCATAGCCTTAGCACTAGCGATAATTCCTGTTCTCCAAGTCATTGCTACTTGCTCTCCCACATTTTGGCTGCTTGCTCATCACTGTCTCGAGCATCGACCCAGCTTTTACTCTCGCCGCTGCTCTCTAGCTTCCAAAATGGTGCCTTGGTCTTAAGAAAATCGATAAGAAATTCACAACCAGCAAAAGCCGCCTTTCTGTGAGCACTGGTCACGCCGATAAAGACAATCTGCTCACCTAAGCCCATAGTGCCGACACGATGAATGATAGTGACCTTATTGAGTGGCCAACGAGATTTAGCCTCATCGGCAATTTGCTTAAGCACAGACTCAGTCATACCCGGATAATGTTCAAGGGTTAGATCCGTGACTTCACTACCATCATTAAAGTCGCGCACTTTCCCCACAAAGGTGACAACCGCACCATCGCCATTATCATCGGCCAACAAGGCATATTCTTCAGGGACACTAAAATCTTCTAGCTGTACTCTGACACTTGGCTGGTTATCACTCATATCAGCCTCCAGTCACGGGTGGGAAAAAGGCCACTTCATCGCCATCTTGGATTTCAGTCTGCCAGTTACTAATGGTTTGGTTCACGGCCACGAGCAACTTATCCGATGCCATTACCTTGGCCCATTTGTCATCACTGGTCGCCAACTTAGCTCTAAGAGCTTCGGTAGAGGTCAACTCAGGGGAATACTCCACTTGCAGGCTACTGGTACCAAGCAGCTCACGAACCTGCGCAAAAAACAAAACATTAATCATAGTCTTATACCTTAAAGTGTCCTGACTTACCGCCACGCTTCTCTAACAAGCGAGTTTGTGAAATCACCATATCCTTCTGCACCGCCTTACACATATCATATATGGTCAAAGCCGCTACTGACGCTGCCGTTAGCGCTTCCATCTCGACGCCAGTCTTACCCGCTAGCTTACATAGGCTAGTGATACGAACTCGGTTATGTTCAACTTGAGCCTCTAGCTCAACTTCCACTTTCGTCAGCATCAAAGGGTGACACAGTGGAATCAAATCAGAGGTTTTCTTCGCAGCCTGAATACCCGCAATACGCGCCGTTGCAAACACATCCCCTTTGTGATGACTACCACTCATGATCATCTCAAGGGTTGCTGGCGCCATCTCGATAAAAGCTTCCGCTCTCGCTTCACGCTCGGTAACCGACTTTTCAGTCACATCCACCATATGGGCATTGCCGTCGGCATTAATATGGGTAAATTCACTTGTCATCAAATTAATCCTTATTCTGCAGTCTGCTTGATATGCATAACAAAGTTACAAGGCCTATGGGTCGCATCTAACTGCTCTTTTAAAATCTTATTCCAGCCAGTTTTGCAGGCGCCAGTTGAGCCCGGAAGACAGAAGATAGCCGTCTTATTAGCCATGCCACCTAGCGCTCGCGATTGCACGGTTGAAGTGCCCAACTCGGTATAGGTAATCTGGCGAAATAGTTCACCAAAGCCTTCTATGCTTCTATCAAAAAGCGCGCTAACCGCATCTGGGGTATTGTCTCTTTCGGTAAAACCGGTTCCACCTGTGGTTATCACCACTTGCACATCATTTGAGGCGATCCACTGAGAAATAATGGCGCGGATCTGATATTTATCATCTTTACTGATCTTACGGTCGACCAGCTTATGTCCCGCATCTTCTAATGCTTGTTGCAGGAAGTCACCTGAGGTGTCATTACTAAAGTCGCGAGTATCAGACAGAGTCAATACTGCAATATTTAAGGGTACAAAACGGGTAGTATTACAGTGTCCCATAATAGGTCTCTTATTGTTTGTATCTATTTGTTTGTATCTATAGAGAGTGACCAGCCCAGAAGTAAACTCTGGGCTTAATCAAGATCTAGCCGCCAATCGACGCAAGGTGCTGAGTCACCCCAGTAATACCTTGATGTAGATAATGGGTTTCTTTCTTCTGCACTAATTGCTCACGTAGGCGTTCGATTAATTCGGGACGTTGCTGCTCAGATTGCAGAAGATCCCTTAAATCGACGCCATTTTCGGTAAACAAACATAGATGCAGTTTACCTTTAGCTGATACGCGTAGACGATTACAGCTGGCACAGAAGTTTTTGGCATAGGGCATGATTAAACCTATGCGACCTTGATAGTCTGGATGACTGAAGTTTTGCGCAGGTCCATCACAAGCACTGGGCTTATCAAATTGCCAACCCTCTTGTTCAAGTTGGTTTTTGATATCCATGCCAGCGAGATGATGAGCCTGGAAATAGTCACGGCCTAGGCCTGTTTCCATCAACTCAATAAAGCGCAAATCGATTGGAGTGTGTTTAATCCAATGAAGAAATCTAGGTAAGTCTTTGTCGTTTAGGCCTTTAAGCAATACGGCGTTGATCTTGACG
Source organism: uncultured Shewanella sp. (assembly GCA_947503555.1). Taxonomy (GTDB): domain Bacteria; phylum Pseudomonadota; class Gammaproteobacteria; order Enterobacterales; family Shewanellaceae; genus Shewanella. The sequence continues at coordinate 177,225 of CANNEE010000007.1, forward strand.
CGCTCAAAGCCCGCATCAAGGGCTGCATCGATACCTCGCATCACGCTATCAAATTTATTCTCACCGGTAATTTGATAGAACATCTTAGGATCTAAGCTATCCATAGAGACGTTAATACGGCGCAATCCTGCGTCATACCACTCTTTCGCATGTTGCTCTAGACGATAACCATTCGTCGTTGTCGCTATGGTGCGGATCTTGTCGTTGTCCGCAGCAATACGAATGATATCGGTAAAGTCTTTTCTTAAGGTTGGCTCGCCGCCAGTAATACGCAGCTTCTCGGTGCCGACTTCAGAAAAAGCCGCCACAAGATTTTCAATCTCGTTAAGATTTAGAAACTTAGGCTTGCCATCTGGGCGATACCCATCTGGTAAACAATAAGTGCATTTGAAGTTGCAGACGTCTGTTACTGACATCCGCAGGTAGTGAAACCTACGACCAAAGTTGTCTTGTAATTGAGACATGATCACCTTTCCAAGTAAGGGGAGGTGAGATCATTTCTTTTCTCACCCCGGTGGCGTTATTGCCACGGCTTAGCGTCCTTATCTGTTTTGACGTAGGACAAAAAGCTCGGAGAACCGTCAACAGCAATTATAAGCAGAATTTGAAAAAAATCCCTAGTAAAAATCAGGCTTTTCTTGGTGCAGATCAAAGTAGCGTGAACTTAATGTGACAGACATCACCGTCATTTAATCATCGAATTAGACCTATGTAGGTGTTCAAGACCTGTGCGACAGCACATTTTTACGGTAAAGTTGATCCAAACAATAAAACACTCGTTTAGATTTGTTGCTATATCGATTGATGGCTTTTTACCCGAAAGCGATCAAATTGCTCAAAAATAAATAACTAACAAGAGTAACAAGAAGGAAAGAGGTGGTTTGATGGAACGCGAATCGATGGAATTTGACGTTGTAATCGTAGGCGCAGGCCCAGCGGGTTTAACCACTGCCTGTAGGTTAATGCAAATAGCCCAAGACGCAGAAAAAGAGATCAGTGTCTGTGTGGTAGAAAAAGGGTCAGAAGTGGGTGCCCACATCCTATCTGGCGCCGTATTTGAGCCAAAAGTGCTCGATGAACTCTTTAGTGATTGGCGTGAAACAGGTGCCCCCCTCAATACCGCCGTCGATCATGATGACATCTATATGCTGAGCTCTGCTTTAGAGTCAAAAACGGTCCCCCCTTCTTTCGTTCCTAAAACCATGCATAACCATGGTAATTATATTATCAGCGTGGGTAACCTCGCCCGCTGGTTAGCCGAACGTGCAGAAGATCTGGGTGTGGAAATCTTTCCCGGTTTTGCCGCCAGCGAACTGCTATACAATGAAGACGGCAGCGTTAAAGGCATACTCATAGGTGATATGGGCATAGATGAAAATGGTGAGCCTAAAGATAGCTATATGCCAGGTATGGAACTGCATGCTAAATACACTGTATTAAGTGAAGGCTGTCGAGGCCATCTTGGTAAACAGATTATTGAGAAATACCATCTGGATAACGGCAAGACCTCCCAACACTATGGTTTAGGCTTTAAAGAGATTTGGAAAGTCCCCAGCGAGCAACACCATCTTGGTAAAGTCGTTCACACAGGCGGCTGGCCGCTCAATAGTGGCGCTTCTGGTGGCGGTTTTCTCTATCACCTAGAAGATAACCAAGTTGCTGTGGGTCTAATTATCGATCTCAATTACCAAAATCCACATATCAGTCCTTTCGATGAGTTCCAGCGTTACAAAACCCATCCGGTCATCTCTCAGTATCTTAAAGATGGCGAGCGTATCTCCTATGGGGCAAGGGCGATCACCAAAGGCGGCTTAAACTCTCTGCCTAAGATGAGTTTCCCCGGCGGCTTAGTCATTGGCTGTGATGCTGGCACCCTAAACTTTGCCAAAATCAAAGGCACGCATACTGCCATGAAGAGTGGCATGCTCGCCGCAGAAACCTTAGCCGAAGGCTTAATGGCAGGTATTGAAGGCGGTAAAGATCTTGATTGTTATCAAGCTAAGTTCGATGAGAGCTGGCTTGCCGACGAGCTATATAAGTCCCGCAACTTTGGCCCGGCCATGCACAAGTTTGGCACTCTACTAGGCGGCGCCTTTAACTATATAGATCAGAACTGGTTTGGTGGAAAATTCCCTATCACTCTGCGCGATGAAGCACCCGACTATGCACAGATGGCCGATGCTAGCGCCTTTGATAAGATTGAATACCCTAAACCAGATGGTAAATTGAGCTTTGATAAGCTGTCTTCAGTTTATCTATCAAGTACCTACCATGAGGAAAACCAGCCTTGCCACTTAAAGCTGAAGGACAAAGAGATTCCGATTTCAGTGAACTTAGCCAAGTTCGATGAGCCAGCCCAGAGATATTGTCCTGCTGGCGTCTATGAGATCATTGAAGAAGATAACCAGCCTAAATTTGTTATCAATAGCCAAAACTGCATTCACTGCAAAACCTGTGATATCAAAGACCCAAGCCAAAATATCACTTGGGTAACCCCTGAGGGCGGCGGCGGCCCCAACTATCCAAACATGTAACCACATCGAAAAGGGCTGCTAAGTATTGCGGCCCTGCTTTTTCTCAGCCGCTTAGTCCTACCAAACACCGAATGTAATTAAATTACAAAAACAGCTTGCTTTTTGCGCAATCACTGCCATAATTCACACCACTCTAATTTAGTTCAAAATCTAGCCAACTCTACTCAAGGCAAATGATTTACGTAACCCTTTAATCATTAAACTATCTCACTCTACAGTGAGAGATAGTTTTTGTGGCTCGACAATGTTGTTTTATTACACTTTTACATAATTTAGGTGACAGAGACAATGAAGCTTAACCTGACAATCAAACAGAAAATTCTCGCGACTGTGGCCTTCGCAGTTCTACTCTCGACAATACTCGTTGGTGTACTTGGTCAACGCAGTGCACGTATGGTTGTAGAACAGCGTATGCTAGAGTCTGAGCTTCCCAGCCACCTGTTACAAATTCGCAATAAAGTCGAGTCAGATATCTCCAACTTGATGAATGCGGCTAAGCTGACCGCAGAGAGCCCACTATTAGGTCACTGGTTAGAGGCAGGTCGCCCTGCCGATATGGAGCCACTTGTCAGACAGCAGCTTGCCAACATTAAACAGCAATACGGTCTTGCTCAGGTCTCCTATGCCGACAGAGAGTCCCATGCTTACTACACAGAGCAAGGCTTGCTGCGTATCCTTAACCATGAGCAAGATTCTTGGTTCTACAACTATATTCAAAGCAATAAAGAAACACTGCTAAGTGTATTTACCGAAGAAAATGGCGATGTGAAGCTCTATGTGAATTATCAGGAGCTAAACGGTCGCGGATTATCGGGTATGGGCAAATCCCTTGCCGATATGATTCAGCTTTTGTCATCATTTAAAATCGAGAAAACAGGCTTTGTATACCTAGTTAACGATTCAGGTAAAGTCGAGCTACACCCAGACACTTCAATCATTGGCAAGCGCAACCTCAATCAGCTCTATCCCAATGCCAACACCTCTGAGCTACTAAGGCACAATGACTTTAATCTATCGCTTATTGAGGTCGACGGAGAAAGTACATTTGTCGCGACCAGCTATATTCCGTTAATGAACTGGTATCTTGTGGCACAAGTGCCTGAGGCAGAAGTGTTCGCACAATTAAAAGAAGCGGCATTCCAGCTACTCTTGTGGACAGGCCTGATTGCTATTGTGTTTATCATACTCTCTATCTCTGTTGCTGGTTCAGTAAGCCGCCCCATTGCTCAGGTTGCAGCCATGTTCCGTGATATAGGTGAAGGAGAAGGCGATCTTCGCCAACGCTTACCAGTTAATGGTAAAGATGAAATCGCGCAGTTGGCCACGGGGTTTAACAGCTTTATCGAGAAAATTCAGACAACGGTGAGCGAAGTTGCACAAACCAGTCAACAACTAGGTCACTCGGCCCAAGATGTAGCTAACCAAGCTCAGCAGACCTTAGATGACAGCAACGATCAGAAAGATCGCACCATGATGGTGGTCACAGCCATCAATGAAATGGGAGCAACTGTCAGTGAGATTGCAAGTAATGCCGCTCAAGCTGCCGATGCTGCCAAAGATGCCGATAGCGAATCTAATACAGGTCAACAAGTCGTTGTTCAGGCAAGAGGCACTATTAACCGATTATCTGAAGATGTGTTGCATGTGGGCGAAGTCATCGAGTCTCTCGACGGCCACACTAAATCTATTGGTACCATACTTGACGTCATACGTGGCATCTCTGAACAAACAAATCTATTGGCACTGAATGCGGCTATCGAAGCAGCGCGAGCGGGCGAAGCAGGACGTGGCTTTGCCGTGGTTGCCGACGAGGTTAGAAGCCTAGCTTCACGCACTGCTGACTCAACCAATGAAGTGCAGAATATGATTGATAAGCTGCAATCTGAGGCTGCAAGAGCCGTGGAGGCCATGGTGCAAAGTCGCAGCCGCTCAGAGGAAGGTGTGGTGGCTGTTGATGAGGCGAGTCAGTCTCTTACTGGCATCACAGAACGTATTGGCTTGATTAGCGATATGAATATGCAAGTTGCTGCCGCCACTGAGGAACAATCAACCGTTGTGGAAGATATCAACCGTAATATTGGTGAAATCAATGACATTACCCTTAGAACCTCTGATACGGCAGAGGCTGCGGCGCAGGCGAGTCAGTCACTAACTGCATTGGCAGAACGCCTAGATATCTTAGTCGCTAAATTTAAAGTTTAATCTTTTAGAGAATAAAAAACGGCCGCTTCTTAAGAGCGGCCTTTTTATATGATTTGAGACTACTTCAAAAACTTAATCGTCAATGGATATTCATAACTAATGCCGTCAGATGCCTTAATGATTGCAATAACGGTAAAGATGATATCGACCACAGCTAGGATGCCCAGCAATAGAAAGCCTATACCCACAAACATCAAAATGAAACTGACACAAAAGTAGATCATCATACTCAATTTGAAGTTAATACAATTGCGTCCACAACTGTCAACAAAAGGCATTTCATCCCGCTTCATTAACCAAACGATAAGCGGTCCAAGGATATTACCAAACGGAATTAAATATCCGGCAAACCCTGATGCATGGACCAGCATGCCCATATCCTTTTGTCCCTTGGTCAACTCCGCTTGATAAAACTGCTCACTCATATTTCCTCCTTGATCATCCATTTCACTTTGGTGTAGCACCATACTCTATATCATTAACACTGATTTATCTTCACCGCTAATGACAATTAGCAGACAAAAGCGTACACGCCGAATATAGATACTCTATTCGGTAAACTCCATACTTAAAGCCTGTAACAATTTATTACGATTTAACGATACTTTCTTAGCCATCGTAAATCGACTAACCCATTCGCATTTAAGTATCGACATTTGTGCGATGAAAACATTGGCATAGTATACGAGGAGTGATAATTTTGTTTCACAACACTAGGCAAGAGCTAATAGATGAAATGAAAGGTACTCAAATCGTACTAGTTGAGGATGATCTAAAACTCAGCGCACTTCTCACCAGTTACCTTGAACAGCAACAACTTGTTGTCACTCAAATCCATGACGGTGGCGAAGCACAAGATGCCATTAAGCGTATTCAACCTGAGCTAGTCATTCTCGATCTTATGCTGCCTAACTGTGATGGCTTTAGCATTTGCCGCGCAATTCGTCCTGACTATCAGGGAAAAATCATCTTCCTTACCGCCAGTGAGGATGATATGGATCAGGTTGCCGCGCTTGAGATGGGGGCCGATGACTTCATCGTCAAACCAGTTCAACCTAGAGTGTTACTAGCAAGGATCAGAATGTTACTTAGGCGCCAATCGAGAGCCCCAGAGGACATGAACAATAGCCGTGAAATTCATATTGGTGAGCTTTATTTAGATAATCAGCGCAAACAGTGCAACTTCCAAAATCAAGATGTGCCGTTAACCACTAGCGAATTTGACCTACTCTGGTTACTCGCAAGTCATGCTGATGAAATTTTAACGCGCGAGTTTCTAGTCAAAACCATACGCGGCATCGAGTATGATGGCCTAGATAGAACCATAGACAACAAAATTGTTACTCTGAGGAAGAAGCTAGGCGACAACCCTTCTTTGCCAAGAAAGATAATTACCGTTCGCGGTAAAGGCTATCTGTTTGTACCAGATCGTTGGTAAAACATCATACCTACCAATAGGTCATTTTTGATATGAAGCGTCTCTTTCTTGCTTGCTACGGCATTATTATTGCGACTTTCTTTCTGGTTTTTATCAGCCTAGAACTTATCGATCTCTATCCTGGAATCTCGGACGAAGAGGAAGAAAAACAAGAAATTCTCAGCAACCTTGTTGTCCTAGAAGAGATCTACCAACTAAAAGGCCAACAAAGAGCCGAAGAGATACTTCAAAATTGGCTAAACAGTTCTTACCTAAAAGTAGACAAATTGTCATTTAATTCCCCTGAGTTGCCCACTGCATTACTACCTCAAATACAAAAAGAAAGCGCAGTCGTCATAGAGGAGATGGAAACCTCATATTTTATATTTGGGGACAAACAATGGGTCTACCGATTAGCAGTCGATGAAAACTCTCCTCTTTGGAAAGAAGACCAACAAAGCTTCATGATCTTCATTGCCGAGCTATTCACCTCACTCGCTGCCATCGCCATCATTTTATTATATTTATTGAGTCGTAGATTAAAGCGTTTTGAAGATACTTGTATTGCCTTTGCCGAAGGTGACTTTGAGGCCAGAGCATCAACAAAAGGCACACATAGAATTGGCAAGTTAAATACCACCTTTAACCAAATGGCCGACAAGATCTCAGGCTTAATTACCAGTAACCGCAGCCTTACTAATGCTGTAGCCCATGAGTTTAGAACCCCCATTTTTAGAATCCAGTGTAATCTAGATATGCTTGATGACTCTGGAGTTCGCTCAGAACAGATGCCTTATCTAGAAGGAATTCAGGAAGATTTAGACGAATTAAGCACTATGGTGGAGGAGTTATTACACTTCTCTAAGCTAAAAAGGTTAGACAAGCAACTCGAGCTAAAAAGTACACCTATGGTGCAACTAATAGAGAAGCAGCTCGCTCATTTACAATTTGAAACCGACATCAAGCTTAATCTCAATCCTAGTCATGAGCTTTGTTGTGCAATTGAAGTTAGAGGTATACAAAGAGCACTCGGAAATATCATACGTAACGGCTATAAGTATGCCGAAACTCAAGTACAAATAAGCCTGAAAGAACAAGAAAAGTCTGTACTAATTCAGATAGAAAATGATGGACCAGCCATTGCTCAAACTGACAGGGAAAGAATATTTGAACCCTTTACTCGATTAGATAAGGCCAGAGACAGACAAAGTGGTGGCCATGGTTTAGGGCTGGCTATCACCAAACAGATAATAAAACAGCATGGTGGAGAAATCTGCATTTCAGATAGTCACTTAGGCGGCCCAAGCTTTAATATCAGCCTACCCAAAACCGACTGCACTGTAGAGTGTTAACAGAGTAGGATTTCACTATTGGTTGAGCACAACCTGATCTCGCCCTTGCTCTTTGGCTTGATAAAGCGCGGTATCGGCGCGACGAATTAAAGAGTCGGGAGTTTCATCACGCCGGGATTGCGCTATACCACAACTGACGCTGAGCGCTATCGCTTGGCCATGAACATCATACTCTTTTTCGAGTATATTAAGACGTATTTTTTCGGCTAACTCTGCTGCAGAAACTATACCTTTGCTAGGTAAGAGTAATAAGAACTCCTCTCCTCCCCAGCGACAAACCATATCAGTTACCGATAATAACCCTATGATATCTTGCGCTACTGATTTGAGAACGATATCTCCCGCACTATAACCATAGGTATCATTGATGCGTTTGAAATGATCTATATCCAATAGAATAATAGACAAGGGCTTATTGTCATATTGTGACTCTTCCAAGTGCTCATTGAAAATATCTTCAAAAGCCTGACGATTGATGCTACCGGTCAAGCCATCTGTATAGGCCATCTTATCTAGCTTTCGTTGGTAGCGACCTAAGGTGATGTAAGCGACTATCAGAATAATTAAAATAACAGTAAAACTTAGCCCGAGATTCAGCCATAGGTTATTAAGCAGTATTCTTTCTGCTTTGCTATTACTTTGTTCCACCAGCAAGAACCACTTAAACTCAGGAATAAATCTACTATTCAAATAAGTGGTAACACCATCATGGCGAAAGGAGAAGTTTCCATTTGGACTGGTCAAGATTCTCATCGCCAACATCTCCAATCCAGGGCGAGTCTGAATCGACTTTATGCCATCTAATGCACTGGCATGCAGAGTGATATTGCCTTGACGGTCGGCAAAATAAGCACTTCGATTATACTTTTTCTGATAATTTTCAATTAGCTCAGTTACCTTTTCTACCGCTATACCAACACCTGTCACCCCAATAAATTGCCCATCAAAATCGAACACCTTGTAGTTAACAAAAATAGTCGTTTTATTGCGATCTGCAGTATCAGCATCAATATTGACCTCATAGGGCTCTGAGGCAGGCAGTGAGCGAACCCTGAAATACCATGCATCCGCGGGCTCTACATCGACAATTTTTTTTAACACACCGCTGGAATGATAGTAATTACGGGTTTTCTCTGAGACAAAAAAGCTGGTCACGGCATTATATCTTGCTTGAATTTCATTAAGATAACGCACCATTTTTTGAGGGTCTCTTTGCTCATTCAATGCCCATTCGCGAACAAAAGTGTCTTGGGCCATAAGAGAAGAAATGAAAACGGGTTTAAGTAAGTCCTGTTGGATTTCTGAATAAATATTGTTACTCGTCAGAGGCAAAGTGCTTGTTTCAATCTGATGACTCAAGGACTCCTTAGCCACACGATAGCTAATACCCGATGTCGTCAAGAAAGCACTGCATAGCAATAAGCAGAGTATGAATATCAATCTTCGCTTATCACTCCAACGTCTATTAATAAGCATACCATCCTCAAAATGGAGTTCTGCCACAAGGAACTAACGCCTAAATTAATATTAATCCAACTCCTTGAAGCTTGCAGAGATTTTACCAAGAAGCTTCCACTATTCTGGGCTAGCGACACACAGAAAAAAGCCCTGCAATTGCAGGGCTACAAAGTCAGAGGACAAAAGGGAGTCAGCAACATTTATAAAGACAAGCGTAGAATAGCGATGACAGTTGACTCTCTAGTGACACTTTCATGACGGTATTATGACAACTCACCTTATCCCCTAAGGTAAGCTTTGAGGCCTTCACCGGGAATGGAGCTTTGAGTCGACACAGCAAAAGCCGCCCATTTCGCCCCTTCTTCCATCGCCTCAACTATTGTCATCTTTGAGGTTAATCCATGAATAACCCCAGCGGCATAGGCATCGCCAGCACCAGTAGTGTCAACGACTTGAGTATCTACCGCAGGAACATGAAGCATCCCATCTTGAGTATATAATTTGGCGCCATTGGCACCATCTGTCACGATAAAATATTTAAGCTGTGGGCCTGCTATTTGGCACCCAAACTCCCAGGTTGATAGTTCACTGCGCCCCTGCATATCCGATAATGACGCGATTAATATATGGCAAGGACGAGCACGTTCATCTTTAGCTAACTGAGCCACGACTATGCAATGCTCTAGCGCAGAGGTCGCCCACTGGCTCGCACCTTGTGCTGATGAATTAACATAAAGTGCATCCCAACTGTGCCAATCCGGAGCCTTAGGTAAGGTAAAAATCGGCCTCTCAGGACGAATAATGGTACGCTCGCCGTCGGGAGTCATCATTAATAACATTTCACAGGTATTACCGGGTCTGCGTTGCACCATATGACATTCGATGCCTTGAGTACTTGCTTCAGCAAGCAGCCAATCTCCAACCTCATCTCGACCGACTTGACTCACCAACGCAAGTCTATGCCCAGCCCAAACTAACCCTATTCCTGTATTCGCACCGCCACCACCAAGCCTTTGGCCGCCATCCTGATAGTGAAAGCGCCCTCCTGCCTGTAATACCTTATTCAAAGACAAAATTCGGTCACAGTTTAAATTGGCTATCAGCAAAATATTAGCCATGAATTAGACCTCAATTCGAAAAACTCATTATATTGTTGCTGGGCACCTGCGTCTGAGCAAGCTTTTTATAATCAATGTTTGATACAGAAAAGACTAATTAAAAATGAATAGTATTGTTTCACTTTTATAGCCTACAAAGCAGATGCTCGAGTATTTACTAATATTTCTAATAACACCAAGTTGTTAACTAATAACCAATCAGCATTCAAGCTCCTATAATTAATCTAATTATGAGCCCTATATGATTTATTGAAGTTTAGTTTAATCAAAAATTAAACAGCATACTCAACCTCATTAAGATCACATAAAACCAATATTCATCCCAACATAGATCACAATATCTTATCGAATTTAGCATAGAGCGAACTTCCCTCTATTGCGCAAGTTTTAACCTTCCTCCCCCACTGTTAGTATCCAGCATGAAAATAACATAGTAAAAACAATGGGGTTAACAATGAGAAAACTATTTATTGCACTATTTGGGCTTGGCCTATCTATGGGAGCTAGTGCAGGCTGCTATCAACACTTAGACAAAGGTGCTCCGAGTACGAGTGATCAACAGTTATGCCGCGACGGTTATGCAGTAGGCTATAACTACCAAAGTAAAGTGGCAGACTGGGTCGCGTATCACATCACTCGAGATAGCGTGAATGCTTTCTACGAGCGTTCTAATAGCTTTAAAACTGACTATGAACTCCCTAGCAGCTATCGTTCCACTAGCAGCGACTACAGCAAAAGTGGCTATGATAGAGGTCATTTGGCACCTTCAGGTACTATGGATTTTACTCAAGAGTCGATGAAACAAAGCTTTTTAATGTCAAATATGGCACCTCAACTACCTGGCTTTAACCGTGGAGGCTGGAAAGCATTAGAGGAAAAAGTGCGCCAATGGGCTAATGACTACAATGAACTTTATGTTGTATCTGGGCCAATCTGGACAGGTAATGAAACTTATATTGGCAATGGCGTGTATATTCCAAATGCATTTTATAAAGTGATATTAGATCCTGCATATAACGATGCCATAGCTTTTATCATGCCCCATAGAAAAGTTTCTGCATCCGAACTGCCAAACTTTATCACTACGGTTGATGAAGTAGAGCGTCTAACCCATTTAGATTTTTTCAATCATCTGCCTGATTCAATTGAAAATAGTATAGAAGCACAACAATGGCAGATGTGGTAAGCGCTACATAAAGCTCAACTTATTATGGCTTTGTCATCCACCAAAGGGAAAACTGACATCCAATGACAAAGCCATACCTGTTCACGCTAGAACCTAGGCTTTCAGATCTCTAAACTCATATATTCAATTTCTATGCGGAGAGCGGTATGAGCAAATTCAAGAACTGGTTAGCCTCTGGGTGCTGTATTTTATCAAGCGTTTTTATAGCGCCAAGCTTTGCTAGTGATGAAGCTTTGCCTTTGCTTCCGAGCGATCAAGTACCCAAATATATCGCCGACTTCAAAGCACAGCACTCTCAACTCTCTCTAACCTATCAGGGGGCAAGATATCACCTTCAATTAGTGACTATCGTTGACGATGGCTTAGTGGTGAGCTTTGATAAAGGCTTAGCCTTGCTTGGATTTGACTTTAACGAACAGCAGCCCACAAGCCAACTCTCTATTTTTGAAGGAAAGTTTAATTTAAACGAACTGTCAGAAGATAGCTTAGAGGCCGCAACACAAGTCTGGGAGTCCGATGATATCTCAATCCGTGAACGTGATGATCAGATTTTTTACCAAGGCATGATTGAGAACGAACAAGGGGTCACAACCCAAGTAAAAGCCTCTATCAATGAATCCCTCATTTCGGGCGGCTCTAGCCGTATATCCGTATCGGGTAACAAAGCCACTCTTACTGGTGAGCTGGGTAGCTTAACCTATATACAAATTAAAGAGTTACTCACAAAGTATCCTCAGGTAGACACCTTAGTGATTGCAGCAGTCAATGGCTCCCTCAATGATGAAATCAATGTACATACTGGCTACCTAGTCAGAAAGGCAGGGTTAAATACAGAAATTCCAGAAAGTGGTTACGCTTATTCAGGGGGCGTCGATCTATTGCTTTCAGGAGTGAAGCGCAGCGTAGCCAATAATGCCGAAGTGGGTGTTCATTCATGGTGCTGTGTACAAGACAAGACAGCAGCCGAGCTCCCTAAAAGTCATCCAGCCCATCAGTCACTCGTCGATTATAGCCAAACCATGCTGGGGAAAAACAAAGGTAAAGCATTTTACTTTTATACCTTAGAAGCAGCTCCTTTTGACGATGTCCATCTGATGACGTCAGAGGAGATGGCGACCTATGGCGTAACAACTCAATAACCAAGGACGTCCCACTTTCTTCCTATCAGTTCCCAACACAAACGAAAGCTGATAGGAAGAAAGCAAGTCCAAGCTTTTAATTTTATAAATGTTTTTACTATTTTACTTGTGAGATATTACTGACAATCCTTGCCAGTGAATTTCAATATAGCGGGCTCATCACCATAAAACGCAACATCAATAACGAATAAATATCTTATATAACAAAGTGATAGATATATTTATTTCAATTATGATTTCAACACTCCCTTTTTAAGGTATCAACCCCAACTCTATAAACTGATAAAATAATATTTGCGTTGATAACCATAAGGATATGGAAACATGCACTCACTTTTTCGCATGGATAAACAATTTTTGCCAGAAAACATGGAAAGTATTCTCCAGCTATATCAGACCTGTTTAAATGAGTTTGAATCTCTCGGCTATGAAGATGGTTATGTACAAGAAATACGTGCCGATATCGCCAGAATAAAGGCTATCATGGAAGGCTAGTCTTCAAACGCTAATATTTGCTAATATCTGAGTGATGAAACTCAGTCCCCCACCAGTTACTGCGCAGTGGCTAAACGACAATGAACGACGGGAAGTCAAACTTTTCTATCGCCGCCACCTGCCCTATGCTCGACCAAATAAAAAAGAGCGTATCCTAACATTATCCAGCTCTGATCCTGCCTCAGACACTGAAATATTAGCCGCAGTAAGATTAAGAACTATAGGGCAATTTACTTTACTCACAGGCATGCTGGTCGCTCCTGACTATCGCGGTCAACAACTTGCTCATCAATTAATGCAAATCCTTAATAAAGCCCTAGAAAAAGAGATGACTTTTCTCTTTGCTCTACCTCACTTAGCTCCTTTTTACCGCCAATATGGCTTTGTCAGTCAACATCAGGCACCTAAGGATATCGAGCAGCTATACCAAAAATACAACTCAAAGCACAAACCGCTGATTTTAATGACTTACTGCCCCACACAAGGGTGCCAGCAATATTAGCGCTTGTCAGCAGTAGTTAAGGCATTCCCCTTCTGATAGACCATAGCCCAAAGTACTCATTAAGCTCCTCCTAAATAATGAGTACTGCTTATCCCCGATTAAAGCTCATCAGTCACGCTTTCAAAGAATAAACAAAGCAAATTAAAAAAGAGCAATGCCCGTCTTTTGGGGTTAATAAATCACAAATAGCAACTATCGACTTTTCGAAAACAAGAGCAAAAATGCTAACTAGATCGTCTATCCAATAACTATTTTGAGAGAAAAATCACAACACCCAATGGAGACAATGCGTACATTAACCACAAATTAGAGTATTAGCTCTATTTGTTGGGATAGCGATGCTATCACTAGTTATAGGGCTAACATATAGCGAAGCGCAAGGTAGATTCGCTTTACATTTTTAGGTGGGTAAATGGATAGTTTCAAAACATTGGCAATTAAAGAAAGTGTCTTCGACAACAATGACAAACAAGCAGAGAAACTTAGACAAGAGCTAAAAAGCAAACGCACCTTCCTGCTTAATCTTATGTCTTCACCCGGAGCGGGGAAAACCACGACGCTAGTTCAAACCCTTAAAACTTTAAACCATGAATTGCGTGTTGGAGTCATGGAAGCCGATATTGACTCAGATGTCGATGCTCAAACCATCGCAGCAACTGGCACTAAAGTCATTCAACTGCATACTGGTGGCATGTGCCACTTAGATGCCGACATGACCCAACAAGGATTAACAGGCCTAGGCATAGATGAGCTGGACATGGTGATTCTAGAAAATGTAGGAAACCTAGTTTGCCCTGCTGAGTTCGATACGGGTGCCGCCAAAAATGCCATGATACTTAGCATTCCAGAAGGCGATGATAAGCCGCTAAAATACCCACTAATGTTCTCAATTTGCGATCTACTGATCATCAATAAAATCGATGCTATCGATTATTTCGACTTTGATATGCAAGCCGTTAGCGAACGTGTCAAAGCGCTAAACCCTAACATCACGATTATTCCAATCTCAGCTCGAACAGGTGAAGGCATAGACAGATTGAGTCAATGGCTAAAAGAACAAGCCCTTCAATGGAATCAAGGCTAGCGCCTAAAAAAAGATATACGAGGAACTCACAGCCAATGGACACTCAAGAGAAGCCCAAAGTATTAGCGCTCGCCAACAAGATAAGTCGCACCAAGGTTGGCGCAAGAGACGGCATCACAATCCAAGATCCTGAATATCAAATTCTAGATCCCATAATGACAGAGGAGATGGCGGAGGTTGCGCTTTGTCTCAAACTTCGTGAGCCTCTCAGCGCCGAAGAAGTTGCCATTCAATGTGGAAAAACGCCTGCCGAAACCGAGAAGCTTCTCTGGCAAACCGCAGTAGTGGGCGCCGCCTTTGTCAATGAAATCGAAGGTGTCGACAAATACTGGATTGATATTTGGGTGCCAGGGCATATGGAGATGATAGTCAACAACAAGGAGTTGATTCAGAAGTACCCCCAACTGGGTGCAGCATTCGATGCCTTTGGTAAGAAAAAAGGGCCAATGGCTGCAGGAAATATTCCAGTTGGTTCGGGTCCAATGCGCGTCATTCCAATTGAGACCGCCATCGATGGCGATACTCGCAGTGCATCCTATGAAGAAGTTTCTCGATACCTAAACGATAACCAAATTTTCTCTTTATCCGATTGTGCCTGTCGCACCTCTCGTGAAGCTATGGGTGAAGGCTGTGGTCATTTGAAGGAGGATATGTGTATTCAGATGGGTCACGCTGCTGAATACTATATTCGAACGGGTCGAGGAAAGAAGATAACACGAGAACAAGCATTTGAAGTCATTAAGAAAGCGGAAGAAAATGGCTTGATGCACAGTATTCCTAATTTCGATGGTTCAGGAAAAACCCATGCTATTTGTAACTGCTGTGGCTGTGGTTGTTTTGCCCTACGCTTAGCAAGTCAATGGCAAAATCCAGATATGGTACGTTCAAATTACTTACTGAAGATCGATGCGGAGAAATGCGTAGCCTGTGGAGAGTGTGTCGAAGCTTGCCCGACCAACGCCCTCAAACTGGGTCACAAACTGTGTCGAACTCAGGCTTCACATAATAAACCCAGAGACCTTCCCCATGATACCCACTGGGGCGAAGATAAGTGGAACCCTGACTATCGCACCAATCGCCAAGTCGTCGCCGACTCTGGCTCTAGCCCCTGTAAAGCAGAATGCCCAGCTCATATTGGCATTCAGGGCTATATTAAACTGGCCGCGCAGGGGCGATACCAAGACGCTCTCGCCCTAATCAAAAAAGAAAATCCTTTTCCGGCGGTTTGTGGCCGTATCTGCCCAAGAAAATGCGAATCAGACTGTACCCGAGGTGATATCGATAACCCCATTGCCATAGATGAAATTAAAAAGTTTATCGCCCAGCAAGATCTTCATGCCGACACTCGCTTTGTTCCTAGCAAGAAAAATCATTTTGATAAAAAGATTGCCATCATAGGCAGTGGTCCAGCGGGCTTATCCTGTGCTTACTACCTTGCCGTTGAAGGCTATCAAGTTACTGTCTTTGAAAAACAAACAAGGTTGGGCGGTATGTTAACGCTAGGTATCCCTTCCTACCGCCTTGAAAAAGAGGTTATTGATGCCGAAATCGATATTTTGCGTCAACTCGGGGTCACCTTTAAAACACAGGTTGAAGTTGGCCAACAAGTAACAATTGAAGAACTAAGAGAACAGGGGTTTGAAGCCTTTTATCTAGCCATAGGTGCTCAATCGGGTCGTTATCTTGGCTTAGAGGGAGAAGAAGCATACGGCGTAACAACTGGTGTTGATTTACTAAGAGAAGTTAACTTAGGTAAACAGAATTCCGTTAGCGGCAAAGTTGTTGTTATCGGCGGTGGTAACGTTGCCATAGATGTGGCCCGTACCGCCACCCGTATGGGTGCCACTAGCGTCAATATGTTCTGTTTGGAAGCCAGAGACGCTATGCCAGCCCATCAAGAGGAGATTGACGAAGCTCTGGAAGAAACTGTGGCTATCAATAATAGCTGGGGACCTAAACGCATCATATGTAAGCAAGGTCGCTTAATGGCTGTCGAGTTTGCCAAATGCCTAGCTACCCATGATGAGTCGGGTCACTTCTCACCCATCTTTGACGATACAACCACCACGATAGTTGAAGCGGATCATCTTATTATTTCCGTAGGCCAAGCGATGAATTGGGGAGCGCTTCTTACAGGCACTCAAGTCACACTCAACCCTAACCAAACAGTGCAGGCCGATAGCCTGACCTTTCAAACCTCTGAACAAGATATTTTTGTTGGCGGTGATGTTTATACAGGTCCAAGCTTTGCCATCGATGCCATTGCTCAAGGTAAAGAAGGGGCAATATCAATTCATCGATATGTGCAACATGGGCAAAGTTTAACCCTAGGACGTATTAAGCGCGACTATAGGTCATTTGATAAACAGAGCCTCAATCTCAGTGGTTACGATAATACCCCTCGTCAATCCCTTCCTCATATCAATGGTAAAGAATCGCGCCAGACCTTTAAGGATCTAAGGGGGACTTTCACTCAGAAACAGGTTCAGCAAGAAACTGAGCGTTGTCTTGGCTGTGGAGTCGTAGTTGCAGATGAGTTTATGTGTGTTGGCTGTGGAGCCTGTACCACTCGATGCCAGTTTGATGCGATTTCCCTTGTTAAAGCCTATGATGCAGAGGGAGCTGACTTAAAGACAGTTAAAAAAGTCATCATCAAACATGCATTGAAACGCAAAGTTAGAATCGCAGTAAAAGCCCCTATTAAAAAAATTCGCTCCTTAATAACTGAGTAAAGCCAAGGGTGCCAGCTTCACTCGCTGGCGCCCAATATCGGAGCTAGAAGAAGGCGATATCAATTGCCATCTCACTATGGAATGTCAATATGCATGAACTTGGCGTGGTTATTGAAGTGGTAAAAACAGTCACACGTTTCGCCGAGCAACATCAGTTGCAAAAGGTCGATACCATAGTACTGCAAATCGGCCAGCTATCTTCGATGATCCCTAAATATGTAGAAACCTGTTTTCCTGCAGCCGTCGAGGGAACACATCTCGAACAAACCAAACTGATGATAGAAACGATTCCTGCCAACGGGTTATGTAAGGCATGCCATCAAGTATTCAATGTATTGGAGCACAAATCCCAATGCCCTTTTTGTCATAGTCAGGAGTGGGGCTTAATTTCAGGTAAGGAGTTTGTCATCAAAGAGGTTATCGCTTGCTAAACAAAGATAAAAGGCCTGCTAACTAGCAGGCCTTTTACATTAAGGGAGCTTCATCGACTCACTATTTTGAAAAGCCAACCGCTTTGATATCTACCTTAGTTACCTCACCATATTCACTGGCAAGTTCACCGATTTTATCGGCGTTACCAATCAGCACATATTGCAAGTTGTTCTGAGGGAAGTAAGTATTAATTAAACGCTTACTTTCATCCAATGTAAGGCCATTCACCTTAGCTTGGAACTGGTTAATAAAATTATCATCAAAACCATAGAGGTACATATCTGATAGCAAACCAGCTAATTGACCACTAGTTTCAAACTTAGGCGGGAACTGACCATTTACATAGGCTTTAGCCGAGTCTAAAGTAGGCTGATCAACACCCTGCTCCCAAAGGCGAGCATAGGTTTTGAGAGCCAAATCGATAGCTTTTTTAGTAGTATCTGCCTTAGTAAAGGTACTGATACGGAATACACCAGCATCACTATAACGAACAAATGCCGAGCGAGCGCCATAGGTTAAACCCGCATTGACCCTTAATTCATCATTGAGCCATGAAGTAAAACGGCCACCGAGAATGGTATTTAATACAGTGAGGCCCACATAATCTGGGTTATCGCGGCTAATGCCTTTACCGCCAATTAAGAAAGTGGTCTCTATCGCATCCCCTTTGTCCACCAGCAAGACACGACTTTTATCCAATTTTGGCAAACCTTGTGCTAGCTCAGGCTGCGCCACCTCACCACTGCTTTGCCATTGGCCAAATAACTTCTCAAGCTTAGCCTTCATCTGTTTAGGATCAAAATCACCTACCACACTGATCGCCGTATTTTGTGGTTGATAATAACGACTATGGAACTGACGCAGCGCATTCACATCTATCTTTTCGAGTGATTCGCTGTTGCCAGAAGAAGCATTTCCATAGGGATGCTTACCAAAGATCAACTTGTCATAGTAGCGCCCAATCACAGCACGCGGGCTCTCTTTAGCTTGCGATAAGCCAGCAACTTCACGTTGACGTAACTTATCGAATTCAGCCTTATCAAAGTCAGGCTTAAGCATCATATTACGCACTAAAGGCAGAATGATATCTGTATCTTTTGCCATAAAATCAGCACTAATATAGCTACCTTCTTTGCCTGCGCTGGCATCCAAACTCGCCCCAAGAAAATCAACTTTCTCTTCTATTTCAGCCTTGGTTTTACCATCAGAACCCAACATCAGTCCTTTGGCAGTCATCCGCGATAAACCAGGGATCTTGTCGTTAACGGCGCCAGCACGAACGACCGCATTGACGGTAATGAGCGGCACCTCATGCTGTGGCATTAAATAAAGGCTAAGGCCGTTAGCAAGGGTCAGCTTCTCATAAGTCGGCATCTTAAAGCTTGGCGCACTGACCTGTGTTTGGGCATTGCTAGTCTCGCCTTGAGTTGCAGCACATCCAGTTAGACCAATAATGCTTGCTGCCGCTATGGCTGCAACAAGTGATTTAGGTTTCAAAGTAAAGGTCTTCATTTGTCTGCCTCCTCGTTAGCGGCCAAGATCGCAACCGTACGATTCGACTTAATAAGATATTTTTGGGCCACACGCTGAATATCTTCTGGTGTCACCTTGTTGTATTCCTTAGGAGCATTAAACAGCTCATCATAGCTACCAAAGAACAACTCATAAGTGCCTATAGTGTTTGCCTTACCATTAATGGTTTCCATGGTTCGGTAAAAGTCCATCAGTTTGATGTTCTTAACTTTTTCCAGCTCTTTTGCTGTTACACCTTTCTTAGCCACTAGATTCACTTGATCGATTAACGCTTTTTCTAATTTATCGGCGCTCACTCCAGGGCTAGCAACCCCCATAACATAGAAAAGGTTTGGATCGAATGACATAGGCAGGTAAGTATCTGCTCCAATCGCAATCTGCTTATCGACTAAGCCTTTATATAAACGTGAGCTATTACCTTGGCTCAGAATCGAGGCAAGCAAATCTAAGGCATAGTAATCTTCATGGCTTGTTGCAGGAATATGGTAAGCCAGCATGATATTAGGAGTACTTACCGAGGCCTTCTTGACGAACACACGACGCTCACCTTTTTGCTCAGGCTCTACGGTCATCACGACTTTTGGTGGAGTTTGTGCTGGAATTGGCGCGAAGTACTTATTTGCTAAGCTTTTAACTTCATCTAACTTTACGTCACCAGCAATCACCACCACGGCATTGTTAGGCGCATAGTAGGTCTTATGGTACTGCTGAAGATCTTCTAGTGTCCAAGCAGCAATATCTGACTCATGACCAATCACAGGCCAGCTATAAGGATGGGCTCTAAAGGCTGCACCTTTCAGCTCTTCCATCAAAGTGCGCCAGTTAGAATTCTCTAGGCCAGTAGTACGTTCAGATTGCACCACACCACGCTCACTTTCTACCATCTCAGCGTTGATATCGAGATGCTCAATACGATCTGCCTCTAGATCGAAAATAGTTTCCAGAGCTTTATTCGGGAACCAATCGGTATAAACCGTTAGGTTTTCAGTGGTATAGGCATTATTTGCCCCACCAGCGGCTTCCATAGTGCGGTCAAACATCTTAGGACCATACTTTTTAGAGCCATTAAACATCATATGCTCAAAGAAGTGGGAAATACCTGTAATCCCAGGCACTTCATTACGAGAGCCGACTTTCCAAAACAGGTACATGTTGGCGTTAGGGATAGAATCATCTTCTAGCACCATGATTTTCATGCCATTATCAAGAGTAAAACTCTTAATATCTTCGGCAGTTGTGGCTTGTACCGCCTGTGAGACGAACAGTCCCAAAGACAGTACTAACGCCGATAACTTACGCTTCATTGATTTAGCTCCTTTCCTTAAATAAAACTAACTTTCCCCTGCTACTTATCTGATTCGAGTTATATGCAGCAGAATGAAGCCCATGCTTCAAACCCAATGAATGAGTTAAAAATTAGCAAGTTGGAATTTTTCAGCCCCTATGGAAAGCGAATAAGCTCACAAAAGCAAGTGGAAAGTTGATATTTCACATCACTATTTTGTAAGGGAGTTTAAGTGATCGATATTAGGGGCAGTTGATCTTTCAAGGTTGTTTTTGCAGCAGTTTACAGTGTGCTTAAACAAGGGGGAGTTTGTGCCGTGTAGTGATTCTACATAAATAAGCGATAACGCAGTAGAAGTGCGCTGCAAAAACTAATCAGCAAAGATCAACAGCCCCTAACTAATGGTTAATTTTTATGGAAAAACACTACATCCTTATCTATCACTTCCAATCGCCAATTAAAGCGCTCGGCAATCCACTGAAAAGTAGCAATAGAATAGAACACAATATGGGTCATATCATTCTTATAGTGCCAATTCGCAAAAGCCTGCTTGTCCTGTACCCTTTTTGTCATCACGGCCAATATTCCATTGGGCCTGAGCAGGCTATCCAATGAAGTTAACAAGGAGTGGGCTTGATACACATGCTCTATGACCTCAGTCATAGTGACAAAATCATATTGACGCTTAAGCAGTTCAGGCTTATTAGCGTAATAGAGATCATAATTGCTAACCTGCACTCCTGCTTGCTGGCACATCAAGCTAATCGCAGGCCCAGGACCACAACCAAAGTCTAATCCCTGATGCTCACTGGAAACGCGCTTCAACAAAGGGGTGACACAACGGCCTAAAAAGCCCTGATAACCTAAGTCACAGGGATCATTTTGATGCTTATCGTATTCCGCTTTTTCTAGCTCAGCGGATAAATGAAACTCTGGTGGCACGATAACGAGATGGCACTGCTGACACTCAAGATAGTGTCTGCGTTTATCCTGATGAAACGGCATCAGCTGAGTGTGTTCGCATAAGGGGCAGGAGGTCATAACTAGCCTTAAAACTGAGAAAAGAGTTGTTCACAAAGCAAAAGGAGAATAGTACACCGAAATCTGAATAGTCAGCTATTTAGACTTAGGAATTTTTCGCTCCTGCTTCGCCGCCGCTTTTGCATCATTTAAATACTTACTTTCCCTCGACTGACGAGCATCGAAACTGGCTTGCGCTTTCTTAAGCTGTGACTCTTGCCAACCACTTGCAGCCTGACGTTTAAGCACTTTTTGTTCTCTAGCTTTGGTGGCTTGACTCGCTGCCTTAGCTTTTTGCAATTGCTCTGCTTCTGTCTGTTTTTCTATCTGCTTAGCACCATCGGCTTTAAGCACAATAACTCGCTTACGCTCATGCTCTATCAGGCCGTCCTGAGAGGATGGTTTATCGGCCCCATAACAACAGGTGGCCATACTAGCCAATATCAGACCTATGCTCTTACCAATACTCCACCGCTTATTCATGCTCGTCCACTTACCCTTTCACTTGCACCCATTTGCCCAGTATCTTCTTTGCCATCGTCATTCAGCCCGACACATCCATGCTTATACACTTCTTTTTGCATGATTTGCCATGAGCTTAACTTAACATATTCGACTTCAAATAAAATCAAACAAAATACCAAACTGGCATCATATCTATACCTTTTTAAGTCACTAACATAGATATTCTCAGTTTAAATCATCAAAAATTTAAAAAATCCTTATATTTCAATCGAAAAATAAGTAAATTTTGCGATTAATTATTGAGACCTAGTGCAATAAAGTATATTTTTAGCTCAGTTAAAATGTATTCTTTTTGCCCTATTTCAAACATAGCGGTAGATCTGATATAACACTAGGATGCAGTAATCATACTGTCAGGGAGTATCCTTCATGTTTCGATGGCCAGAACTGCTCGCCCAACTAGAGTCACAGGATCCTAGTCTTCAAAAAAAGCTTAAGCTTCTATGCCAGCACGAGAGCCAAACTCCCTTATCTATCCTCAAGCAAGATCGTTTTATCGGTGCAAATCAAGCCACCTTTGATTATTTCCAGTGTCAATACGTCAGCTATATTGGGGCCACGCCCTATGATTTTTCACCACGAATTCAAGCCAACGGTCTATCCAGTATTGATGAATCCAAGCGCCTTATCGAGCAAGCATTGAGCGGCAAGGGAGAGCGCTTTCACTGGCTGCACCTTAGCTCAGATGACACAGAGCTTCCCACTCAAATTCAATTAACTCCCTATACGTTGAACGATAGCCCGGTTCTGTTAGTTGAATATCTCCCCTTAGATAGAAGAAAAGCCCCTAGAAGACTGGAAGAAGATGGCTTTGATGCACTACCTAAACAGGTCATGAGCAATACACTCGAAGAGAGTGCTGAAGCTGTCTATATCTGTGACCAAGATGACCGTATCATTGCCGTCAATCGCGCCATGTGCCGTATTACTGGCTATAGCCCTGAACAATTAAAAGGAAAATCACCACAAATTCTTAGCACCAGCCAAGACCTATACAATCAAGATGACCGTCTAGCAACTATCAGCCAAAGGGGATTTTGGCAGGGTGAAGTGCATAAAAAGCGTGCCGATGGCTCGCAATTTCCAGCCTGGGTCAGTTGTCGTAGGATCACGACAGACAATAATCAAAAGTACAATGTCACTCTATTTAGCGATATCAGTGCTAAAAAACACCTAGAAGCCAAACTGACCAAACAGGCTATGTTTGATAGTCTCACCGGCTTACCCAATCGCTTCCACCTGACCCAGTTACTCAATGATGCGTTAAAGGAAGTCAGTCGCACTCCCAATAAATTGGGTGCCCTTATGTTTCTCGATCTAAATGGCTTTAAGAACGTCAATGACAGTTTTGGCCACTCCATGGGAGACAGGCTACTGCAACTCGTGTCGGCTCGATTAGAAACCTGCTGTACAGAAAAATCGGATATAGCTCGTATGGGGGGCGACGAGTTTACCCTCATACTAAGCGATTGCGATAGTAAAGAAGAGATACACCAATTCGCACAGCGGGTTTTAGCCCTATTTGACGCCCCATTTGAAATTGAAAGGCAAAAATTTTATATCGGCACCAGCATAGGCATTACTTTATTTCCAACCGACGGCCAACAGCCCAACCAACTGTTGAGCCAAGCCGATACCGCTATGTATAGCGCCAAGAAAAGCAGCAGCCATATCTGTTTTTACGATATAGAGATGAGTAAAGCCGCCGAGAAACGGCTAAATCTTATCAATGAATTACGTAATGCCATGGCACTGGAAGAGTTTACCTTAGCCTATCAGGCCCTAATAGATCTTGAGACTAACAAGGTCAGGGGTGTTGAAGCGCTGCTAAGGTGGCAAAAAACACCCGATACCTTGCTCAAGGCCAGCCAATTTGTCCCCCTTCTTGAAGAGACAGGTTTAATCATTACGGTAGGCCAATGGGTATTACAACAAGCCTGTAATCAAGCGGCGAAATGGCGAAAACAATACGATAGCGAGTTGCAAATCTCGGTCAATATCTCCCCCATGCAGTTTGAGCACTTAGATTTTGTTCACCAAGTCACTAAGGCTCTAGAGATAGCTCAACTACCGGCACAGGCACTGATATTAGAAATTACTGAGCCCGCACTACTACGTAAACCTCAAACCATAAGAAAAACCATGGATGCGTTAAAAGCGCTGGGGGTCAACATTGCCTTAGATAACTTTGGGACAGGCTTATTCTCCCTCAGTCGCCTAGGCAGTCTGCCAATAGATAGCTTAAAAATTGATACAGCCTTTGTCCGTAATCTCGATCCAAATTCGAGTCAACAGCTTTGCCAAGCGATCATTGGCTTAGCTCAAGCTTTAAACATTAAGTTTGTTGCTGAGGGCATTGAAACAGACAATCAAAAACAATTGATCTCATCTATGGGCAAAGGCCTTGCTCAGGGGTATCTCTTTGGCCATCCTAGCTCGGCTGAAAGCTTCTGTAGTCGCTATTTAGCTTAGGGGTTAACAAACTAAGAGTAACGCGCCCTAACATGGGGAGGCATAGAAGCTAATTGGTGCTGGATCATAGCATCAAAGGCACGATAAAGCGGCGAAACATCGACTTGAGACTCGAGGGATTCCAGCACTAACGCCGCCGCTTCTAATGTGGACAAACTATCTGCTCTGCTTGATTTACGAATAGTATAGTTCGACGCCTGTGTCACATCTAAATGCAAAGAGGGAAGCTCAAGCAGCCAAGGGTTAAGCTGCAACATTCTAAATGCCTTACGCCAGGTACCATCTAACAGAATAAAAATACCATGCTCACAGGGGTTAGCCTGCTTAACTTCTTGACTCTGCTCATTGGGATAAATGAGGTAAATTGGCTTATGGCTATCGGTTAAATATCGCCTTAACTCAGCAAAATCTTCGGCTGTCTCACCAACGATAACTTGAGTATCAGGTATCACCAATTTCAGCAAGCGCACTGAATTCTTGGCATGCTCAACCTCACTCGGATGTTGCATAACAATAAGCTGTGCTGCTGGCGCCAGCGTTTCTATGCTAGCGCATACACAGGTTGTAACTGGATATTGGCATTTTGAGCAAACTTTACGTGACACAAACAGTCTCAGCAGGGCTAATTAACCCCCTATTGTATGCTAGCTCAGTCAGTTTCTAAACCAGATTTAGTGGGCATACTGCTCTTGATGCCAATGGTTAAAACGACTCAGCCCCATGACCGCCAACAACAACACAGAACAGCTCAACATGACTAAGGCTACCGCATAAGGCGCACTTAGATCCGTCAACTGTACTAAACCAGCCACAAGTGAAGCTCCACTCATCTGAATAAAGCCCAACATAGCAGTCGCTGTGCCCGCTCTCTCGCCAAAGCCTGCTAACGCCATACTCGTTGCAGGCCCCAAGAGTAGCGCAAAGCCAATACATAGCGGCAACATAGGCAACATAAATGCTAATGCGGCAGCTAGCCCACTATCAGGAGCGAATTGCTGTGCCAATAACAAGGCGCAGCCAGCAAATAGCAAGGCTGTTAAAGCCAGCATTACTGTCTGTCTATTGCCCAGCTTTTTGATGATTTTGGGCGCAGCAAAACATGCCAATACATTAATCAATGCATTCAATCCAAACAAGCCACTAAAAGTCAGCTCCGAAACACCTAATTGGCCTATCAGCCATACTGGAGAATAAGACACATAACTCAATATCGCGGCCATACCTGCCATACAAACAATGGCATAAAACATAAAGTGAGCATTCATCAACACAGGTTGATAACGAGCCCAGCGATATAATGCACCATGACTCTTTGTTTCCTCAGGACGCGTCTCAGGAAACTTTATCGATACCAAACACAGCATCACTAAGGCATATCCAGCCATAAACAGGAAGGTTGATCGCCACCCAAACTCTAGGGCTAGCAAACCACCAAAAGAGGGGGCTAACGCAGGAACGACACAGATTGCACCGTTAAGATAACTGTATATTTTGGCACTCTCTTTATTGGAATAGCAGTCACGTACAGCGCTAAAGACCACAATAGAAGTAGAGCAAGCTGCTAACCCCTGTAGTACTCGAGCTATCTGTAGCCATTCAAACTCCATCGCAAAAACAGCCAACAGGCTACTTGAGCCGTAAAGTAAAATTCCCCCTATAGCGGCTGGACGCCGGCCATACCTGTCGGCCAAGGGACCAATCAATATCTGACCTAAACCCATAGCAAAAAGAAACAGCACTAAGGTGGATTGTACCTCACTTGAAGATACAGCAAATTCCTTCGCCATAGTCGGCATAGAAGGCAGGTAGATATCAATTGCCATGGGGCTCAGTAACACCATGGACATCAGTAGGGGAAGTAGGTTTACTCTCATCGGTTTATACAAATCTCTATTCTATCGGGATTATCATATTGTCAGTGGTCATTATTTTAGCCAGACTATGGTATGAACAGAAATGATATTATTTACCAACCAAATTTCCTTTAAGGAATATCTATGAATCTCGATAGCTTAGCGAAAATCGATCTCAATCTTCTGGTCATTCTTCAGGTTTTGCTCGAAGAACGCAGCGTCACTCGCGCGGCCAATCGTCTTCACTTAAGCCAGTCAGCACTGAGTAAAAGCCTCAATCGTCTTAGAGAGATGCTGGATGACCCACTATTTCAACGTACCGCCCATGGATTAAAACCCACAGCCCATGCACTAGTATTGGCAAGTAAACTACCCGCTAGCTTGCAAGGGTTATATCAATTAACTCAACCCCCAAGCTTTAGCCCCAAAACCAGTAGCAGGCACTTCTCCTTTGCCACCCAAGAAAGTATCTATGAAACCTTACTGCCTCACTTTTTTGGCCCACTATTAAATCAGGCTCCTAAACTTAAGTTACACGCCTATATTTGGAACGAACATTCAATACAGGATTTACAGCAAGGGCAGATAGACTTTGCCATTGCAGGTAGGGATATTCAGCCTCTATCCGATGTGCAAATTAGCCGCCTGCCAGAAGGGATCATGCATCAAACTCTCTTTACCGATCATCAAGTCTGTATCGTCAGAGATAAGCATCCAATACTCGACCTTTACCGTCAGGATAAGTGGGATTTAGACGCCTATTTGGCGCTAGATCATCTGCAGGTTAGGTGTGAGAATAGAGATTGGTGGGCACTGGACTATCATCTAGCCAAGCTAGGACATCACAGAGAACTCAGTACCATTGTACCCGACTTTTATAGTGCAGCCAGCATCGCTGCTCATACGGATCTTATTTTCACCGTTCCCAGCAGATTTGCTCAACATGCAAAGAAACTTTATCAAGTGACAGAGCTACCATTACCTATTAGCTTTGCCTCTTTTGCTTATGTTTTACTCTGGCACCAAAGGGACAGTCAAGACCCGGGACATGCTTGGATAAGAGAAGCCGTAATAAACTGCGTTAAAGCGGCTTTTTCCAATGAAGGCTAGGCTTAAATATCTATTGTCAGCAATAAATAAGGTTAGAAAAGTAAAGCAGTCTCGTCATCAAAAATGACTGTTTACAATATATAACTAAAAATTTACTCACAAAGACGTAGTTTTATTGCAATAATAGGCATTATCTTAATGTTCATATTCTTAAAGGAGTCGCGATGATAAATAAGCATTTCAGGCGTAATCTGCTCCTGCAACGATTTACCGGTGTCAAAGGTTGGTTGGCATTCGCCATAGGTGTTGTCACAATTATTCTCTGCTTATTAGCCTTACCATTTTTACTCTTAATAGGCGCAATGAGCTTTATTCTACTCACTGTTTTTGGTCGCCTGTTTTTAAAAAAGAAAATGGCTCAATTTCAAGCCGCAGGGTTTGGGCATCACCAACATGGTGAGTTTGAACAGCAAAATATCCACAGAGATATGGATAGGAATCGCTTCAGCAACAAACCTAAAGCTGGACGCACCTTTGAGCACGATCCAAATGAATAACACGCTAAAAGATGAACTTTTGAGCTCATCTTTTAGTTATTGAGACTGAAGGATCTCTCTGGCCTGCACTAAGGTTGCCAACTCTTCATCGCTAGTAACCAAACTCATTACCTGTTCGATTTGCAATAACATAGATTGCTTAAGTGGTGAGATCACTTCTAACTCGTTTTCCTTAGCATAATCTTGAGCAGTCATCAGCAAGCTTGAAGCTTTCACTATATCTATCTTCCCCAAAACACCATCGGCTAGTGCTACGCTAAGCTCTAACATAGCTGACACACTGCGCCCATATTTTATTACATCAGATAAATAGTCCTGTACCCGCTTTGATTCCACCTCTGTAAGCATCTCTTTAGACAACAAGCTCTTCGCTATCATCAGCATTGCATCAAGCTGGCCCTGTTCTGCAGCCTCATTGAGCCAATATTGACTCTGCTCGCCATGAACCTCGCAGCCCTGCCCTGACTCCAGCATTAACGCCAAATGATACTGAGAATGAGGATTTCCCGCTTGAGCAGCTTTGTTTATCCAATGAAATGCTTGGGTTTCATCATCAACTTGATAATAGTAAACCCCTAAGTTTGCCATAGCTTCCACATGATCTTGTTCAGCCGCTTCACTCAATAAACTAAAGGCTCGCGTTAAATCCTGAGCAAAGCGCTCGTTGCCAATTAACAGGAAATAACCCAATAATGCCTTGGCTTCGATATCACCCGCGTCAGCAGCATCGGCAACGGCTTTTTCACCTTCGGCTATTCGACTATGACCTTGATAACCATGCAAGAGTCCCACACCGTGCTCAAATAGTGCCTTAGTATCAAATTTGGCGGCTTGCTCAAACCAAAAAGCCGCTTGTTGTAAGTTAGCATTTGGCTTCTGCTTATCCGCTAATGAGGTGTCTTGCTCAAGCTGCAATAAGCCTTTGGTTTTTAGCGACATCCCTACAAGATATTGCGCTTTAGGATCTGCCTGCATAACGGCTCTATAGCAAAGATCTCGCCCTACGACCTCATCAAAAGGTTCAAATAGATACTTGTTACCGCCTGAGCCTTTTCCTAGGGATTCAGCAAGGGTGAGCAAATCGGCTATCCCTTTTTCTGCCAGTGTGACTAGCTGAGCAAAGGTAAGGTGATATTTTTCCGGATGAGCCCCTTTATTTCCCAACACTCGCAACTTATGCAGTAACCGAGTTTGCCTAGGAGTGAGCAGCCTCTGAGCGTTGAGTTGCTCTACTCTGTCGTAAAGATTAGGGCTTTGATAAGTAAGGGAGTGTTGTGTCGCCACCAGCTTTACCAAGCAATGACACAAGCTGCGAAGATGGACCAATGCCTGGCTAGGCATTTCTCTGACATAGCTTTTAGCTAATTGATATTCTGCGCCAATTTCCTGTGAAAATTGCCCCATAAATTCAATGTCATTCACCCTCTTTCTCCTATTTCTAAGAAAAAGCCAGGTAAACACCTGGCCTTAAGCTATTCCACCCATTTGATACGCTAGAAGCTTACTTAATCAGCTTGCACGCCTTCATCGTCTTTACGACGATTCACCATATATAAACGGAATAAAGCAATGTTGACAAACAAACCGATAAAACCAAAAACAGTAGCAATGATTAACTCAGCTGCAGGTCCAAATGACTCGGTCGCCATCGTCAATTGAGAGCTGATAATAGAGATAGGCAAATACAAAGATAACACTGCACAAGTGCGCAATAAAAATGGCCACTCAGATGTAAAATTAAAGCTCTCTTTAATTGCCTTGAAAGGCGTTAATCGTTCACTCACAACCATAAAATTCACAAACGACAGGCGAGCAAATATATATAAACTTGGGATTAAGCCTATGACCCATAAAGGTCCAAATGCCGCAGCCAGCATCACAGGAGCGATAATCGCAAAGCCTGATGCAACACCAGCCAACAATAATGGTGGAACAAAAGGCATACTCGCTTTTAAGATAAGAAGGTTGCCCACTTTATGCCCTTGAGACCTCACCTCTAAAAACAGAGTCAAGGCTGCAATCAATATTGAAAACAGAATCAATAGCGCCATCATGGCAAACATGTGAGAGCCACCAAACTCAGGGTTTACCTCATCGGCAGCCTTAAGCTCCATACCTAACCAAGTTTGGATACCAATCTGAAGCAACAATATTGGAATAGTGAGCATAGCCAATTGGCTAATATGATTACGGTAGAAGTGATAGGCTTCGGTCAATATTGCTGACAGTGACATGGGGCTTTCCAATTGGTGAAATTAAACAACATAGATTTGTGCATAAGGATAACTAAATTTACTGCCTATTGCACAGAGCTAATCGTGATTTCACCATTGATATAGCGCAAAACTTGCACTGATTATGTGATAGCCGAGTGAAAGTCAGCCTCTATTTCGGAACTGAGTCTCTTTCTGTTACATAAAAATGCATGGGATTAGCTTTCTTTCGAGTGAACCATGACAATAATATAAACTCTAACTGGTATTAAGTCGTCATTATGGAGTGGCTATGATCGCAACACTCAAACAGCTCTTCAAACTTGAGCCAGCTCAGTTATCACCTGAGCAACAAGCCCAACAATTAGAACTCGCCGCGGCTAGCCTGCTAATGGAAGTGGTCTACGCCGATGAAGATTTTAGTGAAAGTGAAGCCGAGTTATTGCCCCAAATGCTCACTAGCAGCTTTGATATTTCAGATGAGGATGCCCAAGCGCTAATTCTCGATGCAACTCAGAAGCGCCAAGACTCCACATCACTGTTTGAATTTACCGATTTAATCAATAGGCATTTTGACCTACAGAAAAAACTAGCCTTGGTTCTAGCGATGTGGAAAGTCGCCTACGCCGATGGCACCCTATGCCAATATGAAGATCAGATTATTCGTAAAACAGCGGATTTACTTTATCTAAAACACAGTGAGCTAATGCAAACCCGCAATCAGGCTATGGAAGAAATGAATCGTTAAATTGAAACGCCCCCATAGACACTGCAAACAACTGTCGTAAGAAATATAATTAAATCGGAAAAACAAAAGGGCCTAAAGGCCCTTTCACTATATCGCTTCGCGAGTTACCGCTTTTCTCACAAGGTGATTTTTCTGCCACCACAACATGGGAAACAGAATGGAAACCAAAGCAATGGCATAGAACATGTTCGCCCCCAAAGCTATGCCTAGCGCGATACAAAAACCACTACCTAGCATCACCATAGGTAAATAGCGTTTCTTCAATAATCTAGCAGCGGCTAGCATAGACATTAAGTAGATAATGACAAACACACCATTAGTCCATGCAATCAGATGCTCAAGATCATAGCCCCCCAAATAGGTAAGCACCATCACAGCGGCCATAACCAGTAAAATAGCGCTTAACGCTCTCACTGGTACCTGATGCTGATTCAATTGATTAAAGTACTTCGGCAGAATTCCCTCTTGACTGAAACTCCACACTAAGCGCGCAGCACTCGCGCAATAGATATTGACCGTCGCTAAGCCACTCGCCACACCCAGTATGCCAATAACCTGAGCACCATAACCACCAAGTAAACGATCAAACACACCGATCATGGCCACACCGTCTTGGGTTGGCACAAGAATAATCAAGAGAGTACAGGCTAAATAGATAATACCCACCAAAACAGTGCCGATCATCATTGCAGGAATCATATCTTTCTCAGGACGCTTAAAGTCGTTAGCAAGGTGAGTCATTGCCTCAACACCAAGAAAACTCCAAAAAGCGATACCTGCCGCGGCCATCACTAAATTCATATCGGGAGAAGCAAAACTACTTGAAGCGACTAAATCAGTAAGGTTCGCACCACCCGCCCCAAACAATATCGCGACAACAGCAACGACCCCTAAAGTCAGTCCAAATTGGAGTTTTGCCGATACCTGTATTCCCTTTAGGTTTAATATCAACAAGCCTAAAATCACCACTAACTCAGCTCCGACTTGAGACCAGCCAGACATAGGTAGCAGCGCATTAACGAACTCAAAGGTCATCAAAATAGCGGCAGGCGATCCAAGCGGAACGACCAACAAGAAAATCAAACCTATGGTGCGTCCTAAGGTACGGCCAAATGCACGTTCGATGAAATATGCAGGCCCAGCTGCATGGGGGAAAACACTCGCTAACCGAGCAAAGACTAAAGTCACTGGCAAAATCGCTATAGTTAGCAGAGCCCAAGCCAACATTGCGCCTGTCCCAGCTTTCTCTACCGTGATCTGAGGTAATATAAACACGCCAGTTCCCAGCAAAGTGGTGGCCATTAAACCAGCCCCTTGCCAGCGCCCTATGGTTCCTTTGATTTGATTCATATCTATGATTAATGCCTAATATATTGGCGATTGCCGAAAAATAAAGAAGTGCTAGTATAGTGAAAACAAGCGGCGCATTCTGCCATAGTTAGGCCGCATACTCACGCTCTTAACCGACATTTTGACGGAAAAACACCAAAACACCGACAATTTAACGGCACTGTTAAGGAGAAAGGTTTGGACAAATTTGATCAGGCGATTATTGCGGCCCTAAAACAAGATGCACGCCAAAGTGTGTCTGCAATCTCTCAAAGGGTTAATTTATCCCGTAGTGCCGTCTCCGAAAGAATCAAGAAACTGGAACAAACAGGGGTGATCAGAGGCTACCAAGTCTTGCTCAGTGAATCTCAGAAAGACGGTGTTTCCGCCTATTTTGAAATTCAGCATCAATGCCCAAGAGCGCAAGATATTATTCACGTATTTCATGCCATCCCCGAAGTCGTTACCTGTCATGGCATCACAGGAGAGATGGACATTCTTATGTACGTCCAAGCAGATTCGATGAAACGACTACATGAGATAAGAGAATATATCGATACCAAGACAGACATAGTGCGAATTAAAACCCATGTTGTCATGAGCGAGTGGATTAATAATCAGGTTAACTAAATTGATTCCTTTCTCATGTGCTTAGTTGAGACGGAGTCCTTATATCACCATCTCAACCATAGCCTTGCCTATGCTCCTGTCATCTGCCCCGTGTATAAAATAAAGTTTCGTAACAAGAGTACTCCCATCAAGCTAAAGCAAGCCGTAACGGCAACGTAAGAAAAGCGTCTCTGTGAGGAAGCGCTCATAAATAAATTTGCCGCCAATGGAAACGATAAACCTAAACCCAATATACCACCCCAGAATATCCATCCCCAAAATCCTTCACCTATCGCATTAATCGCGGCAACTTGGCTCTGTCCACCACTTAACACCAGCCCCATAAAGAAGGTAAAAATGAGAAGGATTTCTACCAGAATGAGAGGGATTTCAATCTTATGAATAAAGTGCACCTCTTTGCCATCAGGATTGCCTTTTAGCAATACACCACCTAACAGAGTCGCTGCAGCCCCAGAAGATAAGCCCGATATCAAGAAAAGTAAGGGCAATACAGGGTTATTGAGCATGGGGAACCCTGTCAACGCCGACAGTAGGAATCCGGTGTAAGCACCTAGCGCCAGTGAAAGAATAGCCAGCAAGCCTGTAATCGAGTCTTCATACACAAGCACTTTGGCAACAGCTTTATCTAGCCACTGCCAGCGACTCAAGTGACCTATCGGCTCAGCAAGCACACAGATCATCCATGCAAAAAGAAAAACCTGATATGCCAGTAATACCAATACCCCCATGGACATCACTGAGGTCGTATTATAGAACACCAAAATCTTCCAAAACTCTAATGGCTTAGTAAGATCGATAACGAGAATACCTAATCCGGCAAAAACAGTAACCGGAGCAATAATGCAAGCCGCCTTAACAAAGCTAGAGCGGTAAGCTTTCATTGATAAAGTGAAGTGCTTCAATAGAATTGCAAAAAATGTTGCTCCCGCTGACACACCAGCCAGAAACAGATAAATCGCTATCGGCCAATGCCATACAAGACCTTCAAAGTGAAATGCACTCATAACTTAATCTCCCCATCCCTACTCGCAATGCGAAACAACTTAGGCTTAGTTCCTAACTCCACTTTTGCTCGATAGCTTGGCCTAGACTTCAGTAACCGAACCAATTGAGATTGTGGATCCTTCAAGTCTCCAAACACTAATGCCTGAGTAGGGCAAGCATCGACACAGGCTGGCATCTCACCTTGCTTAAGCCGAGACTCTAAGCAGAAGTCACATTTATCGGCAGACCGAGTAACAGGGTTAATGAACCGAACCTGATATGGGCATGCGGCAATACAATACTGACAGCCAACACATTTCCAACTATCAACCGCAACAACGCCAGTCTCACTGTCAATATATGCAGCCCCAGTGGGACAAACTCGAACACAGGGCGCATCTTCACAATGCTGACAGGATTCCCTCACAAAACGAAAGCTTTGGTTTGGATACTCACCAACAGGCCCGATACGCTTTATCTCTAATCTAGCAACCCCTTCAGGAACCTGGTTAACCTCTCGGCAGGCTTGAGTACAAGCATTACAGCCGATGCACTTAGTCTCGTCATGGATCAGAGCATATTTCTTCGTGCCTTCTGGCAAGGTTTGAATTGAGCCTTTAGATACTGCATACACAGAAGAGCAAGCAATTAGGGCACAGCCTGCTTTCAGAAAGCTTCTTCTAGACGTTTCCATTTACTCGTCCCCCCTCTTAGCATGACAGCGTCTACATAACTGACTGTGCTGCGTAGGCTCTAAGCCAATCATAGAATCCTCTTTAGCATGCAGGTGATGACAATCGCTGCAGGCAACCTTAGTGCTATGGGCATCATGGGTCCAATCTGCTATTGAAAGTAATTGAGGATCATGGCATTTCATACACACTTCGACTTGCTCAACAATCGACGTTACCGAGGCAGCACCAAATGCGACAACTTTATTAGGCTTTCTTGGGTGCTTGCCTTTCTCACCATGGCAAGTTTGACACTCAAGCGCTAAGGCATCATTAGCATGCACACCAAACATTTTGCCATTGCGCTTATGGCACTTAACACAAGAACCTTTATTTATCACTAATGAATCTTCTTGTGCTATTACCTTAAAAGAATAACCCGCATTAGCCGTTAATATTATAAAAAACAATAAAACTGATAATTTAAAATGCATTATGGACATAACCTGCCCTTATTATAAAAGTTAACACTAAATTCATTCATAATGGAGTGAGTGCCACTATAATAGGAAGTGGCACATTCAATACATCTACGCAGCAAGAGCATTTTTAATTTGTGTAACATCGCATGCTTTATTTTCAGATAGGTCAAGTAAACGCACACCTATATTATCTAAAGCACGTTCTAAGAATCTATGCTGCTCTGCAGTGTGTTCTTTAGGGTCTGCAATCACTAATTTCACTAATGATGACTCATGATCAACCACGACATAATCTAATTGACATTGCTGCAAATATTCAATCACAGTATCTTCTGGCTTAAGATCGTCATCAACATCTATGATATGCCCTAGATTAGTACCATATATGACATCATATTTATCTTTGGTAATAGCCTTAAGATTCTGTAAAAAATCTAATGAATTACGATCCAACTGATGTGCCTTCACCTTAACATTGGACTCTGAAACTAACGGTTCAGACTTGAAGAACTTAATGCAGGTCATCACAAAAGTAACCACGACAAAAGGAACTGCGATAAATAAAACAAAATACATAAATGCATAACTTAAAATAACTGATGCGTTCATAATAGCCTCCACAACCAACCTATACGTTCGTAAATTCTTTGCACGGCTTAATTATCATCGACAAAACAGCATTCAAAAAGTTAAACAAACTTAACCACTATGACTTAATTATCGTTATAACGTGAAAAACAAAATTATCAATTTTGAAATTTACTTACCCCAGCGTATATAAGAGAACAACCAAAATGGAGCATCACTAAGATTTAAGGCACAAATTCATATAAACTAAACTTAACATTAATTTGTTAGACATCCTTAATTATTGAGTGTAGAGAACACAAGCTAATTTCACTTTATGCAAAACATGTAAATTATTAATAAAAATTAAAAGGAAAACACAGCAAAACTAGGATATACCTTAGCTATATAGATACATACGCTACCTCTTATTAGGGGTTTATATGGAAAGTACAAAATTAAACGAGCTGGATCTTTTAAGCATCAATATACTCGTGATGCTATATGAATATCGATCAGCTACCCTAGTCTCTCAGAGGTTAAATGTACCTGCACCTAAGGTAAGCCGTAGCTTAAAACGTGCGAGGCAAGTATTCGATAATGAGCTATTTATGCGTAAGCAACATGGCCTAATACCTAATGATTTTAGTCACAAACTCTATCCTATTGCTAAAAAGATGATTAGTTGCATAGATGAGATAGATAAGCTCGACAACAGCAAACTTGGTCCTAGCCAAACACACTTTAATATTGCCGCACCCGATTTGCTTGCTTACAAACTCCCCCATGATTTAATGGCGAGTATTAAAGCAGAAGACAAGCCCATTAGCTTCAAGATATCACCATGGACTTCCTCGTCAATTGAAGAGATAGCAGAGGGTATGATTGATATTGGGTTATTATGCGGTTTCACCCAATCGCTCGAAGAATACTGCTCACATCAAGTACCATCAGCAGTGCTCGATAACCTCAGCATAAACTTGATACAAGCTTTAGACGAGCTTTATCTTATTTGCGATACCAATCACCCGCTCTCTGATCTTGAGGTCACACTCGAAGCGCTAGCTAATTACCCATACATCAATACTGTATTTGGTCAAGCTGGCCAAGTGAATGATCAACTGTCTCCATTTCAGCAGTACTGTCAGCATCATAATCTCAAGCTTACAACTGAAATCGCTATCACGAGTCTATCTAGCCTATTTGATTACCTTAGATTCAGCCAGGCCATAGCATTGGTCCCCTATAAAGCGATTCATCAGTTGATAGCCCAAATACCTCAGCTTACGTCTAAGCCTTTAGCCTACAGCCAAAGACAACGGCTGTATGCTGCACACCCCTCGCCTAACCTCTACCTAATAACCCGAAAATCACTGCAGGATGAGCAGCTAAGCTGGCTTCAACAGCAAGTAATAAACTCCATAAAGACCAGTAAACAGCAATAAAAAAGCCGCCTCATATGGCGGCTTTTGATTTAATTTGAGATTTAAACGATCAAATCCTTCATTAAACCTTCTAACACATCGGCCTGTTTATTAAGGCCTTCAATCTCTTCAGCCGTTGTTTGCACCATGACTGCAACTTGATCTGAGCCCGATCTCACAGCATCAACATCAGACGCAATATTATCGGCAACAGCGCCTTGCTCTTCAGCGGCGGCAGCGATTTCGATGCTTCGATCGGCAATATACTGATTCTGCTCAGAGATCTCACCAATACTCTTGCTTACATCACCCATCAATCGCTCACTAGACTCAGCCTCTTCGACTGTTTTTTGCATCACTTTCAATAAGCCTTGGCTATTAGATTGTAATGTCTCAATCATCTTCTGAATCTCTACCGTCGCATTTTGAGTTCGTCCCGCTAAGGTACGAACTTCATCAGCGACAACAGCAAACCCTCTTCCCTGCTCTCCAGCACGGGCGGCTTCGATAGCCGCATTTAATGCAAGCAAGTTAGTCTGCTCAGAAATAGCATTAATGGTAGAAACAACTTCATCAATCTGCGCCGCACTTGAATCCAACTCTGATACGGCACTAGAAGCACTGTGAATTTCAGAAGCAAGTTTCTGAATTGCTACTAAGGTTTGTTCAACTTGGGCCTGTCCCTGACTCGTCGTCTGCGATGCCTGTGAAGTTTGTGTAGAAGACTCTTGAGAATGACTTGCAACTTCACGGATAGAAACCGCCATCTGCTCCGTGGCACTTGCAAGAGAATCGATACGCTCTTGTTGCAAACTAGTCAGCTCGGAATTTTCATTACTACGCTGACGCAACTGAGAGCTCAACTGCTGGATCAGCGCTATCGCTTCTTGAGTTGTTTTTACCAGCACATGCTCTCTTTCAGAGACCTTGTCTATAGTCTGTGCAATTAAATTAAACTCGTTGCGTGCTGGAGCATAATTAATACGAGATGCAAGATCCCCTTCAGAAAGGCGCTTCAATGCATCATAGATGTTGAACAGTGCACCACCTATAAAGGTCTTTATATAGTAAGAGCTTGCAATAAGCAGTAGCAGGCTTAATAGGATGACAATCATATGCCAAGCTTCAGTCCCTTCCATCAAGCCCGTATTATCCGTGTAGCTTAGCGAATAGCCCTTTCCAGGCACGGGAACTACTAGGTCACCCGTAGAGCCCACCCTTACACCATCAGATTGAAATAGACTAGAAGCTTCGTTTGACCCAAGATCCGCTTTAGCCGCAAGTCTTGCCATATCTTGAAGTTGAGCTTGGACAATAGAATTTTGCTTGGCTTTTTCAGCATCAACCAGAGTAAAACTTATTGCAGCGACAGCAAGCAAAGCTGAAAAGAAGAGAATAAAGAAATTTTCTTGTAATTTAACATTGACCAGATATTTATCAATCCAACGAAATGCAACTTCTTTCATTGTGATTCCCCCAAATAATTAATTATTGCGTCCGTGTAATTGTTAATAATCAAATTTATATTTCACGCCTTATAATTTAGCGCTTGTTTCACGGTTAGGGCATTCCTATCTTACGCCATGAGAAAAGCAGATAGAAGAGATTCATACACAATCAATAGAAAGAAACAGCCTGAAATGGATTAATAATTACGTGAGTCGCTGCACGCAATCATGACTAAGGAGACAGAAATATGAAAACAAACCTAAATATCATAACCTTATGGAACATATCGACGTAGATAAACCAGAACGAACCTAACGAAAGAGATGAACAAGATACTTAGCTTGAGACAAACAATAAAAAATATAGCAGAGTCAAAACGAAAAAAGCCCAACCTTTCGGTTGGGCTTTCTCTTAATGTTGGCGGAGCGGACGGGACTCGAACCCGCGACCCCCGGCGTGACAGGCCGGTATTCTAACCAACTGAACTACCGCTCCTTTAGTCTCAAGCTAAAGCTCAACACTAAATTAGGCGCCTGGAAATGACCTACTCTCACATGGGGAGACCCCACACTACCATCGGCGATACTGCGTTTCACTTC
>CANNEE010000008.1 GCA_947503555.1 uncultured Shewanella sp.
CCCCTTCGTCTAGAGGCCTAGGACACCGCCCTTTCACGGCGGTAACAGGGGTTCGAATCCCCTAGGGGATGCCAACTATTTTTATCTATCGTACGCATACGCTAGATTATTCATTTGGGGCCTTAGCTCAGCTGGGAGAGCGCAACACTGGCAGTGTTGAGGTCAGCGGTTCGATCCCGCTAGGCTCCACCATTTACCTTTATTGGTAAAGATAGAAACCACCTTAATAGGTGGTTTTTTTGTGCTTGTTTTTCCTTGCTCAACGACTTTATGTACTCTTGAATGCGCTTTCTATACCGTATTACTGCTTTCGTTTGGACGTAGCTATATCTTGAATATCATGCCTCACTAGCCAGGGTAATCATGTTTTAAAACGCATGATTACCCTGGCTAGAGAACTGATGATTAGAGAGCTGATGATTAGAGAATGGATGATAAGAGGGAAGGCCTTAGGGTTGCCCTAAGGCCAGATGAAGAGCGTTTAATCGATACCTAAGAAGCCACCTGTTTGGTGAGCCCAAAGCTGAGCATAGATCCCCTTAGCGGCGACGAGCTCGTTATGAGTACCTTGTTCGACAATTTCACCATCATCTATCACTATGAGTCGGTCCATGGCGGCGATCGTCGATAGTCTATGGGCGATGGCGATGACTGTCTTGCCTTGCATAAGTTTGTCTAAACTAGTTTGAATCGCACTTTCTACCTCAGAGTCCAGCGCTGAAGTCGCTTCATCGAGAATCAATATCGGAGCATCTTTGAGCAAGACTCGCGCGATAGCGATACGCTGACGTTGACCACCTGAGAGTTTCACTCCGCGTTCGCCCACTTGGGCATCGAGCCCTGCATTACCAAAAGGATCGGTTAACTCGTCGATAAACTCATTGGCTTGGGCCTGTTCTATCGCTCTGGTGAGCTCTTCTTCACTGGCATCTGGCTTGCCATAGAGAATATTGTCCCTAATCGATCTGTGCAGCAGAGAGGTATCTTGGCTAACCATACCTATTTGCGCCCTTAGGGATTCTTGGCAAACTTGGCTGATATCTTGCCCGTCGATCAAAATCTTGCCCGATTCTAGGTCATAAAATCTCAGTAGTAGGTTTACCAGTGTCGATTTGCCGGCTCCCGAGCGTCCAACTAAGCCGACTTTCTCGCCAGCCTTGATATTTAGATTTAGCTTGTCTATCACGCCAGAAGCTTTGCCATAGTGAAAACTGATATTGTTAAGGGCAATTTCCCCGCGATTAACAGATAAGGGCTTAGCATTATCAACATCTTGAATATCTGTCGGTTTAGACAGCGTATTCATGCCATCTATTACCGTTCCAATATTTTCAAATAGCGAGCTTATCTCCCACATGATCCATTGGGACATGCCATTTAGGCGCAGTGCAAGGCTGATGGCGATAGCAATGGCGCCAATCGATACAGCACTTAGGCTCCAGAGATATAGCGACAATGCCGAGATACTAAAGGCCAGCAGATAATTGATGACTTGCACGCTGACATTGATACCTGTCACTAACCGCATCTGTTTGTGCACGGTTTGTAAGAACTCATCCATGCTGTCTCTGGCATAGTCAGCTTCTTGTTGAGTGTGGGCAAACAGCTTGACCGTGGCGATATTGGTATAGCTATCGACCATGCGCCCTGTCATTGAGGATCTGGCATCGGCTTGCTTGGTAGAAATAGCCTTGAGCTTGGGAATAAAAAACAGTTGTAGACCAATGTAGGCCGCTAACCACACTAGCATAGGCAACACCAAGCGAATGTCGGCGCTGGCGACGATAACCAGCATAGAGGTGAAGTACACAAGAATATAGACGAAGACATCGAGCAGCTTCATCACACTCTCACGCACGGCGAGGGAAGTTTGCATCACCTTGGTTGCTACACGTCCTGCAAAGTCGTTTTGATAGAAACTAATACTTTGCTTTAGCAGGTATCTATGGGCGAGCCAGCGAATAGACATAGGGTAGTTACCCAAAAGGCTCTGATAGACTATGCCAGCATGGGCAAAGATGACTATAGGTATCACCACTAACACTAAAATTGTCATAGTTAGCAGTGTTTTTCCCTCTTCGGCAAACAGGGTGTTAGGATCTTTGTCTACCAGCCAGTCGACAATTTGTCCCATAAAGCCAAAAAGAGAGACCTCCAATATCGCGAGTGTCATGGTCAGTAATGACATTATGATTAATGGAAGCTCGAAGCCTTTAGTATAGTGGCGGCAGAAGGCCAATAATTTTGATGGAGGCTGACTAGCACCTTGGCTAGGCATAGGGTCAGTCCATGATTCAAAGCGTTTTAACATTCGTGTTATTTTTCTATTTGTTGATGCTACAGCATATCTTAATTTAGTACTAAGTGGATACTTTTAGGTTCAGTTCCGTTTTTCGCTAGTGACGCGCATGAGGAGTTTGTAAACTGGTGGCAAAACGATATGAGAGAGTAGTTAGGTGGCGGACAATTTAGGCTTGATTGAACATAGATTATCGATTTCACCACAGGAGT
Organism: uncultured Shewanella sp.; assembly: GCA_947503555.1. Lineage (GTDB taxonomy): Bacteria > Pseudomonadota > Gammaproteobacteria > Enterobacterales > Shewanellaceae > Shewanella. Next base: position 2,512 of record CANNEE010000008.1, read on the forward strand.
GTCGCCAGGCAAGACTGAGCCGTGATGCGAGATTTGATGGCCAGTTCTTTACAGGCGTTTTGAGCACAGGGATCTATTGTCGTCCTATTTGTCCTGCTGTGGCTCCTAAAGAGAAAAATGTGCGTTACTTCGCCACAGCGATTGAAGCCGCTAGGGCAGGGCTTAGGCCTTGTCTGCGTTGCAGGCCTGATAGTGCACCATCTTCCTATGCATGGAAAGGGGCGCAAACCAGTTTAGAACGGGCGTTAAAGCTGATTGATTCAGGCCATGATATCGAAGCCAGCTCTGGCAAAGGCTACGTCGAGAGTCTAGCTGAGCGTCTTGGCATATCGAGTCGCTATCTACGTAAGTTGTTTGACGAGAAATTAGGGATTTCGCCAAAGCAATATGCTATTTACCGCCGTTTAATGTTCGCCAAACAGCTACTGCATCAAACCACACTGCCTATGACTCAAGTAGCATTGGCGTCGGGCTTTAATAGCATTCGCAGCTTTAATGACAGTTTCAAGCAGCATTTGCAGCTCAACCCTAGCCAGATCCGCAATGGGCTTAAGTCTCAGGCTAATGGCGAGCATGATGACAAAGCTCAGAAACAATTGGTCCTGACATTGGCGTATCGTCCTCACTACAACTGGAGTGCAAGCCAAGGGTTTTATCGTCTGCGGGCAGTAGAAGGGATGGAGTGGCTTGAAGGCAATGGCTATGGCCGAAGTTTTGTTTGGGGAGCCTATCGAGGCTATTTTGAGCTTGAACATCACGCTGATAATCACTGTTTTAAGCTCAGTTTACAGTTAGCGCAAGAGCAGGATCTTGCCTGTGTACGCCCCATTGTGATGAAAATTCGTAGCATGCTGGATTTAGACCTCGATATGCAAGTGATTGAAAATAAGCTTTCTCAGTGTCCTTGGTTAACAGACTATTTAACGCCTGGATTACGCATTCCTAAAACTTGGTCGGCTTTTGAGGCTGGGGTTAGGGCGGTACTTGGCCAGCAGGTTAGTGTAAAGCAAGCTACAAAGCTACTGAATAAGCTAGTGTTTGCCTATGGTGAAAAGCAGACGATTAATGACAGAGAGCTGGTGTTTTTCCCCACGCCAGAAGTGCTTGCTAAGGCCAGTTTGGATGAATTAAAAATGCCGGGCAGTCGTAAACAGGCATTGATTGGTTTGGCTGAATATGTCAGTGAGCATCCAAATGCGTCAGTCGAAGACTGGTTAAATGTTAAAGGGATAGGCCCTTGGACGATAGCCTATGCCAGAATGCGGGGAGTGGGAGAGGCTAATGTTTTTCTGGCCTCAGATCTGATTATTAAGCAGCGGCTTACCGCCCTTGAGCATTTGATGAGGCGAGATACAGGCAAAGAGTTAAGCAGAAAGCCAAGTGAAATAGAGCAAAGTAAAACACAGATGTTGGAGAGTGTGTTGGCGCAAAAGATGAAGTTGCCTGATGCTGAATATCGCACTCTAGCGGAGCAGACCCAAGCCAAGGTCGCACCTTGGGGGAGTTACCTTACTTTCCAGTTATGGCACCTTTAGTCAGTGATGAAGCGCCAAGGTTTTGTTCACAATGAACTTTCGGTGCTAGGTTTAAATAGTGAAGAGTCGATTATGTCATGTTGAATTTTGTCGGGTTAGGTAAAAGTAAACAGCAGCTTGCTCCTTGCGCAGAGGTGCGCTTTAGTTGTGCTTATGGTGAGCTGTATTTAGCGGCTAACTCCTTGGGGTTAGCGCATCTGCGTATCTTAGGCAGGGATAGCACAAGGGATCTGCAGGCCGATAGCATTAGCCAAGGGATTAACAGGAGTCTAGCGAGCAATGATGATGTGGAAGCTGCGACCCAGCATCTCAAGCAGACCTGTGAGCAGCTAGATGAATACTTCTGTGGTCAACGAGCAAGGTTTTCGCTAGATTTAGCTCCCTATGGAACCGAGTTTCAACATCAAGTTTGGCAAACCTTGGTGGCAATACCCTATGGTGAGTTCACAAGTTATGGTGCGATTGCTGAGATCATTAAGAACCCTAAGGCTGTTCGTGCAGTGGGAACGGCCAATGGTGCTAATCCTATCGCCATTATTGTGCCTTGCCATAGAGTGATAGGTAAAGATGGTTCATTGACCGGCTATGCCTATGGAGTAAGCGCTAAGCAGCAACTACTTAATCTTGAAGGGGCAATGCTCAGCTAAATACAGCTTGAGATGATGAATAAGTATGTTTGCCGCGATAAACTCGAGATTGTCACAAGCCTTTGGCCGCTAATTAGGGTAGAATAGCGGCCAATTTTTTATCTCATAGTACCTATTATGTCCTTTAACTCTCCCGCTAGTGCCGACAAGGCGACTAGCGCTTTGGCTGTGAATGACTTTTCTCAGTTTACCCTTTTACCTCAGCTAAATGATCGCATCGCAACTTTGGGCTATCAGATACCGACACCTGTGCAAGCTCAAGTGATCCCTGCGGTAATGGCAGGACGTGATGTACAGGCCAAAGCGAGCACGGGGTCGGGGAAGACGGCAGCCTTTGCATTGCCCTTACTCGATATGTTGGCTAAAAGCGGCGGGCGAGATAGCTCAGCAAACTGGGTAAGCTGCTTAGTCTTGGTGCCGACAAGAGAGTTAGCTCAGCAAGTTGCCGATAGCTTTAAAAGTTATGGCAGCGAGCTGAAAGGTTCGATTAAGACGCTAGCGGTTTATGGTGGTGTTTCAGTTAACAGCCAGATGTTGTCATTGCGTGGTGGCTGTGACGTGTTGGTGGCGACACCGGGGCGATTGTTAGATCTTGTCTCGAGTAATGCCGTTAAGCTGGGCCGAGTTAAACACCTAGTGCTAGATGAAGCCGATCGTATGTTGGGGTTAGGTTTTCAGGAAGAGCTGCAACAGATCTTAGCCTTAATTAAACAACCTAAACAGTCATTGCTATTCTCGGCGACGTTTGGCGAAGAGACGCAAGCGCTGACACAAGCTTTGCTCAATCAGCCTGCCAAGATAGAGATAACCGATAGTGAGCAGCCTGTATCTTTGGTGCAACGAGTGATCACAGTGAATAAGGTCAAGAAAACTCAGCTGCTTATTCATCTGCTTAAAGAAAATCAATGGCGACAGGTGTTGGTGTTTGCCAGCGCTAAGAACAGCTGTAACAAAATACAGCAAAAGCTTGAGAAAGCGGGAATTAGCGCTCAGGTCTTTCACAGTGATAAGGCCCAAGGTGCTCGAACTCGTTTGATGCAAGGCTTTAAGTCCGGTGACATTCAAGTACTGATTGCCACAGACATTGCCGCTCGCGGTATCGATATCGAGAAACTGCCTGTGGTGATCAACTATGAGTTGCCACGAAGCCCAGCCGACTATATGCATAGAATCGGCCGAAGTGGTCGTGCTGGTGAGTCGGGTTTAGGCTTATCTTTGATTTCTCACGATGAGTACCATCACTTTAAGGTGATAGAGAAGAAAAATAAGCTCAAATTGCAGCGGGAGCAAATTGTTGGTTTTGAGGCCGATAAAGAGGCGCCGCTAGATTGCCCTTCGAGACAGGCTAAGCCCCAGGCAAAACCTGCGGGAACTGGTAAGAAACATCGTAAGAAACAAGCCCAAGTCAATGCAGAGGTTTGGGGTAAGAAGTAATTTTGTAAGTCAAACAGTTAGGTAGAGAGTTATGCAGCACCTATTTTGGTTGGAAGAGGGTCGTATCGCTGGTCGCAGTGGCCCTAATAAAGATCAATGGAATTTGTCAGAACTTAAAGATGCAGGCATCAGTGCCATATTGTCTGTTAATGACGGTGAGGCTTGTGATGAGCAGGCCTGCGAGCAGTTGGGTATAGATTATTTATGTACTGCTTTGCCAGCAAGCATTCCTCCTCAAGAGGGTGACTTGGCGATATGTACAGAGCAATTACCTAAGGCATTAGCTTTTATCGAACAGCAGGAGCAAAAGCCTGGCGCTGTGCTAATTCATTGTCGTTCAGGTAAAGATAGAACAGCTTTGACTATGGCTTATTACTTAATGATGAAAGGTACAGCACCACTGCATGCGGTGAGTCAAGTGCGCAGTATCCGTGATATTGCCTTTAGCTCGGAAGGTTGGGATCAGTTTGCTTTTGATGTCTTGTACCAACTGCAGGACTAGCATTTACACTCCCTATTTATACTTAGAATGAAGTTTGGTTGGTGAATATTAGAAATAGCTCCATAATTAGACGATAGCAGTGAGTCAATTGATGGAGCTGGCGTTTTTGAGATGTAAAGCTTCGATATCTTGTATATTTAGTGATAAGGTAAAACACTCACTTATTAATAATTTACGCTACGGTTATTGCTATGAAAAGTAAGGCGAGTCAATCACAAGGTCTACTGCTCTATCATCTATCGCAAACCCAACTGTTTGCCTTAGGTACGCTGAAAATTAGAGAGCTTGTGCCCTATACGCCGCTTAGTGCAATACCTCAGTCTCACCCAACCATTCTTGGTGCTGCTACCATACGTGGCCATACCATTCCTGTGATAGATATGGCGGCGGCAGTGGGTTATGCACCGATAGCTAAGGAAGATCTGGCTAAGAGTTATATCATCATTACCGACTGTCAGCGTATGGTGATAGGATTTCTGGTTCGTGCTATCGATAAGATTATTGAATGTAACTGGCGTGATATCGAGTCACCACCTAATAACTTAGGTGCCAATGCGTTTTTAACCGGCGTGACACGTTTCAATGATCAGCTTGTACAGCTGTTAGATGTTGAGTTGCTGCTGTCAAAAGTCTTCCCCGACAATCCAGATATGAACCGCGCCATCTTGACCGATGTGCAAAGGGAAAAGCTTAAGCCGCTCAATATTCTTTTGGTCGATGATTCTAAAGTGGCCCGAAAGCAGCTATCTGATGCTTTAGACTCGATCAATATTCCTTACTTTGTAACCTCAGATGGGCGAGATGCATTATCGCTTATGGAATCCCAAGCGGCTGAAGGCAGTCCGATTCATATTTTGGTAAGTGATATCGAGATGCCTGGTCTGGATGGTTATGAGTTGGCCTTTGAAGTTAAAGATAACCCGGCGTTAGCGAATGCCTATATTATTTTGCATACCTCGCTTTCAAGCGATATCAGCGTGAGTCAAGCTCACCAAGTCGGCGCTGATGAGGCCTTAACTAAGTTCGACGCCCACGAGTTAATCGATGGCATGCTAAGAGGTGCAGATAAGCTTGCCGAGAAGAAAAGCTAGATTTTCTCTTTCTAGTTGAGTTGTTCAAAATGACTAATAAAAGGTTAACTGAGGTTAGCCTTTTATTTTGTCATCTGCTTTGCGTTTGTTTGTTAAAATTCAGTTGCAAAAACAGACCTATAAGCCCTGTTTTGCCAGTTGGACTACAGTTTTACTCATAGAGTGGCAAACTCCTGCTTTGAGTGCTGGACAATTGCCTAGCTATTCGATAAAACCCTATTGCAATAATAAAAAAATGACATCGCAATATAGTGGTGCATATCATCAAATTGAATAGGTTAAGCAATGACTTCAAACAACTCTCTACTTGCTCGTCTAGCAAGTGGCAGCCTAGTGCTGCAAATACTTATCGGCATAATAGCCGGTGCCATCTTAGGCAGTGTGGCCGCCGATGCGGCTACTAGTGTCTCTTTTCTTGGAAGTTTATTTGTTGGTGCGTTAAAAGCGATTGCACCTGTATTGGTTTTTGTTTTGGTGGCGTCATCTATCGCTAACCAGAAAAAGAACAGTCACACCAATATGCGTCCAATTGTTTTTCTGTATCTATTGGGCACTATCGCTGCAGCATTGACGGCTGTGGTGTTAAGTTTTGCTTTTCCTGTAACCTTAGTCTTAGCCGATGCTGCTCAAGGTTCGACGCCTCCTCAAGGCATAGGCGAAGTGCTCAATACTTTGCTATTTAAGTTAGTTGATAACCCAGTTAATGCGCTGATGACAGGTAACTATATCGGTATTCTGGTTTGGGGTATTGGCTTGGGTATTGTGTTTCATCATGCGTCTGACACCACCAAGAAGGTGCTCGATGATGTCAGCCATGGTGTGTCGCAAATGGTGCGCTTTGTGATTCGTTTAGCGCCTATCGGTATTTTTGGTCTGGTTGCCAATACTGTGGCTGAAACAGGTTTTGAAGCTATTACCGGTTACGCTCACCTATTAGCCGTGTTACTTGGGGCTATGCTATTTATCGCACTTGTGGTTAATCCTTTGATTGTATTTGCCAAGATCAAGCGCAATCCATACCCATTAGTGCTGACCTGTTTACGCGAAAGTGGAGTGACCGCATTTTTCACTCGCTCAAGTGCGGCCAATATTCCAGTGAATATGGCGCTATGTGAAAAGCTTAAACTTCATGAAGATACCTACTCTGTATCGATTCCATTAGGTGCGACCGTTAATATGGGCGGCGCGGCCATTACTATTACGGTATTGACGCTTGCTGCAGCCAATACCTTAGGTATTCAAGTTGATATGCTAACAGCTCTGCTGCTTAGCATAGTGGCCGCTGTATCGGCTTGTGGTGCATCGGGTGTGGCCGGAGGTTCATTATTACTGATTCCTCTAGCTTGTGGCCTGTTCGGGATCTCTAACGATGTAGCCATGCAGGTCGTGGCTGTGGGCTTTATTATCGGTGTAGTACAAGACTCGGCAGAGACAGCACTTAATAGCTCGACCGATGTAGTGTTTACGGCAGCAGCCTGTGAAGCGGCAGAGAGTTAACTAAAAAAATGGCAGCCTTTTGGCTGCCATTTTTGTTTTAGCTAAAGTCTAGAAAGGGTGTTTACTATAGAAGTCTAGCGGTTTGTTGGAGTATGGATGGCTCAAACTAAGTCGCTGAGCGTGTAAACACAGTCTTGGACTAGCGTTAATGGTGGCCTTATCACCATAGAAATCATCACCCAGTATAGGGTGGCCCATCGCAAGCATATGTACTCTGAGTTGGTGAGTGCGTCCAGTGGAGGGTTTTAGTTCGACTAGACTGGAGTTTGCTCTTTTCTCTAACAGTTTAAAGCTAGTGTGGGCTGGTTTACCTGAGTCAGAGACTTTTTGCATAGGTGGATTATTGCGATCAGGTGCTATGGCTAAATTGATTTCCCCTGATGCTTGCTGCAGGTGTCCCATGACTTCGGCGATATAGACTTTTTGTGTCAAACGATTTTGAAATTGAGTTTTGATATGGGATTCAGCAGGCTTGTTTTTAGCAAACACCATAATGCCAGAGGTGGCACAATCTAACCTATGTACCAATATGGTTTCTGGGTAAAGCAGTTGTAAACGTCTTAAGGCGCAATCTTGAGTCGCAGCGGCGCGTCCTGGGTTAGAGAGCAGTCCTGATGGCTTATTGATGACTATGATATCTCTATCTTGGTAACGTATATCTAGCCAAGGTAGGCTAGGGGGGTGGTAGTCAAAGATTTGCATTCAGGGACTCTTTAATTTAACAAGGTGCGCATGATAACAAAAACTCCCAAAGCCTTCGAGAGATATCATGTTTCCTACCAAGAAGCGAGCCAAAGCCTGAGTCTTAAGCCCCAATTGCTGGTGACGCCTGTTGAGACAAAACGTATTTGATTGTCGCTATCTAATATAAAAATACTGGGGTAAGTAGTCACTCCCCATTGGTCACTCAATGCTTGAGCCTCATTGAGTTGATGCTGGATGCTTGAAGTTTGAACCTTATCTTGTACAACATCAAATTGTAGTTCATGCGCTTTCAGATATTGATTTATTTGAGCATTATTGCCCGAGTCACGGGCTATGGTAATCACTTGATAGTCATTTATCAGTGAATTCACCATAGGAGAAGTAAAGCGGCAATAGGGGCACCAGCTGCCCCAAAAATAGATAAGTTTTGGGGTATTGCTATCAAGGTTAACCATATCCCCTGAGATAGTTTGAGCAGCTAACTCTGGAGCTTGGCCTTTAATCATGTCCTGCTGCTGATAAAAGCTAATGGCTAATAACAAAGCGCTGATAAGTCCAACATCTTTGGCTAATGCCAACCAAAAGGCTTTATGAGTTAGTTTGCTTGCGAAGCCTTTGGCAATGCGAGCTAGCCCCTGAATGATATTCGACGGCATAGGTTAAAGATATTGCCCAGGTGTTTTACGGCTCCAGATACGGCTATAGGCCATTAGCTGTGGATAGAAGGTACGAAATGCAATTTCAATATCAGTGTCTAAGCTATCGACAATTTTTTCCGCCCCTTTAAAGAGCTCTGGCTTAGAGAAACGTTTGGCCACCCCTTGGATAGCTTTATGCAGCCCTTGCTTATGCTCATAGTTCTCTAGCCAAGCCTGCTGTTTCATTAACGGCGCGATTTGAACTAGCTTTTGAGGTAGTTCTGGGCAATCAAGGATTTCTCGATAGGCTTTTTGGCAAAACTCATTCAAGGATTGATGGTGGTATTCTTGCCAGTACTTAGCCAGCATATGATCAAAGCTCAAATCCATCAAAATAGGAGCGATTCGACTATGGGATTTAGGAAACTGCTTAACCAGATCTTGAGTGAGCTCGTGACTATCTGTTAGCTGGTCAATTTGTCTATGTAACCATATCCCTTGTTGTAGGTGTTTAGGAAAGCGCTCTATGTTTCCCTTGGCAAAGTCGCCAGCTAAGTTTGCTGCCAAAGAAGTACTACTTATGTCTGCAAGATGCAAATGTGCAAGAAAGTTCATATATTATGCTTGGTTGTGCTCCAGCTTTCACGGTATCATGAGCGCCGATACGAAGGAAGTGCTGATTTTATTCCAGTGGCTTGCTTAGGATGTCGTATCACTAATCTTTTTGCTATTTCCGGTAAAGCTAGGGGGGAATAACCTTGGCTCGAGGGTGGCTGAACCATGAAAGAAAAATAAAAGGTCAAGGAAGATGTGGAATTGGCTGCTCGATAAGATCGGTAGAAAAACACAATCTCAACGTAAACGCATACAGGTGGATATCCCTTTTGAGCAACATAGCTACAAAAGAGAGGACATTCATCAGGCAAATATTGAAGAATTTGCTTTAGAAACCGAGGAAGACTGTAAGGAATCTTGATCTTATTTGCCTCTCCCCATAGACTAGCGCGGTTCTAAGCTAAGCAGAGGCAAAACATGCGCGTCGCAGATTTTTCATTCGATCTCCCAGATGAGCTTATCGCTCGTTACCCCACAGAAAATAGAACCGCTTCTAGACTACTGTCTCTCGATGGTAATTCTGGTGAGCTGTCTGATAATCAATTTACCGATCTGTTAGAAAAAATTAATCCCGGCGACTTGATGGTATTTAACAATACTCGAGTAATCCCTGCGCGTCTGTTTGGTCAAAAGGCGACGGGAGGCAAGCTGGAGATTCTTGTGGAACGTATGTTGGATGATAAGCGCATCCTTGCCCATGTGCGTAGCTCTAAGTCGCCTAAAGTAGATGCTCTGATAAAGTTGGACCAAGGCTATGAGATGAAAATGCTTGCTCGCCATGACGCATTATTTGAGCTAGAGCTGTTATCTGAAAAGACGATTCTAGAAGTGCTAGAGCAGATTGGTCATATGCCATTGCCGCCTTATATCGATAGACCCGATGAAGATACTGATAAGGAAAGGTATCAAACCGTCTATAACCAGACCCCTGGCGCAGTCGCCGCGCCAACAGCTGGCCTTCATTTTGATGATGCAACCTTGGCCAAGTTAAAAGAGAAAGGGGTTAATATCGCCTTTGTTACTCTGCACGTCGGTGCCGGGACTTTCCAACCTGTGCGTGTTGATAATGTGCTTGAGCATAAGATGCACTCGGAGTGGGCTGAAGTGCCTGCTGACGTTGTAGACTTGATTGCACAAACAAAAGCCGCTGGCAATCGCGTTATTGCAGTGGGCACCACTTCAGTTCGTTCCTTAGAGAGTGCTGCCCGTGCAAGTAAAGGTGCGCTAAGTGCCTTTAGTGGTGATACCGATATCTTTATTTATCCTGGCTATGAGTTCCAAGTGGTGGATGCTATCGTCACAAATTTTCATTTGCCAGAGTCAACACTCATCATGTTGATCAGTGCTTTTGCGGGCTTTGACCATGTTATGCAAGCCTATAGCCATGCGATTGCACAAAAATACCGCTTTTTTAGCTATGGCGATGCCATGTTTGTGACTAAAAAAACGAACTAGTCGGTAAAATTCCATTAAAATACTCAGCTTAAAATAATTAAGCTGAGTCTTTTTTATAAAATGGGCTTGAACCTCTGGTTTCTGCCCTTATTACTAAATAACAAGGCAAATTGCCTTCTAACATAGTCAGACTGTTTCTCTGGCGAGGTAACTCATGAAATTTGAATTAGATACAACTGATGGCCGCGCACGCCGTGGTCGTTTAGTGTTTGAACGTGGTACGGTAGAAACCCCGGCATTTATGCCAGTGGGCACCTATGGCACTGTGAAAGGCATGACGCCTGAAGAAGTGCGTGAGACAGGTGCCGATATTCTATTAGGTAACACCTTTCACCTTTGGCTACGTCCAGGTGAAGAGATCATGCGTAAACATGGTGACCTGCATGACTTTATGAATTGGCAGCGTCCGATTCTAACCGATTCAGGCGGATTTCAGGTATTTAGCCTAGGTGATATCCGTAAGATTACCGAAGAGGGTGTGCACTTCCGTTCGCCGATTAATGGTGAGAAGATCTTCTTAGACCCTGAAAAGTCTATGCAGATCCAACACTCATTAGGCAGTGATGTGGTGATGATTTTTGATGAATGTACGCCATATCCAGCGACCGAAGATGAGGCTCGTAAATCGATGCAGATGTCTCTGCGTTGGGCCAAGCGTTCACGTGATGAGTTTGACCGACTTGAGAATCCAAATGCACTGTTTGGCATTATTCAAGGTAGCGTCTACGAAGACTTACGTGATGAAAGCCTAGAAGGGCTGGTTGATATCGGTTTCGATGGTTATGCCGTTGGTGGTTTGGCTGTAGGTGAGCCTAAGGAAGATATGCACCGTATTTTGGAGCATGTTTGCCCTAAAATCCCTGAAGATAAGCCAAGATACTTGATGGGGGTGGGTAAGCCAGAGGATCTGGTTGAAGGTGTTCGTCGTGGTGTCGATATGTTCGACTGTGTAATGCCGACGCGTAATGCTCGAAACGGTCATCTTTTCACTAGTGAAGGTGTGATTAAGATACGTAATGCACGTCATCGTGATGATACATCGCCATTGGATGCTAAGTGTGATTGTTATACCTGTAAGAACTATACACGTTCTTATTTGTACCATTTAGATCGCTGTAATGAGATCTTAGGTGCGCGATTGAACACGATTCATAACTTGAGATATTACCAAAGATTGATGGAAGGTTTGCGCGGTGCAATCCAGACAGGTACATTAGATGCCTTTGTAGAGGACTTCTATACCAGTCAGGGTCGTGAAGTGCCAGAGCTAAAAGACTAATTAATTGCTAATAAGAAGAGAAAAATATGTTTATTTCAAATGCTTATGCTAACGCAGCGGGTGCACCTCAAGGTGGCGGTTCAATGGAATTGATTTTCATGCTGGCAGTGTTCGGCCTGATTTTTTACTTTATGATTTTCCGTCCTCAAGCTAAGCGCGCTAAAGAGCACAAAAACCTAATGTCTTCGCTAACCAAAGGTGATGAAGTGCTCACTAATGGTGGCATTTTGGGCAAGATCGTTAAAGTCGCTGACGACAATGACTATGTATTGATCAGCCTTAACGATGAAACTCAAGTGACTGTTAAGAAGGATTTCATTACCGCTGTATTGCCTAAAGGTTCTATTCAGTCGTTGTAAGCCAAGAGGGCTAATGCGTGTTAAATAAATATCCAATGTGGAAGAACCTTATGGTGATTATTATTCTCACCATAGGTGGCTTCTACGCTATTCCTAACCTGTTCGGCGAAGACCACGCCGTACAGGTTGTGGCTAACCGAGGCGCAGAAGTGACTGTAGCCACGCAAACTCGAGTGATTGATGCGCTAAAAGCCAAGGGCATTAGTGTTAAGCGCTCTGAGCTAGCAAACGGTCAGCTACTTGTGCGAGTGATGGATGCCGATCAACAGTTACTTGCTAAAGAAGCCATAGCTGACAAGCTGGGTGATAAGTACACTGTGGCATTAAACCTTGCGCCTGCAACGCCCCAGTGGCTTGAGTCCATGGGTGGTTCACCAATGAAACTAGGTCTTGACCTACGTGGTGGTGTTCACTTCTTGATGGAAGTCGACATGGGAGAAGCCATTCGTAAGATGGAAGAAGCCAAAGTCGCTGACTATCGCACTCAGCTACGTGAAGAGCGCATTCGCTATGCAGGTATTCGTCGCGGTGATAAGGGCATTGAGATTAAATTCCGTGACCCAGAAACCTTAGCTAAGGCAGAGCGTTTTCTGAAATCTCGCAGTAACGATATGGTGTTCACCGAGAAGCAAGAGGGCAATCGTTTTGTTCTTATTGCTAACATGAGCGAAGCTTTCCTTAAGCAGGTTAAGGAAGAAGCGCTGCAGCAAAACATTACAACCATTCGTAATCGTGTGAATGAGCTAGGTGTGGCTGAGCCAGTCGTGCAGCGTCAAGGTGCTGAGCGTATTATCGTTGAGCTACCGGGTGTGCAAGATACCACTCGCGCTAAGAAGATTCTGAGTGCAACAGCCTCTATCGAATTCCATATGGTAGATCAGAAGGCTGACGTTAATTCTGCGGTCAATGGTCGTGTGCCAGCGGGTTCTAAGCTGTATCAGCGCCGTGAAGGTGGGCCAGTTGTACTTAAGAGTGAGGTGATGCTAACAGGTGATCATATCACTGGAGCACAGCCAAGCTTTGATGAATACAGCCGACCTCAAGTGAGCATTAACCTTGATGCGAAAGGCGGCAACATCTTCTCCAATGTCACTAAAGATAACGTAGGTAAGCCGATGGCGACCCTGTTTATCGAATATAAAGACAGTGGTAAACGCGATGCCGATGGCAAAGTGATTCTGAAGAAGATTGAAGAAGTCATTTCGGTCGCGACAATTCAGCAGCGCTTAGGTCGTAATTTTGTTATCAATGGGCTAGATCATAGCGAAGCACAAAGCTTAGCCTTATTGCTTCGTGCAGGTGCTCTGATTGCTCCTGTTTATATCGTAGAAGAGCGCACCATTGGTCCAAGTCTTGGCCAAGAGAACATTGAAAATGGTCTACAGGCAATGATCTGGGGCATGGCTGTCGTTCTCGTCTTTATGATGGTTTACTACCGTGGCTTTGGCTTGATTGCTAACCTAGCCCTCAGTGCCAACCTGATTATGGTTGTGGGTGTGATGTCTATGATCCCTGGTGCAGTACTAACGCTGCCGGGTATTGCAGGTATGGTACTGACGGTTGGTATGGCAGTTGATGGTAACGTACTTATTTACGAGCGTATTCGTGAAGAGTTACGAGCAGGGCGCAGTGTGCAGCAAGCTATTCATGAAGGCTATGCCAATGCTTTCTCGACCATTGCCGATGCAAACATCACTACCTTTATGACAGCATTAATCCTATTTGCTGTGGGTACCGGCGCCGTTAAAGGCTTCGCTGTAACCCTAATGATAGGTATTGCTACTTCTATGTTTACTGCCATTGTGGGTACACGCTCTGTCGTGAATGCCATATGGGGTGGTAAACGTGTGAAGAAACTGTCTATCTAAGGAGTAAATGATAATGTTGCAGATTTTATCTATTAAAGGTTCGATTAACTTTCTGCGTCATGCAGTGGTAATCAGCTCTTTATCAGCGCTCCTAGTAATAGGCTCTATTGTTTCTCTTGCAACTCAAGGGATTAACTGGGGCTTAGACTTTACTGGTGGTACAGTTGTTGAGCTTGAGTTTTCCCTGCCTGCGGATCTCAATGAGTTAAGAGCAAAGCTTAACTCTCCAGAAGCCGATGGTGCAGTAGTACAAAACTTTGGTGCCAGTACTGATGTGCTTGTACGTCTTCCTGTTAGGGAAGGGGTTAAGAGTGATACTCAGGTTGAGGCTGTGCTTAGTGTCGCTAAGTCGATTGACTCAAATGTGATTCAAAAGCGCGTTGAGTTTGTGGGTCCACAAGTGGGTAAAGAGCTTTCAGAGCAGGGTGGGCTAGCAGTGCTCGTCGCACTTATCTGTATTCTGGTTTATGTCTCTTTCCGTTTTGAGTGGCGTTTGGCTTTAGGTTCTGTGGCGGCACTTGCGCACGATGTAACCGTGACCTTAGGGGTTTTCTCGGTACTACAGTTAGAGTTTGACTTAACTGTATTGGCGGGTTTACTTACGGTTGTAGGTTACTCGTTGAACGATACGATTGTGGTATATGACCGTATTCGTGAGAATTTCCTCAAGATGCGTAAAGGTAGTCCTGAAGATGTGGTCAACACCTCTATTACTCAAACTATGAGCCGTACCATTATTACCACAGCAACGACCTTGGTGGTGGTTATCGCCCTCTTTGTGAAAGGCGGTAGTATGATCCATGGTTTCGCCACGGCATTGTTGATGGGTATCTTTGTCGGTACTTACTCATCTATCTATGTAGCAAGTTTCCTTGCGATTAAGCTAGGTATTAACCGAGAGCATATGTTGCCGGTTGAGATTGAGAAAGAGGGAGCGGATCAAGAATCCGTGATGCCTTAATCAATCGATTGAAAAAAGCCACCTTAGGGTGGTTTTTTTATGCCTGTTCAACAGCCCCTAGAATAATAGTAGGTAATACTCGACACTATGTTGGTTTAGGGATAGCATAAGTTTGAGCTAAATAAGCTGTATGGAAACAGATTAAATGTGTAATCCTGTAGTAATTGAATGGTTGTAGGAATGAGCATGGAAGAGCAAAAGTGTTTGGTCGTCGGTGGTAATTTGCTTCAAGCCCATACTTGGAAAGGCTTACTGGAATCGGCGGGAATAGAAGTTGAGTTAAAAGGCGAAGCCTTAGTGGGTGGCGTTGGTGAGCTGCCGTTAGATATGCAAACGGTGGAGCTGTGGGTGACAAGGGAAAACTTGACTTCGGCTAAGCAGTTGCTGTCTACACTTGATGCCGATCTTCCTCAATGGCAATGTGTGCAGTGTCACGAAGTTAATGAAGGCAACTTTGAGCTCTGTTGGCAATGTGGTGCAGAACCTAGCCAAGCTCACAACTAGCTCTTAAGCCTGATTGCATCTTAACGCTTTACTATTACACTCGACTTTGTCCTTAGCTAATTTCGTTAGCCTTTTGATAAATGATATCTGATAGAGTCAGTTAGGAGTGAACAGTGAAGCATAATTCAGGATTTTTAGCGCTAGTAGAAGATGTTATTCCCCATATTACCGAGTTGACCATTGAACAGTATCAAGACGATGATTCATGGATACTGATCGATGTCCGCGAAGATAATGAATGGCTTAAAGACCACCTCCCCAATGCTAAACACTTAGGTCGTGGCATTATTGAACGTGATGTAGAAACACGTTTTCCTGATAAAGAGACTCCATTATTGCTTTATTGTGGTGGCGGTTATCGCTCAGCTCTTGCTGCATTTAATTTGCAAAAGATGGGATACACTAAGGTTGCGTCCTTGATAGGTGGATATAAAGCCTGGATCCAGCGCCAATTACCGGTAGAGCAAGAGTAAAAATTAAGGTTAAAAGCATGCAATATTTTCCCCTGTTTCTCGATACCAGCCAGTGTCATATATTGATTGTTGGAGCAGGGGAAGTGGCTAACCGTAAATTAGATTTACTGGCTAGAACACAGGCAAAAATCAAAGTTGTCGCTCCTCAAGTCGATGCTGGGGTGTTGGCTTTTGCTGAAAGTGGCAGAATCGAGATCGACTTTCGACCTGTTGAAGAGCAAGATCTACAGGGCGTAGATTTGCTTTATATGGCCACCGCTAATAAAGAACTAAATGCATCCTTGGCCACCCTAGCAAAGCAGCAGGGGATCTTGGTTAATGTTGTTGATAGTCCTGAGTTATGCCGTTTTATTACTCCCTCTATTGTTGATAGAGGGAGGTTGGTCGTTGCTATCAGTACCGCAGGGGCTGCGCCTGTCTTCGCGCGGCAGTTGAGGGCGAGGCTTGAAGCTTGGTTACCTAATTCGATTAAACCTTTATTTGACTTTATTGCTGAGCGGCGTAGTGAAGTTCAGGAAAAAGTGTTGGAGCCTAAGGTTCGCCGACTCGTTTGGGAACGTTTTTTTGATCTCAATGCCGATAGGTTTGATGAGAATACAGAGCAACATTATCAAACGGCATTAGCAGTGGGAAACCATGCGTCGGGAGAGATATTGCTACTCGATGATGAAACTCCTTTGGAGTATTTGCCCATGGCAGCGATTCCTTTACTTCAAAAAATTGACACTATCGCATTTGATAAGTCGCCTGAACCTGCATTGTTTGAGCTGGTACGTCGAGATGCTAGCCGAAGTACATTGCCTACCCATAGCCAGTTACAAGCTCAGTTTGAGCAGGGCATGAGTACTCTGATCTGTGCTTCACCTTTGGTGATTTCGCAATTTAAATCGGCGTTTCCTATGGCGAAGCAAATTAAGGCTGGTGCTCTGTAAATACAGATTATTGACTTAGCCTGTTTTATTCCTGAATTGTTTGAGTATCAGCCCTGTGTTTGTGTAGACTGCTGCCATCATTTTTTAGTTAGTGAAGTTATGGCACAGAAGGCAACCATTTTTAAAGCCGCGCTGCAAATTGCAGATATGGATCGGCATTATTACCAAGATCATCAGCTAACGATAGCTCAACACCCTTCTGAAACCGATGAACGTATGATGGTACGTATTTTGGCGTTTGCTATGAATGCGAGTGATACCTTAGCGTTTAGCAAGGGATTATGTGTTGACGATGAAGCCGAGCTTTGGGATATCAGCTTAAGTGGCGATATAAATCTTTGGGTTGAGTTTGGTCAGGCCGATGAGAAGTGGCTGAGAAAGGCTTGTGGCAGAGCTAAAGAGGTATTGCTAGTGACCTATGGTGGACGTAGCGTACCTGTTTGGTGGCAACAGAGTCAGCAGGCGCTGACACGATATACCAATTTAAGAGTGATAGATATTCCACAAGAGAGCGTAAAAGCGATGGCTCAATTGGTGTCTCGTAATATGGATTTGCAATGTTCTATCAGTGATGAGCAGATATGGTTATCGTCAAATGATGAGAGTGTATTGATAGAGCCCCAAGTTTTAAAGTCACTTTAAGTAATCAAACGACCGAATAGATATAAGAAAAGGGTAAGAGTATATCAATACTCTTACCCTTTTTAACAATTATCTATGGCTTATTGAAAGCTAAGGGTCCAGGACTCGATATTACCAATATCGCGTCTAGCACTATCTACCGCTTTTAGTTTCCAAGTACCAGCAGACTCAGTGCCTGACATATCAACGTTATAGCTTTTCACTATGTTATTGGCGCTACCACCACTGTTGTCATGTAGTACTGCAATCTGGCCTGTTGGGCTGTGAAGCTCAACTTGAAGATCGCCGATATAAGTGTGTGAGATGTTGATATCGACACTAACAGTACCCGAATCACCTGTGCGAGTCACATCAATAGAGCTGGTTACACCAGTACTATTGTTGTCTGGAATCGCAACTGTGTCATTGTTGGTATAGCTTGCTGCTCCGCCAGTGTTACCACCAGAAGGCTCTGTATAGCTTGCGGTTAAGCTTACGCCGCTAAATGAGCTGTAGCCTTGTACCATCACATAGTAGGTGCCAGCTTGTACGTTTGAAATTGGGCAAGACTCATTGTTACCACTATCCCATGGACGACAATCGTAGCTACCAGTTGTTGGTGCTGCTCCATATTGTACATACAGATCTGCGTCACCTGTACCACCGGCCATAGTGAACTTGAGGTCAGTTGCTCCAGCTGGCACATCGATACTATAGTGAAGTTCGCTTGATTTAGCGCCAGCTAGGCCTGTCTTGGCAACGCCATTGACAAGGACATTGCCACCGGTAGTGGTTGGGCCATTACATGATGCATCAAGGTACTCTTTGGCTGCAACAGCGTTAACCATACCAAAACCAGTACGGTTATCACGACCAGCAACATCAAGATCGTCTGCTGTTGCAGTTAACGCTGCTCTAACCTGGGCCGCACTACACTCAGTATGGTAACTCCATACCAAAGTTGCTACGCCAGAAACGTGAGGCGTCGCCATAGAGGTACCATTGTAATACTCATAATCTTGGTTGCCTGTATTAGAGACAGTTACGTTTGTGCCTATGTGACTACGTAGCGCAAGACCTGTAGCCCGATCAACCGAGACAGAGACGTTTCGTAGCTCACTATCTGCATCAGTCACAAATGGATTCTGCAGACCTGGTAAGGCGGTGTTACTGTAAACGATAGTGGCACTTGCACCAGCGTTTTCACAGGCTTTCACAGCGTTAATTTCAGGGTAGCTTGAACCTTGGTTTCCAATACGCTCAACAAGACAGACTTTATTGCTCATGTTGCCACAGCTGTATGAACCGCCACTAACACTACATTCTGCTAGTGTGGCCGTAACACTGCCGTTAATTGGTGCAGGAGTGTAGCTAGTTCCAGGACGTATTAGGCGATTGTGAGGAACAACACCATTATTAAAGAATGATTGTCCGCCAGCATTAATGTCTGCTAGACGACCTTCACCTACGGTAACCGTTGATAAAATTGCTTCACCAGGACCAGAGATCTCTACTTGGTCTGTATACTGAGAGAAAGCGGCATGATCACGGTTGCTATCGACGGCGGCAACCGACATAACTGAATCGTAAGAAGCAGGGTAACTGTGAGTATTGTTACCGGCATTACCTGCCGCAGCTATGAGTAGTACACCATTGTTAGCGTGAGCTGCCATAGCATTGCTTTCGGTGCTGCTTGATCTTGAACCACCTAAGCTCATGCTGACGACATTAGCGCCATTGTTAACACAGGTATCGATAGCGCTGACAAGTGATGATGAGTATCCCCATCCCGCTTCGTTAAATACTTTAATCACATGAATGTTGGCATTTTGATTTGGCAACACACCAACAACACCTTCATTATTTGCTATCGCGGCTATTGTGCCTGCAACATGGGTACCGTGAGCATTATTATTGCCCGGCTCATACCAATTGCCAGTACCTGAATTATTGGTACCTGTCACGTTGTTACCACTTAAGTCGTTGTGGCTGCGATCATAACCTGAGTCAATAATACAAATAGTTCTATTACCCGATAGGTTATCACTTAGGCTAGTCGCGCCCACATAGGTTTGGCCCCATGGTGTGGTTTCAGCGAGTAGACGACGTGGCACATCTTCTTCTACATATTCAACATCAGCTCTAATGCGAAGGGCTTGGATACTCTTGTTATCTAGCTTAGCGGTATAGCTGTTACTTCTGCCGATGCGCTTCATTTCTTTCGCATTAACACTATTTAATGCTCTATGGTGGCCAAATATTTCATGGCTTCTTGGCTGATAATCCATAGAAGTATTGCTGGTATCAATGGATGCATCAGAATTAGCCTGAGGAGCGTTTCTAAATTTTACAATATAACGCTTAGGCAAAGGTGATTGCTGTTCTAATTGCGATTGAGCAGCGAAAAATTGATTATTTATTGGAGCTGCATTAATACCAGCAGAAATAGCAATTGCTAAACTAGAAAGGCTGACTGCTAATGCTTTATTTTTAATTGTCATACTTGTCTTCCATGTTGTCATTGTTTTTATTTTGATAACCCCTACAACATATCCCAAGGGTTGATAGCGAAGTTTAAATTATATTGTCAAAAACAATATGTAAACAAAATGTTAAACGAAACACTGTTCTGTTTGATGGTGTGTTGAAACTTGGTTGTGACAATTTATGCGGATGCTCTGCCTAATTTTGAGTTTTTATTCTGTTTTTGTCTTGTTTTATCTTGTTTTATGCAGAGGGGTAGTGTTGGTGAGGTTGGTGGTTGTTGCTGCAATGTTGCAGCTCAAAGTTTATTTATGTCAACAGCTTATAATGTAGATGACGTGCCTTATTCTTTTTTGTAATAAGTTATAGGTTAGGAAAGTTTTGTAGCCTTTAAGTCTTATTATTTAATCTTCACTTTAATTTTTCCGTCATTAAAATGGCAAAAGTCAGGTTTATGGCGTGATTTTTGGTGGTATTCGATGAATATAAAGTACAAATTTTAGATCTATAAATCAGCTGTTAGTGATATCTAGGAGCAATAACGATTATTTGTGCCTGTACAGATATCAAAGCTAATACAATTAACCTGTAAAAGATTAATCAGCAAAAAGTTAATCAGTAAAAAGATTGGCCCTTAATCGTGCAATTACCACTTTTTCTTAGGTTGGAATAGCACATCAATATCACCTTCATCTTCCTGTTTAGGTTGAGTTGAATGATGGGCGGTTTTAGCTTGAGCACCCGATATCTCTTCAAGCATCTCTTTTGCTTCTTCCACTTTTTTACCAATAAAGGGATCATTTGGGCTTTGAGCTTTAATCGCTTGTAGAGTAGCAAGTGCCTTGGTGACCATTTGTTTAGCCGAGCCATATTGCTTCATATAGCAAGCAGCTCTGCCACGAGACAGCATAGAGTCAACATTGATTCTTAGTTGAAGGTTATCGATACGAGCTTCTTCTTCGGCAAACACTGTCGGATCTACTTTGCCTTTGTTGTGTTCGGCTCGAATAATCGATTTAAGTTTCTTTAAAGTCTGTACTACTACTAAAATTTGCTTGTCATTATCAGGTAGTCTAAAGCTTTCAATTGGTGGTGTTTTTTGTTGTGTATTTTGCAGTGCCTCTATTTGGCCTGCGAGATCGATAAGTCGACGTTGGTAATCTTTCTCTTGTGGGCCAACGGAGAGCCCAACCGCTATTTGTAAAGCTTCATGAACACGGCGATAAAGGACGAGAATGACACTTTTTGAACATGGGATCATTCCAGTGTTAGATAAGACTTCCTCGGTTTCATCTATGATGGCTCGTTGGCGGGCTAAATCTATTCGTCTTTGAGATTCTACTCGTTCTTTTTGCTGTTGAATCACATTAATTCCTATGACAAGGAGTAGAAGTGCACCAATGAGAAGTAAAACCAAGGTAAATGTCATAGGAAGTCCGTTAAATGTTACTTTGCGCTAATGCTACAATAAATCAATAAACTAGCATAGTTTTACTGGGAAGATATCAATACTGCATCCATGATATAGCTTCATGTTTAAAGCTATATTCCCAATTAATTTGATTTATACGATATACTATAACCATTGATTATAGTAAATCCTTAGATCATGTACCTGATCAGGGTAACAAGTTTATCAATTTTTTAGTAAGGATGTCAGATGAAACTGCAACAATTAAGATACATAGCAGAGGTGGTAAATCATAATCTCAATGTATCGGCAACAGCAGAGAATTTGTATACCTCTCAACCTGGTATTAGTAAGCAGGTTAGAATGTTAGAAGATGAGTTGGGTATTCAAATTTTTGGCCGTAGTGGCAAACACCTTACTCATGTTACTCCAGCAGGAGAAAAGGTCATTGAGATCGCCAATGATATTCTTGGCAAAGTGGAAAGCATCAAGAAGGTTGCTGAGGAATACACTAAGCCAGATCAGGGTGAACTTAATATCGCGACCACAGATACTCAAGCTCGATATGCGCTTCCTCATATTATTCGTAATTTCATATCGCGTTACCCTAAAGTGAACCTGCATATGCATCAGGGAACACCATCTCAGATTAGTGAGTCTGCAGCTCGAGGTGATGCTGACTTTGCCATTGCAACTGAAGCCATGCATCTATATTCAGATCTAATTATGTTGCCTTGTTATCATTGGAATCGCTCAGTAGTGGTGACACGAGACCATCCATTAGCAAGTCGCAGTCATATCAGTATTGAAGATCTGGCTCGCTTTCCGTTAGTGACCTATGTATTTGGCTTTGACCGTTCATCCGAGATTGAGAAATCCTTTAATCGAGCGGGATTAGAGCCGAGAGTGGTATTTAGTGCAACCAGCGCCGATGTGTTAAAGGCCTATGTTCGTCTTGGCTTGGGTGTCGGCGTGATTGCGTCTATGGCGATAGACCCTGTATTGGACAAAGACCTAGTCGCTATTGATGCAAGCCATCTGTTTGCTCACAGTACAACCAAAATCGGCTTCAGAAAAGGCAGCTTCCTACGTAGTTATATGTATGATTTTATAGAGCACTTTGCACCGCATCTGACGAAGGAAGTGGTAGAAAAAGCCGTTGCGCTAAGAGATCCTCAAGCGATAGAGCAGATGTTTAACAATATTGATTTACCTGTGCGTTGAGCATTGTTAAGTTAGCCAAGATATTAAAAAGCCCCTATTAGGGGCTTTTTTTTGGCAGTGTGATGCTTAAATAGCAATTAACATTCGACAATATTTACGGCAAGTCCACCTTTGGCGGTTTCCTTATACTTGCTGCGCATATCTTTGCCTGTATCCATCATGGTCTTGATGACCTTATCAAGGGATACTTTATGATTTCCGTCACCTCTTAAGGCCATTCTTGAAGCGTTAATGGCTTTAACTGCTCCCATAGCGTTACGCTCAATACAGGGGACTTGAACTAGGCCGCCAACAGGGTCACAGGTGAGTCCTAGGTTGTGTTCCATACCGATCTCGGCAGCATTTTCTACATGTTCGACCGTGCCGCCCATGATTTCTGTTAGTGCCGCAGCAGCCATGGAGCAAGCTACGCCGACTTCTCCTTGGCATCCTACCTCGGCACCTGAAATAGAGGCATTCTTTTTATAGAGGATGCCAATGGCTGCTGCTGTGAGTAGATAGCGACAACACACATCTTTATCAACTTCTTGTACAAAGGTGTCGTAATAGCAAAGTACAGCAGGAATAATGCCTGCAGCCCCGTTGGTGGGTGCTGTCACGACTCTGTCTCCAGCAGCGTTTTGCTCATTAACTGACAGTGCGAATAGGTCGACCCAATCCATTGCAGTTAATGGGTCGACAGTGTTGCGGCCTTCAGCCTTAAGACGACGGTAAAGAGCAGGAGCACGACGACGCAGTTTTAGCCCACCAGGTAACATGCCTTCTTTTTGATAACCACGCTCAACGCATTGCTTCATGGTTTGCCAGATGTGCCATAGGCGCTGTTCGACTTCTTCTTGAGTCGTGACACTGAGCTCATTAGCCAACATAAGGGACGAGATGCTGAGCCCATGCTCTGTGCACAAGGCTAATAGCTCTGTTGCGCTATTAAAGTCATAGGGGGCTGATTGAATTTGTGATGCAGGAGATTCGGTATTTTGTATTTCATCTTCATCTAGTACAAAGCCGCCACCAACCGAGTAATAGGTACGCTCATACAAACAGTCACCTTTGGAGAAAGCATAGAGTGTCATGGCGTTGGCATGAGCGGGGAGGGACTTTCTTCTGTGATAAGTAATGCCTGACTCTTTTGAAAAAATAACATTCTTACCGCTGGCTAATTGCAGCTGCTCGGTGCTGGATACTTTATCAAGAATGGCATCGATCTTATCTGTGTCGACAGTTTCAGGATCTTCTCCCATCAGACCAAGAATAACAGCTTTGCCTGTGCCATGGCCCTTGCCTGTTTGTCCAAGAGAGCCAAATAATTCTGAGCGTAATTCATCGACTTGCTCAAGTAATCCCGTAGTCTGAAGTTGCTCAATAAAGGTTTTGCCTGCCTTCATTGGTCCTACGGTATGGGAGCTAGATGGGCCTATGCCTATTTTGAACATGTCGAAAACACTGATCATAAATGAAATCCTGTTTTTAATTGTTATTTTTGCTTTGCATGGGAAGCAATTGGGCTAATCACTAAGTATGCGAAATTATAGATAACTATAATCAAAGCTGCTGAGTATCACATATCCTCTGGTAAAGTTATGCATTAGAAATTTTTATCTGAATGGCTTCGCATTAGACTTATTAACAGAGGATGAGTTGAGGTGGGAATGAGTATGTTAATGAAAAGTAAGCATGTATCTCTAAATAAAACATGGAGATATCTGCTATTTTAGCTAGCTCACAAGGCTATATTGCCACATAATGCAGGAATAGATTCAAGTGTGAAAATAAAAATATTTAGGGGGCAGTTTGAGTTATTTAATGCTGGATATTGAAGGAACTGAATTAGAACAGATAGATAAGCTGCGTCTTACTCACCCTATGGTGGGTGGCTTGATTCTGTTTAGTCGCAATTATCAAGATAGGCAGCAATTACTTCAACTTATTCAGCAGATACGTCAAGTTCGCCCAGAACTTCTTATTGCAGTGGATCATGAAGGTGGAAGAGTTCAACGTTTTGTTGAAGGTTTTACCAAAATTCCGGCGATGGGCGATATATTACCCCAAGCTAATGGCTGTCTTGACAAGGCATCGAAGTGGGCTCAAGAGTTAGGTTTTTTAATGGCAATAGAGTTATTGGCTTGCGATATCGACTTGAGTTTTGCTCCCGTGTTAGACCTTAACGGTATTTCTCAGGTGATAGGCAAGCGCAGCTTTAGTCCTCACCCTGATGAGGTTTCAGTACTGGCGACGGCTTTTATAAATGGTATGAGACAGGCGGGTATGTGCAGTGTAGGTAAGCACTTTCCGGGTCATGGTAGTGTCGCTCCAGACTCCCATATTGCTATGCCAGTTGACGAGCGTACTATGGAGCAGGTCGAGCTGTTAGATATGCAGCCATTTAGTGAATTAATTTCAGCTAAGCAATTAGATGGTGTGATGCCTGCCCATGTGGTTTACTCTAAAATTGACGACAAGCCTGCTGGTTTTTCACGCTTTTGGTTGCAAGAGATACTCAGGGGGAAATTAGCTTTTTCTGGCGTCATTTTCTCTGACGATCTTGGGATGAAAGGAGCTTCATTTGCTGGCGATTACTGTCATCGGGCAAAAGCGGCGCTAGATGCGGGCTGCGATATGATTTTGCTCTGTAATGATAGTCAAGGTGTTGATGAGTTGCTTAATGGGTTTGATTGGCCTGTGACTGCTCCAAAGCACAATGCGTTGTCACTTAAGCCTGATGCACTACAATTAGCTAAGGCACTGGAGCAAAACGAGCGTTGGCAAAGGGCAAAAACCTTGGCCGAGCAGTTGACTATGGCTTAAGTGGGCCGCTTTGAATGTTTTTGGGTAAATTGTACTCAAGTTTGATATATCGCAAGATTTGTTATGGCTTAATTCAATAGCTTATGTAGCTAAAGTTGCTAATTTGTATGATGTAGCTGGATTTTGATGGGGAGAAGGTATGATTTTATATTTTCATGGCTTTGATGCGACCAGTCCTGGTAATCATGAAAAGATGCGTCAATTGAAGTTTATCGATGATGATGTGCGCTTGATTAGTTACAGCACACTTCACCCAAGATACGACATGCAACATCTATTAAATGAAGTCAGTAAACAGTTGAGTATGAGCGATGATCCTAACCCTATTGCGATAGGCGTTGGTTTGGGCGGCTATTGGGCCGAGCGAATTGGCTTTTTATCTGGGATCCCTTGTGTCATGCTCAATCCTAATTTACGCCCCCAAGATAATATGCAAGGTAGAATTGACAGACCCGAAGAGTATGAAGATATTGCTCAGAAGTGTGTTTCTGAGTTTCGCTCTAAGAATCGAGGTAAAGGTTTGTGTATTTTATCTCGTCACGACGATGTACTTGATACTCCATGGATTGAAACCCAGTTAGCTCAATATTATCAGGTAGTTTGGGACGAGAAACAGCCCCATAAGTTCCCCGATATCGCAGGACATTTAAATCAAATTAAAGCTTTTAAGCAGACATTTTTGCATGAGGTCGCAAGTTAGTTCCCTTACGCTCGATTCTTGATAGTGGATACTTTTCAGGGAGGTGATTATGAAGCGAGTATTGATCAAGGTAACAGGCAGTGTTCAAGGGGTTTGCTTTAGGCGTTACGCATTGCAAAAAGCCTTGCAGTTAGGTTTAACAGGTTATGTGACTAATCAAGAAGATCGTTCGGTCAGAATCTTAGCTCAAGGCAGTTTTCCTGCTGTCGATAATTTTATTCAGTGGTGTCATCAGGGCTCTCCTCAAGCTCAGGTCGATGACGTATTGGTAGAAGAAGACGAGGCAAATGATATCTACCTCGACTTTTCTATCGTGTGACTCTTGTTTGTTGGCATGTATGAACTGAATTGTTGGCTTTTATCCAAGCTATGATAAAGATTTAGGGTTAATTGCTTAAACTATTTTGGCCGAAGGTTTGACTCTCTTCACCCGTTGGCTGCGGATTAAGCTCTATTGGTTCTAGCTTTTCTGGCTGTGGCATCTTCCTAATTTGAAAGACGATTCCTAGCTTTGGATGATCTAAGTAATGGATTTCACTACTGCGTACTCGGCGGTTTTGAGTCATAGGAATGGCATATAGGAATGGCGTACTAGACTCTGACTCCAGATAAGCAGTGTCATCTTCTATCAGGCTTATTTCTGTATCGGCCGTTTCTTGCTGCGCATTTTCAATTGCAGCAGTCTTAATTCCAGCTTCTCGGTAGTTAAGCTGAGTTTCGACGTAGAGATAATGGTTTAAATAGATATTAAATAGGCCATCGAGTTGCCAAACTGGCATATCCTCTTTCGCTGCAAAGTAATCCTGTAAAAAACCAAATTGCGACAGTACATCGATTTGACTGGTATCGACCTTAGTCCCATCAAGGTTGAACTGTGCTGAAAGATCTTGTCCTGCAAATAGCCTGACTGGTTTTGCCCTATGTCTAGGTAACATGACTTGCTGCCAAGTCATATGCAGTAAAGGTTTAGCTCCGGGCTCTCTGCTAATTTTTGCAATCATGTCCCCAAATTGACTTTGGCTTTGTGCCAATAGCTGATTTTGGGTGCCCCAAATTGCTTGCTTTTCAACATGAGCTGCTATCGATACAGGAACCTCACTCAACCGTGTCTGCTCACTCTGGGCAAATTGCTTTTCACATTCAGAATTCGGATCTGTCATTTGCTCATCAATCTGCTGGGGGGCGGGGGCGGTTTCTATTTCTGGCGAGTTTAGCGCTGAGCTATCTGTATTTGTTGCTGCTATATTTGAGCTGTCCATCTCAATGAGCTGCCCGTATTCATCGGTAATATAGGCGCGAGAGCCTTCTGCTTGAGAACCTGAGTCATACCCATGATTAGTGTAGCCAGCAGAATTATCGTAGCTATCTGTATTAGGCACGCTCCAATTAGGAGCGTTACAGTCTATCGGTGGATTATCAGCAGTGGATATACCTAAATTTATACTCGATATATCTGTGGTGATTGTTGGTGTAATAAAATCAACCGCATCTTGGGTTTTGGCTAGCTTAACTTCCTCTGACCACTTTTCTGTATCGGCACTTGGGTGTTCAAATACAAAGACTTCAACTTCATACCAAGGTGCCTCATTGGCGAGGGCTAAACTTGTTAGGTTCGCTGCGGCTAAAAGGCCAGTTGTAATGAGTGCGATTGACGTGAGTCGAGTCACTATTTATCTCCAAGACTATGTTGTGCTAGTTGATCCAGTAATAGCTTGACCAGTTTCAATTTATCTTTGCTGGTTTGCGCTGGCATGTTGAACTTTAACTTATTTGGCCCTTCCATACGATAGATTTGTGGTTGAGATTGTAGCAAACCAATAATAAATTCAGGGTCGATGCTGTGATTATCGCCAAACTCGATACTGCCGCCTGCATTATGCAGCTCTATTTTTGTTGCCCCTAGACGACTGGCTTTGTGCTTATATAGGGTTAATTCAAATAGATTCTTGGTTGGTTCTGGCAATAGACCAAAGCGATCGATTAGCTCTACTTTCAATTCATCTATCGCTTTTGACGATTCACAGTTAGCGATACGCTTATAAAGTGATAGTCGCATATTCACATCGGCCACATAATCATCGGGGAGTAGTGCAGGAATACGCAGATCCATTTCACAGTGTTGATTTTGCATATATTCGAGTGAAGGCTCTTTCCCTTCTTTCATCGCTTTGACAGCGGACTCAAGCATCTCCATGTAGAGACTAAAGCCGATTTTCGAAATATGGCCGCTTTGCTCATCCCCTAGTAGCTCACCCGCGCCGCGAATTTCTAAATCTTGAGTGGCAAGCATAAAGCCGGCACCAAGATCTTCTAGTGCATCTATCGCTTCTAATCGTTTGCGTGCATCACTGGTCATGCGTTTAGGATGAGGCGTCATCATATAAGCATAGGCCTGGTGATGGCTTCGACCGACTCGTCCTCTTAACTGGTGTAACTGAGCTAAACCAAATTTATCAGCTCTATCCAGAATAATGGTATTGGCGCTTGGAACATCGATGCCAGTTTCAATAATCGTGGTGCAAACGAGGACGTTAAACCTTTGATGATAGAAATCTGACATCACTCTCTCAAGTTCTCGTTCACGCATTTGTCCGTGGGCAGTGACAACACGAGCTTCGGGCAGTAGTTCTCTGATATCTTCTGCACACTTCTCTATGGTTTCTACATTGTTATGTAGAAAGTAGACTTGGCCGCCACGAAGTATCTCACGCAAAATGGCTTCGCGCACTGTGGCCTTATCGTATTCTCTAACAAAGGTTTTTACCGCTAAACGCTTGGCTGGTGGTGTGGCTATAATAGATAAATCCCGCATACCCGACATCGCCATATTCAGGGTTCTCGGTATTGGGGTTGCCGTTAAGGTAAGAATATCCACATTGGCACGCAGTGCTTTGATTTTCTCTTTTTGGCGGACGCCAAACCTGTGCTCTTCATCGATAATCAGCAAACCTAGGTTTTCAAACTTAGCATCTGACTGCAGCAGTTTATGGGTTCCTATAATAATATCGATTTTACCCTCGCTGAGTTTACTCAATGCTTGAGTTTGCTCTTTGGCGGTTTTAAAGCGAGACATGACGTCGATAGAGACTGGCCAGTCGGCAAATCTATCTTTGAAATTTTCAAAGTGCTGTTGTGCTAGTAGGGTGGTAGGCACCAATACTGCTACTTGTTTCCCCCCATTGACCGCGACAAAAGCCGCGCGCATAGCCACTTCTGTTTTACCAAAGCCCACATCACCACAGACTAATCTATCCATGGCGACAGGTGATTGCATATCTTGCAATACGGCGGCGATAGAAGTTTCTTGATCTACGGTTTCTTCAAAGGGAAAACCTTGGGCAAATAGCGCATATTCTTCATCATCCAGTTCACAGGCTTCACCTGGCTTCGCTTGGCGTCTGGCGTATACATCGAGCAGCTCAGCAGCAACATCTCGAATTTTCTCTATCGCTTTTTTCTTGGCTTTGGCCCAGGTTTCATTACCTAGTTTATTAAGGGGAGCGCCTTCTTCTGCTCCTACGGCATAGCGACTGATTAAATGTAGCGATGACACAGGTACATAGAGTTTGTCACCACCTGAATATTCAAGTTTTAGATATTCGGCGACTACATTGCCTGCATCTAATGTTTCTAGTCCCTGATAGAGTGCAACACCATGTTCCAAATGGACAACAGGCTGGCCGACTTTAAGCTCTGCTAGGTTTTTTATCAGAGCGTCATTACTGATCTGGCGCTGTTTTTCTCTGCGTCTGCTTTGAGAGATTCGATTACCAAACAGCTCGGTTTCACAAATAATGGCGTAGCTTGTCGCTTTATCATTAATAATACAGCCATGGGAAAGAGGGGAAACCAGCAGTTTAGGTTCGGCATGGGACTCTTTATTAAAAACTTGGTCAATATGGCTGATTAGTTGAGGTTTAATATCGATTTTTGCCAGTAGCTCAAGTAGGGCTTCTCGGCGTCCTTCGGACTCGGCACTAAAAATGAGTGGTAGTTGCTGCGCTTGTGCATGTTGCGCATATTGTGCCAATGCCTGCAGCGGTTGCTTTAATTTGTGGTTAGCCGTGAGTTCTGGCAATTCATGGGTAGCGGCCTGTTGTGCTGACTTTTTGTTTGTTGAAGTTAGGCTAAATCTAGGCATTGCCTTAAATTCGGCAAAAACTTGTTCCGTGAGTAGATAAAGCTCTTTGGGCTCAAGTAACGGCCTGAGGGGATCGACTCGCCTATCTTGATACCTTTGATCTATCTCTAATAGATGATGCGCCATAGCGGCTTCGATATCACCACAAGTCACAACTTGTGTTTTCTCTGGCAAGTAATCAAATAAGCTGGCCGTTTCTTCAAAGAAAAGGGGTAAGTAATTTTCTATTCCCGCGGGCATGAGGTTACGGCTTACCTGCTGATAGATGGATTCTGGCTCTTTAACTAAGGTTTCAAAACGGCGACGATATCTTTGTCTAAAGCCTTCAATTGCACTGGAATCCGTTGGAAACTCTTTTGCCGGTAGCATTTCAATCTTATCGATTTCGTTGCTAGAGCGCTGGGTTTCTACATCAAAATGGCGAATGGTTTCGACTTCATCATCAAATAGCTCGATACGTAGTGGGGTTGATGAGCCACTAGGAAAGATATCGACAATGGCGCCGCGGACAGCGAATTCACCATGCTCATATACTTGCTCAACATGATGATAGCCGGTATCTGTAAGCTGTTTTCTGACAGCTTGTATATCGTATCTATCACCTTTTTTGAGCATAAGCACATTGCCCGCCAAATAACTCTGAGGAGGCAGGCGTACCATTAATGTTGTGATAGGTACTATTAGTACTCCGTGCCCCATAGAGCTAAGTTGTGACAGAGTTGCGAGACGTTGCGAAATCAAATCCTGATGGGGAGAAAAACTATCGTAGGGCAAAGTTTCCCTATCGGGAAATAGGCAAACGGATAGCTTACCTTGGAGTAGATAATTGAGCTCTGTTTCCAGCTGTATGGCTGTTGGTGTGTCGTGGGTAACTAAAAGCGTTACTCCTTTATGGTCTTTGGCGATATTAGCCAAAGTGAGCGCTTGGGCAACTCCGTTAGCGGTATGAATAAATTGAGTATTTCTTGTATCGGCTGAGGGAGGTGTGAGTACGCTAAAGCTTGTCATTAAGATGTTCTAGTCACATAGAAAATATGGGCCTTATTATACCCAAGGTTGGCGTAATCTCTAGGGCGTGTTGATCTTTGCTGACTAGTTTTTACACTAAGTTAATGGCATTTTGTTGAGGAGAACGAGGTGAAGCTTAGCAATCTAAGTAAGTTATTGTGGGGCAATGAGAAAATACCACTGAATTGTGCATGAAGCGCAGCATTTACAGCGCACTTCCATTACATTATCGCTTATTCATGTAGAATCACTCTAGGGCACAAGCTCTGCCTCGCTCAAGCAAGCTGTATATTGCTGCAAAAATAACCTTGAAAGTTCAACACGCTCTAGCCTAATGACACTGTAAGCAAGGTCTTAGATTTAAAGAGTCAGAATGTGAAAATGTATAACTCAATCTAAATTGGCAAGGCATTCATACTATGAAGTTGGATAGCCTATCGATATCAAGGTGTTGGTAATCTTATATAGGTTGCACTGTAAGGGAGAAGTAAAGGAAGGACTTGTCTAGACATTTTGTTGACAACTTATGATATAAGTTGATGGTAACCCCGAATTTAACAGCGTATTTCTACACCTTCTTAAATAAGTAAATATTTTCTGAAAAGCGACTCTTTCTAGATGAATTTTGCTCATGTGCACGTTAAGAAATGGCTAAACTACTCCGACCTCTACAGAGCTAAATCTGTTATTTAACTCAAATTCATCTTCATTCACAACTTATAAGAAAATTTAATAAAATAAAAATGTTGAATAAATCAGTTAGATATGAGTTCCGCTAATCTTGTTATTTTTATGAGAAATTGTGCCTGTTTTATATCATTAATAATTAATTACTTTAACAGATTGTTGTGGTGACGATTTATGCCTATCTTTTCGTAATTTTACAGGGGGCATTTTTGTTAATACGGAGTTTGTCTTCTAAGTTCACGGCGTATTTTACAGGTATATCGCTTATGTTCATTTTATATTTACTCTACTTGCTAGGTCGATATATCGATAGTTGTGGTAATGATAATTACTTGGTTCTGGTATTTGCTTTTTTGTGGGTGAAAACTCTTAATTAACCATCTAGTTTGGTGTTTTATTCTGGCATCTGTGCTGCGTACAGGTGTAAACTATATCGCGGAATGTGCAAATATACCTATTGATGATATGCCGATGACAAAAGTGAATTATGATTTCTTTTTGTTGTAAAATTGTTTTTAAAATGTTTCTGTGTTCTTGGCTGTATTTTTACTCTAAATTATAGAATAGAGCTGTTCCATATGGCTTGTTTTAAATTTGAAACAATAATCCATGCTTGTGATCAGGCCTTAAGTTGAATTAAATTCTAGCTCGTTCAGCGAGCGTCATAATTTTGACTCGGGTCAAGTTTTTACTGAGGTTCATGCTGTAATCTGCTCTTAACATTTGTAACAGTAAGTAATATATGAATTTTCGTTATTGCTTGCTGCTAATTATATATGGGAATTATAAGGGGGGATTAGAGTATATAGGTAAAATCGTCT
The DNA here is from genome assembly GCA_947503555.1 of uncultured Shewanella sp. GTDB lineage: Bacteria > Pseudomonadota > Gammaproteobacteria > Enterobacterales > Shewanellaceae > Shewanella. The sequence continues at coordinate 34,909 of CANNEE010000008.1, forward strand.
TATGACGTGGTGTTGCTATAAGCTAACAAGGAGGCATTAGGTGCAGCATAGAATTGAGAGTTTGAACGAAAAGTTTTTAATCACGTTCTCACAAGTGGCTAAACATAGAAGTTTTAGTTCAGCAGCAAAAAAGTTATTTATGACTCAACCTGCAGTATCACAGCACATTAAGAAAATTGAAAGCATCATTGGTGCAAAAGTGCTTAAGCGTCGCAATGGGCTTTCTCTTACCCAGCATGGGGAGGTACTACTCGATTACACTGAACAGTCAAGAGCAATCAGGCAAAAACTCTTGAATGATTTGCAGTTACTCAATAGTAAAAAAAATATTGAAATCGCTGTAGAGACATCGGAGAACTGTTTGATGTTGGCTGAGTCCTATATCGATAGGATCGATAGCGATGATATGAGCATTTCTCTTAATTGCTACAAAAGCATAGATCAGATAGATATCAATAAATATGACGTTGTATTCAGTCATATCGATTTTCCTGCAATTGATGGTGAATCTTTTTTGGTTTCAGATTGTGATTACGCGATCGCAACTAATGCATTAGGAAAATGCCCTTCTAGGGTTATCTATTGTAGCACTATGGACAAAGGAGATGTGAGAGCATATCTAACGGCCCATGGGTTTGAAATTGCCAATAACACTCGCTGGATGTCGACTAGCGCTATAGATGACTTTAAAGATAAGCACATTTTTAACAATAGCGTATATCTTTTTTCCCGTGATCAGTTCACTGCTATGGACTGTGAAGTGATAGAAATTGCACACAACAGGAAAGTTTATGGTTGGATTAATCGAGATCGAATTGGTGAGAGCAATGGAAAGTACATGCGAGCATTGAATGCAATACGAAAGCGGGATATTAATATATCCTGAATTTAGTGCTATATAGCGAGCATAGAACTAAATTATTGAAAGGTTGATGCATAAGAGAGTATCACGCCAGGAATGGAAATAGCTACGCCATAGGGTATCCCTTTGTCGAATGGAGTAGTTCCTCTTACTAGAGATAACAGATACATGATTGCTACTTGTATCCCACCAAACAAACCAATCGCAATAAAATAGATCAGTATAAAGTCAGGGTGAATACCTAAACTGAAAGCTGTGATCAATTTTACATCTCCGGCCCCCATGATTCCGAAATACCAGATTAAGAAAAACAGCGTGAAGATAATCAGGCTATAGATAATAGCGCTAGGTAGAAATGAAAATACTGTAGCAGATGCGATGCTGCTTAAAGCTAAAATTAAGCAGGCCTTATTGCTGATATGTCTATGTTTCGTGTCTGTGTAGATAATCCAAACCATAATGAATAGGCTTATCATTAAAGTGAGTGTGCGAATTATTTCAATTTCCATTTATTAGTCTCGTGGCTAGTGTATAAATATTAAACTCTATCAGTTATCAATCTTGATAAAGTTTTTTTGAATAGCAATAAATTCATTCTAACAAGTCTCATCATATAGTCACTTTACTTTATGTTATAACTTGAACTTAATTAGTCAATTTTAATATATTATGCATGATCATTGATTTATTTTAATGTTTTACGTTCTCTTTTTCTATTTTCTTTATTTTATTATAAATTATTCTTATATTTGTGAAGTCATAAATATTGCTTATCGATCTTAAGGTTTTGTTATTGGATCTTTTTTGGATCTCAATGTAAATTCTTATTGCACTTCAAATTAGGTTGTTGTGATTAACTAAATTTAAGAGGGTATTATGTATTATAAATTGATGGCTAAAATGCACTTGATGGCAATGGATTTCAGAAAGGATCGCCGTGGTGTTACAGCGGTTGAGTATGCAATTATTGCTGTTGTAATGTCAGCGTTAGTTCTTGCTGCATTCCAAAACGAGACACTTAAAAATGCAATTACAGGCGCGTTAACTAAGGTGACAAATAACCTAACAACCGCAACAAACGGAAGTTAAAGTTAATAAACTCTAGTCGTACAGGTAGGGGCTTTGGCCCCTCAAACATTAATTGTCTTTTTAATTGGGATATATATGAGTAATAGCCCAATAGCAAAAATACCTAGTTTATTTAAAAAGTTACTTCGAGAGCACATAGGAGTGACTGCGGTGGAGTATGCCGTCATTGCTGTGATTATGTCGTCTTTAGCAATGCTAATGATACAGAATGGTGATGTGATGAATGCTATAACAAATGCCATAAATAGCGTAGTGGATACAGTTGAATCTTCAGAAAAATAAACTGATTTTGTTTAATATACAGAGCACAGGCTCATAACTCTATTAGGTATACTATGAAACGAGTTCTAGTTTTTCTTTTAGTGGCACTTTCTTTATTTTCGGTTATATACATAGTAGGGAACTCATTTATTAATACCGAAGTTGAAGTTGTTGAGCCAGTAGAAGTTGCTCCAAATAAGATCGGAGTGTATAGGTTAATTAAGGATGTTAATAAAGCGACAGTGTTGTCTCCTCAGCAATATGAGTATGTAGAGCTATTAGAGTCTGAGTTGGAAGGTGTTCAATATGACAGAAGTGAAAAGCTAAAAATAAAGTCTGGAACCATATTTAAATATGAGGTTAAAACTGGAAGCTTGATTACTAATAAAATGTTAGTTAATCCAGATGAAAGAGATTACATCTATTTAGCAATTAAAGATGATGAGCTTCCTTATTTTTATGAGGCGACAGGGATAGGTGTTGTCGAGCTATTTGGTCTTCAGGCGGGAGATAGAGTGAGTTTTATTTCTACTTCTACATCTGCCAATATGAATTCAGATTATCAGAATGAAAGCGTGTTGGTTAGTAAAGTTATCGTTCGCGATGCCAGAGTACTAAGTGTTATTGAATCAGATAAGGAAAATGCTATAGGTGGCGAGCCTGCAAAACATGGGTTGATATTAAGTATAAAAACAAAGGATGCGCTTAAACTTGAAATGGCACAAAAGATTGGCACTGTAAATATTATTCCAGATGCATTTGAAAATAGGCATTTATCGATTAGAAGCAGTGATATTATTGAAGATCAATTTAGTGTTAGAGAATTACGTGGTAATTAATCATGAAAAAGTTTGTTAATTATATATTAGGTGTCGCTCTTTCACTAATCTCATTGCATAGCATATCTGCAGAGTTAATGAATGTAGATCAAGGTACTGCAAAGACTATTAGTCTTAAGCGAGAAATCGCTACAGTTTTTGTCGCTAACCCTACAATCGGCGATTATAAAGTCGTTGATGACAATAAGGTTGTCGTCTATGGGGTTGGTGAGGGGGTAACCTCCGTCATTATTTATGACAGAAGTGGAAACGAATTAAAGAATATTGAATTGGTGGTTAATCAAAGTCTTAGACTGTTGAAACAGGTACTCGTTGCTAAATTTCCTGAGGAGAACGTTTCACTCTCTAACGTTGGCGATCAGGTTGTAATAGACGGCATAGTAACAAGCGAAGAAGTCAAGAATAGCATTTATCGTTTAGTTGGCGAAATGCTAAAGAAGCAAAATACACGTACTGTTTTTACAACGAGTTTATCAGGCAGTGGCGATGGCGAGGAGCTAAGCTATACGGCCTCTTATGAATATGCGCAAGTCATTAATAATTTGAAAGTACTTTCGACTAATCAAATTAATGTCAAACTTACTATTGCAGAAGTGTCAACAAGCTTTTTGTCAGATCTTGGTGTGACCTATAGTGAAGAAGGTGGGGCTTCAGGCAAGTTTGTTAATAAGTTGCTTGATTTTACTGCCAAGGACCTAGTTGCGATCATTTCGGCAACGAGTGACGATAGCTTAGGCCAAGTATTAGCAGAGCCCAATTTATCTGTTATTTCAGGTGAGCAAGCCAGTTTCTTGGTCGGTGGAGAAATCCCTGTTGCTGTCCAGAGTGAAGATGGATTAACAGTTAGCTATAAAGAATATGGCGTCAAGCTTTCCATGGTCGCAAAGGTGACAGACTCTGAGAATATTAAGTTATCGCTATTTCCAGAGGTGAGTTCTATTGACCAAGCTAGCCGCACCGCTATCGGAACCCTAGCGGCACCTTCTATCAAAACTCGTCGTGCACAAACTACGGTGCAGCTTAGAGATGGTGAGAGCTTTGTGCTAGCAGGCTTGTTAACCAGGGAAGAGAGAGAGGGAGTGAGTAAACTGCCCATTTTAGGGGATATCCCTGTGCTTGGAGCTTTGTTTAGTAAGACGACAAAGAATTATGCAAGAACAGAGCTAATCATTATAGCGACGGTAAATCTAGTTGACCCTGTAGAACCTGAAGCATTGAAATTACCTCACTTTAGAAAAACAGATGATCTCGAAAGATTACTCAATATAGATTTGTCTCAAATTGGTAATGAAGAGTTAGAAGAGAATATATCTGTTGGAGGTTTTAATTAATGAGAATTATTATTGCTGTTATCTGTTCACTGATTTTATCAGGCTGTAGTCAGCCAAGGTTATATAACGATAATACAGTAGAGCTAATCGAAGAGGCATTAAACCTAAATGTAGTATCTGAAGAGGACGCTTTCAATAAATCACTATCTTTTATTAAGGGTGTAAAAGACAGAGAAAGAAAAATAAAAATTGAAATCATATATAAGCCTGCGATGACTGATTTAGTCAATAGACTTGCTGTTGAGTTGAGTAGTATTGGATTAAACAACAATAACTTGAAACTAGAGTTAACGGATGCTGCTGAAGATAAAGATCTTGTTGTTAAGTCTATCTACAAAAGATATACCAACCATGATTGTGGTGAATTAAGCTTTCATAATAGAGATGAGTACAGATTTGGATGTGCTTTAGAGTTTAATAGAAATATTAGTTTGGTAAACAGTTTTAAGTGAGCGCATTATGGACTTAGATAACATTTTTAAAAAGTCGATCTCAAAAAATAAAGGCAAGTCTAAAGAGGGGGACCTTATTGTTACTACTGATAAGGTTCTTGAGGAAAGAGTTAAACAGGTTTATGCGATTGAAGGTTACAACGAACCGACCATAGTAACAAATATAGAAACTGAATCAGACTCAAGTAATGGTGAAATTAAGTTTAAGCGTATTGTCTTCGATATGCGAAACTCTAGAAATATCATTGAAGAACTCTCTAACTTAACGAGTAAGTTGGATGTAGATATTTCAATATTGGTTTTAAGTGAGATTGACTCGATAAAACTACGTAATGAAGTCCATTCTATTGGTTGCACCTATGTGCTTTGGGACCCAGAGTGTAATGAGCTAATTGACGCATTAAGTAATAATGATATTAGTTATGCAGTAGGGAAAAAGAAAAGTCGCGTAGCAAAGAAAATTTTGGTTTTGGGTACCAAAGGTGGGATTGGCGTATCATTCTTTAGTGCAGTACTTTCTAATAGCTTGGCTGCTGATTCTAAATTAAAAACACTACTGGTAGATCATGACACAGGCTCCTATAACTCAGATATTGTTTTAGGGCTTAAAAAACATGCGTTCAAGCAAAATACGTTAACACTTAATGAATCAGACATAGATGAGGCTATTGCTAAAACCTATATCTCTAATGTGGCATCTAAATTAGATTATCTGGTTCTCGAAAAAGAAGATGACTACTTTGGCCCCCACTCACAGACGTTAAGCCGATTATCTAGCGTTTTAGAAGCCAGCTATAACTTTATTATTGATTCAGTGTCTATTCGTGCATTCGATGACTTTAATGCTAAAGAATTGATCGGCCGCTATCAGAAGATTATTGTAGTTTGCGATCCCTCACTAGCATCATTGAGGTCATTTAATTTAATTAGAGAGAAACTTACTGGTATCGATTTAAAGGCTGTTTTTGTCATGAATCGTCCGGCTAAAGATTATATTGTTCCTATTACTCAGGCTAAGCAGCGCCTGCCTTGTGATGAGTCTTATACCATTAACTATGAACCATCATTAGAAAAGTTGGTTGTACAACAAGGCTTATCTGAAGTTAAGAAGTCAAAGTATTTTTCTGCTATTGCTGAAATTGTTGAGTCAATGACAGGAAAGGATGTTAAACCAAAATCTAAGTTTCAAATATTTAAGTTATGAATCAATTAAAAGAAATTTATCTTACAATAAGAGATGAGATTTTTGATGCACTAGATGCAGCATCCTTAGTCGATATCAGTTACGAAGAGTTGGAAAAACAATTAAGGGAATCTGTATATTTACTTATTGATAGGAAACAGTTTCAGGTCAGTACCCTTAAACGTGAAGAGTTAGTTAAGGCACTAACGGATGAGCTTAAGGGCTTGGGCCCTCTGGAATCTCTCCTAAATAATGATGATATATCAGATATCATGATAAATGGGCCCAACGATGTTTTCATTGAGCTTGGTGGTAAGATTGAAAAATCCAGTGTGCAATTTGTTAATGAGAAGCAACTTAATACAATTGCAAAACGCATTGCGTCTAATGTGGGTCGTCGAATCGATGACTCTAAACCACTTTGTGATGCCAGATTAGCAGACGGCTCTAGGGTAAATATTGTTATTCCACCACTTGCCCTAGATGGCACATCTATTTCTATTCGTAAGTTTAAAGAGCAAAAAATCAAATTAGTCAATTTGATGGAGTTTGGCGCTATGTCAGTAGAGATGGCCAAGCTCTTGTCAATCGCGAGCCATTGTAAATGCAATATTCTGATATCTGGCGGTACAGGCTCGGGCAAAACCACTTTGCTAAATGCGCTCACAGGCTTTATTGAAGATAGTGAGCGTGTTGTCACTATTGAGGATTCCGCAGAACTTCAACTTCAGAAACCCCATGTTGTTCGATTAGAAACACGTCAAGCTGGTGTAGAAGGTACGGGTGAGGTCACAGCTCGGGATCTGGTGATCAATGCCTTACGTATGCGTCCAGATCGAATTGTTGTAGGTGAGTGTCGTGGCGGAGAAGCTTTTGAGATGCTGCAAGCGATGAACACGGGTCATGATGGTTCTATGTCAACGTTACACGCAAACACACCAAGAGATGCGGTTGCTCGTGTTGAAAGTATGGTGATGATGGCAACGTCTAGCCTACCGCTAATGGCGATAAGGCGCACGATTGTCAGTGCCGTTGATTTGATTGTCCAGGTTAAGCGCCTTCATGACGGGAGTCGTAAGGTGATGAATATATCTGAAGTCGTCGGCATGGAAGGTGAAAACGTTGTGATGGAGGATATCTTCAAATTCCAAGTCAGTGATGAGCTAGACGAAGGTGTTATTAGTGGAGATTTTCATACATCGGGTTTGTCGCTGCGATCCATTATCTATCAGAGAGCTAAGTTCTTCGGGCTCGAAAGCAGTGTGAAGGAGATCTTCCAATGATGATATTGCTTGGTTGTTTTTGGGGAGTGCTAATTGCGCTATGGCTAGGTTATAGCTATAGGCAAAAGAAAGTCATTAATCAATATATTGGCCAAGGCAAAGATTTTGAAGGGGTAAAGGGTGAAAGCTCTGTCATTGATGCTAAACGTCTAAGTTCAGATTTTAAATATAAGTTTAAGCTTTGGTTTAATAGCTTTATACAGGTGTTCAAGCCTCAAATGCCAATAAAGTTAATCGGCTTTCTAGCTGCATCAATAGGCTTTATATTTATTTTGAGCGAGTTTTTCCTTATGAAGGATTTTTTGATTTGCTTTTTATTAATAGAACCTATTTTATTTCTCGTTTTCTATTTAAAACTAAAAGAGCGTAAAGCAGAAGCATTTAAAAATAATTTTCCAGATGCATTAAATATATTAAGTGGGGCAGTATCTTCTGGTCAGAGTATCATTAGTGCCTTTGAATATGTAGGCGCTCAATTAAATAATGAGGTTGGCCAAGAGTTTAAGTATATGGCAGAGCGCTTGCAGATAGGTGAGAGCCCGGATGAAGTGTTACAAAATAGCGCCGTAAAGTTCCCTTATATTGAGTATTTTTTCTTCGCATCGACGGTAAGCATAAACATTAGTAGAGGTGGTCAACTCAAGGAGATTATCAAGCGAATTAATAGACTGATGTTTGAGTCGAGGTCGATAGAAAAGAAAAAAAATGCACTTACCTCTGAGGCTAGGGCTTCAGCAAAGATTATTGCTAGCTTGCCTGTTATTTTCATCATAATTCTAAAGTTCACAAGCCCTGAAAACTATCACTTTGTGATGTTCGCAGAAGAGGGTAAAGGCATTTTTTATTACGTCATCATCAGTGAGCTTATCGGATTTCTTAGTATTTGGAATATTCTGAGAGGGGTTAGCACATGACGACGAATACTTACTTTCTGATTGCTGTCGCCTCATTGGCTTCCTTGGGGTTGGCTTTGATAGTTATGTCTTGGCTAGACAAGCTTAAGGTGACGATTTCAGCTCGAAAAATTATTGGCTCGACCAAAGCGAAAAAAGACAGCACAGATATAATATATAACTTTCTTACTAAGGTTAATTTTAATAAAGAGGAGATAAGAAAGAATTTTGTTTCTGCTGGCATTTATAACAAGTTCATTATTGATACTTATTACTTATTTAAGCTGGTGCCTTTTACCCTTTGCCTTGTCGTTATCCTTATGGATCACTTTTCAGGGGAAACTAGCTTGGTAATGTCTCTGTTTTATCTACTCATTGCGTTGTTCACATTTGTGATGGGGCCGGATATGTATATTGCGAGTAAAGGTAAGCAAAACGTCAAGCGAATGAGTAATAGGCTGCCTTTCCTATTGGATTTAATGAATGTCTGTGTTCACAGCGGAATGACAGTGGAATCCAGTTTAGAGTATTTGGCGGAAGAGATAGAAACTATCGATAAATCATTGGCGTATGTGATAAAGGCTACAGTAGATAGATCTAAGGTTGTAGGTATCGAGAAGGCGCTAGAAGAGTTTTATGAATTAATTCCTACATCGGAAGCTCAGAGTTTCGTAATGACTCTGGCCCAGAGTCTACAGTTTGGTTCCTCTGTTGGACCAACACTGAAAACATTAGCTAGTGATATCAGAGAAATAAACATGATGGATCTAGAAGAGCGAATAGGAAAAATGGGAGCAAAAATGGCAATACCTATGATTGCCTTTATTATGGTGCCTATCGTTGTGCTCATTGCTGCCCCAGGTATTATGAGGATGTTAGTATGACGATTAGATTATTAGCGGTAACCATTGCTATTGGGTTATTGTCTGGCTGTGTGACTACAGAGAATAAAGAAGTTGCCCAAGAGAAGATATTACTAGAATCTGGTGATAGTAAAAATATTATTAAGTTCTATAAACAAAACCTAAATATTGAGCAAGAATATCGCGCGAAATTGGTCAACGAGTATTTAGCTGCAGGAGATCTTAAGTCAGCTAAACTTTATGCTAACACCTACTCTAAAGATGATGTTAACAAACCAATATTTTTGTTGACCTTAGCTAAGATAAGTATATTGGAGAAACAATATTTAAAAGCGGAGAATCAGCTTAAACAATATTTAGAGCGTGATGGTGATGCGCTTCAATATCATCTATTGATTGCTAAAGTTTATGCACATCAAAGAAATTATATTCAAGCTGAAAGTCACTTTCTAGAGGCTAAAAAACTAGGGGCGGAAGATGTAAGAATAGCTAATGATCTTGCAGTGCTTAATATGATGCAACATAAGTACAGTGAGGCAGTAGATCTATTACAAAACGTGTATATCCAAGATCCTAGCAATAAAAAGCTAAGGGCTAATTTGCTGCTTTCTGCTGTGAATGCCGGAAATGATAGGCTTGCAATGGAAGCTTTGTTATACAACTCAACGCCAGAATTAGCAAAGGTGAAACTGGATAAATTAAAGTTGACGGTTCGTGCTAAGAATATCTCTGTGCCAGCAAAGCATAAGTTTGTTATTAAGCCTAGCGATGGGAGAGTGACTGCCCCTAGCAAAAATTTAGATATGCAAACATCTAAGGCTAGTCAAGTTAGTCAAAATGCTACTAATGTCAATAAGGGTGGATTGCTCTCTCAAGGCATGACTAAAACCAAGGCTTTACCCAAGCATAAGGAAATAAAGCAAGAGTCTAACCTTGTCAGTAAAAAAGTGCCACGACTAACAAAGACTAGAAAAGCTCAGCCCAAACGTAAAGTGAAAGTTGATAGCAATTATCGAATACAAATACTGGCGACTTACCAGCATGTGGAAAAGGAGTATCTTGAGTATTTAAAGTCGAGATTTGACACTATATATGAGTATGAATTTGATTCAATGATTCGATATTGTGTCGGAGATTTTACATCTTTATCCCGAGCTAAAGCATTTTTAAAATCCAGCGGTCTAAAAGATGGCTTTGTAGTGAATTATGGAACAAAGGAGTATAAAACACTATGAAGCAATCCATTAAAGGCTCAATGGCAGTAGAGGCAGCACTGGGCTTACCTATCTTTGTCGTGCTGGTTTTCTTTTGGATTGAGCTTTGTCTTATGATTTTTTCTATGAGCATGATAGATCATGCGATCACGACTTCTGTCATAGAAATAAAAAAGATGGGAGAGTCTAGTCAAAAGACAGCTCTTAACTATCAAAATCTGATTAATACTCAGTTAAATAAGGCTGGAAGTATTCTAGGTATAAATGTTGTTGATCAGAGTTCAGTGGCAATTAATGTTAGTTATTTAGAAGACTTTGACGACTTAAGAAGCTGTGATAGTCGTTATGATAATATTACTGATTGCCCCAATATATCAAGCAGAGCAGAAAGTTCACCATTAGCTGTATACAGTGTTAACTATACATATCAACCCATCGTTTCACCTTGGTTTCCGGGATTTGAATTAAGAAGAGAAATCATGGCTGTTCAAGAATACGAGCGTTGTGAGTTTAAATTTAATAAAGGAAGTCACTGTGGATAAGAAAATTAAAGGCGCATTTGCCGTAGAGCTAGCATTAACCTTAATTTTTACCTCAGCCATTTTGGCGACTATTTCAAACTTTTTAATAGTGACAAATAAAAAGGGACAAATAGATAGGGCAGCGTATTCCATGGTGACGCTGATAGCTGAAAGAAAGGAGCTATTTGAGAATAATTTAGATGTTTGTGCGGGAAATTGCTCTAAGGCCAAGAATGATCTATATGCCGTAGCGTCTGCTTCGATGAAGCGCATGATCCCTAGCTATGACCCTAATAAGTTTGGCATGAGGGTAGATGCGGTTTATTTAAATGGTAAGTCCAGTGGGGCAGGATTTAACCTAGCCACAAATTCGTTAACTGCAGGTAGAACAGCAAATTGTGATTTTCCCAATGTTACATCGATGAGTAAAGGCCAAGCGTTAAGTTTATTACCAGAAACCTCCCAGGGAACTAAGTTACCCTTGTATCAAGTATCCCTATGTTATGAGACGCCTTTTAATATCCTTGGCGTCATGAATAACGAGGTTATGCGTGTAGTGAGTACATCATACGCCTTTGCTAGGATCTAATATGAATTTGACTCGTCGGCATCATGGTGCGGCTGGAATCATATTTATTGGTTTGCTGCCGATATTATTCTCGTTACTTACTGTCTCGATTAATATCGCCAATAAGCTCTCTACCCATACTCGTATGTTAGAGGCCGCTGAGGTATCAGGTATAGCAGTAGCTGCAGAGTCAACTTTAGATTCTAGTAACAGGGCAAACTATGTTACAAGCCTAGTCGACCGATATATGACGAATAATTTAGGTGCTGTGACAGCCGAGGTAACAGAGAAGAGTTGTAAGACTGGTGATACTTGTGATGGTGCACTTGTAACAACGCCTTTTACTGAACTGAAAGTGACGGCGAGTAGTAATCACAAGTCGTTGTTTGATAACAGTGAGTATGGAGCTAGTCAAGATTTCTCAGTATCTGGCAGTGCTAAAGTGCGAAAATATCAATCATCGGGCCCAGTGGATGTCTATTTTGTTGTGGATCAGTCACGGGTGATGGTTGAGGACTACTTCTCTGAAGGTGGCGGTAGAAAGCGAATACAGGTAGCAGATGAAGCGATAGTCAATACTATCAATGCAATCAAAGCATTTGATACCTCAGGCCAGAGCAGGGTGGGTTTTCTTGGTTTTACCGAACATGTGGCTGAGTCTGTCGGAGGAAGAGCAACCTGTAGGCCGCTAACCTATGGTGGCTCATGGATATATTATGATAAGCGACGTTTGTTAGATTACCGTAGAGGAAATGTGCCGTGGCGGATGGTTTGGAACTTATTTGATCCGCCTGAAATACCTCGTCAAACTCAAGATTGTAATGATTGGCCACCAGGTACAGTTAATGAAGAAGTAAGGCATTGGAACATTCGAATCAATGTTTTGTATAAGGTAAGAAATAGAACATTAACCTCAAACTTAGATTCAGTGGCTAATACAATTAATAATCAAAAAATTACACGAGGCGAGTGGTTACAGCTTATTAACGGCATGGCGGGAGCGGCTCAAATGGCAAACTCAATGCCAAAGTTAAACTCTAGACAGCTGTTTGTCATTATAACCGATGGTGGTGTTAGTACTTCAAACCCAGATGGGTTTAAACAGGCCGTTCAGCTTGGATTTTGTGACAAAATTAGAGAGCAGTTAGCCACTAAATCAAGTTTTCAAGCTGGTAGTATCAGTACAGACTTTTTGTATATTCAAATGCGAAATATGGGAACTTATCCTAATTACTATGGTGTAGATGATTGTGTCGGTGATAATAATATAGTTACCGCATTTACTGCAAATAAAATCGAAGAAGCAATAATGAGTAAGATAAATACTGGAGAAGGAAACTTTCTTCATAATTAAATCTAATATTATATTAAGTTTTTTATACGTGATTTTTGGATCTGAGGCTGTAAAATGTCTAATAAATTAAGTAAGACATGTGGTTATAAACACAGAGGCGCTGCTGGAATAATTTTTATCGGTTTAATACCCATATTATTTCTTATTCTTGCCTTTTCTATTGCAATGTCACAAAGATTAGTAACCCACGTCAGAATGCTTGAGGCTTCAGAAGTCGCAAGCCTTGCATTAGCAGCAGATCCAAAGGGTGATGATGCAGATGACTATGCAAGTAAAGTGATCGACAGATATTTGGTTGATAATCAGGGTAAGGTAAATGTGGATGTTAATAAGAAGGAATGTAAGCTTAAAACTGGATGCGTTCGAGCCAGTGGAGAAAGTGCGCCCTATACTGATATAAGTGTTACGGCCTCTTCCCAACATGAATCTTGGGTAACCTATGAGGAAATTAACCTTGAATCTCACTTTCAAGTGGGTGGGAAGTCAAAGGCTAGAAAGTATTTATCGAATCCAATGGATATCTATTTAATTGTGGATTTCAGTAGCTCTATGTTACTAAGTGGAGGCCCTGGAAAAACACGTCTTAAAGTTGTCAGTGATACCATTGTAAGAGCATTGAACGAGGTTAAGAGTTTTAAGGTTGAAGGAAATAATAGAGTTGCATTATTAGGTTACAGTTCTGCCCATGTAAAGGAAACTGACGAAAAAGTGATCGAGCCAGCAATTCCTGGCTCTCCCCAAAAAGAGTACAAGAAAAAGTATATTTACGAGTTTTATAGAGGTTCTCCAACCCAAACCGTTAGAGATATGTTTAATTTACCTAGGCCCATAAAGGAGATCAAGGAGCCAAAAGATACGCCCTTGTTTGGGTGGTATGACTGGAGAACACGCCAGGATAATGCAAATATTGATAGAGAGTTTCCATTTTTTAATATTCCTCTCAACACAGATATTGATGGGGCAATAAGCAAGATTAAGAAAATTGGTAATGAATCTGGAACAGGTACTACATCGTGGAATGGCATTATCGCTGCTGCTGTAGAAGCAAACAGCGCATCATTTTTAAACCCTGAACAGGTATTTATTATATTTTCTGATGGAATCGATCAAAAAAAATATGGAAATAGACTTAAACAATTAGTTGATAGAGGGTTATGCCGAAGGCTTAAATCTCAGCTTCAGAATAAACGTAACAATTTGACTAAAGAGATCAAGATAAAAATGGGTGTCATAGGCGTTAATTATGTTGTGCGAAAACAAGATGGTTTTGGCGACTGTGTTGGTCCTGCCAATATTTATCATGCAAAAAATGGCGATGATGTCTATAAACATATGATTAATATTATTAAAGAAGAAACTGGTAGATTAAGGAATTAAAATGAAGTCGATTTATTTAATCCCCTTGTTGCTTAGCTTTAATGCTTATGCAAGTTGTATTGATGCTAATAGCCAGGAGATCACAAAAACTATTGTCAAGAAACAGACCAAGCGTACACAAGAACCTGGACGGTTAGTTATCATACATGAAGAAGAGTTGAGTCAAGATATTAGTGATGCCAGTAATAGCATTCCTGATGAAGAATGTCTTGACGATTTGGAGCTAGTCGCTAATCAAGAGTTGGAAACTGACAATCGAGTTGAATTATATGATGACGTTGAACCACTATTGCTTAATTATCAATTTGATAAATATAAATTGACAAAAAAGCAAGTGGAGTTGATTAACCGATTCATCTATCAAGGTGATTCAGGGGCAATAGTGATCGAAGGTCATGCTGATAGTCAAGGTGAAGAGGATTATAACAATACTTTATCTTTTAGAAGAGCATCAGAAGTAAGAAAGTATATTGAAAAACGATTTGGTGATGAGTATGTCATTAAAGTTGTTGCTTACGGAGAAAGTGAGCCTGAGTGTAGTGTGCAAGAGAATAAAGTTACTGGTTGTAATAGAAGAGTGAATGTTTATTTTTCTTCAAAAACGCTTTGAAGGTATTTTTTAATAAAAGCGGTTTACCATAATTACAAATTTGTTTTTGGTAACAAATAAGGTGCTGATTTGATCTCGTTAAGCCACAAGTTGGATAATTTTTCTAGTTCAGTTTTTAATGATTTATTGACTGGATTACCAACAGTCTCACTACTTGAGGCATTTGTAAAGGATGCTGGTCAGAGAAATTATACTGTACTTCATCTAAAGCTAAAGAAGTTTAAAAATGTTAATCAATTATATGGTCGTCGATTTGGAGACTATATTATATTTGAGTTAGCTAACAAGTTGAAGGAGTTAGAGTCAAGGTGTTTTAAGTTTATAAAGGGCTATAGCTGTGATTTCTACGTTGTTTGTAATACGACCAATGACGTGCAAGTTCGTAGTTATGTTTCTTTGATAAAACAGTGTGTAGCCAACTTCTCTAGCATTAAGAGTAAAAGTGTAAAGTTGAGCTGTACCCTGTCTGGCACTAAGGTATTTGCCCGTAATATTGATTTTGATTCTTTGATTAGAGAGTTGGATATTGCTTCCCAGAGTTCAGCGGGTCAAAGAGAGCTGATTACTTTTGCTACAACCCGATTGATATCATCGTCAATCAGTGATTTAAGATTACAGCAGAAATTACTGCTAGCGATTGAGAGTAAGCTTTTTCATATTCAATACCAACCTCAAATTGATAGTCATGGTGAGCTTTGTGGTGTGGAAGCATTAGCTCGGTGGTCTGATAACGAGTTGGGTAACATTCCCGCGGATAAGTTTATTTCGATAGCGGAAAATATCGGTGTTATCAATGAGCTGGGGAAGATCATTACCGAGAAAGCTTTTCAAGAATTTGCAAACATTAGAAAATTGCTTAAAAAAGACATTAGCATATCTATTAATATATCTGTTCATCAATTGTTAGACGATGACTTTACCTTCGAGTTGATTGAGCAGTTGAATACTAATAACTTGCTTAGCTCTATGGTCACTTTAGAAATAACTGAAGGTACTAATATTTATGAGCTTGAAAAAGTTGTCGCTGTACTAGGTTATTTAAAATATATGGGGTTCACCATAGCATTAGATGACTTTGGTACTGGATATTCATCTGTTGAGTTATTATCCATTTTACCTATCGATGAGCTTAAGGTTGACAAGTCTATCTCTAAAAAAATGCTCACAAGTGAAGAACATCTATCTATGTTAACAGGGATATTGTCGATTGGTGCAAAGATGAAAATGCAAGTTGTAGTAGAAGGTGTAGAAAATCAAAAGCAAAGGGAGCTATTAGAGCTTTTAGGTGTTAAGGTTTTTCAGGGCTATTTATATTCTGCTGCATTAGGTAAAGATGAGTTAATAAAAACTTATCAAGGTTAAATGATTACTCTTTATTTTTATCCTTTCTAAGGAGGGATGCCTGCATTTACAGTTTCGATTATTTTGAAAGTTTAAATAAGAATACCTAGAGAGTTTAATAAGATGAAAATGATAGATAAAAAAATTGCAAGTGTGGTTTTCGTTGCTTCTTTATCAGCATGTGGCGGTTTAGAAGATGTAACAGTGGGTGATCTGGTTGAATCGGTGACACCTCCTGTTAATCCTCCTGTGACACCACCAGTTACTCCCCCTGAGCCGGAAGAGACCAGTGTCAAAAATTACGACAAGAATATCGTGTTACGTGGTGTTCGAGTGACAACGGAATGGATGCCTTATTCCTCTACAGATGGTTGGACGAGAGCGGTACCTAAGGGGTATAAAGAATCGGAATCATTGAAGTATTATGAGTTTGCGATTTGGGAAGAGACAAAATCGATACACTTATACGCGTTTGATAATGATTTTGATGCGGGCTATGGCCGCACTCATACACCCGAGCAGAGCATTGCATACAGAGAAGGCTATAGTGTGATGAAGTTTGATGGCTTGCCGCCGGAATCAGACTGGAAAGCTCGTAGTACCTTCCTTAGAAACAGCCTAACTGAGTTTGCGAACTACATTGTGGCGTTGCACCCCAGTGCTGGTCACCATCTGATGTACAGTGGACACGGTGCGCCAGGAGGAGGCTTGATTGAGCTACAAATACAGCCAGATGACGCTGGTGCCTTCTTAGAAAGCTGGTCAAATATGCTGGGCCGTAATTTAGGCGTGGTTGATATGGGTGGGCCTTGTAATAAGGCTGGTTATGAGGATGTCAGAAGCTTCTGTCGTTACGCCGATTATTATGTTGCATCCGACTTACCAAACGGCGGCTATAGTTTTGATCCTGACGTATCATTCAATGATATTTGGCAGGATGTGTCTCAGGAAATTCAATATCATAATCATTTTAAAAACTCTGAAACTTTAAGAGATGTACTAAAGGGCAGCTTAGATACTCGTTATAAAGCTTATGAATATGCTAAAAAGAATATGGCAGAGAATAAAGTAGAGCAAGCAAGCTACTTATTTGATTGCAAAGCTGTGCCAAGCTTTACTACGGCATTTGAAAAATTTGTAGAAGGTAAAACTGATTATACTATCTCTACCGATATGCTTAGCTATTTAAAATCACACAATGCACCTCAAGAAGTGATTGATGCTTATCATAATGTTATCGATTATAAGATAGATAATAGAAGTTTCTTCCCGTGGGAAGTTGAAGCAAACGGTATGTTAATGTTATATCCATCCAATCTATAACATAATATAGGTCAGTGAGTAGAGTAGCTTGTGTAGTTTATTTAATTCTCATCTCTTATAAAAGTATTGTTGTGGTTGTTTATAGCTTTTTATTTAGTTGTTTGCATTAAGTTTATATTAAATTAGTTAATAAGTAAGATGACCTTATTTTAATAAGTCGGCATGCGGCTTGTTAAGGAGTTTTTATGTTCAAATATAAGTTAAGTCCACTTTGCTTAGCCAGTCTAACTTTATCTTTAACTGCCTGTAGTGGTACAGAAGAAATTATTGAAGATATTGTTGAAACGCTAACCAAGAAAGAACAATATATTCATGGCGTGGCAATCGATGGCTATTTGAGTAATGCCAAAGTTTGTCTTGATGTTAATGGTGATATGAAATGTACCGCTGAAGATGGTGCGATTGCCGTTACTAATATTCATGGACAGTATAAGTTGGCTCTGGATGAAAACACCTTAGATAATAAGCAGATTCTGGTTCAAGCTATTGCGGGTAAAACCACAGATATGGATAGGCCTAATGAACCAATAGCTGAGTCTTTTAGTTATACCAGTCCCGCTAAAGACAATGCAATTGTCAGCCCTATGACGAGTATTATGAGTGCTATTTCCGCCCATAAGAATATTAGCCAAGCGCAAGCTGAGCAGGAAGTCGCCACCGCCCTTGGCATTGCTGCTGATAAGCTTAAGCAAGATTTTATTGCCGACAATACTGCAGAATCTAAGCAGGTTCATGCGCTAGCACAAGCATTAACGCGCTTAATGCAGCAGTTAAACAAATTCAGTGAACTTGATGGGAATAAAGCTTTATTTAACAAGTTGCTGGCCAATATCGGATTAGCTGATTTGAAGGCGATTACCGATAAGCCATTACAATCAGGTAGCACGGATGCCAGTATTCTGGAAGCCTTAAATAACGAAGCGGCTAATGCGATTAACAGTTTCATTGCGAACTTTATCGCGAGTACAGCCCAGAACGGTGATATTAAGCCTGTGATTAGTGAGGAGCTTCAAGCTGCTTATGATGAGTTTACTCAGTTGGTTAACTCTACAAATACTGATTTGGCTAACCTACCTAAGTTACAACAAGCCTATACTGATTCATTAAATGCCTATTCCACTGCGATAAATGAATATCGAGCGTGCCTGCAGCAGTTATGTGGCGATCTTGTGGTGAAGCAGCAAGCGGTTGTTACTGCGGTAAATGAAGTTAAGGCCAAGATTGCCGCTATTCAAGCCGCGGTAGCTGGCATTAAAGAGAAAATTAATCGTATTAACCTTAATTATGCCTCCTTGGTGTCAGATCTCACTAAAGCGGGTGATCTAGAGAAGGTGAGAGCCTTGCTTAACTTACGTCTAGGGGTGATGTCTAACTTCACTTCGACTGTGGGTGAAGAGCCGCCAGAGTTACCTGGTGATGGTTCAGGAACGGGCACTGGCGATGGCTCAGGAACAGGCACTGGTGATGGTTCAGGAACCGGTATTGGTGATGGCTCAGGAACAGGCACTGGTGATGGTTCAGGAACCGGTACTGGTGATGGCTCAGGAACCGGTACTGGTGATGGCTCAGGAACCGGTACTGGTGATGGCTCAGGAACAGGTACTGGCGATAATGGTGGCGTGGAACCGCCTGTGAATTACAACAAGAATATCGTGTTACGTGGTGTTCGAGTGACAACGGAATGGATGCCTTATTCCTCTACAGATGGTTGGACGAGAGCGGTACCTAAGGGGTATAAAGAATCGGAATCATTGAAGTATTATGAGTTTGCGATTTGGGAAGAGACAAAATCGATACACTTATACGCGTTTGATAATGATTTTGATGCGGGCTATGGCCGCACTCATACACCCGAGCAGAGCATTGCATACAGAGAAGGCTATAGTGTGATGAAGTTTGATGGCTTGCCGCCGGAATCAGACTGGAAAGCCCGTAGTACCTTTCTTAGAAACAGCCTAACTGAGTTTGCGAACTACATTGTGGCGCTGCATCCCAGTGCTGGTCACCATCTGATGTACAGTGGACACGGTGCCCCAGGAGGAGGCTTGATTGAGCTACAAATACAGCCAGATGACGCTGGTGCATTCTTAGAAAGCTGGTCAAATATGCTGGGCCGTAATTTAGGCGTGGTTGATATGGGTGGGCCTTGTAATAAGGCTGGTTATGAGGATGTAAGAAGCTTCTGTCGTTACGCCGATTATTATGTCGCCTCTGATTTACCCAATGGTGGATATACTCATGATGCTAATATCTCATTCAATGACATTTATGAGGAAACCCATCAAGAGATTCAATATCACAAGCTTTTCAAAGAGTCTACGACCTTAAGAGAGGTATTAAAAGGTAGCTTAGATACTCGTTATAAACGCTATGAGTATTCTCGTAATAATATGATTACTAATAAAGTAGAGCAAGCAAGCTACTTATTTGATTGCAAAGCTGTGCCAAGCTTTACTACAGCATTTGAAAAATTTGTAGAAGGTAAAACTGATTATACTATCTCTACCGATATGCTTAGCTATTTAAAATCACACAATGCTCCTCAAGAAGTGATTAATGCTTATCATAATGTTATCGATTATAAGATAGATAATAGAAGTTTCTTCCCATGGGAAGTCGAAGCAAACGGTATGTTGATGTTATATCCATCTAACTTGTAATTAGCGAAAAGCAAATGGGCAGTTAATTATGTTGATTATTGTATTAACTGCCTATTTGCCATTATTAGTTTTATTTAATGATAAATATCTATTAATTAACTTAAGCGATAAGTGTTTATTCATTCGTTGCTAAGGGGCTTTTATGTTTAAATCTAAGCTAACTCCACTTTGTTTAGCTGGTTTAACTTTATCTTTAACTGCTTGTAGTGGAACTGAAGAGATCATTGAAGATATTGTTGAAACGCTAACCAAGAAAGAACAGTATATTCATGGTGTAGCAATTGATGGCTATTTGAGTAATGCCAAGGTTTGTCTCGATGTTAATGGTGATTTAGCCTGTACCGATGCCGATGGTGCTATTGCTATCACTAATACCCAGGGTCAATATAAGTTGGCCGTGGGCCAAAACACACTTGATGGCAAACAAATTTTGGTACAAGCCATTGCGGGTCATACCATAGATATGGATAGGCCGAGCGAGCCGGTTGCTGCTTCTTTTACTTATACTGGCCCTGCAAAAGATAATGCTGTTGTGAGCCCAATGTCGAGCATTATAAATGCTATCGCGGCTCAAAAAGGAGTGAGCCAAAGTCAAGCTGAACAAGAAGTTGCCGCAGCTATTGGTGTAACGAGTGACGAACTAAGCCAGGATTTTGTCAGTGCTAATACCCAGGAGTCTAAGCAGATTCACGCACTAGCGCAGGCCTTGACCCGCTTAATGCAAGAGTTACATAAAGTTGCTGAAATTGGTGATAATAAAGCGCTATTTAATAAATTATTATCGAAAATTTCGCTGTCTGATTTAAAGGCGATTACTGATAAACCATTGCAAGCCAATGGTTCTGATGTCAACGCACTGGAAGCATTAAATAATGAAGCAGCCAATGCGATTGGTAGTTTCATTGCTGACTTTATTGCCAACTCCGCCAACAATGGTGATATTACATCAACGGTTACCCCAAAGATCAGTGACGAGCTGCAGTCAGCTTACGATGAATTTAATCGGTTGGTGAGTGCGACTAATACGGATCTCGCTAACCTACCTAATTTACAGCAAGCCTATAATGATTCTCTGAGTGCTTATTCAACCTCGGTTAATGAGTATCAACAATGTCTGCTGCAGCTATGTAGTGAGCTTGCCAATAAGCAGCAGGCTGTGGTGTCGGCCATCACAGAGGTTAAGGCCAAGATTGCTGCAATTCAACGGGCCGTTGTTGACATAAAGGAAAAGGTTAACCGTATTAATCTTAGCTATGGTCAACTAGTATCAGATTTGACAAAAGCGGGCGATCTAGAAAAGGTAAAAGTGTTACTGAATCTAAGGTTAGGTGTGCTGTCTAACTTTACTTCTCAGGTGAATGAAGAGCCAACTGCACTACCTGATGTCGATGGGGATGGCGTCGTAGATGCATTAGATGCGTTCCCTAACGATAAATTTGAAAGCAAAGATGAAAATAACAATCAAGTAGGCGATAACGCTGAAGCTGTAACATCGGACTTTAATGCCTTTACGCTCGATCTGTTCAAGACACAAGCTGGGCAGTCCAATGAACAGACTATGGTGCTGTCACCCTTTAGTGTCGCTCAAGCACTTTCTATGACCTTAGCTGGCGCCAAGGAGCAGACTGCGTTAGAGTTGGGCAATGTATTGAATTTGCAACAGCAAGAGCACTTGTCAGACAGTGATAAGCTGGCTTTCTTCACCTCTGACGAACTGCTTGGTCATATTCGCTCAATGAATAATTACTTGAGCCAGAAGGACACTGCCGACACCAGCAGCTTTAAGAGTGCCAATGGCTTTTGGATGAGTCATACCTATGATGTTAAGCAAGCATATACTCAACGTCTTACTGATTACTTTACTTCACAAGTGAAAAAGCAAGATTTTTCCGATGCGAATGCCGTAGCCAAGGATGTGAATACTTGGGTTGCGCAAAATACCAATAACGAGATTGACTCAATTATTCAGCCTAGCGACATTGATAGTCTCACTCGCGCTATTTTAGCTAATGCTGTGTACTTCAAAGCTGGGTGGGTAAGTGCCTTTGACCCTGAAATGACGAAAACGAGCGCCTTTTATAGTCAGCCCTCTGGTTTTCTCCAGCAGAAGAACCTACCTATGATGGAGCAAGTGCTACAGACTCAATATTATCAAGGGTTCATAGGTAATGTAGGGGTGACGGCTGTCGATCTTGATTATGGTAGTGCCCAAACGGATACTCAAGCGGGTTATAGCCGTTATAGCATGACCCTTATTCTGCCTAATGTGTCCTACGAGGCATCATTGAGTAATTATCAGTTTGCTGGACAAGGTGCGCTATCGCTCGACCCATTACAGAATGCCTTAACTTGGGCAAATCTTGAGCCTTTTCTTGCTCAGTTAGATGCTGCGCTAATTTTGAAAGATACTCAGGTTAGGCTACCTAAGTTCAAAATTGAGACAGAGATCGACGGTATTGAAGTGCTAAAAGCGATGGGGGTAAAAGCACCATTTGATGCGAATGCCGACTTCTCTGGTATGTCCGATGAGGCTGTTCAAATCGACAAAATCAAGCATAAAGCTACGATTGAAGTTGAAGAGCAAGGCACTGTGGCTTCAGGGGCAACGGCAGTTGTTGTTGGAGGGCGAAGCCTGAGTTATCCAAATGAGTTTAATGCCAATCGTCCATTTATCTACTTAGTGCGCGATAACAAACTAAATAGCATCTTGTTCCTTGGTAAGTATTCGGGTTAGCTGATGAGTTCCTTGGCAAAGCAAACCTAGCTCAAGGAACCTTATCTCTATCCCATATGAATCATTGTCTAGCCCTAAGGCGACTTGACGGTTGTTCGTCACGCCAGTTAGCTCTCGCTAACTGGTTTTTTTAATATCTAAGACTAGAAGGTTTGGAATTGAAGTTATAGTCATTGGGGAAAGCATTAGGGCTGGCTTTGTTGCTTTCTGGCTCTAAGTTGTTTTTGCTGTACATTGAGGCTGGCTTTTACCAATTGCTCAACGTCACTATCAAGAATTTGAATAAAACTCAGATCGATAGAGTAGCTGTTATCTTGATTTTCTTTGGTTTGGGTGACTTCGACCATGGCTAATATGGCAATTAGCTCTTCACGTATATAGAGATTGAGCTTAAATCTGTCGCCACAGGCCATAGGTTTGTCACTCAGGATACGTAAGCCGCTGCCACCAAATTGGCTGCCCTGATAACCTTGTCCCTCTTGGGTTTCTGTTTCAAGGACATGCTGCAGCACCAGGTCGATCTTGCGAGATTGCAGCTTTAGATAGTCAACAACGACTTTAGTTTCGTTGTCTAAGTGTCTAAGTTGTAGCATACAACCCGCTTCTAGGGATTTGACCTCACTCATCAACTTTAAGCCAACCGATTGCATATCAATCAGCTCCTGTTCACTCGGTAGTCTTGCTTCCTGGGGCCATGGCGTAAGGTAGGCATTAAACCTATGGGAGACACTAAAATAAGCGTTGTCGTCGCTATGCAAGGTATTGCCTCTTGTATTTATATGGCTAATGCCCCTATTATCGTGCCCAACTTAATGATTTAGCAAGCACTGAGCACTGGAGAAAGCTCTCACTTTATGACTTTTGGATTCTCATTCTTTGTTGGCTACCGTTACTGGCGGGCTAAAAAAGCCAATGCTTTTGCTTCATTTATCACCTTCTTTGCCGTCACAGGTATAGTATTGGGTGTTGCAGCCCTGATTATGGTGAGCTCTGTTATGAATGGCCTAGAGTCCCAGTTAAAAGGACGCATTTTAGGCGCAGTGCCACAGCTCACAGTGACGACTGATAAGCCGCTTCAAGATTGGCAGGCATTAGCTCATGAGCTACAAGCATTACCTCAAGTACAAGGTGCGGTACCTAGCGTGACAACTCAGGCAATGGCGCAGTCCTACAGTGAACTGAGCGCGGTGCAAATTTATGGTATTTTTCCCAAGCAAGAAGCCTTGCTATCTCCCATCGCCAGTCGTACCTATGCCGGTGACTTTACGGATTTGCAACCCGGTAAATATCGGGTGATTTTAGGGGCTCAATTGGCTCAAAAACTTAATGTAGCCCCCGGCGACAAGGTGCGCTTGTTAAGTGGTGATGGTGTGGTTTATTCCCCCTTAGGGCCTATGCCGAGTCAGCGAAAATTTACCGTAACAGCCCTATTTGAGATGGGCTCCCAAGTCGATGCCAATCTGGCCTATGTTCATTACAAAGATGCTAAGCGTTTGATGCGGCAAAATCCTAATGTGATTGATAGCCTGCGAGTTTATCTCACCGATCCTTTCGCTGCCGAGCAGGTGGGTGAGCAAATCAAGTTAATGTTACAACCACAAGTTGAGAGTTTAGGGCTGGTCACTGTGAGCGACTGGCGAGCGCAATATGGTCAGCTCTTTGCAGCGGTTAGGATGGAAAAGAATATGATGTCTTTGATGTTGAGTCTGATTGTTGCAGTCGCCGCCTTTAATATCGTTTCGGCGCTAGTCATGATGGTAGTAGATAAAACCACAGATGTGGCAGTGCTTAAGACTCAAGGTTTAAGCACCTATGGCGTTATGGGAATTTTTATCACTCAAGGGGCGCTTAATGCCGTTATCGGGTTAATGTTGGGGGTGAGTCTAGGTGTAGTGTTAACCCTTAATCTTAATGGCATTACTAGTGCGATGGGAATATCGATTCTAGGTGCAGGGCAGACGCTACCCATTGTGCTTGAATGGAGTCAATTGGGCGCCATTATTGTGGGGACTTTAGTCATTAGTTTCCTTGCAACCTTATATCCAGCACTGCGCGCGGCTAAAGTGCAGCCAGCTAATGCATTGAGATACGAATAAGAGAGAAGTCATGTCAGAATTATTACTGCAAGTGAAGCAGGTGTGTAAAACGTATCAAGATGCGCAAGTTGAAACACAAGTGCTCAATAATGTTGATTTAGCGGTTTATAAAGGTGAGCAACTTGCCATTATTGGTAGTTCAGGCTCAGGTAAGAGTACTCTGCTGCATATTATAGGTACCTTGGATGTGCCGACATCAGGTGAAGTGCTGCTCGCAGGGCAAGACCTGTATCAATTATCGGCGAAGCAGCAGGCAAGACTGCGTAATCAAGATTTAGGCTTTATCTATCAATTTCACCATCTGTTGCCTGAATTTAGCGCCCTTGAAAATGTTGCCATGCCAGGGTTTATTGCTGGTGCTAATCGTGCTCAAACCTTAGAACGAGCCGAGCAGCTACTCGACAGAGTCGGGCTGAGTCATAGGTTAAATCATACCCCTGCTGAGTTGTCCGGCGGCGAGCGTCAACGAGTGGCCATTGCCAGGGCCCTAATTAACCAACCTAAGCTAGTATTGGCCGATGAGCCAACGGGAAATCTTGATGCCAAGAGTGGTGACGCCATCTATGAGCTGATCACCGAATTGGCGCAATCCTTAGGCACCGCATTTGTGGTCGTGACCCATGATCCCAAATTGGCTGCCCGGATGGATAGACAGCTCACCATGTCTGATGGCCGATTACAACAGGGTGAGAGTTAATGGAACGCTTGCTATCACTGTGGATAGGTTGGCGCTTCTACATGGCGCGTCAGTCAAATAGCTTCATCAGCTTTATCTCTTTTGCGTCAACCGCAGGCATTACCTTAGGTGTGTCGGTATTGATTTTAGTGCTCTCGGCCATGAATGGTTTTGAAGAGCAATTAGAGACACGCTTGCTCGGCGTTGTGCCTCAGGCTGAGTTGGTGGGAGTTGATGCGGCCATTAATGATTGGCGCCAAATGACAAGAGATGCTCTGGCTATTCCCGGTATTGTCGGCGCTGCGCCTTTTGTGCAGATGCAAGGCTTAGTTCAAAAACAAGGCGGCTTTCACGGCTTAAAGGTCTATGGCATTGACTCGAGCCTTGAAAATAATGTTTCTACCCTTAACGAGTTTGTTGCTTCTCAAGACTGGCAGAAGCTAGATAGTACCAGCCCGCATTATCAAGCCAATGGTATCTTGCTAGGCAAAAGCTTAGCGCACAAGCTTGGGCTCAAGGTCGGGGATACACTAGCCTTATATTCGCCTAGTACGCAAAAACAAAATGCCAGTGGCGCAAAACGTTTGGGTAAGGCAAAGAGCCATAGATTTGTGGTTATTGGCTTATTTGAGCTTGGTGGTGAAATAGAGCAAAGTATTGCCTACGTGCCCTTGGCCTATGCGGCAAAACTGCAAGGCTTAGGTGATGGCGTCACAGGTGTGAGAATTAAGGTTGATGATGTGTTTAGCGCGCCTAGGCTTATCCGTGAGCTGGGTTATAGCCAGCAGCAATATCTTTATATGTCAGATTGGACCCGTAGCCAAGGTCACCTTTATAACGATATTCAGCTAGTGCGTAGCATCATGTACTTGGTGTTGGCGCTGGTGATAGCTGTTGCCTGTTTCAATATCGTTTCGACGCTAGTGATGGCGGTGAGGGATAAAGAGTCGGAAATTGCCATCTTGATGACCATGGGACTGAAACGGGCTCAAGTGATGACCATCTTTGTGTTTCAAGGTGCCCTGAACGGTCTGTTAGGGTCAATTTTGGGGGCGGTAATAGGCGTGATTTTGGCAATAAATCTTAGCAGTGTTGCATCGGCCATCGAATCCTTGTTAGGTATTCAATTTTTGTCTGGTGATATCTATTTTATCGACTTTCTCCCTTCTAAGCTGATCGTTTCGGATGTCTTTATTGTGACTGGACTAGCGTTATTGATGAGCTTATTGGCAACCCTTTATCCCGCGTGGCGAGCGAGTAAAACTGCGCCTGCAAGAGCCTTGGCCGGTGGTGGCTAAAGAGATGTGGATAATGGATGTAGAGACATAATATTAACTTAGTCTGGGAGCGGATTGACTGTGCGAAAAATACTAGTTTGTATGCTAATGCTCTTGCTATGCCAAGCTTGTACTAAGCGAGAGCTTGGTGGTGTAGCAACAGTGAGTGCACTATTGCTTGCAGTGCCTTTGGTTCCCTTTGCTGAAGCATATCATGTCGTTAATGACACTAAGGGTAAAGCAAAGCAGCAGCAGGAGATATGGCGAGCTCAGTTCGACCCGGTTTATGCCAAGCGAGCGGAGCTCATTGCTCTGAGAGATCCCAAGAATGATGCTGATTATTATTATGCTTCGGGAAGCATAATATTCTTTCCCAGTATGCCCACTAGTGAGATTTATCCGGGGCTGTCCCATACTGAAACAAAAATAAATACTCAACTTAATCAAGCCCGTATCGCTCAAGATGAGACCCTGAGTGCGCTGCAACAATTGCTGTCTGAGGACCCCTTACATACTAAAACGGCTGGATGGAAATATACCAGCGATACTCTTGACCGCTTTGAAAAACTGAGTAGGCAATATAAGACGCAATTCAATGTGCGAATGGCCGAGCTTTCCGTTTTGCATATTCATGCGGAAAATTAATAATTATAGTCATTTCAAGTACTTATAACAAAATTAAAACAAATGTAAATTGCATGTGATAATCATTCTCATTTGCAAGGCTTGGCTATATACTCGCGCCAAGTTTTAGCATTATGAGAAATTTCTTGTGTCCTATCCGTATATTAAGCTGTTTTCTTTATCTTTTTTGGCCCTGTCAATTCAATCCCATGTCTATGCCGATACTCAAACTAAGGTAAGTGCCGAGGCTAAGCATGCCAGTAATCAGGTGTTGGGTGACCCTAAGGTTGACGCGATCGAAGTGATCGAAGTGACTGGACGCGCATACCAGCGAGGCTTAAAACTCGCACCTCCCGGCGAAGCTGTGATCAGCATGCAAGAAGTGGAAGAGCAGCAGTCGACTCAATTTGCCGAAATCGTGGATGAAATTCCTGGTGTTAGCATCGATGGTGGAACCCGAGTTGGTGGTGAGCGCATCAATATATGGGGCTTTGGTGAGGAAGAAGATTTAAACCTGTACCTAGATAATGCACCGCTGGGTTTTGAACAATATCGCTATGGCTCTTTCTTTATCGACCCAGATCTCATCAAACAGGTGGAAGTGATAAAAGGTGCCCATGATGTGCGCTCTGGTAATGGTGGTTTTGGTGGCTCTATGTACGTGACCAGCAAGAGTGCCGAGGATTTTCTTGATGCTGGACAGAAGTTTGGTGCCCGTGTTAAAGCAGGTTATAGCGATAATGATGATGAAAAACGCACGCTAGTGAGTTTGTACGGTCAGTTTAATCGTCATATTTCCGGGATAATCAATTACACCTATCGTGATGCAAACGATACCACTCTAGGTAAGGGAGTTTGGGGGAGCAATCTGGCTGAGGAAGGTGAAGAACCAGAGTTTGATACTGGGGATGAAGCTAAGTTTCGTTACTCTGGTTATCGCCAAAATAGTTTACTGGCCAAAATCGATTTTGATTACGGTGCCCACCTGTTGTCGATATCCATGACAGATTATACCGATGAAGGGCAAAAGCCTTGGGCGAATCGCCGAGGTCAGTTAGCCACTATCAGTAATTATAATATCAAGAAGTATGGTGATTATGAGACGGCTCTCTATGCCACTACTGCAGCCAATACTTACGAAGATACCAATTACTCACTTAATTACCGTTATACCCCAAATAACGATTGGATAGACACTCAACTGGTTGTATCGACCAGTGACAACAAGCGTCATTGGCGCCGTCCTGATATAGCTTGGGAAAAAATGTATGTATCGGTTGGTAACTTTGGTCATGAGTCATGGTTGGATTACAAGCGTACTTTTGCCGATGTTAACAATACAAGTGTTATCGGCGAACATACATTAAGGCTTGGGTTGCAGTACCTTAGCTCCGATAGAGATTCCCTCGTTTACAATCAAACCTATGCAAAGAAAGAGGCTAAGAACTTTGGCACTTACACGCCATATTATCAACCTAGTGGCAAACAGCAGACCTCTAGTGCCTATGGTGAGTTTGCCTACCGAGTCAACGAGCAGTTAACCCTTACGCCTTCGATTCGTTATGACTATATTCGCAGTGAAGGAGAGCAGAACCTTGCGCCAGATTATAATGATTTGAATGCTGGTCATGATTTTAGCGCTGTATCTCACTCAGGTTGGTCACCGCGTCTAGGGGTTGATTATGAGTTAAGCCAATACACAAACTTGTACTTTGATTACGCTTATAGCCTACAAGCACCTGTGATTGACGATATTTACACTGTGCAATACGCCAGAGCCAGCAAGGCGATTATGACAAGTCGTGATCTAAAAGCTGAGCGAATACATGCCTATAAGTTGGGCATGACGCAAGTTAATGATGATCTTTTTACTCAAGGCGATACATTGTCGAGCCAAATTACCCTGTTTTATAACAAGGTTGAAAATGATGTGGCTAAGCGCTCTGGTGAAAATGCGGTTGATCAAGCACAAGGTTATAACACTAATCTAGCGGGCTACTATAACCAAGGTGTCGATCTGGTTGTGAACTATCGTTACCAAGATTTATTTGTAGATCTGGTCGCAGCCTATATCAAAGGCGAACATAATGGCAGCTTAAAGGACTCTACTGGTGAAGATGAGCCATTAGCGGATCTTGCACCGACCAATGTCAGTTTGAAACTAGGTTATTACTTTACTCAAGATTTAATGGCAGCTTGGCGTGGTAAATGGTACGACAGTAAGTCCGAAGAGGATATGCCTTCTGCTTCTAGCTTTAGAACTGACCAGCCAACCCATGCCTACATAGTGCAAGATTTTTACTTAGCCTATCTGCCTAAGTCAGGAGCTCTCGCCGATTGGGAAGCTTATTTGACGGTGAAAAATATCACCAACCAACATTATAAGCCTTACCTAGCCGACGGCGTGGCCAGTGCAGGTAGAGACATCCGTCTGAGTTTGGCATACAAGTTCTAAGGTCTTTTTCTCAAACTAGAGGCATGTAGCGTACTCATCCTACATGCCTCTTTTTTTTTCCAGCTTTTGTTGTGAGCAAGAATTAGATTAAAGAAACTGGTCATTATTTTGCGGCAATTAGCATACTTGTGAGCGTTAACTCGGTACAATGCCGCCACTTGATATTGGCATGAATAGGTCTTGGCCTTGAGAGAGTATTGTGACTGAAACAGCGGCAAGTTGGCGAGAGCTACTCAGTGGACGAAATGCAGTTTGGGCAATGGCGCTCTCTGTCGGTATCACACTTCATGCGATAAATACTTATCTGTCTGCCACCATTTTGCCGACAGCGGTCAAAGAGATAGGCGGGATAGAGCTTTATGCTTGGAATACCACACTATTTATTGTCACTGCGATTTTTGGCGCCGCTTGGGCGGGGCAGTTATTGAGCCAAAGAGGTGCTAAGTTTGCCTATGGTGTCGCCGCTTGTTTTATGTTCCTTGGAAGTGGTGTCGCCTTTATCTCTCCCTCTATGCCTGTGATGTTGCTTGGCCGTGCGCTGCAAGGTTTAGGGGGCGGCCTGCTTATGGCCCTGGCCTATGCCATGGTGCCGCAACTTTATCGTCAAGCTCTGTGGTCAAGAGCCATGGCGCTACTGTCGGGCATGTGGGGTGTCGCCACGCTACTTGGACCTGCAATTGGTGGCATATTTGCCGAGCTCGGGCTCTGGCGTGAAGCTTTTGGTGTGGTATTACCCATCACTTTGCTTTATGGCTTGTTCACTATTAGCGTACTGCCTAATAAGCAAGATGCGAGTCAGGCTCAGCCGTTAGCTTGGATACAGATAAGCTGTTTAACCTTAGCCGTGTTACTGCTGTCATTTGTCAGTCTGTTAGAGCAAACCCTTTGGCACCTGTTAGGTTCGCTTGTCGCCATAGGGCTGTTTGCTTTTATGGTGAAACAAGATAGGCAGGGCAGAGTCAGGTTGATGCCGGCGGGTAGCTTTAAGCTGGGCACGCCTATCAATCTTATTTTACTCACCATGGCCATGCTCATTTTTGTGGTGACCTTGGAAGCTTTCTTACCTTTCTTTTTACAGTCCTTACATGGGATGACACCTTTTTATGCCGGTATGATGGCTGCCGTGATGGCCGCAGGCTGGGCTTTGTCTGAGCTTTATAGTGCGAAGTGGTCGGGCAAACGTGCGCTTAAGGCGATTGCAGCAGGCCCAGTTGCCGTATTACTGGGTATGGTGTTACTGACCTTTTATCTACCTCAAGTGTCAGATGCCGAGTCGGCCTCAACCGTTGTGATTAGTATTATTCTGGGCGTGTCTCTTGCGCTAATTGGTTTTGGTATCGGCTTAGGTTGGCCTCACTTGTCGGCTCAAGTCTTTATGAGTGTAAAGCAAGATGAACAAGATATGGCGGCATCGGCCATGACTTCACTGCAGATGTTTGCTGGCGCAGTGGCTGCAGCCTTGTTTGGTTTGATTGCAAACATTCAGGGTATGGCAATGAGTATTGAAGGCACGGCTAACTCTGGTTTGGGCATACTCTTAGCCACAATGCTCGCTGCGATACTAGCGGCAGTTTCGGCAGCCAAATTAGCAAAAGGCTTAGGGAACGTTTGATTGTAACTTAAGTATGATAAGTGGACTCATAATGTCGCTATTGCTGAGCCCTAACTCTATTTAGGGTATTGCGGGAATAGCGATATTTTTAGTAGGCATAAAGCCTTGATAATTTAGTGATAAAAACATTAATAAGGATAGTTAATTGTGAGCTTACAAACCCTCCAGCCAATGGACTACCATAGTTATTTCATGTCGAAAAGCCTGCCTGAATTAAGCGTAGATGAACTGGTGTTTATTCACCTGCGTTATCAAGATAGTTATCGACGATTACAGGATGTGGAAGTGGCAAGTTGCTTAACTGGACTTATCGATACCCTGTCAGCAAGTTTTAATAATGTTCGAACTAAACAATATGTTCCGTTAATGACGGCATTTGCCATTTTAGACCAAATAGGCACACTATACTCTGATGCAACTAATCCTAATCAGGCGCAAAATGGTATTAAGCGCGCCTTGTTAAGCTTTACTCAATTTCCGCCCGCCTATATTGATGATCTAGTTACATTGCGCCACGGGCTTTTTCATGATGGCTCCTTACTGAGTCGCAACACTAATACTGGTACCGATGTTTTGTTTAGAATGGTGAAAAACTCAGGGAAGGTGTTGACCCCTCCTAAGATAACTTGGGATGGTATTTATCGTGATCAGATGGAAGATTATGTCACCCGTATCGACCTGAAAGAGTTACAGGACTTGATACATCAAGTGTTAGCTACTTGCAAGACAAAATGGAAAGCTGGCCAGCTAAGGTGCAGCATTAGTGACCCAAAAGAGTTCTACTATAAATTCTTATTTACTATCTCAAGAGTTCCGCAAAACTGAATTAAGATTTGATAAGGCCATCTTAGGAATGTTGGAAAGACTGGAATAGAAGAGTGAGGTAGCTTATTTTATTGCCAGCAAAGCGAGTTATGGCTGTTAACATCACAAAAATGCCAGTCGATGACTGGCATTTTTTTGATTAGTTGTTTTAGTAACCTAGGGTTTCACTTCCAGCGCGTCTTGGATCTGAGGCGCCCTCTAATCCATCGTCTGTCAGAATAATGGTTTGTGTGCTACCCATAGCTCGCTTGATGGTGACATTGTGGCCCTTAGCTTCTAGCAGGTTAATCGTATCTTTGTTTAAGCTGCGCTCGATACGTAGCTCATCGGGTAACCACTGGTGATGAATACGAGAGGCTTGAGACGCTTCTGCGGCATTAAGCTTATGATCGATAACGTTCATAATGATCTGCATTGTGGTGGTGATAATACGGCTACCACCAGGGCTACCGGTAACGATATAAGGTTTGCCATCCTTCATTACCATAGTCGGTGTCATCGAGCTTAAAGGACGTTTTCTTGGCTCAACGGCGTTGGCCTCACCGCCAATTAAGCCAAAGCCATTGGGTGTACCTGGCTTAGCGGAGAAGTCATCCATCTCATTATTAAGCAATATACCTGTGCCTTTAGCGACCAGTCCTGAGCCATAACTAAAGTTAAGGGTGTAGGTGTTAGAGACCGCATTGCCCCACTTGTCGACCACTGAGTAGTGGGTGGTTTGATTACTCTCATAAGGAGCAATATTGGCAGGCTTGATGTCGCGGCTAGGGGTGACTTTATTCAGGCTAATCTTATTTGCGATATCTTTTGCATAGGCTTTGCTGGTCAAGGCTTCAACAGGGACGGTATAAAAGTCAGGATCCCCTAAATACTCACTTCTATCGGCATAGGCACGCTTCATGGTTTCTGCCATTAAGTGAATAGTGTTAGCTGTGTTGTGACCATATTTATCGATAGGGAACTGCTCTAGCACATTGAGCATTTGAATCACATGGACGCCGCCCGATGAGGGTGGTGGCATAGAAACCACTTGATAGCCTCGATATTCGCCCGTAACAGGTTGGCGTTCCACCGCTTTATAGGCTTTGAGATCGGCTAAGGTCATGATGCCGCCAGCATCTTTAACCGAAGCGACAATTTTTTGAGCGGTTTCCCCTTGATAAAAGCCTTTGCTGCCATGCTTGGCAATCAGGCTTAGAGAGTGGGCAAGCTCTGGCTGCTTAAGGGTGTCACCAACCTGATAGTTACTGCCATCGGCTTTGTAAAAGATCTCGGCAGTACTTGGCCATTGGGAGAGCCTACGTTTAAGCCCTGCTAATGAGCGGGCTAAATCTGAGGTGACGCTAATGCCATCTTTAGCTTGACTGATCGCGGCCCGGGTCACTTGCTCCATGGTCATGGTGCCATATTTCTTTAGCGCCAGCTCCATCCCCATTACCGTGCCTGGAACGCCTACCGCTAAGCCATGCTCACGGCTTAACTTGCTAACTGGATTGCCGTTTTCATCGAGAAAAATATCCTTGTGAGCCTTGGCTGGGGCCATCTCTCGGTAATCGATAGCTATGGTCTTATTTTCTTTTTCAAGGTGAACTAGCATAAAGCCGCCACCGCCTAGGTTACCTGCTCGCGGTAAGGTCACAGCTAGGCTAAAACCGACGGCCACCGCTGCATCGACCGCATTGCCTCCTTGTTTGAGGATCTCAACGCCTGCGCGAGTCGCCAAGGCTTCTTGGCTAGATACCATGCCATGCTTGGCCCAAATTGGTTGCGCCGTGGCGGTTTGGGCATAAATCGAGGTTTCTTTGGCTTCAACAATGACGGGTGTTGAGGCAAAAACAAAGGCTAAGCTAGATGAAAGGGTAAATATACCGGCTTTCATGGTAGATTTTACAATCGACATAAACAATATAGTCTCAATATAGTGTCACTTTGCGGCTGAGAAGGGCCTGTTGCGATAGAAAAGCTTAGGGCGCGTAATAGGGCAAAGTGTGGGATCATTATTGTGATGCAATGTGCCGTGAATTAGCATTAAATGCAAGTGCTAGCGGTTGATTTATAAACGATAACCCTAAGCTACTAAGATGAAAATAATCTATCTAATGGGTAAAGTGGTCACTTGAGTAGGATGAATGATTAGGGGAGAGAAACTCACATTATGCAGTTATCGATTTTATCATCACTCTCTGAGGTTAGCGCTGATGATTGGGATAGCCTGTTTGGCGATAACCCTTTTACTCGC
This sequence comes from uncultured Shewanella sp., assembly GCA_947503555.1. Taxonomy (GTDB): domain Bacteria; phylum Pseudomonadota; class Gammaproteobacteria; order Enterobacterales; family Shewanellaceae; genus Shewanella. The sequence continues at coordinate 69,471 of CANNEE010000008.1, forward strand.
CATAGTTACCTTTGGGCGCTAGAGGCGTCTGGCTGTGTCTGTGTTAAAACGGGTTGGCGACCTATGCATATACTGCTTAATGATTCAGGCACCTTGCTAGCGGCCATGCCACTGTATTTGAAATACCATAGCTATGGCGAGTATGTGTTTGACTGGGCTTGGGCCGAAGCCTATGAGCGTAATGGGGTTGAGTATTATCCTAAGCTGCTCAATGCTGTGCCTTTTACGCCAGTATCTGGTTATCGAATTGGCTTAGCTCAGTCCCTGAGCCCGCAGGCTCGAAGCGAAATAATGCAAGCAATTGGTGAGCAGCTCGATAACATACTCACTGAGCATCAGTTATCCAGCTGGCACAGTCTCTTTTTGCCATTAGCGCAACAGCAGCAGTTAACCATGAATAGCAGGCTTAAACGTTTAGGCGTGCAATATCACTGGCAAAACCGTGATTACTCATCCTTCGATGACTTTTTACAAACCATGACGTCGAGGCGGCGTAAATCGATTCGTAAAGAGAGGGCGCCTTTTAAGCAGAATATTAGCTTTCGCGAAATAGCTGGTGAGCGCATCAATTACCTTGAGTTGGCCGATTTTCTTGCCTGTTATCAGACGACCTATGCTAAACGCTCAGGTCATAAAGGTTATCTTAACTTTGATTTTTTCAAGCGAGTCATTCGTGCTCAACCAGAGCAGGTGGTACTTATTCGCGCAGAGCAGCTGCAAGAAGATGGCGAAGTCACCCTGCTGGCATCGGCGTTATTTTTCAAAACAGCAACCCATCTATATGGTCGTTATTGGGGCGCGCTGCAACCCCTTGATGGGCTGCATTTTGAGCTCTGTTATTACCGAGGCATAGATTATTGTATTCGCTATGGGCTAAGGACGTTTGATGCTGGTGCTCAAGGCGAGCATAAGTTGCTGCGGGGCTTTGAGCCTGTTGAGACCTTCTCAAGTCATCAGATTGCCCATCGGGGCTTTTATGAGGCGATTGAAGATTTTACCGAGCGAGAGGCCTCAGATATGCAAGAGTATATTGCGCAGGCCAAACAAGCTCTGCCTTATAAACAGAGCGATGATTGAGCCGTGCTTGATTTATTCAGCGTATTCATTAGTCGTCTTCGTCAACCGTCAAATGGCTAACCTGTCGCCAGCCAGATCCCAACGCCAACCATCAGGCTACCTGCGATGCGGTTCATCCATTTGATATTGTCTCCTGAATTGAGAAATAGTCTCAGACTGCTGCCACCGCTGGCGTAGGCCAGCATGCTGACAAACTCAGTACACATGATGATGCCGATAAGAATGGAAAATTGCGGTGCTAGTGGGCGATTGATATCGATAAAGGGCGGCAGCAGGGAGATCATAAAGGCCCAGCCTTTAGGGTTAGCAATGGCGGTAATAAAGCCCTGTGAAGCCAGAGCCATAGGCGTTGTTGAGATAGGCTCGCCGTCTAACTTGGCCATTTTACCTTTAGCTCGCCACATCTGAATACCGATATAAGCCAAATACGCACCGCCTAGATACTTAAGAGCCAGAAATATCATAGGGTATTTGAGCATCACGCTGGCAACGCCCATGACAGCGGCAATGGCGACTAAAGCCACCCCTAATAGTTCGCCTAACATCATCCACAGAGTGCGGCGCACACCGATACTCATGCCTAAGGTCATTGCCAATGTCATACACATACCTGGAGTAATAGAGACAAAGAAGAAGGTGGGGAGGAAGACAGCAAACAGAGTGTAGTCAGACATGGCGTTTCAGTTTTATGCAAAAGAGATGGCATTCTACGCGATATTATTCAAAAGTTTAAATCGTTGATTGTCGGTATGGTTGAGAATCAAACTAGCAGAAACTTGACTATACCTAAGAAAGTGAAATGGAAATTTTGTTGAGTGAAAAGGAGTTCACATGGCAACCACTATTCGTTTTCTATTTATGTTGCTACTGGCACCTTGAACTTCAAGATATGAGCAATATGTCGGTGATATAAAAACGCCCGAAGGCGACTTCGGGCGTTTTTCATTGATGGCCTTTCATTAAGAGGGCGTTAGAGCGTGGCCTTAGAGCACGCCGCGGCGGACTTGGTCACGTTCGATAGATTCAAATAGAGCCTTAAAGTTACCTTCACCAAAACCAAGGTTGTTTTTGCGCTGAATGATCTCGATAAAGATAGGACCAAACAGGTTCTTGGTGAAAATTTGCAATAGGTAGCCGTTTTCATCACCATCGACCAAAATCTGGTGATGCTTGATACGCTCTCTGTCTTCGGTAACCTGAGGTAGCTTATCGAAGATGGTGTCATAGTACTCTGGAATAATATCTAAGGTTTGAATCGCTGTGCCTTCCATCGCATCGAGTGAAGCGACTATGTCACGGCTTCTAAAGGCGAGGTGCTGCACACCTGGGCCATTGTATTCGTTGAGGTATTCATCGATCTGGTTCTTATCGTTGCCTTTACCTTCGTTAATTGGAATACAGAAACTGCCATCTGGTGAGCGCAGTGCATAGGAGATAAGGGCTGTTTGTGAGCCTTTGATGTCAAAGTAGCGCACTTCGGTAAAACCAAAGATATCTTTGTAGAAGTTTGCCCATTTCTCCATGGTGCCTTTGTAGACGTTGTTGGTGAGATGATCGACTTCGATAAAGCCTTTCTCTTGGGTGTGAATGGGTGATTCAAGGTCGACAAAGTCGGTGGCATAGATATTATCACTGCCCTCAAATTTATCGACAAAATAGATCAGGCTATCGCCTATGCCATAGATAGCGGGATAAGGCAGATCTTTATCATCATCGCTGGCCGCTTTGGCGCCGCGCTCAACGGCTAACTCAAAGGCGAACTTGGCATTTTCTACACGCCAGCCCATAGAGCAGATGGCAGGGCCATGGCTCTTGGCAAATTCGGCACTAAAACCGGCTTTCTCATGATTGAGTAGAAAGTTGATATCATTTTGCTTGTAGTAACTAATGTCCTTGTCTTTGGCCTTTTTGAGCATAGAAAAACCAAAGTCGATAAAGACCTTATGCATAAAGTCGGTATCTGGACTGGCAAACTCGGTAAATTCGATGCCGAGTAGGCCTAATGGGTTCTGCTGACTTGCCATGTTGTTTATCCTCTATTTAGTTGGCCATTCTCTTGTGGCCTTGTTGTTCTGTTACCGGTGACAAAACCCTTTGTCACCTGTTTGTAAGGTTTGTTTAAGTGGACGACTCCCGTGAAAGAGTCCGCTAAATTAGTCCTCTAGCCATGAGCGGTTGTAATCAATACTCATGCAGCGGCTGACGTGCTCTGTGAGCGTCAGAGGTGCAAAGGTGTCGACCATGACCGCGTATTCATAGGTCTCTTTTTTGCCAACTGAGGCTTCTGTCTTACCCGGCTGAGGTCCGTGGGGCACTCCTTTTTGGTGCAGGGTGATATAGCCAGCTTCTATGCCTGTGCGGCTCATAAAGTCGCCATCGACATAGTAGAGCACTTCGTCACTATCGATATTATTGTGATAGTAGGGCGCGGGGATCGATTGTGGATGGAAGTCGTAAAGCCTAGGCACAAAGTTACAGACCACGAAGTTGTGGGCGGTAAAGACCAGATGATCCGAAGGTGGCAGGTGAATTTGCCCCACCTTAGGTGCGTAATCTTGAATATTAAAGGCCCAAGGATACACACAGCCATCCCAGCCGACTAAATCAAAGGGATGCCACTGGAGCTTGGTCTCTTGGTATTTGTCGCCAAATTTGCAAATCAGTGAAAACTCGCCTTTTTCGACGACAGCTTGTTGCAACTCTGGTGTTCGTATATCGCGCTCACAATAGGGTGCCGATTCGAGCATTTGGCCATACTCGTTACGAAAATGCTTAGGCACTTCCACCATGGATGCGGCTTCGATAACAAACAGGCGCACATTATCATAATCATTGAACTTGAGCTGAAAGATGGTGCCCCTTGGGATCACCAAGTAGTCCCATTTCTTGACTGCTAAGCGGCCATATTCACTGAGCAGCTCACCTTCACCTTCATGGACGAAAATTACTTCATCACTATAAGCATTGCGGTAAAAGTTATCGGCGGCTTGGGTTACCTTGGCCGTGTATAAGGCGACATCATTGTTAAAGAAGATCTTATTTCTAGCGCTGTAGAAGTTGCCCTCTTTGTCAGCCATGCGCGAGTCGAGCTTATAGTTCTGCACTAGGCTATCTTGCCAAGTCTCACCATGGCTGAGATCAAATGGGGTCACGGTTAATGCCTTAGTCGGCATATTGTGGTGGTACTTGTTGGAATAGATGTTAGAAAAACCATGGGTTGAAAACAGCTCTTCACGGTAAAGCTCGCCATTGTCTTTTTCAAAGGTGATATGGCGTTTAGCAGGGATTTGCCCCTGTTTTACATAAATCGGCATGCTGACATCCTTTTTCGCGTCCTTGACTGATGCTTTTAGTAGTGAGCTTTTCAGCGTAGACGTCGCTTTTTTGCACTGTGTTAAGTACATCTTTCAGTACTATCGCTGTGATAGTGTGATCTAGTTATCAATTTAGTTGCTGTGAGTCGCAAAAAAAAGAATAATAAATCCATTAACTCAATCAAATTTTTAGATTGTTATGGTTTGTTAGCCCGGTTTGGCTACCTATGGGAAGGCATTATGCGTATCGATGTTGAGGCGTTTAAAGTTTTGGAAGTGTTAGTGGAAGAGGGCAGCTTTGCAAAAGCTGCTACTCGTTTGCACAAGGCGCAATCGGCGGTGAGTTATCAAGTTAAGAAGCTTGAGCAGCACTTAGGTGTGACCCTGTTTAATCGCGATCAGTATCGCGCCGAGCTAACCCCACAAGGGCGAGTGATCCTAAGTGAAGGCAGGCGCTTGTTGCAGCATTTGGCCAATATCGAGCATTTAGCAGGACGTTATAGTCAGGGCTGGGAGCCCAAGCTTGAGCTGATTATCGATGGTGCTCTGCCTATGGAGCCGATAATGTGCGCTCTTAAGCGAATGAGTGAGCATGATGTGCCGACCAAAATTCAGCTCAATATGGAGTTTTTAGGTGGCGTTCAACACAGGTTTGAGCGAGACAAGGCCGATATCATGCTAGTGAAAGATTATCGCTCGGGTCCTTCCTACCACCCTCAGGCGCTACCTCGAATTACCAGCGTGTTGGTGGTATCAAATTCTCATCCGTTAGCGACACAAAGCAAAATAAGCCTAGATGAACTGCAACAACATGTGGAGCTAACCATTGAAGATTCATCGCCAGAAAAAACCATGCGTGATGAGATGCAGTTTGGTGGCGACAAGGTGTTTTATCTTTCTGGCTTCATTATGAAGAAAAACGCTCTGGCTATGGGGTTAGGCTTTGGTTGGATGCCAGATTTTTTGATCCAAGATGCCTTAAAGTCTGGTGACTTGGTGGAGATAGACTTTATCGGCGGTAGCCGTTTTAGTTTTACTCCTCAGCTGGTATCGACCTTGGAGCGCCCACTTGGAAAGGCTGGTCAGTTATTTACTCAGCTGATTATCGAGGAGTTTGCCAAGGCACAGGGGCAAAGCCAGTCAGGCTTGGGCTAGTGATATCGCTTTCCACTAAGGGTTGGTGTTGGTTAACTGCTTATTGTCAGTGATTGAAGATCAGTAACCTATAGCTAGCTGATTAAATAAGATTTTTTATCATTTAGATTTACGCAGTTGAATTAGATCACACTATCAACTTTTCTGTCGTGATATACGCAAAAAGAGATATGCACAATTTAAGATATCTGCTTTTGGGTATATATTTAATTTCATATCCTTAATGTGGGAGTGGAGTGATGGAAAATAAAGATAAGATCAACAGTGGTAGACGTGCGCTGCTTAAATCATCGGTAGCCGGAGCCGCCTTGGGTTCTGCTGGCGTGGGAAGTGCAGTTGCACCTATTGCCCAAGCAATAGCAGGTCAAGCGCCTAAGGGTGAAGATAGAACGGGTACAGGTGAGTGGCTGGCCACCACTTGTCAAGGTTGTACTTCATGGTGTGCTAAGCAGGTTTATGTAATGGATGGCCGCGCCATTAAGGTGAGAGGGAATCCAAATTCTAAGGTGCATGGTGAAGCCAGTTGTCCAAGACAGCATTTAGGCTTACAGCAGGTCTATGATCCCGATAGAGTTAAGACGCCACTGATGCGAACTAACCCTAAGAAGGGGAGAGACCAAGATCCTAAGTTTGTCCCTATCTCTTGGGACAAAGCATTAGATATGCTGGCCGATAGAATTATAAAGCTGCGTGAAGAAGGTGAGTCTCACAAGTATGCATTGCTGCGTGGTCGCTACTCTTATGCCCGTGATCTTCTTTATGGCAAGATGACAGAGATCATCGGATCGCCAAACAATATCTCTCACAGTGCTATTTGTGCCGAAGCCCATAAGATGGGACCTTTCTACCTAGATGGTAACTGGGGCTATAACCAATATGATGTCGCGAATACGCAGTTTATTCTCTCATTTGGTGCCGACCCTATTGCCAGTAACCGTCAAGTATCCTATTACTCCAAAATGTGGGGAGATACTTTAGATCACGCCAAGGTTGTTGTCGTCGACCCCAGACTTTCTGCAGCTGCAGCGAAATCGCATAAGTGGATCCCTATCGAGCCAGGCAAAGACAGCGCACTAGCGCTAGCCATAGCTCATGTGGCTTTGGTTAATGGGCTTTGGCACAAACCTTTTGTAGGTGACTTTAAAGCAGGTAAGAACCTATTTGTGGTGGGTCAAACTGTTGATGAGTCGAGCTTTGAAGAGAAGCATACCCATGGCTTAGTCAAATGGTGGAACTTAGCCCTGAAAGATTACACCCCGAAATGGGCAAGTGAGCTGACAGGTGTCGATGCTAAAACCATTGAAAAGATTGCTCAAGATATGGGAGCAGCGGCTCCTGCTGTACAGGTGTGGACTGCCCGTGGCGCTGTGATGCAAGCTCGTGGTACCTACACTTCACTTGCAGCCCATGCACTAAATGGTTTGTTTGGTGCTGTTGACAATAAAGGTGGCGTCTTACCCTACAACAAGGTACCACTGAATAAAACCTTCCCAGATGCGACGGCCTATAAGGATGAGATCGCCAACAAAGGTAAAAAACACGAGAAGATAGATCAGCGTGGTCGCCTCGAGTTCCCTGCTATGAAGAAAGGTAAACCCGGCAAAGGTGTGGTCACTAACAACGCCGCCGATGGTTTGCTTAATGCCGACCCTTACGAAATTAAGGTGATGCTAGCTTACTTTAATAACTTCAACTTTGCGGCGCCAGAGGGTCAAAGGTGGAGTGATGCATTGAGCAAGTTAGACTTTATGGCGCATATTACCACCAATATTTCTGAGTTTACTTGGTTTGCGGATCTGGTATTGCCATCGAGTCACCATATGTTTGAGAAGTGGGGCATATTAAAAGCGGCCGGTAACGGTCATTCACATGCAACGATTCAGCAGCCTGTGATTAAGCGTCTCTTCGATACCCGTATCGATGAAACCGAAATCCCTTATATGTTGGCGAAAAAGCTGGCAGAGAAAGGCTTTGATAATGCGTGGCGCTATATCAATGAGCAGATCCCTGATCCTGAAACTGGTAAGCCGGCAAAAGATGAAGCTGACTTTGCTGAGATTGCGATTAAGCATGTCACTATTCCGCTATGGCAAAAAGATGCCAGTAAATATGGTGACAAGCTCAGTGGTTGGAAAGAGTTTGTCGAGAAAGGGGTATGGAATAGTAAGCCATATTCATACAAGAAGCGTTGGGGTAAGTTTAAAACTAAGACTCACAAGTTTGAGTTCTATAGTGAAACCCTTAAGCAAGCCTTGGCTAAACACGCTAAGCATCATCATGTGAATATCGACCAGGTGATGGAGGCGTGTGAGTATGAGGCCAGAGGAGAGCTTGCTTTCATTCCACACTATGAAGCACCTTATCGAGTCGGTGATGAAAGTCAGTACCCTATGTTATTTGTGGATCAGAAGTCACGCTTAAACAAAGAGGGCCGTAGCTCGAACGCGCCTTGGTTCTATGAGTTTAAGGATGTTGATCCTGGGGATGTGGCCAATGACGATGTGGCTAAGATCAACCCTGTCGATGCCAAGAAGCTTGGTCTATCTGAAGGCGATGAGATCAAAATCGCGAGTCCAACAGGTGAGCTAGTGTGTAAAGCACATCTTTGGGAAGGGGTTAAACCTGGTTGTGTGGTTAAACCTTTCGGTATGGGTCACTGGGCTTATGGTCGTTACGCATCGAAACAGTTTGGTGTATCACCAAGAGGAGGCAGCAATAACGACATTATTCCCGCACGTTACGATCGCCTAAGTGGTGCATCGGCTTTCTACGGCCATATCCGTGTTCGAATTGAAAAAGTATAGGGTGACTGATTATGAAACTTGGAATGGTCATAGATTTACAAAAATGTGTTGGCTGTGGTGGCTGCGATCTGGCGTGTAAGACAGAGAACAACACTCCTGATGGCGTGCACTGGGCTCATCATAAATCAGAAACTCAAGGTCAGTTTCCTAATGTGAATTACACCTATATTCCGACTATGTGTAATCACTGTGAAGATGCCGCTTGCGTTAAGGTATGCCCAACAGGCGCTATGCATAAAGATGAGCGTGGCCTAACGCTACAAAACAACGATGAGTGTATCGGCTGTAAGCGCTGTGTGAAGGCCTGTCCATACGGTGTGATTAGCTATAACCGTATGACGCCGCATCGTAGATGGAAAGATGATGAGGCGCTGGTGCCAGGTGGTACGACATCGCCACTTGAGCTAAGAAAGCTGATTGGCGCCGAGTATAGCGCCAATGAAAACCCTGAGCGTGGAGATACTTACCCTATGGTGCGTCCTAAGCGTACAACAGAGAAGTGTACTTTCTGCGACCACAGATTAGATCAAGGTTTGAACCCAGCTTGTGTGGATGCTTGTCCATCTGGAGCCAGAGTCTATGGTGACTTGGACGACCCAAATAGTAAGGTATCGCAACTGATTAAGCTTCACGGTGGTAAGCAACTTCAGCCGGAAGCTGGTACTAAACCAAGTGTCTACTATATTCGTCAGTTTGGTGTGGTAACTAGCTACTAAATTCTCGTTCTCTGTAGTTAGTTATTTATATCGGGGACTCGAGTCATTTGAGTCCCTTTTTTGTTGTGTATTGTTTGTAGGTCTACAAGACACGGCATGCCTAAATGAATACTTTATTAATTCCCATGAATTTTCTCGCAATTTTGTTAACTAGCCCCTCTATTAGAAAAAAATAGTTCCTTAAATATAGATATATGCTTTTTTAAATATAATAAAAATCGTATACTCTAACCCGTAGTTGAAATTCTTCACTTCTGTTATCGCTTAGTTGGTTACTGAGCTTTCGTAGGATCTTGTTATGGGTATTTTTGAACGTTTTCTCTCTTTATGGGTTGGGTTAGCCATTTTAATCGGTGTGATTCTAGGCCAAGTGTTTCCAGAGTTGTTTGCTATGGCTGCTGAACTTGAGTACGCCAGTGTTAACTTTTTAGTTGCTGTGCTGATTTGGGTAATGATCTACCCCATGATGGTGCAGATAGATTTCGCCTCTATCAAAGACGTAGGCCGTAAGCCTAAGGGGTTGCTGCTGACCTTAGTGGTCAACTGGTTGATCAAACCCTTTACCATGGCTGCGCTTGGATGGTTGTTCTTTAAGGTGTTCTTTGCCTCTATGGTGGATGCTCAAGCTGCCAGTGAATATATTGCGGGGATGATATTACTGGGGGTTGCACCTTGTACCGCCATGGTGTTTGTTTGGAGTCAAATGACCAAAGGGGATGCGAACTACACCTTAGTTCAGGTCTCAGTGAATGACATTATTATGGTATTTGCATTCGCACCATTAACCGCCTTGTTGCTTGGGGTAAGTGATATTCAAGTGCCTTGGGAAACCTTAATGTTATCAGTTGGCTTGTATGTAGTTTTACCGCTTGTAGCAGGTGCCTTGACTCGGGCTCGATTGATGAGAACAAGTAAAGTCAATGGGTTTGGTTCAGCCATAGAGCAGGAGCAAGGGGAGCGTGATATACAGGAGTTGCTGGCCAGTTTAAAACCTTGGTCGATAGTGGGACTGCTGGGTACTGTGGTATTGCTGTTTGGTTTTCAAGCAGAAGTGATTCTAGAGCATCCTCAAACCATAGTTATGATAGCGATTCCACTGCTTATTCAAACCTATGGCATTTTTGCCATCGCCTATTGGGGCGCAAAAAGGTTAAGTCTGCCACATAATGTCGCTGCACCAGCCTGTATGATTGGCACCTCGAATTTCTTTGAGCTGGCTGTTGCTGTCGCTATTGCTTTATTTGGTTTGCATTCGGGGGCTGCATTAGCCACTGTCGTCGGCGTGCTAGTGGAAGTGCCCGTGATGTTGTCTTTAGTTTATTTTGCTAATCGTACTCGCCATTGGTTCGACGGTGCTGATGCTAATGAAAGTAGTCCTAATGCAAATGATAGTCGTCAAGTGGAGACAAGGCGCTAAGGAGTTGGCCTATGTTTAGTATCTTTACTCGGCTTGCCGATTGGCTAGTCTACTCTCTTATCGGCTTGAGCCCTGAAACCAAGTTGGGAGAAGCGTTACATTTTTTTGTTGAAGATGTGACTAAGATTTTTGCGCTGCTGATTGTGATGATCTACGTCATCGCCCTAGTACGTGCATCGTTAAATGTTGAGCGAGTGCGAGATTATCTAGCTGGTAAGCACAGAGGGCTTGGCTACTTTATGGGGTCAGGTTTTGGTGTCATAACCCCATTTTGCTCCTGCTCTAGTATCCCCGTATTTTTAGGCTTTACGTCGGCGGGTATTCCTGTAGGCATTACCATGGCGTTTTTAATCACCTCGCCATTGATTAATGAAGTTGCGATTCTGCTATTGGTGAGCCTACTAGGGTGGCAGTTTACCCTGATTTATATTGCGGTCGGCATGTCGATAGGGATTTTGGGGGGCTGGTTTCTCGATACCATCAAGGCGGAGCGCTGGTTGCAATCCTTTGCTGCTGATGCATTAAAACGTGGACAGCAACAGAGCGCAGAAGCCAGCCCAAATGAGTCTGCTTCTATGACTATGCTTGAACGTCATCAATTTGCCAAAGATGAGATGCTAGAGATATTTGGTCGAGTGTGGAAATGGGTCATCATAGGTGTGGGTCTAGGCGCCGCGCTTCATGGCTTTGTCCCCGATGGCTGGATAGAGGCTCACCTAGGGCAGGGACAATGGTGGTCGGTACCTGCAGCCGTGTTCTTAGGGATCCCGCTTTACTCTAATGCCACAGGCATCATTCCTGTGATGGAAAGCTTAATCGTAAACGGTTTACCTATTGGTACCACACTGGCGTTTTGCATGAGTACGGTCGCCGCCAGTTTTCCCGAGTTTATTTTGTTAAAGCAGGTGATGCAGTGGCGACTGCTAGCGACACTGTTTGCGCTACTGCTAGTGGCATTTACTCTCGTAGGTTGGATTTTTAACGGGTTATTTGGCGTCTTATAGAGACGGTTTTTGAATGGAGTTTGAAATGAAAAAAATTAAGGTATTAGGTTCGGGCTGTAAGAAGTGTAATCAAGTCGCGGATCTTGTTAGTGAAGTGGCAAAAGAGTCGAATGTGGCAATTGAGCTTGAGAAGGTCACTGATATGGCGCAAATCATGGGTTATGGCGTAATGAGCACACCAGCTGTAGTGATCGATGAAACTGTAGTACATAAAGGCAGTGTGCCATCGACTGAGCAAATACAGTCTTGGTTAAATTAGTCGCTGCTTTGCAGCGCTCTTTCGCGCTGCTGATAGTGAGATTTATTGCTAAATTATAATGATTATCATGTAAAGAGGCTGGCATTTTTGCCAGCCTCTGTTAGTATCTTGCTCTCAAAAATTCAGTCAGGCTTAAGTTATTGCGGCCATTATAGGGTCTGCAAAATGCAAGCAAACTAAAACGCGAGTAAATTAGGAATACGGCAGTTGTTAACTTCACAAAGGTGGAATAACAAGTCTCATCACAATTTGACTCTGGCAGTATTGCTGGTGGTTTTTGTGTGCCAGTTTTTTCCAAATTGTTTAGCGGTATCCTTTGAGTATGCAGACGGTTATCACCCATTAGGGAATGACACTCATCATCAACATAGAAGCCATGATGAGCATGGTAACAGTGACCTCCACGTCTTGGGCTCTGCACACCTTATCGAGACACAGCACGACTCTGAGCTGCTACTCGATCCTGATAAATTAGCCGAGCATGAGCGATTAGAACATGGTATCGATGAGCATGAACATAGCAGCCATGCCCATAATTTCTGCCATCCACCCGTTGAGCACGGGTTTGTCGATCACTCGCTACGAAGTGAACCTATAGCATCGACTTTGTCGCAATATCAGGCATTGAGTTACGCTCCGCCTATCCCCCCTCCGCACGTATAATTGCTGAATTAAGTTAATTCCTTGTATTGATAAAACTGACCAGGTATTGGCGCAGTTAATGGTATGCATGTTAGTGCTCCATTGACCTTGTGTATCCGTTAACCAGTCTGTTTTATAGATAGCTTTAGCTTATTCGGCGTAACTCCAACTAGAAGTTTCTTTTTGTTTTATTTGGCCTTTTATCGCTGTTAGGTGCTGAGGCCAAGTTTGGAGTGTATTCGTGAATAGACAGATCCAATTTACTCTGCTCGCATCTTGTATGGCGGCAGCTTTAGGGTTAGGTGTGCCTAGCTATGCACAAGTGGCCCTAGAATCAGATAAAAACGCATCATTTCAGTCTCAAGCTGTTGCAATAGGCTCATCCTTGAGTTTGAGTGATGCGATAAAGCAAACCTTAGTTCATAGTCCGAAGCTTGCGATATATCCCCATGAATTGCGCATTGCAGAGGCGCAGATTATTCAGTCGGGCATAACCCCGAATCCAAGACTCAGCCTAAATATAGATAACGTTTTGGGAACAGGCGCTATGTCTGGTATTAGTGGGGCTGAAACTAGTTTAAGGCTAAGCCAGCTGATTGAGCTTGGTGATAAGCGCCAACATAGAATGGCATTGACTCAAGCTAAGCAGCAAAATCTTAATGCCGAATTTGAGTTGGCGCGGGTTCAAGTGCTTGCCGATGTGACTCAAGATTATTACGAGGTGCTAAGGCTTTCATCCCTTGTTGACTTGAAAGCTAAATGCGTTGAGCTTGAAGCCCAAGCTTTAGCAAAGAGTCAACTCTTGGCCAAGGCGGGGGCAGTGAGTCAAGCTGACGTTGCAAAACTGGCTTTGGTACTGGCGAATAGTGAGTTAGCTACACAGGCTCTGCAAAGCCAATTACAGCAAGCCAAGTTAGCTTTAGCGATGAATTGGCTTGGTAATGAAACTATAGGCTCTCTGACTGAAAGTCTAACCTCGCCTCTAGATTATCCTGATTTAGCCCAAGTGCTAAGCGCGATTGATAGGGCACCTGAGTATTTAGTTCTGGCGAGTCAACAAGGGGTGGTGAATGCTCAGCTAGGACTCGCTCAAGCAAAAGCGACAGCGGATCTCGATATCAGTGCAGGCATAAAGCGCAGTGAGTTATCCGACGATACTGGATTGCTACTTTCTGTATCTATGCCATTAACACTGACCAATCCTAATGAAGGCAATATTCTTGCCGCGAGAATTGAGCAGCAAAAACAGCAAGATTCACAACGTATCTATCGTCAACAGCTAAGCGCTAAATTATCACAGCTCTATGTCGCTATGGATGCAAGCGCCAAACAGGCTCAAATGATTGAGAGCCAAACTCTTCCCTTAGCTAAGCAGCTACTCATAGAAACCCAAATGGCCTATGAAGCTGGTCAAGCGAATGTTCTGCAACTAGTTGATGCTCAAAGCCAACTTTTCAGCTTAGAGCAAAGTTGGATTCAGGCTAAATACCAAGCATTTAGTCAGCTGTTAACCCTAGAGCGCTTAACTGGCCAAGCATTAGTGAGTGAGACAAGATAATGAGTAATGTTATGTTTTTAAAAAAAAATACCAATAAACTTCTTTTTCCTAGCCTTGTGTCTGCCGCTGTTGCCTTGGCTAGTTTGACTTTTGTCCCGTCCACTGTAGCGCAAGGAGACGATCACGGGCATCACATTGATGAACATGAGCAAAAGGGAGCTCACGGTGGTAAGTTACTGGAGCAGGGTAAATTTACCCTAGAGGTGACAGTGTTTGAAAATGGCATCCCACCAGAGATGCGCCTTTTTGGGTACTATGATGGCAAGCTACTTAAGCCCGATGATTTTACTGTGACGGTGAGATTAGATAGGCTGGGTGGTCAGCAAGACTCGCTGAGTTTTACGTCAGAAGGTGATTACTTAGTGAGTAATCAGACCGTAGTAGAGCCTCACTCATATGTTGTTAATATTGACGCGACTTATCAAGGTCAGTCCTTTGATTGGCACTATGAGAATTTTGAAGGGCGAACTCAAGTATCAGATAGAGTGCTGTCGCTATCAAATGTCGAGACTGAAATTGCGGCAGGTAAAAAACTCAGCTTTAGCGATACCCTTTACGGCACAATAGCGCCCATTAACAATCGAGTGTTTAGTGTTAATGCTGCCTATGATGGTTTGATTGAGCAGCTCAATGTGGTCGTGGGTGATAAGGTCACTAAAGGGCAGGTGCTAGCAAAAGTTCGTAATCCAAAGACATTACAGCGGTTTGATGTGCTGGCTCCTGCCTCTGGTCAAGTTACGGAGCAATTTCTCAATATCGGCGATAGCACCTCAGCGGGTGCCATAGTCGAAATAGCCGATCTCTCAAAAGTCTGGGTCGATCTCTCTGCCTTTCCAAACAATATCGAAAAGCTGGCTCTTGGTCAGCAGGTCACGGTTATTGATAATCATGATGAGCACCGCGCCCAGAGCACACTAAGCTATATCTCTCCAGTGATGACTGGGGGCCATATTGCGAGAGCGCGCAGCGTTATTGATAACTCCCATGGTCATTGGCGCCCAGGTATGCATGTAAAAGCTTTGGTTCAGACCATGAGTAAGCAGGTAACGTTAGCGGTTAAAGCCTCTGCATTACAGACTTTTAGAGAGATGCCTGTGGTCTTTGCTAAATTTGGCAACACCTTTGAAGTACGCATGCTTGAGTTGGGTGACACTAATGGTGAGTATGTAGAAGTGCTCTCAGGGTTGAAGTCTGGCACTGAGTATGTCACCACCAACAGCTATCTTTTTAAAGCCGACATTTTAAAAGATGGCGCGACACACGATCACTAGGAGATAACAATGATAGATACTATTGTTGCGTTTTCTCTTAGAAGACGCTGGTTTGTGTTGGCGCTGACTCTGATGATTGGAGCCTATGGCGTATATAACGCGCTTAGGCTGCCTATCGATGCGGTGCCCGATATCACTAATATTCAGGTGCAGGTGAATACTATGGCGCCGGGATACTCTCCTTTGGAGTCAGAACAGAGGATCACTTATGTGGTAGAAAATGCCATGGCGGGGATCCCAAACCTAGATTACACCCGCTCAGTCTCAAAATATGGCTTGTCACAGGTGACAGTGATCTTTCAAGAAGGGACGGATATTTATTGGGCAAGGCAGCAAATAGCCGAGCGACTACAAGGTATTCGCAGTGAGCTCCCTTTCGGATTAGAGCCTGCTTTGGGGCCTATTGCCAGTGGTTTAGGTGAGGTCTTCACCTACGCGATTCGCGCTAAAGAGGGAGCGCTAAAGGGGGATGGTAGCGCCTACAACGCTGAGGATTTAAGAACGATTCAGGATTGGATTGTGCGTCCTCAGTTGGTGCAAGTGCCGGGGGTGACAGAGATTAACAGCGTCGGTGGCTATGAACGTGAGTATCAGATTGCGCCAGATCCTTCAAAGCTGTTGGCATTTAAGGTGACCTTAGCCGATATCTATACAGCCCTTGAGCGTAATAATCGTAATGCGGGTGCAGGATACATTGAGCGTAATGGCGAGCAGTGGTTAGTGCGCTCACCCGGTCAGCTTAATGATATCGCCGATATCGAAAATGTGGTGGTGACTAAGCGTGATGATGCGCCAGTGCGAATTAAAGATCTCGCGTCGGTGTTTTATGGTAAACAGCTAAGAACCGGTGCGGCCACCCAAGATGGTAAAGAAACCGTGTTAGGCACAGCCTTTATGCTCATTGGGGAAAATAGCCGCGTGGTGGCTAAAGCTGTCGGTGAGCGTTTAGTCGAGGTCAATAAAAGCTTGCCCCAAGGGATAGTGGCCGAAGCGGTTTACGATAGAACCAGTTTGGTGGACCAAACCATAGCTACAGTGGAGAAGAACCTATTTGAAGGCGCTGTGCTCGTTATCGTCGTGCTCTTTGCTTTGCTGGGTAATTTTAAGGCCGCCTTTATTGCAGCGTTAGTGATCCCGCTAAGTATGTTATTTGCTATCTCTGGCATGGCGGCTAATCGAGTGTCCGGTAACCTGATGAGCCTTGGGGCTATCGATTTTGGGGTGATTGTCGATGGCGCTGTGATTGTGGTGGAAAATGCGTTACGGCGTCTGGGGGATGCTCAACATGCTCGCGCTAGGTTACTTAGCCTAGAGGAACGAATCAAAGTGGTATTTGACTCCACCAAAGAGGTGTTTCGCCCAGCAGTGTTTGGTGTGCTGATTATCATGCTGGTGTATCTGCCTATCTTTGCCTTAAGTGGCGTAGAGGGCAAGATGTTCCATCCTATGGCCTTTACTGTAGTGGCAGCATTAGTGGGTGCACTGCTCTTTTCTGTGACCTTTGTGCCTGCTGCTGTGGCGATTTTTGTTCGCGGCCGCGTCAGCGAGAAAGAAAACCTTGTTATGGCAAAGGCGAGAGCCGTGTATGAGCCTATTTTGAGCTTCTCTCTTAAACGTCCTGCAATACTGCTGCTTGCGGCGTTAGCTTTAATCGGCTTTACCGCTTTTGAGTCGCAAAAGTTAGGACGCGAGTTTCTTCCTCAGCTTGATGAAGGTGATATTGCACTGCATGCGCTGCGGGTTACCGGCACTGGCTTACAGCAATCTGTGAAGATGCAAGCCTTGCTTGAAGCGACCATTAGTCAGCTCGATGAAGTCGAACGCGTTTTCTCTAAAATTGGTACCCCAGAGGTGGCTACCGACCCAATGCCGCCAAGTGTGGCGGATACGATTGTGATTATGAAGCCGAGAGAAGCTTGGCCCAATCCCAATAAAACCAAGGCGCAATTTATTGATGAGCTACGGGAAGTGGTTGAAGCCTTACCGGGTAACCAGTACGAGTTCACTCAGCCAATTGAGATGCGTTTTAATGAGTTGATTGCGGGTGTGCGCGCCGATGTGGCATTGCGTATCTATGGCGACAGTTTAGATGCGCTAAAAGCCTCTGGTGATAAGGCCGTGGCCTTGATGAGCCAGATTGCTGGGGCTAAAGATGTGCGAGTTGAGCAGTTATCAGGCTTACCCACATTATCAGTTGTACCTGACAGAGAGCATTTAGCTTTGTTGGGGCTTACCGTGGTCGATGTGCAGCAAACTTTGCAGGCCGCCATTGCAGGTGTAGATAGTGGGTTGATCTATGAAGGAGATAGACGCTTTAAGATAGTGGTGCGTTTATCTGACAAGATAAGTCAAAATCTTAGCGAGTTGGCTAATTTGCCCATTGCACTGCCAGCCGAGCTTAATCCTGATTTGAGCCATGTACCCCTTGGAGAAGTGGCACACATTACTCAGGTTGTTGGGCCTAATAAGGTCAATCGTCAAAACGGCAAAAGGCACGTGATAGTGACTGCCAATGTTGAAGGTCGCGATTTAGGTGGCTTTATCAGTGATGTTAAACAAAAGATGGATAGCGAACTTGGGCTGCCAAGTGGTTATTGGACCGAATATGGCGGTACATTTAAACAGCTTGAATCTGCATCACGTCGTTTAATGATAGTGGTGCCATTGACCCTGCTGATTATCTTTGGACTGCTTTATAGCGCTTTTGGATCTTTTAGAGATTCCTTGATTATCTTCACAGGTGTTCCACTTGCGTTGACTGGTGGTGTATTAGCGTTAGTGATTAGGGATATGCCGCTTTCCATTTCGGCAGCGGTTGGCTTTATTGCACTTTCTGGAATAGCAGTGCTCAATGGTGTGGTAATGCTCTCGTTTATTAAAGAGTTAAAACAGCAAGGACTTGCACTTGTCGATGCCATTAAACAGGGGGCAAGTCAAAGACTCAGACCTGTAATGATGACAGCATTAGTGGCCAGTTTAGGCTTTGTGCCTATGGCGATAAATATCGGCACTGGCGCTGAGGTGCAAAGACCATTAGCGACTGTGGTTATTGGGGGGATAATATCCTCTACGCTACTGACCCTGATTGTGCTGCCTGTTTTGTATTTGCTGGTCTATCGCTTTAGCCGCAAAGATGAAGTGGTTAAAGGACTGCCAGAAGATGGCCTACCTGAGTAGTCATTGGCTTGCTACCTACTGAGGTAGGTAGCAAGTTTTAATAGGCTAAGTAAGTAAATTTATTAGAAGGAGAACATGAGTAACATGTTTTCATTAAATCAAAAGGTGTCGAGGGTAGGAGGGATCCCTTTATTGCCTCGACTGTCGATGATGAGTCTGGTGTTTATCACTTTACTGCTGTCATTAGTGGCCTCTTTTGCCGTATCGGCCCATGGTGTCGATGAGGGAACTAAGGCGTTTTTGACCAGTAACCAAGGCGTGTCTATTGCACCATTTATCTATATTGGCGCCAAACATATGCTAACTGGCTATGATCATCTGTTATTTCTGGTGGGGGTGATTTTCTTTCTGTATCGCCCTAAGGATGTACTGATTTATGTCAGTTTATTTACCCTAGGCCATAGTATTACGCTACTTATTGGTGTGATAGCTAACTTACAAGTTGATGCTTATCTTATTGATGCCATTATCGCGCTGTCTATTGTCTACAAAGGGCTAGACAATTTAGGCGGCTTAAAGCGTCTTCTAGGGGGTCAGCCCAATACAAAGTGGGCTGTGATGCTATTTGGTTTATTTCATGGCTTTGGCTTAGCAACCAAAATCCAAGAGTTTCATCTTGGTAGTGATGGTCTCATTGCCAATATTCTCGCCTTTAACGTTGGAGTGGAAATAGGGCAGTTTCTTGCCTTAGGTGGAGTACTGATTTTGATGAGCTTTTGGCGTCGCCATGATAGCTATATCAAGTTATCAGTGGTGACTAATACGCTATTGATGAGTGCTGGATTAGTGCTTATGGGTTATCAGTTAACCGGCTATTTCACCGCATAATTATTTTTATTCAATTGATTTTTTAGCGATATAAAGAGATTCGCCAAAGGAAAGAGTAATGACAGAATTTAATCCCCCTGTACATTCAGCAACAAGTTTACTCAAGGCTAGTGTGGCGGCTATTGTCATCGCATTAGCGGTATTAATCGCCTTTGTGTTACCCGCTGAGTATGGTATTGACCCAACAGGCATAGGTAAGTCCCTAGGGCTGACTCAGTATTCTGCGGTAAGTGAAACTGCTGAGCAGTCTAATGTAAAGAGCAATGTCGTCAATGTATCATCCACCCCCATCTCTTCCAGTCTTGATAAGCCATTGACTTTGAGCCCTGATATGTTGGCGAGAGAGGAAACTAATAGCGGTGACCACAGTGCTCGTAATGATAGAGTTGACATCGAAATTCCAGCAGGAAAGGGATTGGAATATAAGTTGCTGTTAGATAAGCATGCTCATTTGGAATATGAGTGGCAAACCAATGGCAGTGAGCTTTACTTCGATTTTCATGGTGAGCCCAAAGGCGATACAACGGGATATTTTGAAAGTTTCTCTATTACCACATCGAGTAATATGAAGGGCAGCTTAACCACTCCGTTTGCAGGTTCCCATGGTTGGTACTGGAAAAACCGTACCGATAAACCTGTCATTGTTACGTTAAAAACCAAAGGGGTTTATACCATCAAAGGTTAACCTGATTGTAAAAAGCAGAGTATTGTAAAACGCTGAATTGGCTCGTGAGTTAAGTATTGCTTAAATCACAAGCCTTTTTTAATATCTTGATTTCATTAGGACTAAATGGAGTTGACCTATGGCGTTCCCAATCAACCTAAAGCTGTGTCTGTTAAGTCAAAGTGATAGCGAGCAAGGTAGGCGGGCTATCGATATTGTGCTGACTCGCTATAGTCAGAGCAGGCAATCTAATACTCTGCTGGCTCAACCTCGTGTTGGCTATCTTGCCTCTGAGCCAGAACCTGAGCGATTTTTCTTCAATCAAACTCAGGCCCTTTATCAAGAGCTAGGTGCCAATCTTGCGGTTTACTTAGACTTGGAAACTGGTTTTAGCCAAGCGGGACTGCAACAGCTACTCGAGTGTGACGCCATTCACCTTGCTGGTGGTGATACCTATCGTTTTTTACACTCGATGAAGGCGCGAGGGGTTGCCAATGAATTACGCATGTTTGCTGAAAAAGGCGGAGTGATAATAGGCCTAAGCGCAGGCGCTATGTTGCTCACGCCAAGTATTGAAAGTGCAGCGCTATGCGGTGATAGCAATGATCTGCAGCTAACAGACTTTTCGGCACTAAATCTAGTGCCATTTGGATTTGTGCCCCATGTGCCCAGCCAAGCAAGTGAGAAGGAGCTGGCAAGCTATGCTGCCAATGCTGAATCATTGGGTATTAAGCAAGACTTGTATCTTTGCGCTGATAATCAGGCTGTCGTTATTTTAGATGGTGAGCTTATTCCGCTTAACTCTCCTAGATTTATCTCGACTTAAGCTTTAAGCGAGTAAAAGGCCTAGTCCAAAAGCCTAATTGTTTCTGATAAGCGCAATACTCTAGCTTAGGTATTCCATTTATTGTTTAGGAATAGCTATGGCTGAGTTATGTCAGGATGATGTCCCTTATGTGCTTGAGGAGAGAAAAGAGGCGGTCCTTTGGTTAAGGTTAAATCGAGCAGCTTCCCGTAATCCTCTTTCCTGCGCCATGATATCTGAGCTAGCTGGTGCTATGGATAGAGCCAATAGTGACAGCTCGGTTAAAGTGATAGTGATTGCAGCGAAAGGTGAGGTGTTTTGTGCAGGTCACGATCTCAAAGAAGTGAGCGGTAGAAGTACTTTGGCTGAACTGGGGCAAGATAAGCGCAAAGAGCAGAGTAAAGAACAGACTATCTCCTTGATGCTTGAATCCTGTAGTCAGCTAATGCTTTCTCTTATTCAATCTCCCAAACCTATTATTGCCTGTGTTCAAGGGATGGCGACGGCAGCTGGATGTCAGCTAGTCTCTATGTGTGACTTAGCTGTCGCCAGTGAGCAAGCTGGGTTTTGCACTCCGGGTGTTAATATCGGCATTTTCTGCACCACGCCTCTTGTGGGAATAGGAAGGAATATCGCTCGTAAACATGCCATGGAGATGGCATTAACCGGTGATGTGTATAGCGCCGATGATGCTCGGCGTTTTGGCTTGATTAATAAAGTCGTGCCTAGCGGTTATCTTGTTGAAGAAACCGATAAGCTGGCGCAAAAAATTGCCTCTAAGTCGGCGATAGGTATTGCTGGGGGCAAACAAGCCTTTTATCAGCAGCTGGATATGCCAACATATGAGGCCTTGATGTATGCCAGTAGCTGCATGCTCAAGGCGATGCTCAGTGATGAGTGCGTTGAGGGCTTGGATGCCTTCTTTAATAAGCGCAGCGCTAATTGGGGAGAGTTGGTTTAACTCCTGTCTGTATTGGTTATTGGCTTGCTCTTGCTCTTTTTTCTCTTTCTCCATTAGCTTGAGTTGATGGAGAAAGAAGCTTTGTGTTGTCCTAGTATTTCTAAAGTTAACGCAATTCTTAACCTGAACCTTATACTTTCTTCTGAGTATTTATTTTCAGTAAAGGATGATGTGAATGGAAAAATCGGCCTTAAAACAAGGACTGTTGTTCATTTTGCTGACTCTAACCATCAAGCAGACTGTGTTAGCTAGAACTGAACCTATGATTTTTGCTACGGGTCTCTGGCCGCCATTCACGATAGTGGAAGGCGAGCAAGTTTCAGGTATCAATACTCATTCGACCTTGACCATGGCATTGGCGATATCGGTCAGGATCTGCTGCTGTTTTACTTCATCCATATTCGATGCTAATTTGAGCTGTATTTGATATTGATACCCCTCTTTTTGCCACCATAGGTTGGCAGGGGCGCAGGAACCACCGCAAGATACCGGGCGAAATTGCCCTGCTATTTGGCCTTTTAACAACACTTTCTGTCCATGGGGTGCTGGTATTTTTAGCTTGTTGCTCCCCTTGAAG
Organism: uncultured Shewanella sp.; assembly: GCA_947503555.1. Taxonomy (GTDB): domain Bacteria; phylum Pseudomonadota; class Gammaproteobacteria; order Enterobacterales; family Shewanellaceae; genus Shewanella. Next base: position 91,700 of record CANNEE010000008.1, read on the forward strand.
CTGCCGATCTGGGTTGTAAAGCTGATAATGTCATCTCGGTAGTAGAGGGAAACACCATAGCCGTTTGGGCTTATATAGCCTCGGACTGTGTTGATTTTTTCTAGCAAATCTTTGGGAAGCCGTGTCGGCAGATATACTGGTGTTTTACTCGTTTTGACTTTGGCAATGACAGGTTTAAATACCTCTTGAATGGCAGATTCTGCACCATAGCTAAAGCAGGCAAACGAGTAGGTTATAGCAAAAAGACACACTTTCAATTTCATATATGCTTCCTAACTTCATAATATTCACGACCCTTGATGGTAGCAATATCTTCTATTTAGGTCAGTTTAAATATATTTATACCTGTACTTTTAGTTACAGAGCTTCACTGTGCAAAGGGAGAGTGTATAGGGTAAGGTGGTGACTCTGTACGGTTAATTACAAGAAAAAAAGGGACTTATGCGTTTCTTATATTTATTGAGTTTAGTGGTCTTGATGCAGGCTAACCATGCTTATGCAAGCCGATGCTCAGATAACTTTAGTGATAATGAGTTGCTGCAATTAAAACATCAGGAGTTTGTAATAACCGATGATGAGATGAGGCAACAGGTAGCACTTAAGCTTGTTCATTGTGTTGAACATTCTAATCCTGCAATACGTGATGGCGTTGTTTATGAAGCATTTCATCACTGGTTACGACAAGCACAGTTATTCCCTAACACCACACAATTATTGTTTGAGCAACTTTTAACAGTGCTGCGATCTCACGAGCAAGATAAGCAAGGTTTTCGAAAACCTTTTGCTGCTCTTGTGCTATCTGAAGTTGTGCGTGTAGATAGAGTGACTCCCTATTTGAACAATCAGCAACGTCAGCAGTTAGTTGATACTGTGACCGAATATATGACTGGGATTGAAGATTACAGAGGCTTTGATGATAGCCAAGGTTGGCGCCATGGTGTTGCTCATACCGCGGATATTATGTTGCAACTGGCATTAAACAAGAAAGTAACTAAGGCGCAATTAAGTCAGCTACTAGATTCGATAATTAAACAAGTTGTACCTAAGAGCGGACACTTTTATATCTATGGGGAGCCAAGGCGTCTTGCTATGCCCGTTATATACATTGCGCTTAGGGGATTACACTCTCAACAAGAGTGGCAAGTTTGGCTTGATAGGCTTACTAAGCCTGCTCCAATGAAGAGTTGGGCTGATATGTATACTAGCAATCTTGGCTTGGCCAAATTGCATAATAGTCGAAGTTTTTTTAATAGTTTAATTGTGATGATCGCAAAGAGCGAACATCCTAATCTCGCTAGAATAAAGCCGCTGTTGGAACAGGCTGCAGAGCAAGTTAATTAAGGTGATGAACCTGTTACGTGCTTACATATTCTGAAACATCTTTGGGATATAGGAGCACTATTATTGCTTTGACATATTATGTCTTATATGGAAAGCTAAATCCCGTTAGGAAATAGGCGTAATCTGCGCCTCTTATTATTGATTGAGGAAACCAACCTATGCCGACCATTTGCCATGAAGTAGATTATGAAATTAAAGGCCACTCGATGCAGTTAGTCGAGGTTGAGTTAGACCCAGGTGAAATTGTGATCGCCGAAGCGGGCGCAATGAATTACATAGAGCAAGATATTAGTTTTGAAGCCAAAATGGGTGATGGCTCTGAGCCTGAGTCAGGCTTCTTCGGTAAGTTACTTGGTGCTGGCAAGCGTGCGTTAACTGGTGAAAGTATCTTTATGACGCACTTTTCTAATCAAGGTGTCGATAAGCGCCGAGTTGCTTTTGCTGCACCTTATCCTGGTGGCATTCTTGCTATTGATTTATCCGAGCACGGAGGCGAGCTTATTTGTCAAAAAGACAGCTTTCTTGCTGCGGCGTTTGGCACCTCTGTAACTATGAGGTTCAATCGAAAGTTAGGTACTGGCTTCTTTGGTGGTGAAGGCTTTATTCTTCAGAGCCTGCAAGGTGATGGCATGGTCTTTGTTCATGCTGGTGGCACTTTGATAAAGAAAGAGCTTAAAGGAGAAACCCTGAGAGTCGATACTGGCTGTCTAGTCGGTTTTACCCCAGGTATTGACTATGATATTGAGCGTGCAGGTTCGTTAAAGTCTATGGTGTTTGGTGGTGAAGGGCTATTCTTAGCCACATTAAGTGGTCATGGAACGGTTTGGCTGCAGAGTTTACCTTTCTCACGTATGGCTGATCGTATTATCGCTCATGCACCATCATCGGGTGGTAGTGATAGAGGTGAGGGGTCAGTGCTAGGTGGCCTTGGTCGTATGCTAGATTAATCGGATAACATTCTAGCAAAAGGCCTATCTCAAGATAGGCCTTTTGCTTGCCGTGTCCTTATCGCTTTAAATTGCAGCTACTCAGGTTTTAAGGCAAGTACCTTATCGATATCCTTGGCGCTGTGGCGTTCCTCAAGCATTTCCCAATCCTCTCCCCAAGTTTTATTGACTATTCGTCCACGTTGTACCGCTGGCCGTTGCAGCATTTCATTGGCCCAACGGAGTACATTTGAGTAGCTCTTCACATCGAGGAACTCGGCGGCGTCATAGGCAAACCCTAATACTAAATTGCCATACCAAGGCCAGATTGCCATATCGGCAATCGTATACTCATCGCCTGCGATAAAGGTGTTGTTGGCAAGTTGCTTATCCAGCACGTCGAGTTGACGTTTCACTTCCATGGTAAAGCGGTTGATAGGGTATTCTTGCTTTGTTGGTGCATAAGCATAGAAGTGACCAAAGCCACCGCCTAAGTATGGCGCTGAGCCTTGGAGCCAAAATAGCCAGTTATTGACTTTAGTGGCTTGTGCTAATTCTTGAGGCAGAAAATGACCAAATTTTTGTGCTAGATAGAGCAAAATTGACCCAGACTCAAACACTGAGAGGGGAGCGTCATGACTATGATCGACCAGTGCTGGGATTTTTGAGTTGGGGTTAATATCAACAAAACCTGATGAGAATTGATCTCCTTGGCCAATTGAGATCAAGTGAGCATCATATTCTGCGCCTCTCTCTCCTAAGGCTAATAACTCTTCCAGCATTATGGTGATTTTTTGTCCGTTTGGCGTGCCCATAGAGTAGAGTTGTAGTGGGTGTTTACCTATGGCTAGCGACTTTTCATGGGTAGCGCCGGATACCGGGCGGTTGATGCTGGCCCAGTTTCCACCGTTTTCATTGTCATTTGTCCAAACCTTTGGAGGAATATATTCGTTTGTCATCGACTGTCCTTACTTCTGTTTATCTGCAATAGCCGCACTTTATGATAGCAGTGAAGTGTAATCTAATATCTTGGTCTTTATTTGGCCGATATTAGATTGAAATCTAACGCCTTAAGCTGATAGTAACTGGGTAAATAATCAGGTTCAAACAAATACTTATAGGTATTTCTTCTTAGACATTACAGAATCGGAAATGCAAGGCCTTTGTCACTATTATCGACTTCTTTCTTTGTAAAACATAAAGCACTTTCGCTGCAATATCGGAATGCATTGGGCTGATATAGCTTAAGCAAATTGCACTGCATAATGCATAAAAACTGTCTTTACCCGGTCTTATTTATTAGTGGTGATAAAGGCGTTGAGTTTAATTCATCAAAATTTGGTAGATAACCAATGGCCTGGATATTGGTTTTATTGATGATTTCATTTTGCTTACTCGTTAAGCAGAAGTTCAGGGACTCATCTCTAACATTTGGTATGTCTTATGCAGTTATAGCTTAAGTGCACTCAGCATTGCTAAAAGCGCAATGAAACAGAAGTGGAGGTGCAAGATGCAAGCCTTGAATCCTATAAAATCACAAGTGGCCTTTAGTCAGTATTTTAAGGAGTTTACCTGTGGTGAGAATCGTGTTTCTGCTAATCGTATGGCGCAGTTTATAGATGACCTTCATCATCATGGCTTAATACTGAAACAATTTAGTTGGAGTGATTGGTATCACCATAGTCATTTAGTTGACAGGCCTGAATATATTGCGGACGCGACGGCCCACGAATGCATGCTGTTGCTAACAGCAATGACACGACTAGAAAAGTTCAGTCCTGGGGTAATGGAAAATATGCGCAGGCAAGGAGTACTGCATGCGATATTGCAACGTTTTAACGCGATAGAGCTGCCCTTAGTTTCATAGTGCTTTAGTCTAGTTTGGCGTTTTTGTGCTTGAGTTTAAATCCGTGCATTGGGTAGATTAACTCGCAATTCTTTCCATGCACGGAGGCTTTATGTCAGTAGTAGGCACTCTTTCCAAAGGCGCACTTCCCCTTTCCCAAAGTTACTTCGCAGGTTCCTATGAGACCCCGCTTTTAGAACAAACCATAGGTGATTATTTTCGCGAAATTGCCACACAGTATCCGGATCATCTCGCTGTGGTGATGAACCACCAGAATATTCGCTGGAGCTATAGTCAATATCAGCAAAAAATCGATGAGCTGGCGACAGGATTACTAGCCTTAGGCATTAAGCCGGGTGATAGAGTTGGTATCTGGTCTCCTAATAATATTGAGTGGTGTTTGACTCAATTTGCTACCGCAAGAATTGGCGCGATTATGGTGTGTATTAACCCAGCTTATCGTCCAGAAGAGCTGGAGTATGCCCTTAACAATGTAGGTTGTAGAGCGATCATATGCGCCGATAAATTTAAATCCAGTGACTACCTTGCAATGCTCAACGAGCTAGCGCCAGAGCTCAGTCAATGTCAACCAGGTCAGTTAGTATCTGAGCGTTTACCCAGCCTTGAAATTGTGATTCGCACAGGTGGTGAGGTCACTGCGGGCATGTTTAACTTTGGCAATGTGATGGCGATGGGCTCGGCATCCGAATATAAAGAGTTGACCCGTATTGCTGCGTCTTTATCGCCTCAGGATGCGATAAACATTCAGTTCACTTCTGGTACGACCGGAAACCCTAAAGGGGCAACACTGTCTCACCATAATATTCTCAATAATGGCTTATTAGTGGCAGAGGCGATGGCGCTGACCAACGAAGATAAGCTTTGTATTCCAGTTCCTCTATATCACTGTTTTGGCATGGTGTTAGGGAATTTGGTTTGTGTCGCTAAGGGTGCTGCTGCTGTGTTTCCCAGTGACTCCTTTGAGCCTAAAGTGACCCTAGAAGTTGTACAAAGAGAGCGCTGCACGGCCCTTCATGGCGTGCCAACCATGTTTATTGCAGAGCTAGAGTTAGAGAACTTTTCTGATTATGACTTAAGCTCATTGCGAACGGGGGTGATGGCTGGGGCAACATGTCCTGAAGAGGTGATGAAGCGTGTTCAAGAGCTGATGAATATGAAGCAAGTGCTTATTGGCTATGGTCAGACAGAATGCAGCCCGATTAATCATATGACAGAGATTGATTCACCTCTGATTAAGCGTGTTACCACTGTCGGGCGTGCGTTAGCCCATACTGAGGTGAAAATTGTCGACGAGTTTGGTGAGCTAATGCCAGTTGGTCATCCGGGAGAGGTGTGTTCTCGCGGTTACTGCGTCATGCAGGGGTATTGGAATGATGAGCAGAAAACCAAAGACACCATTGACAGTGAGGCTTGGCTGCACTCAGGTGATATTGGTGTTATGGATGAAGAAGGCTTTGTGCAGATAGTGGGCAGGATTAAAGATATGATCATTCGTGGTGGTGAGAATATCTATCCAAGGGAGCTTGAAGAGAAGCTCTACACCCATGAAGAGATTCAAGATGCTGCGGTGTTTGGTGTGGCGAGCGAAAAGTACGGTGAAGAGGTTTGTGCTTGGATCAAAATGCGCCCAGCCAGCACAGTGACAGAAGATGAGATCAGGCACTTTTTACAACAAAAAGTGGCGTACTTTAAAGTGCCTCGCTATATCAAGTTTGTCGAGCAATATCCCATGACAGTGACGGGAAAAATTCAGAAATTTAAGATGCGTGATCTTATGTATCAAGAGTTGCATCAGGCCATTAATGGCTAGTCTGGTTTGTCCAAGCTAAGTTAATGACCAAGTTTGCTATATCAGCGCTTGGTCATTTTTGTTTTTAATTGTGATAATTTCTCGTCTGCCCAAGCGGCACTTTGACTTAGATACTGTTGGCTCTTTCTTAGCCATTTTCTAGCCCAAGGGTATTCTAAACTTAAGATGGCTAAGCCTATGGGAAGCAGTAACCAAGCTGGGCCTGGCAGAATGATAAGTATTAGACCTAGAAGTGTCAGTCCGCCGCCTATGATAGTAATACCTGTCTTTTTCAACATAACCTGTCCTCATGTTATTTAGTTTTTCTCTATAGCATCCTTGGCTATATCGAGTTTTAACGCCTTGATCTTGTTAGATTGACTATACTCATGTGCAAGTCGCTGAATTAGCTACTGTCCTTAAGTCATTCTAACTAGGTGTCATCTATGGGTTATCAGTTTTTATTCAAACGTTTTTCTTACTCTAGCTTTTGCCTTCGATATTTACTGTTATTCATACTCCTGTTTGCTCGCCCTAGCTGGTCGGATACTCTGTACTTAACTTCTACTCATTGGCCTCCTTATACCAGTCAGGTGCTGCCTGAGCAGGGCGCATGTACCGCCATAGTGAGGGCTGCATTAAATGCCATGGGCCATGAACTGGTTGTCGACTTCTATCCTTGGAGTCGTGCTATTAAGCTGACGAATATGCCTAGTAGTAAGTACTTAGGTTTTTTCCCTGCCTATAACGATAGACGCGAGGATTACTTAATTTCAAAATCTATGGCGACAAGCCCTTTGGGCTTAGTAGAGCGTGTTCGTTTTCCTATTAGTTGGGTCAATGTTGCCGATCTTAACCATTACAATTTAGGTGTGGTTAAAGACTACTTTAATACTCAGTCCTTAGATGCCATGATTGCTGCCGGTACTCAGCCCGTTGAGGTTGCCAGTTCCGATGAGCATAATCTTCAGAAAGTGGCTACAGCCAGACTGGATGCTGCGGTAATCGATGTTCATGTTATGGGCTTCCTACTCAATAAAACTAATCTTTCGCCACTTGGTAGTAAGCTTCAATTAAATAAACGCTTACTGGCTGATAAGAGCCTTCACATTGCGTTTCGTCCTTCGAAAGAGGGGCAAAGGTGGCAAGCGATATTTGATCAAGGGTTGAGCAAAATTGATATTCAGCCGTTACTTGATAAACACTTGCCAATTAGTCCCTAGCGCTATGCATGCTTAAGCTTTAGAAACAATGGTTTGTCCTATTGGTGTCAGACTCAATACCGCTAGCTTTAAGTGCTGAATGCCAAAAGGGATACCTATGATGGTAACGAAACAGGCGATGGCATGGGTTAAATGACCGATAGCCAACCAGATCCCAAACAGTAAGAACCAAATTATGTTGCCAATAGTGCCAAGGCTACCTGTTCCGATATCTTCAACACCTGTTATATGTCTTCTGTTCATTTGCTCTTGACCAAAGGGCCAAAACGCCATCTCACCGATAACGAAACAGGCTCGGCCAAATGGAATACCTATGATACTGATGAAACAGATGACTCCAGCTAGCCACCAAGCTAATCCCATTAAAAAACCACCCATAACAAACCAAGCAATGTTAAATATTAAGCGCAATAATGGCATGTTTTACTCCTGATATGACATTTTATGTCTCTTTTAAGCGGGTTTTGTGCCAATTTTATAACTCTTTGATTTTACTAGGTTGTGATTTATTGGTGGTGATTTGACTTTGATATCTCGCCAGTAAAGTTGGGGATATTCACTAGTTATGAGTTAAAATCGCCGAATCATTTCTATCGAGTACACCTATGTTTGATTCGACGCCTGTTACAACCATGGAATTTGCGGGGAGACAGATTTTTGTTAAGCGAGACGATCTTCTGCACCCTGAATTTTCCGGCAATAAAGCGCGTAAGTTTGCTTATTTTCTAGATAATGATTTTCCTAGTGTTAATAAGCTAATAGGTTATGGTTCTCCACAGGCCAACTCTCTGTTTTCTATGTCGGCACTGGCCAAATTAAAGGGTTGGCAGTTGGACTTTTATGTCGATCATATTGCTGAGCAGGTAAAGCAGCAGAGTGATGGTAATTATGCTAGAGCATTAGATAATGGCGCTAAGGTGATAAGTCTTGCTGAAATGGATGATAGAGAGGGGCTAGATAGTCATGAATATATCGAGACAAAGGTGATGCCGAATGAGGCGAGCGCAATGTTTGTTCCTGAAGGTGGGCGCTGCGGTTATGCAGAGTATGGTGTCGCTATTTTAGGGAAGGAGATAGCGCTTTGGGCTGAGGGAATGAATATCAAGGGACTAAAAGTGTGCTTGCCATCGGGAACGGGCACCACAGCGTTGTTTCTCAATAAGTATTTTGTAGAGCTAGGCTGTGACATTCGCGTTATCACTTGTGCTGTCGTCGGCGGTGATGAGTATTTGCGTGAGCAATTTTTACAGTTATGCAGTGATGCTAAGTGTCATCCATTTATTATATCTGCGGGCAAAAAATATCATTTTGGTAAGCTTTATCGCGAGTTCTATCAAATGTGGCAGCAAGTTTGTAGTCAAGGGATTGAGTTTGAGCTCCTATATGATCCCTTAGGCTTTATCTGTCTTGAGAGGTATTTAGCCCAGCAAGTTGATAGTCCGATACTCTATCTCCATCAAGGAGGCTTGTTGGGGAATGTGAGTATGTTACCGAGATACAGACGTCGATTTGGAGAGGTTTAATCATTTGGTTAGGTTGTATCTGTGAAATTGATACCCCTAAACCAAATGACAATGTTTTTGCTGTAGAGACTGGTGCTATATATGGAAGGTATTATCTGAAAGACGACCAGTTATACAAAATATGGTATTGAATCGCTTACTACTTATTAGCTGAAATTAACCACTTAACAAATTTTAGTGCTTCAGTTCTTTTTGAAAACGTTTGCTTATTTTTGCCTTGTCTATCGGTAAATGCGATAGAGGTTTTATTGATAGAAATGGAATCTACAGGGAAGTTCACTGTGATTTCATGACCGTTACTATTGTATGACATAGGCCACACTCCTTTTACTCTTTCACCTTTTTGGTGTCTTTACTTATAGATTACCCTTAGCAATAAATTGCGAGAGATATACTTGAAAACGAATTTTCGAGATTACCCCCGTTTCAGGGTTTAAGCAAGCTAGCTAATATACAAATTTGTGTATCTAGGTCTCAAAAATGCATGTTTACGTTTTACTATTTTGCTCAAAACATACTCAGTTCAACATAAGTATGTGACATATGTGTGACTTGGTGGTGAAAATATGATGTAGAGCGTACTGCGCTTGCGAGTGATGCTGAGTATCAGAGTTAGAGTAAGATTGAGCTTGTTGCCATTAAGGATAAAAATAGAATCGAGCGTCCATCTGTTTGATATTGAATTTGGTTTGCTACCTAGTGTTTTAAACTTTGAAAAATTTCAATAAATAGCAATCTTAAGGTGTGGCGTTTAGGGATATTGTCATGATCAAGGTTGTACTTTTGATCTTCTGTGAAGAAAATAAGCCTCAATTGCATGGTTATTAGACAAAGAAAACCGCTATAATTTATTGGTTAGCTTTAAAATTTGGCTAAGTAATTTTAGTTGTTGTGAGAGTGATTATGGCAAATGTATTAGACACTGTAGATCAAAGAACCCAGCTTGTTGGTGAAAATAGGTTGGAGTTACTGCTATTTAGGATCAACTCTACGCAACTGTTTGCAATCAATGTTTTTAAAGTTAAAGAAGTCGTTAAGCTGCCTCCGTTAAGTGCCATGCCGGGAAGTCATCCCAATATTAGTGGGGTAGCCAATATTCGTGGTACATCAATACCCGTGATTAATTTAAGAGCTGCCATAGGTTTTACTCCTATGCCCTTAGAAGATGCGAATTTGATTATTACCGAATATAACCGCTCGGTGCAGGGGTTCGTGGTCGGTAAAGTTGAGCATATCGTCAATATGACGTGGGGTGATATTTTACCTCCACCTAAGTCATCTGGTCATAATAATTACCTTACGGCAATCTGTCGTTTAGATTATCAAGGTAAAAATGAGCTGGTTTCTATCATAGATGTTGAGAAGGTGCTGGCAGAGATTGTGCACTATGACATTAGATTGAGTGATGGAGTGCTTGATCAAAATATCGTTCAGCACATGCATGGACGCAAGGTATTAGTAGTCGACGATTCGGCTACAGCTCGTAAGCAAGTGAGAGATACCTTAGAGCAGTTAGGGTTAGAGGTGACAGAAGCGTCCGATGGCTTACAGGCGTTAAAGTTGTTAAAGTCTTGGTGTGATGAGGGGCGCTCGCCTGCGAAAGAGCTGCTAATGTTGATAACCGATGCCGAAATGCCTGAAATGGATGGTTATAAGCTCACTGATGAGATCCGCCGAGATGCACGTATGTCGAATATGTCGATAACCCTAAATACTTCGCTAAGTGGTAGCTTTAACAATGCAATGGTGGATAAGGTGGGCTGCGATCGCTTTATCTCTAAATTCCAGCCAGATCTGCTAGTTAAGGCAGTGCAAGAACAGCTTAAAACCGTATTAGAAGGTTAATCGAATCATTAGTTAGTAAGTCAAAGTGACTCTTGTTTAAGCTCTTCGATAATGGCTTGCTTTACTTTTTCATTACTCGCGATATGGATCCGTGCTAAGCGGATCCCATAACTAAAACGCTCTCGTCCTACTTGTTCAACTATTCGAGTGAGAAACTGCTTATCGAGTGCCATGGATTTACTATAGTGTTCTATGGCGCGGTAGAGTGAGCTATAACTGACGCCGTCAAATTCAAACTCGAGTTGATAATGTCCACTATCATCGAGTTTGAGCCCGTCTATTTGCAAGGGCCAGGCTTGAGCATTGATACGCTTTTTGGCCACTTGATACATAAACCAAGCGCTTTTTTTAAAGCCACCAAAAATTTTACAGTTATCATCAAACTCTGCGGATTCTATCTCTTCTTGGGTCCAGTTTTGGCCTATTGCTAAGTGTTTTTGATACTTTTTTAGTAGTGCATCTTTGACTACAACTCGGCAATCCCAAATTGAAGTGAGAGGGTTGGCTTTAGCTAACAGCAAGCATTCTTGACAAGCTGGTACGCTCAGAGAGGGGTGAGGTGTGCTAGCCTCCTTAATATAGCTAAAGTATAGGTTGCTAGGCTCATGACAAAACCAGCAGCAATGGCGAAACTCAAAGGGAACATCGATAAGCGGAGCTGTTGGGAGTGGACTCAAAACTCACTCCCAGATAGTGCAAAGTTGTACCCTTCAGATGTCAACTTGGCTATCTCTATTTACTCTTTCTCAACATCGACTAGCTCTTTGGCCAGCACGATAGGATCGGCTTCTAAGCAGTCTTCATCGGATAGCCAATCAACGCCGATTAGCACACCGTCATCATTTAGGTCCGATACCCAATATTCTAAGAAGTCGTTAAGTGTGATTTCTACGGCTTGATAATCTTGCCATTCTTGAGTGCAATGCTCTTGTGCTTTCTCTTTAGCAGACCATAACGGCATCACATCGGTTTCTTCATACTCACTGGAGTCACAAACAACCCAGCCTTCACCAGCTTTATCTTGCAAGCCCCATAGGGTTTGAGACTCTTTAATGTTGGCAATAAACTCTGTCACTACCGAATTATTTTCTGTCATAGTTACTCTCTTAAGTATGATTTAATCGGGCTCATTATACTTGAACTTGGGCTAAATTCAGCTAACAGCCTTATTTTGATTTACTTTTTGTCAATTATAGTGCGTAAATCACCCATTAGAATGGGATTTTAACCTCTTAGCTTGAGTTACCTAAGCGATTGTCGTTAGGATGAGACTTGTATTTAGCCTTGAAGATGAACTTGAGTGGCACCAGAATTTTTTGCCTGCATTCGTACTTAAGTTTAATGAAACCATGCGAGCCATATATGGGAGTGATGGATTTGAAAAAAACAAGCTTAGTAATTTCATCGTTATTATTAACTTTCTCTCAAACAAGCCTTGCTAGCGATGACTTTAAAACCTGCCTAAATAAAATAGCAAAACGCGCTATAAGCGAAGGAGTGAGTGAGCAGACGGTCAAAAGCAGCTTTGCCAATATCAAACAGATCCCGAGAGTGAAGAAGCTGGACAAATCTCAACCTGAATTCACCCAAACATTTACCGATTACTTTACTAAAAGAGTAACCCCTTGGCGCGTTAGCCAAGGACGTAAACTTTATCAAAAGCATAACAAGTTACTAAAGCAGCTACATAAGCAGTATGGGGTGCCGCCACAATATTTACTGGCATTTTGGGGGCTTGAAACTAACTTTGGACGTTATAAGGGGAAGATGCCCGTCCTAAGCTCTTTGGCTACTCTTGCCTGCGATCCTCGTCGTAGCGAGTTTTTTACCAAAGAGATGATTCTGGCGTTAAAGCTTAAACAGAAAAACAAGTTGACCGATAGCAAGATGGTCGGTTCGTGGGCTGGCGCCATGGGGCACACTCAATTTATGCCATCGGCTTATTACCAGTATGCCGTAGATGGTGATGGTGATGGTATTGTCGATCTTTGGGATAGTACAGAAGATGCATTGTCGTCAGCGGCCAATTTTCTTTCTCAGCTAGGGTGGGCGAGAAATGAGCGTTGGGGCAGAGAAGTGCTGCTACCGCAAGATTACCAGTATCAATATCTTGGTAAGAAAGATACTCAACCTTTAACACGCTGGGCGCAGTTGGGCGTAACAAAAGCCAATGGTAGTAAGCTCGCGACACCGAATATGGATGCCGCGCTTTATTTACCTATGGGAGCAGCAGGTCCTGCATTTATTGGTTATCAAAATTTCGATGTGATTATGCGCTGGAATCGCTCGGTGTTTTACGCTATTTCAGTTGGTCACTTAGCAGATAGAATCAATGGCGCAGCAGGTTTAACTCGTCAAGCTCCTGATCTACCACAACTTAAGCGCGCCGATGTGAAAGCACTGCAACAAAAGCTCGCAGAAATGGGTTACAGCAGTGGCAAAGCTGATGGCATTTGGGGTGAGAAGTCGCAAGCGGCCTTGCAGTCATTCCAACGAGATAAAGGGTTAGTGGCAGATGGCTATCCTAATGACGAGACTTTTAAAGTACTCGGTATTCGCTCTTAATCGGTCAATTTTTTATTAATAAATGCTTCATCAATCGGGTTTGTAAAATTGTTGGAGTCGAAACTAGGACTTTGTTAAGCTGGCGCCGTTTATTAGATGTCTAGGAAAGATAATGCAAATTAAAGACGATATGGTGGTACAGTTTCATTACACCTTACGTGATGAAAACAGTGAAGTATTAGAGACAAGTGAAGGGCAGGATCCTATCGCTTATCTTCATGGCCACGACAATATGATGCCGGGTATCGAAACTGCGATCGCCGACAAAAATGTGGGTGATAAGTTTACCGTGACGCCTAAAGCGGCTGACACTTATGGCGAGCGCTTGACTGAAGACAACGAGATGCGTGTATCCATTAAACACCTTCAAGGGGCTAAAGTTTGGAAACCTGGCATGGCCGCTATCGTCAATACAGATCAAGGTCAACGCCAAGTGACGGTGGTGAAAGTGGGTAAGTTTATGGCCACAGTTGATATTAACCATCCTTTAGCAGGCCGTGAACTTACTTTTGACATTGAAGTGGTCTCTGCAAGAGAGGCGACTGATGAAGAGATAGCCCATGGTCATGCCCATGGTGTTGGCGGTCATCAACATTAATTGTGCCGCCTCGCTTAAGACGCCACTTAATGTGGCGTTTTTTATTTTTTGGTGATAGAGACTTTTTGGAGGTTTTATGATTATTGAGTTTTCTAAGGGTAAGATTATTGCCTCAGTCAATGAGGTGCAGGTGAGGTTACATGATAGCCCTGTGATCTTGTCTGCCATGGTGGACGATATACAGTGCCGCGCTAGTGCAATCATGTTGGTGGCCGATGGTGGCTCAGTGCGTTGGGCCTTGACTTTAGATAGTGTTGCCCAGCTTATTCAGGTTTGTGATGAGATAGGCATAGAGTACCAGTAGCAACGACACCTTACTCTTTTGTTTTAGAGAATCTTTATGCAGATTTTGCCTGATCTTGCTGTTTTTTCAGTAGATTAATGAGTTGGGCGTTTAGGATACTGATTTGATTATCAATAAGCTTTCTTTGCTCTATCGCCGCTTCTGAATTATCACCACTAAGCTTTTTACGCTCGGCTTGAAGCTCTTTAATTTTCTCCTTGAGATCATCGATTTGTTTCTCAAGTTCTGTGCGATTATCTTTCTGCTGCGCCTCTTGAGTCTCTGGGTCACTTTGAGCCTCTTTAGCATTTTTAAAAAGCGTTGCACCAAGCTCTGAAGATAGTTTTTTCTGGCCTTCTTCTGAAATTGTTATGCTATCTTGAGTCGATGACGTGCTTGATACTTGGCTCGAGTTAGGAGCTTGCGTCACTTTGATCTCTGCTTGTTGCAGGTTTTGGGTGATAGAGTTTGATATGCCTAAGCCTGAAACATTCATATTTACATTCCGTAAAGCGCGATAACTCTATATCGGCAGCGATGTCTCAGGCTTTAGCTATTGCAAGCTTCGCTCAATAAAAGAAAGCTTATCGCTTACCCCAAATATCGGCATTGACCTGTGATGAGTTGTTAGACGAGTCAGAACTCTTTGAACTTGTCGGTTTTTCTTGAAAATCAGGCGCTCTTCTTGGCTTAGGCAAAGGGAGTTTATGGGTTTTTAGATAAAGGTACTCAACCTTATCTCTAGCCCATTGAGTTTTTCGCAGAAATTTTAAGCTGGACTTGATGCTAGGGTCATGGGTAAAGCAGCGGATATTGATTCTTTCCCCTAGCTCTTCCCAACCATAATGGTCGACAAGATCGGTAACGATAGTTTCAAGGGTAATACCATGAAGTGGATTATTAGCTTGGGTCATAAATTGAGTGTGAAACGATTGAAATTGACGTGAGTATATCAGGTTTTGGTCAAGGTCGGAGGTTAATCGTGATACAAAAAAAGCCGAGGTACAGTGACCTCGACTTTGGACTAGCATTTGTTAACTCTGAACTCTCCAGTCTGCTCTGGGCTTAGGAGGCATCAGTGACAGCATTGTCATTTGCTTCAACTGCTTTGCCTTTCGTTTTAAAGATAACTAAGGCGGCAACGATAAGTGTGATAACAATACCTGCACCTGTGGCGACTGGTATTGGCAGGCCTGCACCTAGTTTAGCTGAGCTAAGTAGGAAGCTAGTGACAACTGTGGTCATAAACATAGCTGGTACAGTGCAGATCCAGTGGAACTTGTTTTGGCGTAGTAAGTAGGCTGAGGCAGTCCACAACATCAGCATTGCAGTGGATTGGTTCGCTACACCAAAGTAGCGCCAGATAATACCGAAGTCGATTTGAGTTAGCGCTGCACCAAGAATGAATAGTGGAATCGCGAGCATTAGGCGCTTAGGTAGTTCAATCTGAGGCATCTTAAAGAATTCAGAAAGAATCAGACGCGCTGAGCGGAATGCAGTATCGCCCGAAGTTATAGGCAGTACGATTACACCTAGGATTGCCATAAAGCCGCCAACAGCACCTAATAGGCCAGTTGATGCTTCATAAACCACATTGGCTGGGTTGCCTGCCATACCTTCATTTAGACCTTCGATACCACCGAAGAACGATAGCGCGATAGCACACCAGATAAGCGCGATAACACCTTCACCTATCATGGCACCGTAGAATACGAAGCGGCCATTGGTTTCATTTTCAACACAGCGAGCCATTAGCGGAGACTGAGTGGCGTGGAAGCCTGAAACTGCACCACAAGCGATAGTGATAAATAGCGCAGGCCATAGTGGCATATCGTTAGGGTTGAGATTTTGTAAGAAGTCTGATGGGCCAAAACCAGGTAGCAAGCTATGTTCGCTTGAAACTGCAAGGGCAATCGTTAAGCCTACAGACATGAAAAGAAGTAATGCCCCGAAAAATGGATAGAGACGACCTATGATCTTATCGACTGGGACTATGGTGGCGATCAGATAGTAAAGGAAGATACAGCCTAAGAATACAGTGACGTCAAAGCCTGTTAGCTTTGCAAGTAGACCTGCTGGTGCCTTGATAAATACCACACCTACAAGGAGTAGCAATACGATGGCGAACACATTCATAAAGTGTTTTGCACCTTTACCTAGGTATTTACCCGCAAGGTTTGGCACTGACTGGCCTTGGTTGCGCACAGATAACATACCTGAGAAGTAATCGTGCACCGCACCAGCAAAGATACAACCTATAACGATCCATAACATGGCGGCTGGGCCATATAAGGCGCCGAGAATTGGGCCAAAGATAGGACCGACACCAGCGATATTGAGCAATTGAATTAGGTATACCTTGCCCTTAGACATGGGAACATAATCCACACCATCGGTTTGAGCAAAGGCTGGGGTTTGACGTTGTTTATTGGCACCAAAGACTTTTTCAACAAAGCTGCCGTATATAAAGTATCCGCCGAGTAGTAGGCCGATACAGAGTAGGAACCAGGTCATAATTTATCTCCTCTTTTGAGTTGCCCTTAGTATATTTAAGGGCAAGTTGTATATCTGAGAGGATGTGATGAGCGGTCAGATTAATGGGCTAAGCGGTTGCTTGTCGTCTTAAGCGGTAGGCTCATTTGTTAACAGTTGTCGCCTAAGGTTAACTCCTTGTGTTGTTTGTGTGATCTGGAGCAAATTACTGAAAACCAAACAACTGCTTTAAAGGCTTAAGGTAACGTCTTGATACAGGTACCTTGGCTCCTGATAAAGTGGTGACTTCGGCTCCGGTATCTAGGAGTTCAATTTCTGCTATTGCGGTTGGCTCGATAAGGTGCTGCCGATGACAGCGCACTAGCGAAGTCTTCTCTTCGAGCGCCTTTAGTGTCATCTGAGTGTGAACCGTTTCTTTATTGGTGTGGACATGCACTCCACCTATATCGCTACAGATATATTCCACTGTGTCGACGGGGATTACTTTAAGCTTAGTCCCTGTATAGCAGGGAAGGTGGGAGATCGTTTCAGGCGCGATATTGCCCACTGGTTGCGGTGTACTATCTTGCCTTAATCTTTCGATAGTGGTTTGCAAGCGGCTCTCGTCGATAGGCTTGAGTAGATAATCAAAGGCGTGATTATCAAAGGCCTTAATCGCAAATTCATCATACGCGGTGACAAAGACAATGCGCGGCATGGTCTCTTTATCCAGCATAGCGACAAGTTCCATGCCGGTAATTTTGGGCATCTGGATATCTAGAAACACTAATTCAGGTTGATGCTTATTGATTGCTTGCATCGCTTCTATGGCGTTAGAGCAATGCTCTAGAACATTAAAATCTGAATACTGGGTGATGAGCTCGGCCAACTCTTGTCGAGCCAAAGGTTCATCGTCAACGATAATGCAATTAATCAAGAGCGAGCTCCTACTGTGGGTATACGGATAATCACTTTAGTGTATTCGTCTACTCGGCAGTCGACCGTGAGACCAAATTGTGGACCATAAAGGTTTTGAATTCGTTTGTGAACAATATTCATGCCCAGTCCTTCGGCGCCTTTCACTGGTTTATAGAGTCCAGCATTATCCATTACGATCAATTCTAATACATTTTGCTTTATTTCCCCTGTGACTCTAATAACGCCTGTTTCCAACAGGTGAGATGTCCCATGTTTAACGGCGTTTTCTATGATTGGCTGTAACGTAAATGCGGGAACCTGACATTGATTTAAATTTTTATCAATGTCGATATGGATTTCTAACTTATCCATAAATCGTGCTTTTTCAATTGCTAGGTAGGCATTGATATGTTCAAGTTCATCGCCAAGGGATATTTGACCTGTGGTGCGTTTAAGATTGATGCGCAAAAATTGTGAAAGTTGTTGTAACAGCTGTTTTGATTGTACCGGATCTCGCTTGATAATGGCGCTCACCGTATTAAGCGCATTAAATAGAAAGTGGGGATTGACCTGAGCTTGAAGCAGTTTGAGTTCGGCTTGAGTAAGCAGGTTTTGCTGCTGCTCAAAACGTCCATGAAGGATCTGATTTGAAAGCAGTTTACCTATCCCTTCGCCAAGAGTGCGATTGATATTTAGAAATAACTTGTTCTTCGGCTCATAGAGTTTGACTGTACCTATCACTTCCGTATCGATTCTTAGGGGAATGACTAGGCTGGAGCCCAATTTGCACTCTTTTGAGATGGAGCAAGAGTAGGCAGAGTTAACACCATCGGCAAACATGACTTTATTTTGTTTAATGGCCTCATGGGTAATATTGGAAGAGATAGGTGTGCCGGGAATGTGATGATCGGCTCCAATACCAGTGAAGGCAAGGAGTTGTTTGGTATCCGTTATTGCTACTGCGCCGACACGTGTTTCTTCGATAATAATTTTGGCAACCTGGGCACTGGATGCTTGATCAAAGCCCTTAGAGAGTATTCCCACACTGCGTTCAGCTATTTTCAGTGCCTGAGTTGAAAAGGTTGAAGAGAGCTTATCTGTCATAGTTTTTTGATCTCGAATCATACTCATAAATAGCGCCGTGCCTATGGAGTTGACCAATAACATAGAAGGGGCGATTTCTCGTACAAGATTCCAAGCATCGTCAAAGGGCTTGGCCACAATCAATATGGTACCCATCTGAATAAGCTCTACGGCAAAGGTCACCATAAATACCAGCATGGGGTGATAGATATACTCGCTGCGGTTGATATTTCTAAGACTGAGGCAGATCATCCCTGCGATAAAGCCCTCTAGTGTAGTGGAGATGGCGCAGGCAAGATCGGTAAAGCCGCCCATGGTATAGCGATGCAGTCCGCCAGTAAGGCCGACCAAAGTACCTGTAACTGGACCACCCAACAGGCCTCCCAATACCGCCCCCATGGCACGAGTGTTAGCGATGGCCCCACTGGTTTGCTCACCGAAATAGGTAGCCATAATGCAAAAGCCTGAGAAGATAAGGTAGATAAAGACTTTATGGGGCAGTCTAGTGGCGGTTTCGGCAAACAGTTTAAATAAAGGGGTCTTACTGAAGAAGTAGACGATTACCATGTATAAGCACATCTGTTGTGTAAGAAGAAGAATTAGTGCCATAACGATGAGCCCCGTCTATCCATATAGAGATATTTTATCGACCTTGTGTGCCAGATCAGTGTTTGGAAGTTAAAAATTCGCTATAAAGAGCAAATAATTTACACCTTATGTTGGAGATACAATGTCTGAGTCAGTACACGGTCATCAAGTGATGCAAATGATGTTAACCCATGGTAATGCGTTAACAAAGGAAGAACTGAAAAATATGATGCATGCGCAATTTGGTGAAGATGCCAAGTACCATACCTGTTCAGCCCATGATATGGACGCAGATATGCTAATCGAGTTTCTAGAAGGCAAGGGCAAGTTTATTCCAAGTGAAGGTGGAATTAAGACCGCCGCCGATAGGATCTGTAACCACTAGTCATTAAAGACAGATTCGATTAGTTAACCGAGTCGCTATGGCTATTCTCTAGTAGCTCGGTTTGCTCATGTTTACTCTTATTGCAAAACTCTTGAATAAAGATCCTCAATAATCGGGATTTTGCGATATTGGTTTCTTTTGAAAGCGCATTTAGCTGAGCTATGCTTTGCTCCGTGAGAGTAAACGTAGCATGGCGAAATATTTTGGTAGTACTTTTATCTAAGCCCTTTGGCCGTGCAGGCTTAGCTTCCAGTACGCTGGGTTTACCTAAGGCGTAGTTATTGGCATCTTCAATAAAGTCTTCAACGCTAATTTTCGTTTGTTGGACTTTCTTCTTCTTGCGCTTGAGATCAGTTAAGCTCATAGGAATTCTCTGGTGGTATGGCTAGCAATTCATCTGTAATGGCTCTGATCTCTTCGGCCGCTTTACCTTGGGGATCAAGTTCAACAACAGAGGAGCCTTTTTCCTCGCTATCGTCATAGATATTTCGGCTGTAGGTGACAGAATCTAGCACTCTTAGGCCGAAGGATTTGACGACATCCTTAGCTTCTAAAATACGCTTAAATTGAGTCGGTAGTGCAGGGCATTGAGTTAGTACAATTGCAGGAACCATCTTAGGGTTGACCATTTTACAGGTGCTAAGCATATCTTCCATATGGGGAAGGGTTTTGAGATCTCGACGCTTGGGCCTAAGAGGAATAACGACATAGGTGGCAACAGACATGGTTGCCCGCATAGCTAGGTTATCTTGGCCGCCACAGTCGACTATGACGAAATCAAAGCGTTGATCTAGGCTGAGAAGATCATTTCTTATCTTACCGTAAAGCTGAATACAATTGATTTGAGGGAGATCTGGATCTTCATTGCGAGCCTGGATCCAGTCAGAAGTGGTTCTTTGGGGGTCGCAATCTACCATTAATACATTAGCATCATGTTTTTGCTGAATATATACAGCGATGTTCTGTGCTAAACAGCTTTTACCGCTACCTCCCTTTTCCCCACCAACAAGCAATATCATAACCCTCTCCATTGTTCGCTTTCAGTTCAAATTAAATTATAGAACAGAGACTTGAATGCTGCAGAGTATCGTTAATTCAATTTATAATTCGATAACATTTATTCCTTGATTGCTAGATATCAGCTACTGGCTTATATCAATTGAATAGCGATATGATAGCTTTGATCTTTGCATTGGGTGCAGCGACAGACTTGGCCTTTAATCGTGTTCTCATTGTCTGAACCAGGGTTAAAGGTGACTTCCAATAAATCCCCTAAATTAAAGCCTTTACTGTATTCAACAAGAGCACCTTGGCGCGCGAGATCGATACAGATGCCATTATCTGACTTAAGGGTGTTGTGTTGGTTTTGCCAAGTTAAAATGACACGTTCAGCTTCCATGTCGACCCTAAGAGAACGGCGTTTTTCGACAAATGTTTTTTGATTGTCATCCATAACTCTATACCTGCTAATAAATTGATAACCCGTTTAAATTTAGCATACTTAGTTGAAATCTGTCTTTTGAAAATTAGCTATCTTTATCTTGGACTTTAGGATAAGGCATTTTTAATTGTCCCCAGCGGATCACTATTACTGTACTTGCTAAAACAATACTGGCTACGGCGATGGCAATAATGCGCCAATCGTCCATGGCTTTCATATCGAGAATAAGATAACGCGCTAGAGCGACAATGGCGATATAGATAGGCATACGCACTGGCAATTTGCCCGACTCGGCATAGTTTCCTACCATGGCCAAAACTTCTAAGAAGATAAAGAGTAAGAGTAGATCTGCAAGTGTTACCTTGCCTTGGTTGAAAACATGTACAACTTCTTGGCCGATAGCGACTATGGTGGCAATGGCGATAATGATGAGCACTAAGTGTTCAACGGCTTTGAGAGCTTTGGCGCCATAATCTTTATATAGATTCACAGATAATGCCTCTAAAATGACAGAGTTATCATCATATCAGCCAAGAGTTTAGTTTGAGAAGACCCAATAAAAATAAAGAGAATTTGCTGTAGTGTGAATTTGGGCTATTGGTAAATCCCTTTACCAATAGCCACGTGATTAATATTAATTAGCCCGGCCTGCCATCGGCTCTAGGTTTACACAGTAAAGGGCCGTAAGCGATACAGAAGATCCCAAAGGCGGTAAGCCAGCAGATAATGGCAGCAATGATAAGTTCTAGGTATAAACTGAGGACAATACCCGCTGCAATTCTTAGTATTGTGCCCAATAAAATCAAGCCAAATCCAAGGATCATACTTTTCGGTGGCGTTAAGCTGCGGCCTGTATGACCTAATGATACTCTAGCCATCATAGCCAATATCATTCCTCCCATTCCGCCAACAGTGATGGCATGAAAACCCGCACTAAAGCTCAATCCTGCACTGATCATCAGTAGGCCAACGGGAATAAATAGATAACTAAAATGCAAAGACCAAAGTAGCGGCACTTTCAGAGTGTATTGCCAACCCCAGCGGGCCCAGCGTAGGAGTAGTATCACACCAGATAAGGCAGCAAAAATCTTGACTAGTGTCGCTTGCTGACTGGTCACTGCGATTATCATCAAGCTTAAGCTGATAAAGGTGAGTTTTTCTAGCCAAGGTAGCGCCTCTTTACGGTGCCAATCACTGGCTCTATCGGTAAAGAAAGGAATGACTCGTCCGCCAAGTAACGCAACTATCATAGCGATAACGAGTGCCGCGCCATGCAGTGCACTGTTTGCCATAAGCGGGTTTTGGCTCAATAGACCATAGTAGCTTAGCGCGTTGGTGATGGTTAAGAGCAGTAAAATAGGGACAAAGATAAAGTTCTTCCATTGCTTAACTCTATACACAGATATTCCTAGTACTAATGCTGTCATAGGTGCAAAGAGGATATCGATAACTGCGATAAGTGCTAATGGTGCCCAATTTTGGTTAATCAGCAGTACTCTTGGTGCGAGCCAAAGTAAAAATAGTAACGCCAACTTGCCCCCACTGAGTCCTTTTTGTCCAGTCCAATTTTGTACTGCTGTTAATAAAAAGCCTGCAATGACGGCAGTGACAAAGCCAAATAACATCTCATGACCATGCCACCAAATGGGATTGCCATGGGGAGAAAAGCTGAGCTTACCTGAAAATAGTCCTCCCCAAAGTCCGAGTGCAATCAGGCTGAACAGGCTAGCGAAAAGAAAGAAGGGCCTAAAACCCAGATTAAATAGTGCAAACTTGGGTTGTACTTGAGCTGGATCGTCGATATTGAGCATATTAAGGTACACCTAAAACCTACTAATTTAGTCGGAAATTATAAGGTGCTTTTAAAATGCGTCAATAACCCTAACTGAGTATTGAACTGAGTATTGAACTGGGTTTGATTGAAACAAGTACAAAAAAGCCACCCAAAGCGGGTGGCTAGTAAGAACGGGGGAATCAAGCGCAATTAGCGCTTAAGCGCGTCGCTCAGTAGTGGGCGCATGCTTTTAACCATCTTAGTGGTTACTTTAGGCGAACCTGCAACGATATTACCTGTTGCTAGGTAGTTGTGGCCACCAACAAAGTCAGTCACTGTACCGCCAGCTTCACGACATATAAGCTCACCCGCTGCGATATCCCAAGGCTTAAGGCCGATTTCAAAGAAACCGTCCATGCGGCCTGCTGCCACATAAGCTAAATCTAGTGCTGCAGAACCGGCACGGCGTAGATCGGCACATTGGCTAAAGATTTCAGCAAAGATAGCCATATAGGTTTCAGTGTGTTGACGCGCTTTGAATGGGAATCCAGTGGCAATCAATGTGTTAGTGAGGTCATTTGACTTATTAACACGGATACGGAAGTCGTTTAGTTTAGCGCCTTTACCACGCAGGGCTGTGAATAGCTCGTCGCGAACAGGATCGTAGATAACGCCAACTTGAGTGATCCCCTTGTGTTGAAGAGCGATCGAAACAGCAAAGTGAGGGATGCCGTTGACGAAGTTATTAGTGCCATCCAAAGGATCAACAATCCACATATAATCACTATTTTCGCCGCGGTTTTCACCAGACTCTTCACCAACGATAGTGTGGTCAGGATAGGCTTTGCGAATTTGATAAGTAATTGCAGCTTCTGCTTCTTTGTCTACATTAGTTACAAAGTCATTAATGCCTTTGGCGTCGACTTCAACTCTGTCTAGCTCATTGTAGGCACGGATAATAGTTTGCCCCGCGGCGCGAGCAGCGCGCACGGCAATGGTTAGCATTGCATGCATGGATAAATCCCCTGGATGTAAAAGAACGGTTTAATAGCGACCGCGGATTATACCTGACTGAAAAGTTTTATCAATTACTGATTTTCATCTAAGCAAATCAATTCCCCTATGCTAGTATTCATGCTTCGTGTTTTTTTAGTTAAGTAAGCCGCTGCATGTTAAGCAATATTCGAGTTGTATTGGTTGGAACTTCCCACCCAGGAAATATAGGTTCAGTCGCAAGAGCGATGAAAACCATGGGATTAAGTAATTTGTATTTGGCGGAGCCAAGAGTGGAGCCCGATGGACACTCTATCGCTCTAGCTGCCGGTGCTTCAGATATCTTAAAAAATTTGACTAAGGTGGACTCGTTAGATGAGGCGATTGCCGATTGTAGTCTAGTGATTGCAACCAGTGCTCGCAGCCGTACCTTAGACTGGCCCATGCTAGACCCAAGACAAAGTGGTGAAAAACTTGCTGAGCAAGCGGCACAAGGCCCTGTTGCAATTGTTTTTGGTCGAGAAAATCATGGTTTAAACAATGAAGAATTGCAGAAGTGTAACTATCACGTGGCGATTCCTGCTAACCCTGAATATAGCTCATTAAATCTCGCTCAAGCGGTACAGATCATCTGTTATGAAGCCAGAATTGCCCATCTAAATATGGTCGCTAAGCCCGAGGAAATCACAGAGTATCCACTGGCTGCCGATCAAGAGCGTTTCTTTGAGCATTTAGAAAGTACCTTAAGTGCCACGGGCTTTATTATTAAGAATCATCCAGGTCAAGTGATGGTAAAGCTTAGACGTTTATTCACTCGAGCGCGCATCGAGGCGCCAGAGATGAATATTCTCAGAGGAATACTCACCTCTATTGATAAAAAAATAGGCAATAAGTAGCTCATAGCCTTGAGTTTAAGTACCAAGCCTCAATATTAATAATCAGGCGTCTCAATTTAGACGCCGTTTGCCGCCTCACTAAAATTATGGAGTTTACCCTATGGGTGCCATAGCCAGAATAAAAGAAGATATCGCCTCCATTTACCACAGAGATCCTGCTGCTCGAAATGCCTTTGAGATAGTCATGAACTATCCCGGTATGCATGCAATTTGGATCCATAGGCTAAGTCATAAATTCTGGAAGCGAGAGTGGCGCATGACGGCGCGATGTTTATCAACCTTTTCACGTTGGTTGACTGGGGTTGAGATCCATCCTGGTGCCACCATAGGCCGTAGGTTCTTTATCGACCATGGCATGGGGGTTGTGATTGGGGAAACTGCCGAAATCGGTGATGATTGCACGCTTTATCATTCAGTCACGCTTGGTGGTACTAGCTGGCAGGCAGGTAAGCGCCATCCAACATTAGAAAATAATGTGGTGGTGGGCGCCGGTGCTAAAATTCTAGGGCCAATCACTATGCATGACGGTGCTCGAGTGGGTTCTAACTCTGTGGTGGTTAAAGATGTGCCCAAAGATACCACGGTAGTGGGTATTCCAGGGCGAGTGGTGGCAACGCCAACAGAGCAATCCCATGAAGAGAGTGAGCGCCGCAATGCCATGGCTAAAAAATATGGCTTCGATGCCTATGCGGTTTCACCGGATAACCCTGACCCTGTTGCTAATGCGATTGGTAAGATGCTTGACCATATGCACCTGATGGATTCCAAGGTTCAAGAGATCTGTCAAGCGGTACAATCGGTCGGTGGTGATGTGTGTACAGATAAATTACCTGAGCTTGAAGTGGACGAATTTAGTGACGCAGAAATGGCTGCTGCCGAGCAGCGTCAGAAGTCAATTGATGAGTTTGATCCCATTATCTAATGTTAAACGCCAATAATCATGCTTTAGCATTGTATCTTTGAGCAGAAACAGGTTAAATACCCCAGCAAGTAGGCAGGGTATTATTGAGAGTGAAACGGACCCTGAGTACTTGAGTAAAATAATAGGTTAAATACTTGACTGTTTTACTCAGGTATGTTGAAATTCCTCCTGTATCTGTTTGGGAGCAGTTGAAGTATGAAACTTACATCTAAAGGTCGCTATGCAGTAACAGCTATGTTGGATGTGGCGATCCATTCAGCCTCTGGGCCAGTACCTCTAGCCGATATCTCTGAACGTCAGGGAATTTCACTTTCTTACCTTGAACAACTATTTGCCAAATTGAGAAAGAATGGCCTAGTGTCCAGCGTTCGCGGCCCAGGTGGTGGCTATCGCTTAGGGCTAGAAGCCGTTGATATCTCTGTCGGTATGGTGGTCAAAGCGGTTGATGAGTCTGTCGAAGCGACCCGTTGTCATGGCCAAGGTAATTGCCAGAGTGGCAGCCGATGCTTAACTCACTCGTTATGGGGTGACTTAAGTAAGCAAATTTCAGAGTTTTTAAATGGCATTAGCCTAGCCGGCCTGATGCAAAAGCGAGATGTACAGTTCATCTCAGTAAAGCAAGATAAGATCCAAATGGAACAAAGGGTTAGTGCGTAAGCCGTTCTCTTTGTTGCTGAATATAATAACTATTTTTGTACGTTGTATGTAGCCTCTGAAAGAGACTGCGAAGTACGGAGTGTGTGATGAAGCTTCCTATTTATTTAGATTATGCCGCAACAACACCTGTGGACCCTCGCGTCGCAGAAAAAATGATGCAGTTCATGACTATGGACGGTATCTTTGGTAACCCAGCCTCTCGTTCTCATCGTTACGGTTGGCAAGCTGAAGAAGCTGTCGATATTGCTCGTAATCAAGTTGCTGAGCTGATTAACGCTGACCCTAGAGAAATCGTATTTACATCCGGTGCTACCGAATCTGATAACCTCGCCATCAAAGGTGCGGCTCATTTCTATCAGAAGAAAGGTAAGCATATTATTACAAGTAAGACAGAGCATAAGGCTGTGTTAGATACTTGTCGCCAATTAGAGCGTGAAGGCTTTGAGGTTACTTACCTTGAGCCAGCGTCAAATGGCATCATTCCATTAGATGTGATTGAAGCTGCTATGCGTGAAGATACTGTGCTTGTCAGTATCATGCATGTTAACAATGAAATTGGCGTTATCCATGATATTCAAGCTATCGGCGAGCTTTGCCGTAGCAAGAAGATTGTCTTCCATGTCGATGCTGCTCAAAGCGCAGGTAAATTACCTATCGACGTACAAACCACGAAAGTCGACCTTATCTCTATCTCTGGCCACAAGATGTATGGCCCTAAAGGTATTGGTGCACTTTATGTTCGTCGTAAGCCGCGTATTCGTCTAGAAGCACAGATGCACGGTGGTGGACATGAGCGTGGTTTCCGCAGCGGTACACTAGCGACTCATCAAATTGTGGGTATGGGTGAAGCTGCTGCTGTAGCTAAGGCCGACATGGATACCGACAACGAGCGTATTCGTCGCCTAAGAGACAAACTTTGGGCTGGCGTTAAAGATATCGAAGAGACCTATCTAAACGGCGATGCCGAGCAAAGATACTGCGGTAGCTTAAACGTAAGCTTTAACTTTGTAGAAGGTGAGTCATTGATGATGGCGCTAAAAGATTTAGCGGTTTCTTCTGGTTCAGCTTGTACTTCAGCCAGTCTAGAGCCTAGCTATGTATTGCGTGCATTAGGCTTAAATGACGAGATGGCACACAGTTCAATTCGTTTCTCAATTGGTCGTTTTACTACGGATGAAGATATTGACCATGCGATCGAAGTAATTACCAAGTCTATCGGTAAGTTGAGAGAGATGTCTCCACTTTGGGAGATGTTTAAAGATGGTATTGACCTCGACAAGGTTCAATGGGCACACCACTAATTCAACGAAACTGTTTAGAGACGAAATTGGAGATTTATCATGGCTTATAGTGAAAAAGTAATCGAACATTATGAGAACCCAAAAAACGTAGGTTCTTTCGATAAAAATGACCCATCGGTTGTGACTGGTATGGTTGGTGCTCCAGCTTGTGGTGACGTGATGAAGCTACAGCTGAAAATCGATGACGAAGGCGTTATTGAAGATGCCAAGTTTAAGACATACGGTTGTGGTAGCGCTATCGCTTCTAGCTCGCTGGTAACTGAGTGGGTAAAAGGCAAAACAGTAGAAGAAGCTGCTGCAATTAAAAACTCGGATATTGCTGAAGAGCTTGCGCTACCACCAGTGAAAATCCACTGTTCGATTTTGGCTGAAGATGCCATTAAAGCCGCTCTGGACGAGTACAAGTCTAAATCAGCTGAATAAGATCTGGGGTTAGCATGGCGATTACTATGACTCAAGCCGCATCTGAGCGGGTAAGAGCGTTTTTAGCAAATCGAAATAAGGGTCTAGGCCTACGTCTTGGATTAAAGACATCTGGCTGCTCAGGCATGGCGTATGTGCTGGAGTTTGTCGATGAGCTTAATGACGATGACGAAGTCTATGAAGTTGAAGGTGTGAATATCATTATTGATGCCAAA
Organism: uncultured Shewanella sp.; assembly: GCA_947503555.1. Lineage (GTDB taxonomy): Bacteria > Pseudomonadota > Gammaproteobacteria > Enterobacterales > Shewanellaceae > Shewanella. Next base: position 119,728 of record CANNEE010000008.1, read on the forward strand.
AGCTTTATCTACTTGCAAGGTATAGAATTGGACTTTGTCAAAGAGGGCCTTAACGAAGGCTTTAAGTTCAATAACCCTAATGCTAAAGGTGAGTGCGGTTGTGGCGAAAGCTTTACCGTATAAGCCCAATGACCTAGGTCGTTAATTCTGCATATAATTTTGTATTAATCGCTGTGTTAGCCGCACAGCGATTTTAACTTAAGTGCTGATTGAGAATGAACTATTTCGAGTTGTTTGATTTTCCCACTTCGTACCATGTCGATACGGCAACCTTAGCAGAGCGTTATCGAGAGCTGCAACGAGCAGTGCATCCAGATAAGTTTGCCAGTGATACTGAGCAGCAAAAACTGTTGAGTGTACAAAGAGCCGCGCAAATTAATGATGGTTTTCAAACCCTAAAAGATCCCATTCGCCGCGCTGAGCATATGTTAGCTTTGCAAGGGATAGACTTGAGTCATGAAACCACCACCCTGAAGGACACAGGTTTTCTAATGCAGCAGATGGAGTGGCGTGAAGCGTTAGAGGATATTAGTCATGCCGATGACCCTGACGAAATGATCCAAGACCTGTATGATTCATTTGATCAATATCGCGCAGGGATTAATCGCCAGTTGGTTGATTTACTAGCGAGTAACCAAGAGTCAGATGGACTTTTGGCAGCAGATCAAGTTCGCAAACTAAAATTTATGGCAAAATTGCAGGATGAATTAGCAAGAGCCGAAGATGCGCTTTTAGACTAATCTTTGAATGCATAATACTTTGGCTCAATTTCGATTGGGCCAAATTTATATTAAGTTGGATATTTAATGGCCCTACTGCAGATAGCTGAGCCCGGTCAAAGCGCCGCGCCACACCAACATAAACTCGCCGCAGGTATCGATCTTGGTACCACTAACTCATTAGTTGCTTCGGTGCGCAGCGGTGAGACAACGACCTTAGCCGATGAGCAAGGCCGTCACTCATTACCTTCAATTGTGCGTTATACACCAGACTCTATCGAAGTCGGTTATCAGGCTGAACTGAGCTCGGCGCAAGACCCGAAAAATACCATAGTGTCAGTTAAACGTTTTCTTGGACGTAGCCTTGCCGATGTGAATGCCAGTGAGCATGAGTATCCATACCACTTTGAAGCTAGCGACAATGACCTGCCGCTATTTGCTACGGCTCAAGGCTTGATTAATCCAGTACAGGTGTCGGCTGAGATCCTAAGACCCTTAGTCGAGCGAGCAAAGTCGACCTTAGGTGGTGATTTAGAAGGTGTGGTGATTACCGTGCCAGCCTATTTTGACGATGCTCAACGCCAAGGCACTAAAGATGCTGCCGAGCTAATAGGTGTTAACGTGCTGCGTCTTCTTAATGAACCTACCGCAGCCGCTATCGCCTACGGCCTAGATTCAGGCCAAGAAGGGGTGATTGCAGTTTACGATCTCGGTGGTGGCACCTTTGATATCTCAATTCTGCGTCTTCACCAAGGTGTGTTTGAGGTGTTAGCAACCGGTGGTGACTCGGCTTTGGGTGGTGATGACTTTGACCATCTTTTGCAGCAAGAGCTACAACAGGTTTGGCAGTTAACCGATATCAGTCCAGAGCTTTCTCGTCAGCTGCATATTGAAGCCAGAAGAGTCAAAGAGGCCTTAACCAGCGCCGATGAAGTTGAAGCTAAAATCAGCTTGGCCGATGGTACTGTGCTTAGCTCACAGGTAACTAAGGCACAGTTTGATGCTCTGATTGGCAAGCTTGTTAAAAAGACGATTGCGAGCTGTCGCCGTGCACTACGTGACGCCGAAGTGACAGTCGACGATGTCATAGAAACCGTGATGGTTGGCGGCTCAACTCGTGTTCCACTAGTGCGTGAGCAGGTAACAGATTTCTTTAAGAAGCCCGTATTGACCTCGATTGACCCAGATAGAGTCGTTGCCATAGGCGCAGCGATTCAAGCGGATATTTTGGCGGGTAATAAGCCAGAGTCAGATCTTTTGCTACTGGATGTATTGCCGCTATCTTTAGGGATAGAAACTATGGGCGGCTTGGTAGAGAAGGTGGTTTCACGTAATACCACGATTCCTGTTGCTAGAGCGCAGGAGTTCACCACCTTTAAAGATGGCCAAACCGCGATGGCATTTCATGTCGTACAAGGTGAGCGTGAATTGGTGGATGATTGTCGCTCACTGGCGCGCTTTACCCTTAAAGGGATCCCGCCGTTAGCGGCAGGGGCTGCGCATATTCGAGTGACTTTCCAGGTGGATGCCGATGGTCTACTAAGCGTGACTGCGATGGAGAAATCCAGCGGCGTTAAAACTAGCATTCAGGTGAAGCCGTCGTTTGGCTTGTCCGATACTGAAATTGCCACCATGCTTAAAGACTCTATGGCCCACGCCAAAGAGGATATCACTAAGCGCATGCTGGCCGAGCAACAGGTTGAGGCGGCAAGGGTACTTGAGTCACTTAATGCTGCACTGGCTAAAGATGGCGATCTGCTCAGCCAAGATGAGCTAAAAGCGATAACAGATGCAATGGAGCAGTTGGTTGACATTGCGAAGCAAGACGATGCTGATGCGATTACTGCTGCAATTGAATCATTAGATGCGAAGACCCAAGATTTCGCAGCTAAACGTATGGATAACTCGATCCGTGAAGCCCTGAAAGGCCAATCGGTCGATAATATATAGGTGAAGTTATGCCACAGATAGTATTTTTACCCCACGAAGAGTTATGTCCAGATGGGGTGGTAACCGAGGCAGAAGTTGGCGAAACCATTTTAGACGTAGCGCTTAAAAACGGTATCCATATTGAACATGCCTGTGAAAAGTCCTGCGCTTGTACCACATGTCACTGCATCGTACGTGAAGGCTTTGATGAGCTTGAAGAGAGTGATGAGCTTGAAGATGACATGCTCGACAAAGCCTGGGGCCTAGAGCCTGAGAGTCGACTCTCTTGCCAAGCTAAGGTCGTTGATTGTGACTTGGTTGTCGATATTCCAAAATACACCATTAATATGGTGAGTGAAGATCACTAGTTCATAGCGTTATTAACTGGTGTTACTAAAAAAGCCGCTCATTGGAGCGGCTTTGTTGTTTCTATCAGTGAGTGTCTTCGCAGGCTTTAACGGTCAAAAGGCGCTGAAGCATCGAGATACATTGTCATCAGCTACTCTTAATTGTCAGATGATTAACGCATCAGCATATCAATGTTGGAAGCTCGTTTTTTGGACATAGACGTGTCAATGAACCTACTAAACTCGCCGGCAAAGGATTAGGGCTGGTATTGCAAAGCCTCTTACTAAATAGCAAAGGTCTTTAATATCTATAGCAAGTTATAAAAACCTATAACCACTACTTTTGTGGTGGTTGTGCGAACAAGAATATCTAGCGCCTACTCAAGCCCTGTTCGTCAAACTCAAAGTGATTAATTTAGGAACTAGCTTAACCTAGCGTTAGTTCTATGTACTATTTTGTTGTCCACCGTTACTAATAGAACTGATGTTAATGACAACAACATGACAATGGCTAGGGTAGACATACTACTTAATCCAAGAAGTCCCGATATGACGACAAGCAGTGCGCCTCCTATCATTCTGAAAAAACCGTCGATAGATGTGGCCAAGCCAGCACAATACTTAAAGGGTTCAAGTGCAAGTGATGTAGCAGAGCCAGATAAAAGGCTAAAGCCAGCCGCTCCCAACGCCGATAAAGCAAAGAATTGATAAGTAGCGTCCGAATCAATAAATAATAGCCCAATGCCTCCAATGATAATAAAAAATACACCAAATCGTACTGTATTCCTACGACCAAACGACTTCATTAATCTAGGTGCAATAAGACTAGCAAGTATTTGAACTCCACCGATTACGCCAAACATAATAGAGAACAGCACTTGAGAAAGTCCCCCCTCACTGATGGCAACAATTGGAGCCATCGAAATGTAAGTCAATAGCGCACCAAAACTGAGCATGTTAGTCAATGAATAAACTAAAAAAGTACGATTATTTAAAATATCGCGCACATTACATTTAAGCGCCTGCGTGTCCTTTACATCAACCGTGCTCTTAACACTCTTCTTAGGCTGAAGTGCTAAAGCGGACATAGCAAATAGTATGAGAGCTAAACCTGCCATGAGGTAGAAGCCACCAGTCCACCCCCACAAGAGAGCTACCCCACTACCAATAAGTGGCGCAATGGTTGGTACAGCACTGGTTACACCGCCCATATAGCTTAACCATTTACCCGCAACGTCACCTTCGTAGTTGTCTCGAACCCAAGCCATGGCGGTGATCATAGTGAATGAAGCGCCTACGCCTTGCAGAGCTCGCGCTGCGTATAGGATCTCTAGAGAGAAAGATGCTACTACCAACAAGCTACCTGCTGCATACATGAACAGCCCAAACATGGCAGAGAACTTACGCCCCTTGTGATCAGATATTGGGCCCGCAATTAATTGACTTACACCCAGAGCCAGAACGTAAATCGAAATAGTCTGTCTTATTTCGCTATCAGAGACAGCGAAAGCTTCTATCATCTGTGGAAAAGATGGCAAGTAGACATCAATAGCCAGTGGCCCCAAGGGGATGAGTGAAAAAATAACCAGCAGTTGGAAAAATTTGTTACCTGCCATCTTGAATTCCTTTACTGACTTATTGGTGGATATAACGACATACCAGAACGTGATGCGATGAAACTAACAAAGTTCATCATGCGCTCACTCATTTCTAATTCCGCGACCATCGTGTAGTTTCTCAATTCAGAGAATGCGGCAATGTCGTCAATGTTCAATTGGCGTTCACCTGAGACAAGAACATCTATATCGAGCAATGATTCCAGCTCTTCCAAGAGTCTTTCTAGCTCAGGAAGGTACTCTTCGGTCTTCTGTAACGCCTGCTCAATGGGTTGGCTTAATGCGCCTTTGCGCGATTCTACAAATATACTTAGGGCATTTGGCGTAGATAGTTCAGGAAGATTAAGTCGTGGCATTCGAGGATACAAAAGCTGCGCAGATATCGGATAAAGCCGCTTTAGAAGATTGTTCAATGCTTCTGATACCTTGTAACAGGTAAGCATTGGCTCATCTTGTTGATCCAAGAAACGAATAATGTCGAGGCTCTCGAACATCACCGTATGCTTACCATCTTGCTGTTGTAGTTCAAGTACGGGAACATTTAGACGTTCGAGCTTTCCTTCCAGCGATCCTGGTAGCTGCCCTAAGATCATAGGGCTAATTTCACAATCCATTTTTTTAAGCCCAATAACAGTCGTAACGCGGGCGCAAAAAGGGCAGCTATCAAATACATGCAGTTTCATCATAGCACCCTCATTAATTCCCATGCCAAATTGAGTAAGCCATGCGCTCAACATGAGCAGGCAAGTGCTCCTTATAATTATTCCAATGGCTGAACTTAGGCAGCTTTATTGACTTTTTTAATTCATCAACAGATTTACCATCCTGTAGCCCTTTCCAAACCGCATCGAATAACGCCTGAGCAAACTCTTCACTCTCTTCTAACAGTTCTGGTGAATCGACAGGGATATGACCATTTATGATGGTGTCAAATTCTAGCTCTTTACGTACATGCTTGATCGTGTTCAGTGTGGCTACATAGTCCTGTTCGATTAAACGGCCAGAGCTCACTAGGTATTGGGGTAAGTGCCAATCTACGGCTACTAATACTTTATCTTGAGGCATGTGAACAATACTCATGCAGTTGCCGTCATTCTTGCCGTAGTAATGCAGGTCGACATTTTTTCCACCTAATGAAACCGTTATGTCATCTTTGTACGTTGTTGTTGGATAAACCACTTTATTTTCTAAGTCTCGTGAAAGAAGGTCTGAGCAATTTTCTTGAGCGATAAATTCTGCGCCTTGTTGCTTGAAGATATTGCCGCCACGAGAGTGGTCAAAGTGATCATGGGAGTAAATAACTTTTTTTACTGGCTTATCTGTCACTTTACGGATTTCTTTCATCATTTGTGCAGAACGAGCATCGCCTGAGGGGTCAGTAATAATCACGCCTTCGTCTGTAACAACAACCAAGCTGTTATAAAAGAACTGGGAGTATTGATAAATACCACTCTTTAGTTCTTTTAATACTGGCTTCGATGGATCAAATCCATCGGCCGCACTAGCCCCTGCAATCATGGTTAACATAAGAGTTAAAGTAGTTAGTTTTGAAGTAATAGACATTGCTCTTTCCTTTCATCATTGAAGATGAAATCAAAGATAATTAAGATTGATAAATAGAACAATGCAACCAAAAGTAACTTAACTTAATACTATAGGTATCAAATGGACAAGTATCGGAATATGCAGTTATTTTGTACGGTTGTCGATAGAGGCAGTTTTTCTAAAGCGGCTAAAGCGTTAGGTATTACCCCAGCGATTGTCGGCAGACACATTGCCGCGATGGAAGAGTCTTTAGGGTTTGTCCTTTTAAATCGCACCACTCGCAGCATGCACCTTACCCCAGGCGGAAAAGCTTACTATGAAGGTGCGCAAACAGTATTGAGCGAGATAGAGCAATTGGAAGACTCGCTAACAACCGCCCATCAGAATAACCCTGAAGGTCTTATTCGCCTGTCTGCACCTGATGCAATGGGCCCATTTCTAATGAAAGCTATTAAAGAGTTTCGAACAGCATATTCAGGGATTCGCTTTGATCTCGCGTTATCTAACAGTAAATCGAATCTGATTGAAGAAGAGATCGATCTTAGTATCCGATTCGCATTCGAGCTACAAGATTCATCTTACATCGCAACCAAGCTTGGAGAGTCAGAGTTTGGTTTGTATGCAGCCCCATCATATATAAGAGAGAATCAAGCTCCCACTGATTATAACGAGCTAAAAAATCATGACTGCCTACATATGGGAAGCTCAAGAGATGGCGATTATTGGATGCTTACTATAGATGGCAGAAGCCTTTCCTATAGACAACCTTGGGTAGCTGTAATTTCAGACACAAATACGCTTATTCAAGCGACTTTGGATGGAATGGGTATCGCCATGATACCGAGCGTATTTGTTAATTCACATATCAGCAATGGTGATTTGGTTAAAATAGAAAATATTGCTGAATTTCCAGTGATCAATATTTACGGGATGTACCCGACACGTAAGCATGTGCCTTATAGGCTATCATTGTTCTTGGAGTACCTAAAAGCGAACTTTATCCATATTATTGCTTATTAAGTATATTCTAAAGTTGCTTTAGATTTAGTCGAAAATGAACATCCCCAAGCTTTGTAGGACATATCGCCTAACTGATTTTGGAGCATTTCCTTGTTAGCGAAAGCTAGATAATGGGCTAATCGAAGAGATAGATATCCCTATGCCTATGTGTCTGTGAACTTTCAAGGCAAGACCGTTCCTTGATGTCCTGTCATCACGGCATTTGTGAATCCTCTCACATCAGATGCCATCGCCGAGCCTCTATGGATGCTTCTTTGTGAAATCAAGTGCCGGCGGGTAGCAGAAGCTTCTGCACATTGGTTGTTTATTCACATCCGTGTGATCACGACATTTGTATATCCCTATATTGCCCCTACTGCAGGTGATAAATAATAATTTATCGAGACAGGCTGTGTTAATTCATCATTTTTTAAACTCATAACTGCCTCTTAGGCGATAAAGTAGCAATGCTATTTACTTGGTTCTGGCTGTGAGCCTTGAGTAATATCAAATGGCGTTTGGCCGATAGGTACCGGAGAAAGATAGGCGAGTTTATCTGCAAAAGGCTCAAAAATCTCAACGCTATCAATAAAGTCAAAGGGCTCATTATACTCTTGGCTGTATTGAGTTTGATACTCAGTCAGTGGCGTCATCGGCATCCATTCCATCGGCATGTATGGCGTATCCACTTGTACTTCAAACCCGTTAAGCCAAGCGAGTTTGGCGTAGATGAAGCCCCAACAAGACAATAAATGTGCCGTTAAGGTCAGTGCTTGATCAAAGTTTCTCACCTTAGCTCTTGGGCCTGTCAGCTCATATAACACTTGTTCCATTTCCGTCATGTCACCCTTAGCTAAAGCTAAGTAGAAGCGGTGATCTTCTTGATATTTGTGCATACTTTTACTGCTTGGCGGGTTAGCCAAAATATACTCTGCACGCTCACCCAATAAATCAAACTTACCTTGCAAGGCAAGATGGGCCTGAAAGGCATGATACTCAGGGGCATTGACTCTATTACGGGCATTGCGTTTTGGCTTGTCACTCCACACCGGAGCCACATACTGGCTGTGCCAGTGGATCAACTCTGGGTGATTGCTCATTAGCGGCATAAGTAAACCAAAGGCGCCCACCCAGCCATCGGGGGCAAACTGATAGCGCTCTCGCTCTAACATGGCGCAGCTATAGGCATGACGGCGCATTAGAGTGAGATCTTTGTCGCTAAACCAACTCAGTAATGCCTTGCCTTCAAACACCGACTGAATATTATGCAAGCAGCCACGACGAGAGCCCGTGCCTTGTCTCAAATGGTTTAACTCATTAGCTAAGCTTGCATTAGCTCTAGCATCTAATAGGCTGATTCCTATTTGAAAGTCAATTTTTGGCATAGTTCCCTCCTTTTTGGCCTCCAAGCATAATGCTTGGCCTTGGGTTAAACCAGCTTTTAAATTAGCGATTTAGACTTTGTGCCGTGAGAGCCTCGCAATCCTGTGCTCTTGGCTTTTCTGAGGTTCTTGATTCAGTGACTGCTGCGTTCAGCTCTGAGGTTTCACTTAAACTCTCTAGGCTAGAACTCTCTGCTGCGCCTAACATATATTTGGCGAGCCATGCGGTGAGCGGAATGGTGAGCACTATGCCGACACTGCCTGCAAGGGCGTGGATAATGGCCAGAGAGATAACTGGGGTGTTGATAAACTGAGTTAGCGGCATATCCAGTCCCCAGACCATCATAATGGTGGTCAGAGAGCTACCGGCAAAGGCGAGAATAAGGGTGTTAGTCATGGTGCCCATAATGTCGCGGCCGATATTCATACTCGCGCGCATTAACTGATTTGGCGTCAGCTTAGGATCGGTGACTTGCAGCTCGTTGTAGGCTGAGGCGATGGATATGGCCACATCCATTACCGCGCCGAGGGCTGACACCATAATGGCGACAAACATGAGCCAGCGGACTTGAATAATCTGATCTGAGATATAGATAACATCTTCGCCTTTGTCTAAATAGATCCCAGAAAGATGAGCAAACTCGCCAAATAACTGTGACATAATGCCTGCGGCAACAACGCCTAGCAGGGTACCGCCCATGGCGCAGAAACTCTTACGGTTATAGCCAGATACTAGAATAAAGTTAACCACTATCTTGATGCCCATCAGGGCGATGGTAATAGGCACAGGGTTGTAGCCGGCAAAGATGCTGGGGATCAACACGCAGATAATCAAGGCCGCGGTGAAATAGAGAGAAACAATAGAGTTAAGCCCCTCTTTTCTACCAAAGGAGAGCAGCAATAAAATAAAGGCCAAGCCCATCCAATAGATGGCAGTAGAGCGTTTATGGTTATAGGCCCAATAGATGGTTTCGCCATGATTTTGTCTTATCATCATGATAAACACATCATCTTGCTCCACAAGCACATTGTGCTGCCGGCTAAGTGGGTTTTGGACTTGAACGATTTTGCCTGCCTCTGGACCTTCAAGAATTTCGGCATTAAAGACCTGCTTACCTGTCAATATCGAAGGGACTCGGGCATCGGGTGCCAGCTCGTTACTGACTATGCTAACTACTCTGGCTTCAACAAAGCTTTGCTCTAATGAAGATTGAGATTTAAAGCTATCGCTCAGGCTTGGCGAAAGGTAAAACAGCAAGCTAGAGACAAGGGTGATGAAAATAGCGAAGTGATAATCTTTGAGAAGGAAGCTTTTAAGCTGACGTGTTGTGAATAAATTATCTTTTAGCATAGGCGCTCTTATTAAAAGCCTCACATAATTGGAGCAATTGCTAATTCTCTATTCGCTTTCGCCCCTGAGTCGTTACTTTGCAATGGGCTCTTTGTCAAAGTTAAGAGCTGATTGCGAAATAACGCTTTGAGTGGATTGTTGTTACTTTCTAGCTTGTTGGTGTTGTAGTTATGTTCGCGACTGTAATTGGTCAAAGAGCAAGGCCCATTAGTGAGCCTTGCTGAATTTATAAGCTATTTAGGCTTATTTAGCTTCGACACAGCCTTCGTAGACTTTCACTGGATCTGCGTTGTCCTTGTTAGGATTAGCAAAGTAGCTAGTGGCATCTTTGAAGTTAACTGAGTACAGGATACCTGGATATTTAGGGTTATCTGGATCTATCTTGATACAGACTTCCTTATTCTCCAGCTGGTTCCAAAGAGCTTGGCCAGCGCCACCATCGGTACGGGCTAGGGTGATAGCACCATTAGGCTGGTACTGCTTGAATTCCCAGTTCTTGTTGGCGAAATCATTAGCGTTAATCGACTTATTGGTGCTGACATATTCAGTTAGCATGTCGCGGATCGCATAGACTTGTTCGTTAACTGAATCGTAGAACACATCATCTTTCGATGCCCAGCCATACTTTTGGATCTGAGAGCCAAAGCGATAGCTGTTTACCGCGAGCTTGTAAGTCGCTTTCGGATCAAATGGCTTGCCATCGATTTCAGTGATCTCGACGCGGTTACCTTCATTGGTTACCTTATAGTCTTGGTCCATAGTCAGCGCATCGCCGGCTAGGTCAACCACAAACTTGATCTTACCGTCGAACTGATCATAGTTGTAAGCCTTAGCACCCTTACGGAAGGAAACGGTAATATCACCATCCTTGTATGGGTTGAAGTAGCTGTATGACCACTCCATATAACGCTTAAGATTTTCACCTGTGATATTGATGCCCACTAGGGTGTTGTCATACTTGTAAAGACGAGTTGAGTCTTTCTTCGCATAATCTTGGTCATCAATCAGGTTAGATGCATCAGAGAACAGAGAAGCTGCTGAGATATCTGCGCCAGATTTCTGTAGCTGAATACCATTGATGAAGTCCATTAGCGGCGTGTCTTGTACCTTGGCCGTATGGATAGTGGTATAGAGACGGCCCACTTCGTTGTTGAGATCTTCATGGGTAGCTTCATCTGCGCCGCCACCTGGAGTGAATACGCCCACAACCTTACCAATCACTTGCTGAGCATCGGCTTTAGCCATATCGTCAACATACTTAAATTGTGCGCTTAGGTCAGCGTCTTGCTCAACATATTTACTGGTGATGTTCGCCAGTGTGGTATCAACCATTTCCCACTTGCCGGTATCATTTTTCTTCAGCTTAATATCGGCTTTAGCCAGTGCCCAACCCCATTTACCAGGCTCGATGATTTTCACACTCTGAGCACGGTTAGACTCGTCATAGGTGCCAGAAAGTTCTTTGTTTTCGGTGACATCCTTACCATCGGTAGAGATATCTTTAGTGACAACATCTGCGCCTGCTTCACCTTTAGAAACGCTCTCGATATAGGTCGCGTGCTCGTGACCTGCCAGAATGACGTCAAACTTATCGGCCATTTCAGAAGCAATTTTGTAAACGCCAGTGCCGCCACCTGAGCTGCGTCCTAAGTGCAATGCACCTACAATGACGTCAGGCTGATGTTTCTCAACTAGGGCATCAACAGCAGCTTTAGTTGCTGCTAGCTCTTCGTCAAACTTAAGGCCTTTGAAGTGATCAGGAGCTGACGCTTCCCAGTTAGGCACGTTAGATGGCGTGACACCTACGATGGCCACTTTTGCACCATCAACCTCGAATACTTGGAAAGAACGAATATAATTTGCGCTGTTCTCTTCCCATTTGATGTTGCTTGATACTACGGCGCCGTTGAAGTGTGCTAGGTTACGGTCGACGAAGGTTCTGTCGAAGTTGAACTCATGGTTACCAGGTACCCAAAGGTCAAAGTCTAACGCATTGAGTGTCGATACGACTGGGTGGGTTGGCTCATCGTTAAATAACTGAGCTGAGTTACCTTGAACCGTATCACCGATATCAATCAGAATCATATTAGGGTTTTTCGCACGCTCAGCCTTTAGCAGGGTTGCGATACGCGTTAAACCAGCGTCACTGTCTTCACCATCGATGGCGTAGTCATAACCAAAGATACGGCCATGTAAGTCTGAGGTTGCACCTATGGTGATGGTGACTTCTGTCGCTTGCTCTTGGCTTTTGACGACAACGTCAGGGGTATTTGAAAGGGTTTTACCTACGGCAACAGTGGGCGTTAAACCACTTTCGACAGGCTTATCGACATAAACAATTTTCTCATCATCGCTACATGCCGTCATTCCGAGTGCAGCTGAAATAACTACCGCTAATACTTTCTTGTTTAGCATATTCATTACTCTTAAATGTGTCATTTGACCCCAGAAGGCAATGCCCTCTGCCCGGTGTTAGCCAGTTATGATTATTAATTTGGCGTTTGTTCGCCATAGCTAACAGGTTTTCGAGTATATGAACGCTGCTTTAAATTAATGTGATTCAAAGCAGAAACTTGGTCATGCAATGTTAGTTAATTCACATTTCTTACACGTAAAATGAAATTTGAATAAAAAAAACGCAGCACATTATGGTACTGCGTTAGTTTATTTGTAGCTAAATTAACAAGATAGAAATCTAGTTACATATTGAGCATTTGGTGCTTAGATCACTTTTGTAGTAGACCTCGGCTACGTAGTAGTGGCTCAATACCTGCTTCTTTACCTCTAAACGGTTTCATGTCAGCAAAACAGAAACTCCTTGGAAGGCATCATAGAGTTTTAAAAAGGGTTGGCAGCGTATTTTTCCATGATTTAATCTGCTGTTTGTGTCTCTATTTGGCGGTTTGGGTCAGTGAGGCTACAGGCATCTACTGTGACGGCTAATGTCATAGGTTTTACGTTTACTTTGTAACAAAACTTATGTCAGTTGAGTCAGCTGTATAAAATGTGGCAGTATGGCCGTTTTGTTTTGATGCTAAAGGAATAAAAATAATGGGATTTCGCTTATTTAAGCCTGCAATGTTAGCTCTGAGCTTTGTTGGGCTGAACTTGGTTGGGCTAAGTGCTCATGGAGCAAGTGAGAGAAATAAAAGTGACTTGGTATCAAAGCAAGCCCAGATGGTCGCCAATTATGCCGTTGCTCAATATGAGAAGCCAATGCTTGCACGGCTTAAGGAGTTGGTGACTTATAAAACCTTCGCCCAAAAAGGGTTAACCCCATTAACCAATCCGGAGTTCATCGAGTTTAAACAAGCACTAAAGTCATTAAGTGAGCAACTTGGGCTTAGTTATCAAGATGATGGCTATGTGGTGTTAATAACCCTAGGTGAGCAAAAGCGTAAATTAACCATAGTTACCCATGGTGATGTGCAGCCTGCCAATTCTGAACTTTGGGCTCAAGATCCTTTTATTCTTGATATGACTACAGAACCAGGCAAGTTAATAGGGCGCGGCACCGAAGATGATAAAGGTGCGATTATCACTGCCATGTATGCAATGAAGGCGATTAAAGATAAAGGCATTAAGCTTAAGCGTAATATTGAGTTGATGGTTTATATGGCTGAGGAATCTGATTGGGCACCTATTAGAGCCTATTTAAAAGATTATCAAATGGCAGATTACACCATCACCATAGATGCGGAATATCCGGTGGTTACCGCAGAGAAAGGCTGGAGTAAAATCAGCGCCAAGATGCCGCTTTTTGAGACTGCTGAGACGGATTTAGCATTGCCTAGAATACTTGAATTTTCTGGTGGTTATTTTTCTAGTCAAGTTCCACAAATTGCCACAGCTAGAATCAGCCAAGTGACACAAACACAACTTAGTGAGTTAGAGCAGTCAGCTAAACAGCAAGCTCAAATGGCATATCATTTTGAGGCAGACGGTGACAGTTACTTAATTACCGCAGAAGGGAAGGCGGCTCACTCTTCCACTCCCGAAGATGGTATCAATGCACTCACTCATTTAGCCGCGGTATTAGGTAAAGTCGATTGGGCCAAGACGCCCGCTAGTATGACAGTAAGATTTACTAATGAGCTTGTCGGCCTTGGGAACTATGCAGAGCGTTTCGGCGACATAGCATATGAAGATGAGTTTATGGGAGCTATGACCCTAGCACCAACCATCATTAAACAGACTGATACAGGTATAGAGATTAACCTTAATTTGCGTCGTCCTAAGGGGAAAACACCGGAGCTATTAACCGAACAGACTCTTGACGCTTTGGAGCAGTGGCAGCAACAACATGGCGTTGAGTTAACTGATATCGAAACCTATTGGGGCAAGCCGTTAGTGGTTAAAGATGCGCCTCATTTGACAACCTTGCTAAATGTATTTGGCCATTATACTGGAATGGACTCGCCTAAACCTGTGTCAATTGGCGGCTCGACCAATGCAAAATTGTTTCCTAATGCCCTGAGCTTTGGACCTGCTATGCCTGGCGTGGAGTACACAGGTCATACAGAGCATGAGTTTATGACCTATGAGCAGTTTATATTAAACCTTAAAATGTACACTTCGGCCTTTGTTGAACTTGCGACCATGCCGTAGCCTAAGAGGCTAAGAGAGTAAAAGAATAAAGGCCCCTTTATTATTGCCAATTAAGCCGCCAGCCTATTTCTGACAGGTGCTCCTGTTCTAGTTCGAGGTCAGCGATAAATAGTTCGCTTTGGGCTAGCTCTTCATCGAGAGAAAGTGTGATCTCTTGCTCTCCTGTTTGCTTGAGCTTTGGCAGGGGAATATGGTGGCGCCTGCCTAAGTGCATAATGACAGATAGCCTTAAACTAATGAGAAGTGGCCATAGCTCGTCCAGTTCAAGCATTTCAAACAATGGTGGCTCACAGTCCGTGAGTTTCTTTCTATGCCAACGGATAAGAAAAGCCAACAATTGCTGCTCTTCTAAGTTAAAGCCGGGCAGGTTGATGTTGTTGATAATATACTCGCCATGTTTATGAATACTGCGATAGTTTATCTGTAAACCGATTTCATGGAGGTTGGCAGCATAATCGAGCCAAGGTTTTAGCCGTTTTTTCTTTGAATCGAACTGGCGATAGAGATTCACTGCACTTTCATGAATTTGTCTGCTGTGAAGGTTATCGAGTTGATATCTGTGTTGCAGATAGCTAATGGTATGGGCTTGAATATTATGATGTAACTTGCCATCAGCCATTTCGCTAAGCACCCCTTCTCTAAGGGCATCATCACTAAATTGCATCTGCTCGATATTGAGCTGACGAAAACAGGCTATCAATATTGCTAAGCCTGATGGTAAGACTTTTCTACGTAATTCTGCCAGTTCAGGAAAAGGCAGGGTGTCGACATTATCATGCTCTAAAATGGCGTCTTTAAGTTGTTCGAGTTGTTCAAGATGAATACTGCGACTGAGATCGTCATGGTTAATAATGCTGGCAATCGCTTTGATGGTGCCGGAGCAGCCGATTGCGGCTTCAAACTGATGGTTAAGATACCTTTGCTGTAGCATCTCTATCTGTTGCTCTGCGGTGAGAATCGCTTTTTTCATTCGCTTATGGGACAGTTGTCCATTCTCAAAAAAGCGGGATTGATAACTCACACAGCCCATGGATAGGCTTTCCATTTCATGGGGTGTTTGGCCTTCTCCTATGATTAATTCAGTACTACCGCCGCCGATATCAATGACCAAGGTGGTGTTATCTATCTGTTGATTTTGGCTGACTCCAGCATAGATAAGTCTGGCTTCCTCTTTGCCGGGGATCACTTCTATGGGATACCCAAGGATTTTGCGAGCTTTACGAATAAATTCTTTACGGTTGGGCGCACTGCGAAGGGCATAGGTGGCGACGATTCTGATGTCATGAAAATGCATCTGGGATAGACGTTGGCTAAATTCAGTCAGGCAAGCCAATCCTCTTTCCATTGCTTCTGCTGACAAATTGCCTTTACTGTCACTATTTTCAGCGAGCTGAACTCTCTGCTTGACCTTATGCATAGGCTGAATGACGCCATCTATCACTCTGGCGATACCTAAGTGAAAGCTATTGGACCCAAGGTCGACAGCGACGAGTATTTGGGCTTTTTCTTCCGGTATTTGTTTTTCCATATGAAGCTCTTATTGATTTTATTATTTTGCTTATATTACTTAGGCACTGATATTAACCTCATATCAGAGCTTGACCCTTAATACCTTTAAGAGCCAAGCTTTCTTTACTGACTATAGCATTAACGGTTAGCCATACGTTTCTCATAGTCGAGCAGTTGGTCATAGATAGCGAGTTGTGAGCGCACCTTTTTCCTGTTGCCACGCTTAACATAAGCGTTTTGCTGAAGCCTATCTATCACTCTAGCTTTGGTCGTATCTTTAAATTGTTGCTCTATGATTTTGAGTACTAAGGTCTTGAGATCCTCATCATAGATGGGGCAACCCACCTCGATTCGTTTATCTAGGTTGCGACTCATCCAGTCAGCACTGGAGATAAATACCTTAGGATCATTTTCATTGTTGAAAATCATGACTCTTGGGTGCTCAAGGAACCTATCAACAATAGATATCGCCTGAATATTTTCCGATAGCCCTGGAATACCTGGCAGTAATGAGCACATACCGCGAATAATTAGCCTTACCTTCACTCCATTACGTGAGGCGTCGTAAAGGCGTTTAATGAGCCCTGTATCGACGAGGTTATTGAGTTTTAGAGTAATACTAGCGGGTTTATCATTAATGCTATTGTTGATTTCGTTATCGATCAGGCTGTAGAGCTTACGCCTGTTGTCTACAGGAGAGATAAGCAAGTGATTAAACTTGAACTTTTTATAGCTATGTTCGATAAACTCGAATACGTTATCTACCTCATCACAAATCTCACTATGGGCGGTAAATAGCGCAAAATCGGTATAGATTTTGGCGGTTTTTTCGTGAAAGTTACCTGTACCTATGTGGGCATACTTGACCAGTCGGCCGTTTTCAATACGTTTGACTAGCATTAATTTCGAGTGGATTTTAAGCGATGGAATGCCAAAGTTAATCCGCACTCCATGGTCGGTTAAATGTTTGGCCCATTCGATATTGGCTTCTTCATCAAATCTAGCTTGTAGCTCTACTACAACAGAGACATCCTTGCCGTTTTTCACCGCTTCCACGAGAGAATGCAAAATCTGTGAATGTTTCGCCACTCGATAGATATTGATCTTTATCGAACGCACGGCTGGATCAAAGGCCGCTTGGCGTAGCATTTCGGTGACATGGTTAAAGGCGTGATAGGGGTAGTAAAGCAAAATATCTTTTTTGCTGATAGCTTCAAACACGTTAGCCGCTTGGCGAAATTGGCTGCTGCGAATCGCTTTGATTTTCGGGTGCTCTAAATAGTCTCTGCCTGGGTTGGGAAAGCCGATAAAATCTTTAAAGCAGTGATAACGCCCACCTGGGATCATAGAGTCCATGCCTGCTATGCCAAGCTGTCCCTGCAACATTTCCAGCATGTGCTGAGGCATCTCTCTGTCATAAACAAAACTTACTGGTTCAGCAGTTAGACGCTGCTTTAAGCCCGATGACATTTTTTCCAACATACTGAGTTCTATTTCGTTGGAGAGATTGTATTCAGCATCCCTTGTTAGCTTGATTGAGTAACATTCTACCGCGTCAAATTCAAAGAAGCCGGTTAGCAAGTCATCTAGGCAGTGGCGAATGATATTATCTAGAAGTATGATGGTTTTACGCTTTTTGTTCCCTTTCATCGGCGGGAGCTCAATAAAGCGTGGTACCTTTTTGTTCGGTACTTCTATTAGGCAGTAGGTGACTGCGTTAGCGTTTCTTATGCCTGTAACTAGATAGGTTGAGCCATCGTTGAGGTAACGCGTTAGCTCAGTGTGATCATTAATGATTAATGGCACGATATGACGGCGGATTTTGTCTTGAAAGTGACGCTTTAGCCATAAGCTTTCCTGCTCGCTTAGCTGAATCTCATTGACTAAAAAGATATTACGTTTGGCAAGGTCATGAATAAGCTGCAAGTAAATGCTGTCAAACTTTTGCTGAAGTGTCAGTACCTTGCTATTTATTTCAGCGAGTAAAGCCCTCGCTTCTTGACCGCCACCTTTGGACTCATCGATCAAGATTTGGCGCCTGACATCAGCCACTCTGACACGGAAGAATTCGTCTTGATTACTTGAGTAGATGCCTAAGAACCTGACGCGTTCGATAATTGGTACCGTATCGTCGGCAGCTTCCTGCAAGACGCGTTCATTGAATGAGAGCCAACTAAGCTCTTTTTCTAAATAGGGGAATTGGAAGGGTACAGCCATAAAACTCCGTCCTTATGCTCTGATTTCCAAACTATTTTGTTTCAGAAATGTTTCAGTTTAATGAAGCTAAATAACCTATTTTATGCCTTTGTACTTGTGTAACGAGCCAGAGTTAATGCGATAAATCCCTTCATCTAACAGCCTGGCTATTTTCAATAGTTACTGCTGGTGAGTTTGCGGATTAACATTTATATTACATCTGTTTATTGCTTTGTAAAAGAGAAAGCAAAATGAAAAATGATGAAAATAGTTAATTATTTCTATGTGTTGGGCGTGATGAACTGAAGAGGAGTTGCAAGCGAGAAGTAAAGACTGTAGGCCTTCACTTCTCTATATCAAATGACTATCTCGCTCTGCGAGGGCGTCTTGGCTTTTGTTTCACGAAGCCGCCTTCAGGCTTATGCTTTTTATTAGCGGGCTTGGAAGTCTTAGGTTTATTGTTGCTAGTATTGGACTTGTTCCCAGGCTTTTTAGTCGACTTTTTCTTAGCTGGTGCCTCAGATTTAGAGTTTTCTATCATGCCAAATAGCTCATAGAGCTCTTGGTCTGTTAGATCACGCCATTCGCCAATAGGCAAACCTTTTATATCCACATTCATAATTTTGGTGCGCTCAAGCTTAGTTACTTGATAATTGAAGTACTCGCACATTCTGCGGATCTGTCGATTGAGCCCTTGGACTAAGGTAATTTGAAAGGTGAAGTTTGACACCTTGCTGACCTTACATTTTTTGGTTTTTGTTCCAAGAATAGGGACTCCGGCGCCCATGTTTTTAATAAAGTCATCGGTTATTGGCTTATCGACGGTGACGATATAGTCTTTTTCGTGGTTGTTACCAGCACGAAGAATTTTATTGACCACATCGCCGTCGTTGGTCAGGAAGATTAATCCTTGAGAGTCCTTATCAAGACGACCGATAGGGAAAATTCGCGTAGTGTGATTGACGTAATCGACTATGTTATTGGGCTCTGAACCTTCTGTCGTACTGACAATACCAACAGGTTTATTGAGCGCAATAAAAACCAGCTCACCTTCTTCTCTTGGCTCAATGTCTTGGCCATTAACTTTGACCTGATCGCCAGCAAATACCTGATCGCCTATCTTGGCGCGTTTGCCGTTGATAAAAACATTGCCTTGTTCAATATATCTGTCGGCATCTCTGCGAGAGCAGATGCCACTTTCACTTATATATTTATTGAGTCGAATGGATGACTTATTTTGCATTGGTTTAACCATTTGGAATAAAAACAAAAAAACCAGCATTCAAGCTGGTTTTCATTAAGCTTATAGTACTTAGTCTACAGCGTGATCACACTCATCATTGGTGCAGTGACCATATAGATAAAGACTATGGTTGGTCAGCTTAATATTGTGCTTAAGTGCAATTTCATCTTGACGACGTTCGATAACTTCGTCTGAGAACTCGATAACCTTGCCACAGTTTAAGCATACAAGATGGTCATGATGGTGTTGAGTCGAAAGTTCAAATACTGCTTTACCACTTTCAAAGTGATGGCGAGTGACGATACCTGCATCATCAAATTGGTTTAATACGCGGTATACGGTCGCTAGGCCAATTTCTTCGCCCATATCCAAGAGCTTCTTGTAGAGATCCTCCGCACTGATATGCTGATTCTCAGGACCTTGCATCAGTTCTAGAATCTTGACGCGTGGGAGAGTGATTTTGAGTCCCGCTTTTTTTAATGCTTGATTTCCGTCTGTCATCTCTGATCTCTTATTGTCGAGCTCTTGGCTCACCAGTGGATAGTCAGATCATTATATGTGCTGAAATTGAAAACTTAAACCTTTGATGTGGCTTTATACTCTTTAAATTGAATAATTTGTTTAGATTTAGATCAAAGTGTAATAATTACAATCAATACAAGCACACATAGAGTAAGGTTATACCAAGGCCGTATGTCTATTGTAGGACGAACAGGTCAAAATAGGTGGACATCAGCTTGTTTTAGATGGAAGGATTTTTCACTATGTATCGACAAATTGTCATATTAACAGGAGCTGGCATTTCTGCCGAGTCTGGCTTACGAACCTTTAGGGATCAAGATGGTTTGTGGGAAGAGCATCATATTGAAGATGTAGCGACTCCTGAAGGCTACGAGAGAGATCCTGAATTAGTTGAGCGTTTCTATAATAGTCGTTGGCAGCAACTTCATAATGGTCAAATTGAGCCAAATAAGGCCCATCTTGCTTTAGCTAAGTTAGAGCAAGAGTTTGAAGGTGATATTTTACTCGTGACACAAAATATCGATGATCTTCATGAGAGGGCTGGTTCAAAACGTATGCTACATATGCATGGCGAGCTTTCAAAAGGACGTTGTCCCCGTTCCAGGCAAACCTTTATTTTACGCGAACCCTTTGGCGTTGATAACTGCTGTACCTGTTGTATACCTGCCCAAAGGTTACGTCCCCATGTCGTCTGGTTTGGTGAAATGCCTATCGGTATGGATAGAATTCATGATGCATTGGATCATTGTGATCTATTTATTGCTATAGGAACCTCGGGTACTGTTTATCCCGCAGCAGGATTTGTTGATAGTGCTGAGCACCACGGAGCCCATACTGTTGAGGTAAATATTATGCCGCCGGAGCGTCATAGCCAATTCCAGCTGCACTTGCAAGGTAAGGCCAGTGAAGTATTACCTAGACTTGTCGATGCCATACTTGCTGGTGATGGGTTGACACCTGCCTTAGCCTATGAAAACTAAGTTTTATAACCTATGAGGGCGAAAAGATTAAGCTTGCCATTATCATGAGAGGTTTACCCGGTAGTGGTAAATCTCATTGGGTAGAAAGCTATTTAACGAGCCTTTCACTAGAAGAAGCTATTGCTATTCGCCAGAGGGGTTACTTTTCTACCGACAGCTATTTTATTCAAGATGGAGACGGTAAATACCGTTTTACTCCTAATAAGCTGGCTCAGTATCATCAATTGAACCTGACAGCATTTATTCAGGCTCTTGGCCGCGCCGAGCCAACCGTAATTTGCGATAACACCAATATGGCTCATTGGGAATTTAGTGCCTATGTGGCAGCGGCCAAAGCGATGGGCTACCAAGTTCGAGAAGTATTGATTGGCCAAGTTATGGATGCTCAGCACCAAGCTTTATGTGCACAGCGCAATCAACATGGAGTGAAACTAGAACAGATTCAGCAAATGGCGAAGCAATTTCAGCCATAGGTTATGCTGTGATAGCTCGATAGTTGCTTTAGTTAAATAGCTGTCCTAGTTCAATCTTTTTAGTCGTGATAACTGATCTCAATTTTTGTTTTTCCTTCCTTATTATTGATTCTGTTACTACTCATATCCTCAATAAGCACATGTGGGGTGCTAGTATAGAGGGCAAAGTGACTGAGAATATTAAAGTTAACAGGTGCTTGCTCCATAAATATGATGCCATTGTCTATAGCAAACTCTTTATATCTAGGTAGTTTCTGCTGATAGAAATGACGGACTTGGTCAAAATCTGCATTGGTTGCTAGGACGATTGCGGGTAAGACATTAATATCACCAATGGTCATCTGCTTGTTCGATAAATGACTTACAACTTGACTATTCGGATAGAGGGGCAGGGTGACGTCATCGATTGATGATTGTGAAGCATGGGCTTTCAGGCCTGCGTTGATAAAATTTGCGTAGTCACTCAGTACTTGGTCTGCAGGCTTTTCTTGTTCAAGCTCAGCCATCGCCATCTTTTCATCACACTGAAATAGCATCTCTTGGCTAAGCGCGAGGTCATGGTTAAATTCCATTTGTACACAATCTGTGAAATGAGTGAGCTCAACTTCTAACTGGCTTCCATCAATATTCTCCTCTAGCTTTTGACTGCATGTTGCAAAGCTTTGTGTTAGTACCTTATTACTCTTATGTTTATCCAGTTCAAAGCACACTTGGGCTAGCTTTTGGGCTTCATGCCAGATCTGTTTTTTTGCCATGGAAAGAAATGCATTTTTCGATATTGAACTGGCTTGCCCTTGAATAGGAAGCAAGATAATCGCTATTGATAGCAGCAGATACTTGAGCTTAAACATTCAAATTCCCTTTGTTAAATTTCTTGATCAATTAAGAAGAGATTAAGTCTTAATTTCCATAAGACTTATTGATTAGGTATTGCTAGGTTTGAGCCATTGTTGAGTATGGTTATCGTGACCTCTCTTAGTGACAGAAATATGAAAAGTATGTACAAAACGTCAGGTAGTATGCTGGTTGGAGCAGTTGAGTGCTTAATCATCACTGTCATGTTTCGATATTTAACAATGGTTTGCACTATGGGTTGATTGCTTTTTGCCCAAAAGTAAACTTTCCTCGTTGGCTTCAATTGACAGTGTGCTTATCACAGGTATCCTAGGCTGCATAAGTATTATTACAGGTAGTATCAATGTCGAAGCCATTACGTCACGATTGGAAACGTTCAGAAATCGAAGCGCTATTTGCGCTTCCTATGAATGATCTTCTATTTCAAGCTCAAAGTGTTCATAGAGAGAACTTTGATCCCAATGAAATTCAAATTAGTCGTTTGTTATCGATAAAGACAGGTGCTTGCCCTGAAGATTGTAAATACTGCCCTCAAAGTGCCCGCTACGATACCGGTCTTGAAAAGGAGCGCTTGCTTGAAATTGAAAAAGTGCTTACCGAGGCGAGAGCGGCAAAGGCTGCGGGCGCATCACGTTTTTGTATGGGAGCAGCATGGCGTAATCCAAAAGAACGCGATATGCCGTATCTCACCGATATGGTGAGAGAGGTTAAAGCCATGGGCATGGAGACCTGCATGACCCTGGGAATGCTATCGCCCGATCAGGCATCTGAGCTTGCCGATGCTGGACTAGATTACTATAACCATAATCTTGATACTTCCCCTGAATATTATGGTGATGTGATTACCACGCGTACCTATCAGAATCGACTCGATACACTTTCTCATGTGCGTGATGCCGGAATGAAGGTCTGTTCTGGCGGTATTGTGGGTATGGGCGAGCAGGGCAAAGATAGAGCCGGCTTATTACAACAATTGGCCAATATGGAAAAGCACCCAGATTCAGTGCCAATCAATATGTTAGTGAAAGTGGCCGGTACGCCCTTTGGTGAGCTTGACGATCTCGACCCATTTGAGTTTGTGCGCACCATAGCCGTGGCCCGTATTATCATGCCCTTGTCTCGAGTGCGTTTATCTGCTGGCCGTGAAAGCATGACTGATGAGCTGCAAGCCATGTGCTTCTTTGCAGGTGCTAACTCTATTTTCTATGGTTGTAAGCTGCTGACCACGCCAAACCCAGAAGAAAATGATGATATGAGCTTACTTAAGCGCTTAGGCCTGCACCCAGAACAAGGCCCAGCGGCCACTTCTGAGCAAGATAAAGCCTTGCTAGAGAGTGCGCAAGCGCGAAAAGATAAAGTCAGTGCCCCTTTTTATGATGCCGCAGCGCTGTAACTGGGCATGAATGACAGACTGAATCGTCGTATTTCAGCTAAACAGTCCGAGTTAGATAAGCTTGGACTGTTGCGAAGTCGTAGTGTATTTCCTGTCTCTAGTCAGTTGAAAGCCACAGAGGATCATGCTTCTTGTATTAACTTTGCTAGCAACGACTATTTAGGTTTGGCAACTGAGGCTGAATTGATTGAGTCTCTTTATCATGGAGCTAAAGCTTATGGCGTTGGCAGCGGTGCATCACCTCTGGTGACAGGTTACCAAAGCGCCCATTTGTTACTTGAACAAAAGTTATGTCAGTTGACTGGTATGGAAGCTGGTTTGCTCTTTTGCTCAGGTTTCAGTGCTAACCATGCTTTGATAACGACTCTGTTTAATCAAGATGATTGTTTGGTGGCAGATAAGCTGATCCATGCTTCAGTTATTGATGGCATTATGGCCTCTAAGGCTAAGCTAAAGCGTTTTGTGCATAACAATGTTGAAAGCGCGGCTAACTTGATTAAACGGCATGCACCACAAGCGATTCTTACCGAAAGTGTGTTTAGTATGGATGGGGATGTCGCGCCGCTAAAAGCGTTAGCTAAGCTTGCCCATGATAATGATGCTTGGTTTATCGTTGATGATGCCCATGGTTTTGGCGTTATAGGTGAGCATGGTTTAGGTGCAAGAGAGTTAAGTCAGGATATCGACATTTTGTTGGTGACTTTTGGTAAGGCTTTAGGCTGCCAAGGTGCTGCAATTTTAGGCTCTCGAGCCTTAATCGATTACTTGGTTGCTAATGCTCGCCACTATATTTATTCAACAGCCTTGTCACCCGCGCTGGCTCATGTGGCGTTATCTTCTTTAGGCTTAATTGACACTCAAACAAAATATAGAGAGCAGCTAGGGCGCAATATTGCCCAGTTTAAGCAGCTTTGTGCTCAACAATCGATAGCGCTATTGCCCAGTGAGACACCGATACAGCCAGTGTTGATTGGTGATGATAAGGCTTGTGTTGATATTGCGCAAAATTTGCTGGAAAGAGGCGTGAAAGTCGCGGCAATACGGCCTCCAACAGTGCCTAAAGGAGGCGCTAGGCTGCGTATAACCTTATCGGCGAAGCACTCACAGGAGGAGATCGCTCTGTTAGTGACTTTGCTTGGCGAGCAGTTAAATGGCAATCCTGTCAGTTAGTTTTTAATTATTCAGATGTTAATGAGGCATATGGCTGATCCCAATAAGCAGTTTAATCAAGCTATATCAGTACCAGTAGATAAGGTGTCGGCAAAATTTTCTGCGGCGGCGCAACGGTATAATCTATACGACAAAGTTCAAAGGTTGACGGCGACTCGATTGCTCAAAGGAGTCGATGCTAAGGCGTGGCAAGCTCGCTATATTCTGGATATAGGCTCAGGTCCTGGAACTGAGTTTCCGCTCAATGCTTGCTACGGGAAGCATAACCAAGCTGAAAATACTCGGCAGGTGGTCGCGCTTGATATTGCTCCAGGGATGTTACACCAACTTAAGTCTCAATATCCTGACTACATAGCGCTGTGCGCCGATGCACAAGCATTACCATTGGATGCGGATAGTGTTGATCTCATCTACTCTAATCTCGCACTGCAATGGTGTACTGACTTAACATCAAGCTTAGCCGAAGGCCATAGAGTGCTACGCTCACAAGGGGAGCTTCACTGCGCTGTTGTTGCGAAAGGCAGCTTACCTCAGTTACGCCAGCTAGGATTAACAGTGAATGCTTTTCATTGCGAGCAATTTATTCGAGAAGCAATGGCTGCATCTGATTGGCAAGCGTATAAGGTCGGGCTGGTAGAGTTTACCCTTTATTTCGATAAGCTACGTGAGCTACTTTATTCGATAAAAGGGGTTGGCGCTTCGATTAATGCTCAACCTAAAGAACAAGATAGTTCAACGGGGCAGGGCTATCAGGAGTCTACGCAAGTGTTGTTGCGAGGCAGAGGAGATTGGCAAAGGCTACAGCAATTGGCTGAGGAGCTACGCCAACCAAAGGGGTTACCACTCACATATCAAGTCGCTTTTATTCGCGGGAAAAAACGTTGAATGACTTAAAAGGAAAGCAAAGCATTGAGTTATTTTGTAGCTGGCACAGATACCGACAGTGGTAAAACCTTCGTTGCTTCGGCGCTATTACATCTAGCAAGTATTCAAGGTAAAACCAGTCTAGGTGTGAAACCTATCGCATCGGGTTCGAGTTGGAATGAGAACTCTGAGCTGCAAAACAGTGATGCGTTAAGCCTAATGGCTGCTTCCAATATTAAGTTGGCTTACAACTGTGTTAACCCTTTGACTTTTGAGCCAGCTATTGCACCTCATATTGCCGCTGCGCAGCAAGGGATTGAATTAAGTGTAAGCGAACTTGCGCAGTTACTCCCCTTTGAAGAGCTGAATAAAGCTGATTTCGCGCTGATTGAGGGGGCTGGAGGATGGCGTTTGCCGTTAAATGATAGTGAATTTTTATCTGACTTTGTTAAACAGCACAGGCTTCCTGTTATCTTGGTTGTTGGCGTGAAATTAGGTTGCTTGAATCACGCCTTACTGACCCAAGAAGCGATTTTAGCTGATGGGCTCAATATCGCTGGCTGGGTTGCGAACCAAGCCGTCGCCGAGGTGAGCTGCTTGCAAGAAAACTTGGCTTATTTACACCGTCATATGAAAGCACCATGTTTGGGGACAATTCCTTTTCTTACAAAGCCTGATATTGCTCATGCAGCCGAATATCTTGATCTTTCTTCCTTATCCTAGGAACTGCCTAATAATATTTATTGTTAATATTTTAGTTCTGCCCTTGAAATCCTAAGAAAGAGACATATTATGTCTGTATCAAGACATAATATGTCTCTTGTAGGAGTGTAAATGAAAAGAATCTTTCTATTGATTGCAACTAATTTAGCTATCTTATTAGTTGCTTCTATCGTGATGTCAATTCTAGGTGTCAATACCTCATCAATGTCCGGTTTGCTTGTGTTCGCTGCCATTTTTGGTTTTGGTGGTTCATTTCTTAGTTTAGCCATCTCTAAGTGGATGGCAAAAAAGACCATGGGTTGCGAGGTGATCAATCAACCAAGAGATGAGAATGAACGTTGGCTAGTGGAAACGGTTGCTAAGCAGGCCAAGCAAGTAGGCATAAAAATGCCTGAAGTAGCTATTTATCAAGGGCAAGAGATGAATGCTTTTGCCACTGGTCCGAGTAAAAATAATGCTCTGGTTGCGGTAAGTACTGGATTATTGTACGGCATGAAGGCTGATGAAATTGAGGCTGTACTTGCCCATGAGGTTAGCCATATTGCCAATGGTGATATGGTGACCCTCACATTGATTCAGGGCGTGGTTAATACCTTTGTGATTTTTGCGGCTCGTGTAGTGGCGGGTATTATTGATAACTTTGTTGCGGGCGATGAAGAGGGCGAAGGCTTAGGGACTTTTGCTTATATGGGGGTTGTATTTGTACTGGATCTATTATTTGGTATTTTGGCTTCCATGATTGTGGCTTACTTCTCTCGAATTAGAGAGTTTAAAGCGGATAAAGGTGCAGGTGAGCTTGTAGGAAACCATAAAATGATTGCTGCGCTAGAGCGTTTGAAATCGGGACCTGAAACCGGGGCCATGCCCGCACAGATGTCTGCTTTTGGTATTAATGGTGGTTCACGAGTGTCTTCACTATTAATGAGTCACCCATCATTAGATAGCCGTATTGCTGCGTTAAGTTAATATTTTTCCTTGTGTTAGTGGTTGATTTTAGGAGGCGCTTTGCCTCCTTTTTTTGCTTATTGCTTTCTTGATATGAATCAAATTTAGTTTAAGCGAAATCGCATTTTGGTCAATTTTGAGAGTTGGCTCAATGAACCTAGGTGTAAATAAAAGTAAATTCATTATATAAGCATTTGGTTACATGATTTAGCGCACATTTTGTTTTTGCTTATATTGGTAAAGTGCCGCCTTCTGAGAAGCGAGTTGCCAATTGGGCAGACCTTAGCTAAGTTAATCAGAGTCGTGCTAAGAAAAGATAGCTAAGATGGAACAAGGAATAAAAATTAACGTTTCCACTTAGTTATCGCTATATGAGGATTATAACGTGAGCAAAAAACTATTGAGTGCCCTGTTTGGTGCTGGTTTAGCAGCATTAGCCCTATCGCCAGCAGCTTTTGCAGAAGATCAAACTTTATCTGATTTCCACTCAGAAATGGATGGTTGTGAAGCATGTCATGCTGATGGCTCTCCTTCAGCTGATGGTGAGTATGAGTTTGAGCAGTGTCAGAGCTGTCACGGCGGTATGGATGAAATGAATGCTGTTCATCAACCACATGATGGTAGTTTGACCTGTGCTGACTGTCACGCACCCCATGATGCAAACGTAGGTGAGAAGCCAACGTGTGATGCTTGTCATGATGATGGTCGTACCGCGGAATCTGCGCTTAAGTAAAGTGCGATTTTAGCTATATTGAATGTAATAAAAATGCCAGCGATTAGCTGGCATTTTTTATATTTAAGTTATAGGGTGTTGATAATATTAGCTAAATTGGTAGAATTTTGCTGGTTTAACTTTTAACAGCAGAAACTAATGACTTGCGTTGCATTTTATAGAGACAATAATGTAACTTAAGTCGGGTATCCTCAGTTGAGGTACCAAAGGATGATTAATGACAGGGAGTGAGCAGGATGTTCAAATTCGTACATTGGATGATAGTGTCACGTTCTCAGCTATTAGCTGATTTACTAACCTCAACTTGGCCAAGAGAGTTCTTGGTTCGGCTAACCCAAGCCGAGCCCGATGGAGTTCAATCAGATCTTGCCCCTAATAATGTATCGCTGGTGGTCATTGACCTTTCTACAGTCGATATTCAACAGGCGTATCAAATTCAGCGAGATTTAGAGAAACGTACTCCATCAGTTCGAGTCGTGTTTCTACATTACCCAACTTCAATTGATGCTAGCTTTTTGCTTCAATGTTCAAACATAGCCGGTGTGTTTACTGCTGCTACCAGCCTTGAAGAGATAGGGAAAGGGTTGAAATTAATATTAAATGGCCAAGTGATTATTCCGGCGGACATTCTCAACACAGCGTTAGTTAACGCTGAGAATGACGATAATGATTGCCTCACCATACGCGAGCGCGAAGTGTTAAAGGCACTGCTTTCAGGCAGTACTAATCTCGATATTGCTAATCAGTTGTATGTTAGTGAGAGTACCATTAAGACCCACCTATACCGTGCATTTAGAAAAATTGGTGTATCCAGTCGGGGGCAGGCAATTGCATGGGCTCAGCGAAATATGCATGAAGTTCATATTTAGTGGGCTAAAATATAAAATGAAGGCGCCATAGGGCGCCTTTTGTTTATCTATCGATTCAGTTTCTTAGCTAGCGATTTGAGATAGCACAGGTATAATATTGACAGGGTTCGTTTCCGTTAAAATTACAATCAGAGGAATAATGCGATGGCTGAAGAGACCATTTTTAGTAAAATTATCCGCCGAGAAATTCCCGCCGAAATCGTATTTCAAGATGAATTAGTGACAGCATTTAGAGACATCACGCCCAAAGCCCCAACTCATGTTTTGATTATTCCAAATCATCATATCGCCACAGTTAATGATGTGAAGGCTTCAGATGAGTTAGCCTTAGGTCGAATGATGACGGTAGCGGCTAAAATTGCTCAAGAAGAGGGAATTGCTGAAGATGGTTATCGTTTAATCATGAACTGCAATGAGCATGGAGGACAAGAAGTGTTTCATATTCATATGCATCTAGTGGGCGGTAAGCCGCTTGGCCCTATGTTGAGTAGCCGTAAATGAAGCTGAATCCAGAATTTTTTCCGCTTACTCAGCTTGCAAGCCGATTTACTGGGCAATTAACCCAGTGTCGAAAACTAGGATTGAAAGTTCACGAGGCGAGTGAACACCATGTATTAATAGAGTTGCCGTACAGCACTGAGTTAATAGGCTATCCAGATACAGGTGTGATTCATGGTGGTGTTGTCACCACCTTAATGGATACCGCTTGTGGTAGTGCTGTAGTATGTGCGATTTTTGAGAAATTTAACTCCTTAGAAATTTCTCCGACTCTGGATTTGCGTGTCGATTATATGAAGCCTGCAGAACCTAATAAGCCTATTTATGGATTTGCAGAGTGTTATCGTATGTCTTCCAGCGTCGCTTTTACACGGGCTATTGCTTATCAAGACTCTATTGATGAACCCATTGCCCACGCAGTTGGCTCTTTCATGCGTATCAGTTCTGAAATGATTGGAGAGGAGTTTCGCCAAGCATTAATGGGTAAGCGTGATTTAGTTGCTGAGCGATTTAGTCATAGTCTTACTAATAGCCAAGATAAAGTGGTGTCTGCACCGTCACTTGAGCATACAGGGCTCGATGTCAAAGGCATTGTGAAAAAGGCTACTGAGCTGAATGATTTTGGCCATCTATTGGAACACGTTCCCTATGCCAATTTTATTGGAATGGCGGTAGAGCGTTTCGGTGACGAGCTAGTATTTAGGCTACCAGCTCGAGATGGCAATTTAGGTAATCCGGTATTACCTGCCATTCATGGTGGTGTGATTGCAGGTTTTATGGAGATGTCAGCCATTGTTCAATTAATGGTCTTTATGCAGACCTCAAAAGTGCCTAAGGTCGTAGACTTCTCTATTGATTATCTAAGGGCTGGCTACAACAAAGATACCTTTGCTGAGTGCAGAATAACTCGACAAGGCCGAAGAGTTGCTAATGTAAATATCAACTGTTGGCAAACGAATAGAAAGCAGCTCATTTCTACCGCCAGAGCTCATTTCTTAATTGATTAGCTCATTTCGGTACTAAAAAAGCACCTAGGGGCTGTTGATCTTTGCTGATTAGTTTTTGCGCTGAGTCAATGGCATTTTATCGCGGCGAACGAGGTGAGGCTTAGCAATCTAAGTAAATTCTCGTTCAACAATGAGAAAATGCCATTGAATCGCGCCCGAAGGGCAGTATTTACAGCGCACTTCTACTGCGTTATCGCTTATTTATGTAGAATAACTACACTGCACAAGCTCTGCCTTGTCTAAGCACGCTGTAAATTGCTGCAAAAAGAACCTTGAAAGATCAACAGCCCCTAGTATCAGGTGCTTTTTTTGATCTGTTAACAAAGTGGCTTGCAGGCTACTTTCAAGCAAATTAAGCTAAATTGTAAACTTAGCTATAACTTTCATATTGTTACGCTCGCAATGTGAACCAAATGGTTCATAACGCCTAGAATAATGTGCACTAAAGTATGTTCATTAAATGTCGAGTTAGAGTATACTTTGCCGCGCCAAGGGGTGTTTGAAGTTAAGTCTTCAGACTGAGATGTTGAAATACAAACCCTTAGAACCTGATCCGGCTAATACCGGCGTAGGAATGGGCCATTATACCGTGCACTTCTTTATGCTTTCTTGTTGCCGGATCTCAAACATTATTTGAGGTCCTATGTTTAAGTTTACTTCCCTTTCTCCAGTTAGCCTTGCTGTTATGACAGCACTAACCAGCCAAGCCAGTTTTGCTGCCGATGAACAAGTCTCATCTCAAGATGAGATCGAAACTATCGTGGTGACTGCCGATTTTCGTGGTACAGAAATCGATAAGATGCCTTCGAGTATTAGCATTATTGACCAGCAACAGATTGAAGATGAGGGCGCTCAGCATTTTGAAGATGTATTGAGTTCTATCGCTAACTTCAACTGGTCTGGTGCCACTTCCAGACCAAGATATTTCCAAATTCGTGGTGTGGGTGAGCAAGAAGACTATAAAGGTGCGCCGAACTCCTCAGTAGGTTATGTGATAGATGATATTGATGTCTCAGGCTTGGGCATGGTGTCTAGCATGTTCGATATGCAGCAAGTGGAAGTGCTTAGAGGTCCCCAAGGTACCCGTTATGGTGCCAATGCATTAGCAGGTCTTATTTACCTAAAAAGTAACGATCCAACTGACGTGGCCGAACATGGCGCCGAAGTGAGCTTAGGTAATGATGACTTGCGTACCTTCAGCGGCTTTAGCTCTGGTCCTATCGATGATTCGGGCAAGCTGCTATATCGTGTTGCGCTGCAACAGCATTCGCAAAATGGTTATCGCGATAATCTCTATTTAGGTACAGATGATAGCAATAAGCGTGATGAGTTCAGTGGTCGAGCGAAACTGCGCTGGTATGCAACAGATGATCTGCAACTTGATTTGACCCTGATGCACGCCAATTTTGATAACGGTTATGATGCCTGGACTCTGGATAATAATGGTTTTGATACGCTATCGGATCTACCGGGTGAAGATAGTCAGAAAACTACTGGTGCAGGCTTTAAAGCTCACTATACAGGCTTTAATGGCGTTGAGTTGACCTCTCTTACCTCTTTTGCCAGCACAGATCATACTCACGCCTATGATGGTGATTGGGCTAATCCAGACTACTGGGCGAGTAAGCTTTGTGATGGCAGTCCATGCCAATATGATTATCTGTGGCGTAAGAATGGTGAGCGTAAAACTTGGACTCAGGAGTTTAGGTTAACCTCTACTGAGTCGAACCGCATTTTTGGCGACTCCACAGATTGGTTGCTGGGTGTTTATGTGATGGATTTACAGGAAGACAATGCACTGTACTCTGAGTACAACACCTATCCAGACGAAGTCTTGGACTCGGAATATGAAGCTAGAAACTACGCGGTTTTTGCTCAGCTTGATTCCTATTTAGGCAATGGATATAGCTTGTCGACTGGCCTGAGATTGGAGCGTCGTGATAGCGAATATCAAGACACCAACAAAGATGCATTTGACCCAAGTGAAAACATGTGGGGTGGACATATCGCCCTGGCTAAAAACTTAAGTCAGCAGCATGATGCCTATATTCGCCTAGCAAGAGGCTATAAAGCTGGCGGCTTTAATATGAGCCTACCTGCCGAGTTTGCTGATAAGAAAGAGTTCGATACCGAAATTTTATATAACTATGAGCTAGGTCTTAAGTCGGCATGGCTTGAAGGTCAACTTACCAGTAAATTCGCAATCTTCTATATGGATAGGGAAGATCAGCAAGTTTCAGCTTCACAGCAAGACCCTAACCGTCCACAGCGCTTTATTCTATTTACTGAAAATGCAGGTAGTTCAAAGAATTATGGTGCAGAATTTGAAGCAAATTGGTATGCCACTGATAACCTGCATCTGTACACTAGCCTCGGCTGGTTAGAAACCGAATATGGTCAGTATCAGTACAAAGATAAATATGGCAGCATAAAGGATCTTAGCGGTCGTGAGCTTGCTCACTCTCCTAACTTTACCTATAGCCTAGGGGCGACATATCGCACAGATTCAGGCTGGTTCGCCAATATCAATACTAATGGTAAGAGCGAGTTTTATTACTCAGACAGTAATGATTCTAAGTCAGATGCCTATAATCTAGTTAATGCCAAGCTTGGCTACGAAACTGATATTTGGTCAGCTTATCTTTGGGGACGTAACCTCTTTGATGAAAAATATGGGGTAAGAGGTTTCTACTTTGGTAATGAGCCGGATTTAGATTGGGCTGCGAAACAGTACATACGTTATGGCGATCCACAGCAGTTTGGTTTAACCCTAAACGTAAAGTTCCTGTAACTTAATAGATTAAGGCCGTTTCATCAGCTGGGTGCGACGGCCTAAGGTTGTAATATGAAGTTAACCGTCGAAATTAGCATGTATCCATTTATGGAAAACTATATTGAGCCTATTCAATGGTTTATTGACCGAGTGGATCAATATGACAATATAGATAGAGTCACCAATGCTATGGCAACACAGATCTGTGGCGAATATGCCGATGTGATGTCGCTACTGGCAACTGAAATGCAAGCGGCTCACCAAAAGTGGGGCAAGGCCGTGTTTGTGTGTAAGTTTATTGGCGGTGAGCTGGACTTAAGCCATAAGCAGTAATTTTGTTTGGGGCGTGGTCTAGCCGTGTTGAGGTTAAAATGAGTGAGTTTGGATTGTCGGTGCTAGAAACATTAACGGCTGCAGTGGGTGAAATGCAGTTGATGACGGCGTGGGAGTTGGTTGCCGTGTTGTTAGCCCTTGCTTATTTGCTATTAGCAATGAAAGCAAACATTTGGTGCTGGGCGGCAGCTTTTGTCAGCACTGCAATTTATACCGTGATCTTTTGGGAAGTCTCCTTGCTGATGGAGTCCGCATTAAATGTTTATTATATGGCGATGGCAGTATATGGCTATTGGCAATGGACTCGCGGTGGCACTAAAGACAATGGCGTGATGATCACGAGTTGGAGTATGCAACGGCACCTATCGATAATCGCTGTAACGGGCGCAATATCCTTATTGGTTGGTTTCTTGATGGCGAATAATACCAGCGCGTCGATGCCGTACCTAGATGCTGCCACCACTTGCTTTGCCGTGATGACAACTTATTTAGTGGCAAAAAAAGTGCTGGAGAACTGGCTTTACTGGGTGGTGATTGACTTAGTCTCTATCTACTTATATCTCAGCAAAGGTTTGATGCTGACATCCGTTCTCTTTGTTCTCTATACGGTTTTAGCGGTTTCCGGTTATCTCATGTGGCGCAGTCAAATGAAGCAGCAGACAACAGAGCTAGCCTATGCATAGGCTAGCGTTAACGAGAGCTAATTACTTTGCTTGATACTAGTGAGCCATCTGGTTCGTTAACCAATGAGCCTCAACTTGTCGATGTGTTAGCAAAGGCAGGTATCGAGTTAGAAAGGGAGTTGACTCAGTTAACTGCCGGCTTAAGTAACGATAATTTCCTGTTTGTTGGAAAGCTATCTGGAGAGCTCAGGAGCCAAAAAATGGTGCTAAGGGTGAATTCAGCCCAAGGTACCAGTATCTGCCTGCGTGATGCAGAGCTTAATTGTTGGACTCAAGCCCAAGAGATAGCGCCTAAGCTCATCTGGGTGAGTGACGATAAACGCTACTATGTCAGTGAATTTATTGAGCAGCCATTACCATGGGCGGCCTTGGAAGCAAACCGTTCTGCTGACACTATTATGGCATTAATGGGCTGCTCAAGTGACGCTCTAGATGAGACTGTCGGCCTGATAGATGATAGCACAGCGGTACAAAAAATCGGCATAGAACAAGCGAGTAATGCCAGTGTGAGCCTGACTCCAGAAAGAAAGCTGTTATCTCTATTTTTATCCTTAAGCAAGCTTGATCTACCTGCCAATCATATGAAGATTTCGCAGCAGTGGCGCATATATCAACAAAAAATGGCACATGCCGCTACCGATAGAGATGATAGCAGTGATGCAAGCAGAGGCTTATCTGCTAAGTGGCATAGTTCATGGCATCAGCTTTTGGCTTTAGAAGCGCTCATTGAACCTTGGCTAGACACAGTCCAAGCTTGTCTTGTCGCTCCTCAGTTTTGTCATAGAGATCTCAACCCACACAACTTGCTGTTGAAAGGTGAAAAGCTATATTGCATCGACTTTGAGTATGCCTGCGCGTCTCACCCACTGTTTGATCTTGTGAGCATGTTAGTCACCCATGATTTAAATGCACAACAGACAAGGTTTCTAATTGAAGAAGGGATAAGGCACAACCCGAATCTTCACCGGAGTGCGCTAAACGCAGTCGAGCCTTGTATTAAACTTTTTTGGTTATTCGCTTGTGCTTGGGCTTTGCTTATGGCGGCCGAAGCGACAACAGCCGCTCAACATCAAACCTATTTAGAGTGGTTTGATCAATATTTCCCTTTGCTCTCCGTCCTTTAACAAGCCATTGTTTTCATAAAATTAAAGCTTGTTAAGTCACAATTATTTAAATTTTTTGCGCTATATTGAAAGTTATATCTTGGTCATTGGGTCTTATTGGGCAAGCTAACTTAATTTAGGATATGGCATGCAAGTCACTAAGTTGTACCAACAGTTTTTGAACCTAATTAAAAACATCGAAGGCATAGCGCCTCTCGCTTTGCGAATCTATCTGGCTCCAGTACTACTTCAAGCTGGTTATAACAAGATGTCTCACTTTAGCGATACTGTCGCTTGGTTTGGTAACCCAGATTGGGGCTTAGGCTTACCTATGCCTGAACTTATGGCGACCTTAGCCGTAGGTACAGAATTTTTTGGCTCAATTTTGCTGCTTATAGGACTCGCAACTCGCTTGGTGGCAATTCCACTTATGATCACTATGTTAGTGGCGGCAGTGACAGTTCATCTAGAAAATGGCTGGTTAGCGATTGCCGATGCCGGTTCTTGGTTAGCTAATGATCAGGTTGCCGCGGCTGCAGATAAGCTAAGTAAAGCCAAAGAAATTTTACGGGAGCATGGTAACTATGAGTGGTTAACCAGCTCAGGTAACTTTGTGATATTAAATAATGGTATTGAGTTTGCGATTACTTATTTTGTTATGTTGCTCGCCGTGTTCGTACTTGGTGGCGGTCGTTATACCAGTGTCGATTATTTTATTGCCAAGCGAAATGGTTTAGTTAAGTAAGCGTTTCTGTTTTGCTTACATGACGGATTGGTCTTCAGAGACAAAAGATTGGTAAATCCCACTGATATCAGTGGGATTTTTTTTTATACTCGTTTACTATTGTGATGTCGATCACCTTTTTGTAACCCAAGAGTTTGTTTATTGAGGAGATGTTAGTGGATGCGATAGAGCTGTTATTAACACGTCAGTCTTGCCCTAGGCTGAGTGCACCAGGTCCTAGTGCGGAACAACTGGAAACTATCTTAAGTGCAGCGATGCGAGTGCCTGATCATGCTAACCTCAGCCCTTGGGAGTTTATTATCGCCGAAGATGACGGGCTGAGCCGCTTAGGTCAGGTTTATGTCGATGCCGCAAAAGGTGCTGGAGCGAGCGAGGAGTTGATTGCCAAAGCCGCTAAAATGCCCCTTAGGGCACCGACAGTCATCACTGTGGTTGCCAAATATCAACAGCATCCGAAGGTTCCCTTACTTGAGCAGCAACTAGCAGCAGGATGTGCCACTATGGCGATGCAACAAGCGGCATTTGCCCAAGGCTTAGGTGCTATTTGGCGCACAGGCGATTTCGCCTTTAACCCTGATGTACATAAAGCGCTAGATTTAGATAGCCAAGATCAAATTGTTGGCTTTTTGTATATAGGTACGCCGACGATAGCTGCAACTAAAAAGCCTGCTAAAGACTTTAGCCCTTTTGTGCGTCGTTTATAGATTTTATCTGATGCGGTATGGCCGAGTTAGCAAGCTTGGCCAACGTCTAGTTGCTCAAACCAATCTAAAAACTCTGTTACCTGCTCACCTCTAAAAATCCGTCCGTGTTGAGGGCAGAGCATTTGAATGTCCAGCTCTCGCACTCTGGTAATCCAGTTGCGTTTGGCTCTATTTGATGGCATCCACCTTTGATGAAAGTAGGTCATGTGTTGCGTATGACTTGCAAAATCATCCACATAAATATCGGCTTCAGCGGGCTCTAAGGAAGCGCCAACATCACCAGACATAAGAAGCTTTGCCTTAGGATCATAAACGTGGAAATTCCCAGAAGCGTGAAGGTAATGGGCTGGAATAAACATTAATTCCGTTTGATCTAATATCAGGCTTCCCCCTTCATCCTTGATTGCTTCATAGCTGATATTGCTCATGCCAAAGTGACGAATAAAACCTTCCCATATTTTAGGTGAGTAGAGCTTGGCGCTGGGTAAGGTTTGATCCCAGAGACCGAGAGAAGAGATGATATCGGGATCTTGATGTGAGGCAAATAGGTGACTTAGCTGCTCTAATGGTATGTGTTTTACTACAGCGGCAAGCATAGGTGCAAACAGTTCAATACCGCCAGGATCCAGTAATAGCGCTTGATCCTCTGTAACCACCATATATTGATTGGTATCGATAATTGAGTTGGGCTTCTCGGGATCTCGGCCAAAATAGAGCCACTTATGGCTAGGTAATTCAGTTATCAACTCACTTCTCATAGTTGCTCCTCTAGTTGGTTAAATAAATTTAGTGCTTGCTCAACTTTGATTTGAATGAGTTTGGCTACTTTGTCGACTTCCTGAGCGACACCGTTAAAGGTAGCCTGATTAGCCTCATCGACTCTGCATGCTTCAATGCGGCAAATAGAGGCGAGTACATTTGCTGCACGTAGTTGTTGATGAAGCTCCTCTAGTTGATTCAGCATGGCAAAATTAAGTTTCTGATACTGTTCAATTAACTGCTTGTTTCTATCTTGATTACGTTTTGTCGCAGGAAGGATGGACGAGCCATGGGGATAATGATTTGCTTTTTGTTGTGCTAGCTGTAGTCGCTGCAATGTGTGCTGACTTCTTGCTGTTTGAGTTGCGAGTAGGCAGGTTTGTCTAGCGAGTAGATTAATACTGATAGCCGCTTTTTTGGTATAGCTTGCCAGCTCGTCAATAAATTGGGTCAGGGCTTTAAAGCCTAGTGCGCTACTTCCCGCCCTGATTGATGCAGCTTGAGCATTGCTAGCGGTAAGGTTAATCGCTTTACAGTAGCTTAAGGTTTGATTTAGCTCAGCTGCAATAATGGCTGCAATCACATAATACTTACGCGGAGTAGTCGACATTTGACATCGTCCTTGATGGATTAATCTACTGAGTATAGACAGAAAAATAGAATGTGCGCCTTGGCTAATGTTAATTCTTGTAAAAGGGGCGGAATACTTTATATTTGAACTCAATCACATTTTTTAGCTAA
The DNA here is from genome assembly GCA_947503555.1 of uncultured Shewanella sp. Classification (GTDB taxonomy): domain Bacteria; phylum Pseudomonadota; class Gammaproteobacteria; order Enterobacterales; family Shewanellaceae; genus Shewanella. The sequence goes on from CANNEE010000008.1 coordinate 158,045, forward strand.
GCTAAAGGCGTTTTATGGTGATTTTGTCGCCATTACTGATTAAAAAAGAATATTCAGATGGGTGTGTTAAACCTCGGTCAACATGTTACAGGGAGCTTCATATGAGAAAAGGTTTATTAGCTATCGTGTTTTTTGGGATGAGCTTTCAGTTGAGTGCGTCCGAGGCCGAAGAGAAATTCAATGATGAATTAGCCAATTGTGCAGCATATTATCAAATTGCTTCAGAAACCATTGCAAGTATGAATGCGCCACAAATGAAAGCCGTAGGTAAACGTTTAGCCTCATCGGCGGAGCAAGCGCAAGAGATAGCTCGACAGTATCAACCGAAGGAGAAAGTGCAACAGAGTGTTGATTTGGCTAAAAATAGAATGTTAGCTTCGCTAAATGGTTCATCAAGTTTAGGGCCTTTGATGGGGAAATATAAGAAGCCTTGTCAGACTATTTTGGCCGAGCCAAAGAAGCGCTTAGATTATTGGGTAATGGCGACGATGTAATATTTAAACTTTTTATCATTAAGAAAATAAAAACGGCGCCATTAGGCGCCGTTTTATTATGTATTTAGCTAGGCTAAATTACATTTTGTAGCTAACAGTCGCGTGGTAGTAGCGACCTACGTTGTCATAAGACGCAGAACTCGCACCAGTACCTGTTGTGCCATAAGGCAAGTCACGATCGAATAGGTTATCGATACCAAACTTCAGCTTAACACCGTTATCGAACTCGTAAGCCACAGCAGCATCACTGATGAAGTATTCACCATAGTTTAGAACGTTACTTGGATTTGGGTTTTTCTCTAACGACTGGTCAGTATAGAGGCTAACTTCGTTGATGAAACGAGTTCTCCATGTTACAGCCCAGTTATCCATGTCGTAATTGGCAGTAAAGTTAGCTTGCCAATCTGCTTCACCTGTTGTACCCGCATACTCAAAATATTCACTTGGATCATTTTGGAATGGGTACTCTTTGCGAGAGATAAGGTGAGTGACGACCATGTTAGTGCGCACATCGCCTTCAAATAATTCGAAGTTGTAGCCGATATCAAAGTCGATACCTTCGGCTTCAAGCTTAGAGATATTTAGCGATTGAGATGTAATGCTAGTGATCTTTCCTGTAGAAGGATCGCGAGTTACACGCTTACAGTAGATGTTGTTGATACCTGAAGGATCATCAAGGCATTTATCGATCATGTTTTGTGCTGAAACACTAGCAATTGCATCGTCGATAACAATGTTCCAGTAGTCGGCACTGATAGATAGACCGTCAACAAAATCTGGCTGATAGATAGCACCAATTGTATAACTGGTAGATTTTTCTTCCTTCAGATCTTTGTTACCGCCACTTAGGCCTTCAACACGAGCCGAATCATAGTCTGAGTTGAAGTCTGCTGGTACACCCAGAGCTTGACAGTTGGCGCGACGAACAGCAGCTGCTTCAGGTGTTAAGTCTTTTAGCTCATCGACTTTACATGAATCATCAAAGCTAAAGAAGTTTTGGCCTAATGCACCATATAGCTCGCCAATATTTGGCGCACGAATCGCTTTAGAGTAGGTTGCACGAGCTCTAAGCTCTTCATTGATTTCCCAGCTTAGGCCTGTCTTCCATGTTGTAGCATCACCAATTGTGCTGTAGTCAGCATAACGAGCTGCAAGTTCAAGATCTAGCTGTTGAATCGCAGGTAGGTCAGCAAGCAGCGGAATATTGAATTCAACGAAGACTTCTTTAACGTCATAATCACCGCTATCTTCACCTAGTACGTTGAAGAAAGTACCGACAGCATTGCTAGGCTCATTTTGCTTGGTCTCTTCTTTACGGTATTCGATACCTGTAGAGAAGCCGATATCACCAGCTGGTAGCTCATAAAGCATAGAGTTGGTCATAGTACCGCCAAGTACTGTCTGTTTAATCACAGAAGTACCCGTAGACACAGTATTGATATAATCTCTAGCGGCCTGAGTTACGTTGCCTTCACCAAAGATGTTGATTGGAACACAACCAGCAGCGCGAGCAGCTTCGTCACGACAAACTGCTTCACCATTTACTAATACTGAGTCAACAGCATTTGCAAAGTTGGCTTTAATCATGTTGTTTTTGTTAACGCGTTCAAGGTCGGTTTGACCATAGATAGCGTAAACTTCGTAATCCCAATCTTCAAAGGCAATACCTTCGATACCTGCTACATAGCGTTGAGTTTCACGAGTATCATCTTCAATACGCTGTCCAAGACCATTGGTGAACAATCTCACGCCGATAGTATTAGCACCTTTTTCGTCCATTAATGACGTTACGCTGCTGTGTAAGAATGCGTTATCGCGCTTAACTGTAACTGGGCTACCGAAGAAGAATGCTGGCTGGCCATAGCTTGTTGATTCGCTATTGACATATTTAGCTTGGAAGTATGCTTTAGTGTCGTCATTTAGCTGATAGTTAGCTTTAAAATTAACGTTGTAGCGTTCAAACTTTGGCTGTAGATCTGAAAACTCTCTTAGATTAAAGAAGTCACAGTCCGCACATTTCACGCCATCAACATTACTACCAGTATAGATATCTCTTACCGAGCCATCTGGATTAAATGTTTTCCAGCCACCTAAATTAAAGGTGCCTGCATTATTAATGGCATAATAACCAGCATTTGGCGTTAGAATTTTGTCTGGATGGGCAGGATCGTTGCTACCTTCAGGCTGATTTTGGTTTCTTAAACTAGAGTAAGAAATTGCCGTTTGATCTCTATCTAGCGCGCGTAGGCGATCTTGACCGCTGTATTCTACAGCAAAAGCTACGTTACCAGCACCGTCATCAAAATCAGTACCGTAAGAGACAGAGAATCTCTCTTTTGAGTGATCGCTATCGTCTGCATAGCCTTTAGTGGCTGATACATCTAGACCTTCGATATCATCTTTAAGGATGAAGTTTACTACACCGGTTACCGCATCAGCACCATAAATAGCAGATGCACCACCTGTGATCACTTCTACTTTTTCTACCCAAGTGCTTGGAATAGTGTTTACGTCAACTCGCTGAGAACCTGCAGAACTAGAAACGTGACGTTTACCATCTACCAGTACCAAAGTTCTAGCTGTACCCATGTTACGTAGGTCAAGTACGTTAAGACCTGCTGTACCGATAGAGCGGCCAGAATTTGCTAGTGAGTATGTGCTACCTAATGCTGGAAGTTGGTTTAGCGCTTCACCAATATTCGTCGCACCAGTGGCTAATAGTTCTTCACCAGTAATTACTGTTACAGGAGTAGGTGCGATTGCACCTTCTCTAATAATACGTGAGCCAGTTACGGCAATACGTTCTACTTCTTGATCTTGAGCTTCTTCCGCAACAACACTTGTAGCAGTTAGAGCCGCTGAAGTAGCGCCTGTAATTAACGCAAAGCGAACCGCTTTGGTTAATCTTGAATTAGATTGCATTGTTTTCTCCCTTACACTCAATTTGAATGTTTCTTCTTATTTACACATCTTTTACATGCTTAAGTTAAAAACTGTAAAAAAATGTAAGTCGACGAATATAATCATAGAAAGATAACAAGGGCAATATACGTGCTACAGGCGTTGCGCATGTTTAATAAAACAAATTTATAACAAATGTCTTTAAATGGTAATAGCTCTTATTGGGTTGAATACAATTCATGCTGAATTGTATTCATGTTGTTGTCGTTTGGTTTTTAATATGTGTGCTTTTGCAGTTTTTACAGGTGTATGTAATGTTATTGTTGCTAATGTTGGGTGCAAATGTTTTATTTGAGCTTTGTCTAAGAAATATAGGGTTTGCTGCTTTTGTGACCGATGTTCGTGTTATTGGGGATGGCGTGTCGTTTATTTTGATTGATTTTTTACTTTTGTATGATAAATGTTTTGAGTAAAAATTTTGTAACTACTTTATTTATTCGTAACTAAACTTATTAAATAAGAGGGGGTAGTACTTGTTATCGTTTTTGATTTGCGACAATTGTATTACCACTGAGAAACATCTTATTCTGGCCATATTTGTACAGAACATAACTAACTACTAGGGTAGCAATAAAGAGCTCAATGATACCTAAGCTATAGAGTAGTGAGATGAATAGCTCATCAATATAGTGAGTTGTGGATAGAAACAAACATGCTTTGATAACAGCTGTAGCGCTGATAACCAATGGGAAGGTTAATGAAGAGAAGCTTGCTGAGAAAGGTTGATTGTAAAAGTGAGCTAAAGAAAAGCATATAAGCAGTGTCATAAGTAGTGCCATACTGAGTAAGGCGATAGTGATAGCAAACGAAGGTGCTTGATTGAGTGTGAGATAGCCGACCAAAGAGAGGCTTGCCGGTGCTGCGAGCACTCCTAGTGTTGGGCGAATATTGCTATCAATCAAGTCATCAAAAATTAGCCGATATAGCATTATGGGTAACATAATGAAATAACAGCCCATTCCAAAATAAAGTAATATTTGTGCTAATAATCTAAACTCTTCTGTATAAGTAACCGCCGCAACAATAATGCCTACCGGGGGAATGAACCAACTTGGAATGAGCTGATGCATTGAAAAGTTTTTAATGCGATGGTGGATAAATATACATAAGAAAAATACATGTAAGCCAATAGCGATTAACCATAATGAAACACCTAACCAATGTTGAAATTGCTCTAATGATTTTGAAATAATCATTATGGTCATAGAAAAGGTAGGAACGACACTGCCTAATACGGGATGCTTTAACTCATTTAATAAAGTTTGTGGTTTAAAGATAAATTTAGTGGCAACCGGTAAAATAAGCAGTAGGCTCAAGATTGCACATGAAAATTGGGCTTTTTGATTTAATGTTGGAAATGTCAGCTCCCATGCTAATCCCAGGCTGCCAACAGCAAGTCCTAAGCCGCATAGAGCACTGGGTATTTGCGAAATATTGTTAAATAGCTTGGTATTCGCATTTCTCATGGGAAAGCCTTGGTGCATGATTATGCGTTAATATTAAATTAAACAAAATTCAAAATCGATGTTATTAGTTGGTCTTTAACGTTAAATGTGCGCTTAATCAAATCGTAAATATAATTTGGAATACAATAATTCAAAATGCATATAAAAACACCCAGCTTATACGTTACTGGTATAAGCTGGGTGTTATGGCTTATTTGGTCAAAAAGCTAAATGTGATTAAAGCTTTACTTGTCTTTAACAGAACCCGTGATTATTGGACGTTCTCTTCATCGCTAAAATGCCCTTGGAACAGGACTGATGAGAGATAACGTTCAGCAGCAGACGGTAGCACTACCACAATAGTTTTATCTTGGAACTCAGGAAGTTCTGCTATGCGGTTAGCTGCGACTACGGCTGCACCAGAAGAGATACCGACAAGGATACCTTCCTCTTTCATTAATCTGTGTGCCATTTCGATAGCATCTTCGTTCGATACGGCTTCGACACGGTCGACTAGCTCAAGATCTAAGTTGCCAGGAATAAAGCCTGCGCCTATACCTTGAATTTTATGTGGGCCAGGCTGAACTGTTTGCCCCGCCATGGTTTGTGTTATCACTGGAGAGTCAGTTGGCTCAACTGCTACTGAGGTAATGGCTTTACCTTGTGTTTGCTTGATGTAACGGCTAACGCCAGTAATGGTACCACCTGTACCCACACCTGCGACAAAGACATCAATTTCACCATCGGTATCGTTCCAAACTTCAGGACCTGTTGTCTTTTCGTGGATTTCAGGGTTTGCAGGATTATCGAACTGTTGCAGAAGCAAATACTTATCAGGATCAGAGCTGCGAATTTCTTCGGCTTTTTCTATTGCACCTTTCATGCCTTTAGCACCTTCGGTAAGTACTAGGTTGGCGCCTAGTGCCTTAAGCAGCTTACGTCTTTCTAGACTCATGGTATTTGGCATGGTGAGCGTTAGCTTATAACCTCGAGCAGCGGCAACATAGGCTAATGCAATACCTGTATTACCCGATGTCGGCTCAATCAGTTCTTTATCTTTGGTTAAGGTGCCTTTTTTTTCTGCATCCCAGATCATGTTTGCGCCGATACGGCATTTAACACTAAAACTTGGGTTGCGGGCTTCAATTTTAGCTAACACTTTGCCCTTGCTGACACGGTTTAGTTTAACCAGTGGGGTATTACCGATTGCGTATGAATTATCTTCAAATATCTTGCTCATGAAATGCTGGCTCCTTTATTTGCATTACTAAAGCATAATAGGGATTGAAATGAATAGAAGTGATTGTTTGTTCTTCTTTATTACTTTTGGTTATTAAAGCAAATGCTGTTATTCATATGTTCCAGTATTGCTTTAGTTTCAGTATGCTAACCTTGTGTTAATCTTAGATGAAAGGCCAGTTTATTCCTCAGTATCAGGAAGCATAGCAAAGATAATCCATCTACGAAGGTTAATCTTATCAGTATAATGAACTTTTGTTTATGGTATTGATAAGTGGTTAAAAGTCTTAATTTAAGGATGCTAGGTTGCGAATATTATTAGTAGAAGATAGTCAGGTCGTGGTCAGAATTATTCGCCATCTGTTACAACAGGAACTGGACTGTATTGTTGATGTGGCCGAGGATTTGGCCGCTGCAGAAAAGTTACTCGCTAGCCATAGTTACTTCGTTGCTATTACCGATCTTAACTTACCCGATGCTCCAGATGGTGAAATTGTTAAAGAGGTATTAAGTCATCAAACGCCCTGTATTGTCGTGACGGGTAGTTTGGATGCTCAGCAGAGAAAACGTTTGCTGCAACAGGGTATTGTTGACTATGTCTATAAAGAAAATCGTTTTAGTTATGAATATGTGGTTAAGCTTGTTGGGCGCCTGCAGCGCAATAAGAATACTAAGGTTCTAGTCGCTGATGACTCTGTCGTTAGCCGCAACTTTGTTCGAAATCTGTTAGAGCAGCACCTGTTTCAAGTGATAGAAGCAGAAGATGGCGCACAAGCATTGGAGGTGTTAACTCGCCAAAGCGATATTCGTTTATTGATCACCGATTACAATATGCCCCATGTCGATGGTTTTGAGCTGATTTTAAAGGTGCGAGAAACCTATGCAAGGGAAGATCTAGCGATTATTGGGCTGTCTAATGAATCCAGTGAGAATTTAACTGCACGTTTTATTAAAAATGGTGCCGATGACTTTTTACAGAAGCCCTTTGTTCACGAAGAGTTTCACTGTCGTGTGATGAATACCATGGACTCATTGGATATGTTGCACTCATTTTGGGAGCAGGCCAATCTTGATTATTTAACCGGTGTCTATAACAGACGTTATTTCTTTGAGCTGTTTGAAACCGAGTTGCCAGAGCTGCAAAAGAAGGGGACGAGCTTTTGCGTTGCCTTAATGGATATAGACCACTTCAAGCAAGTCAATGATAACTACGGTCATGATGTTGGTGATGAAGTGCTCATTAGTTTGTGTCAGAGGTTACTAGATACTTTTGGTGAGCGCTTTATTGTGGCCCGTTTAGGTGGAGAAGAGTTCGCGATTGGGCTTAAAGGGCTAAGTCAACAACAGGCATTTATTTTACTTGATAAGTTTAGAGCACAATTGGCTGCTGAGCCTATTGATACGGCTAAAGGGACACTTAACATCACAATCAGTACTGGTGTGGCAACTTACCATTGTGATGAGAGTATTGATTTGATACTTCACAATGCAGATATGGGGTTATATCAGGCCAAAGAGCTCGGGCGAAACTTAGTCTGTTTAGCACCAGATGACTGCCAGTAGCTTAGGCGAGAAGGCTTATTGAGGCCGAATACAAAAATGGCTTTAACTTATTCAGTTAAAGCCATTTTTATTATTAACTGTGAACTACTCGGGGGCGATTGTTGGGTGTTTATAGGCATCGCGATATCTATCAACCCACATAGCGGTTGCGCCACATATTGCTACTGGCATGACGATAAAATTAACTATAGGGATCATAGAGAACAAGGTAACCGTAGCACCGAAACTAAAACTCGTGCCCTTCGTTTGGTTAAGTGCAAACTTCATATCTTGAAAAGGTACCTTGTGATTATCAAAGGGGTAATCACAATATTGAATTGCCATCATCCAAGCACTGAATAGGAACCAAATGACTGGTGCTAATGTTTGTCCTGCAATAGGCACAAGGAATAGCAGCAAAAATAAGATTGCTCTTGGTAGATAGTATTTCAGTTTTATCCATTCGCGGCCCAATACTCTGGGCAAGTCCTTAATAACATCTATGCTAGTACCAGAGTTTAAAGATTTACCCGTGAGGTGCTGCTCAACCTTTTCTGCCAATAGGCCATTAAATGGCGCGGCTAGCCAATTCATCACGGAGCTAAATATAAACGACAACACCACTAGCAAGGTGATGATAGCGAGTGGCCAAAGTAGAAAGTTAAGCCAGCTTAAATATTCTGGCAATTGCCCCGAAAGCCAGTTAAAAACTTGCTCAAGTTGGCTAATCGCGTAATAGATTACACCTGCAAAAAGCACTAAGTTGATACAAAGAGGTACGAATACAAAGGTTCTAAGACCTGGCTGTTTTATTAGGCTAAAGCCCTGCATAAAGTAAGTGACACCACTTTGTTTACGCCTATCATTTTGCTGACTTGTCATTTTATTCATTAACTTATGTTGTAAAAAATACGCGATATCTGCTGATTGTGCTCAACTCCAAGTTTGATGACAAGGGTAAATCGGCTCAATTTCAGCCATAAGTACGGATTTAGTGATAAAAAGCGTTACAAAATGCGACTCCCTTTGATAAAGTGCCCATTAATATTTTGCCCTTTTTCTCTGAAACATTTGACAATGACCTTGCTGGCACTATGAGATTAAAACAGATAAAACTTGCCGGATTTAAGTCGTTTGTCGATGCCACCAAAATCCCCTTTATTAATGCCCTTACTGCCATCATAGGTCCTAATGGTTGTGGTAAATCCAATGTCATTGACGCTGTGCGCTGGGTATTAGGAGAGAGCAGCGCAAAGCATCTTCGTGGTGACTCCATGATGGATGTTATCTTCAATGGCTCCAGCGCTAGACGGCCTGTCTCCCTTGCATCTGTAGAACTGTTATTTGAAAACAACCATGGTCGTCTAGGGGGAGAATTTGCCAGTTACAGTGAAATCAGTGTTAAACGTCAAGTCAGTCGTGATGGCGACTCTAACTATTTTCTCAATGGTCAAAAGTGTCGCCGTAAGGATATCACCGAGCTGTTTATGGGCACAGGTCTTGGGGCTCGAAGTTATGCCATTATCGGGCAGGGCACCATCTCTCGATTGATCGAATCTAAACCTCAAGAGCTAAGAGTCTTTATTGAAGAAGCCGCTGGCATATCCCGCTATAAAGAGCGTCGCCGAGACACCGAGAATCGCATTCGCCATACCAGAGAAAATCTAGAGCGCTTAGGAGATATTCGTCTCGAGTTAACTTCCCAATTAGAAAAGCTTGCAGAGCAAGCTAAAGCCGCGAAGAAGTATCGAGCCCTAAAGCAGGATGAACGAAATTTACACGTCGAGTTGTTGGCAGTACGTTATCAAGGCTTAATGGCACAGCTTGATAATGTTGTTAAAGAGATAAATCAGCAGCAACTGGCACAAGCCAAAGCACAGACCGCCTACGAAAAGGAAGAGTTGAGCCTTACAGCACTTCAGGCCAAGCTAACTCATTTAGGTGACGATGAACATATTGAACGTTCAGCTTATTATGAAGCCAATACGCAAATCGCCAGCCTAGAGGAAAAACTGCTATCGGCAGAGCTTAGACAAAAACAAGCACAAACCGTATTGGTCGAGTTGCAAGAGAAGCTGAGCAGGCTCAATCGAGAGATTGCAGATAATCAAGCCCAGGCAGAGCAACTGGATGAACAGTCACAGGCTCTTGAGTATGAACTAGAGACTCAAACTCATGCTTTACAGTTGAGCGAAAACACCTATCAAGAACAACAGCGCAGTCTTAATGAATCTCAGCTTCAAATGCAGAGTCATAGCAAGCAAACCCTTGAACGTAAACATGCACTGAGTTTATTAAGCAGTGAACTTGGCCATCTTCAGCAACAAGAAGCCAAGTTAGCAGCTCAGCTTGAGCAGGATAAACAAGTATTGACCGATGCTGCTCATATCGAGGCTGATGCAGAGATTGCGCGTTTAACCGAGCTGCAACAGCAGCTTGCCTATGATATTGAAATTGAAGATGAACGGTTAGCGAGTGTTGAAGATGAATTAATCCTTGCGAAAGGACAGCTAGCTGACAATAACGACAGTTTGCAACAGGCACTACAACAACACTCTGCCTTAGAGGCTCGAGCTCAAGTACTGGATGAGCTATTAACCAGTTATAGTCAAGATAGCGACAAACTCTGGCAATATCTTGATATTGAAAAAGGTTGGGAACAAGCCTCTTCGTTAGTGTTGGGTTCAGCTATCCATTTTCCTATAGCCGATAGTGATAATAGTGTCGGTTTCGTCAAGCAAAGTGAAATAGCTAAAACCTCGGAACAGCAAGGCACAGCAGGCGACTCGCCAGCTGTTGGGCCTGTCAGTAGCAGTATTAATATTGCACCTTGGCTCAAGGGCGTTCATTGGGCCGAGAATATTGAAGCGGGTAAGGCGCAGCTGAGTAAGCTGAAGCTTGACGAACGGGTGGCAACAGCAGACGGTTATCTATTAGGCCATGGCTTTACCTTGACCTTAAGTGGCGATGAGCCATCATTGTTAGCGTTTAATGAAGAGAGATTGTCACTTACCCAAGATTTAATCAATATTCAACAAAATATCAGTGCGCTGCAGCAGTCTCAAACTCAGTACCAAGAAGCTTATAATCAGGCGTTAGCCTTGTCGGACACGATTAAGCGTCAGCTAGTGGAGCGTAATACAGAGCTACTGACATTGGGGCAGAATATTGCTAATAAACAGCAGCAGATCGCTCATGCCGAGCAGCAAAGGCAAGAAGCCAGCAAACGCTTATCTGCATTGGCTGACGAACTTACTCTATTAGGTGAGAAAAAAGTTGAGCGAGAAGCTGAGCTTGCTATTCAGCAACAAGGATATCAGCAAGCTCAACTTGATGAAGAAGAGTGGCATCAAGCCATTGAAAAAGCAAAAGCTGTGCTTGATTCGGCTGGTCGAGATTATGAGGCTAAGCGTCAAGCCGTTGCCGACATTAAGCAGCAGCAGATCCCCTTTACTACTCAAATAGCGTTAAATGGCCAAGCCTATACACAGCTTAAACAAAGCTTGAAAGAGTGTGAGAAGCAGCAAGGGAAATTGTTGTCACAAAGGGAGCAAGTCGCCCACGGTGATGAGCCATCCCATAACGAGTTAAAGTTAAAATTAGAGCAACAGCTTGAATTACGTCAAATAAAGCAGCAAAAGCTTGATGAAATTCATGCTGAGCAAGTGACATTACAAGAGCAAGTCGATACTCTAGCAATAAGTAGAAAACAACAACTTGCTAATATTAATCAACTAGAGGCTAGCTGCTCAGAACTTAAGCTGCGTAGAGAAGGGCTAAAGGGACAAGCAGATAGTCAAAGATTAGCCTTACAAGAGGAAGGTGTCTCAAGCGACTTATTAGCGGATACTGGCTTAAGTGCTAAAAGTGAGCAGCAAAGGCAGGCTGAGCTAGATAAAATCCGCCGCTCAATTGCCCGCTTAGGTGCGATTAACTTGGCAGCGATAGATGAATATGAGCAGCAAAGTGAGCGTAAGCGTTATCTTGATGAGCAGGACGAAGACCTGAATAAAGCCTTAGCGAGCCTTGAAGATGCAATTCGAAAAATTGACAGGGAAACTCGTAGTCGCTTTAAACAGACCTTTGAACAAGTTAATCATGATTTAGGTCAGTTGTTCCCTAAAGTGTTTGGTGGTGGCAGTGCATATCTTGCGATGACAGATGATGATCTGCTCGATACCGGTGTCACTATTATGGCCAGACCGCCAGGGAAAAAGAATAGTACTATCCACCTGTTATCGGGTGGAGAAAAGGCGTTAACCGCATTATCATTGGTGTTTGCGATTTTTAGACTTAATCCTGCGCCATTTTGTATGCTAGATGAAGTAGATGCGCCACTTGATGATGCAAATGTAGAGCGTTTTTGTCGCTTGCTGCAGGAGATGAGCCAAAGCGTTCAATTTATTTATATCAGCCATAACAAAATAACCATGGAGATGGCTGATCAATTAATCGGTGTGACTATGCATGAACCGGGAGTTTCACGTATAGTCGCAGTGGATATAGATGAAGCGGTGGCATTAGCCGACGCGGGTTAAAAGTGGAAAACAGGGTAACCGATGGAAGATTTGCAACTGGTATTGTTTGTGTTAGGTGCGATAGCTATTATCGCGGTACTTTTGCATGGTATATGGTCTATCAAGAAAGAGAATAAGGCTAAGTCGAGTATTCGAGATGCGCAGACTGCATCATTTGGCCAAGAAAGTGAACGACGTGACAGGGACGGCTTCGATGATTTTGGATTAGGCCCTGTTGTCGTTAAAGAGCGCAACGATGCTTCGCCAATTCATGCTCAAGAGGTAGAGCCAATTCCTGAGATGATAGATCCTCAGCAAGCCAGTTATACTGATCCTAAACAGAGTGATGACGCAGTTAGTCAAACTTCTGAGCAACAGGAGCCAGAGTTTAGTTTAAGCGCCGAACCTAGCCCTAAACGACGTCAAGAGCCTGTCATTCGTCCTGTTGCTGCCGATGAGCCACAAGTCGAGCAGATGCCACTTGATCTTGGACAAGGGGAAACTGTCGACAAGATTGATGATAAACATGTTGAAGAGCCTCAGGAGCCAAGCGTTGAAGAAGAGGAGCTCGGTGAGCCTCAAGACGTATTAGCATTGCACCTTGTAGCTAAAGAGGGGCAGGTTATACAGGGCGCAGATCTGTTACCTTGCTTGCTGGCATTGAACTTTAAATATGGTGATATGAATATTTTCCATCGTCATCAAGATAATGCGGGCACAGGTAAAGTGATTTTCTCTATGGCTAATATGGTTAAGCCAGGTGTTTTTGACCCAGATACCATGGAGCAGTTTACCACGCCTGGCGTGGTCGTTTTCCTTACCTTGCCATGTTATGGCGATGCGTTAATGAATTTCTCTAATATGCTTAACTCAGTTCAGCAGTTAGCTGATGACCTAGATGCGCTGGTATTAGATGGTCAACGTCAGCCATGGACTGAAACCACTAAGTTTGAATACGTTCAAAGAATCAAAGCATTAAAATTGTAATTTGATAATTTGGCTTATACAAAGGTCGCTGTAGGCGGCCTTTTTTGCGGAATGATTATGAACCAACTAGATAAAGACAGTGCACTGACACAGATGATTCGTCTTACCGACGAGCTAAATTCCCATAACGTCAAATATTACGTTGAAGATCAGCCTACGATTCCAGATGCTGAATATGACAGGCTAATGCGTCAATTGCAGTCCTTGGAAAGCCAGTATCCTGAGCTGATGCGTCCTGATTCGCCGAGTCAAAGAGTGGGCGGACAGGCTCTCGATAAATTTGAGCAAGTGACTCACTTAAAACCTATGCTCAGCCTAGATAATGTGTTTGAGCGCGATGAGTTCGTGCAGTTTGATCAACGACTAGTTGAGCGCACTGGAACCAATCTTATCTATTGCTGCGAGCCAAAGCTCGACGGGTTAGCAGTAAGTCTATTATATCGAGACGGCGTATTGGTTCAGGCTGCGACCCGAGGTGATGGCACTACTGGTGAAAACATTACCGAAAATGTGAAAACGATTCGCTCAATTCCATTAAGGTTGCAAGGAAATGATATTCCACCCCTTGTAGAAGTCAGGGGTGAAGTCATTATGCCTCGCGCTGCATTTGACTCATTAAATGAGAGAGCTCGAGCCAAGGGGGAGAAAGAGTTTGCTAACCCGAGAAATGCCGCAGCAGGGAGCTTACGTCAGCTCGATAGTAAGATTACAGCAAGCCGCAGCCTAGGTTTCTATGCCTATGCACTGGGTGTGGTCGAAGGCAGCATTTTTGATGAGTGTGATGGTCACTTCGCTCAACTAGAAAAGCTTAAGGCCATGGGTTTTCCGGTTAGCGAAGAAGTGAAGCTGTGTCATTCTGAGCAAGAAGTATTTGATTATTATCAAGGGATTTTAGCTAAGCGCGATAACTTAGCATTTGAAATTGATGGCGTGGTGGTAAAGGTAGACTCGATTGCTCAGCAGCAAACCTTGGGCTTTGTAGCAAAAGCCCCGCGCTGGGCTACTGCCTTTAAGTTTCCAGCCCAAGAAGAGCTTACCTTACTCGAAGATGTTGATTTTCAAGTGGGGCGCACTGGTGCGATTACTCCTGTTGCTAGACTTAAGCCAGTGTTTGTTGGCGGCGTGACCGTCTCTAACGCTAGCTTACACAACGCCGATGAAATCGCGCGTCTGCAAGTGAAAATTGGCGATACCATTATTATTCGCCGGGCAGGAGACGTGATCCCGCAAATCGTGGCGACCGTAATGGATAAACGCCCAGATGATGCTAGAGAAATTGAATTTCCTCTTCAATGTCCTGTATGTGAGTCGCAAATCGAGAAGCTTGAAGGCGAAGCCGTGGCTCGTTGCACAGGTGGTCTGTTTTGTGAAGCCCAGCGAAAAGAAGCGATAAAGCATTTCTCGTCCCGCAAAGCTCTAGATATTGATGGCATGGGCGATAAGGTCGTTGAGCAGCTAATTGATAAGGAGTTGGTGGCAAGTCCTGCCGATCTCTTTAAGTTAACGCCATCCATGTTAACCATGCTTGAGCGTATGGGGATGAAATCGGCGACTAAGTTAGTGGCAGCGATAGACTCATCAAAACAAACTAGCTTTGCCCGCTTTCTTTATGCCTTAGGAATTCGTGAAGTGGGCGAAGCCACCGCCGCTAATTTAGCACAGCATTTTTTGACCTTAGAGGCGCTTAAATCAGCGGATATTGAACAGCTTCAAAAAGTCGATGATGTAGGTAAAGTGGTCGCTGAGCATCTGGTGAACTTTTTCGCTCAATCCCATAATTTAGAGGTCATTGATGCCTTATTAGCTGCTGGTGTGCACTGGCCTGATGTTGAAGTGAAAGATGAAAGTGAGCAGCCACTAGCGGGACAAACTTGGGTGCTAACTGGCACGCTAACTCAGCTTAATCGTAACGACGCTAAGGCAAGGCTGCAAGCCATGGGGGCAAAAGTGGCTGGCAGTGTGTCTAAAAAAACAGATTGCTTAGTCGCAGGAGAAGCCGCCGGCTCTAAGCTCGCTAAGGCTCAAGAACTCGGCGTTAAAGTGATTGATGAGCAAGAATTAATGGCCTTGTTAGCAGGCTAGTTTTGTTATGCCTGTTTTATGGCTAGAAAATATGAGTCAGAGTCAGTTCAGTTATTGCGCTCTATATTTTCTAGTCATAAACACCAGCGCGTTAATATAAAAGAGAGTGAGGTCTTAGTTTCCTTTGCGCTTAAGCATATGTAGGCTTGAAATAAGCATCTGCTGGCACCATCTCTTGTTTACAACAAAATAAAAAGATTAATCTTGTGAACTTTAGTCATATCACTTGGCTTGATGATAAGGGCCATATGAAACCACCCGCCGTCCTATATTTGATGCTAGTGTTTTTGGCTAGAGGTTGGTGTGTGTTTATCATGTCGCTCACTCAACATAGTGATAGAGCTGGGCTGGTGAGATTAATTTACCCGCAAAAAGAGGAGTTTTTATTAGCGCTGGGGGCAGGACTAGGCGCTGTTTTATTTTATTTTCTCATTATTGCCGAACGAAAACGTAAACCCAGTTGGCTCAGAGGCGTGTTTAAATATGGTCTAACTTGGCTTTGGGTTTTGGTCATTCTTGATGGCATAATTTTGACGCAACGTCTTTATCACGCTCAATTTTTGTTTAACTGGAGCTTCGGAGTTGATGCACTCTTGATTTTTTGGTGCACTATATATTTAATGAAATCTAAGCGGCTTCGCCATTATTTTGACGACTGGCAGGTTGAAAAGACTTGAAGCGTTAGCTTGCTCACTTAATTCCATGATCTATAGTGATATCTATGATCTATAGTGATATATAGAGAATTAATCTGGATCCACCTTGAAAAAGGAGTTTCGCGGCGTGACAAAAGCGGGCTTACCTCAATTACCTATATCAAAATTACAGATCGGTATTACGGTCAAACTTCCTCTGTCTTGGACTAACCATCCTTTTCTTTTAAATCAATTTGAAATTAAAGAAGCGGGTCAAATCGAAATGATTAAGGGCTTAGGTGTCCCCTATGTTTTTTTGGTTAGCGGCAAAGAGGTAATTGAAAAAGCGGAAGCTGAAAATAAGCTTGCCCAGGGAGAGCAAACGAAAGAAGTTGAGAAAGAGCCTGACATTCAAAGTGAAACCAAAAAAGCGATGCGCTTGAGTCAGCAGCGGTTCATCAAATCAATTAATGATAATCGTGACATGTTTAGCAAGATTGCCAGCGATCCTGAAGGTGCGTATCGTGCATCGGCGGCCTTAGTCGAAGATATGTATGATCAGCTTAAGGAATTTGAGCATCCGTTATTGGCTATGGTGAGCAGTGGCGATAATGATATCAGTATCACCCAACATGGCGTTTCTGTTGCTGTGTTAAGCATGATGGTCGCCAATGCATTGGATTTACCTGCAAGTGATGTGCGTGATGTGGCTTTAGGTGCGCTATTTCATGATATCGGCAAGCTTAAAGTTCCCGATGCGATAAGGCGTAAGCGCTCTGGTCTCAATGAGCATGAACAAAATTATTTAAATATGCATCCTAAGTTTGGCTTTGATCTATTGGATAAGAGTGGGCTTTTTCCGCCAGCAGTATTAAAAATCGTAGTACAACACCATGAATATATTGATGGCAGTGGTTTTCCTGAAGGACTAAAAGCCAATAAGATTCCGCTGACTAGCCAAATAGTGAGCCTAGTTAATGACTATGAGCAGTTATTGAGCAGTATGGATGCGCCGTCGCCTCAGGTTGCCTTAGGTAACTTATTTAAAAACCGTGCCGGTAAACATGCGGAGGCTCTGGTAGCGGTATTAGTCAAAATATTGGGGATCTATCCACCGGGTACCTTAGTTAAGTTGAATGACGGCTGTGTGGGGAAAGTGATGATGACAACCCAGGAAGTGAAACAGCCTCAGGTTTGGGCTTGTGATATAAATGGTAAGTCTCCCAAGTTACGGTTTTTGGTTGATGAAGATGTACAGATTTCCAATGTCGTAAAAGCTGAAGAATTATCAGAGCCTGCGCTTAGAGTATTAAAGGCAGATGCCGGGATCAGTTTTTATTTTAGTAGTATGCCAACCGTGACTTAACCTGAGGAATAATATCAGTTATAGGTTAAGGAATTTTATGTCGCTAAATTTTAAGAGTGCCACAATCATTGGGTGTGGCTGGTTTGGCTTAGCGTTAGCTAAAGCACTCGTGTCACAACAGATAAAGGTTACCGGCACTAAGCGAAGCCAGCAAGGTGCTAAAGCGCTTGAGCAATATGGTATTGAAGGCGTTGTGTTAGATCTATCCGATGAAGCGTTAGTTGCCAAGTGTGCTCAAGAAGAGCTAAAGGCAGATGTGCTTATTGTCAGTATTCCACCAGGGTTTCGCAGAGGTAATTTTGATTATCTTGCTCAGCTCACACGTCTACAACAACTGATCAATTTTGAAGATTATCAAAAGATTGTATTTATCAGCTCTACGGGAGTTTATCCAAACGTAACTGGAGAGTTTGATGAGACAGGTGCTGCGGCTTATTCCCAATCTTCAGCAATACTACTCGATGCCGAAGCACTGTTTCTGGCCCATAGTCATGGCAGAGTGTGCCGCTTTGCAGGTTTAGTTGGGCCTAATCGCCATCCTGGACGATTTTTAGCAGGAAAAGTAGCAGTCGCGGGGGCTAAAGCCAGCGTTAATTTAGTGCATCAGGATGATTGTGTCTCGGCAGTCATTTGTGTGTTAAATGCTGAGAAATCGAGTCAGATCTACAATGTCTGTGCTGCAATGCACCCAAGCAGACAAACTTTTTACGTTGCGGCTGCAAATGCCTTGAGTCTCAAACCTCCGGTATTTTCCGATGAACTGGCTGCAGATAAACGAGTTAAGGGAAGTCGGTTGGTCGATGACTTGGGCTTTCAATACCAGTATAGTGATCCTCTTACTATGTTAGCTGCTTGCTAAGTTTTGATTGATAGGATATTTCATATGTTTGCGTTAAATCAGCGCGTTAAAGGACGCATAGTTTCCAGTTTAGCTCTGGTAGTCGGGTTATTTTGTTTAGTCGTAGGACAGGCACAAAGCCAAACAACTTATGTGGAAGGGCAAGATTATATTCAAGTTGCTGGTTTTCCAGAAGATAAGCAGCCTATGGTAAGAGAGTTTTTCTCATATAATTGTCCACATTGTTACCGCCAGGATGAGACTATTCATCAAACCATAGTCTTGTTGGGTGATGGTATTCATTTTGAGAGAACGCCTGTGGGAGTTGGCAGAAAAACTTGGGTGATGAGTCAACAAGCTTATCATTTGGGAGAAAAATTCGGTTTAACTGAGCAGGTACACAAAGCGCTGTTTAAACAGATCCAAGATCAAAGAAGACCCTTTAGTCGAACTCAGGAGTTAAGGAGTTTTTTTGCTAAGCACGGGGTATCAAAAGATGATTTTGATAAGGCTGTGACCTCGGTGGATCTCAAACTTGCCTTAAGAAACTACGATACTCAAACACAACTGGCGCAAATACGAGGTGTGCCATCACTGTTAGTTAATGGCAAGTATCTGATTAAGTCTAAATCTCGTAGCTCTCAAGAATTGGCCGAGCTTATTCGTTATTTAAAGGGCTTGGAGTAAGCCTATTTGTGGCATTGTCGGCTCTTCGCTTTACAGCTTAGGCATCATACGTTAAGGTAACTGTAAATTTATACAGTGTTTGCTTGTTATGATCCTTTATATCGCCGAAAAACCCAGTTTAGGTAGAGCTATTGCTGCGGCTCTGCCTAAACCCCATACCAAAGGGGATGGGTTTATTAAAGTGGGTAATGGCGATTGTGTTTCTTGGTGTATAGGCCATTTATTAGAGCAAGCTGAGCCCGATGCTTATAATCCTGAATTTAAACAGTGGAAGTTAGAACACCTTCCTATTATTCCTCAAACTTGGCAGTTAACCCCCAAGTCCAAGACTCGCTCTCAACTGACGGCGCTGCGTAAGCTGGTCAAGCAAGCTTCTCAAATTGTTAATGCGGGCGATCCCGATAGGGAAGGCCAGCTGCTGGTCGATGAAGTGATCGCCTATCTTGGTGTAAAAGGCGATAAGCTGGCTCAGGTAAAAAGGCTACTTATCAGTGATTTGAATCTTGCTGCTGTTAAGCGCGCCCTTGGCCAAATGCGCAGTAATAAAGAATTCGTGCCCTTATCGACTTCGGCATTAGCTCGTAGTCGCGCCGACTGGTTATATGGTTTGAATCTAACTCGGGCTTACACTTTACAAGGACGGAAAGTCGGTTACCAAGGTGTTTTGTCGGTAGGGCGAGTACAAACCCCTGTGTTAGGCTTGGTGGTGCGTCGTGATGAAGAGATAGCAAGCTTTGTCTCTAAACCCTTCTATGAAGTACTGGCACATCTTAAAACTGAGAATGATGATAGTTTTAGTGCCAAGTGGCAGCCGAGCGAAGCCTGTAAGCCTTATATGGATGACGAAGGTAGGGTGATTTATAAAAAGCTTGCTGAAAACGTTGTTGGACGAATAACCCATCAACAGGGGGAAGTCACAGGGTTAACGACTAAGGATAAGCAGCAGAATCCGCCTTTGCCCTATAGCCTGTCTAGTTTGCAAATCGATGGAGCAAAGCGTTTTGGCATGAGTGCCAAAGAAGTACTGGATATTTGTCAGAGTCTCTATGAAAAACACAAGCTGATAACTTATCCCAGATCCGATAGTCGCCATCTACCTAAAGAGCAACATCAGCTAGCGCCTAAGGTGATAGCAGCAATAGCAGATGGTGCCGGTGAGTTGATTCGAAGCTGTGATGCGCCCAATGCTAAACTTAAATCTAAGGCGTGGAACGATGCTAAGGTCGATGCCCATCATGCCATTATTCCCACAGAAAAATCGGCTGCTAGCATCAGCCTCAATACCAAGGAGAGGCAGTTATATCAGCATATTGCGCGGCAGTATTTAGCTCAGTTTTATCCTGTTTATCGTTATGCTGAAACCAATGTAGAGGTGATTATCGCGGGCGGGCGTTTTACGACTAAGGCGAAACAAGATATTGCCTTAGGTTGGAAGCAGTTATTTCCCGCCAGCAAAAACGACCAAGCTTCCTCGAACAATAATGAAGAGTTACCTCAACTGCCAAAATTGGAACTAGGGCAGATGCTCACTTGCTATCAAGGTGAGTTGCTCGAGAAGCAAACTCAGCCTCCGAAACACTTTACCGATGCCACTCTTCTTAGCGCTATGACAGGGATCAGTCGTTATGTCACCGATAGTGAAATCAAAAAAGTGTTAAAGGACACAGACGGACTAGGTACAGAAGCGACTCGCGCAGGCATTATCGAACTGCTATTTAAGCGAGGTTACTTAAGTCGACAAGGTAAGAGTATTTTGGCAACCGATGTGGGTAAGGCATTAATAGCCTGTTTACCTGAGTCCGCATCAAGGCCAGATATGACAGCTTATTGGGAGCAAATGCTCAATAAAATTAGTCGTAGAGAAGCCAGTTATCAGTTCTTTATGCAGCCAATGCTAACATCCTTAACTGAGCTCGTTACCACATCACAACAGCAACTGCCTACACAATTACAAGGAGTTAAGTCTAGTGCTCCGAAAAAGAGCTTTTATAAGCGAAGAGCAAAAAGTAAGAGTCCTTCAAAGCGAGGGGCTGCTAAAAAGAGAGGCTCAGCTTAGCCTCCTCTATAGCTTAGCTTGGGATTAGCACAAACCTAATTTTTTCATTTTGCTGCGCAATGTATTGGGGTTGACCTCTAATAGCTCTGCTGCCCCCCCTGGGCCATGTAATTTACCTCCAGTTAGACGCATAGCATGGGCGATATATTTTTTGGTCATGAGCTCTAGGGAAACCAGTTTATCGCTAGCATGGTTAGGGTCAACGACGATAGTTTGATTGGGGGAACTTGTCGTTTCTTGGGGCTCAATTGGTGCAATAAAATCAAAGTTGAGCGGGCCCTTGGGGTTTTGAATAATAGCGCGCTCTAACACATTGATAAGCTCTCTTACGTTACCCGGCCAATGATATTGACTGAGGACACCAAGTTGGGATGGTTCAATTCTAGGTAAGCCTTCTAAGTTAAACTTGGCGGCTAGCTCTTCAATAAAGTGCTGGGCAAGCAGAGGAATATCTGTGCGCCTTTGACGAAGCGATGGGATCTCAATAGGAAATATAGCGAGTCGATACCAGAGATCTTGACGGAAATCACCGCTATTGACCATAGCTTGTAGATTCCTGTGGGTCGCTGCTATCACTCGAATATTAAGTTCAACACTATCATGACCACCGACACGGGTAATGGTATTGTTCTGCAGTACTCGTAATAGTCTGACTTGCACAGTTAAGGGCAACTCGCCTATTTCGTCGAGGAAGATGGTGCCGCCATTGGCCTGTTCGAAGTAGCCGATTTTGCGGTTTTCAGCGCCAGTAAATGCGCCTTTCTCATAGCCAAAAAGTTCTGAATCTATCAGGGTCTCAGGAATAGCGCCGCAATTGACCTTAATAAAAGGTTTACCCGAACGCAGAGAAAGCTCGTGAATAGCATTGGCTATGACCTCTTTACCTGTACCCGTTTCCCCAAGCATCAATACTGTGGTGTTAAGTTTGGCAATGGACTCAACTTGCTGCATGACCTGTTTGAGTCCCGAGTGACTGCCAACGACCCCATTACCTATATCTAAGGTGCGCTTGAGTGACTGATTTTGTTTTACCAGTGCCTGATTGGCTCTCAGTAGGTTACGTCCTTTGAGGTTAAATGCGGTAATCAGTGAAAACGTTTGCATATGTGGGCTTATCATATCCGCATGTCTAGGCCTGAAGGCGCTAGTGCTTTTCGAATAAAAGCCAACAACACCTAAATGAGTGTGACCAGAAATCATTCTTAGCAAAATAACTGACTTGATATCGGGAATAACCTGGGGCGCGACAAAATGGGTCACACTATCTTGTTCGATATTGTTGTATATACGGGTGAGCGGCCAATCCTGAGCCTCAAGGGCAGAGCACATCTCTTTAGTTATCGACACTCTTTTCTCTAGAGTTGCAGCTCCCTCGTTGTTGACATGAGCAATAAATTGAATGTCACTGTGTTCCGCACGATAGATGTTGAGATAGATACCATCGATGGGCAAATAGTCTTTGACATAATCAAAGTAGCTTTGCAGTGACTCTTCTAGTTGAAGACTGCTGCATAGGCACTGAGTGGCTGTGTAATAGAAATGCTGTTCCATTTTCATACATACTAAGTATTGCTAATTGAAACGATTATAGATCGTTAAATATCGTGATTCCGTGGAGTCGGTCTAATAAAGAATAACATTAATAAAAATGGACAAAAGCAAATGATATTTTGTGATTGGGATATCATATCTTAGTTTTTATATCGTAAGCTTAAATAAGATAACTTTGTGGTTGTTTTGCTTATTTTTACTTGTCTAACCTTAACTTTATTAAATTTAGTTTTATCGTCGTGTTATATCAGGGTATTAAATTGTGATATTTCGTGATCTGTTGAGGCGTGTCAACAAAACTTATGCTTTAGCTTTAATTTTTATTGTTGGCATGGTTAGTGCTGAAAACAATATAAGTCTGATCGTTCTTTGTGATTCTGTTTAATTAATGATGTAGATCTATCTTGTTTAAAATGTTTGATCTTAATCATTATATATGGTGACTAAATTATTAATGAATGCATTAGATTTTATGTGACTAACAATAACCAAATTTATTAAATAGGCATATGCCTAATTAAAACTGCGGACTATGATGATGAAAAGTAAAAATAAATTTATGCTATCTGCTGTTGCTGCGGCAGTTATGTTTTCGGGTAGCGTCACACAAGTACAGGCTCAAGAAGACGGTGTGACCATTGGTGGTTCTGTTCGAGTCAACTATGCCTATCGTGATTATGACGATAAGAACAAAGATAAAATGGGCGATATCGCTTTTGATACTGCCACTATTGTATTTAAAGGTAAGCAAGGCAAGTGGGGTTTAGCTGCTGAGTATCGCTTTACTAAAGCCACTAACTTTATCAAGTATGGCTATGGCACTTATGATTTGGACTCTGACTGGCAAATTCAGTTTGGTATTAACAAGGTGCCTTTTGGTAACCCAGGCTTCATCTCCAATAGCTGGTGGTTTGGCCTGCCATATTACCTAGGTTTTGAAGATGATCATGATATTGGTATTAAAGCTGTTTATGAGAAAAATGGCTGGCATACGGATTTAGCTTTCTACAAAAACGCTGAATATGGTGCAAGTGAAATCAAGCGTTATGCAACAGATTTATATACGGGTACTATTAACGGTGTTGAGTACAACAACGAAGAAACTAACCAGTTTAACCTGCGTCAGACCTATACTATGGAGCATGCTGGAGGTTCAACAACCTTTGGTGGTTCGGTAGAGTTTGGACAAATCTACAACAAGAAAACCGAGAATAATGGCGATAGATATGCGTTTGCGGCGCATATGGAAACTCGCTATCAAGATTGGAAATTGCAACTGCAAGCGATGGCTTACGAATATGATGCCCCGGATGCACAAGATCCAAATCGAATTGGGGTTTCAGTGGTAAACTGGCAATACCCAATTGCGTCTAAAGGCCAGGTTTACAGCATTAACCTAGCGAAGACGATTAAGACATCATTTGGTAGCGTTAAGTGTTACAACGACTTTGGTATGATGACGCCAGATGTTGCAGATAAGAGCTTTGATGATAGCTATCAAAATGTGACTGGTTGTGCGATTTCAGCGGGTCCCACCTATACCATGATCGATTTTATTATGGGTAAAAACATGACCTTCTCTACTAAGAGTAATGATCATGTTGGTTTACCTGAAATTGGTGATGATTGGGATAAACGTTTAAATATCAACTTTGGCTATTATTTCTAAGACTTAATGTCTAAATATAAATGTTTCTATATTTAATAAAAAGAGGAGCTTAAGCTCCTCTTTTTTTGTTGTTTATTTCGCGTTGCCATTTCATTTTTAATTGTGATATTTCGTGATCAATTTTATTGATATTTCGTGATATTAAGTGCCAGTTCATGAATTCCCATATTTAGCCCCTTTTTATTGATGTTGGCACGCTCGCTGCACTATTAACAATATATTTAGGCACATTTGGTTTTTATTTTAACCAATATTTTGAGGCGAAGAATAAGTGAGAGTTTTGCCACTTATCCTAAAGCCTTAGGAATGAAACTTATGAGTAAAGAGAAAGATATCTGTCAAGGACGGCGACAAATGATGGTAGGTGCTGCGGCGTTCGCTGTGACTGGTCTTGGGGCTGGTATGGCGAGTAAAGCTTCTGCTTCAGAGTGCGATAAGCCCAAGACCAAAGAATTTGATGAAGTGGTTGATATTATCGTGGTGGGCAGTGGTTTTGCGGGGATGTCTGCTGCGCTGCAAGCTAGGGAAGCGGGTGCAAGTGTCATGGTTATCGATAAGATGCCGGTTTTTGGTGGTAATTCCACTATCAATGGCGGTGCTATGGCAGTAGCGGGTTCGCCATTGCAAAAACAGCATGGCATTCAAGACTCTGTTGCTACTATGGTGACTGATATGCTTGAAGCTGGTAGAGGTATGAATGATGTAGAGATGCTTGAGCTTGTGTGTAATGGCACTGCAGATTCATGGCAATGGCTGACTGACTATGGCGTGAAATGGAAGCCTTTTGTACAACACTTTGGTGGTCATTCACTTCCGAGAGTATTGCAAACCGTTGAAAGTTCGGGTGCTGGTATTATCCGACCGTTAATTGCAGCTGCGAAAGCCAAAGGCGTTGATATGCGCACTCAAACTCAGCTTGAAGGCTTTGTAAAAGACGATACTGGCCGTGTGATTGGTATTGAGGTTCGCGCTGACTATTACTTCCCTAAAAAACGAACTGGCCATATTCGCCATTATGGTGCGAGAAAAGGCGTGATCATGGCAACCGGCGGTTTTGGTCGTGATATCGAATATCGTCAAATGCAGCAACCTCAGCTAACCGCAGAGCTGGATTCGACCAATCATCCTGGCGCTAATGCCGATGCTCTTAAACAGATGATGCTGATTGGTGCTAATCCGATTCACCTTGATCAGATCCAGCTAGGCCCATGGGCTTCACCCGATGAGAAGGGCTTTGGTACTGCGTCACAGTTCAACACGATTGCCACTTATCCCAGAGGCATAGTGGTCGATGCTCGCACAGGTAAACGATTCTTCAATGAGCTAGCCGATCGAAAAGCCCGTGCTCAAGCCATTATGACTCGCCGCGATGATCAAGGTCGCCCTGTCTATCCCATCGGCTTTACCAATGCAAAAGGCGCTAAAAAAGCGCAAACACTCGACTGGGGGCTTAAGTATCACGTCATTAAACAGGCTGAGACCTTAGAGGAGCTAGCCAAGCTCTATGGTATTCCACCAAAGGCGCTGGTTGAGCAAGTAAAAGAGTGGAATCTGGCTGTCGATGCGGGTGTCGATAATGAATTTGGTCGCCCAATGCAGAAGGCGATGAAACTAGAAAAAGGGCCATGGTACGCAGTGCGTATGTGGCCAAAGGTTCACTACTGCATGGGTGGGGTCAAGGTAAACACTCACTCTCAAGTACTGCATTTAGTGACAACTAAACCTATTCCCGGTCTTTACGCTGCTGGCGAAGCAACAGGGGGCATACACGGCGCGAGCCGCTTAGGTGCCTGCGCTGTCGCCGAAGGGGTAGTGACAGGTCGAAATGCTGGTCGACTTTGTGCGGCATCAAAGAGCATTGATTTGAAACAAGTATAATTAACACATAATCAAAAGGTAGTAAGATGATGAATTATAAAAATATTATTTTAGGTTCACTGGCGTTAGGCATGATGTCTGGCAGTGCGTTAGCTATGGATAAGGTTGTGCTTGACGGTCAGCATATGACTCAAGAACAAGCTTGGGCCATTGCCGATGGTGCAAAAGTGGTGATCGATAAAAAAGCTAACAGTGACTTGGTGAAAGCCCATGAGCTATTGATGGATGCTGCGCGCTTAGGTAAGCCTGTCTATGGTTTAACTGTGGGGGTTGGTCTAAACAAAGACCAAAAACTATTTACCGCTGATGGCAAACTAAGCGATGCAGTATTAAAAGCTTCTGAGAGCTTTAACTATAGCACGCTACGTGCTCACAGCTCGGCGGTTGGTGAAGCAGTACCTGTACGTTTAACTCGCGTAGCCATGGCAGTACGTTTAAATACCATTTTATCTGGTCAAACAGGCGTTCAGCCATACGTTGCGGAGCTTTATAAAGAGTACTTAAACAAAGGCATCACGCCCGTTATTCCTTCACAAGGCACAGTTGGTGAAGCCGATATTTTGATGGCGTCTCATGTTGGCTTAGCCATGATCGGTGAATGGGATGTATTCTATAAAGGCAAGCGAGTAGCTAGTACTAAGGCGATGAAGCAAGCAGGTGTTAAACCACTTAAGCCAATCGGTAAAGATGCACTCTCTATTTTGTCAAACAACTCAGTAGCAGTGGCTTATGCGATGAAAGGTTATCGCGAAGCATCACAGCTAATGAAAGTGGCACCAACAGTATTTAGCTTAAGCCTTGAAGGTCTAAATGGTAACGTTTCACCATTCCTACCTCAAACTAACGATATTCGTCCTTTCCCATACATTAAAGAAGCGACGGGCGAGATCTTAGATCAATTAGATGGAAGTTACTTATGGGAGCTTAATAGCAAGCGCTCATTGCAAGACCCATTAAGCTACCGCACCACAGCTTATACCTTTGCTGAAGCGAAGAAAGCACTGGCCAACCTAAATGAAGTGATTGATGTACAGATTAACCACTCAGACGATAACCCAGGTGTGGTACTAAACGCTTCAAAGGATTACACCCAGTTCCCTCAAGTGGCTAAGTATCTGATTGCTGATAAAGGTGGTGTCTTCCCAACGACTAACTTTGAACCTTTGCCAGTTGCACTGGCGGTTGAGCAGTTAAGCATTGCCTTGACCCATGTATCCCATAACAGTGTGATGCGCACGATTCACCTTTCTGATGATCACTTCACTAAGTTATCACGCTTCCTAAGTGCGCCTGGTAACAAGGGCCATGCATTTGGTGCGATTCAGAAGAACTTTGTTGATATGCAAGTGCGTAACAAGCAGTTAGCTATGCCAGTGTCTTACGATGGTATTCCTGTTGCGGGTAATATCGAAGATACCTTTACTAACTTAAAGCTAGCTTCTGATAATTTAATTCAGATTGTAGACAACACTGAAGTTATCTTTGGCCTTGAGTTACTGCACTCAACTCAAGCAATTGACCTTCGCAAGTTAGCCACTCCTAAGCTTAAGATGGGTAAAGCAACTAACAAGATGTACAAGGCTTATCGTCAACGCGTTCCTTTTGTTGAGTTAGATCGTCCGTTTACGCCTGATATCAAGGCTTCAAGCGAGTTCGTAGCTCAATATTAATCAGTATTAAGGGAGCGGGACTCCGCTCCCAAAAGGAAGTAAAAGATGTGTAAAGTCGTTAACACCATTATCTTAGCTTTTCTATTCAGTATGAGTGCTCATGCTGTGCAGATGAAGGATTATCATAAAAAGATTATGAGTGACGATAATGGCAAAACTGAATGTGCGATTTGCCATGGTGATGCCAAACGTAAAACCATACCTAAGGTAGAAGTTTGCCAATCATGTCATGGTGATAGTGATGAGATAGCCGAGCTAACCGCCAGAGATGAGCATGCTGGTCATGATGTAGAGCCTAATCCCCATGATAGTTTGCATTATGGTACAGACTTGCCATGTACCTATTGTCACCAAGAGCATAAGCCAAGCAAGGTTTATTGCAATGAGTGCCATGAGTTTGCCTATCCTGATATGAAGCGTTAATTCGTGGCCTAGAAGCTTTTTAGTTTCTACTCCCATTTATCAATTTTGAGTTCCAAGTCATGGCATATTCTCGGATGCAAATAGAGAGCCGTGCAAGGATTGAACAACCGCTGTAGTGATTTTGGCTGCAGCGGCTTTTTGTTATCAAACTCACCTGAAAAGTGTCTTTGTGCCGTATCTCTAATTATTTCGTTTTATTCCGCCTTTATGGAGCGATAGCTTGCTGATTGCCGGAATCATTTCGTGCTAGGATATGCGGTCAAAGCGAATGATTAAGAAGTAGGCTGGGTAGAACAAGATGAAATACCAAATAATTCCAGTAACCCCTTTTCAGCAAAATTGCAGTCTGATCTGGTGTGAGAAAACCAATAAAGCAGCGGTTGTCGATCCCGGTGGAGACGTTGAGCGTATTCTTAATGAAGTGTCTAAGTTGGGGCTGACGTTAGAAAAAATTTTATTGACCCATGGTCATATTGATCATGTTGGTGGTACTCAGTTATTAGCTAAAAAGTCAGGCTTGCCTATTATTGGTCCCCATAAGGATGATCAGTTCTGGTTAGATAATTTATCAGGACAGAGTCAAAACTTTGGTTTTGCGCCTTGTGAGCCTTTTACACCTAATCAGTATTTGCAAGAGGGTGATACTGTCACTATTGGTGAGCAAGAATTGCAAGTAAAGCATTGCCCAGGTCATACACCTGGCCATGTTATTTTCTTTAGTGAATCAGAGAAACTGGCTTGGGTGGGAGATGTATTATTTAGGGGCTCGATTGGCCGCACCGATTTCCCTCAGTCAGACCATCAATCACTTATTCAGTCGATTACTCAAAAGCTTTGGCCTTTGGGTAATGATGTCGAATTTATTCCTGGTCACGGTCCTAATTCAACATTGGGTTTCGAGCGTCAGTCCAATCCTTTCGTTGCCGATCAGTTATTTGAATAAGATCTGATAAGAAGCCACAGTAAGCTGTGGCTTTTTTGTTTGTTTTTCTAGTATCTTCTTACATTTTTCTTCTGTTAAATCAAAGCGACTCTATTGTTTTAGGTCAAACGACCTAAAACGGCTTCCATGGTCTCAATCAACAGCTGTGATTTGTGTTCATTTAATGCATCCGGGTGCGGGGAGGCGAAGCTCTCGATATCATTGTCGTAATAAAGGCCGTGGGCATTGGCAAAGGAATCTTTCAATGCCGCTTCGAGTAGAATATTAACCCCAACACTGATATCGCTTCCTGCAATGCCATAGGCATTTTTTACCATTTTGCTCGCCAAAAGTGACTTTGGATTAACCGATACCATCATTGGGCCTTTTTGATGTGCTTTGCCGAGCAGCGTTGTCCATCCAGTGAGGGCGAGCTTACTTTGAGCATAGGCCATGGAGTCGTTTAGATGCTTGTTACCTAACAATGCTTCAAGATCTACAGGACTTTGTGCCGCAGAAGAGAGGTTAATGACGCGAGCATTTGCGTTTAATGATTCCAGTAATCTTGTGGTGATGATATAGGGCGCAAAGGTATTCACCGCAAAGCGAGTATCTAGTCCATCTTGGGTTTGAGAGTTTGGCGTATTGTATATGCCAGCATTGTTTATGATGATATCAAGGTTGTAGCGCTGCTTTATGTAAGAGCACATTTGATAAACTTTTTTGAGTTCAGATAGATCTGCTTCTATAAAATCAAGGTTTTCCTCGTGGGTATACTGAATCAGTAGCTGTTTAACTCGCGCGAGTTTTTCACTACTACGACCATGGATTAATAACTTATGACCAAGTTGAGCTAACTTTGTTGCTGTCGCCAGTCCAAGGCCATCTGTCGCACCAGTAATAAGAATCTGTTTTTGCATATGCCTTTCTGCTCTGTTTGAGGGAGAATCAGTTTTGTATCTATATTTATTGTAGAAATAAGACTTTGAGCGAACAATGGGGCTTAAGCTGAAACAGTTTCTATTATTATTTAATAGTGAAGATCTTATGTAGAAGCTTTACTTACGTTGCTGAAATAAGAGAAGCGTATTTTGAGGGTTGGATACAAAATGTGCTGCCCATTGAGCAGCACATCGAGAATTATTAAGAGTTGTGACAGTAACTTATTGGGCAATAGTGTTATATCAGGCCTACTTGGCCTCGCGTATCATGGTAAAGAGTTGGTCTTTCAGATTAGCTCTATGGGTTTTGAGTTCTCTAAACTCATCATCACAGATAGGAACACCGCGTTCCTCTATATCGCAAAGTTTTTCATCGAGTGTGTCGTATTCTTTTGCCAGTGCACTAAACTGATCATCTTTGCCCATCAGGCTCAAAATGACATCTTTGTCGCTAGCAAAATCTTTTAGAAGAGCGTGACTTTCACCTAACATATCAATTTCCCTCTGGCATGATGGACTTCAGCCGCTGAAGTTGAAATCGCTACCATGCATTCTGTTAAATTTAACTGAAATAAATTTCAGCGATTGAAAGAAGTTAGCTACATTTCATCTTCACTCTACCAAATAATTTTGGCTATTTCCGAACCTTTTTGCTGCTTTATTCTGCGATATAGTGAAAAATGTGATCTAGATGCCTGTGTTTTAGGTCGCTAACAAAAAAGCCTACGTATGTAGGCTTTTATTGAATTAGTGATAGGAGATGAAGGGGTTAGCCTCGATAGTACCTTTGTTCGACAAAGGGCATTTTGGCAATTTTCATCGGCAGCTTTTTGCCTCGAACTAAGGCAAAGACCTGGGTGTCGAGTTGCGCATATTCTTTTGCAACATATCCCATGGCAACCGGAGCGCCGCAACTAGGACCTGCAGTACCGCTAGTGACCACACCAATTTTTTCGTCATTGGCATTGTATAGTTCTGCTCCTTCACGGACAGGTGCTTTGCCAAGGCCAAGCATACCCACTCGTTTACGGGATACATCTTTAGTGGCGATCTGATCCAGAATGATATTGGCCCCAGGAAAGCCTCCTGCACGTTCGCCATCGGCTCGTCGCACTTTGCTGATGGCCCATAATAGGCTGGCTTCAACTGGGGTTGTGCTTTTATCTATATCATGACCGTAAAGGCATAGACCTGACTCAAGTCTAAGAGAGTCCCGAGCGCCTAATCCTATCCATTCGACCTCTGGCTCGGCCAGTAACAGCCTAGTTAAACGCTCGGCATCGGCTGCAGGCATAGAGATTTCGAATCCATCTTCACCCGTATAGCCAGCGCGGCCAATAATGCATTCAACACCATCAAACTCATGAATCTGAGAGTCCATAAACACCATATTGGTCACCGCAGGAATATGACGCTCAAGGGCTTTTACTGCCAGAGGGCCTTGCAGTGCTAATAATGCTCTGTCATCTAACTGCTCAAGAGTAACATCCTCGGGAAGATGGGCGTTAAGGTGAGCAATATCTTGAGTTTTACAAGCTGCATTAACGACGACAAATAGGTGATCGCCAAACTGAGACACCATCAAGTCATCCTCAAGACCACCTTGTTCATTGGTAAACAGTGCATAACGCTGTTTGCCTGTAGGCAGATCCATAATATCGACGGGGACTAAGGTTTCGAGAAACTGCGCTGCATTTTCACCATGCAGTTTAAGTTGACCCATATGGGATACATCAAATAGCCCTGCAGCTTCACGGGTATGTAGATGCTCTTTTTTAACACCTAAAGGGTATTGCACTGGCATGTCGAAGCCTGCAAAGGGCACCATCTTGGCGCCAGCTTCTAGGTGTAAATCATAAAGTGGTGTTTTAAGCAGTTGTGTCATCATTAACTCCATAAAGGGTTCCAAAAGTAGGGGAGTACTACAATTGGAACCCTTGCTTATGACATAAATGTTAGGAATAACCTAGGCTTCTTCAGCTTTGATATTGGCACTGTCTTCTTCAGCATCTGCTTTGGCAAAGTATTCTTTACTTAACTTGAAGACTACAGGGCTTAGTAATGCAATGGCGATAAGGTTAGGAATAGCCATCATAGCGTTCATGGTATCGGCTAATAGCCAGATGAACTCGAGCGAACTGGCTGCGCCCACAGGCACGACCACAATCCATAGTACACGAAATGGAATAACCGCTTTAACACCTAATAGATACTGAACACATTTCTCGCTATAGACGCTCCAACCAAGAATCGTGGTGAAAGCAAAGATAGAGAGTGAGACTGCGACTATATAGTTACCAAATGGTAGTGAGTGCTCAAATGCGGCAGAGGTCAGTGCTGCGCCGTTAACGCCAGTTGTCCACTCGCCTGAAACGACAATCGCAAGACCGGTAATAGTACAAACCACTAAGGTATCGATAAAGGTACCCAACATTGCCACTAGACCTTGAGCGACTGGGTTGTTGGTCTGTGCTGAAGCGTGAGCAATAGGTGCACTACCCAGACCTGCTTCATTAGAGAATACGCCTCGAGCCACACCAAAACGCACGGCAGCCCAAACAGCAGCGCCGGCAAAGCCCCCTTCAGCAGCAGTGCCAGTAAATGCGCTCTTATAGATAAGGCCTAGAGCTGCGGGGACTTCACTGATATTCATGCCAACAACAATCAGACCTGCAACAATATAGAAGGTCGCCATTAGTGGAACCAGAGAGCCTGCAACATCAGCGATACGCTTAATACCGCCCATGAGTACGGCGCCGACTAACAGCATCATCACTAAACCTGTTAGCCAAGGTGCTACACCAAAGTTAGCTTCAATTGCGTTAGCAACCGAGTTTGCTTGTACCGTGTTACCGATACCAAAGCCGGCAATAGCGCCAAACACGGCAAAGGCTGTGCCTAACCAGGCCCACTTTTTCGAAAGACCATTTTTGATGTAGTACATAGGGCCACCGCTATAGTTACCCTTCTCATCGACTTCACGATATTTTACAGCCAGAACAGCTTCGGCAAACTTGGTTGCCATACCGACTAATGCTGTGCACCACATCCAAAATAGTGCTCCAGGGCCACCAAGAAAGATAGCCGTGGCGACACCCGCAATGTTACCTGTACCTATGGTGGCAGATAAGGATGTCATTAACGCATTAAAGGGGCTGATCTCCCCTTTAATATTCTTATCTTTATCTGGAATTCGACCACTCCAGAGTAACTTAAAGCCAGTTCCTAGTTTTAGGATTGGCATTAGATTTAAACCTATTGTAAGAAACAGACCCACACCAAGAATAATGACCAGCATGGGGATCCCCCACACAATGCCATTGATACTGGATATGAAATTAGTAATTGGCTCCATAATGACCTCTTCAATTTGTTTTATTTTTTTTGCTAGGCTCTTTTGGCCTTCGCTCGGCGTTTACAGCTCTTGTTTATAATCAGAAAGGTTAGCAAATTGCTAGACTAAAGTTTCCAATAGGAAAAAAGCTAGAGAATTTGGAGACAAAGTTCAAGGGTTAATTTTTGACCCAAGAGATAATTTAGTCATCCCTTAAGCCTAAGCTACTGAGTTTAAAATTAAATATTGATCACATTTTTTTTGTAATTGAGAACTTGGTTTGAGCTGTTTTGAGCCATTTTGCAATATGCATGACTGTTTAGTTGAAATATGGCGATTTTGCTGAGTAATTACTCAGTAAGGAGTGGGGGAAGGTGAGAGAGTGTTAATGTTTATCTGAGTAATTAGATGGCAGAGTGTTCTGCCATCTATTCGTTATGTATTTGTCATTTAATAGAAAGGGATGAAGCTTAAGAGGAGGTGACCCAGAGTATGGTGGCATCCTGCTCGCTGGTAGAGATCACCGCATGTCCCATGGTGGCGTCATAGTAGGCGCTGTCACCCCTATCGAGTAGGACTGGCTCATAGAACTCAGTTAGCAACTGCACTTGACCCTCAAGTACATAGAGAAATTCTTCGCCTTCATGCCTTACCCAGTCACCATATTCGTTAAAAGAGCGAGCATGGATCCCTGTTTTATAGGGCAACATTTTCTTATTACTAAGCTGAGTCGACAGTAGTTCATGCTCATAGGTTGGAGTGTGGTGAGCCTTGCCTTCACCGGCTTTGGTGATATCCCGTCGGCCAGTAGCCTGTACTTTTTTCGGTTTAGTAAAGAGTTGAGGTAAATCTATTTCTAGGCCTGTTGCGAGTTTCTGCATCACCATAAAAGTAGGCGATATCTGTTCATTTTCAATTTTTGACAGTGTTGATTTAGCAAGGCCCGTAAGCTTGCTCGCTTCTTCAAGGGTGAGCTTGTTCTTTGTTCGTATCGCTTTGAGTTGTTTACCTATATGTACGGTTTCCACCTTAGTTTCGCCGCCCTCATTTCGGGCTAGTGCGATAGAAGGGTACTCGTCGCTAATCGTATTATCACTCATATTGGCTTACTCAAATTTATCTTCAGTGTTAGGCAGTTTTTTCTATTGTGGCATATTCCAAGCGCGAAAGAATCAATTTGATGAAAAATAAACAAGTAGAAAAATCAATCGTTAACATAGATAAATGATAAAAAAGTTTCCAATAGGAAAATTTTTCGTTGTTTGTAAAAAATAACCCTGATATGTTTATTAAATGTGACCAAGGTCACCGTTTATATTTTCAGGAGAGTTTTGGTATGGCCCACAGCATTTTTGATCTATTCAAGATAGGTATTGGCCCATCAAGTTCACACACAGTTGGCCCTATGGTTGCCGGCAATCGATTTGCAAAGGCGCTGCTAGAGTCTGAGCTACTGGACAAAGTTCGAAGTGTTAGGGTCGACCTTTTTGGCTCCTTAGCATTAACCGGTAAAGGCCATGCGACAGATAATGCCTGTATTCTTGGGCTAATGGCGGAAGCACCAGATACCATAGATGCTGACAAGATCCCTCAGCTATTAGCGTTAGTTAAAGATACTGGTGAGCTGCCATTGGCGGGTAAGTGTTGGGTGTATTTTGACCAAGGTAAAGATTTAGTTTTCCACTATCAAACCTTTCTTCCCCAACACCCTAACGGCATGACCATATCAGCAAAAGATGAGCATGGCGTTGTACTAATTAGTCAAACTTATTTCTCTGTTGGTGGCGGCTTTGTGGTCAATGAAGCCGATATCGATAGCCAAGCAGACTCCTCAGAGCCAGCACTCACCCTAGCTTACCCCTATGAAAGCGCAAGAGAACTACTTGATCACTGTCAGCAAACGGGCAAATCAATTGCTGAAATCACCTTAGATAATGAAGCGGCACAAGGCCAACAAGATGTGCATCAAAGGGCATTAGCTCTGTGGCGAGTGATGTCTGACTGTATCGACAGAGGGTTAACTCAAGGTGGTGTGTTACCCGGTAGCATCAAGCTAAAGCGACGCGCAAAAGAACTGCATCAAAAGCTCATCACAAGTAAAGAGCAAGATCAGCTTGATACTCTCGATTGGGTGAACCTGTTTGCCATGGCCGTCAACGAAGAAAATGCCGCAGGTGGTCGAGTGGTTACTGCACCAACCAATGGCGCAGCAGGTGTTATTCCTGCGGTACTGGCTTGGTTTATTCGTTTTAAGAGTGATAGCGAACAGGAGATAGTTAATTTTATCGCTACGGCGGGGGCTATCGGTTTGCTATATAAGCGCAACGCATCAATCTCTGCTGCTGAAGTGGGCTGTCAGGGAGAGATAGGCGTCGCTTGCTCCATGGCAGCTGCCGGACTTACTGCGGCGCTGGGTGGCACACCTGAGCAGGTTGAAAATGCTGCTGAGATAGGGATGGAGCATAACCTAGGTCTTACCTGTGATCCTATCGATGGTCTAGTGCAAGTGCCCTGTATCGAACGTAATACAATGGGGGCGGTAAAGGCGATAAATGCCAGCCGTTTAGCATTGCAAAGTGACGGTGCCCACCATGTTCATCTCGATGATGTTATCAAAACCATGCACCAGACAGGTTTAGATATGATGTCGAAATATAAAGAAACTTCCCAAGGTGGCCTAGCCATCAATGTGATCGCTTGCTAATAGCCTCACGTCGTACTCTCGCCTCTGTAGGCTAATAGAAGGAATATAATAATGAAAAGCTTTTATACCTCACATGAATTGGAACACTTTTTTGCAGCAGGCTTAGCCGCTGTTGACGGTGCAGTACAAATGGCCATTGAGCTTGAAGGCAAGCGTCAAGAGCAGCAGATTGAGCTTATCGCCTCTGAAAACATTGTCTCTAAAGCCGTGATGGAAGCCCAAGGCACGGTACTCACCAACAAGTATGCCGAAGGTTATCCGGGTCGTCGTTATTATGGTGGTTGTGAGCATGTGGATATTGTCGAGCAACTGGCTATCGATAGAGCCAAACAGTTATTTGGTGCAGAGTATGTCAATGTTCAGCCACACTCAGGTGCTCAGGCTAACGGCGCCGTATTCCAAGCACTGCTGCAGCCCGGTGATACCATTTTGGGTATGTCCCTTGATGCCGGTGGTCACCTGACCCATGGTGCGCGTCCTGCGCAGTCGGGCAAATGGTTTAATGCCATTCAATATGGTGTAACAAAAGAAGATTGCAGCATAGATTATGATCAGGTGGCAGCACTTGCTAGAGATCATAAGCCTCAGCTTATTATTGCTGGCGGCTCGGCGATCCCAAGAGAGATAGACTTTGCTCGTTTTCGTGCTATCGCCGATGAAGTTGGCGCTTATTTGATGGTGGATATGGCCCATATTGCCGGATTGATTGCCACTAATAACCATCAAAGTCCGCTTCCCCACGCTCACATAGTGACCACCACTACCCATAAAACCCTGCGTGGCCCACGTGGCGGTCTTATTCTGACTAACCATGAAGATATCGCTAAGAAGATTAATTCGGCAGTATTTCCTGGCCTTCAAGGTGGTCCACTTATGCATGTGATTGCGGCTAAAGCCGTGGCTCTTGGTGAAGCGCTAGACCCTGAATTTAATGCCTATATCGAACACGTATTGGCCAATGCCAAAGCCCTAGCGCAAACACTGCAAGAGCGCGGCTGTGACATAGTGACAGGGGGTACGGATACTCATCTTATGCTGGTGGACTTACGTCCTAAGGGGCTTAAGGGCAATAAGGCAGAGGAGAGTCTAGAGCGCGCCGGTATCACCTGTAATAAGAATGGTATTCCTTTTGATACCGAAAAACCTATGGTCACTTCAGGCATTCGCCTTGGCACCCCAGCAGGTACGAGTCGTGGTTTTGGTCAGGTAGAGTTTATTCAGATTGGTCACTGGATTGGTGATGTGCTCGATGGCCTTGCTGCTAACCCTGATGACAATAGTGAAGCCGAGCAGCGAGTGCTTAAACAAGTGCAAGCCCTTTGCGAGAAATTCCCTTTATATCGCTAAGCCCGCTTAGGGTTAAGCAAGAGATGATTACGCCTTAGCGAGTCGTTAACTCTATTAAGTTTTACTGTAAGTCGCTGGCTAGATTTGTTACTCAAAATTAGCCAGCTAGGATAGCTGCGGGCCAAATTTGGTGAAATCTCCCTTTTTGAATGCCCTTATTCAGCTTATTTACCAAGACTAAAGATGAAACACAGCTAAGGTTTTACACCCAAACAAAACAACAAGAATGAGCAGTAGGAGCAAGATTATGAGTTCAGTTGCAGCCAGTTATAAGTTCGCCACCACACATGAATGGGTAAAAGACAATGGTGATGGCACAGTCACAGTGGGTATTTCAGATCACGCTCAAGGTCTCCTTGGGGATGTGGTTTTCGTTGAATTGCCAGAAGAGGGCGATACCACGACTGCGACAGAGAACTTCTCTCTTGTCGAGTCGGTCAAGGCCGCATCAGATGTGTATGCACCTGTCTCTGGTGAAGTCGTCGAAGTTAATGAAGAGCTTGAAGATAGCCCTGAGATCGTCAATGACTCGCCTTTTGAAGAGGGTTGGATTGCCAAGATTAAGCTTTCAAACCCTAGCGAGTTAGAAAAGCTGCTGAGCTTGGATGCGTATCTTGAAGGGTTAGATGATTGATTAGCGTAGGTGAGTTTTCATCAAAATCTCAGCTCTTGATGATGAGATTTGATAGCGCGCTATGTTAACTGTTCTTGCTAAGCATCTTGATAGCAAGAAGAAAGATTAACAAACAAGATCAACAGCTAACAGCAACATAGCTCAATAACATAACAAGTTGACCGAGCTAATAGCCACTCAAGCACTTTAGTCTTGATGAATGAGTCAATGGAGGCAGAATGAGTCATTCCAGTTTATTATCCCAGTTGGGCACTCAAGATGAGTTTATCGCTCGTCACAATGGCCCAAACGTTCAGGAGCAGCAAGTGATGCTCAATGCGATTGGCGCCGAGTCTATTGATGCGCTAATTGAGCAGACTGTTCCGGCCCATATTCGCTTGCCCGGTGAAATGGCATTAGCCGAGCCTATGGGCGAAGCTGAAATGCTGGCTCACTTAAAGTCTATTGCTGATAAAAATATCGTTAATCGCAGCTTTATTGGTCAAGGTTACTATGGCACCCATGTGCCAAATGTCATTCTACGTAATGTGATGGAAAATCCAGGTTGGTATACGGCTTATACTCCCTATCAACCTGAGATTGCACAGGGGCGTTTGGAAGCGCTGCTGAACTACCAGCAGATGGTGATGGACCTAACCGCTATGGAGCTTGCCAATGCCTCTTTGCTTGATGAAGCAACGGCAGCGGCAGAAGCGATGTCTTTGTGTAAGCGTGCAGGTAAGAGTAAAAGTAACCTTTTCTTTGTCAGCGATGATGTGCATCCACAAACCTTAGATGTGCTTAAGACCCGCGCCGAGTATTTCGGCTTTGATCTGCTCGTGGCGCCAAGTAGCGATCTCGCTAATGTCGATGTCTTTGGTGCACTGCTGCAATATCCTGGTACCACAGGCGAGGTGAAAGATCTTCGTGAGCTAATTGCACAGGTACAAAGTAATAAAGGACTAGTGGCTGTTGCCGCCGATCTGCTATCCCTCACCCTATTAACGCCGCCAGGTGAGATGGGGGCTGATGTAGTGATTGGTAGTGCACAACGCTTTGGTGTGCCTATGGGATTTGGTGGTCCACATGCCGCCTTTATGGCCACTAAGGCTAAACATAAGCGTACTATTCCTGGCCGTGTCATAGGTGTATCAATTGACAGCAAAGGCAAGCAAGCCTTACGTATGGCAATGCAGACTCGCGAGCAGCATATTCGCCGTGAAAAAGCGACCTCTAATATCTGTACCGCTCAGGCGCTGCTGGCCAATATGGCGGCATTTTATGCCATCTACCACGGCCCTGAAGGACTTAAGAAAATAGCGCGCCGGGTTCATAGATTAACGCGAGTGCTAGCGGCGGGGTTGAAGCTTACTGGAATCGAGCTCGCACACCAGCATTATTTCGATACCCTGACGTTAGAGACGGGCAATGGTTCGGTTAAGATCTATCAGGATGCGCTTGATGCGGGCTTAAACCTACGCTGTTTGCCTAATCGTCTTGCCATTAGCTTAGATGAAACCACAACCAGTGATGATGTTGAGGCCTTACTACTTGCGATTACTGGTCAGCCATTGAAGGTGGATGTGTTAGAAGCCTCGTTGGATGGCGATGAATTAACGGCTATTCCCAAGACGTGTCAACGTAGTTCGGCATTTCTTACCCATGAGGTCTTTAACACGCATCACAGTGAAACTCTGATGCTGAGGTATCTAAAGTCACTAGAAAATAAGGACTTCTCACTGACCCATGGCATGATCCCATTGGGCTCCTGCACCATGAAGCTCAATGCAACGGCACAGATGATCCCAGTCACTTGGCCTGAGCTTGGTAACATGCACCCGTTTGCGCCACAGGAGCAGTGCTTAGGTTATCAAGAGATTGCAGACAGCTTTAGTGAAATGCTGAAAGTGGTCACTGGATATGATGCCTTTTCATTACAGCCGAACTCAGGGGCACAAGGGGAGTACGCAGGCCTTGTGGCTATTCAGCGCTATCATGCCAGTCGTGGTGAAGGTCATAGAAATATCTGCCTGATCCCAAGCTCGGCCCATGGTACTAACCCTGCGAGTGCCGCCATGGCGTCGATGCGAGTCGTGATTGTTGAGTGTGATGCTAAGGGGAATGTGGACATTGAAGATCTTAATGCTAAGGTCGATGCCCATGCTGAGCAGCTTTCTTGCATCATGATCACTTATCCATCAACCCATGGTGTTTATGAGCAAGGCATTCGTGATATATGCGATAAGGTACACTCGGTGGGTGGTCAGGTCTATTTAGATGGTGCCAATATGAATGCCCAAGTCGGGTTAACTTCACCTGGCTTTATTGGCTCTGATGTCTCCCATCTTAATCTGCATAAAACCTTTTGTATTCCCCATGGTGGCGGCGGCCCAGGTATGGGACCAATAGGGGTTAAATCTCACCTTGAACCTTTCTTACCGGGTCATAGCATTCACGGTACTCAAGGTGCAGTTTCAGCCACAGCCCTAGGCAGCGCATCTATTTTACCTATCTCTTGGGCGTATATCGCTTTGATGGGAGCGAAAGGGCTTACTCAGGCAACTGAGCTTGCGATCCTTAATGCGAACTATGTCATGGAGAAACTTAAACCTCATTACCCAGTGCTGTATATCGGCGATGAGGGTAGGGTTGCCCATGAATGCATTATCGATCTGCGTCCGTTGAAAGAAAGCACTGGGATCAGTGAAGAAGATGTCGCCAAGCGATTAATGGATTTTGGCTTCCATGCGCCGACTATGTCATTCCCAGTAGCTGGCACTCTGATGATAGAGCCTACCGAAAGTGAATCCCTCGCCGAGCTTGATAAGTTTATTCACGCCATGGTGAGCATACGCCAAGAGATAGCCAAGGTGGAGTCAGGGCAATGGAGCCTTGAGGATAACCCTCTGGTGAATGCGCCCCATACTATGGCGGATCTCTCGGCAGCTGAATGGTCCCATGCTTATAGCCGAGATCAAGCCTGTTTTCCCGGTGTTAATCAAGTGCAAAACAAATTCTGGCCTAGTACTAATCGTATTGACAACGTCTATGGCGACAGAAATCTGATTTGCTCTTGTCCCAGCATAGAAAGTTATCGAGAAGACTAACTTTTAGCTGAGCCGTTACCAAGACCTTCAAGGTTTTAACACTTTTCTCTCTCAAGGCCCAATTGGGCTTTGAGCGGGGATCCCATGGGCAAATATCAGGTTGAGCAGTCGGTGTTTGCATTTTTATCTGTACAAGGAAATAGAAATGAAAAATATAAAATTAAAATCAACATTGCTTCCTTTAATCGTCGCGCTACCCACATTTGCTGCTAATGCTGGTGATACTGTTACTAAGGCCGAGTTGCAACAAGAGTTAAAGGCATTGTCTGAGCGTTTGGCTGAGCTTGAAAAGCAAGAAGCGCCTAAAGCTAAGCCCGCTGCCTCTGGCACCAGCTTGAGCTTCTATGGCTCATTAAGACCAACCTTTGGGGTAACCAGTAACGATACAGATGACACATGGGATGTAGGTGATGCGCTGTCGCGTATCGGTATTGGTGCAGAGCAAAAAGTCAGTGATAGCTTAACGGCTTTTGCTAAGGGTGAATTTAAAGTCAATATTCAAGCCGATGGCGATTTTGGTGATGCTCGCCTAGCCTATGTGGGGATCAAGGGGGATTTTGGCCGTGTTGCAATAGGTAAACAGTGGGCAACACAGTACAACGCTATCGCAGAGCCTGTTGATATCTTTAACCGTGCTGCTACGCCACTTGCCTATGATAGCGCTAGCCCATTTCGTATCAACAATTTAGTCACCTATACCAAGAGTTTTGGTGATTTTACCTTTGCAGTGGATGGCCAGTTTAATGGCAGCGATCGTGACAATGCTGCCGATTATACCGGAGCAGGTTTAACCTATAACTCAGATCTACTTCGTGCTGCAGTGGCCTATTATACGAAAGAGCTCAATGATGGCAGTGATGAAAACACGCTAGGTGTGTCATTAGCGAAAAGTTTTGGCCCGCTTTATCTGGCGGCTTCGTATCAAGATAGAGAAGTGGCGAGCATAGATGGTTCTACATTAGATGTAGTGGCTGCCTATGCGATAAACGACACTTATAAGCTGAAGTTGGGTGTCTCTCAATTTGAAGATGGTGTCAAAGATGCCAGTTCAGGTGACTACAGTGCATACAACTCGACACTAGAGTGGCAAGGTACACCAGATTTTCGTCTGTTTGTTGAGTATCAAAGGACCGATTATGACTACCGTGATGATAACGACCAGCTAATGGTGGGTATGCGTTACGATTTCGACTATAAGTTGCTGTGAACTAAGTTACTATAAGTCTAAATTAACCATTTTAGTTAGATGGTTTTAGGTTGCTCACTCGTTGCGGCGGGTGTCAGCCGGCATTTAAAGAGTTGCTTGTGAAAAAGGCTTGGATCTGTGTGCGGCAGTCCAAGCCTTTTTATTACGTAAGTGAGAGAACTAGCCGTTTTTGCAAGCCTGGCAGAGCTTAGCATTGAGATAGTGGCTGATAGCAATAATACTTGCGCCGAGTAAGGTTAGCGTTTTTTCCCAGAATTCTCCTAATTGCTCATGACCTATGACAGGTGTAGCAATCAATATGGCCAAGCCTACTACGCCTATGAGCAATATCGACCAACGTTGATGTTTTTTACAGCCCATGCTTAAACCCAATAAGCTAATGGGAATAACGCCAAACACCATCCACAGATGAAAAGCTTCATCGGCTAAGGGTAAGCTAGATACGGCTGGTACCAGAATAATAAGTAGTGGTAATGCTAAGCAGTGCAGGGCACATAAAAATGACAAGCTAAATGCGGCTTTATCGGCGACTAATTGAATGTTTCTCATTGTGTAGCTCTTCAGTTGGAGGCTTGGTGGAAAAAGGAAGTGTGATCAGGGTCACTGAAACCAGTTGGTCAGTCAACTAACCCGATTGTAAATTAGGCTATTATTTGCATCTTTTACATTTCGATGGCTGAGTCATTGATATATCCAGCACCAAGGAAAGCGGCTGACACTGAAACTTAAGATGATACCTAGTCTATTGGGGGAATGTAAGCAGACGACATTAGCTGCTGATGTACTTGGCTTATCTGGTGAGCTTATGTGCATTCTGAGTCACACTGATGAACAGCCAAATGCGCCAAAAATAAAGGCTTAAATCTATACGAATAAATTAAGCCTTTGCCTGTCATTTGAATTCGTAGTGAAACGCTAAGGATTAATAACGATCGCCTCGGTACTTGCAACAATACCTTTATCCATCGGCCTATCCATTTGCATGATCAGCAGATATGCATTGAGCGGTAGCGGAAAAGACTGTAGATCTTCTTTGGTATAGGTTGGGTTATCTTCTAGCGGTGTTGACCATGTTGTTTCTATATGGCCAGAAGCTGT
Source organism: uncultured Shewanella sp. (assembly GCA_947503555.1). Lineage (GTDB taxonomy): Bacteria > Pseudomonadota > Gammaproteobacteria > Enterobacterales > Shewanellaceae > Shewanella. The sequence continues at coordinate 201,358 of CANNEE010000008.1, forward strand.
ATCTATAGAACATTGATATCGCCGCTTATAGGTCGTCATTAACGAGCCATCCTTTTTTTGATACATCAGCATGCAGGTATACATATCCTCTTGGGAATGAAAATTATCTATGCTGTAATCAAAGCGAACCTTTAATTTATGTGTATCGCTAAAAGGCGATCCAATTTCCTCCGTTGTCACATTAGTAATCTGGCCGCAGCTGATTGAAAGTGGGCTATGATCGCTGGATTTACAGCCTGTCAGTAGCAGTGTCAGGCTCAAAGAGAAGAATAGCGTCAATATTTTCATGGCATTAATGGATAAGTTAGCTGACGCTAAGAGGGTAGAGTTGTTAGGGGATTAAAGGCAAGGGATGGGGAAACTATATGTTAATAGGGTGACTGAGCTTAGCCATTTACAGTATCGAATCAGGTAATATCGCCGCAGATTATTCGTTGACTATGTCTTGTTGGCTTAAGTTGTGGTGTTGAGATTAGTTGGGGCTAAGTCTTATAACCCCAAAATAGGTGATAGCAACTAAAAATCAATAAAATAAATGGTCATGACAATGATTTAGAAGATGGGACGAGCGCTTGCATCACTCAATGTATCGAGTCTTTTTTCGATGAGCTTGCTTATATAGTTAGTCAAGATCCCTTAGTTTGCTTTCAACTAATACTCCCGAAACAAATGTTAACTTGATAGCCTGAGTGTACTTTAATTGAAAACCTAGCTCTATATTGCAGTCAACCAAGTCCCCCTGAGGTAATTCAAACTCTCCTGTAAACCAATCCGCTAACATAGGTGTATTGTCTACAAGCAAGTACCTACCTTCTAATTTATTTAAAAACAGCTGGTTATCTTTTATTGCCCATGTTGCGAGATAATTGCGCCAGCAGGCTGTTGATAGATAAACCCCATTCGAGTCGATATTTTCAAGCTCAGTATCGCTTAACCTTTGGATTCTCTTATCATCAGCCGGGAAGCTTAAAACGACTGGCATTTGATACTCTCTACCTAAATATTTGCAGGTATCTTTAAATTGATCTGTCATATTGCCTTCGGGTCTGATTGCTCTGCTCAAGTGACTTAATCGATGTATTCATCGCCAATAATGAATATGTTACTTCATATTCCTATTATCTACTCCTAAAAGATTTAAAGTCGATATAGGCAGTTTACCGAGATTTTGATTTTTGCGTCCATTGTTTAACTGCCTTGTTAGCAGCATGCCCACACCATCGCTAGCTCATTTTTATGCTCAGTACATTGTGATATGTGAGCACAGCCAGAATCTCCAAACATATATGGTATTTCGCCTGATGAATCTATTTGAAATATAAATTTCATTTCTTTTTCACACACTCGACATCTAGGGTATTCAATACCTTGTACCCAACAAGGCCAGCCAACTAGCTTTTCTCCTGCAAATGGAACTTCATCTTCACACAAAAAGTCGATTTCATCTTCAGATAGATTTACCCCTAGATCTTCTAGTTCCATAGTGTCAGGATAATCTTCTTGCTCTCTCCAACCAACAATACTTATTTCGGGAAATGCTTGTTTAACTGGTGACTCTGTGACTTGAAAAGTATCATCTACCTCAAACGGAAGAATTCTCAATAATGTCGCTTCAGAATGCGGAGCCCAAGATTCACAATCAACCTCACAATGAGGCTCCTCATTAGTGCAATAAAACACTTGGAGAATACCATCACCAAAAGGTGTTTTTGCTTCATTTGGAATATCAAGAGAGTTAATTTGAACAAATAGTTGCATTGGCTCATTGCAGTTTTTACAGCATGGCCAGCCACTCTCAGTAACTACGGGGATCCCTGAAAACTTGGACTTCTGCACTGGTGTTTGTGCTGCTTTCGTTATAGGCTCCCATGCAACTTTTTTAAAAGGCGCCAATTTTAGTTTCAATTTTTCCCAGTCTTTATCCCAAGAAGTTTCTGACATTAATGCACTTCCTTATTGAAAATTAGCTTTTAACTCAAACATACTGCTAACGCCTAAAGCAGGGGATCAGCTTTGCTGCGCCCCTTGCCTTTATTTGTTAGGCTATTCGACGTCACAAGCTATGATGCAGCACTGTGGTTTTTGATTTCTAGGAAAGCTAAACACTTCCTTGTGCTGGCCTGGATATAGGCGGTGACGTTTAGTGTCAGATCGCCACTGATTTTTATATACCCACCAGCGTTTAATAGTAATATAAAATATCAAGCCAGCCATTATAAAACAACAGACTCATAGTTTGCTAAAATGTGCAGCGAAGCGGAACCGAGCAAACTGTTAGCAGTCCCGTCTTAATGCGCTTGTTAGAGTTTTTTACTCGATGACTTTGAATTTACTAATTTCATAAAAGCATTCATCATCTATTGTGTCTTTACTCCAGTCAATTTCAATCACTTCTGGAAACCCAAATTTAGGGTGGTATTTAATTTCCATACTTGCAGCTTCAAATAACCCTTTATTTGCAGCTTTAAAAAGATCGTCAATAACTAATTTATGCTCATGTTCACCAAGTTTCTCAAAAAGTGCTACACCATTTACGACTAAAACTTTTGAGCCAGCTACATACATACAACCTTCTAGGGCAACATAGCTATACCTTTCAGGTTCATTTTGTTGCCAAATATCTAATTGTCTCGCTATTTTTTCGTGTGTTTGAGAGTTTACTGATTGATGCCCAATTCCCCAAAAGCTAAATATTAGGACTATTATCGTTCCTAATACAAAGAAGACTGAATATGGATTGCGGGTATCGAATATTTGCATAAAACTCTAACGCCGCGCACAGCGGCTGGCGAAGCTGGCGGTTTTTGTGCGAATAGCACAAAAAGTGACAGGTTTGACAGTCCGTTGCTGCGCCTTGTTAAGGGCGTGACCTAACCTAACCATCTAAATATGCCCCTACTGCAGACTCTAATTCTTGAATCAAGTCTGGATCCATATACTTATACTCGTCAGGGATATCCAGTACATGAATGGACTTATGGTCGAGCATTCTCGTGAACTCTGATTTAAGCCTATTTTTGTGCTTTTGCTCCATGACAAAAATCACGTCAGCCCAACGGATATCCGTTGGGCTGACAGTCTTTTTAGCTCTTGGACTCGTACCAGCAGACTTAGCATTAAAATCTGGATGTTTTCTCCAAATTGCTTCGGCTGTAGGACTACGCCATTGATTTCTACTACATATGAATAGCAGATTCTTCATTTCTCTATTCGTCCTGCGGTTGCTCTTCATCAAGAGTTTGGCGCACAGTTCGCTTCGGATACTCGATGCCAAGTTGTTTGGCTCGATGTAGTTTTTCTGAGCGGGTATACATTAGTTTCCAGTTTTTCTCAGATGACCACTTTATCTCTGTACTGCCTGAACCTATCCTTGATTTAGTCCTGGACTTGGATCTTCTCCAAGCTCGACCTCTTATTTCATCCATAATTTTTTCCTCAATTTGTTTATCGGGTTCAGCAGCCGCGATAATACGAAGAGGATTCCCTAACTTTCCGTGCCCTTAACGCCTCAATAACCGGCGCCGCTTAGCTGCGTCCGGCGCCGAAGGCGCGTAGTTGATTGACTTGTTAGGCATTTACACACCGCTGTAAGTTGAATAGAGACTGACTAAACCTACAAAAAAACCAAGAACACCAATGATAAAGCCCCACAAAGTGAATTTTTTCTGTTTGGCTAATTCATTATGATTTGAGGCGTAGAGTGCACTAAGCGAAGCTGCTAGTTGTTCAATTTTTTCGGATTCAGAGGCGTCAATAGTTTTCTGAAGGTTACTTAACTGCAGGCTTACATTTTCAGGAAGCTCTGCGAATGGTTCAATTTCTTGATGCGCTTTTATAAGTTCCCGAAGTTTTTCAATGGCAGATGCAAGCTTTTCATCTTCACCTGACACAGCCTCTGAATGCATAATTCTTAGGCTAAATAGAATAGCTTTACGATCCTGAGACCAGCGCTCAGCAACGTGCTGCATATCTTCATAAGTTAGATTGCCACTTGTGATACCCGACTTGATTTGTTGCCGAAATCTCTTTCTCCAATTATTTTTTGCCGAATCAATTAAGATTGGAATAGAGGCTAAGCCAACACCTACAATTGCTGCTGCAGTTGTAGTTAGCAACTCTGATAGAACAATACTCATATCTCTCCTTGATGCCTAACGCCTTACTAATGGGCGTATAAATGCTTGGCTAAAATTAGCGACGAAGGAGCACAAGCCAAGCATTTTGCGTCCTTTTGAGTAACTTGTTATACGTTTTTACTCTAGTCTACCTTCAGGGCACCAGACAGCCATACCACCACCAGGGCAAGCAACAATCAACCAAGTATCGGAGTTTTCTCCATGACTAGTTAACCCAGCTTGCCACGGCTCGTAAACCTGACCTTCTCCATTCATATACAGAAACTTTCCACTTTCAAAATGCACAACCAGATGAGGATGAGGAGATAATATTTTTATTTCCTTTACTTCTTCGCCCCTCAATTGATGAAGTTTGATTTCTTCTTGCTCTTGGGTCAGGTCTTCACATTCAACGGGAAATTTTTCCGGTAGAGAGTCAAAGATATCCCATTCGGATGATAAGTTGATATAAGCCTCTTGAGCTATGTCTTTTGGACCATCCAGTAATAGCTGTGGTGTGAAAAACCTCAAGCCATTAACAGAACTTCCTTTCATCAATCTGTTCATTACAGATTCGGCAAATTTTCTATCAGATTCGTCCATAGTCTCGAAACGTATAACGCCCTGTTAATGGGTAAAATATTGTTGGCTAAAATGTGAAGCGGAGCGAAACCAAGCCAACAAGATTTTATCCACTTTGAACAATTTGTTATGTAACGCTTTCACCATTAAATACGAGCAAAAAACGAATACCATTGTTAGCAGCATCTATTATAGCCTTGTCATGATGACCAGAGCTCAACGTATTAATAGCAAGTTCAAATAGCTCTGAATGAGTGAAGTTATTGTATTTTTCAAAGTCATCAAATTCAGGATGGCAATTAAAACCAACTTTACATTGAAGCCCACCAACTTCGAAATCTAAATCAAGTCCTTTTCCCCAAGACTTGTCATTGGATCGCACTTTTACGTCTATTTCTTTGCCGCGAAAGTTAAACTTTGCTTCCATGTATTTCTCTAGTTACATAACGCCCTACTAAGGGGCAAATTAATGCTTGGCTAAAATTTGGAACGCAGTGACAAAAGCCAAGCTTTATTTGTCCCGCTTTAGTTGCTTGTTATGTTGCGATTTGCTCTTAACTTGTTTATTGAGTCTAAAAACAGACTAACACATAAAACCATAGATACATCAATTACCAATAAACCAATATTATCCCAATAGCCCATTGATAATAGTGATAGACCCGCTGAGGTTGAAAAACCTAGCAAATTTGTATTTAGTGATTTGCGAGCATATTTAAATATTAACCATCCAACTAGAAAGGCAATTAAGCCTAAATGTAATTGAGCATTCCAGAAATATGCATCCTTTCTTATTTCAAAATAAGGTGCTAGGTCAAATAGCAAATATCCTGTTTTTTCACTGAGTGCAAAAAATAAAGCTGCGAATGAATATAAGAAACCAAGAATGAAACCTAACACTCATACTCCTTTAGCAACATAACGCCGTTTTAAGCGGCGAGTAATAGCTTGCTAAAATGTGAAACGAAGTGGAACCGAGCAAGCTGTTACGAGTCCTATTTTAAAACCTTGTTAGGTTTACTTTTACATTTCAATGTTGCTTCTTGACTAATGTACACCCATTGGTCAGGAAGATCAGCACCAAACGCACCGTGAATATCTGATTGATTTACAATTAATTGGAAGGATTCTCCACAGAAATTTGAAACTAAGGAGAAAAACTCATTTTTGAATGAAACCTCCCAAGCTTCTTTAACACGAGAAACTATAAATATTTGGTAAGTATCGCTAGCCAATTTATTGATACTTATTCCTTCATATTTTTTTGCCTCTTCATGAGTTGAAATCTCTTGGCCTGCATAATTAATTTCAGGCACGTTGCTTAAACTGCAACCTGACAGTAGAAATAACAGATAGATGACTGCGCAATTTTTCATGTAAACCTAACGCCCGCATAAAATGCGGATAATGCTTGACTATAATTAGCGAAGAATGAGCGTCAGCCAAGCTTTTGACGTCATTTTTGATGCGTTTGTTAGGTTTTACCAACTCAAACCCAAGACTGAATTTATGCCTCGTATAATTACTAAAAAAAGATAGACACAAAACAGGCCACCTAGAATACTAAAAAAAGTTGCCCAACCGCTACTAGGTTCAGCTTCCAGTTGCTCTTTATATGAGGCATAAGTGAGCTCTTGATCTATGCCAATGTTACCACCACTAATTAGAACTTTTTTAAAAGCAGGCAAAGAGGTTAAGCAGTTAATATACAGGGACTCATTTTTAAGTAATTCATTGATTTGTAACTTTAAGATAAAGTTATCACCGTTTTGCTTTATATTAGATTGATCATTTGGCTTGATTGAACATCGATCAATCTCTGCCTCACCAAAATCGATTAATACTGTTATTTTCTCGGCTACTAAGTGTTGCCCGTTTTCAACTTCCAAGTAAAAAGAACTCGGTATATCAAAATCTACAGGCGTTAGCTGAACGTGCTTAATTTTGACTGAGCTAGTTTTCTTTTTATCTTGTGACTCTTCTGAACTACTTGGAATTTGTTCAACTTTTAGGCCCTTTGAATCAAAATGAGTGAAAAGAGTAATAGCGCCACCGATTAACGCAGCTATTAATGTCGCCCAAATTCCATATTTTGCATATCTATGAGACTGCTCGCTCAAAGTGATGACTCCTTGTAAAACCTAACGCCCGCTTAACAGACAAATGCTGGTTGGCTAAAATCCGAAGCGCAGCGTAGGAGCCAACCAGTATTTGTCCTTGTTGAAGCGCTTGTTAAGTGCTTAATTGTAGATAATAAAGCCGTCATAGCTACCATCCCAGTCAGTTAGAGGCATTGTTGCGACTTCCAAGAACTGAGGCTTGCCATCGCACATTTCAATATGAGCACATAGAATTAAACCATTCGGCAGTTCTATGTGACCGAATAAATCTAGAATCTGGACAGGGTGATTCACCTTGCTACTTATTTCTTCGAAATCTACATATAGGCCAGGGCCAGTGTGCTCACGACTGCTTACCCGTAACTCATAAAGAATATCCAGTATTGCAGGCTGATGCTTGCCAATTGCCGAGATTATCGAGAGTTCAAATTCGTTCAGTTTCATGAGCACTTAACGCCCGCATAATGGGCGGATTAGCTTGGCTAAACTAAGCGAAGAATGAGCGCCAGCCAAGCGTAAGACGTCCATTCATTGATGCGCTTGTTATACAACTACTTTAATCGAGTGTACGTGTAGTTATTACCTGATGATAGGCTTTTATATTTTAATTCTTCCGACGATGTCGATAAAATTTTGTAAGAGTCATAGTTGTAGGCATTAGTTGGATCGACTTCAATTAACTGATCTTGCTCTATCCAGCCACGATACATTGTAAAATAAATACCACCAGACACTCCCCAATAGCCAAATTCTTTTTGTGTCTTAGTAAGTTGTTTTTTCGAGTTATAAATATCGAAAGTAATAACATATCTACTATCATTCATTCTATTGATAGTAGTCCGTCGAAAACCACCGTCTTTAATTGGCTGTTCAGAATACCATTCGCCTACAAAGCTTGCTCTCAATGCTTTTTTATCTTCTTTTAGTTCGGACTTAAAAGCGGTAATAGTATCCGAGTTGTTGTCTGTAGTAGCGCAGCTAGTCAGTAAAAAAGCTAGGCTAATAAAAAATATTTTGGAGTACACAATGATTCCTTTCGTAGTTGTATAACGCCTTACTAATGGGCGCATAAAAGCTTGGCTAAAATTAGCGACGAAGGAGCACAAGCCAAGCGTTTTGCGTC
>CANNEE010000009.1 GCA_947503555.1 uncultured Shewanella sp.
CCCCTGTAGTTCAGTTGGTAGAACGGCGGACTGTTAATCCGTATGTCACTGGTTCGAGTCCAGTCTGGGGAGCCAATCTTTAGCTGGTCTTCATCCTCCGCGTTAAATTAATTTCCCCAAGTCTTTAAAATTCCTTAGCCTTGCTCTATTTTCGGCGTTAAACTATTCCTACTTTTAGCAAAAAGCATTAATTTGACACACAATTTGGTCAATTGATGAGTATTTTGAATGGATTTCTATGGGTATTACACGAGCATACCAGCTGTTTTTGTTGATTTTTTTCTTAGGCATCTCTGCCAGTGTCTACTATTTTCAATTCGACAAATTCAAGTCGATTACAAAGGCACAGCATCAAGAATATCAGACTTTTATCACCCCCTTTACCCATTGGGACGATTCGGCACAGGCGCTGTATCAACAGATAAACCAAGAGCATCCACTTGCCTTCTTTCAGTACACCCATGAGATAGATGGCCGAAAGAACTTTACCCGAGGACAAATCGCACCACAAACGCCTAAATTGGAAGATAAACTTTTTCCTATCGAACTAAAAAGCACCCATTCATTGCCTCAAGCTCGACTTTTAACACTTGTGGATACAAGTAAGCTAAAAAGCGACGCATTTAATCAATTAACTAAACAATTAAGCCTCATCTGGCTTATCTATTTCACCCTCGCTTTTATGTTCTGGCTTTTATCTTATCGCCATCGAAAAGGCATTCACTACGTCGCCAACTATATCACTAAGCTAGGTAACCTAGACTTTTCTGCCATTGAAAATTCAAAAATCAATGGTGAATTCAAGCCGATAAACAAGGCGCTGAGCAACTGTAAAACTGCGCTTAAGCAAAAACTTGAATTGATTGAAAATGAAAATGACAAGCTAACAGACCTTGCCTATAAAGATCCTGTCACTGAGTTTGCGACTAGGCAGCCCTTCACTCAAAAACTCGATAATATTGCCAAACAAGATAAGGGCCAATTCGGGGTAATGGTCAGCATTAAAGCCACTGAACTAGGTCAAATCAACCAACTGCAAGGCAAACAGGCAGGAGATCAATACCTTATAAGAATAGTTGAGTGCATCAGAAACGCTTTGCAAGGCCTTAACGACAACGAGTGCTTTAGAGTTTCGGGATCAGACTTTTCTATTTTCCTAGCCAATATTGCGTTAAATGATGCTGAAGATTTTGCTAAACAGCTAAAAAAACAATTCGATAAATACCAAAGCCAGCTTAAATCCGACTCTATCGCCTATATTGGTATTACCCCCTATCAAGCAGGTGCCGATCCTGTAGAACTGATAAATCTATCGGAAACAGCGGTTAGCATAGCGCAGACTCTAGGGCCCAACAGCTATCATATGCTTGAAAAACTGGATGATAATACGCTATTTGGTGACGAAAGATGGCGTATCGCCATTGAAGATATATTACAGCGTCGAGCAATAAAGTTTTATCAACAAGTGATTCAACCATGCAGCCGTGAAACTAAGCTCTATAACGAGCTGTTCTCACGCTTTTATAATGCTGAAGGCAAAATATTGCCCACATCCACAGTCATCGCCATGGCTGAACGCCACGGATTAGTCAACGAGTTAGATAAGTTGGTTATTCTGAGTGTAGTAAATATGCTTAGGCATACGCCTAACTTCGAGGGTAATTTAGGCATAAATATCAGTACTGTTTCAGCGCATCAAGAAGAGTTTGTCGCATGGCTAAAATCCTTGCTCACCAAGGAACGTAACGCTGCCGCCAAGATCATCTTTGAAGTTAATGAAGCAGGCATGCAAAGTAATCTCAATGCCAGTTACATCTTTGTACGAGCCATGCATAGCGTTGGCGCTAAAGTCAGTATTGAGCACTTCGGTATGGGCTTTACCTCCTTTAAATTCTTTAGACAGGTCAGGCCAGACTTCATCAAACTCGATGCAAGCTATACCGACACCATCACAGAAGATATCGATAACAAGTTCTTCGTACGCATGGTGGTCGATATTGCCAAACGCTTGTCCATTAAAGTCATTGCAACCAGTGTTGAGCGCCAAGAAGAGAAGCTCACTTTAGAGAAACTATTAATAAATGGCTTACAGGGTTATTACATCTCGAAACCTAAGCCATTAGGCAAAAGTTAATCTTCTATCACCCTGTTTTGCTATTAGTCATTCGGTAAATTGCTCAATTAGTGGTAACCCTGCTTTCTATATGTTGTTTATCGGCTCGGAAAAGCCGATAATAACGCCCAAAATAAATAGCATACGTGTGATAATGAGTGAATATCTGCTGTTATTGGTCAGTACTGTGCTGGTCAATAACTTTGTTTTGGTAAAATTTCTTGGTTTGTGCCCTTTTATGGGAGTTTCGAGCAAGCTTGAATCGGCAATTGGTATGTCCATGGCAACCACTTTCGTGCTGACGCTGGCTTCAATTTTAAGTTACCTGATCAACCAATATCTGCTATTGCCTTTTGAGCTTGGTTACTTACGCACCATGAGCTTTATTCTCGTTATCGCAGTAGTCGTACAATTTACCGAAATGGCAGTGCAAAAAACCAGTGCATCACTTCACCGAGCGCTCGGTATTTACCTTCCACTTATCACAACGAATTGCGCGGTATTGGGCGTAGCACTACTTAACGTTAATGAGCAGCATAACTTTGTCCAATCAGCCGTTTACGGTTTTGGCGCTGCGGTGGGCTTTTCTATTGTGCTTATTCTGTTTTCTGCAGTGCGTGAACGTCTTGCAGCAGCCGATGTGCCCACTCCGTTTAAAGGCGGCGCTATCGCTATGATCACCGCAGGTTTGATGTCCCTCGCGTTTATGGGTTTTACAGGGTTAGTCAAATAAGATGCCAGACATATTAATTGCAATCATACTGCTGACACTGCTCGCGTTAGTCTTTGGGCTTATTCTTGGTGTCGCAGCACAAAAATTTAAAGTTGAAGGCGATCCCATCGTCGACCAACTCGAAGCCACACTGCCACAAACCCAATGTGGTCAATGTGGACATCCAGGTTGTCGCCCCTATGCCGAAGCTATCGCCAATGGCGAAGCTATCAATAAATGCCCTCCGGGTGGCACTGCCACCATGGAAAAGCTAGCTGAGCTAATGGGAGTAGAGCCTCAGCCACTAGATGCTACCGATGAAGAACAAGTTAAGAAGGTCGCCTTTATTCGCGAAGATGAGTGCATTGGCTGTACTAAGTGTATTCAAGCCTGCCCTGTCGATGCCATTTTAGGATCCGGTAAATTAATGCATACCGTTATTACCGCTGACTGTACTGGCTGCGATCTCTGTGTTGAGCCTTGCCCCGTAGATTGTATTGATATGCTGCCTGTTGAAACCACGATTAAGAATTGGAACTGGAAACTCAACCAAATCCCGGTGACACAGATTGAAGAGGAAAGCCGGTGTTAACATTATTTGAGCAAATTGATAAGGGTAACCTCTGGCAGTCCCATGGTGGTGTGCATCCACCAGAATTAAAGCAACTTTCAAACACAACGCCAATTCAACACTTGCCATTAGCCAAGGAATACTGGCTGCCCGTGTCAGGTCTCAATGAAACCTGTACTCTAACAATGAAACCAGGCGAGCGAGTGCTTAAAGGCCAAGCGCTAACTTCTGGGCTGACCAATGGCTACCTTCCTTGTCACGCTCCAACTTCTGGTACTTTCAGCGGCATAGAAAATAGAATCAGCAATCATGCTTCGGGCTTAAGCGAGCCTCACATTATCATCCTTGCCGATGGGCAAGATGAAAGCATTAGTTCGCAAGTCGCTTCACTAAAGGATTTAGAAGATAAAGAGATTCTGGATCGTGTTCGTCTGTCCGGTGTTGCTGGTCTTGGCGGCGCGGCATTCCCCAGTCATATCAAGCTTAATCCTGTGAGTGACATTGAGCTCGTCATCATCAATGGTGTTGAGTGTGAGCCTTATATCACCTCTGATGACAGGCTAATGCGCGAACATAGCGACGGTATTCTTGCGGGTATCGAAGTGATCCACCGTCTGCTGTCCCCTAAACGCATCGTCATCGCTATCGAAGATAACAAGCCTGAAGCGATAGAAGCCATGGGTCATGCTATCAGCAGAAGTCACCTACCCGCCCATAGCACGCGTGTCACTAAAATCCCCACCAAGTATCCATCGGGTGGCGAAAAGCAGTTGATTCAAATAATCACAGGTAACGAAGTGCCTTCCGGTGCGATTCCAGCCCAACTTGGCATTTTGGTGCACAATGTCGGTACCGCATTTGCTATCGGCCAAGCCGTCCACCAAGGCCTGCCGCTGACCCAAAGAGTGGTCACCCTCACAGGGAAAGGCATTAAAAACCCTGGTAACTTTTGGGTGCCTATCGGCACACCTGTGCAACATCTGCTAGATCATGGTTTATTAGAGCCCGAAGTCAATCAGGTTATCTGTGGCGGTCCTATGATGGGACACACTCTCAGCACCACACAAGTGCCAATCGGCAAAGGGACCAACTGTATTCTGGTACCTGGCGAAAATGAAATTGCGCCCGCACAGGAAGAGAAAGCCTGTATCCGCTGCGGCGAATGTGCTCAAGTTTGTCCTGCACAGCTACTGCCTCAGCAGCTATTTTGGCACTCCAAGGCGGAAGAATACGACAAAGCCGCCAGCTTTAACCTAAGAGACTGTATCGAGTGCGGCAGCTGTAGCTATGTTTGCCCGAGTGATATTCCCTTGGTTGAGTATTACCGCATTGCCAAATCGGCACTGCGCCAACAAGCCGAAGAAAAAGCCCAAGCAGAACGAGCTAAGATCAGGTTCGATGCTCGCCTTGCTCGTCTAGAGCAAGAGAAACAAGAGCGTGAAGCCAAAGCCAAGCAAGCTGCAGAGCGCAGACAAAAGAGTGTCAGCAGCGCAGATAAAGACAAAATTGCTGAAGCTATGGCCAGAATTCAAGCTAAGAAGCAAGCTTCTGCTGGTGATAACACAGAGACTAAAACGACTAAGAAGCCCGATGTTTCGGCCGCCATTGCTCGTGCTAAGGCCAAAAAGGCCGCTCAGCAACAGAGTAGCGAAACGGAGTCAAATGATAGCCTGACCGATAAAAAGGCGAAAATAGCCGAAGCGGTTGCAAGAGCGAAAGCCAAGAAAGCAGCCCAAGCTAAATCAAGTGCTAATGAAATCGACACTGATACGCCAGAGACCACAACAGAAGCAACTGCTGCCGATGATAAAAAAGCAAAAATTGCCGCTGCCGTTGCCCGTGCCAAAGCGAAAAAAGCCGCTCAAGCAAATGCTGATGTTACTGAGCCAACTACAGTGTCAGATAGTGCAAAAACCGAAAGCTCATTAGAAACGGCACCTGTCGATGACAAAAAGGCAAAAATTGCTGCCGCGGTGGCCCGCGCCAAGGCTAAAAAAGCCGCACAAGCCAATGCTGATGCCTTGTCAAACGAACCGGCTAATCAAACAGTAAGCGGTGAGGTTGAAGCTGAAACCGTTACAGAAACTAGCCCTGCTGATGCTAAGAAGGCCAGAATCGCTGCTGCAGTTGCCAAAGCTAAGGCAAAAAAAGCGGCGCAAGCTAATGTCGGTACTGATAGCGAAGCGCTGCACACTGAGGCAGCTAGCCTAAATGAACAAGCAAGCGAGGTTAGCAGTCAAGCTGAGAGCACAGGCACAGAACCGGCAGTAGAAACAGCGACCGAAACTAGTCCTGTCGATGCCAAGAAAGCCAGAATCGCTGCCGCAGTTGCGAAAGCTAAGGCAAAAAAGGCGGCACAAACTGCTGCCGAGCGTGATGTGCTAGTCACTGAAGCCGAAAATCTAGATGCAGAAGAAAATCTAGATGCAGACATAGCAGCGAATAAGCCTGCTCCAGTCTCAGCCGCTGAAGATAAAAAAGCCCGTATTGCCGCCGCTGTCGCCAAGGCTAAAGCGAAGAAGTTATCCCGAGGAGAAAGTTAGTCATGGCATTTAAGATAGCCTCATCGCCCCATGTATCAACGCAGCTAAAAATGGCCACTGTGATGCAAAGGGTTATTCTGTGTGCACTGCCTGGACTTGTATTGCAATGTGTCTATTTTGGCTGGGGATCACTCATTCAAGTAATCATCGCCATGTTAGTGGCAACGGCAGCAGAAGCTGCGGTACTCAAAATTCGAAATAGACCAATAGCGGCCCAACTCAAAGACAATAGTGCTCTAGTGACCGCACTCTTGCTCGGTATTGCCATTCCCCCCCTTGCCCCTTGGTGGGTTGTGGTCATAGGTACCCTGTTTGCCATTGTGATGGTCAAACACCTTTATGGCGGACTAGGTCATAACCTGTTTAACCCAGCTATGGCTGCCTATGTGCTGCTATTAATCTCCTTCCCGGTGCAGATGACGACTTGGGTAGCGCCCGGCACGGTTGCCCAATATTCACCAGGGTTTGTCGATAGCCTACAGATTATTTTTCAGCTAGGTCGCGACATCGATGTCAATCTCTATAAGCTGGCTATCGATGGCACCACAATGGCTACACCGTTAGATACCATCAAAACCGATCTTTCACTTGGCCTTACTGCGAGCGAAAGCTTAGCCAAACCCATTTTTGCGGGCGCAAGCACGGGCGAAGGCTGGTTTATGGTTAACCTTGCCTATTTAATAGGCGGCTTAGTGTTACTGAAACTGAAAGCCATTCGCTGGCATATCAGCGTCGGCATTTTAGGTGCTATAGCCCTTTGGTCTAGCTTTGGTTATCTACTCGATCCAGATACCCATGTGAGCCCCTTGATGCATCTGTTCTCAGGCGCAACTATGCTCAGTGCATTTTTCATTGCCACAGATCCTGTGACAGCAGCAACCAGTAACAAAGGGCGCTTGGTGTTCGGCGCTATGATCGGCACCCTAGTGTATGTGATCCGCAGCTATGGCGGTTATCCAGATGCATTTGCCTTTGCAGTGTTAATCGGCAACCTGAGTGCACCACTCATAGATTACTATATTCGCCCAAGAACCTATGGCCACAGAGCCAATTTTTAAGGGCCGGAGATTATGTTGAAACAAGAAGTCATCAAAAATGGTCTGTTGCTTGGCCTGTTTGCCCTACTTTGCACAGCATTAGTTGCAGGTGTGAATTATGGCACCAAAGACAAGATCCAATTTCAAGAGCAACAACAGCTGATTCGCACCCTTGCGCAAATTGTGCCCGAGGACAGCTATGATAATCAGTTATACAAACAGTGTATTCGCCTAAGTGCTCCCGAAGCACTAGGCACTGATGAGGTGCTATCGGCCTATGTCGCCACTAAAGCAGGCAAAGCGATTGCCATCGCCATGGAGGCCATCGCACCCGATGGCTACAATGGACAAATCAAACTGATTATGGGCATTTCAGCCAGCGGTAAAGTGCTAGGCGTGAGAACCCTTAGCCACCAGGAGACTCCAGGGTTGGGTGACAAAATCGATTTGAGAAAGTCCGACTGGGTCACTCACTTTAAGGGCAAACATTATCAAGGCGATGATGACCCTCGCTGGAAAGTGAAAAAAGATGGTGGTGAGTTCGATCAGTTTACTGGCGCGACCATTACACCTAGAGCCTATGTGAGAGCCATTAGCCGCACGCTAAAGTATTTTAAGCGCAATAAACAAGCCTTATTTAAACAGGCGCCTAATTGCCACCTAGCAGACACGCTAGTCAAAAGTCGCGATAACGAGGTGAACCATGGCTGATTATAGAGAAATTGCATGGCAAGGCCTGTGGAAGAATAATCCAGGCTTAGTTCAGCTATTGGGCCTCTGCCCGCTTCTGGCGGTTACCGCAACCGTAACTAACGCCCTTGGGCTAGGTTTAGCAACCTTAATCGTATTAGTGGGCTCCAATGTGCTGGTCTCACTTATCAGGAACTTTGTACCTAAAGAGATACGCATTCCTGTGTTTGTGATGATTATCGCCGCCCTCGTTACCGCTGTGCAGCTGCTGATTAATGCCTATGCCTACGGCCTGTATCTCTCACTAGGGATCTTTTTGCCGCTAATTGTGACTAACTGCGTCATTATCGGCCGCGCAGAAGCCTTTGCCTCCCGCAACACAGTCGCCAAATCTGCCTTTGATGGCTTTATGATGGGAATCGGTTTTGCGTTAGTGCTAGTCGCTCTTGGCGCAGGCCGTGAAATACTGGGCCAAGGCACGCTATTTGATGGCGCAGAGCTTCTGCTAGGCGATTGGGCAAGCGCGCTGCGCATTCAAATCTGGCAAGTCGACACCTCATTCTTAGTCGCCATGTTACCGCCTGGCGCCTTTATCGCCATGGGACTGATGATTGCAGCTAAAAATGTCATCGATGACAGGCTAGCAAAACGTCAAGCGCCTGAGCCAACGACTCAGGTGACACGCGCTCGCATCACCAAAGTCGGCTAATAGCTAAATATATAACGATAACAATAGTAAAACTGAGCAATGAATAAAGAGAAACGGATACAGATCCTCGAGCGGCTGCGGGCCAATAATCCGCACCCGGAAACCGAGTTGAATTTTTCAAGCCCCTTTGAGCTACTGGTTGCGGTCACGTTGTCGGCTCAGGCTACCGATGTCAGCGTCAACAAGGCCACAGACAAACTATTCCCCGTGGCAAATACCGCGCAAGCCATTGCCGATCTTGGCGTTGAAGGGCTAAAGGAATACATTAAAACCATAGGCCTTTTTAACAATAAAGCCATTAATGTGGTTAAAGCCTGTGAGATCTTAGTTGAGAAGTACAATGGTGAAGTGCCAGAGGATAGAGAAGCACTAGAGGCGCTACCTGGCGTTGGACGCAAAACCGCCAATGTCGTACTTAATACCGCCTTTGGCTGGCCTACGATTGCAGTTGATACTCATATTTTTAGGGTCTCTAACCGCACCAAGTTTGCCATGGGCAAAAATGTCGACCAAGTTGAGCAAAAGCTACTGAAAGTCGTGCCTGCCGAGTTTAAAGTCGACGTGCACCACTGGCTTATTTTACAAGGCCGCTATACCTGCCTTGCCCGTAAGCCTAGGTGTGGAAGTTGTATTATCGAAGACTTGTGTGAATTTAAAGACAAGGTCTACCCGGAAGAGTAATCTAATCCCTCGAACATTTTTGGGCTGGCATCCTGCCAGCCCTACTGTTACAAGCGCGATAAACAGCTATTCAGAACGCAAAATTAAAAACACCCTAACTTTCAGGTAGCCAATTTGTTATAAAGGCTCTCTATTTTAAAAGGATTTTAAATAAAAAATGATTAAAAAGATTTTATCGACCTGCATTTTGTTGTTCGCTACATCAGCCGTCACCGCCACTCCAACATTTTTCACTAAAGAGATCGATAATGAGTACAGGGCACTAATCAAACATGTAAACATGATGCTTCCCGAAACCAACAAGCAGCTTTTATATTTGCCATCTTTCTACCCTTTTAGCCTATTGGACGTTCGCCCAACAAAATTCCATAGTAATAAAGACAAACAAAGTTTCGCTAATTTTAACTTTGGGGTATTCGGAACGGCGCTACTGAATGTTAATGAGAAGCAGCTAAATAATTTGCCAAATTTTTCAATTTGTAAAAAGTCGAAGTGTCAAAATGAACGTATCAAGTTAATTAAAGAGTTTTTGAAAGATGCAGCTCAAGACATTGATTTATTGATAAAAAGCAATGACTTATATATAGTGCAGCAAACGACACCAAGCGTATACCGAATCAATAATACCTTCTATAGCCCAACACAACTCATCACATATTACCCTTCTGACAAAGCTGGATTCGTTCCTTCAGCCGATTATCAGTTGGTTAAGCCCAATGAAGCACCACAAATGATGGCTTTGTCAAAAATAACAGGGCCGCTTAGAGCGGTAATGTCGAAACACGATGTCGCAGCCATCACTAAAATAGATGAGGAAAGTGTAAATGTGATTTTTGGTGGTATAAGCGATAACCACTGGGGCGTTGTTCTCTATCATAAGGCCACAGTGCCCAGCTCAGGAGATTACAATCATTTAGGATTGGAATACGACATAGTTAAACAAATATCCCATAACAGCTTTTATTATCAAACTAATTAAAGCTGCATTCACCATCGCCTTAAGTAGTTAGTTAGCCAACCACAATCACACAACAATAGGCTAGCTTACGATTGCGGTTGATACTCATATTTTTCGGGTCTCTAACCGCACCAAATTTGCCATGGGCAAAAATGTCGACCAAGTTGAGCAGAAGCTGCTGAAAGTCGTGCCTGCGGAATTTAAAGTCGATGTACACCACTGGCTTATTTTACAAGGCCGCTATACCTGTCTTGCCCGTAAACCTAGGTGTGGAAGTTGTATTATCGAAGATCTTTGCGAGTTTAAAGACAAGGTCTATCCAGACGAATAGTCTATGAAAGCACTTATCTTAATACCCAAAAGGCAGCGATTCGCTGCCTTTTCCTTTGTTTTTAATCTTTAGCTTACGCCTATAAAAACATACAGATAAAAAAGAGACTTAAGAAGGCAGCAATACCCGCTGCGGTAGCCAAGGCATATTTAAGTTCGAGATCCATAACAGCTCCATATGAAAACAAGACATTATGTGTGGTCATTGCGAGCCAACACGTTCCACAGACTATACTAAGTCGGTATAATCTCAACAAATTTTTAATTCATATTTGCAGGTTTACCCATGGCACAACTACTTCATACTATGATCCGCGTTGGCGATCTTGACCGTAGCATAGAGTTTTACACTAAAGTTCTTGGCATGAAGCTTCTACGTCAATCGACCAATGAAGAATATCAATACACCCTCGCCTTCGTCGGTTTTGGCGAAGAATCGACTGGCCAAGCAGTTGTTGAGCTGACCTATAACTGGGGCACTGACAGCTATGATTTAGGCACAGGTTTCGGTCACCTAGCGATAGGAGAAGAAGATATCTATGCCCGCTGTGAAGCAATTCGCCAGGCTGGCGGCAAGATCACTCGTGAGCCAGGGCCTGTTGCAGGTGGCACTACGGAAATCGCTTTTGTTGAAGATCCCGATGGCTACAAAATTGAATTTATTCAGATGAGCAGTGCTGAGAAAGGTTTGGGTTAATTCCAGTAGATTGAATTAGCTAAAACAAAAGCGCCGACTATCTCATGTAGTCGGCGCTTTTTTATTTCATATCGCTAGGGTTTGTTGCCCTAGATATCAATTAGAACTTGTAGCTGACGCCAGCAAAGATCTCACGACCAACCGTGTTATACACTTCTGGTACTGTCCCTGCGGTATTGCCACTTGGCACTGATGGTGGCTTCACATCGGTGAAGTTCTTAAGGCCAATAGTTGCTGTCAGAGCCTCATTTATATGATAGTTACCTGAGATATCGTGATACAGTACAGAGTCAACCTCAGCGCCAGTATTGATATCATCCATCTCTCCTATATAACGGTTTGAGTAACGTAGGCTCCAATCACCTTGGGAAACCTTCATTGCAAAGGTATTTTTCAACCTCGCATAACCACCATACTCACCACCAATGGTACCGGTATAGCTTCTACCATCTTGCTTAAACTCAATAAGGTGCACTAAATCGTTACTTATACGCCAATCTAAACCATAACCTTCAAACAGGTAAGCAAAGTTCACATCGATACCACTGGTATCTTGGGTGCCTACGTTAGTCAGCTGACTAGTAAGCTGAGTTAAATCGCCATTTGGGGTAATATTAAACTCTTCACAAGCTGCGCTATCACCCGCATGGCACTTGTTGAGTCCAACCTGAACATCTTTACGCGCAATGGCGTTATCAATCTTAAAGCGCCAGTAATCGATAGTCATAGACGCCCCTTCAAGGAAGCTAGGCGAATAGACTAAGCCTGCAGTAAATGACTCAGACTCTTCCGCTTTAAGATTTGGATCTGATGTGCGATTAACCAAAATCTGCGGATCTTGCTCATTCCCCCAAGGATCGGTCAAATAATCATAAGAGCCCGAGTTTCCGCCATATAGCTCAGCCACACTTGGCGCTCTAAAGCCAGTTGCAGCTACAGTTCGCAACATTAAGTCGTCTGAAGCTTCATAAGTTAAGCCTATCTTCCACGTACTTGCTTTACCAAAGGTAGAGTAATCATCTAAACGAATCGCAAACTCACCGGTTAACTTTTCGGTAAATGGTACGCTGACCTCTTGATAGACAGAAATCACGCTGTAATCGCCCTTGGTTGGGTCTTGCTGAGCCGCAGTACCGTGACCTGCCACAATCACAGGATCTGGATTATAGTAGCCGCTCTCTTTACGGTACTCGGCGCCAACAGCAAAGGCGACTGGACCCGCATCTAAATCAAATAACTCACCATCTAGCACAGCAGAAACAATATGCTGCTCGTTACCGCCATTAGCCGTCTCTTTGTAGCTAATATCGTCGACTATGGCTTGAGAAAGTGGTTGTCCGCTAAACCAAGCATCGGGGTTGGCGTACATAGAATCTTCCATCTTCTTAGCATTGATAGAGTTATGTACCCAAGTATCCGCTTCGTTTTTGCCATAGGTGTATGACAGATCCCAGTTCATACCCGTATGCACATCCAACATACCCGCAAGACCTGCCGACGCGCGAATCGTATCTGTATCTTGCTCATAGATACGGTTACCCGCGTCTGTCATACGGCGGCGATATTCCACCTTGCCATTATCAGGTGTGATGCCACCATCACGCATCGCCTGATCCAGCGTAATACACTTATTGGGGTCAACACCTGGCTCACCACACACGTTTAAGTTAACCGATGCAGGCTGCGGCGCCATCATCTGCTTAGACTGACGTTTGGTATAAAGCAGATCACCAGTAAAGACGACATCATTATTAAACTCATGAATCGCGTTGGCGAATAAGCTATAGCGAGTATTCGGCGTCTGTAGCCAGCTCTGCTTAGTGTAGTCATAGCCATAATCGCGATTAACCCACTCACCTTGGTCGTTCTTAATCTTACCGCCTAATGAACCACCTGGCACAAAAGAGCTAGCACCTGGCGTCACCCAGTCTCTATCGCCTTGCATCACGCCATCACGATCCGAATAAGCAAGGCCTATGGTGTAATTACCATTGTCTGTACTAAATCCATATAAACTGCTTAGTTCGACATTCTCACCGTCACCTTCGCCAGTCGCGCCACCCTTAACATCAAACTGAAAGCCTTCAAAATCTTTCTTAGTAATGATGTTAACCACACCGGCAATCGCATCTGAGCCATAAACCGCTGACGCGCCATCTTTAAGAATTTCAACACGGGCAATCATGGCGACGGGAATGGTATTTAAGTCCACCGAGCTATCGGCACCTGAGCCAGAGTTCACCATACGGCGACCATTAAGCAGAACTAGCGTACGATTAGCGCCCATGCCCCTTAGATCCACTTGAGCCACACCGTCTGAGCCATTGTTAGTAGTAGAGCCAACCGCCTTACCCGCCATAGAGGGCTGAGATTGCAAAATCTCATCGACTGAGGTGTAACCGCCAGCAGTAATCTCGCCTGAGTCAATCACAGTCACAGGGGAGGCACTTTCCATATCTTGACGTTGAATACGAGAGCCAGTGACCTGAATACGCTCAACATCGGCGCCCTCTTCTGCGTGAGCAAGATTACTCACCATGGCCACACTCGATACCGAGCCGATAAGCAAAGAGTTTACTGCCACAGCTATGCTTGAAATTTTTGTCATTATTCTCTTCCTTCGTTCTGTCTCTACTCTATTTTTTGAATAGTTATTCTTTCAGGAAGGATATTGTCGATTTGTTCAATTTGGGTCAAACGGGTAAATTCGCGGCAAATGATACATCTGTTATGAACGCACGAGGCAGAGTTAACAAGCTCAGACATATAGACAACAAAGATGCGTAAAAAGACGGTAAAACAAGCTAAACCCGATACAAAACGCACCAAAATTCATGAACAACTTAATACACTTGTATCTGTATCAATGTGTAACCTATTTGGGTAAGGGATACATATAGAAACAAAGTTATTCAAAAGGTTAACAAGTTTAATCATTCAAGTGGACGCATAACAAAGCCATGATATTGGTTCAGCAATTTGTACACTTTGCCAACTCAAACCAATGATGGCTCAATGACAAAAGCAAATACATTTATCCGAAGCTAAAAATATCTGTGAGCAAGTTAAAAGTGTGACGCATTGGGATGAGAATTATTGGTTTTTGACAGGGTGATTGAGGTATTAAAAAGCAAGGCTAAAGCTAAATAATTATGCAAACTCCTGATAACGAGTACAGTCTTCAATACTGACTTGAGTTCAACGAGGGCGAAGCATAATCAGCTTCAAAAAGACGTTAGCCGCATTAGTTTAGCTAAAACTTAATTAAACAGCCATTTATCGTGGCAGTCCATTTATTTTTTAATACTTCAGTGAGTTTAAGGAGTTGCTCCTCTACCCAACCGCGCCTGTGGTCGTAGTTTTTACCTGTATAGGTATCATCACCACACAGATAAGCGCGACGCACCACACGACTACAACAGTGGTAATAAGGCCTGATTTTAAAGAGAAAGTTCAAGACTAACTTGAGTTCGACGAGGACGAGGCATAATCAGCTCCTACCAAACGTTAGTTGCTTTAGTTTAGCCAGAGCTAAATCAATGTGCCATTTATAATGGGTGGCCTATTATTGTCGTTAGGCTGTCCAATTATTTTATTTCTCACCACTTTCTACTGGGGCTAAAGCCTTATCCCAACGTTCGAAGAGAGGGTTGAACTCATTATATTGAAGCATTTTTTGCTCAGCTTTCAATAACTGCCTATCTAACAGGTTCAGATTCAGGTTTAGCCAGTTACATGCTTGCTGAAAATCATCAATTTGTTTCTCGCCAACATGTATAGCCAAGCCTGTATCGGTATTAATAGGATAATCCCTATTTTTTATAGCTTCGATAACTTTCTCCACATACGTAAGCTGAGTAATACCAGAAAATGGTGACTCATAACCGACATCATGTCTTAAGTCATAATCTTTACGGACTTCTTTTGGGTGTGACCAATACCTAGCATTCAGTAATTCATATCTTTCTTCATATTGTTTGAGTATTTCAGTGCTTATGAAGTTTTTTGTACTTTCTTGCAGATCTGAGAAGTTAGAAAGGCTAATGTTTGTATTTTCAGCACACTTTAAAGCTCCTTTTTGATAACCCTTTTCTGATATGATGAAGCCTCGATCAGCTCCGATATCTTGAACAATAGTAAGAAGAGCTAAAACTTTTTCTTTTGATACATTGTATTTCCATTTTTTGGCTTCAATAACCCAAGTTATCTCTTTCCCAAAAAACTTAGTTTTAACTAAAACATCAATATCATGGTCTCCACGTGCACCCGAAATTCTCACATTTGTTTTTGCATAAGTACCAAGTGACTCAAAGTACTCTTTGATTTCCTCTTGGAAAATGTACCATGCTGATTTTCTTCTTTTGGACATCAAGCCTCTCAATTAAATTCTAAAAGTCAATAAATCCCTTAAGAACATAACGCCGCCAGTAGGGGCACGAAAACCAGAGCGAAGCGGCGGTTTTTGTGTCCCTCTGGCTGGCCTTGTTATGAATTACCATCTACAAACATTATGAAATCTTGACCTGTTTTTGTGCTCACAGAGTTCATGCTGGCTTTGTAGAATTGATCAATGTGAACAAACCCAAAGCGGTGTAAATCATTTATCACAACGTCAATCAAAGGATCTGATGACCTGATATCTTTGAACGTTTCATCCCAGACATTCCTTAAATCACCCCAGTGAGTTGAGACATTAGGTCCCTGTTTTCTATTTAGCTCCGCAATGTAACCTTCAGGTACCGAAAGGAAGTGCAACACCTTAAAGTGCAAAGGAGTCATTTCATCAATGGTGCGAATAAATATTAGTTTTTTTGATTCATCGTAATCATTCAGAAGGACGGTGTTCTTCACTGCGGCTTTCAATGCATTGAGCTTACTTTCATGGTGCGTTCGAATCGCGATATTAGAAGCCTGTAAGTAAGCTGATATAAACAAGTCATTCTTCGAAAGCTTCTCAGGAGAAAGCCCTTCAACCTGACGGCATAAATCATCAACCGTGGCAGCTAGCTCTTTCAGCCATTCTTCTTTTCTTTTATCTATTGGCGCTGAAAATACAGTTTCAAAGACAGTCGCTAGAGCCCCTCCAACAAGCGGGACTACGTTAAGCCCTGCTTTTACTGCATCATGACCATAATCCTTCAGTTCCTTGGCTGGAATGTCTTCCACTACTCTCTCCTAAGATTCATAACGCCCAAAGCAGCGGCGCGCGTTAGCGCGTACAGCCCGAAGGGCGATGCTGCCTTTGCTTGTTATGCGCCGTCATGATTGTCTACTAATTGCTCTATTGTCTCGGTAACATTTTCTGCTTTGAATACTATTCCAAGATCAATCATTTCTTTTCCTACAGCCACTGGCTTGGTATCAGTTGGGATAGGAATGGTAACTATTTCATTTAGCTCATTCCGGTGATATACCGCCGCTACCACACCTATAAAATGTAACCTTGTCCCAACCTGAGCTGGTCCCCCTTTGGTTGCAAAGGTACCAGAGTTATATAAATACGGGGCTTCCGCTTGAACCACCAAAAACAGAGGCATCAATGAGGAATTTCTTTTGATTTTCAAAATCGACGGTTATTGGTGTGGCCGTAGTACCTTTTCGCATTACCGGAATATAGTTTTTCGAATCCCAAATACCGTTTGGATAGCCTATAAAAACGACATCTTCGAGAGCATCGAGCTTTTCGATATCATCGCCGGAGGGGATTAAATCGCTACTAATAGTTCTGTAGAAAATCTCCTCTCCCAAGCTCTTTATATGTTGTTCGATAGGGACTAGAGGGCATATAGCTATATCGACATCATCCTCACTATGGCCATACCAAAGGCTTTCGAAATCATCATTCTCTATTCTGAAAGCATCGCCTAGCTTTGGCTTATCATTTTCTTTTTTTATAAAGGTAATGCCGCCCTTTTTAGCACCTTTGACAACATGCTTATTGGTCACGACAAATGGATATCCGTTATCTTTGTACTTATGAGCAAAGATAAAACCTGTTCCTGATCCTGCATTACCAGCTGCATCTATTGTGTCGATTCTTACAGTTGTAAAAAACAATTGCTCTGCTGGTGAATTGATATCCATTTATATCTCCGTGTTTGACGCATAACAGTGTATTAGACGGAAAAAGTCCGTGTTTAAACACGGACTTTTTCCGTCTATCACGCATTTCAATTTTTAAACAATACGCTCATTATGCTTATCTTTCAACAAGAAACGGCACTTTTAGTGCAAAGATTCAATTCACGAAATACGGATTTTTTCCGTATAACAAGCGAAAATACGGAAACACGACTACACTGGATAAAAACACAGTAAATGTAAAAGATAGATCTGATGAAAAAATCACCCTATTTAAGTTACATCGCTGACTTTATGTACACTCGTCACTACGCAAAGCGAACCATAGAAACCTACCTCTATTGGATAAAGGGCTTCATCCTATTTAATGATAAACAACATCCCAATGATATTGGAGATGCTGAAGTAGAAGCCTTTCTTACCCATCTAAGTTGTATTAAAAATGTTTCTCCATCAACACAATGAAGTGCATTGAACGCCTTAGTTTTCTTGTATAGGGAGATCATTAAACGACCTCTTTCTGAACAGCTAAAATTTGATAAATCTTCGCGCCAAACTAAATTGCCTACCGTATTGACTGTAGAAGAAACAACGCAGTTACTTAATACTATCAATGCTAAACACAGCTTAATTAGCAAGCTGCTTTATGGCAGTGGATTAAGGTTAATGGAGGCTGTTCGTCTTCGTATCAAAGATATCGATTTCGATTATCTATCTCTGCTTATCTGGTTTGGTAAAGGAGGAAAGCATCGCAGAGTCACTTTGGCCAAAGAATTAGTACCAGCTTTGCATCAACAAATCGATATTGCGCGGCAATACTACGAAGCCGATATCAAACAAACAGATTATCAAGGCGTATGGATGCCTAATGCACTAGAAAGAAAATTCCCCAGTGCAGCCAAGCACTTTGAATGGCACTACTTATTTCCATCGGGGCGACTAAGCCAAGATCCAACCTCAAATGGCGCTATTCGTCGCCATCATATTGATGAAACTTCAGTCCAAAAAGCCGTTAGAGCAGCCGCGTTTAAAGCGGGGGTTAAAAAACATGTCACTTGCCATACACTGAGACACTCTTTCGCTACCCACCTATTGCAGAGAGGAGCCGATATTCGAACGGTACAAGAGCAACTTGGTCATAGTGATATCAGAACCACGCTGATCTACACTCATGTGCTGCAAGCTGGTGCTAATGGCGTACGCAGTCCTCTCAGTGATCTCTAGCGCTAAACCTACTCAGGCTGGATCATACCAAAATGCTGATAAGCCCTTGGGGTAGCGATGCGCCCTCTTGGGGTGCGCTGGACAAAACCTTGCTGGATTAAAAATGGCTCAAGCACATCTTCTATAGTTTCGCGCTCCTCACCGATAGCAGCGGCAAGGTTATCTAAGCCCACAGGGCCGCCCATAAACTTATCGATTATGGCAAGTAGTAGCTTGCGATCCATATAATCAAAACCTTCGCTGTCGACATCGAGCACATCTAGCGCTTGCTCGGCCACTGCTTTAGTCACTCGGCCATCGTGTTTGACTTCAGCAAAGTCTCTTACACGGCGTAGCAAGCGATTGGCGATACGCGGAGTACCACGAGAGCGGCGTGCAATCTCGGTCGCACCTTCTTTATCGATTTCAAGCTCCATCACCTTGGCAGAGCGAGCCACGATTGAGCTCAAATCGGCCACGTTATAGAACTCTAGCCTTAGTGGAATACCAAAGCGGGCTCTAAGGGGTGAGGTTAATGCGCCCGCACGAGTCGTTGCGCCAACAAGGGTGAAAGGCGGTAAGTCTAACTTGATTGAACGCGCTGCAGGCCCCTCGCCTATCATGATATCGAGCTGATAATCTTCCATGGCTGGATAGAGGATTTCTTCCACCACAGGGCTTAAACGATGGATTTCATCGATAAATAGCACGTCATGGGGCTCAAGGTTGGTTAGCAGCGCTGCCAAATCACCGGCTTTTTCCAGCACAGGGCCAGATGTGGTTTTAATGCTGACATCCATCTCATTAGCAACAATCATGGCCAATGTGGTTTTACCTAGCCCAGGCGGGCCGTAAATCAGCATATGATCTAAGGCTTCACCACGCTTTTTTGCCGCCTCGATAAAAATCTTTAACTGAGCGCGCGTATCATCCTGACCCGTATACTCATCGAGCAATTTAGGGCGCATGGCTCTGTCTATGGCTTCATCTTGGCCATCGGCAGCGAGTTGCGGTTGGATCAGTCTGTCAGCTTCAATCATGATGTTTCCTTAGAACAACGAAGAGTGCTTTCGATAAAACGCATTTAAAGCATAGATTTCAGTGCAGCTTTAATCAGGGCCTCTGAGTCCATGCCCTCTTCAAAGACACTGGATACGGCCTTACTAGCAATAGCAGGTTTATAACCCAATGCCAATAGTGCACCAATAGCGTCTTCTTCTGCGGTATTGACCACAGGTGCAGGTGTATAATCTGCCTTAAGCACAAATTCACGCTCCGAGCCTTGGGACGCTTCCATCAGGCTCTTTAACTTATCGCGCATCTCAACCAATAAACGCTCGGCGGTCTTCTTACCCACACCTGGCAGCTTAACTAGCGTGGCCACATCATCACGCTCGACACAGGCGACAAATTCAGAAGCCGTCATACCTGAGAGTATGGTCAGGGCAAGCTTAGGGCCAACGCCATTAGTTTTAATGAGCAAACGAAACAGCGCACGCTCCTGCTTAGTGGTAAAACCATAAAGTAGCTGAGCATCTTCACGCACCACAAAGTGGGTGTAGATAGTCGCTTCTTGATTAAGCTCAGGCAGCTCATAAAAGCTGGTTAGGGGCATCTGAACTTCATAACCCAAGCCTTGAATATCTATTACGACTTCTGGGGCCTGCTTTTCAACCACTAGCCCTCTTAAACGACCTATCATTTATAACGTCCATATGTGCTGGCACTTGCTCGCCCACCTAATGACACTAGGCTTTGGCAAGTGTGATAATGACAAACAGCCACCCCTAATGCATCGGCGGCATCGGCTTGGGGCGCGGCGGGTAACTTTAATATTTGCTGGATCATATGCTGCACTTGGGTCTTTTGCGCTCGGCCAGTACCGACTACGGCACTTTTTATCTGTGTCGCGCTGTACTCAGACACGGGCAAATCTGCATTGGTGGCAGCCACTATGGCAGCTCCTCGTGCTTGACCTAGCTTTAGCGCAGCATCGGCGTTTTTCGCCATAAAGACACGCTCAATGGCAAACTGATCCGGCTGGTACTGGCGTATGATTTCGCTAATACCGGCAAAAATCTGTTTGAGTCTAATGGGCAGCTCATCGTCGCTAGTACGAATACAGCCACTGCCCAAATAGATCTGTTGTCGACCTTGGCACTGAATGACACCATAGCCAGTAATGCGAGAACCTGGGTCGACACCAAGAATAATAGCCATAAATTATTCTAAGTTTTCCATGATCTCATCGGAGATCTCGGCATTGTGATACACCTCTTGAACATCATCATGATCTTCTAGGTTATCAATCAAACGCATAAACTTAGGAGCTGTCGCCGCATCAAGCTCAGCTTTAGTCGATGGGATCATAGTCACTTCGGCGTTAACTGACTCGAGACCTGCTGCATCTAAGGCATCTTTTACCGTACCAAACTCTTCTGGCGTGGTATACACATCGATAGATGAGTCATCGTTGGTGACCACATCTTCGGCGCCCGCTTCAAGAGCAGCATCCATGATAGTGTCTTCGTCGCTACCTTCACCGTAAGAGATCACCCCTTTCTTGGCAAACAGATAAGCCACTGAGCCGTCGGTGCCTAAGTTACCGCCAGACTTGCTAAAGGCATTACGCACACCAGACACAGTACGATTACGGTTATCTGTCATGGTTTCTACCATCACTGCTGTGCCGCCAGGGCCATAACCTTCATACATAATGGTTTCGAGCACTTGACCATCTAGCTCACCAGCACCACGTTTAATAGCGCGTTCAATGGTGTCGCGCGTCATATTGTTTGAAAGTGCTTTATCGATAGCGGCACGTAGTCTTGGGTTAGAATCGGCATCTGAGCCTCCTTCCCTAGCGGCTACGGTGAGCTCACGAATAAACTTAGTAAATAGCTTACCGCGCTTGGCATCTTGTGCCGCCTTGCGGTGCTTAATATTGGCCCATTTACTGTGACCTGCCATATTCTCACTCCTCAGTATCGAGGTTAAAAAAAGAAGCCGAGACTATGCTCGGCTTAGGAAACTTGAATATTGCCGATGATATTTGCTCGGCTTATGCTTGTTCAGCTTCATCGGCGCTGGCGTCTTCGGCTTTAGCCTTCTCAACCACTTTCACCCCTAGCTCTTCAAGCTGGGCTGGATTGGCAAATCCTGGTGCGTTCGTTAGCGGACAAGCCGCAGTCGTGGTTTTAGGGAACGCCATCACATCGCGAATCGAGCTAGTGCCTGTCATTAGCATCACGAGTCTGTCTAGACCAAATGCAAGACCCGCATGTGGCGGTGTGCCGTAGCGTAGTGCTTCAAGTAGGAAGCCAAACTTCTCTTGAGCTTCTTCATCGCTAATACCTAGCACACGGAAGGCTGCGGCTTGCATTTCACTGTTGTGAATACGCACAGAACCACCACCGAGCTCACAACCATTTAGTACCATATCATAGGCATCAGACAGGGCTGAAATCGGATCCGCCTCAAGCTCTGCTGGCGTCACATTACATGGCGCGGTAAATGGGTGGTGAACAGCGTGTAGGCCGTCGTTGATCTTCTCAAACATAGGGAAGTCAACAACCCAAAGTGGACGCCACTCGTCGCTCACTAAACCAAAGTCTTCACCTAGCTTAAGACGTAGTGCACCCATGGCTTCTGCTACAACGTTAGCTTTATCAGCACCAAATAGGATGATATCGCCCGTCTCTGCACCAGTTCGCTCTATGATGTTGTTAACGATAGACTCGTTAAGGAACTTAAGCACTGGTGACTGAATGCCTTCCATGCCTGCACTGAGGTCGTTGACCTTCATCCAAGCAAGACCTTTAGCACCATAGATGCCAACATACTTAGTGCACTCATCGATTTGCTTACGAGATAACTTGGCACCACCTGGTACTCTTAGTACCGCCACACGGCCTTCGGCATCGTTGGCCGGACCATTGAATACGGCAAACTCAACCTCTTTTAGCAGATCAGCCACATCGACTAGTTCTAGCGGGTTACGTAAATCAGGCTTATCAGAGCCGAAACGACGCATCGCTTCTGCGTAGGTCATTTTCGGGAACTGGCCTAAATCGACATTCAGCAGATCTTTAAATAGACTGCGAACCATCTCTTCAGTCTTGTCCATCACCTGCTCTGATGTCATGAAAGAGGTTTCGATATCGATCTGGGTGAATTCTGGCTGACGGTCAGCGCGTAAGTCTTCATCACGGAAGCACTTCACAATCTGATAATAACGGTCAAAGCCTGACATCATTAGCAGCTGCTTGAAAATCTGTGGTGACTGAGGCAGCGCAAAGAACTGACCTTTATAGGTACGGCTCGGCACTAGGTAATCACGGGCACCTTCTGGAGTGGCCTTAGTCAAAATTGGGGTTTCGATATCTAGGAAACCGTTGTCATCTAGAAAACGACGCACGGCGCTAGTAATCTTAGAGCGGAACATCAGACGCTCAGCCATTTCAGGGCGGCGTAGGTCTAAGTAGCGATACTTAAGACGCTGCTCTTCACTATTGTTTTGATGGTTATCCATGCTTAGCGGCAATGGCGCAGCGCTATTGATGATTGTTAGGTCTTTACCTAACACCTCAATTTCACCTGTCTTCATATCGCTATTAATTTGGCTGTCTGGACGAGCGCGTACTAAGCCTTTAACTTGCACACAGAACTCACCGCGAAGTGTACTGGCCACCTCAAAGACTTCAGGTAGATCAGGATCGTAAACCACCTGAATCAAACCTTCTCTATCCCTAAGATCTAAAAAGACCACACCGCCTAAATCTCGGCTACGGTTAACCCAACCCACCAGGGTTACTTCTTGTCCAACGTGAGACTTGTTTACGTCTCCACAATAATGACTACGCATTTAAACTCTATCCTTTTCCGGAATCCGGTGACTTGGAAATCAAAACAATATTAAGAGCGGCATTATAGAGAAATAATGCCAAATACCAAAGTACTTCACTGCTAGTCGGTGAAGGAAGCAGCAGTTTTACCACCTAGCACCCATTTTGGCCAGGGGCTGTTGATGGTAAAACTCACACAAAATGCCAATGTTATTAGCTTGTTCGATAACAGCGACCGCCATTGCGGCGAGCATAAAAACCTAATTGATCGGCTTTTTTCAACAGTGCTATCGCCGTATCGCCATCGGATGGATACATGGCAACCCCTATGCTTGGCACCACAGTGAGCTTATGGCCATCTATCTCTTGTGGCAGTGCGAGCAACTCAACTAAGGTTTCACTCACTTGGCAAACCGCATCGAGATCCTGTACATGGTTAAGGATCACCACAAACTCATGCCGCGAGAACTTAGCTAAGGTATCTGACTTTCTTAACTTAGATTCGAGCACACTGGCTAGCTTAATCAATAACCTATCCGATAAATCCTTGCCATAGGTTTCACCGACTTTATGTAACCCTTCTAGGCTAATAAATAGCACGGCAAATTTTTGTTGCTCCCTCGAAGCAATCAATACCGTCTGCGTTAATCTGTCGTCAAGCAATGTACGATTAGGAAGCTGGGTTACACCATCATAGTTGGCTGCCATCTTGGCTTGGTTTTGCGCTTTAATACGCAAACGCCTTTCTAATTTCACCTTATGGTTAAAATAAGCAGCGATTAAGATGACCACTAAAATCAGTCCGCAAACAACCAGAATCGAACCTATCCATTGCCCTAGGTTTGTTGTGCTCTCTGCTTGACTAACTTGCCACTTATCACTGATTTTCTGCTGTGTCTGCTTACTAATATGATTCAGGGCTAGATTAAGCAAAGGTGCTAAGCGTTTATGTTCTATATTAAGACCAAAATGGCTCTGTTGACCGGTAAAGTCAGTCAGCAAAGAGATAGAAAATGCTTCTTCTTGCTGCTCAATTTCTTGAGCTAGGCGCGTCACTTTCTCTATAAAAAAGTCAGCATTACCTTCATTGACAGCATCTAGGCCAGCCTGTGTATTAGGCACAAGTACTAGGGAGATCCCCGGAGCTTGGGACATAAGGTCGGATACTAGGTGATAACCTTCGACGACAGCAAGGTTAAGTCCAGAGAGTTGATCTAACATGTAGGCCGATGCTGGACGAGAGCGTGATGCTAATGCCCAAGGCGATGGCCAGTAAGATTGGCTGTAGGCTAAAAGCTGCTCGCGCTCTGCAGTCTTTGCCACGCTGCCAGCAAGATCTATGCGTCCATCGATTAGCGCCTCAAGTAAATCTTGCCAACGATCAAACACAACAGGCTCAAACTCAATACCTAACTCTTTTGCTAGCATGGCAACAATATCACTGTTCACACCTGCAAACTGTCCCTTGGCATCGGTAAACTCCATTGGCGGCCAATGACTTAAATAGCCAACTTTCAGCTTACCTAAACTCGCTAAATAATCGCGCTGAGCTTGGCTCAAATTAATATGACGACCAGGTTCAGTAAATACATGATCCTTATAATTGAGCATCCATTTTTGTTCTAACTCTGCGAACTCTTGATAGCTAATAAGATTGAAGCCAGACTCAATCCGCTTTGCTAAGCCATCATCGGCTTGGCGGGTCAATGCATAGATTTCAGTGCTAAATTCAAGCCCGGTATACTGATTAAATTCAGCCCAGCGATTATTGGCCAATAGATAATGCTGAGTCCAAGCCGCCGATGCGACGAAGCCAGCGATATCGCCTCTAATAGAAGCCTGTATTAACGCGGCCATAGTGTCATAGAAACGCAGTTGAGTATTGGGCAGCGCCTGTTTCAATTCGGCTAAATAAGGCGCAGTTGGAAACACACCAAGCCTTACCCCCTCAAGAGACTCTAAATCGTTAATTTTATTTTTATACAAAAACAAACGGCTCTTAATGCTGTAAAGCTGCCAAGCCCGTTTTAAGCCAGAGCGTATCGCATCACTCTCAGGGTAACCAATATGAACATCGGCAACCCCTTGTTTAACATCTTCAAGTGAGCCACTCATGTCACCGGGAATAAAATCGATAGGAATGCCGGTTTTCTCTGACCACAGACGCCACATATCGACGTACAGACCATGGGGAAGCCCATCGATACCAATATTGACAAAAGGCTCGATACCTAACTGCATCGCGATGGCGATCCCTTCTTGGGAGCGACCAAACCCGAGCCAACGCCTTTCTATATTGGCGATTGTCTCAGGTGGAATTTCGTTAAAGCCTGATTCGATTAGGGCTAAAAGCTCACTATTGTCTTGTTTAACGGCGGGATAAAGTAACGTCTCTTTAATCAGTATTCGATTCTTTGTAGGAAAATCTTCAGCAAAGGAGCGCTGCTGCGCCTGATCTTTAAGGTAGCCTTCCATGCCAGCAAAAACTTTCACTTCGCCCTTATCTAGCGCCTCAAATAGTGCTTTTCTAGTTGGATAATGTCTAAAGGCCAGTTTAGGCTCTTTCTCAAGCAGCACGGATTCATGGGCAGAGCCCTCTACAATACCGATATGATAAGGCAACAGAGCTTGAATATTGGTTTTATCGCCAAGTTCCTCGTGAAGATAGAGGTAGGTGTTAACTTGGGATATAGGCTTAGCAAAATCAAATAGCTCATCCCGCTTAGACGTTTTGGCCATTCCCATATGAATATCGGCGCGGTTGGAATCGAGTTGCGTTAACGAGTCTTGCCAGTGCCTTATCACAAAGATAATAGGCCTGTGAACTTGACGTGACCATTCACGCCAAATATCCACCAGCAAGCCAGCGGCATCACCTTCATCTGTCATGTATTGAAAGGGATAGCTGTCCTCCCCCATTACCATAACAATGGGTTTTGCCCTTGTAGCCTTCTCTTCCCTTGCTAGAACTTGATTACCAGCTTCCTGTCTTATGACTTCGCTATTCTCAGCTTGCTCATCGCTAGTTAGCGTACTTGCTTGAACGGTTAGGGATATGAGTGCCAGCATGGCCCATATCAAACTCATTCCGCCTGTCCTTGTCATTAGACTCCATCTTCCCATGGCTAAATATGATTCTCTTTTACTGGATATAATTGGCAATTTAACACAATTTTCTTTAGCGGTACTTGCTGCGACTCTCATGCAACGGCTAAAATATAAGATTGTTATTGTTAAATTTATCTCAAATGAATTCTTCTCAGGATACCATATACGCTCAAGCGAGTGATCACGTAGGCGACTTTAAATTTGATGATCGCGTTGCTGGCGTTTTCAGTGACATGATACGTCGCTCTGTGCCGGGTTATGGTCAAATAATCCAAACCCTAGGCGACCTTGCCCAAAGGTATGTTACTCCAAAAACCCAAGTTTATGACTTAGGTTGTTCGCTAGGTGCTGCAACACTCAATATCAGGCGTCAAATCGAATCACGCCAATGTAAGATAGTCGCCGTTGATAATAGCGAGTCTATGATTGAGCGCTGTAAAGAGAATCTCGATGCTTATTTAAGCGACACTCAGGTGGATCTTGTTTGCGCTGATATTCGCGATATTGAGTTCGAAAACGCCTCTATGGTGGTATTAAACTTCACTTTGCAGTTTCTTCCACCGGCCGATAGAGATGCGTTAATTCAAAAAATATATCAAGGGTTAAACCCCGGCGGTATATTGGTTATCTCTGAAAAACTGCGCTTTGACAGTCAAGCAATCCATGGCTTGCTCGATGATCTGCACCTTAATTTCAAGCGCGCCAATGGCTATAGTGAATTAGAGATCAGCCAAAAACGTAGCGCCCTTGAAAATGTGATGAAACCAGATACCCTTCCCGCTCACGAACAAAGATTTAAAGCATGTGGGTTTTCACACTCGAGTCTTTGGTTTCAATGTTTTAACTTTGCTTCTATGGTGGCAATTAAGTGATTAGTTTTAGTTCTTTTTATAAGCAAATAGCCGACTCAGAGTTACAACACTGGCTAGAAACCCTTCCTGCCATTTTGGGCAACTGGCAACGCGCCCATAAACACGGCAATCTGCCCAAGTGGGAAAAGGTGCTTAATAAGCTCAATTACCCCGAGCCAGACCAGTTATCCCTAACCGACAGCGTCACCATAGGCTCAGGCGAGCAGTTATCTGCTGGTCAAAGAGAAAAGCTAGAGAACCTACTACGACTATTTCATCCTTGGCGTAAAGGCCCATTTGATGTGCACGGTATTCATATCGACACTGAGTGGCGTTCGGATTGGAAATGGGACAGAGTTAAAGATCATATTAGCCCGCTAAACAAGCGCACAGTGCTCGATGTGGGTTGTGGCAGCGGTTATCATATGTGGCGCATGTTGGGTGCTGGCGCTAAACGCGTGGTTGGTATCGACCCATCACCGTTATTTCTATGCCAATTTGAAGCGATAAAACGCTTAGCGGGTTCAGAAAAGCCTGTACATCTGCTGCCACTGGGCATTGAAGAGTTACCACCTCTGGATGCTTTTGATACTGTGTTCTCTATGGGAGTACTGTATCATCGCCGCTCGCCAATCGATCATATTTTGCAATTACGAGATCAGTTGCGCACCGGCGGTGAACTTGTCTTAGAAACCTTGGTTGTCGATGGCGATGAAAATACCGTCCTTATGCCAAAAGATAGATATGGCAAGATGAACAACGTATGGTTCCTACCTTCAGTAAAAGCGCTCATTCTTTGGCTTGAGAAATGTGACTTTATCAATGTGCGTTGTGTCGATGTCGATATTACCTCATTGGCTGAGCAGCGCAGCACCGACTGGATGAAGAACGAATCTTTGGTTGAATATCTTGACCCCAACGATATTAGCCTAACCGTAGAAGGTTATCCTGCACCTAAGCGTGCAACCATCATTGCAGAAAAAAATCAGCCAAACCATGATTTAATAGGCTAAAGTTCATAGTCTAAGGGTAATGAATAATGGCTAGATTATGGTGGCAGATCCATGCGGGACCAATAAACTAAACACAATCATAATGACGCTAGTAAAGATAATGATGCTAGCGTCATTTTTGATGCTAACGGCGTGTTCATCCAAGGACGCTAAACCCACCACGCCCGTTACCACTCAACTTGATGAAACCCAATTTAATACGCTGCTAAATAAGCAATTGACTCGCCAGTTAAACGCACAGGAAAAACGCTTACTAGCGCAAATCCAAGCCCAGCAAAGTATCATTGAGCACTATCAACTTGCACTTATCAATAAGCTTAATCAGCTTCCAGCTCAAACAATTACAAAGGGCGCAATTTCAAATCAAGAAAATCGCAATCAAGATGTTATTCCGGTGCAATTGCCCATTTTAGGTGAGCGGGAGCATGTCTATATCAAGAAGCTACTGATCAATGTCGTCGCACAAATCGACTCGGGAGAACAACTCTCAACACTCAAAGTACATAATATTATTACTTTTAAACGTGATAAAACTAACTGGGTAAGATTTGATGTACAAACTAAAGGCCCAAATACGCCAGGACAATCCTTTGAAGCTCCAATCGCACGCTATCAAGCTTTATTTACCCCAAAACCTACAAGCAATAATGAAATCCCCCAGGGTATTGTCATTCACAGTCAACTAACTCTAGGCGAGTACAGTAAAAGTGCAGAAATACTTTTATTAAATCAACCTAGCCTACAATCGGGAGCAGGTATCCCCTTAACCCTAGGCAAGGACTTTATCAGTGGTTTTGCCCTTATCGATTTACAAAAACAATTTATTTTAGGTAAAAGTCGCTCCCTGTAAACGTCTTAAAAACGCTCTGCTCTTTGTCAGAAAAGTAACAGTTACAACCGCTGACATAATTAAGGGTATAATTTCCGCCGCTTTAGTCTTATGATTTAACGTCTGTTATAAGCACGCTTTCTATCTGGTTAAATTATTGAATATGTACGCATCTTTGCTTAAAGCCTTTTTTGCTTTATTCGCTTTCTCAGTCCTATGTGCCTCTGTTACTACGGCAAGGGCAAACCAACAAGGGTTAGCAATGCTAATTCACCAATGCTTAAACCAGTCGGGGATTCACTTCAGCATTGATATAGAGAAACTGCATAAAAACGAAGATCCGCTCAGCTTAATCGGTGCCGCTCAGCAATTTGAAAGGCAAAGCTTGGGCTTTCAAAATATTTATAGCCTGTTGCAATACTATCAAAGCCAACGCAAACAGATCCCACCTGCGATGCACGAGGGCATAGTCCAATGCCAATTACGTCTTGCCGATCAGTTCCAACACTTTATTAGTCAAGCTGATGTAGGCCGTTTCATTCAGCTACTCATTCAATCTAGTGATAATCATCTTAAGCAATTAGGTCAACAACTTCTATTGCAGCGACAAAGCCAACTCGAGACCATATCTCAAGCTCAACTTCATGTAGCAAAAGCCAATGTTTACGCTCAATTAAGTAATAGAGCATTGCACCTAGAGAACTTAGCTAAAGTTTGCCAACTCGAGCCGGATTCGAAAATAACCACACTTAAGAGCGACGCTATATCAACAGCCCCAAGTTTTAATCTAAGTCACTATTTAAAAAAGCAAGAAGACCAAGAGTGCCGACGAAAAATATGGCAAGCATACCAAGTAAGAGCAAAACACTTCAGCGAACCAGTATTAAAACAAATTGTGGACCTTCGTCAGCGACAAGCCCATCAGGCTGGTTTTAACAGCTATGCTCGCTTTCTTTTACGTAATAACTACTTAAACACCCCTGAAAAGGTAAAAGCCTTTCTAGACAGCCAAACCAAGCAACTGAGCTTTTCTCCTTGGGATCTGAATCAAACATTAACTCAAGCCCGTGCTTTATCTAACACCAGAACTCAACACCAAGAGCCTGCCTTTAGGTTAGATACTCAAACATTGGTAGAGATCAGCCAAAATATACTGACCCCTTTCGGCATCATTCTAGAACCCGTATCCAGTAGCCAAGTTCATGTTTGGCATCACGACCGTTTTCTTGGTGCAATATTTCTGCATCAAGGAACGAGTTTTCAAAGTACCGAGTTAAAAGCGAGTATCGTTGGCCATCAATTTGGACAAAGCGAATTAAGTTTTAAAGGAAAAGTCAAACACTTAAGAGACAGGAAAAAACTTGCTCAAGCATTAGCTAACACCATAGTGACGCTTGCAAATGGACAACGTCACTATTTCAACACTCAGTTTTCCTTTAATGCCGATATGGCTCAGTTGCCCCAGAAGTGGCTCGCTCTCTATATAGATAATCAACTCAGTCATTTAATGCCGTTTCAACAGGACTTAGCCTATCAAAATATGATTGATAACTACCGCAAACAAACACACATCTTTAGAGCTAAGGCTGCGCTGACACTTTTTGAAGATAAAGATAATCCAAGCTATAAAGATTTAGCTACAGAGTTTAACGCTAGTTATCAAGGAAATTGGTCTGGAGCAAAGAATATTGTTTACAACTCAAAAGCAATACTGAATCAAGAAAGTAATTATTACTACAGCCTGTGGCAAGACGCTTTAGCTAAAGCGTTAATCAAGCATGCGGTCGTTTCTCCAGAAGCGATATTCAGCTTATTGATCATTAATGAGAAAGGATTAACCACGGCTCAACGCCTAGCACGTGTTTTTGCTCAAGAGCCTAGCTTCACTGCTTTGCTGAGTCTTCTCAAACAAGATGACAACTAATTTAGCATTTTGCGATCAAGCTAACTCATTCACAAATTGATCCCATTTCTTTATTGAATAATCGAATGGTATACCGTTATATTTGCTTAAAGCTTACGACTTTATAGAAATGAATTATGGATAGAGCAAAATCAACCTTAGAGCAATGGCGAATTTTACAAGCGGTTGTGGATCAAGGGGGCTACGCTCAAGCGGCTCAACACTTAAATAAGAGTCAATCTTCACTCAACCATGCGGTAAGCAAGCTGCAACAGCAGCTCGGTATTCAATTACTGGAAGTCAAAGGTCGAAAAGCACATCTAACACCTCAGGGAGAGCTAATGCTAAGACGCTCTCGTCAGGTGACGCTAGCCGTGTCAGAGCTTGAACAGCTCGCTAGCAACCTTGAACAGGGCTGGGAACCCAGTTTAACTCTAGCCAGAGACATAGTGTACCCGACTCCTACCCTAACTCGGGCTCTAAAAGCATTTCATCCTTTAAGTCGAGGAACTCGAGTTACCTTGCTCGACTCAGTACTAACTGGCACAAACGATCTGATAAGAAACAAGCAAGTGGATATGGCGCTTTGTGGTTTACCACCTAAAGGGTTTTATGGTGAGCCTCTCTGCTATGAGGATCTTATTCTTGTCTGTCCTCCTAAGCACCCTTTGGCTTGCACTAAAATTATCCATGACGACAGAGTGCTAACCGAACATCTTCAAATAGTCATAAAAGATTCTGGCAGTAATCCGCAA
The DNA here is from genome assembly GCA_947503555.1 of uncultured Shewanella sp. Classification (GTDB taxonomy): domain Bacteria; phylum Pseudomonadota; class Gammaproteobacteria; order Enterobacterales; family Shewanellaceae; genus Shewanella. Next base: position 31,629 of record CANNEE010000009.1, read on the forward strand.
AAAGATTTTGGTTGGCTTAAGGCAGAACAAAGATGGACAGTCTCAAACTTTCATGAAGCCATCACCATTCTAAAGCAAGGCGTTGGCTTCTGCTGGATACCAAAAAGTTTGGTCTCAGAGTCTCTGCTATCTGGAGAGCTGGTCAGGCTTAACCTTCAAGGTGGAAGCAGTAAACGCGTCCATTTAACCTTAGTGGTTCCCAATCGAGATCAACAAGGCCCAGCAAGCAAACTACTTGAATCACTGATTCTAAAGGAACACGGAATTTTAACAGATGAGATAGAAGAGTGTGTCGAAAAGGCCACTATACTTGCAATGCCAAGTTAGGTTGAGGGTTATCGGTTACTCCATAGGCTAACTCTAGCTTAGCCTTAGGTAACTGAGAGTGGTTATTTGTCTGTTCGGTATCAATTTGCCCCTTAGTAGATTGACTCCCATTGCCGCTTGAGGTTTGTTCATCACCTTCGCGATTGCCCAATGACATAGTAGTTTTAGCATTAGGTCCACTTGAACCTTGCTCTCCCAAACTCTCAGTTAATTCCTGCTTAGCCTCTTGCATATGTTGCAGCGCTCTATTCGCCACTCTGATGTCAGCCATAGAAGGGTCAACAGGAGCCATGGCAGCAGCATAGACTTGCTTCATTTTGGTTATCGTAGCTTGCGGATCATCTTTAACAGGGCTCACATCAATTTGCACTTCACCACCCACGGCATAGCGCCTACCGTCGCTACCCCTTTGATATTCGTAACTGGGACTTTGAGCGTGAATACCACCGACAGAAGCATGGGCCCTTTCATGGTTTTTAACTTCTATATCTCTGGCTTTAAGCTGCTCTAAAACTTTGGCTTCAATTAATTCTGCAGCCTGATTCTGACTGCTTTGAGATTCTCTGGCGCCTTGTTCCCTTTGCTGATTTTCACTTCCTCTGCTTTGCTGTTCCTCTGCTTGCTCAGCATTGATCTCTTGACCTGTATTACCGCTAGGTTCGGCTTCGACAGTACCCATAGACTGATTTGATAGAGTGCCTCCCTCGTTTGAGCGAGAAACGACCTGCATGCTCGATTGAGGAGTATAAGTATCATCACTAACATGCCTTAACCCCAATAACCCATTGGCGCCAGTTTGCATATTAAAACTCGCGGCAGAAGGATTAGTGTTAATTCGAGTAACTGTAGAATGAGATAACTGACTAAAGTTAGGTTGTGCCGGAGAAGAAGTAACTGAGGACAAAGCGGTAGCTTTAGTTACTTGATTGACATTTTGAAGTGGAGAAATCGCTTTCGAAGGGATGTAGTCACTAGCTTGAACTCGATTATTTGTCGCTTCAAGTGTGTGCTTGTGAACATGATTTAACGCTATATTCGCTATGTTCATAATCTAAGCTAGTCACTCGGAAAAGCCAGCTCTTCAGCAGCCCATAATCAAACTGCAAAGAGCCGTCTTAAGCCGTGATATCTATAATGCTACCGACAACCTCAGAACCCGCTTCAATCACTCGAGCAGAGGCTTCACCCTGCTGGCGAGATTCAAGCGCTGAAACCAAAGCTTCTGTTTTGTCGGTTTGCTCGACAGGTCTATCGCTCTCGGTCTGAGTTACTTGCTGATTTTCTGTAGGGCGGGCAACATCAATGGTTGCTTGCGTCAAACCAGATTGGGCCGCCTGTAACCCTTGTGTACCGGAAATTTCCATAGTGCCACCTCTGTACAATTTATCAGACTAATTATTAACCATTGAGCCCAAAAAGTACAGCGTTCGCTAATACTAAAAAGCCAGTCTAAAACGCCTCTAGCAAAGCTAAAGGCGTTTAACCTTACATGCTGCTCCACTGGGCTTGCCAGTCCTTCCATACAGGAGTTAAAGATTGCGACTTCATCACTTCTATTACCTGCTCAACACTTCTTTCATCGCCAAGTGAAAACTGATCTAACTGACTATTGGGATTAGTATAGCCTCCGGGCTCGGTCGAACTGCCAGCACTTAAATGAGTAACACCTAGCCCCATAAGATTATCGCGCAAACTCGGCGCTTCTCTTGTGGAGAGGCTGATCTCGACTTGAGGGTTAAACAATCGAAAGGCACAGATCATTTGAACTAGACCCGCATCACCTATCAAGGTCTTAGCATTATTAGCACCAGTACAGGGACGAAGCCGAGGCAAAGAGATACTATAACGGCTGCGCCAGTAACGCTTTTCCATATAAGCAAGATGATGACCCATCAACAAAGCATCCATGCGCCAATCATCAAGACCTAACAGCACGCCTAAACCGATTTTTTCAACGCCAGCCTGAGCCACTCTATCTAATGCATTAAGCCTATTGATAAAATCTGCCTTATTGCCCCTGAGGTGATGCTTTATATAGGTGCCTTGATTATAGGTCTCTTGATATAGCATCACAGCATCTAACCCTTGAGCCACCAAAGTTTGATAATCACTGGTCGACATGGGCTGCACTTCCATCGCAAGATAACTAAACGCTTGCTTCACCCGTGGCAATACTTGGCTAAAATAATCTAGCCCTACCTTAGTTTCATGCTCACCTGCCACCAGCAAGATAGAATCAAAGCCGCGGGATTTAATTATCGCAATCTCGCTTTCAACCTCCTCCATGGTAAGTACCTTGCGCTTGATCCTATTACTCATGCTAAAACCACAATAATCACAATCATTAGCGCAAAGATTTGACAGATAAAGGGGCAGATACAGCCCAATATTGGCACCAAATCGCTGCCGAGTCAGCACCATTGACTGACTCGCCATTCGTTCTAAATAGGGCCTGGCAGCTGGCGATAACAATACCTTTAAAGCTGATAAGTTTCCCTCAGCATTAGCCAGAGCCCACTCAACATCGGCTTCTGCTGCACTATAAAGAGAGAGTTTAAGCTTATCGATATTAAGCTGACTAAAACTGTCGGCGAACATAGCCTCACCTGCTGGCTTAGTGTTAGTCACTATCATGATTTAAGAAACCTGTTAATGGGCTAGTATGACTCGCGTGGGTTTGCTTTTGCCCAAGGCCAGCTTCATAGGCTGCTCGTCCTAAACTCACTGCTTGCTTAAAGCATTTCGCCATGGCGACTGGATCAGCGCTCGATGCAATCGCAGTATTCACTAGCACAGCATCGGCGCCCATCTCTAGCGCATCGACAGCATGGGACGGCGCACCTATTCCCGCATCGACAATCACAGGGACATTTGCTTGCTCAATAATGATTTTTAGAAACTCTCTTGTCGCTAAACCTTGATTGCTACCAATAGGACTGCCAAGTGGCATCACAGCAGCGCACCCCACTTCTTGCAACCTTTGGCACAAAACTGGGTCGGCATGAACATAGGGCAATACCACGAAGCCTTGTTCACATAACTCCTTGGCCGCGAGAAAAGTTTCAATGGGATCTGGCATCAGGTACTTAGGATCTGGATGGATCTCTAACTTAACCCAATTCGTTCCCAATGCTTCTCTTGATAGATGCGCTGCAAATATCGCTTCTTTTGCATTACGGGCACCGGAAGTATTAGGTAACAGCTTGATACCGGACTCAACCAGAGGCTTGAGAATATCATCCATACCATAGTGTAAATCAACTCGTTTCATCGCCAGCGTCACCAGCTGAGATCCGCTCGCTTCAAGAGACTTGAGCATGAGTTTTGAACTGGCAAACTTCCCTGTTCCGGTAAAGAGTCGCGATGAAAATTGGTGATCGGCTATCGTAAACATATTATCCCCCTGCAACTACACTGAAAAATTCAACACTATCGCCATTGCTCAACACCACTCGCTCCCACTGACTTTTTGGGATCACTTGCTCATTTATCGCTATTGCCACACCATTTTTATCGATATTCTCCTGAATCATTAAGCACTCAAGGCTAGAATGACTCACTCGCACTTTGCATCCACACACTGTTAACTCAATCATTTTGTCACCTCATCGACTCGACTCTCATCCTTTATTCCACAAACAGGACATATAGGATCTTTAGCCCGATTGACTTGACGCCAAGCCAGCTGCTTAACATCAAAAAGATGTAGATATTTCGAATCTTGTTCGCCAATTGAGAGCAAGTAATTCAACGCCCATTGCGCCTGCATGGATGCCATAACCCCGACACTTGGCCCCATCACGCCTAAAGTGGTGCAATCTTGAGCCTGGTTCGTACTAGCGGGAAACAGACAGTGATAACAGCCAGATTCGTTACTATTTGGGCTATCAACCATTAAGAGCTGGCCCGAGAGATTAGCAATGGCCGCGATAATCAAAGGGATTTCTTGAGTAACACTGGCGAAGTTAATCGCTTGACGGGTATTAAAGTTATCGGTGCAATCAAGAACAAGATTTTTAGCCTTTAATAAATTAGGTAAACTGCTCTTGGTCGCGCTTACAGTTAACGCCTCAAGTGTGATATTCGCAAAGGCATGAGCCAGCTTGTGTTTAGCCACTAACGCCTTGTACTTACCAATATCCGCTTCTTGATAAAGAAGCTGCCTTGGTAAATTGGAAATCTCTATGGTATCCGGATCGACTAAGGTTAAGCTCCCTACACCGGCAGCGGCTAGATATTGCGCGGCCAACTGGCCTAGTCCTCCTAAGCCGATAATGAGTACTCGAGCTTTAGCCAACTTGCCCATGCCTTCTTCACCCACTTCAGGAATTAACATCTGACGGGAGTAGCGCAAATACTCTCTATCTGTCATGGTCTTTTGCAATGACTCGGTATTAGTTGTCATCAAGACCTCCCTCATAATGCCAACGGCGATTTAGCTCAGTAAAAGCGTCAGAGACAGTAGTGCCAGCAGCAGGCTTAGTAATAGCACTGACAACCGCAACATCGGCAATACCAGTTTGCTTCACTTGTTCAAGGTTATTGAGATTAATGCCACCTATGGCAACACAGGGATAATGCTCGCCAAAGGTAGCGGCATAACGACTAAGCTTATCCAGCCCCTGAGGACTAGATGGCATCTCCTTGGTTTGGGTGGGAAAGATATGACCAAAAGCGATATAGGAAGGTGAAACCTGATGGGCTAATAGCGCCTCAAAATAGCTATGGGTCGACACGCCTAAAGCCAAACCGGCATCACTTATCATCTGCAGATTAGCACTATAGAGATCTTCCTGCCCTAGATGCACCCCATAAGCCCCTAGCTCAATGGCAAGTTGCCAATGATCATTGATAAATACTCGCGCCTTATGAGATCTGCCCAAGGAGACAGCACTGGCAATTTGATCTGCTAACTCGACATTAGCAGAACCCTCAGTCTTCACTCTTAACTGAATGGTTTTAGCGCCTGCAATCAGTAAGCTTTGCAGATGCTCAAGCGTATCGACCACAGGATATAAACCTAAACTTTCATCGATATCGGTAAATGTAAGCTCATTCCCTGCATTGGGATCGCAGCTTCGTTGAGCACAACTTGAAGCCTTGCTCTGAAGAAGAGTAGGAAAGAATTGGATATTCTTAGGCCAACCACCTCGCCCTAAAGGCCCAGGCCCCTCACCTGGCTGATAACTTAAGCCCAGGCCTTGGTTGATATAAGCTTTGGCGAGTACTATGGCATCATGTAGTACATAGCCTTGTGCCATAACCGCCGCAATGGCCGATGATAAAGTGCAACCCGTACCATGGCGATTATTCGTCTTCTGCCTTGGACTGCTGAGTATAAAGCTGGTTTGTTGATGAAGTTTAGAGACGCCGCTTGCCTGCCGACACACAAAATAGTCTTGCACTTTATGGGTCTGGGTTTCCCCTTGCATTAAGTCGCCGCCTTTGGCGAGTAGATTAACCTTAAGCGTCTTAGCTAACAGCTCAGCATCGGCTGTAAACCAGCTAAAGTCAGTCTCAATATCAACTGGGTTTCTGTCACTTGAGCAATATAGAGCGATTAGCTGCGCGAGCTCATCTTTATTGGGCGTCATCAAGGTCACATATTCAAGCAAAGGCGTAAAATCTAGTGCAGAGATCCCTTGCCCACTATCTTTCTTATCATTTTGGCCTGTCAGCGCATCGCCACAGGTCGCCACCATTACAGGGTCAAGAATGACAGCAACAGTTTCATCTAAGTGCTCAGCAAACCATAGAGCAAGCTGCTCAACCTGAGACTGACTCGCCAACAAACCAATTTTGATTGCTTGTGGGGGCATATCGGCGAGCAAGGCATCGAGTTGGTCGATAAACATCGCATTCGATACACTTTCGACACTCTTCACTGAAACCGAGTTTTGTGCGGTTACACTACTTATCACGCTACATGCATGGCAACCAAGGTTGGACATGGTCGCCAGATCCGCTTGAATGCCCGCACCACCGCCGGAATCAGAGCCTGCTATCGTCCAGACGATAGGCTTATTACTACTTGGCTGCATATCAAGACTCCAGCTCGGTTGTCTTTACCCTATCGGCAATATTCTGTTTCTCGCCTTGTGGACTCGAATCTAGATAGTCACTGTGGTACAACTCGCTGCCGGCCTGCTTAAACTCCTGAGATTTAGCCGCTAATGCCTGCTTAAGCTCATCTGCGGATTTGATTTCGACAGTTTGAACCAAGGTATTTTCGCCCTTAGCAGTTTTGGCATTGGCCTCAAGGCTAGCGGCATACTCTCTCACATCTTGGGTAATTTTCATCGAACAGAACTTGGGGCCACACATGGAGCAGAAGTGAGCAACTTTAGCAGACTCCTGTGGCAAGGACTCATCATGGTAAGCCCTTGCTGTATCTGGATCTAACCCTAGGTTATATTGGTCTTCCCAGCGAAACTCAAAGCGCGCCTTAGACAGCGCATTATCACGGATCTGAGCACCTGAATGTCCCTTGGCAACATCTGCCGCGTGGGCTGCAATTTTGTAGGCGATCAAGCCTTGCTTAACATCTTCCTTGTTCGGTAAACCTAAGTGCTCTTTAGGAGTGACGTAACAGAGCATGGCACAGCCGTACCAAGCAATCATGGCCGCGCCTATGCCTGAGGTGAAATGATCATAACCGGGCGCAATATCGGTAGTTTGTGGGCCTAATGTGTAAAATGGCGCTTCATGGCAAAGCTCCAGCTGCTTATCCATATTTTCCTTGATAAGCTGCATGGGGATATGGCCAGGGCCTTCGATAATGGTTTGAACATCGTACTCCCAAGCAATTTTCACCAATTCCCCCAAAGTTTCCAACTCGGCAAACTGCGCCTCATCGTTGGCATCGCTGATACTGCCAGGGCGCATTCCATCTCCTAAAGAGAGTGACACATCATAGGCTGCACAGATCTCACAGATCTCTCTAAAGTGCTCATAGCTAAAGTTCTCTTTATGATGAGATAAACACCATTTGGCCATGATAGAACCACCACGGGAAACCATGCCTGTGAGCCTATTAGCCGTCATAGGCACATATCTGAGCAAGACCCCCGCATGAATGGTGAAGTAATCCACCCCCTGCTCCGCTTGTTCAATGAGGGTATCGCGAAACACTTCCCAAGAAAGATCTTCAGCGACGCCATTAACCTTCTCTAATGCTTGATAGATGGGCACTGTACCGATAGGCACTGGCGAGTTACGAATAATCCACTCTCGCGTCTCATGAATATAACGCCCCGTAGATAAGTCCATTACCGTATCTGCGCCCCAGCGTGTGGCCCACACCAGCTTTTCAACCTCCTCTTCGATAGATGAGGTCACCGCTGAGTTGCCAATATTGGCATTCACTTTAACAAGAAAGTTACGGCCAATAATCATGGGCTCAGCTTCTGGGTGGTTGATATTAAGCGGAATAATCGCTCGCCCTTCGGCCACCTCTTTGCGCACAAATTCTGGTGTGATTGGCGCACTCACATTGGCACCAAAGGCTTCCCCTTGAGCTCTTTTTGTTAAAATTTCATCATTAATCTCTTCACGAGCCATATTTTCCCTGATGGCAATGTATTCCATCTCTGGCGTGATAATGCCCGCTCTAGCGTAGTGCATCTGGGTCACTCTACGACCGGGAAGCGCTTTTCTCGGGCTGACCAAGGCTTCAAACCTTAAGTGATCTAAGCCTTCATCGGCTAAGCGCTTTTGCGTAAAACCTGAGCTAGCGACATTGAGCTGCTCGGTATCAAAACGGTTGTTAATCCAGTATTGACGAAACTTGGCCAGTCCCTGTCTAACGTTAATGTTGGCGCTAGGATCTGAGTAAGGGCCTGCACAGTCATACACGGGAATATTGGGATTGGATTCATATTCAGGGCTTTGCTCACTGCCACCGACAAGCGTATCGGTTTGAATGATCTCACGCATGCCGACACGAATATCGGCACTCGAGCCCATCACATAGCGTTTGACTGAATTTGGGTGTTGTAACGGCTTTAGATTATCAATAAAAGCCTGTGCCTGAGCACGATTTTCACGACGATTTGACATTAGCAAACTCACTTTAAAATAGTTAAAAAGAAGTTGCTTGTCAGGAGAAGAGAGGTTGAAGAGCAAACTGAAAAATGCGAACCATCTATACCAAGCTAACGAGCTTTGCTTACCCATTTTTTGCCAATCATTTTTCGCGAATATCACGCTCAAACGAACAAAATTGGCTAACGCATTTGTGCTACTTGGTACAAGTTTTCAGTGTTGATCATTGAGTCATAACGCCTATAAACTCAGGCTTAAATACAAAATGTTTAACTCAATAATCATGCTTGTTTCCTTCGCAGGTATTACCCCGAGCAGGTTCAACGGATCCCGATTTAACGGTCTCAGCCATAAGGCACTCCGACAAGATGGCTGAAAGTATAGCCAAACTATTTCACTGAAAACAAGCTTTTTATTTTTGCCAAAACAGCACGTTCAATCAAAAATACCAAACCCCTAAGTCAATATAAAATAACAACAAAATACATATCGATATAACAACGCCAGAGTCATAATGAAATCATTTGAAAGCAACAAGAGTGAAGAACATCACATTCAACATAGCGCTATCAAGCTCATTCGCACAATTTGTAGCCTCAACGAGAAGCCTTAGTTCGCTTCTCAATCAGTGCATCTAATTGCTGTTGCACTTTGTCTTCACCACAGTCAAAGGCATAACCTAAATTCTCAGCATAGGGGTTAATCTGATTTCCCACCTGAACCACTTGATAACAAGTATCGCCAATTCTGACTCGCCTATTGGGATCGAGTGCTAAATCTAGATTAGCTATACGAGAAATTCGCTCTTCGGCAGTAGGTTTGAACTTTGAAACCCATAACTGCTCCATATCCCCATCGAGTTCACTCATCGAGCGCGTAGCACCATGAGCATTTGCCTGTGATTTTACTAGCTCCTCAAACGCCTGAGCCTGCTCTTTTACAAGATATTGCTGAGTATAACGCTGAAATTGATACGACTTTGAAGGCGAAGAAGGCTTCTCTTTCTGTGATTTGCTAACCAAGCTGTCAGCCGCCTTATCTGTTTCAATAGTCTTTTGCCCCTCAGCTTGTTTTACTGACTCAGCTATCTCTATAGCCTGCATTTGATCAATAGCAGCTTGAGTGCCGGAGTTAGATTTAAGCGCGTGAGTTATTACAGGTGCTGTCGCTACCGCGTTTACTGAACTACTCAGCTTTTCAGCCTCTTTAGGAGCAACGTTATTGCTAGGAGTCTCAATAGAGGTAATCAGATAGGCTTGTTGCGTCTTTTGAAGCAATCGCTGTTGCTGCTGTATCACTGTGTCTATCACCTCTTTCTTGCTTATTAAACCTTGGCGCCAACCAAGAATTAACAGCAGCAATAACACTCCGTGTATCACAAGCGCAAACAGCAAACTGGTTTTAAGATTTGAAGACGGCCTTTGATAAGCGGTCAAAGCTTTGCAGGAGAAGTGACGGGTCTCATAGGTCAAAAGAACAAAAGGCGGACTCAGTAACCCTTTCTCAATCTCTCTATCCTCATTGTCAATCGAGAGTAGGTTGCCGCTATTCGAACATGGGCTGCCGCTATCCTTAGTCACTCTGCACTCAATCTCCTCTGTTCTCAATGAATCACCACTCCAGTTTATACATGCCTAGCCTAGAGAGTGCTGTTAACTTGCCAGTCATCCCTGACATCTTGGTTTGAGCGAATCTTTAAATCTAAGTTCCCCGGCATCAAAAATTAGGCTAACGGTCTGTTGTTAATAGGCACTACACTCAATAGTATTTAGATTAACTAGGAGGGTTGTCACCTTGGAATTGAAGCCAAAAGGTGATTGACGGCACAAGAAACACACCCTCGGCGAACACGTGTTAGCTAAAAATATGGAGTAATCACTCTTAATATGCTAGCCTTCGTGGTCAAACCAGATAAGCGACGAATCGAAAGAGTATAATGACCCAAGCAACGAACCTGAGCCATTGCAACGATAGGAAATACCAAGCAGACATGCCCTATGGAGAGATAGAAGAAAGGGCTAATTGGGTCAGCCATGGCATAGGAATTATCCTAGCGAGTATAGGGCTAATATGGTTAATCCAGCTCGGAGTCACAAAACTAGATAGCATTCAGTTTACAGGTGTCACCTTATATGGTCTTAGCTTAATCACTCTGTTTACCAGCTCTACCCTCTACCATAAAAGCAGCTCAGCTAAATACAAATCTCTTTTTAAAATTGCCGATCACTGCGCTATCTATCTACTCATTGCTGGTACTTATACACCACTCATGCTGATTGGCGTACAAAGCACATTAAGTTACTTCATTCTAGGAAGTATTTGGTTCTTAGCCATTGGCGGAATCATCTTTAAGACTCGATTTACAGGTCAATTTAAAAAGCTAAGCCTTGGGCTCTATCTCACCATGGGCTGGCTATGTCTTTTTGTTATCAAAGATATAGTACAAAGCTTTGATGCTTCTCAACTCACCTTATTAATTACAGGAGGTCTATTTTATACCCTTGGCGCTGTCTTTTATGCCATCAAGCGCATCCCTTTTAATCACGCCATTTGGCATCTATTTGTACTCGCTGGCGCTGCCAGTCATTACTTCTGTGTACTATTAACAGTTCAACAGGCTTAAACCTGTTGGCAAAATTTAACTCTTAGTAGAATTCAGGTTATGTAATCTAAAAGCTTGCTGTAATCGAGCAAGATTGTCGTCATCGGCTAGCAACTTATAAATGGCTATGATGCACTCTATGGTGCACAAGCCATTCGGGATCTGATTGCGCCTTAACTGGTAACTCGACTGCTCTTGCTCTTGTAAGTAGCAAGTTGCCGCCCGTTTCAAATAGGGGCTTTGACGCAACATTTTACGCGCCTCTTGCCATGTCGCATCGAGTATCACTAACGCCTTAGGTAAGTGAGATGCCGTTAAAGGCCGCTCATCAAACTCGCTATCCCCAGCAAGGTTGATGACCCCTTCATCAACCACTGCAGTTTCAGAATCGGGTGCCTCCATTGCTTGGCTGCGCTTGGGGAAAAGCAACCTAGCATCCCCTGAAGCCAGTAAAGCTAATAACCCCTTATCGGGCTCGACTCGCGACCATAGAATACGCCGACAATCTTTAAGTCCCATATTCAGCGCAAGTTGCCCAGTGTTTGTTGGCCGATTCAATTCACGTTCATGGGTAAGTAAAATAATTTGCATCTGTTTTCAAGCGTAGAGCGATAACGCCATTGAGGCTTAATAATGTTGAGCGAGCTTAACAGCTAGCGGATAAGAAAACATCCCAACTACTGTCTTTTAATTAATCCTTTACCTAAAATCACGGGATTTAACCTGCAACTTTTTCATTTCAGATGAAATATCCTCGAGCTTACCAGCAATAACATGAGCGACACCATCAGCATACTCAAGGACTCCCTTCGCCTTCAAAATATTTGACAGCAAATAAGGTTTTCGCTGTGCTTTGGCAGTAGCGGCCCATACCACAAGGCTAATATTGCCCGTTTCATCCTCCAGCGTAATAAAGGTTACGCCTGTTGCTGTACCGGGGCGCTGCCTCCCGGTCACCACGCCAGCAACCGTCACTAATTGACCATGCCGACACTCCATTAACTCATCGGCACGCCTGCAGTTAGCTAAAATACCGCTTTCCCTTAATAGTGCCATGGGGTGCTTGCCTAGACTCAGCCCGATATGATGGTAATCCGCCTGTAAAGCATCCACCTCACTCGGCGTGGCCAGTTTCACTTTACTCGGCAGTGGAGCAAGCTCTTCAAACAAAGGTAAGTTAGGTTGATATGCCGCTATTTCCCAATGAGCTTGATAACGATTATCCACTATGGATGTTAAGGCATTGGCATCGGCTAAGGCGGTCACATCCTGCTTATTCAACCCGCAAGCATAAAGATCGGCTAAACTACGAAGTTCATTTTGCTGTCGATGATGAACCAGTCTCTCGGCTCCAGCCTGGCTTAGCCCTTTAACAAGAGATAAGCCTAACCTCAATGCAGGCTGACTTTCACAAGCAGCAGTCATCTTATCTTGTCTAGACTCTATTGATTTATCCGCTTCGCCAATGCGCTCCAATGTATGCTGCCACAAGCTAGATTGAACACATACAGGTAGCACTTGCACACCATGGCGTTTAGCATCCTGTACCAATTGCGATGGCGTGTAAAAGCCCATAGGCTGACTATTTAACAAAGCGCAGGTAAAAGCTGCGGGATAATGGCACTTTAAGTAGGCTGACACATAAGCCAGTAGTGCAAAGCTTGCCGAGTGGGATTCAGGAAAGCCATACTCACCAAAGCCCTTTATCTGCTGAAATATCTGCTGAGCGAAAGCGGGGGAATAGCCTCTTTGGCTCATACCTGCTAACAGTTTGCGCTCAAACTGCTGTAGCTGACCGCTGCGCTTCCAACTCGCCATAGCTCGGCGTAATTGATCCGCTTCTCCCCCACTAAAGCCTGCTGCAACCATAGCCAGCTTAATAACCTGCTCCTGAAAAATAGGAACCCCTAAGGTGCGCGACAATACCTGCTCAACCTCTTTACTAGGGTAAGTTATCTGCTCAAGTCCATGACGTCGCCTCAAATAGGGATGAACCATATCTCCTTGAATCGGCCCGGGCCTGACAATGGCAATCTGTACCACAAGATCATAATAGCAATTAGGCCTTAATCTCGGCAGCATGGACATTTGCGCCCTAGACTCAACCTGAAACACGCCAATGGCATCGGCCCGCTGCAACATGTCATACACCTCTTGTTGCTCCCAGACTATCTGCGCCATGCCAAAGGGGCGCTCAGGCTTACTGAGAAGCTCAAAACAGCGTCTTATAGCTGATAACATACCCAAGGCCAATATATCGACTTTGAGCAAGCCTAGAGACTCGAGATCGTCCTTATCCCATTGGATAACACTTCTCTCCTTCATGGCCGCATTCTCTATCGGCACTAACTCAGAGAGCGGCCCTGCCGAGATAATAAATCCACCCACGTGTTGAGAAAGATGCCGAGGAAAACCGATCAGCTCATTCATTAAACTGGGAAGATATCGCCCCATACCTTGTTTGGGAATAAGCTCATGATTAATCAGCTGACTCTGCCAGCTTAGCTCAGGATCGCGGCGATCAATTCCTGCCTGAAGCTGTTTTAATAACTCAGGAGCCAGATCCAACGCCTTCCCTACATCGGCTAGGGCGCTCTTAAAGCGATAGCTGATCACAGTTGCAGCCAATGCCGCTCTGTCTCGGCCATACTTTTGATAGATATATTGGATCACCTCTTCCCGACGTGAATGCTCAAAATCCACATCGATATCCGGCGGCTCATTACGCTCTTTAGAGATAAAGCGTTCAAATAACATGCTCACCTTGGTGGGATCGACCTCAGTGATCCCAAGGCAGTAACAGACCACAGAGTTAGCTGCTGAACCCCTTCCTTGGTGTAGGATCTGCGCCCGCTTAGCAAACTTGACTATATCGTAGATAGTTAAGAAGAAATACTCGTAACCTAGCTCCTCTATCATAGCCAGCTCTTTACGATACTGGCTTTGAATATTATTCGGTACCTGCTCGCCAAAACGCTGCTTAGCACCTAACTCCACCTCTTGACGCAAATACTGAGTCGGCGTGAGGTTTTGCGGCGTGATCTCACTAGGATACTCATATCTCAGCTCATCCAAACTAAAGTGACATTGTTGAGCTAACCTCTGGCTATTAGCTAACCATCGACTAGGATAGCGTTTGGCTATTGCCATTAATGGTTTCAACTGCTGTTCACTGTTGGCTAATGCCTCCATACCCAACTGCGAGAGACGAGTACTAGTACGAATACAGGTCAGCACATCCAACAATTGCCTTCGACTTGCCAGATGCATATGCACATCACCTGCTGCCACACATTCAATCTGTAGAGCTTCAGCCACCTGTTGCCAAATATCTAACCAAAGGCTCTCTCCTGCTTGCAGCGTTCGCTCCATCAATAGGAACAGCCGCTTCTCTAGCTTCCTCTGTAGCCTCTCAGCCATCCCATTAATGTTTTGGGTATAGGTTTGAAAATCGATTTGGCCAGTTTCAACTTCGGGCTTAGGCTCAGACGGGCGCCACAGCACAAAACACTCTGATAACTGCTCCAATAGCTCATCGAGATTTAACTGATAACAGCCCTTTTTCGCTCTACGCCTTGCCGAAGTAATAAGATGGCTAAGCTGAGCATAACCACGACGATTTGGCACAAGGACAACAAATAAGCCTTCTTGTAAATGAAATTCTGAGCCTATTATGAGCTTGATATTGACCTGCTTCGCTGCACTATGGGCTTTTACCACGCCCGCTAAAGAACACTCATCAGTAATGGCAATGCCTTGATAGCCAAGCTGAGCTGCCTGCTCCACCAGCTCTTCAGGATGAGAAGCTCCCCGCAAAAAGCTGTAGTTAGAGATAGCATGTAGCTCTGTATACAAAAGATGTGGGGTTGAAGTATGACTCGGCTCAGAGCCTGCTATCACAGTATTCATTGCCATAGTCACACCTAGCTAAACCAACCCTGTAACCAAAGACCTTTGCTGTCCTTGTAGACCCAGCATAAGGTGGGTGGCTCCATGCCAAGGTGCTGAGCAATATAGTAGTCTCGCTCTACTGTTTCATCATGCCACCAAGGACCAGATATGCGTTCTGGCCCTTTTAATATCTGCACTTCAGCTTCTTGTAAAACATGGGGCTGAGGCAATAACCAGCTAGGTCTTAGCCCTGTTGAGTGATGAATAAGCTCGACCTGCTGTGTACTAGGCTCTTGAGTCACAACATGAGTGCGGCAGGCTTCTTCTGGTAGGTGACTATTAGATCCCGTACCTAGCCAAGAGAGCTTGTCAGCGCCCAACCTTGCCAACAGGTTTGCCAATAGCTGTTTAGCATTGCCTGAATTAGCGCCAGAGTTCTCGTCGCCCAACCTCAATTTAGCATCGATTTGACTTTGTTCAATAAGGTTATCAGCGCTAAGTCCTATCTCAGTGACACTCTGATATAGCGTGGTTTTCTCAAGTTGTAAGCGACATAAACTCAGTAAAGCAGCTTCTTGATGCTCAGCAAAAGGGTAAGCAATAGACAATATCTGCTCAGGCAAGTCTTGCTGCCTAAAACTCAATATTATCTTTAGCTCCAATACTGCCAATTGGTGCTGGCGTAAAAACAGAGCGAGATCTTTGAGAAGACGAGACAAAGGAAACACTAGTCCCTGAATATACTCAACGTCATGGTTGAGGATCTGCTTTTGGTAAAAAGATTGTTTAGGTTGATAAAACTCATAAACGCAAGGCAAACGCCCATCAAGGTGTGCCATTAAAGGTACTAAACTTGCGAGCTCGCCCTTGGCCATCTCTGCAGCAGAGAAGTGTTCAAGCTCCTTAATCGTCCTTAATCCCATGGCTTGCAAACGGCTTTTTAGCTTAGGATCTATCGGTAAGCAATCTAGGGCTAATTCCCCACAGCTTGAGGAGTGAGACGCCAATGTCTCGCTTCTTTGATAGCCTGTTAACGATTTAACAGCTTGATAACGGGCTAACATCTGTGCGGCTAAGCCAGTATCGGCCCAAGCAAACTGAGGCGATAAGCCTCGCGCTTTAGCCGCTTGTCGATAGCCTTCAATTAACTTATCTAGTCCACCAAAAAATGACAACATAGAGCCCACTTCGAGTAGCAAGGTATCTGTAATCAAAGGAGGTTGAACTATTTGCCTATTTGACAGACTTTGCTGTCGGCTCTCTTGATGGGACTGCAGTTGACACTCAATCGGTACTAATCTGGCGCTAAAATCATAACTCCACTGGGACAACCAATCCCTTGCCAGATCCGATAACTCTTCTTGATAGGGCCATAACGCTATCTGAGGCGCTAATGCCTGTGCCATAGCTAAACTCATGCCGACTGCGACACCTTGCTGCTGGCAAGCCCTATCACAGGCTAGAATGGTCAAGGAAGTCGAATCGTAAAGTGCTCTTGCCATTAAAGCATTATTGGTTTTGCTACCCTCAAGCCTCTCATTAAGATCATAATCTTGCTGCTGACAATAGCACATATACTGTAGCGCCCAATTGGGGTAATGGATCCCTAACCAAAGCACTCTTAGCCCCCTTGCAAGCCTGCTGCTCTTTGAGGCTTTGTATCATTTGCCAACTTTGCTATTTGGCTAGCAATAAGCGCCTGCTCAGATTCAGAAGTCATATCCCAATTTGACGAATATGATGACAGCAAAACTTGAGTATGTTGAACATCTTGAAAAGGCGGAGAATACCTAGCCAACTTGTCGGCCTTTTGTGCTAATAGACTAAGGCCCATAGCGACCTGCTTAGGCAGCAGCTCCAGCTCAATACTATCCTGTGACCAAGCCCCTCGGCGCTTTAACAGCGATACTTTCTGCCTTCCTAGCTGTTGTAATTCATCGTTGGCACTAGCATAACGACGTGCCAAACGAGTTAAGGAGTCAACTCCTACTTTAGCCCTGCGCCTTAAGTTGACTTGGCTCTCCCTTGCTGAAACATCAGAAATCACACACTTATTTGCCCCACTAGCCATATATTCCCTACTCAACTTATGATTCGATACTGGGCTAGGCGCATGGTTTGCACTAGTAGGATTATAATCTAAGCCAGAGCCTGAAGGCTTTATTTCAGCAACGCCTTGACTCCTAGGCGCTTGATGCTTGGTTTGAGCATCATATATACCTAAAGCTAATTTAAGTGCTACCGGATGAGGCTCGCTAACTTGTGCAGTCGGCAAGTAGATAATGGCTAAGCTCTGGCCTTTTTCACTCGCAAGCTGTAAACGCCTCACCTCAGAAGTTGTCAGATGCTCTAACCAAGCCAAAACCAGTGGACAGGAACCGCTGCTTAAGGCTTGCTCCAATGACCACAACTGCTCTTTTCTGCTTTGAGTTTGCACACAAAGCAGCTTAGTCGCATCCACTCCCTCTTGAACAAGCGTTGGCACATAGGGTACTAAAGGCGGATTAACCAAGAGCACTAAATCAGACTCAGCCGCATCCACTTGATGCTGGGCTATGGGGCATAGCTGGCGCAATAAAGCAAAGACGAGACTCAACTCTCCTTGTGCAAAGCCTTGAGAAAACACCTCGCAAATACCGACTCTAGGCCAACCATGATGGGGAAGCTGTGCATCGAGTTCTTTAAAGCCAGTGCGATATCCAGCATCACTACTATCTAAGCGCTGACTTGCCTGCCAGAGATCATTACGTTGCAACAAAAGCGCTATGCTCTCTTGATCCATCTTTCTTTGCTTATATGCCGCTTCACTAGCCATCGACTCACCCACAAGACTATTGAGAATCTACCCAAACTTATCTGAAACAAACAACTGTGTATCTATACAGTATAATTGCATCGTCAAAATAGGCAAGGATCTTTTATGATGAGATCGCAATGATCTATTGAAGATCATTAATAGCGAAAAGTATCCTATTATGCCGACAGGTATTAGCCTGGTGATAATTCCAATATGAAAGAGTGAACTTAATTGGTAGTTATATGACTAACGATAAAAATCCACTTTTCAAAGGAAAAGCAGTGAAACTAGATATAGATAAAAGTAAGACATTAGTGCGAGATGCAATCTCTCCTTATCTAAAGGAAGTCACACTTGCTAAAAAAGAAGTGGTCATCGAAGAAGGTGAACAAAGTAAGCAGATTTTTTTAATTAAAAGTGGCTGCCTTCGCTCCTGGTTCAATCAAGATGGTAAAGATGTCTCATGTCAGTTTTTCTTGCCCGGTAGTATGTTTGGCTCCTTTGAAAGCATGATGTTTGACGAGCCGAGTCCCTATAGCTATGAAAGTATTTTGCCGTCTGTCGTAGACACCATTCCGAAATCCAAATTTTTTGAGATAATTACTGCAGATCCTAAGCTCAAAGATGCAGCCTTTACTCTTGTTTGCAGTCGAATGAGAGATTATCAACGTCTGTTTTTATCCCGTATCAAGGATACACCAGAGCAGAGATATCAAGACCTAATCGCCAGTAATCCTGAACTGATACGATTAATTCCTCAACATTATATCGCCACCTATCTCGGCATCACTTCTGTGTCCTTAAGCCGAATTCGCTGTAGAAGCTAGACCTAAATGCCAGCCTAAACTTGGTAAACTCTGTCCCATAGATAACATATGCTATCGTTGAAACAGCAACCACAAGCGCAAAAACTTAAGCTAAAAACTAGATGTGTTATTACAAAAAAGCTGTCATGATACAAACAAAAACAAGTCATAACCCTATATTTTATAATAGCTATTTTAAATTTTTCATCAAAAAGTGATGACTGATAACATATGTTATCGTGCCTCAATTGTGATTGTATTAACCTATCCAAGGATTAACTAATTTCTAGTATTAACAAGGAACACAATGAAATACTTTTCTCTTACTGCACTAGCGCTATCTGTTTCCTTTACCACCCAAGCAGGCGAGTTAGGCTCAAAAGGCTTTGAGGGTGAGATCACTGCATTGATGGGGATCTCTTCAAAAACCTCTAATTTTAATACGGATGAAAAAGTCAAAACTGGTGCGTTAAACACTGAAGCGGAATCTGATTCAGAATTCCTTATCGCTCCTCTAGGACAGGTTAGATACACTTTTGGTCAGCAAAACAATCACCAACTCTTCTTGGGCACATCAAGAGCCGATATCACTGAAGGTAACTTTTTTGCCGAAGTGGGATATAAGTTTGGCCTAGGTCAACGCTCGGCAATAGCCTTCTCTTATCTTCCCTCTCTGGGCGGAGAAACTTGGGCCGATCCATTTGTTATCAATCAGGCACGAGAAGAAACGGATCTGACTAGCCATGCCTTTAGAATTAAGTACGACAATATTCTTGAAAGCGCCTTTTCATTCGATTTGGCTTATTACACTGTCGACATCGAAGATGAACTTTCTGGAGTAAATCAAACTGGCTCACTCGTTCAAAGCCTAGACCGTAATGGCAACGGCTTATACTCAAAACTGACCTACACAAGACCGATAGGCCAAAGTGCATTATTTGATGCAGCTGTACTATATAACAGCTTCTCAGCTGATGGCGACGCCATGTCTAATGATAAGCTCGGTCTAGAACTATCATATAAAACCTTTATCAAGCGCCATGCCTTTGTGTTAACTACAAGATATAAGCAGATCAGTTTTGATGATATTCATCCGATTTTTAATCAAGAGCAGGAAGATGATAAATTCAGCCTATTCGCTGGCTATGAATACGCCGATGTTATGGACTGGAAAAATGTCTCATTTAACGCACTAGTAGGTTACGACATGACCTCATCCAATATCGAGTTTTATGAATCGAGCGGCTATATTGCAGGTATAGGCCTTAGCTATAAATTTTAGACTCGATATAAGCGCTAACACTATAAAAACGATAACAAATGTTATCGTTTTTTTTCATCTGACCATTTTAAAATTAGCCTCATCCCCCATATCACGAGGCCAACATGAAAGTACTGATCATTTTCAATCATCCCTATGAACACAGCTATTGCAGCGGTATTCTTGAGAAAATTAAAGGCACGCTAAGTACAGCAAAACATGAAATTGAAATTATCCATCTGGATAAGGAACAGTTCGATCCAGTTATGCGAGCCCAAGATCTACAAGCCTTTACCCTTGCCCGCTCAAACCCCAAACTTGCTCTGCTAATGTTGAGTGAACAAGTGCTCGAGTATAAAGCTAAATTAGAACAGGCAGATCATCTCGTCTTTATTTTTCCCATATGGTGGGAGCTGATGCCCGCATTAACCAAGGGCTTTATTGACAAGTTGATTTTCCCGGGGATAGCTTATCAGTACAAAGCCAATGGATTGGGAATGACATGCTTACTGGATAAACTGCGAAGCGTCACCATGATAACCACAATGAATACGCCTTCTTGGGCCTATCGCTTACTCTTTGGCAATGCTATAAAAAAAGCACTACTTATGGGTACATTTTGGAAAATTGGCATCAAAAAGCGCAAGTGGATTAACCTCACCAATGTGAAATCAGCTAATAAGGCAAAGAGAGAACAATGGCTTACTCAAATAGCATATGAAATGTCTCAACTGAAATAACAAGGAAAATATAAAGCAGCTAAGCTCCAGAGGTGAAAATATGCATTATGCTTGTGTTATGCATAATAAAAAATACACATAACATTTTGCAGATAAAAGCGCTCATCACACATATCAAAAAACAAACTTTTAGCCTCTGGGGTTTTGGTGCTCTTTGTGCTTGCTTAATAGTAATCTCTAGTACGACCGTGAGTTACATGCAGTATCAGCAACAAGAAACAAAAGCCTTCCAAGAGAGTTATGTCCTCTCTACCCTCTTAGCAGAAAAGATAAAGCATATGATGATGGGAGTCGAAACTCGTTTCGCTAATTTAGCCCTTTTTATCGAAAATACAGACCCACATCAACGCGCAACATTAATTCAGTCCATCTTTAACAAGCAACAGCAAAGTGAAGCAAGCATTATGGACTTATTACTCGTTGATCCTAACGGAGTCATTCAACAGTGGTCTGGACACGGCACGCCACCGAACGTAAAAGATAGGGATTATGTGCAAGCTCATATCAAGCAGCTTCCCCATCAAGGACTATTTATCGGTAAACCTCAGCTATCAAGAGTACACCATAATCAATGGTTTTTTGGCGTCAGCCAGGGGATCTATACTGAGCAAAATCAGCTTTCCTATATTCTCGTCGCCATAATAGATATTGAGTTTATCCATACGGCCTTAAATGCTTCTGAGCTGACAACAGAAGGTTCCTTAGCCGTGGCACGCCAAGATGGTTATATCTATTCTCGAGTTCCAGATCATCAAGATACTGTTGGTAAAAAGCTTCAAGTGGTATCTCAGATAGCAAAAGCCCAGCTTCGCAACGACAAATTAATCTCCCCCATCGATAATAAAGTTCGATATGTAGGAGCCCGGCAAATTCCAGATACTGAGCTCATTGTTTTTGCAACATTGAGTGAAGTTCAGGCTTTAGCAAGCTGGCGAAACTATACAATATGGGTATTTATTCTCAGTATGCTACTAATTTTTGTTGTTTTATCTTTTATAGCTAGCTTTGCACGTCAACAAAGACTACTCACTGTGAGTTACCAAAAACAGAAGGATTATGCCCAAAAAGACAATCTAACCGGACTTCATAATCGCCGCTACCTTCAAGAGGTTGCCCCCCTAGAAATCAAATATGCCAAGCTCAAAGATAGCCCTCTAACCCTTGCCTTGATAGATTTAGATCATTTTAAAAAAGTTAACGATACCTATGGCCATCTTGTAGGAGACCAAGTTTTAAAGGACTTTGCCCAGTTGGTTAAATCTATGTTCAGGCAATCGGATATATTAGTTCGCTTTGGCGGAGAAGAGTTCTTACTCCTGCTACCCAACACTGACGCACAAAATGCCTGCCTACTGACAGAAAAGCTCAGAAAGAAAGTAGCTCAAACTCAAACAATGTATGGTAAAGACAATATTCAATACACCATCAGCATAGGGTTAAGCCAATGGCAAAAACAGGAGGCGAATCTAGAAGAGGCGATCAAATCTGCCGATGACGCGCTTTATCAAGCTAAATTAAATGGACGAAACCGAATAAAAATATCATCAGCAATGGAGCGAGAACTTAATACCAATAAAGCTACATCGACTCCATCGCCTGAATAAATCTATCGTGTCATCTTCTTCACTTTTTTCAGTGCCATCTGCTGCTTAAGTGACGACAAGTGCTCGATAAATACTTTGCCTAGCAGATGATCAATTTCATGTTGCAGCACAATCGCTAAAAAGTCATCAGACTCAATCTCAATTGACTTACCTTCCCTGTCCAAAGCGGCTACTTTAACTTTTTCAAAGCGCTTCACTTTTGAACGATAACCCGGAATCGATAAGCAGCCTTCTTCCCCGACAAACTCACCACTGGCCTCAACAATCTCAGGATTGATGAGCACAAGAGGCTGATCTCTTTCTTCCGATAAGTCGATCACCAAAATGGCATGCTCGCTACCGACTTGGGTTGCCGCCAAGCCAATGCCATCGCTGGTGTCATACATGGTATCGAGAAGATCATCGATAAAGCCTTGTACTTCTGCTAGATTTTCTACTTTCTTTGCAGCGATTTTAAGACGAGGATCGGGAATAGTTAATATATCGAGAACGGCCATAATAGTAAGTACACTGAGTAATTGAGCGGCTCATTATGCCCAAACCCACTAAAAAGGCAAACATTGTCGGCTATTTCACTAGAACGCTAAACTCGTTACACTGCCGACGAGAAACCAAACTGATATAGCAATTACATTTAATGGACCCAATAGAAGCACAAAACCTGTCTCCCATGGCGCGCATATGGACCATAGTCAATATGATCCCCCATGGTAAAGTTGCCAGCTATGGCAAGATTGCCGACTATGCAGGTCTTCCCGGCCGAGCTCGATATGTCTCAAGAGCACTAAAACAAGCACCTGAGCATCTAAAATTGCCTTGGCATAGAGTCATCAACAGTCAGGGGAAAATCTCTTTTAAGTTGGATACCCAAGAATTTAGGCTACAGCAGGAGTTGCTAAGATTAGAAGATATTGAAGTGAACCGCGGCAAAATAAAGCTGTCTGAATATGAGTGGCAGCCTGATCTAGCGACCTTAGTGATGGCGATGCCATTTTAATTTTCGCTAACCATCAGCACTGATTTTGTATCTATAATTGTGGTATCACACTTAAGTTTTGCGACAAGCATAGGAATTTGGACTGGTTATTAAAAAGGAGCCTAATTTGCAAATGCTAAGAAAAATCAAAGTTCATCTTGCTGTATTAGCCTCCCTTAGCCTCTTGAGTCTTGGTGTGTTTGCTGAGCCCTCTTCCAGTACGCCGCAGAAAGCGGTTTCTCCGCAGCCTCAAGTGGTGAATCACTCACCAATGACACCTCATACCGCTGAATATAAGGTACATTACGGCTCAATAGCCTTAGGCCAAGCTAGGTATCAACTACCTGCTCCACAAGATAATTATCACACCTATAAATTTGATAGCGATCTGCATCTGCTGGTACTGTCTGATAAACGTCATGTAAAAAGTGAGTTCACTCGTGATGGCAACACCCTCATTCCATTAAGGTATATGCACGATAGAAAAGGCACTGGCTCTGACTATCGAGAACAAGCTGCTTTTGCCAAAGGCCAAAGCGCGGTCCACAGTCGCTACAAGGGAGAAAAAATCAAACTTCCCTATGACACAGCCCTCTTTGACCCACTTATGGCACAACTGCAGGTGCGACTTGACCTTACCCAAGGTAAACAAGAGTTGAAGTACCATATGGTGAAAGAGAACGAGATTGAAGAGTATGAATTCACCATAGTTGGCAAAGAACAAGTAACACTTGCTAGTGGCACCTATGACACCATAAAACTGGAAGTAGTTAGAGACAGTAAAAAGCGCCAAACCTTCTTTTGGATGGCGCCGGAATTAAGCTACCTACCAGTGCGCCTCAGTCATTTTGAGAAAGGCAGTAAGCAGCTAGATATTCAATTACTCAGCTACGAGTTCTTCCCCTTGGAGCAGCAACTCGCCCTGTCTAAATAGTTTCCAATCACCTGGCTTTAAAATATGCCACTCTTCATTGTTAGTCAGTGGACGAGTGGCGATCACCGTCACCACATCGTTAGGTGTGGTCTCTTTATCAAAATCAATCACTACATCGGTATCAATAAGCTTGGCTTTGCCAAAAGGCGCTCGGCGAGTGATATAGCAAAGGTTATTACTGCAATAGCTCATTAAATTTTGGCCATCACTCAAAATCATATTAAATACACCCAACTGACGTATCTCATCAGCAAGCGTCGCAATAAAGCGATAAACAGGGATCAGATCATCAGGCTCCTCATCACCAAACTTTTTGACCACCTGCTCAAGTATCCAACAAAATGCAAGCTCGCTGTCGGTATCACCAACGGCCTGATAACGTTTACCTTTAAACTTATCCTGATAATCACTGAGCTGACCATTATGGGCATAGGTCCAGTAACGTCCCCAAAGCTCTCTAGTAAAAGGATGGGTATTTTCTAGTGACACACAGCCGCGATTAGCTTGGCGAATATGACTGACAACCGTCTCACTTTTAATCGGATAAGATTGAATCAACTTAGCCACATGGGATTCACTACTTTGTATTGCGTCTTTAAAGGTACGACTGCCCTTGCCTTCGTAAAAGGTAATGCCCCAGCCATCCACATGGGGGCCGGTCACACCACCTCTTTGTACTAGACCAGTAAAACTAAAAACAATATCCGTTGGCACATTGGCACTCATGGCCAGTAGTTCGCACATTCTACAATTCCAAACTCATACAAATTCAC
This sequence comes from uncultured Shewanella sp., assembly GCA_947503555.1. Taxonomy (GTDB): domain Bacteria; phylum Pseudomonadota; class Gammaproteobacteria; order Enterobacterales; family Shewanellaceae; genus Shewanella. Next base: position 56,383 of record CANNEE010000009.1, read on the forward strand.
TAGTTTCATTGTATCTCAGTTATTTATTTCAGTGTAATGAGATTTTTCAAACAAAAAATTTAAACAATTGTTTGAAAAATACTTGTATTCGATCACGCTTAGGTTTAACTTTTATGCAACAGAGGTCTGACCACAGACTATAATTGTGATCACGAGCCACATTTTTGTACTCAAATCTGTGGAAATTAAATAAGGAGAATTAACGTGACTAGCCTACTTTGGATCCTTGCTATGGTCTTTGTTCTTGGAGCATTGTCATACCTTAGGGTATCTCTGCTTACATCAACAATTGCCGCAGCGGTAGTGATGCTGATTGGCTCAGCATTAGGCGTAACAGGCCATATTGCTTGGCTCGTTTTCCTCGCCATCGCACTGCCATTAAATATCGCCAGCTTTAGACAAAGTGTGATTACTCGTCCCTTATTAAAAATGTATAAGGGCATCATGCCTGAAATGTCTTCCACAGAGAAAGAAGCTATCGAAGCCGGTACCACTTGGTGGGAAGCCGATCTTTTTGCTGGTAACCCTAACTGGAAGAAGCTACACAATTACCCAGTCTCTCGCCTCAGTGCTGAAGAGCAAGCCTTCTTAGATGGACCTGTTGAGGAAGCTTGCCGTATGTTAAACCAGCACCAGGTATCCCATGAGCTTGGCGATCTGCCTAATGATGTATGGCAGTATCTAAAAGACAACGGCTTCTTTGCCATGATCATCAAGAAAAAATATGGTGGTCTGGAGTTTTCGGCTTACGCCCAATCTCGCGTATTGCAAAAGCTTGCAGGTGTTAGCAGTGAACTCGCTTCAACCGTAGGTGTGCCTAACTCATTAGGTCCTGGTGAACTACTGCAACACTATGGTACACCTGAGCAGCAAGATCATTACCTACCTCGCCTTGCTAAAGGTCAAGAGGTGCCTTGTTTTGCACTAACTAGCCCAGAAGCTGGTAGTGACGCTGGCGCTATCCCTGACTTTGGTGTGGTATGTAAGGGCCAATGGCAAGGTGAAGAAGTACTAGGTATGAAGCTGACTTGGAACAAGCGCTATATTACCTTAGCACCTGTTGCGACTGTTCTCGGCTTAGCCTTTAAACTACAAGATCCAGATCATCTACTTGGTGACAAAGAAGATTTGGGTATTACTTGTGCACTTATTCCAACAGACATTCCTGGTGTTGAAACTGGCCGTCGTCACTTCCCGCTAAACTGTATGTTCCAAAATGGACCAACTCGCGGCAATGAAGTCTTTGTACCACTAAGCTTTATCATAGGTGGCGCAGAGATGGCAGGCCAAGGCTGGCGCATGCTAGTTGAATGTCTATCGGTTGGTCGTGGTATTACTCTACCGTCTAACTCTGCTGGTGGCGTTAAAACCGCAGCCCTAGCAACGGGTGCCTATGCGCGAATTCGCCGTCAGTTCAAACTGCCTATTGGTAAGCTAGAAGGTATCGAGGAGCCTATGGCTCGCATCGGTGGTAACGCTTATCTTATGGATGCGGTCACCTCTCTCACCACTACGGGTATTGACCTAGGCGAGAAGCCATCGGTTATCTCAGCTATCGTTAAATATCACCTAACCGATAGAATGCAGCGCTGCGTTATCGATGCCATGGATATTCATGGTGGTAAGGGTGTCTGTCTCGGGCCAAATAACTACCTTGGCCGTGGCTACCAAGCGGCTCCGATCGCGATTACCGTAGAAGGCGCGAACATTCTTACTCGCTCAATGATCATCTATGGTCAAGGTGCAATTCGCTGTCATCCATTTGTACTAGCTGAAATGGAAGCAGCCTTCGATCCTGATAAACAACAAGGCCTTGAAAACTTTGACTCTGCCTTATTTGGTCATATTGGCTTTACCACCAGCAATCTAGTACGTAGTTTCTGGTTAGGTCTCACATCAAGCCGTTTCTCAAATGCGCCATACTCTGACAAGACTAAACGTTATTATCAGCATATGAACCGCTTTAGTGCCAACCTAGCATTGCTATCGGATCTTGCCATGGCAACACTTGGTGGTGGCCTAAAACGTAAAGAGCGTGTATCTGCGCGTCTTGGTGACCTCCTCAGTCAGCTTTACCTAGCATCTGCAACCCTAAAACGCTTCCAGGATGAAGGTCGTCAACATACCGACTTACCTTTAGTTCAATGGGCTGTTGAAGACTCACTATTTAAGCTGCAAACATCGCTAGATGAGCTACTCGACAACTTCCCTATGGGACTCGGCCGCGTGCTACGCCTAGTTATCTTCCCATTTGGTCATCCAATTAAACGCCCAAGCGATGTGTTAGATCATAAAGTGGCTAAGATAATGCAGACACCAAGTGCAAGCCGTGACCGTTTAGGTGAAGGCCAATTCTGGGAAAATTGTGAAAATAATGCTGTGGGTGTTCAAGAGCAAACCTTTAAAGATATTCTTGCTTGTGAACCACTCTATGACAAAGTCTGCAAAGCGGCTGGTAAACGTCTGCCATTTATGTGGTTAGATAAAATTGCCGAGCAAGGCCTCGCCTTAGGCGTGCTAAGTGAAGATGAAGTAGCACTACTCAAACGTGCTGAAATCGGCCGTATGAAATCAATCAATGTTGACGACTTTGATACTGAGGAGTTAAAAGCCCAGCCCTTGTCTCCCAACTCTCAAGAGCAAGCGGCCTGAGTCACAACAGCGTAAAGCAAAATTAAAAGCGAGATAAACAAAAATGCCAATCAGTAATCTGATTGGCATTTTCTTTGGCTTTAATTATCTACTGCGCTTATGTCGCTATTCAATCGGTATTTTCATTGACTCAAATTCAACTTTGAGAATACAGAATTAATGGTCAATTGATTTGATTCGGTCGCTACACCTTTAAAATCAGCCCTAAGATCATATTGTTTCTCTCTTAAGCTCTTAACCACCTTGGCAGGTATGACAAAACGATACTTTAAGCTGCCACCTGCTGCGATAGTCTTGTAGTTAATCGCTTGGGTAAACATCATATCATTTGACCACTTCCAAACGGTTTTCGCTCCCGACAACAGCATTAAGTCGGCTCCCATACCAGATCTAAACTCAAGATAAACACCATGGGACTGAGGATTATTAACAGTGAGCATCACCTCTATCGCCCCATCGGCTAATCGTTGAGGCTTTACTAGCAGCTCGCCATTAAGCAAACTCGGCTCTTGCGCTATCGGCTTACTCTTATCATTCGATTTTGCCAATTTCACCGCTAGCTCATCACTCGAGGGCTTAGTCATGGTAGCAATTGGTTTGTCTTGAGATTTCATTGCATTGTTTTCAGCGAATGTGGCGTCATTCTCACTCGCTTCACGCTGAGTATCCTTCGTTTGAGCAGGGCCATTCTTATGCCCGCTTTGCTCAGTATTATCAACGGCAACTTGACTTGGTGAGCAGCCTGCCGCAAAGCAAGCCGCTAAAACTAATAAAGCTTGGCTTAACTTAGCCTTATTCATTTAAAAGCCTCCAAACTTTTCAAGTAACTTATCTTTAAGTTTATCCTTAAGCTTATCTTTCTCCTTTTCAATTTTTGAATCGAGTAAGCCGCTGGTGTCTAATGCAAACTTAGGCTCACTAAAGCTACCCGTAATCTTTAGCGGAATATCAACCCCAGCGAGTTCCCCGGCACCACCTTGGCCTTGAAGAGAACCGACGACAGATGTCTTAAGTTTATAATCTAAGCTTTCATCTATAATGTTGGCGGAGCCTGCGCCTACGAGTCGAATAAGAGGCGACAACATATTCAAGTCCGGGTTATTGGCAACACCATTACTAATATGGAAGCTACCAGTAAGGCTTGAGAAATCGGTCTTTTTCTCATCATTACCTGACTCAGAAAAGTCGCCCTTTAACTTAGCACTGGCACTACGGATCATCTGAGGAATATTCACCCCATACAAGGAACCATCGGCCACACTAAAGTCGCCTTTTGCCTTAAGGTTCTGCTTTATCTTATCTACTAACAAGCTACGGCCAGAGCCTGCAATACTAAAGTTTGCCTCACCAGATAAAAAGTCTACATCGGCTGCACCCTTTAATAGCTGGCGCACCTTGACCCCTTTTAATGACTTATTAAATCGATAGCTGGCAACTCTTTGGCTACCATTAATCAGAGCATTGGCTGACAGCTTGCCCTCGTAAAGATCTGCATTAAGAGATTTCAACGTAAATACGCCTTGCTTTAATTGCGCATCAAGCTGCCAATTTTTAGTCACTAATTTCGCGACCTTAATCGACTTGGCGGTAATAGCTAAATCCATATCCAGAGCCTTCATGGCTCTTAAATCAGGCTCAACCTTAGAGTCAGGCTCAGATTGAGCGTCAGGCTTTGCCTTTGTGTCTTGAGCTGGTGGTAATAAGCTATCAAGGTCAATCTCGCCAAAGGCCAAGTTAGCTGCGATTTGTGGCACCTTAGCACCATACTTAACATTTACCTCGCCACTTGCTTGAATGCCTGCTGCCACTAACTTTTCTAAAACCAAAGAAAGTGACTGATTAGTAAGATTAATATCAAGATTAGCTGTCAAATCAGCATTAATGCTTCCCTTAGGTAACGCTTTACCTTTAGCCTGATTATTAATCGTGAGCTCTGAGATGCTCACTTTAGATAAAGCATTATCCACTTTGACTTTTCCCCTACCTTCACTAGATAAGGCCATATCCGGTAAGCTGGCGTTAAATCGATAACTTAAGTCAGAAAATTGCCCCAAAGAAAAAGCACCTAAGGTCAATTTCTCAAGGCTAAAGACCTGTTCTTGGTTTGTCTTATTATCAAACAAGGTTACTTTGGTATTGGTAATATTAATTCCGCCAATACGAACCCCTTCTAAACTGACACTAGTGCTACCATCTTTTTTCTCTTTCTCTTGAGGCTTGTCCGCCGCTTGTTGATTTAATCCATCAAAACTAGTTCGACCATCGGCAAGGGTGACAAGGTTTACCGTTAAGCCATCAAGATTAAGCTGATCGATCTCTATTTGCTTGCTAAATAACGGCATAAGCGCAATGTCAGCGACAGCCTGATTAACTTGGATCATTTGGGCAGGTTTGAAGTTTTGAGGGTTAGCAAAGCTCACTTTACCTAATTCAATACCTAGGGAAGGAAAAAAGGTCCAAGAAAGATCTTGAGCTATCACTAGCTCGCGCCCTGTGTTCTCTTTTACCGCATCGACGATTTGCGGCTTAAAATCATTTAGATCGAACACTAGGGTGATATAGGCCACTAAAGCCAATACCACACCAACAAAACTCAGTAGAAGCCACTTTATTGCTTTCATTGAGAAAATCCTTGTACAAAAAAAGAGTTTATTAAAGCTTAGATGAAACTAGCCCATGTCACAGGTTATTGCTAACTCTGTATCAGACACTGCAATGCCATTGCCATCGGCATAGATCCACATATCTGGTTTGATAATCGTATTTTCCAGTTCAAGTGTGACATTAATGTCACCTAGCCCCTTTCGTTCAGTCTTAATTGGTACCATACAAAGGGCTTTAACACCTAAAGGCATTTGCGCAATAGCACCAACATCCCGTATAGCACCGTTGATAACCACACCTTGCCAGCCATTGGCTACGGCAGACTCAGCAATTAAGTCGCCCATCAGCGCTTTTTGAGTTGAGCCTCCGCCATCAACAACTAATACTCGACCTGTGCCGTCTTGATTTAATAGCTCCTTTACTTTGGAGTTATCCTCAAAGCACCTAACGGTAACCACTTGTCCAAAAAAGACAGATTTAGCACCAAATGAAGTCAAAGGAATTGGCAATAAGGTAAGCTGATTTGGATAAGAGTCAAAAAGATCCGGTAACAAGTCAAGCATAAACACCTCCATGTTTAATAGTTCAAGTTAGATTAACCGTAACAAATATCCTATACAAGTCATCATTGGTAGAGACTTATATGCTGATTTTTATTCTGTAACAATAAAACCTATTGAGTATATGGATATAAATACTATAATCTGTCTGTGATGCTAGAATCAGTTGTAACCATTCAATCATTAGTTCGCTAACTCTGCAGCTTATATAAGCGCTTATTCACTAGCTGCAATTGAGCGATGCATAAAGCAATTTTAACTTTAAATAAAGTGAAACAAATGAGTAAAGATATAGATCTGCAGACCGCGATGATCGCGGCACTTGATGAATATGGATATGAAAAAAAACTCTCAACGGATCTTGAGCAAGCTCGTAATAAGCAACAAATGAGCAAATATTTAAAATCCCTAGATTATAGCCTACGTCGTCTATTGATTTTACAAGAAGCGGTTAATGACCTAGTTGAAGAAGAAAAGCGTTTCCAAGCACAACAAGAAAACATTCAAACTTATAAAACTAAGATAATTAATTTATCTCGCCAATATAATACTAGCTACCAAGAAATTCTCGAAATCATGGCAAGACAAGGTCAAAAATAGCTTCATAAGATGAATAATTCTCTTAAGTTAGAGCTGGTATTTGCTGATAACGTAGCAAACATCTTAGGTAAACATCAACTCAGACCTTCTGGTTTTTGTTCCCTTTGTTCAAAGCATGGTATTGCATTAGACAAATCGTTTTTATCTAGGGTGTTTGCCTACAAGATGAACTTCACAATATCCAAGGTGAACTTGATTGCATCAGGCATAGCATTACTTGAGCCTAATATAAAACCAAATGAGCTGTTTATTCCAAACTTACTTCAAAAAAAATCCAAAGAGTCACAAAAAGCTATCAACCAAGGTGACTTCAGAAATATCATAGATACTGTAGTTAATGACTTAATAGGCATGGGATGGATAAAAATTGCTTCTGATATTCCTATAAAAGTAGTAAATGATTATGCCACTAATGAGTTAAAAAAGTTTTTCCTTTCGATTAGAAAACACAGTGACTAAGTAATTTCTTACTAAAATAGAGAAGCAAATACTTTAATAACTCCAAAAACGAAAAAGGAACCAGTAAGTAACTGATTCCTTTTTCTAAATTCTGGCGGAGGAGGAAGTCGAATTCTAAGTCTATCCATTTGAAATCTAATAACTTATCTCAAGTCGACTTTCGAGGATATACACTCTGTCATACATGTTAAAAATGCCAAGCACGTCACATTTATTTTCACTTAGTGGTAAGCCCCTAGGTTCCAGAAAAAATCGACTAGTTTTATAGCTAGAGTTATCAAAGGTTAAAAGTGATAGATGCTCCTCCAAGATCCAACATTCCGACTGACTTACAGAACAATTTTCGATGATATCAACCGGGTGATTATATTGTTCCTCTCCGCTGTATTGGTTACAAAGCACATAATCCAACTCTCGATCCGAAAACTTGATCTTTCCTATTAGAGCGCTTTCAAGGTTCGCTCGGCTATCAGTTTCGTCGATACTAAAACTGTATCTTGATACAGGTACAGACTAGCACAAACTGTATTCACGAGTATCGTTATCGTAAACGAAAACAGCATCAAACTTACTAAGCTCCAGCTGATGAAGCGCCAGTAACCTGGAGATATCGCCATGCTTCAACTGCAAGTATTCGACATGAGCTAACTTTGTTGATGCTGCCAAATCCGAAGTGTGAATATGAGGTTTCTCCTGAAGGAGGAAGAGATTGCCCACCTAAGAGATGAATTCTTAGCGGAAGCTGCGTAACAACGTTTGACTCACTTAAAACAACATCCTTTTTCGTTAACTGGTTTAACTTTGGGTCTATCGCCCATACATCCATGGATGCCGGTACTTGGATTAGCACCGGAATGTCAAGCTCAAGACACTTCCTCAACTTGTCACCAATTGAAGTATCCGAATCTACTTCATCAAGTCGGCGGGGTCTTTTCATCATGTAGTTCTCTGCCCTTAAAACTCTAGCTATTTGTTGCTATTTGTAGCAGAAATAGCAACAGTACGCCGCTAGAGGGATCAAAACTTCACAGAGAAACAAGATTCGACACTACTTGGTGGTGAGCTTTCAAACGCCGATTAGAATGCTCATCTTTTCGTATTGTGTCCCAAGGTGTTGACAATGTTAAGAAATTAACTTAGGGTTTCTTGGACTAAATTGCAGTCGGCTACCGAGTACGTTACTCACTTTTCCGCTCCCCTCTGTTGCACGGGAGGTTTCAGCTGCAAATCCGGACACTGCTCCGGTCAATCTATATGTGAAACCTAACTCCCAGTATTATTGGAGGAAACTATGTGCAGGATAGATGCGCCATTTAGCAATCTCTCTCTTGATGAAAAAGATGATCCCGTTGAACGTTTTGAACAAGCACTTGACGAGTTTGACGTTAAAGGTAATTTCCGAACGTTATTGATTAAACACTTTTCAGAAAACTGGACTGATGTCTTTTATAACTCGTCACGCCTTGAAGATGCGTTGACTACCGCTAACGAGCAGAACTCTGAACCAGAAAAGTGCGTGGCGCTAGCGTTTTTCCAAAATATAAACATTCGTTTTCGCTTACAGCCATTTCGTGCTGACGATTCCTATAAAGAGTCCTCACTATTCAAATTTTTGACTGACGTAGCAAACACATATTTTCCAACCTCTCCTTACAGCTTCTATAAAGCGGGAATGGAAAAACACTTTAGCTCATATGGTTGGTTTGTTCGAAATCACTATGATGATGAGCTTTTTTTCACCACAGAGTTTTTCAATGATGATGCGTTTGGTTCCCTCAATGGAAATGAGAGACAGCACATTCTTTGGGATTGCTTGTACTTTATTGCTCCACCATTTGACAGTTTAAGATACCACTCAGACGACTCGACCTTATTTAAAGGACTACTATCGCTTGCTTCATCAGAAGATGATTCTAGTTCCCCTTGCGAACACGCTCAATCAATCCGACTTGGCCTAGAATTCTTACAAACATGGCTCAAACATGATGCAGAAATGGGACGAATTTCTTGTGACTTATCTAGTTTTTTTTGGGGCACGCCATGGGAACGGCTTGAGTCACTAGTTTGGCAGAAAGACTTTGATGACGAAGAGATCAAAAGATCTCTAACTAACTGGCTCAACCACACAAAGCAGGAGCTTGAGAAGGTTTTGATTCTAAGTTTTAACTTAGATAATGCTTCAGGCCCAGAACTTGAACAATGGGCTAATCAAGTTGACCGGTACTTTAACCATCTATCCCATGATTTCTACAGAGAATTTGATTGGGAGACACAACGTCATGAAGAACTGGACATTCGTCGCAACAACGAGCTGGAAGCATTATGTTCTCAATTGAGCTCACAGCAATTAGAAACTTGGATAGGATGGTCGATCCAGCAAGACTTTGACCGCATTTTGGGCGACAAGCAAAGATCGCCAGAATTATCTAGTAGCTCTGAAAAATGGGTATGTGAAACTTTTTTTGCTACCTGGAAAGATCTTTTCTTGGCGAATATAAATGAGTTAGAAATTGAGAAGCAACTTCGCATTTTATCGGCTCATGCCCCTGCAAGAAGGGGAGTCTCTTCTGAGTTCTATTCCGCCTGTTCTGAATGGTGGCGCGAACTGTTTCGAGGGCTTCCTGAAACAGTTAATTTTCCAAAGAGGTTAATCCCTGAATGGACTACTACTGCTATTCGTTGTTTACATGGTGAAAATCTAACCCCGTATATTGATAAAAGCATTGGTATTTTGAGAGGAGAAGTCTCTATGTCTGACGAGACAGCCCCCCCCCTCTACTATAGTGATCTGCTCAGGGTTTTATTGGAAAGACTAGACAAGGTACAGCCAAGCAAATCTTTTCGTCATCGTATGTTATTAATGCGTTCTTATTCGAGTTCCTTTGCTGATGAGGCGATTTCGTTGCGAGATCGTTCCTTCAATACGAGCACGAACCAGTGGTATGAGCCTATTAGCGACCTTGCTAAAAAACTTTTTGATAATAATGAAGTCATCAATTTGGGCGAAGCACCAGAAAACTATGAACAAAAGTTATCGCAGCCCTATATAGCTTGTACTAACGAATTAGCTGAGTTTTGTCTGAGCCGTTTACGCCTTCGCAAAGGCGAAAAAGCGCGTGATAAACAATACGCAGTTGAACAAATAGTCGAACGATCTTCAGTTTGGCGACAAGGATACTTAAAGGCACTAACTGAGTTAGGGGTTGATCTTAACGGCAAAGTTCATAAAGCAGTGTATTTCATCAAACAGTCAGATCCTGATCCGGATGTACGCGCAATCGCAAATGAATGTTACAAAGCTGTCCGAAGAAACACAAAAAAGAGCTCTACTATCGCAGATTTGAAGCGAGGCATTATTGCAGCTGAATGGTGGTTACTTATCTGCCAGCGACAAAATCTCGGTATGACAATAAATCATGAGGGAGCCCTCAAAACCAGACGCACCTTAATGCGTAACCCATAAACTACATTCAACTCATTCCATCTTGGTGTACTGGAGCCCGATGCTCCTACTCCGACGTTTGCCGTCCGCCATGTAAAAACTTTACGGCCTACTCTTGTAGGCCAGTCAAGGAGTATACGTATGCCTACAAAAACTCACGGTGTTGCTAACGCCAACGCAACGAACAAAATGACCTCTAGTCAGTTAAATGAACTCGTAATCAACTGGCACATAACAGAGGCTTGCAACTATAACTGTACCTATTGCTTTGCTAAGTGGGGAAAACCCAATGAGCTACATCGCTCATTGAGCTCTATTGAACAACTGCTCGACAAACTAGCTAACTACTTCATTCATGGTAACCCAGAGATCAAAAGAATGCTGGGTTACCATGATGTACGTTTAAATTTTGCTGGTGGTGAACCAATGATGCTAGGTAGCGCGTTCTCTACTGCTTTAGTAATGGCGAAACAAAAAGGATTCCAAACTTCAATCATTACTAATGGTAGCTACCTGTTAAGACAGCGTTTCGAATTACCCGTTAATACACTGGATATGATTGGCATTAGCTTCGATAGTCAACAATCCTCCGTAAGAAGAGAGTTAGGCCGCATTGATAGAAGAGGCAATTCACTAAACGAAGATGAACTTCAGCTCGCACTACAACTTCTATCGCACACCCAAAAAGGATTGAAGACAAAAATTAACACCGTTGTTAACGCTCTAAACTGGGAAGAAGACTTTACTCATCTAATTTCAAGCATGGCAGTAGACAAATGGAAAGTGCTCCAGGTGATGCCTACTGATAAGCATGAACTGTTAATTTCAGATGATCAGTTTCGTAGGTTTGTTGAGAAACATTCAGGTAAGGGCTTACCAATATCTCCTGAGTCAAACAATACAATGACTGAGTCATACTTGATGATTGACCCAAACGGGCGTTTTTATCAAAACAATAATGGTATGTCTGGTTATAGTTACAGTGAGCGTATTACTGATGTAGGTGTAGAGGCGGCATTGAGCCAAGTAAACTTCAATTGTAATCGTTTTAAGTCTCGTTACCATGTCAAAAACATGTCCAACATCTCTGATGAGGTGCTGATATGAAAAGTGAGACATGCCTAGGGAAAGTGTCCGGAAAACCTCTAAGTGTTTACTATACGGAGTTTGATGCACAAGTTGCCGCTGAATACTCTAGAAATGTATATGGGAATGATCTAGCACCCTATAAATGCGAGAAGTGCAGGCAATGGCATTTATCTCCAAAGTCTAGGCTTACACCCAGCAAAAAGTGCTCCAGATGCACTTCCGCTATCGGGGAATACAAAAATTCATACCCTACAAGTAAAGAAGCCAGGCTCAGAGCTAATATCATTTACGAAGAGCAAGGCATTGAGTTAGAAGTGTATAAGTGCAAGCACGGTGAAGGTTGGCATTTGACCAAAGCCAAAAGATACTAATTGCTTGGGTTAAATGTAAACATGAAGTGATGTGACGATAGAGAGAGGGCTGTACCGTAGCACGGCCCTTTTTTTCATTTCCTGTTGGTTTTCCTCTCAGCCGATAGCCCTTAAGTGCACTGCGCCAGTTACAGATAGTGAACCAACTGCCGCATCATCGATGTAACTACTCCACCACTCCATCATTTTTCGTCGACGTTCCAGGTAATCTGTTCGGTTATAGGCAGAGCGGATAGCATTACGGTCCTGGTGAGCTAAAGCTGCTTCAATGATATCCGGATCAAAACCTCTTTCATTCAACGTAGTACTGGCGAGAGAGCGCATGCCATGCGCGGTGGTGCGGTCTTTGAACCCGATGCGTCTCAGGGCCTTATTGATGGTCTCAGAGTCAATAGACCGCTTAGGGAAGCGCATAGATGGAAATACATGCACCCGATGCCCACTGATAGGATGTATGCGCTCCAGTACGGCAATAGTCTGATCAGTCAATGGAATGCGATGTTCACGTTTCATTTTCATCCGTGTGTCTGGAATAATCCAGAGTCGATTTTCTATGTCAATCTCATCCCAGCGAGCACCTGCAGCTTCACTTGGTCTAGTCATGGTGTGCAGCTGCCACTCAATTAAGCATTTGGTAGCCAGCTGCATATTTGCAGTTGCAACTGTCTGTAGTAACTCTGTTAGTTCATCAGGTTTAAGTGCCGCCATGTGTTTCACATCAGGAGAAGCAAAAGTTTCTCCAACACCAGATAAAACGTTGTGTTGGATCAAACCGCTATTAATGGCAAAGCGCATGATTTCATTTACCAACTGGATGGTGCGCTTTACTGTCTCCAACTTGCCTCTACGAGCAATCGGCCTAAACGCTTCCTGAACTATTATTGGCGTCAGTGACTTAACCGGGATCTCACCGAATTTAGGAAAAGCATAAAGCTCGAGCTTTCTCCAATTACCTTGTACTGTCTTAGGTTTTAGTTTCGTCTTGGTCTTAACCCATTCATCAGCGACTGACTTGAATGTACAAGCTTGCTCTTGTTGAATCCGGGTCCTCTTCTCGATCCTGTCTAACTTAGGGTCAATACCTTCCTTCAGAAGTTTGCGCATCTCAAACGCTTTGTCACGAGCACCATCAACATTGAGCATGTCTAAGCTACCCAATCCCAAGAAGGTTCTGTTTTTTGTACCTGGCTTTGTGTAACGAAACTCCCAGTATTTGAGGTTATTGGGTTTCACCAGTAGATAGAGACCGCCACCATCAGGTAAACGATAGATTCAATCTCGGCCCTGTGCTTGTTCGATTTCCTTGTCTTTCAGACGATGTATTAAGTGCGACATATTGCCCCCTGGTATGACTAAGCTACACTCAGAAAAAGTTAGGTTTTTCGCGTCATACCACTTAACCCTAAATCATTGATTTATTGAGAAACAAAGCTGTAACTCATGTGATTCCTAAGTTTCTAATCACTTAAATAGGAGCTAAGCAAATCAGGTTCAAATGGTATATTCCCGAAGTCGGGAAAGATTAAAACATACACTTTGTCATACCCCAAAATGGAGAACCAACTAGGACATCTTTGGACGTTATCGAACGATAACTTATTGATTTAGAAGTATAATAGGCATAAAGAAACGTCCTAGGACGCCTTTCTTCAAGAATGTGGCGGTGGAGGAGGGATTCGAACCCTCGATACGTTGCCGTATACACACTTTCCAGGCGTGCTCCTTCAGCCACTCGGACACCCCACCGTATTGTTATTGATAAAGTCTCCCTTACCAACGGAGCGACACTTTACGCAAAAGCCCTATGAGGGTCAAGCAAAAATGTTCTGATTCAGGGTGTTTGCACATTTGCTAATCATATCCTATTGAAAAGCCGAATTTTGATATCCAAGTAAGCACCAGATTAAACCTCTAGTATTAGAACAAATTTACAGGGCACTTCTGTGCGTGATCGCTTATTTATGTAGAATCACGACACAGCACAAGCTCTGTCTTGTCTAAGTACACGGTAAGTTTAAGCGCACTGTAAACTGCAGCAACAACCCTGAAATATCAGCGACCCCTAGCCTCGTGTCACCTTAAACTTACTGACTTCATCAGACATTGAAGTGGCATCTTTAAGCAAGGCTTCATTAATCTCACCTAGCCTATCTGCTATTTCCTGAGTATTTTGATAAATATCGCTAATTTGCATCGCATTACGATTAACTTCTTCTGCTACCGCAGACTGTTGATGTGTTGCCGCAGCCACCTGCTGATTTAAACTATCTATCATATCCACATGCTCGACAATGCGTATTAGCTCTGAGCCAGCATGTTGAACCTCTTCAACGCTCACCTTGGCTTGAGCTTGCCCTCTGTCCATAGCGCTGACGGCAACCTTCGCCCCTTCTCTAAGTTTATCCGTCATCAATTTAATATCTTGAGTCGAGGTTTGTGCCCTTTGGGCTAAGCTTCTCACTTCATCGGCAACAACAGCAAAGCCCCGCCCCATTTCTCCGGCGCGAGCCGCTTCAATAGCTGCGTTCAACGCCAGTAGGTTAGTCTGCTCAGCAATACCACTAATCACCTCAAGAATATCGACGATGCTATGAATATCCTGATCGAGCTGGTTTATCGCTTGCCCTGCACTTTCTATATCTTGCGCTAACACAGCAATTGCTTCACTGGTTTTCTCTACATCTCGATTACCTGCTCGTGCTTCTTTATTCGCATCTGCTGAAGCTTCCGATGCTTGAACAGCATTACTTGCGATCTGTGACACAGTGGCACTCATTTGTGTCATGGCCGATGCAACCTGATCTGCCTCGCTATGGCCCTGAGTAACGTCAGCTTGCATAGATGTTGAATGGGTTTCCATTTGCTCTACAGCACTTAACAAGGTACTAGCACTACTGCGTACCTGTAATATCACTCGCTCAAAATCTGCCATCATGTCATTAAAAGCGCGGGCAAGCTCACCAAACTCGTCCTGACTCTTTTGATCGATTCTAACACTCAAGTCAAACTCAGCCCTCGCTTGGGTGACACTTTGATAAATATGACGAACACTGCGATTTAAAAAGCGAGTGACGCTAATGGTTAATACACTGACCACCAATAGCATTAACACTAGACCAAGACTCAAAATCAACATCTGATTATTGGCTTCTGCTAGCCTAACTTGAGTTTGTTCAATCAAATCTTCGGCGATTTGCTTCTCAAATTTTCGTAATTGCTCAATACGGGCTGTAGATTTTGCAAACCAAGCTTCAGGGCTTTGACTAGCGATCTGTTGACTATCTTGACCCATTGCTAATTGGCGTAAGCTTGCGACATCATTAAAGGCTTGAAGCTGCAGCAAATTGGCAAGATCCAATTTTAACGTATCATCCGCTAACGCTTGAAATCTTTCTTGATAACTATTTTGCTCGGAAACTAAAGTAACAAACCGAGTAAACATACCCGGTTTAAAGCCTTGTTGACCAAAAGTGGACGCCAATACCGCTCGTTCTATCCCCGCTCTCTCTTTCATCTGCAAATATGCACCAAAGGCCGCAGCTTTCATGGCTATCTGTTGATTGGCGCCAAGCTGAGCCGTGAGATCGACAATGCTCAGTAACTCAGCATTCAACTGGCTGTAAAACTTCACCTCTTCTGCAACACTAATGCTAAGCCCATCTATCTGACCACGTATGGCTGTGAGTCGACCAATTAGGCCTGTCACACTATTTATTGATGAGCCGAGATCGTCACTATAGTGCTTGTCGGCAATAAAAGAGCGAAACTTATTTAACTCAATATCGACCGCGCTTCTTTGCTGGGGCAATTTGTCTCTAAAAGATTGACCTTTTGAGCCAAGAAAACCTGCGCTCATGCCGCGCTCTTTTTGTAACTCATGAACAAGATCGCTGTTAATCACAGCTAATTCACTGAGGGTCAGTACTTGAGTCAGATTTTGTTTAAATTGATATTTATCGATAAAAGAGAGACTACCGAAAATAAGAAAACCTAAAAGAGGAGGACAAATAACTAAAAAGAGTTTCTGCTTTAGTTTGAGGTTCTCAATCCATTGCCATTTCATTGACCAATTCCTTACAAGATGAAAGCACTAAATTAGGACGGCTCCGAGGAGAGTCATGCATATTACCTATAAAAGTATAGTCAATAAATACCTCTAAATAGTCATAATCAAACGAAAAAAAGGCCTGTAAAAACAGACCTTTTATTTGCATCATTTAACACTAAATTACAGCAAGACGTATCCGTTATGCATTGCCCTTTACTGCCATATTTAAGGTTTTAGCAAAATCTAACATGCGAGTAAGTGGCTTAAGCGCATCTACTCTAAGTGCATCATCAACAAATACCTGGTGTTCGCTGTCATCTTCGGCCTTTAACGACTGCTCAATCGCAGCTAAACCGTTCATTGCCATCCAAGGACAATGGGCACAACTGCGGCAAGTGGCACCATTCCCCCCCGTTGGCGCTTCGATAAGGTTTTTACCCGGCGCTGCTTGCTGCATCTTATAGAAAATGCCTCTATCGGTTGCCACGATGAAAGTATCATTATCCATAGTCTGGGCAGCTTTAATCAGCTGGCTGGTAGATCCTACCGCATCGGCTATTTCAACGACGCTCGCTGGAGACTCAGGATGCACAAGCACGGCGGCATTAGGATGCTGTTTTTTCAGTTCTCTTAAGGCTTTGGCTTTAAATTCGTCATGAACGATACACTCACCTTGCCACATCAGCATATCTGCACCTGTCTCTTTCGCAATATAACTGCCAAGATGACGGTCTGGGCCCCAGATAATTTTCTTATCTTGACTATCTAGATGTTCAACAATCTCCAAAGCGATACTCGATGTCACCACCCAATCGGCACGAGCTTTCACCGCCGCAGAAGTATTGGCGTAAACCACCACGGTATAATCAGGGTGCGCATCGCAAAACTCGCTAAACTTATCTATCGGGCAACCCACATCCAAAGAGCAAGTCGCTTCTAATGTCGGCATCAATATGGTTTTCTCTGGGCTCAAGATTTTAGCCGTTTCACCCATAAATTTAACGCCCGCTACCACTAGCGTCTTAGCGGGATGGTCGCGCCCGAATCTAGCCATTTCTAGCGAATCGGATACACAGCCGCCAGTTTCTTCAGCCAACGCTTGAATTTCAGGATCCGTATAATAATGGGCAACCAATACCGCATCTCTTTCCTTTAATAAGCGCTTAATGCTCTCTTTATAAGCCTGCTTTTGCGCCTCATCCAATGGCACTGGCTTAGGTGGAAAGGGATAATCAATCGGTTCAATATTGGGAACAGGCAAACTCATATGTCGTCCAGATACTACTAATTTTGTGACGGATTATACGTAAACAGCACAAATAAATTAACTAATTTGTCATACACCTAGGCAATTACTGTTATCGATTTTGTAGATAAGTTAATTTTTCAAAGGTTTAACAATAAAAAAGCGCCTATTAAGGCGCTTTTAAATACTTCATTTAACTTGCTCGATTAGCTTAGCCAAGCTTAGTGCATTGCCATTAACATTTCTTGTGGCTGCTCTAAATAGTGCTTCCAAAGGTTACAGAATCGAGCAATGGTTCCACCATCGATAATGCGGTGGTCGCCAGACCAGCTCACTTGCATAATCTTGCGGGCTTCGACTTCACCCTTGGCGTTAAAACGAGGCAGCTCTTGTAACTTACCTAGCGCCACAATCGCTACCTCAGGTTTATTGATGATAGGTGTGGCAACTGTGCCACCTAAGGCACCAATGTTAGAGATAGAGATAGTGCCTTGCTTCAAGTCCGCTGGTGCAACACGACCACTTCTTGCGTCATTAGTGAGGCGAGTGATCTCTCGGGCAACATCCAAAATCGACTTGTCTTGAACATTCTTAACATTCGGCACCAATAGCCCGACTTTAGAATCGACCGCCATACCGATATTGTGACTTGCCAGATAAGTAAGCTCGCTACAGTCATCATTCGGTCTGCTATTAAGAATTGGGAATTCTTTTAGCGCCAATGACATCGCCTTCATAAAGAAAGGCATCATAGTCAGCTTACGCTCATCATTAGAGTACTTCTGTTTCATGTCTTCACGCAGCTTGACTAATTCGGTGAGATCTAACTCTTCACAATAGGTAAAATGCGGAATCGTTGAAACAGACTCTGTCATCATCTTAGCCATCACGGCCTTAACACCTCGAATAGGCTCAACCCTATCTTCGGCGCTTACTTGTGGTTTAGCATGGCTAGTCACTTGAGCAGTCGGAGCACTGACTGACGATGGCGCCTGAGTGGCCGTTTGACCTGATACATAACGCTCAACATCATCTTTATAAACACGGCCGTTTTTACCACTGCCGGGTACTTCGGCAAGGTTCACATCCAAGCTGCGAGCTAAGCGTCTTACTGCAGGGCTGGCTAAGGCTTTACCTTGTGCCACAGTTGAGCTTTCTGCACGACTCACTTGATCACTGGCACTAACCGGCGATACTGAGCTAGGACTACTGGCTGCTGAAGTCACTGCCGCTTGGCTATTGGTTGACGATTCAGCAGAAGGAGCACTTGCAGCGACTTCGATAGCAAACAATGGCTCATGTACCTTAGCGAGCTGACCTTTGCGGTAGTGAAGCTTAACTATTTTACCAGTTTTGATGGCTGGAATTTGTACCAGCGCTTTATCTGTCATCACATCGGCAATGGGCTGATCTTCAACTACAGTATCACCTTCTTCGACCAACCACTCAACGAGCTCACACTCAACAATCCCTTCACCAATATCTGGCAGCAGAAACTCTTCTACATTGGTTTCTGCAGCGGCTGTCGAAGCTGTCGCGGCCTGCGCAGGAGCTTCTTCTATTGACGCGCCGTTTACCGCAGGGCTTTCACCCTCTTCAGTGACTTCAACGGCATAAAGCGGCGCATGGACTTTAGCAATCTCACCTTTGGCATAATAAAGCTTAGTGACAACACCCGCGTGAGGTGCAGGAATTTGCACTAGGGCTTTGTCAGTCATTACATCGGCAATAGGCTGATCTTCAACGACTGTATCACCTTCACTCACTAGCCACTCGACCAACTCACACTCGATAACACCCTCGCCAATATCTGGCAGAATAAAATCTTTAATCATGATGCACTCCTAGAAGTTCACTGAAGTTTTAATTGCTTCGAACACCTTTAGTGCATCCGGCATATATTCTTTTTCATGGATAAGCGGATAAGGCGTATCCAAACCACAAACTCGGCTAATTGGCGATTCAAGATAGAGGAAACATTCCTGTTGTATCGTCGCCGCAATCTCGCCTGCAAAGCCGCCGGTTAACGGCGCTTCATGGCTAATAAGCAAGCGGCCAGTTTTCTTCACTGAAGTGGCGACAGTATCAACATCCCAAGGGGCAAGCGTCCTTAAATCGATCACCTCACAAGAAATACCTTCTTTTGCAGCCATTTGCGCGGCTTGCTCTATGATTTCCATCTGAGCTCCCCAAGCCAGCAAAGTGATGTCACTTCCCAGCTCTACCACTTGAGCTTTGCCTAGCTCAATTTCATAATCTCCTTCCGGCACTTCACCGACACTGGCGCGGTACAAGCGCTTAGGCTCAAAGAAGACTACTGGGTTAGCATCACGAATCGATGCTAATAGCAAACCTTTGGCTTGCTCAGGATTACGCGGTACCACAACCTTAAGGCCTGGAGTTTGCGTAAAGTAAGCTTCCGGAGACTGAGAGTGATAGTGACCACCAGCAATACCACCACCATAAGGCGTTCTAAAGGTCAGGCCACCAACATTAAACTCATTACCACTACGGTATCTAAACTTGGCACTCTCATTAACAATTTGGTCAAAAGCCGGGAAGATATAATCGGCAAACTGAATTTCAGCAACGGGTGTCATACCATTTGAGGCAAGACCATTGGCAAAACCTGCAATACCCTGTTCTGTCAGCGGCGTATTAAAACAACGCTCACGACCAAACTTTTCCTGTAGGCCTGAGGTGGCACGGAAGACCCCACCAAAGTGGCCCACATCCTCACCAAAGACCATCATTTTCTCATCGGTTTCCATCGCGATGGACAGTGCATCGTTGATGGCATGTAACATATTCATTTCGGCCACGACTTATACTCTCCCTGCGGTCTTCGGATAAGATTTTGGATACTTCTTCACATGTGCTTTTAGCTCAGTTAACTGCTGCTCAAGAGCAGGTGTTGGCTTGTCATACACATCGGTAATCATCTCGTCGATATGAGGAGCAGGTACTTTCTCGGCGACTTTCACTGCCGCAAGCACCTCTTCACGATACTTTTCATAAAGCGCAGCTTCATCGGCTTCATTTAGCCAGCCTTTATTCAGCAGCCATAACTTGAAACGTTTAACAGGATCATGTTGTTGCCACTTCGCCTCTTCCTCTTTGGAGCGATAACCAGAAGGGTCATCACTGGATGAATGAGCGCCAAGACGATAGGTCATAGCTTCGATAAGTACTGGTGCATTGTGCTCGATGGCATAGGCTCTAGCCTGTTGAGTAGCAGCCAATACCGCCAGCATATCGTTGCCATCGACACGTATCGTGTGCATACCATAACCCACACCACGGCTGGCAATACCATTACCTGCAAACTGCTCTTCAACTGGTGTCGAGATAGCATAACCATTATTACGGCAGAAAAAGATGGTCGGCGTGTTAAGAACGGCAGCCATATTAAGCCCCGCGTGGAAATCACCTTCTGATGCTGCACCTTCACCGAAATAGCAGATAGCAACGTTACGCTTGCCCTGCATTTTCAAGCCATAGGCCACACCAGTTGCTTGAGGAATCTGTGTGCCTAAAGGTGAGGAAATAGTTTGGTAGTTAAGCTCATTACTACCGTAGTGAATAGGCATTTGACGGCCTTTACCCAGATCTTTTTCATTGCTGAACATCTGGTTCATGAACTGCTCTGTGGTAAAACCACGGTACCTTAATGCAGCATGTTCACGATATTGGGCCAAAATAATATCATCGTCATCCAGCGCAGCAGCACTGCCCACAATGGCAGCCTCTTCGCCGGTACAGGTCATATAGAAGCTGATACGCCCCTGTCTCTGAGCGCCCAACATGCGTTCATCTAATACTCGAGTAAATACTAAAGTATCGTGAATACGGGCAGCTAACTTTTCATCGATAACAGGTAAGACAGCATTTTCATAGGTAGTACCATCGGCCTGTAAAATTTTTAAAACGGGAATATTCAGTGAATCTTTATCGAGAAACCCGACACGATGCACTGTTTGATTGTTGCTTGTTGCGTTGCTCATAGTGTGCTCTTGTTATTTCGATTGCTCAGCCTTGTGTGACTTAAGCAAACTTCCGCTGAGGGTTTATTAATACGCAAAAATAAAACATTACGTTAACGTAAACTTGCTAGCAATACCAAAATGGTTAGAAGACAAAAACCACCCCAACTCACCTTGTATCAATAGCTTTACAACTAGCTGACAGGAAAGTCCTTGGCCTTGATCAACATAATGACAGTCCTCTGCCCTACTGGCACCTTAGTATTGGGAAATACGATGGACTCGCTATCATGTTCAACTTTCACCTCTTGACCACCTTCTTTGGCCAAAATATACCCCTTAGGGAAAGCAGTGAAGTTTTCGACATCATTGGCAAAGGTAAATTCAAAGTCTTCAAAGTTTTTATTAATCACGCGACACACCTGATACAAATTCAGGCTATCGGCATCAAACTCACCCAACTCTAAAGGCTGGGCTGTAATCAAACGAGTTAACATCTCATTGGTGGCAATGAAACGTGTCATATCGTTCTGCCCCATAGGGAAAACTTTACCTAGCTCTATGGTGAAGGCATCAGCGTGGTAGTTCTCCGATGAGAAGTAACTAAAGGTCGTTGTCGATTCGTGGTGAAATAGTATGGTTTTTATGCCGCAAGCACCTAAAAACATCATCTGCTCACCGCTAAAGTCGCGCCCAGGGCGATGGGGGTAGATAGCAAACTTTTCATGTTTAGAGCCGCGAATCGCAGTATGAAGATCGTAATGAATACGATGACGTCCCTCTTCGACATCCTTAAAAAAGCGGTCAACATATTGCTCTAATTTCTTAGCGCGAATACGCTCAGGGTTAACCAGTCCAGGCGCACTTGAATGCGCCCCACTAAATAGGCGATTCATATTCTCTTCTACAAAACGTGTGCCGTTATGAATCGCTGGCGGGTTCCCAATAAGGAACATCACTCGCTGCTTTAGGTTGATCTCTTGCTTAAGAATTTTACTGATCAAGCCATTACAGATTTCTATCGGTGCGGTTTCGTTACCGTGAACAGCACAGGATAAAACGATATCCTTTCCCTGCTCGATTTCTGGCTCAAATACAATCACACCAGTATCCCAAACATGAACTTGGGTGTGATTATCGAGAGTAAAAGAAAAAGCGTCAGAAATGCTTTGAGGGTTGGCTAAAGTGAAAGCTAAAAAGTCGTGAGAATCCATTAGTGCTTGTGACACAAAAACTCCTTAATACGCGCTAACGTCGTTATTTTTGTCGCGAGTTTAATCAAGTAAAACACCTTGAGTCACTCGGCGATCTTTATAATTGGCGGCGATTTTATCATAAGTCGATGTTAAGTGCAGACTTATCATCTTAGACCAGTTATTAGGGGCTGTTGATCTTTCAAGGTTATTTTTGAAGCAGTTTACAGCGTGCTTAAACAAGGCAGAGCTTGTGCGGTGTAGTTATTCTACATAAATGAGCGATAACGCAGTAGAAGTGCGCTGTAAACGCTGCCCTTCGGGCGCGATTCAATGACATTTTCTCTTTGTTGAACGAGAATTTACTTAGATTGCTAAGCTTCACCTCGTTCGCCGCGATAAAATGGCATTGACTGAGCGCAAAAACTAATCAGCAAAGATCAACAGCCCCTAGGCCACACATACAAAAATGGAGCACTCTGTGTGCTCCATTTACTATTGCTCATCTGTTAGCAACAAAACCTATTTATGATTTTGTGCAAGCTGAGCCTCTAGCTCTTTGGCTACCGCTTCAGGCGAACCAGAATGGCGCGCAAATACCGAATAGGCGACAGGGATCACTAACAGAGTAAATATGGTCGCAAGCAAAATACCTGATAGCACAACCACACCTATAACAAAGCGGGTTTCCGCACCTGCTCCCGCAGCCATTACTAGAGGCACAGCTCCTGCGGCCGTGGTGATGCCTGTCATCAAAATTGGGCGTAAACGTTGACTCGAGGCTTCAACAATGGCCAGGGTAAACTCAACACCTTTATCCCTTAACTGATTGGCAAATTCGACAATCAAAATACCATTTTTCGCCGCTAAGCCCACCAGCATGATAATGCCAATTTCACTATAGATATTGAGACTTTGGCCTGTCAGTTCAAGACCAACTAACGCACCTAAGGTCGCCAAAGGCACTGTCAGCATGATCACCATAGGGTGAATATAGCTTTCAAACTGAGCGGCTAACACCAGAAAAACGATACCCAAAGCCAGTACAAACACAAAATACATAGAGCTACCCGACTCTTGGTAATCTTGTGATTGCCCTTTGTAACTAATCAGTGCTTCAGCTGGCAAATGTTCATCGGCCAAGGCATTAAGGTAATCAAGGGCTTCACCAAGCGTATAGCCATCGGCTAGATTGGCCTCTAGGGTTATAGCACGCATACGGTTATAGCGATTAAGCTGACTGGCATCGGCAAACTCTTCCACGGCAACGAGATTCGATAATGGAATAAGCTCACCACTTCTATCTGACTTCACATAGAGGTTTTGCAGATCCGTCGCTGTATTTTGATTATCTCTATTACCTTCGATAATCACATCATACTCTTCGCCATCACGCATAAAGGTAGTCACTAGGCGAGAACCGAGCATAGACTCAAGCGTACGGCCGATATGGGAAATCGACACACCAAGATCGGCGGCTCTGTCTCGATCAATCACCACTCTTAATTGCGGTTTAGTCTCTTTATAGTCATGATCGAGTCCAACCAACATAGGGCTATCGGCGGCTTTTTCTATCATGATGTCACGCCATTGAGCCAATGTTTCATAGCTTGGCCCACCAATCACAAAGCGAACAGGCTTACCCACGCCTCGACCAAAGGCTTGACGCATCACTGGAAACGCTCTTACACCGGCCAAGTCACTTAGGCGCTTGCGAATATCACCCATAATGGCAAAAGCACTACGTCTCGTTGACCAGTCTTCCAATACGATAATCGCCATACCGTTGGAGAAATTAGCGCTGCGACCAAAGCTTCGTGGCGCCCTAATAAGCAAGCGTTTCACTTCTCCAGCTTCAACCAAGGGCATAAGACGGTTTTCGATCTCATCCATATAGTCCTTAATATACTCAAAGCTCGCTCCTTGAGGACCATTGACGATAAGGAACATAGAGCCCCTATCTTCACGAGGCGCAAACTCTTTTGGCACCTTATTGACCAAGAAATAACTTGCAGCCAATGCCATCACAACTATGCTGGAAACCAAAATCGGATGTGCAATTCCCTTCGCCAACGTTTTACGATACACACTCGCTAAGGCGCCCATGCCTGCATCCACTTTTTTGACCAACCAAGAGTCATGCTCAGCTCCACGAAGCACCTTAGAACACATCATAGGACTCAAGGTTAAAGCGGTAATACTAGAGAAAATTACCGCTGCACTCATGGTCACGGCGAACTCTTTAAACAGTTTTCCTAAATCCCCCTCAATAAAGGTGATAGGGAGGAAAACCGCTATCAATACCAGAGTCGTTGCAACGACCGCAAAAGCAACTTCCCTTGCACCTAAAAACGCAGCTTTTAAAGGTGGCTCGCCCTCTTCGATTCTTCTATGAATATTTTCAAGCATCACGATGGCATCATCTACCACCATACCGATGGCAAGGATCATCGCCAGCAGTGTCAATAAGTTAATGGTGTAACCTAGGGCATAGAGCACGATAAAGGTACCAAGCAAGGATACTGGCACTGTCACCGCAGGAATCAACATGGCGCGAACGCTACCTAAGAACAGATAGATCACCACGATAACCAAACACATGGCTATTATCAGTGTCTGGTAAACTTCCTTTATCGAAGCTTCGATAAACACTGAGCTGTCATAGGAGCGTTTAATCTCCATACCTGCAGGTAATGTTGGGTTAATCTGATCCACGAGTTTGTTAGCTGCGCGTGCTACATCTAGCGTATTTGCAGTTGACTGCTTAGTGACACCCAGACCAATCATAGCTTCACGGTTACCGCGGAACATGATCCTTTCTTCTTCGGCGCCAATCTCTACCTTAGCCACATCACCAAGCTTAACCAGATAACCGTCATCACCTTGAGTTAAGACGAGGTTTTCAAAATCCTTTGCAGTGCGAAAGCTTCGCTCTAACCTAACGGTAAAGTGACGCTCTTTGGACTCAATAGAGCCAGCAGGTAACTCTACGTTTTGCGAGCGAAGACTTGATTCCACATCGGCCACGGTGAGATTACGGGCAGCAAGTGCTTGTCTATCTATCCATACACGCATGGCGTAAACACGGCCACCACCAATACGAATATTGGCCACGCCATCAATCACAGAAAACCTATCGACTAAATAGCGGCGAGCATAGTCTGTCAGCTCAATGGTGCTCATCTGGTTAGAAACAAGGTTTAACCACATGATCACTTCGCTGCTACCGTTAGCTTTTTGCACCTCAGGGGGATCAGCTTCTTCAGGTAGATTATTGAGTAACCCAGAGACTCTATCGCGCACATCATTAGCAGCCGCCTCGATATCACGGCTAATATCGAACTCCAAGGTGACTGACGAGCGTCCATCACTGCTCGATGAGCTGATATTTTTAATCCCTTCGACGCCAGAAATTCTATCCTCAATTAATTGAGTAATACGGCTTTCAACCACTGACGCACTCGCACCACGATAGTTGGTGCTAATAGAAACAACCGGCGGATCGATATTGGGATATTCACGTAGCGGCAGCTTATCGAAGGAGACAAGACCAAAAGCGATAAGCAACAGGCTAATAACCGAAGCAAATACCGGACGTTTAACTGAAATATCGGTCAATATCATGCGGCTTGACCTTCTTGATAGATATTAAAGCTAAAATTCTCTTCGGTTTGCACCTTCACTTTATCGTTAGGTCTGACTTTGAGAATGCCACGGATAATCACCTGTTCATTGAGCTCAAGGCCATCGACCACTTCTACCCAACCCCGAGTTCTCAAGCCAATCTTAATTTGTTTTCGCTCGACCACATTCTCTTCATTGACAACATACACATAATGTCGCTTTTGAATGGGGATGATCGCCGACTCAGGCAGCAGCATAGCTTGCCTGCTCTGTTTAATCAGCTTAACCTTCATCAACATACCTGGCAGCAACAGGCCTTGCGGATTCGGCACTTGAGCTCGAACAACAACGGCACGAGTCACAGGGTTAACGCGACTATCAATCGAGCTTACCTTACCCTTGAAAGTACGACCATCGTAGGCCACCGCCTCAGCAACGACTGTCTTGCCTATAGCCAGTTCCTGCAGAAAGCGTTCAGGTACACTAAAATCCAGTTTTATGGTTGAAATATCATCTAAGGTAGTAATTTCTGTATTGGGGCTGACCAAACTGCCCGAACTTATCAGTCTCAAACCCAATCGACCACTAAAGGGCGCGACAATAGCACGATCCGCTAATGCAGATTGCGCCTGCTCCAGCTCAGCTCTTGCGGTATCAATTTGAGTCTGTAGCCTATCGCGTTCAAGCTCGGCCACCGTCTGGCTGGTGACTAGGGACTGAATACGGTTATATTCACGGCGATTTTCATCCACTTTAACCTTAGCGACCTTAACTCTCGCCTTAGCTTCTAAGTCATGAAGTTGCACCAATAAGTCCCCCTTCTTAACCGTATCTCCATCGTTAAAGTACAGACCTGTGACTAGCTCAGTTACCTTAGGTGTAATGGTGACAGATTCAAAAGCTTTGCTGGTGCCAAGAGCTTCAACCTCATCTCGTACCTCAGCCATGGCTGTTTTAACCACAACGACATTGGGAGTCGGTCTGACACGTGCTTTTTTCTGGGACTGAGCCGATGGCCAAAATTGATAGGCTGCGGCCGCGATTAGGGCAATGACAACGAGGGATAGGACTTTTTTCATTAGCGTTATAGTTATCCAAATATAATCAATAAGGGATCTTATTGGCCATTAGTTTACTCATTGGTTATCCAGCTTCAATCAGTTTTACTTTTACTTACAAATACTGCATAAGTTGCCACGTTTCTATTTTGGTCAATAGCACCTAAGTCGTCTATTTTTGGCACAAAAAAAGCGCCATAAGGCGCTTTTCTATATCAAGAACAGGTTATCTTACACTACGTTCTTGCTGCATCTGCTCTGTAAGTGAGTTATCTATTTGTTTGATAATCTCAGCAGATAAAGGACTATCCGTACTGTCATGTAACACTATTTTGGTCTGATTGCTGTTGAGCGCTTCAACCAAAATACGATACTTACCCTCTTCTAGCGAGAAATCGGCATCACTCCATAATGAACTCCAGAAACCTGAGTCATTAGTAAAGTCGACACTGTACAAACCTTTTGTTTGGTCAAGATCAACAATCTCGAATCCAAGCTCAGGTAACACAGTTCTTAAGCGATCCCAAACTTGAGCAAATTTTGCTTCGGCGACCCAGTAGACACTCTCTTCAGCTTGCTCAAGATTAACGTCGATACCCATGCTGTCTCTGACTTTCTTCGCCTTGAGCGCTTGTTGACGTTTCAGACCAATATACTGAATTGCATTATTGAGCATATCAACGGTAAAGCGGCGCTTATCTTCACCAGTCAATAACACCTCTTGTACCTTGTCATTAGCAATCTCTTCATGATCAACTAATGTCATCGCTATGCTGCCGCTACGTCCATGGGCACGAACTGAGACATCAAAACGATAGCGTTGGCGTAGGCGATAGACTGTGTCACTGCCCCACAAGCTAGACTCTAGTACCTCTTCATTTTCAATCCAGTTTGTTTCAATAACACCAGCTTGATAATCTTCTAAGCTAATGCCGTACTGATTTTGATTTAAAAATGCCTTAAGTACACTGAATATCTCTTGCTTAAGATCGGCATCAGTATCAATAGACTCAATGACAACACGAATACCATCGCCACTGTCTTCTACTCGAGTACCTTGCGCCATAGGCAAAACCTGTAATGGCGGGCGAATATCTAGATTTTCACCGATAAGCTGAGGATTGGCTTTAGCACCAAGCGCAGGAATTTTGTATTCCTGACTATAATTCGGCTGTTTAAGCCCTTCAGGAATAATCAGTACTGCCGACGTTTCAGCGTTAGTATCTTTACCATACTTAACAACATCATTAGCCTGCCTTCTGTCCAACGGCGTACTACAAGCTGATACAGCCATAACCAGCATCAAAGGTGTTACTTTTTTTAGCATTAATTATTTAACCTCAATATGAGCACTTTGCATCGCTTCTATCAACTGACCATGAAACTCATCAGAAAGTTCAGTTAAAGGTAAACGAATTTCTCCGTTGGCGATCAACCCCATGCGATGGGCGGCCCACTTAACAGGAATAGGATTCGCTTCTAAAAACAGTGTGGTGTATAGCTGTCTTAGCGGTAAATCAAGCTCTGTAGCGCTATTAGCGTCACCCGATAGTGCCGCATCGCACATCGCCTTAAACGCTTTGGGAGCGATATTATTTGCAACCGAAATAACACCATTACCACCGAGCAACAAAAACTCTTTTGCCGTACCGTCGTCACCGCTATAAAGCTTAAATTCATCACCACATAGGCTTCTTAGCTGCTCGACACGAGCAAGATCGCCAGTAGCTTCTTTTACCCCAATGATGTTGGAGACGTTAGCGAGTTCAGCTACGGTTTCGGGCAACATATCGACTGAGGTGCGCCCTGGCACATTGTATAGGATTTGCGGAATATCAGTGGCTGCGGCAACAGCCTTATAGTGAGCAATAAGCCCTTTAGGACTTGGCTTATTGTAATAAGGTGTGACACCTAGCATGGCATCAACACCAACCTTTGATAAGGCCTTAGTTAAGGAGATTGCTTCGGCTGTCGCATTGGCACCATTACCGCCAATCACAGGTAATCGACCCGCGGCAAACTTAACCGTTTGTGCTACGACATTAATATGTTCATCACAAGGCAATGTAGCAGACTCACCTGTCGTCCCTACAGCGACTATGGCATCTGTACCTTGTTCGATATGAAATTCTACTAAACGCTCAAGACTGGTATAATCGACTGAGCCATCCGCCAACATTGGCGTGATTAAGGCTACGATGCTTCCGTTTATCATCTGACTTCCCCAAGATTTCAGGATTCGCTATGGTACTTTCGCCGACCAGTAATGACAAGCATTAGTGGGGCTCTCAAATGGATTTGTTTATGTTAGCATTATCGCCCGCACAAAAACTTGCCTAAATTGGCCGTTTTTCGTTCTTTCAATTAAAAATGAGGATAATTCATGACCAACTATCTGGTGGTTACTGCAATGGGAGCCGATCGCCCCGGTATTATCAGTAAGCTAGCTAGGATAGCCAGTGACTGTGACTGCGATATTGTTGACAGTCGAATGGCGCTTTTCGGTAACGAATTTACCCTGATTATGATGCTATCAGGCCCTTGGTCGGCCATCACCAAATTTGAGAGCAGCTTTCCACAATTAAGTGTGGGCTTAGAGTTAATGACAGTGATGAAGCGTACTTCTAAGCATACGGCTCAGCATTTTGTCTCACGCCTAGAAATCACCTTCAATGGTAAAGACCAACGCGGCACCATGAAACGTCTAACTCAATTCCTTGATGAACGCTCGCTAGATTTAGCTGCCCTGCGCTCTCATGCAGAAGGAACCGATGAAGAGTCAACCTGCGAACAAACGCAAACAGTGATTCTCACCATCAATATTCCACCTAAAGTGGAGCTAGAAAAACTTGAAGCTAGCATTCAAGAGCTGGCCGCAGATATGTCACTGAACTGCAGCATTAGACGTATGTTAGATATTGAACATCCAGAATTAAACGATTAAGCCAATCGTTTATTCTTATTACGCTAACTTAATTCTCTATGGCAGGATAGCTAACAATAATAAATGAGGACGGATTAACATGAATACACTACAAGCTGGCGATAAGGCTCCTGATTTCAGCCTGCAAAACCAATTTGATGAAACAGTCTCCTTAAGTGAAACCCTTAAGTCTGGGCCTGTACTTGTCTATTTTTATCCAAAGGCATCAACGCCGGGCTGTACAGTACAAGCTTGTGGCTTACGAGATAGTAAACCAGAGCTAGATAATCTAGCTGTGACAGTGCTAGGGATCAGTCCTGATCCAGTAAAAAAGTTGGCTCGATTTGCCGAGAAACAAGCACTTAACTTTTCGCTACTCAGTGATGAAGACCACGCTATCGCCGATGCCTTTGGTGTCTGGGGTGAAAAGAAGTTTATGGGCAAAGTCTTTGATGGCATCCATAGATTGAGTTTTCTTATCAATCAAGACGGTACTATTGAGCACTTATTCAACAAGTTCAAAACCAAAGAGCACCATGATGTGGTGTTAAACTTTCTTAATAAGTAAAGCTTCACCTTGAGTGCTAGCAATACCCTAGCACTCTTGTATGACAACTTCCGCATCATTATTTTCTCGAATTCAGTGCAAACTTCACAATCCTGACTAAGCTAAGATTAAAGCTAAGTTCTGGCGCCACTTATCTAGCAGCCTATGCACTTAGCTTTATAAATTAACAGCTAGGAATGCTGGAATGAAAAGGATTCAAATATATAAAAATGCGCTAGTTTATACATCCCTCTTTCTGGCCATCATACTTTTTATCATGGTTTCGCTACTGCTTCCTCTTAATTCAGACATAGGCTGGTTATATCATGCAACACAACAGTGGCTAGAGGGAAAAACTCTTTATTTAAACATATATGAAATTAACCCTCCGATGATTTTTTTCATCATGTCACCCGCAGTGCTATTCGAATCAGTTTTTAATTTAAATAGCATTCTTACAATCAAACTCTATTTCTCCGCTATTATTTTAGTCCCCTTTTTGCTGTTTTTAAAAGAAATAAAACCTATCATACCACTTTGGCTCTACAACAATGCTGTAATCACATCTAGCTTTATCATCATTTTCATTACCCCCTACTATGACTTCTCTCAAAGAGATCATCTATCTATTACTTTTCTACTACCTTACGTCATTGCAAGATATAAAGAAGTTACGACAAAAGAAAGTAACCTCAATGTAACAGCGGGTATTTTCGCAGGACTATCAATATGTATAAAACCTTACTTTATCCCACTAATATTATTGATTGAGGCATGGGCAACTTTAAAAACAAGAACATTAAAAATTTCACTAACATTTGTCTCATCATTATTAACAGCAACAGCATTCTTCTTTATCATAATTATATTATTCCCCCATTATATAGATAACATAGTCCCTCTCGCAATACAGACATACTGGGCATACGGCAATCCACTATCCAGCTTCCCAATAGCCTCATATTTAGCTTTCAACCTGCTCATTTATGCAGCCATCTTTCATTTAAAAAATAAGAAGACAAAAGAGTTCACATTATACCTAAACTTGATAGCATCAATTTCACTGTTAAGCTTCATTTTTCAATCCCATTATAACTATCAGCTTGTCCCTTTTAAGATCATGACCTTATTAAGTGCAACGATCGTCATTCCAAGTTATTTTCAAGCAAACGAAAAGTTATCATGGATTAACAAAGCTTTTTTTATTGCGATACTCGGCTTGCTATCTACCGCTGTCATTAACAATTACATTAACAACAAACAACACCCACTAAGGATTAAAGTAACAACTAGTCAAGAAAATATAGCCTTAACAAAAATTAAGAAGCTGACAGATGCCAAGTCATATATAGATAATAGGTTTCACAATCAAAACATCTATGTGTTATCTTCTAATGTTTGGCCATCAAGTTTCATAACTCATTATACAGCTGCCAATTGGATATCAGGTTTCCCCACCCTCTGGCCACTTCCCGCGTTATTTACCATAGAACTCGACCCTAAAAGCTCAAGAAAGCAAAAAATTGAAGCTCAGCAGATAAAGTCAAAAATATTGTCCATCATAGTTTCAGAAATAAATCTCAATATGCCTAAAGCCATTTTAGTCGAGTCCAGCAAGAGTCTAAGTTACTACCCAGCAGGGTTCACTTACCACTCAATGATTGACAACACACCGGATCTTAAGGCGATATTTGAGCACTATACTAAGCAAAAAAACACTATAAACATCAATCTAAACAATAATAAGCAATATGACGTCTATATTAGAAATGACACCGCAAAAAATAAATTTATTCTAAAGGACTAAAAATGATATCCATTGTTTGCGCTATGTATAATGAAGAGCAAGCCATTGAAGACTTTATAAGCCAAATCAACTCGGTATTAACGTCAATAGATGAAGAGTACGAAATAGTTTGCGTTGATGACGGCAGTCAAGATAATACACTACAGGGTCTGTTAAGCCAAAAACAGCATTGTCATAACTTACGAATCATTAGCCTGTCTAGAAATTTCGGTAAGGAAGCCGCTATCACTGCAGGAATCAGCAAATCGATTGGAAATTGTGTTATTCCAATCGATGCCGATCTCCAGGATCCCCCGGAGCTTATTCCTATTATGATCAAAAACTGGCGCCAAGGATTTGATGTGGTGTTAGCAAAACGAGTGGACAGAGCTAGTGATAGCCTAATCAAAAGAGTAACTGCCAGTGCTTTCTACAAGATCTATAATCTACTCTCACCCAATTCCATTCCATGTAACGTTGGCGATTTTAGATTAATGGATCGCAAAGTTGTCGACGCCATATTGTCATTACCAGAAAGGCAGCGCTGCATGAAAGGTATTTTTTCCTGGGTTGGATTCAATACTACAACAGTAAATTACAAACGTGACAAGCGAACAGCAGGAGAATCTAAATTTAGATATCGACAATTGTGGGGTCTAGCAGTCGAATCAATAACAAGCTTTAGTTCTATTCCACTTAAAGTATGGACATATATTGGCGGTTTTACTGCAATCACAGCTATGAGCTATGGGCTCTTTATCCTTGTTAAAACCTTATTTTGGGGCATTGAAGTGCCAGGTTATGCATCACTCATAGTAATTATTCTTTTTCTAGGAGGTATTCAATTAATTGGGATAGGTATTCTTGGGGAATATATCGCCCGTATTTATATCGAAACCAAGTCCAGACCCTTATATATCATAGATAAAGAGTTATAGTATTATGGATAATGAAACTTTCAGTAATATGTCCCACCAACAAGAGTATCATTGGTGGTTTAGAGCAAGGAAAGCGATTTTAAAAAATAAAATTAGCCAGCTAGATTTAGCCCCCAAAAGCAAAATATTAGAAATTGGCTGTGGCACAGGTGCAAACCTAAGTATGTTAAGCCATTTCGGTGATACCTACGCATTAGACAAAAGCGAGTATGCTCTCAATATCGCTAAGGCAAATAACAAGGGGTGCTTCATCAAAGGTGAACTTCCAAGTAAATTGAATATATCAAATCAAAAATTTGATCTGATATGCATATTTGATGTGCTTGAGCATATAAAAGAAGATACTGAGTCATTAAGTGCTATATCAAAGCACTTAAAGAGCGATGGAAAAATCATTATTACAGTACCCTCTATTCCGTTACTCTTTGGACCACACGATATCAAACTACACCACTTCAGGCGCTATACTAAAACCGAATTAAAAAATAAACTTGAGATGTCAGGATTAAAAATTGATTACCTGTCACACTTTAACTTCACCCTGCTCCCAATTGCCGTTATCGCTAGGCTAATTGACCTGTTTAGGAGCAAAAGCTCATCACTAGATAACATGCCAAGCCCAAGAGTAAACAATATTCTTTATAAAATATTTTCTGCCGAATCTATTGTATTGTCCCATCATACACTTCCTATTGGACTTTCACTATTATGTATTGCAAAACTAAAATATTAGCCCAAATAGTGAAGTTTATCATCACAGGGAGCGTAGCAACCCTATGTCACTTCAGCCTTGCTATGCTACTAACTGAATCACTTAATATAGGTATAGTGCCTGCAAATTTTGTCGCCATGACCATAGCATTTATTATCACTTATCTAGGCAATAACAAGTGGAGTTTTAACAGCAATTTAAACTTAGAAAACTTTTTAAAATCTATTCTACTTGTGTTAATCAACACATCGATTATTCTCGTTACCACAGAGTTGGCACTAAGCCATAACTTAACGAATTTATACACTAACTTGAGTATCTGTATATTCATAGGCATATTTAGTTTCATTATTCATAAAGCATGGATCTACAATTGATATCATTAGTGGCAAAAGCCATTGGGATCAAACCCCGAGTCACCTTGATAGTGGGCACACAGATGTTCTAACATCCCCGCCACCTCGCCTCTCAAAGGCGGCATCACTAAATCCCAGCTCTCTTTGTTAATATCTATCAAAACGAGCTTGTCATAATCAGGCAGCATCACTAATTGCCAGTCTTTATAATAAATTGAGCGCTGTTTGCGGGCTAATAGGGAGTCATAAATATCTGTTTGTATCACAGCTCTACCGTCCTCTCTCACCTCAAAATAAGAGCCAGCCTCGGAAATCACTTTATTATCATCAATAAAGCTGGCATTCACTGACTTCACAGGTAAAGAAGACTCAACATAAACAAAACGTTCCTTATCTACCTCACTATTATCACTAGGTAATGGCTTGCCATCATATTCTTCAAGCCCAACATCCAGATTTAATTGCTGGGCTATGGTTGGTGCGATATCGACAAGGGAAAAAACCCCTTCAACTTTCTGTCCCTTAGTAATGGATTGGCCATCTTTATATCTCGCAATTGACAAAACAACATGGGCTTGCTCTTGACTCATCACATTTGTGCCATGGCCCCATGCTGCCAAATTCAATTTAGGCTCGCTGCCTTCTCCGCCATAGATAAGTCTATCCTTTTCTAGCATAAAGCCTTCTCCATGGTCCGATAAAAAAACTAAAATCGCATCTTCTAATATTCCCTTTTGCTTTAGTTCTGCGATGAAATCTCCTATTTGGCTATCCAGCTTTTTTAACATTTTTTTGTACATATAGTGGTTATAGTTACCTGACCATTCACTCTTATCTGGTTCGATAAAATCTCGGGACGTAAAGGGCCAATGTAGCTGACAATAATGAACACTTAAGAAGTTGGCATGCTCCATAGACAAAGCGTCAAGCACGGCCTGGTTAAACTCTTTGCCAGAATAGCCTTTACCATAGCCCCTGTTTAAATGCAGATAAGGAAAAAACGGTTTAGCCAATGGTGTCTTAAGCGTTAAATTTACCAGAGGGAAGTCAGCAAAACTTGAAATCAATCCATCGGCAGCACCTATTTTTGGCCCTAATGTTTGATTAAAACCATAGGTTTCATCTATTTGATTAAACCTTCGCTCATCAATCGCATAACTCGTAAAATAGTTAAGCTCCTTTAACTTTTGTACCAAACTCAAAGGGCGTTCCACCCTCTCTGGCGCAGACAAGTTAAATCTGGCGTTATGATTTTTAGGGTAGTTACCCGTCAGTATGCTCATCCAAGCAACATAGGTTCTTCCTTGAGGTGTATAAACACGATCATAGACGCGGGAACGGCTCATCAAGTCATCAATGACCGGGGTCAAGCCAGGCTTTATCTGATTATTTAGGTGATCGGGCCTTAATCCATCAACACCAATAAAAATGATATTTGTCCCCTTTCCTGAAAAATAGCTTGCCTTATCTTTAAGAAGCACACTATTACTGATAATCGCAACAATGATAGCTAACAATAATAAAGAGATATGGATAACTCTTAGGCCTAATAGCAGCAGTACCGTTAATACTCCTGTCAGAGTCAATATTACGGCAGGTTCAACGAGCAGAGTATGACGGTAGTAGCCTAAAAGAGAAGTAGGAAAATAATAGGCATTAAGGGCTAAAACTAAGGTGACGTGCAAAAAGAAAATCACACTCCAGATCATAGTTCTGAGGTTATCATTCGTCGTCATGTTGAAATAGGGCAAGCATGATATCACTATCACAACTCCCCAAATAAAATGAATCAAGCCTAAAGAGAAAAAGAAGAACAGTAACTCTTGGATAAGGCTGGCATTAACTAGATGACTACTGCCAATTCTGGTTGTATTCGCGGCTAAGTAAAATACCGAATGCTCTTGCAATAACTGGCGAAACACTACAAATAACACCAACATTAGGAGTTGTAATGCCATTGTGCGCCAAAATATTCTTGCTATGCTGACAGTATTTTGAGCCTGAACATCTCTTTCCATGTAAAATAGATAACCTTAACTATCGTTATTATTCGTGCTTATCTTTGATATGTAAATTAAAGGTTTCAAAATCATCAATGGCTACTTGACCGTTAGGTGACGATGGCCAATCCCCCAAAATCAGATACCTCTCGGCAAGGCTTGAGCCAGAAGGATTATCTGTTTTAATCAATACTCTTTGCTTATACACCTGCCATGGCAAGGCTAGATTAATCGCGAGTAAAAGTACTAGCACGCCCACCAATACCAAGTAAACCTTTCCCTCAACACTATTATTCATCAAGAACCTCAACAAGACTGATTGATAGAAGTATAGTCAAGCTAATTAAAATAAAAGGAAGTTTAAGAAAAAGACCTGAAAAACAACTCCATCTAAACTGGTTGAACAGACAATGATGTGCTAGTCGTTTAATAACGATAAAAAAATACTTAAGTCGTATGCGAACAAAGCGAAATAAATCAAACATCTTCAATGCGCTACTCTTGAAGCTGCTGCCATTGAGCTTAGTAATAGCCAATGTCGCCTATGGCACGAGTTCAGCACAGCTCCCGATAAACACAACTTTCGACTCTATTGAGCATATCTACCATCAAACGTACACTGAACAGATTTGGTATGACAAGGCCGAATTGAGCAGCTCGGGAAAGCTGCTAAAAGATCTAGCTATAGACCTCAATTTCATCAGAGCAGAAGAGATAACTCAGTCCGACAATCATGATTGGCAATTGACACGGGCCTTACTCGAAATAATTGCATTACTGCCATCCGAAAGTAAAAGCCAATCGGTTATTGATTTTGTTAATGCAGTAAACGCTAATAACTTAGAAGATTACCTCACTCGCTTAATTCCAAAACATATTCTATTTAAGCGTTACCGCCGGCAAATTAACCACCTTCAAGCCCAACATGAAGTTGACTGGCCAAAAGTTAAAGCCGTCAACATAGAGCTTGGGCAGCGTTCACCAGAAATAATCAAGCTGAGGCAGCGTTTAATTCATAGTGGCGACCTTATACCTTCTCAACTATCTCTCTATCGACAGTCAATACTCGATCCTAGCGTCACCATGGCATTGAAATCCTATCAGAAGCGTAACGACCTGCTCCCATCAGGCATACTAGATACATCTACAGCTGAGATATTAAATCGCTCACTAGCATCACAAATTAATACTCTTAGCCTGAGTTTAAGAAAGATATTTAAGCTTCCTAAGACATTACCCAATCGATTTATATGGATCAATATACCCAGTTATCGACTCACACTATTTGAAAATCAAATACCAAAACTTTCCATGAAGGTGATAGTGGGCAAACAATCGACTCCAACCCCAGAGTTAACAACCAAGCTGCCGAGCTTCACCATCAACCCTCATTGGCGACCACCCGCTAGCATTATTCGCTCTGAGCTCATTGCTCACCATAAATCAGATCCAAACTATCTAAGTCTAAGGGGGTTTTTCGCACAGTCAGTCAATGGAGAACAAGTCAGTTTGGCTAACCTTTCAACTGATGAATTATCGTCACTTTTGAAAAGTCATCGTCTTATTCAAAAGCCGGGGAAGTCTAACGCACTGGGCAAATATCGCTTCAATATTATTAATAGTGATGCTATTTATCTCCACGACACCCCAGCTAAGAACCTGTTTTACAAAAATAATCGAGCACTGAGCCATGGCTGTATTAGATTAGAGAAACCTGCATTATTGGCAAACTATCTACTAGGGGAAAATCATCAAAAAATCGAAAAACTTAATCACTCACTAGAATCAGAGAAAAGTCACCGCTTTAATTTAGCTCAGCCCATTGATGTATATATAACCGACTATACTTCCATAGCGAAAGACAAGGCTTCGTCCTTGGCACAAGTGAAGTAATACGCCATTTTTCAATAAAAGGGATTAGCAAGTATGGCGAATAAAATTAAGCACACTAAGGAACAACTCATTGCCCTTCTACGAAAGGAAACCAAAGGGCGTATGAAGTTAAAGCTACTCGCCTTACTTCACTTCCACGAAGGAAAATCACGCTATCAAATTGCTGATTATCTTAAAGTTAGCCGAGCGAGTGTAAACGCTTGGATAAGCGCCTATCTATCATCTGGTTTAGAGGGATTACAAGAAAGGAAGCATACTGGTCGGCCACCTAGCCTCTCAAAGTCCCAGTTTCAACAGGTATCAAATTATATAGAAAGAAGCCTGATTGAGCCCAACAACCTCATTAAGGCAAAGCAGGTACAAGACTATATATCGACCTCATTTGGCGTGAAATACGAAATATCAAATATTTACAAGATCATACGAAAACTCAGTCACAGTTCCAAATCACCAGTTTAAATTCTGCAATAAAACTAAAATAATTCAACGAATTAAAAAGAAAACTTTGGTTTTTTCATTATCTTCATTTTAGACATATTTTTGATTAATTAATTGATCTGATACATACAAAAAATTAACAAACCAATCTATTACTCTAGGTAAAGCTGCTAAAGCTTTTAACTACATAATATTTATGGTTTATCAAAGAAGACGTAGAGGCTTCACTACCACGACGACACGATTAAACTGTACTTTCATCCAGATCAAAAATTTATTCTACATGGTGAGTGTTAAATAGCTTTGCTACCTTTTAATTAGCCTTAGCGTTCAATTTTAGTGAGGGCTAATCTACATCAGGATACATGAAAGGCCTTCACAGGCTAGCTTGTTACCAAGGATATAGGGGCATAAACGGAGGCAAAACTATGAACCTTAAACTTATTATTAAACAGCTCATTGAGGACGAAAGTGGACTGACAGCCGTTGAGTACGCAATTGCAGGTGGACTCGTTGTTGGCGGCATGATTGCTGCTTTTAATATTCTCGGGGAAAACGCCACAGATAAAATTGAATGCTTAGCATCCGCTGTAAATGGCAATAGTGCAGATTGTACGACAACCACATCTGGTTAATATCGCTAAAATTAAGAGCCCACACGAAAGTGGGCTCAAGATGTCAGGGATTTCAATATGACGATTTCAGATCTTCAGCTTACACTTCAACTCATTCTTGCCAGCATCTTCTTTCTAACGGCAATAGCTTTTGATCTGCACTCACAAAAAATACCCAATATCCTCAGTGTAATTGCCATTGTATCCGGCTTACTCATTAACAGCTATTTTGCAAAATTAGACGGTTTACTCGATGCTAGCTTTGGGTTACTGCTCGGACTCATAGTGCTGCTACCCGTGTTTGTGCTGCGAATTTTAGGAGGCGGTGATGTCAAACTTATGATGGGAATTGGCGCCTTGATGGGACCTAATTTGCTTCTCTGGAGCCTAGCTTATGGCATAGTAGCAGGCGCAGCAACAAGCCTAATACTTGTGTTATATAAAGTCGGAATTCAAGGCATAGTCGCTAGCTTATCTCGTTATAAAGACTGTTTTCTCTTACAAACCTATTTCAAACCCCAAGCAAACGAAGCTGCAGGCCAAAAAGTCCCCTATGCTCCTGCATTAGCATTAGGCTGGCTATATGCCTGCTATATGGACTCTAAAGTGATGAACCTCTATCACTACTGGCAAATGGAATTAGGTTTTGGAGGCTTCTAATAATGATAGAAAGCCTTTCAACAACTGAATCAACTCTCGCAAGTACTCAGGAAATCAGCTTTGAGCTGTTGGCTCCCAAACCCAAAACACTCGAAGAAACAGGCTTATCAGAGTCCTTATTGCTAGAGCTGCTCACTAAGCACCTATACAGCGGCGGCGTGCTAACGAAAGAGCAACTCGTTATGCGACTAGCCTTAGCTGGAGGCATAGTACAAGAGCTATTAAATTCTGCAAAAAAATTGGCTTGGGTGGAAAACCGCCAAACAACGCTAGACGGACAGATGAGATTTGCACTAAGTAGTGCCGGAGAACTTCATGCTAAACAGGCTTCAGCAAGAAACGGCTACATTGGTCCTGCTCCCATACCACTAGAGCAATATACGAAAGTCTGCATTGCACAAACCAGTCGTAATAATACAGTCACTCTAGATATGCTAGAAGCCGGCTTGAGTAACTTAATCTTGCCCCAAAATCTTATCCACAAAATCGGTCCAGCGCTAAACTCAACTAAGCCAATATTGATTTACGGCGCGCCAGGTACAGGCAAAAGCTATCTATGCCGTCACCTAAATCAGATACTGGGCGATCTCGTCCTTATTCCCTATGCAATCAGTATCAACAATGAAATTATTCAAGTGTTTGATCCAGAGTTGCACCATACATCAAATGATGCGCCTAAGTCGCCCTCCTTGATGTTGCAATCGGGCTATGACCCTAGATGGATAAAATGCCGTAGACCTTTACGAATCACAGGTGGCGAGCTCACGGCAGAAATGTTGGAAGTTCAATTTGATAATCACAGCAGAACCTATATGGCACCTCTACAATTGAAAGCCAATAACGGTATTTTGTTGCTAGATGATTTAGGAAGACAAAAAATCAGTGCCAAGCAATTATTCAATCGCTGGATCATTCCTATGGAGGAACGAAGGGACTTCCTCGCACTACAAACCGGTGAGCATTTCGAAATTCCCTTTGAGCTCGTTCTGCTATTCTCAACTAATTTAGCCCCTAAAGAGCTAGTCGATGAAGCATTCCTAAGACGCTTAGGCTACAAAATCCACTTCGAAGCTTTGAATAAAGAGCTATATCAAAAGGTATGGTTTCAGGTGTGTAATGATTTTAACTTAGAGTGTGATGATACAAGCTTTGAACATGTTGTGCAGCATTACCACAAAGTGCATCAGAAGCCACTCATGCCCTGCTATCCCAGAGATATATTAAGTATCGTTGCCGATCAAATTAAGTTTTTGCAGATGCCACCTAAGGTGACACCAGAGCTCATTGAAACCGCTTGGAAAACCTACTTTGTCTAACCTATATAGCCAAAAATAAGGATACTAGGAGTACGCTATGAATAATAAAACTTTGCTGTTTGTCCTGTTATCGCTTGTTTTTGGTGGTATTGCCGTATTTCTCGCTAAAAACTGGCTTGATGCCAACACCCAAGCACCTGTGCAAAACAATACCTTACAGCTTGTCACACTAGTGCAAGATGTCCCTCTGGGTACCATTTTAGAAAAAAAACACCTCACCTTAACTCAATTTCCAGAAAACCTGATTCCAGAATCGGCTATTTCTAACCTTGAAGAAGCCATAGGTAAAGTCACCAAGCATAGAATTTATAAGGGTGAAATCTTAAGAAGCGAGCGAGTGACTAAAAAAGGAGAAGGTAGCACCTTAGCGAGCTTGATCAGTAACAATATGCGTGCAGTGACCATCAGAGTTAATGATGTTGTCGGTGTAGCGGGCTTTCTGCTACCGGGAAACAGAGTCGACATACTCAACCTTTATAAGCGAGATAAACAATTACACACAGATATCGTATTAGCAAACGTCAAAATTCTCGCTATTGACCAACGCTCCTCTAACGATGAAAACAAACCAACTCTAGTTAGAGCTGTCACGCTAGAGCTCAACCTAGAGCAAGCAGAAACCTTAATGATTGCTAAAGGTAGAGGCTCCTTGCAACTGGCATTAAGAAATCCAAATGATCAAGCCGTTATCGAACTCGCCAAATTAGAAGTTGATGAAAAAACACCTGTAGCAAAACCTAAAGCAATTACAGTCGCACCTGTCAAAAAAGACCCTGTTGTAAAAGTTGTTACCGACTCTAAGTCGAAAGTTTATTTAATGAAAGGCATGAAAGAAGAAATAGTAAAAGTGTCAAATTAACCCTTGAGTTGACTTTAACACTTTCACAAAAAGGAGCCTCCTATGAGATCTTCAATCAAAAAAGTATCTCAGCTTATTTTGATGTTTTTGACCCTATGTATGTTATCAATTCAAGGCAGCCAAGCGGGCGGACCTACGGGTGTGAATAACGATATTAAACGTATTCCAATTTTTAAATCCCGTACCCTCAAGCTAGACAAAGCCGTACATAGGGTATCAGTTGGTAATCCCAATATCGCCGATATCAAACTTCTTCCCCACAACGAGCTCTATCTGTTGGGTAAAAGTTTAGGTAGTACAAACGTCATGATTTGGGATGAAGAAGATCAATTAGTCGATGTCATTGATATTGAAATTACCCATGACCTAAATGGGTTAAAGCTTAGACTGCACGAGTTTTTACCCGGAGAACCTCTTGGAGTACAAACGTCACAAGGACAACTACTCATCAGCGGGCAAGCGTCTAATTTAAAAAAAATGAATACGGCAATGGAGCTAGCTCAAGGTTACGCTGATGCAGCCACTGTCTCTAAAAAGAAAAGTACTGTACTAAACATGATGACAGTGGGCGGCGATCATCAAGTCATGCTTGAAGTCGTTGTCGCAGAGGTTCAAAGGGAAGTCGCGCGACAATTTGATTCGAGCTTCTTTTTATATGATCAAGGCGACAAGTTATCTGCCGGCCTTGCAGGTGGAGGGGCACAATATGATGTCAATCCAGTAACAGGTTACGTCTCTTCAAATGTGTCTCTGGCAAACAAGGGGGTATTTGCCAACTATATCAATAAAGATCTATTAATGAGCTTTGCTTTGGATGTAGCCAAACAAAACGGTCTTGCTAAAGTGCTAGCAGAGCCCAATGTCACTGCTATGAGTGGACAAACTGCTGAATTTTTATCTGGTGGTGAATTCCCGATTCCCGTACCTGGAACCAATGGCTCAACAACTATTCAATTTAGAGATTTCGGTGTTGGGGTTAAGTTCGTACCTACAGTGCTAGACTCAGGGCAAATTAACTTAAATCTGCGGGTACTAGTTAGTGAGCTTAGCAATGCCAACGCAGTAACTCTGTCTGCACAAAATACCACTACCTCACTTATTGTTCCTTCTC
This sequence comes from uncultured Shewanella sp., assembly GCA_947503555.1. Taxonomy (GTDB): domain Bacteria; phylum Pseudomonadota; class Gammaproteobacteria; order Enterobacterales; family Shewanellaceae; genus Shewanella. The sequence continues at coordinate 99,465 of CANNEE010000009.1, forward strand.
TTGTAAAAAGAACCACAGCAACAACCGTTGAACTTGCCGATGGGCAAACCATAGCCATTAGTGGCCTGATTAGCGACAGCTTGAGAGAGAATATCGATAAACTGCCCGGATTAGGTGATATTCCAGTTTTAGGGCAACTGTTCAATAGCAAGTCTTTTCGTAGCGGCCAAAGTGAACTCGTCATCATGGTTACCCCTCGCCTAGTCAGACCTTTTAATAAACAAGATGTGTCTTTACCCACAGATGGCTTTGTACTGCCCTCTGACCTTGAGTTCTACCTACTTGGAAAAATGTCACAAAAGAAACGTAACGGCGCTTCTGGTACCCCCTACGAAACTACTAGCATTAACAAAATATCAGAAGAGAGTGGCACCACAGAAAAGTATGGCCATTCATTAAACTAACGCCGAGGAGTATAGATAATGCAAAGTTTACAAATAACCAAGCCTATTGTTGTTTCCCTTGCCATACTTAGTTTATCTGGCTGCGTAGCTTATAACGAGTTTGATATGGGGATGAGCTCGGCCCAAATAAAAGAAGTGCAAATTCTAGACCCTGACGCCTCTATCAGAAACGATGGTCGATTAAACGCACTAGATGGCCAGTATGGTGAACAGGTGATGAAGGCTTATCGCACAAGTAAAACTGCACCTAAAGAAGCAAGATCGAGGATCAGCGAGGCAAACGTTAACTAAATTATCATGATGTCAGTAAGGTCAAAACAAACAGGCGCCATTCTAGTTATGTTCACAGTAGGGCTATTTGCCCTATTAGCTGTAGCAGCACTAGCATTAGATAGTGGCCACATGCTTCTTAATAAAGGGCGTCTACAAAATATTGTCGATGCTTCGGCTCTTAGTGCCGCAAAGACGCTTCAAGATGGCGGCTCTCTATACGATGCGAGACAATCTGCTGTCGCATTAATACAGCAAAATCTCAATCACAATGAAAACGGAGAGCTCGATGATGCGATAGATTTAAGTACCATCGACTATAATCTCACCCAAGTAACCGCTCAAATTAAAATCGAGTTTTCAGCACTACCAGATCCGTTTACGCCCATCTTAGTCGAGGGCAGCGAATATGTGAGAGTCTCACTTGAAGATATAGATCTTAACAACATACTGGCTCAAATTCTCAATTTTGATAAACAAGTTAGAGCCTCAGCAGTTGCAGGAAGAAGTACAGATATCGAATGCAACCACAGGTTAGTTCCTATGATGGTATGTGGTGTATATGCCGAGCCCAATTACCCACAATTAATCGATGCTAGTCAACCCTTTGGCTTGCCGACAAGTGAGCTCTATGTGATGAAAATCGGCTCCAAGCAAAACAGCCCTATAGGCCCGGGAAACTTTCAACTATTAAGACTCGATGGAGGATCGGGTTCTTCAGATTTAAGAAAAGCTCTAGCGGGAGAATATTCTCCCAACTCCTGTGTAGAAGCAGGAAGCTCAGTACCAACTGAGCCAGGAAACTCAGTGGGACCTGTGGCTCAAGGTCTTAATACACGTTTTGGTAATTGGGGCTCAGCTGGCATGAACTCAGACGATCACCCTAGGGATCTTAATACTTGTCAGGGTGAAGAGGTTAAGGTCGACAATGACGGTGACATCATTCCCCCATCTGCACCCGATGCCCCCTATCGCCATTCTGAATATTTAGCTGGCACGACAAATAGCTGTGGCACAGGGGATATAGTCGGCTTGAATGATCCTACTGCTGCAGGAGAAAGACGAGAGCTTCCTGTCGTCATAGGTCTATGCGATGGACTTAGCAATGGTGCTAACACTATTACCGCCCTAGGAACGGGTTGCTTTTTCCTTACCCAAGAGGTTAAGCAAAAAGGCAACGAGTCCTATGTTATAGGAGAGTTTATTTCTGAATGCAGCGGCCTTGGTAATGCCTCTCTTGATCCCAATTACGTCAGCAATAACTCTACTATCGTTCTCTATCGCGATCCAGATAGCCCAGACTCTTAGGAGCTCCTATGCGTAACTCTATCTCTGGTGTCGCAGCCGTTGAATTTACTATCATGTTACCAGTACTACTGTTACTTATACTGGCTACTGCAGAATTTGGCCGAGTCTTTTATCAATATAGCAATCTTACCCGTATCACAAGAGATGCAGGGCGTTTTCTCGCAACGACAGCGATTCCCCGCACCACGAGCAACCTAACTAATCCATTAACTGATGCTGACTGTAACAACTGTATCTCCAATACCAAAAGACTGCTGGTCTATGGTCAGCTACAAGGTGGAACGCCTCTTCTTTATGGTTTATCAGAATCCGATGTCACTATTGAAAACGTTGTAGGCTCTGACAATCAACTTTTAATCAAAGTCAGTTACGACTGGTACCCGCTACTTGGAGAGAAATTTATTACATTTGGTCTAGGAAACAATATTGACCTCAGCTTTAATCTTGATGCCAGCTATACGGTAGAAGCGATATGAAAAGGCAATCTGGCGTCTATATGGTGGAATTTGCGCTAGTAGGTAGCGTTTTTCTATTGCTACTTTTCGCCATAATAGAAATTGGCAGACTACTTTATACCTATAACGTCCTACATGAAGCATCTCGTCGAGCAGCACGGCTTGCTGTCGTGTGCCAGGTAGACTCGGATATTAACAATATCTCTTTGTTTGGCGGTGCAAAGCTAATCCCTAATCTAGATGCTAGCAATCTTTCTATTACCTACCACGATATAAACGGCACGGTAACCACAGACAATGACATCGATATGGTGCGAGCCGAAATCATCAATTATCAACATCAATTTCTCCTGCCCGGACTATCTCTACTGTTAAATAGCCCCAAATTCTCTACCACCCTGCCAAGGGAGAGCTTAGGAGTCTATCGAGGAGGAAAAACTAACTGTATTTAAGATCACCTTATTGATTTTATGACTATAGTTAGTAAGGAGCACGCTGACGAGGAATAGATTATTAATGGATAAACCATTGAAATTATTGTCAGGTAATCATGAGGGACATACGCTGCCAAATCCTATGACTACCACATTATCATACCCTATCAACGCTCTTCTCATTCATGGAGAGAATGAGCTACTACCTAGGTTAGAAGCTAACTTAAACAATTGCGCCAATCTTAGTTGGAGCAGTTCGACTTCCTATACTAGAGACAAAGTAAATTCAGCCAACAACAAAAACATAAATCTGATTTTGTTGGTGTTACCTAATGATGACGATGTTGCAATAGCCGCTTTAGAAAATGCTGCACAATTTGATTCAGATATTATTCTGCTTGGCCAGGACACACCTCAACAAGTCATCAGACATGCATTTAAATTAGGAGTCAGCGACTTTATAACGCTTGATGCATCCGATGAAGAACTTTTTCAAGCGCTCGAAAGTATCGCTAATAAGTTATCCGAAACTGCCGAGCTTGCGCCGTTAGTCGCCATAGTCAATGGTAAGGGAGGCTCTGGAGCAAGCTTTATCGCTACCAGCCTTGCCGAAATTACTGCCGACAACAACAGCAATGAAGTTGCACTACTAGATACAGACCTATTATTTGGCACTCTGTCCCATATGCTGGCATTAAAGCCAAACTACTATATTACCGATGCTCTGCAAGCCTTAGCCGATCTTGATGAAGTCGCCCTAAAGAGCGCAATGACCAAAAAATCAGGGCTACATCTTCTAGCCGCAGAGCCTTTTGCCCTACTCAATGCTAATCAGTCTATTGGCCTTGAACATATTGATGACCTCGTTTTGAAGTGTCGGCAACATTACCAACAGGTGATAGTCGATCTCTCAAGAGGACCTGAGCACTGGAATATAGAAATACTAAGAAGTGCACAAATTCTTATCGTCATGCAACAAAATGTCATGAGTGTTAGGGAAACTAAAGCGATTATCGAACAGCTCACTCAAAGATTATTAATAGATAAAAGTCAGATACATCTTATCGTTAACCGCTACCAAGATTCGGGAACAGGTATAAGCCTTAAAGATTTACAAAAAACCATAGGCATAGAATCAATATTCCAAGTGGCCAACGACTATAAGATCGCCAGCCAATGCATCGATCTAGGCGATAACATAAACCAAATCGGTAAACGACAAAAAATACTTAAAGATCTTCAAGTTATTAGCTCACACTTTTTAGACTCATCCATTTCTAAGCCAAGCACAGGCTTCTGGAGCAATTTATTAAGGCGCTAACATATGGAAATGAATAATCAATATGTTCCTCTTACCCAAGAAGAGCAACAAATAAAAGAACAGCTATATGACAGACTACTCGGTGTATTAGATCTGTCATTAATCGAAACCATCTCTAAAGAGCAAGCCGAGCAACAGATAAGTGAAATATCGAGTAGCTTAATCGGCGAATTACAATTGCCGCTAAATCTCGCCTCTCGACAAAAATTAATCAAGCTCATTATTGATGAGGTATTAGGCTTAGGGCCTCTGGAAACACTTTTGTCCGACCCAAGTATTTCCGACATCCTAGTTAACTCCTACGATAGAGTCTATATAGAACGTCGAGGCAAACTAGAAGAAGTGGCCATCAAGTTTCACAGTAATGAACACTTGCTCAATATCATAGACCGAATCGTATCCAGTGTTGGCAGACGAATCGATGAATCATCTCCAATGGTCGATGCTAGGCTTGCTGATGGCTCAAGGGTTAATGCCATTATTCCTCCGCTCGCGCTGGATGGTCCAGCCCTATCCATTCGCCGCTTTACTGTCGATAAACTCACCGCACCAGAGCTGATTGAGCTAGGTTCTATCACCCAAGAAATGAATCAGTTACTCACAGGCTCAGTTGAAGGCAAGCTCAATATTTTGGTATCAGGAGGTACAGGTAGCGGTAAAACCACCCTACTCAACATGTTATCAGGCTATATTCCCGAAGATGAGCGAATTGTTACCATTGAAGATTCCGCGGAGCTTCAACTTAGGCAAAGACACACAGTTAGGTTAGAAACCCGTCCCCCTAATATTGAGGGTAGAGGCGAAATTACTCAAAGGGATCTGGTTAAAAATTGCTTAAGAATGAGGCCAGACCGAATCGTCATTGGAGAGGTACGCGGGGGCGAAGCCCTAGATATGCTATCTGCTATGAACACAGGTCATGAAGGTTCATTAACCACGCTCCATGCCAATACTCCCAGGGATGCACTTAGTCGCTTGGAATATATGGTTTGTATGGCCGGGTTTGAGATGCCAGTAAACAATATCAGAGCCCAGATAGCCTCAGCTATCGATATCGTCGTTCAACTCGAACGCCAAGAAGATGGTCGCCGCCGAGTCACAAGTATTCAAGAAATCAATGGCATGGAAGGTGATGTCATCACTATGTCAGAAATCTTTAGGTTTGCGCGTTCTGGTCGTGACAGCGAAGGGAAAATTCAAGGGGAGTTTAGCGCAACAGGGGTCATACCAGGCTTCCATAGTAAGCTCAAACAGCATGGTATCGACCTTCCCTATAAACTATTTAATTGTGGCGATCCTTTTGCTGACTTATAGGAGCCTAATCGATGCTGACTAATCAGTTAATATTTCTTGGCCTCATCTTTATTGCAGTGATTTTTCTATCTCAGGCACTTTTTTTGCCAGTTTATAGCCCCCAGAGAGCTAAAACATCACAAATTAGAAAACGACTAAAAAACTTATCTGAACTGACCAATGATAAGAGCTATGAAACTTCGCTATTACGCAAAAGTAAACTCGACAAAGCAAGCAAACTAGGACTGTGGGCAGAGAAATTCGAGTTTATTGAAAATTTGAGTTATCGCTTAGAGTTAGCCGATTACAAAATGCTCGGCTATCAATTCTTTACCCTCGCACTACTCTGTATGCTAGCGACAATAGCAGGAGCATTTTACTTCACTAAAGAGCCTCTAGTATCGATAGTGTTAGGTGCTCTTTGCCTCGGACTCTTCCATATCAAACTTAATAGAGACATTAATAAACGAATGGATCAAATAGAAGCCAGCTTTCCCGATGCTCTGGACGTTCTAAGGCGCGCACTTCAGGCAGGTTACTCTTTTTCAGATGCCATAAAACTGGTTACCGAAGAAATGGATGGCCAATTATCTAAAGAATTCAAACTGATGTTTGCCAATATAAATTACAGCAAGGATACCAAAAGAGCATTATTAAGCTTTATTGAGCGAGTACCAAGTGTATCGGCGATGGCGTTTGCCAGTGCGGTTATGGTGCAAAAAGAAACTGGCGGCAATCTAGCAGAGAATATCAATAACCTTTCTAGAGTCATACGACAACGATTTACCTTCAGACGAAGAGTTCGCACGCTTTCCGCCGAAGGAAGGCTATCAGCATGGATCCTTATTTTGCTTCCTTTCGTGCTATTTGCCGTTATCTATATTCAAACGCCCTCCTACGTAGGTGAGCTTACAGGAACCAAAGATGGACAAAATCTCCTGGTTTGGGGCGCAATTGGCATGACCTTAGGTGGTCTATGGATTAGTAAATTAATCAGGATAGACATGTAATATGGATTCACTTATTGCACTCATTAGTGATTGGCTAGATGACCCAAATCATGTTCAGTGGGTCATCTATGGCATTGCAGCAATCGCAGGCACCATGTTTGCGCTTGCCATCGCTTACTTAATTACCGGCTTTTACTCGCCCATCAAAAAACAACTGCTACGCATTAACGATGAAGATACAAGCAACCCAGAAGCCGATGTACTAGGTACCTTAGAACACTCGCTCAACAAAAATACTAAAAAGCCTATAATCGATCTCTCAAACAACGAGACTAGACGGCTACTTATCCACGCAGGCCTGCATTCAGAAAATGCGCTAGCAGTATTCTCAGCAGTCAGGTTAATACTGCTATTAGTTTCAGCCACTACTGCCATCATAGTTGTCAACTATTTAACCGATCTATCCACAATAGTGAGTCTCTATCTCGTCGCTTTATTGGTCGGGGGAGCCTACTTACTACCTTCCCTTGTGCTTCAATATCTTGCCTCAAGGCGTATGCGTCAACTCAAAGTCGGCTTTCCCGATGCCTTAGACCTTCTGGTCGTTTGCTGCGAAGCAGGCCTTGGGTTATTAGCTGCGCTTCAAAGGGTCGCAAAGGAGATATCCTTAAGCCACTCAGTACTAGCAAGTGAACTTGATTTAGTTTGCAGCAAAGTCAGAGCTGGCCTCCCCATAAAAGTCGCATTACAAGAGTTTACCGATAGAACAGGCCTAGAAGATACCAAAGGACTAAACTCCGCCATATCACAAAGTATTCGGCTCGGAACAGGAATCGCAGAAACCCTCAGAGTGTTTTCTGATGAATATCGAAATAAACGACTACAAGAAGCTGAAGAAAAGGCCGCAAAATTAGCTGTAAAAATGATTTTTCCCATGATGTTTTGTATCTGGCCATCCTTCTTTATCGTCGCCGTTGGTCCGGCTGTGCTCAAAGTCATGAAGGTTTGGGGGCAAGCGTTTTAATACGTGCAACCTCGTTAGCATCGTCATCAATTGGAAGGGAATGAACTATGGGTTTTAATGTCAGCGTTAAGCAAGATAAAAGATTAGATTCATTAGTATCACTTATGATGTTAACGATACTTATGGCTTGCTTATTAGGATGTCAATCGACGCAGGATAAAGAACAGAACAACTTAGACTATCAACCTCAACGACAAGATCTTTACGATGGTAGTCGCCTCTCTTCGATTAACCAATCAAACATTCCCACTACCGAATCTCAAGCGTTAGCTATTGCCCAAAAAGCGCGGCAACAAGGCCATATAGATAAAGCCTTATTTGCATATATCCAAGCTTTAGATTTTAATTCTCAAAACCCAGACACTTTCTACCAAATAGGCCAACTTCACTCATTAAGAGGAAACCAGCAGCTTGCGTTACGAGCTTATAAAGAAGCCTTATCGCTAAATGATGACCTCACCTATGCCCACGCAGCAATGGGCATTTTATTGATGAAAAAGAAGAGTATAAACAAGGCAAAAGAACATATCGACAAAGCCATCATGCTCGATCAGTTACGGCTTTCAACCAGTGCCAATGCTAACTTAAATCAATTATCACCTCTAGATATGCAATCTCCGGTCAAAGCATACAGCGCGAGGGGCGTCATTAATGATTTAGAAGGAGAGCATGAGCTCGCCCAACATTACTTTTTAAAAGCGTTAGTCCTTCTGCCTTCATCTCCCGAGTTAGCTACCAATCTTGGTTATTCCTATTACCTAGGAGGAAACTATGCAGCTGCCGAAAACTACCTCAAAACTGCCATAGACAATAATCCAAAATACCAAAGAGCATGGACCAATTTAGGTTTGGTATATATAAAGCAAGGAATGTATAACAGAGCACTTTCAACCTTTGAGCAAGTCATGCGTGAAGCTGATGCACTCAATGATCTTGGTTACTTCTTGATGCTAGAAGGCAAGTATCAGCAAGCCGAAACGCTATTTTTACAAGCAATAAATGCTTCACCACAATATTTTGAACAGGCACAAAAAAACTTAAAACGAGTTCAAGCAGAATTACAAGCAAAACAAAGTAACAGAAAAAGGCGTCGATAATTCAATAATCTATTGATTAAAAACGTAAATAATTAACTTAAATGAAGTCAATAGCTCAGTCCCAAGAGAAAATACGTTAGTAATGTGTAATAAAAAGTTGTGCTCTGACGAACAATAGAATTTACCAGCGATAAACAAAAACCCTAGTGCATTCACCAAATAGGAAAAGGCACTAGGGTCTTAAGCTTCATTGTGTAAATCTGCTAGCCAGCTTCTTGCTCAGCTACAGGTTGAGCTTTGGGCCAAGCATTAAGTACAGCCTTAATCAAAGACGCTAACGGTATAGCAAAAAACACTCCCCATACTCCCCATAGGCCACCAAACACTAACACTGCTGCAATAATAATCACTGGGTGTAAGTCAACAGCGTCAGAGAATAACAGTGGTACTAATACGTTACCGTCTAACGCTTGAATGATACCGTAGCCAAGCATCAGATAGCCAAAATCAGCGCTCACTCCCCATTGGAAAAAAGCCACTAACGCGATAGGCAATGTCACTAGCGTCGCACCAACATAAGGGATCAACACAGATAACCCTGTTAACACACCAAGCAAGGCCGCATAGCGTAAATCCATAATGGCAAAAAATAAGTAACTTGCGACACCAATTATCACAATTTCAATGACTTTACCTCGAATATAGTTAAAGATTTGCTGGTGCATCTCTCCCCATACCTTAGTAGCTAAATCTCTGTTGCTAGGGAAAAAACGTTTAGCCCCTCTTATCAGCTCATCTTTATCCTTAAGGAAAAAGAAAACTAACAGTGGAACTAAAATGGTATAGACCATCAATACAAGTAACGACGCCGAGTAACCAAGCAATTGTTTAGCAATTGATAACAGATGTTCTGAGTCGAGCATTTTTTTCAACTCATTCACTAATGCATCTAGCTGCTCAGGGTTTACAAATTGAGGGTATTTTTCAACCAAGGTTTGAGCTGTCTGCAAACCTTTATCTAACATAGTGGGTAGATCCGCTAACAGCGCAAGACCTTGCTTCCAAACCGATGGTACCAAACCAAAGGACAGCAACAGCATCAAGCCAATAAACAGAACCAAGACTAAGGACGCACCAGTTGTTCGATTAATACTGATTTTGCTCATCTGTGCAACTGGCCATTCAAGCAAAAATGCCAACACCAAAGCAACAATCAAGGGTGCTAGTAAGCTCCCCGCAAAATAGATAAGCAGCGCAATAGCAGACAGAATGAATACTAAAGTAACAGCTTGTGGGTCACTAAACCTTTCTTTATACCAATTACTTAAAAACGTTAACATTAATTTTACCTACAGCCTCAATTCGGGGCTAAATACTTAGCTTGGGTTCAGTTTTTGTAATGATAATAGACAATGAATACGCATCATTACATACTTCTTCGACAAGGTATTGATGTTTTTTGAGATATGCGGGAACATCTTTACGTGATCCCGGGTCAGATAAAAGGATATTCAGGCGATCTCCTTGCTGCATCTTTTTCAATGCAAGCTTGGTTTGTACCAAAGGTACGGGACATCGAAATTGGGTTAAATCAATTACAGTCGCCATATTATTGTATTGCAAAGTACCTTGCTTAGGATTATCTCAACGCATTATCCTAACTTGTACTTAAAATCACAAGTTAAGTTACTCAAACTCATCGAACGAAAATAAAGGGATGCACTTGCGAAAATCGACTCTTAGATCATTTAGCAAATCTATTTTAGCTTGTACATTGGCATTAACATTGTCTACCTCTCATGCAAGCCGGTACATAGGCAATGATCTGCCAGATCTAGGTACAGCAGCGGTTAATACATTTAGCCTAGAAAAAGAGATAATCTATGGCGATGCTTATATGCGCGCTATTCGCTCTTCGGCTCCTGTGCTGGAAGACCCTGTGATGAATCAATATATCACTGAGTTGGGTAATAAACTGGTTGCCAATGCGACTGGAGTCAAAACCCCCTTTTACTTCTTTCTACTCAATAATAACGAAATCAATGCGTTCGCTTTCTTTGGTGGACATGTTGGGATTCACACAGGACTATTTTTAGCGGCTGATACTGAAAGTGAACTGGCCTCAGTTTTAGCCCATGAGATCACCCATGTGACTCAACGCCATTTAGCAAGATCTATTGAAGCCCAGTCCAACGCTGCGCCAGCAACCGTTGTGGGTATGTTAGGCGCCATTCTATTAACCGTTGCAGCGCCCCAGGTAGGTTTTGCAGCCATGGCGACGACTCAAGCGCTTGCCACTCAATCTAAGATAAACTATACACGTTTACATGAAAAAGAAGCTGACAGAATTGGGACTCAAACTCTAGTCGAAGCGGGGTTCGATCCGGAAGGTGCTGCAGATTTCTTTGCCAAATTAGCGACCCGTTATCGCTATACTACTAAGCCACCGCAAATGCTGTTGACTCACCCACTACCCGAGTCGAGAATCACAGAAGCAAGAAACCGCGCCAATCAATATCCCCATAGGTTTATTCCCGACAACCTCAATTTCCACCTAGCTAAAGCTCGCGCACAAGTCCGTTACTCTAACTTCAGCGATGTAGCGGCACTTTCATTATTTGATAGCCAATTGAAGCGTAAAAACTATCAGTTTGAACAAGCTGCACTCTATGGCCGAGCCCTAGCACTATTGAAGTTGGAACGCCTAGACGAAGCCGATGAAATCATCGATAGCTTACTCAAACAAGACGATGAGAATCTATTTTACCTTGATACTAAGACAGACATCTTGGTTGCAAAGCAGCAATATACTCAAGCGATAAAGATGCTTGAACATCAACTCAACCTTAAACCAAACTCATTGGTAATCAGTGCCAACCTTGCCAACACTTATATCGAGGCTAACCAAGCCACTAAGGCAATCCCTTTATTGGAAGAGCTTATTTTCCTTAACAGAAAAAACCGCTTAGCATATCAGCTACTGTTTGATGCTTATAGTAAACTGGAAAACAAGGCCATGCAGCACTATAGCAAGGCCGAGATAATGGCGCTTAATGCTGATTATAAAGGCGCGATAGACCAACTTAACTTTGCTTATCGCTACTCTAAAGGCGATCAGCTTCAACTTGCTCGTATCGAAGCCAGAATTCGCCAGTTCAAGCGAGCAGAAAAAGCCATAGAAGCACTTAAGTAGAAAAAATCGACAGACAACGTACAAGGTGTGATATTCATCACGCTTTGTGCTAGGATTTCGCCACCTCAAACGATGGAAAAATATCAGATGGTATCAGTTACTCTATATCACAACCCAAGATGCTCGAAAAGCAGACAAACTCTTGCCCTATTGGAAGAACAAGAATGTGAAATCAACATTGTTGAGTACCTAAAAACACCACCGAACAGCGCCGAATTAGCGGAGATCCTCAACAAGCTCAATCTTAAGCCCAAAGAGCTAATGCGCACCAAAGAAGCAGAATACAAAGCGCTTGATTTAAATAATAAAACACTATCGGATGCTGAATTAATTCAGGCCATGATAGAGACACCAAAACTGATTGAGCGTCCCATTGCACTTGCAAATAACAAGGCTGCCATTGGTCGCCCACCCGAAAATGTGCTTACCATTTTATAGGCTCAATATTAATGACTACGACTAGCTTGTTTCAGCTTTCTCGCATTGGCTATATCGCACTCTTATTACTTTTAGGTGGCTGGTTTATTGGCCAGGGGGTAAATGGCACCTATTCTCTGCTCTTTAGCCTACTTTGGGTAGTACCGCTACTTTTACCTCTTAAGGGAATAATCAAAGGCAATCCATATACTTATGCATGGGCCAGTTTTGTTTTGTGCCTGTATATGTTACATGGATTAACACTGCTTTATGTCACCGAAACAGCATTTAGCTTTGCGTTAATTGAAGTCTTACTGTTAGGTGCATTACTCATTAGCTTTCCTTTCTATGCTAGAAAGCGGGGACGAGAGTTAGGTTTAGGGTTAAAGAAAAAATCCAAGAAATAGTCAAAGGCCGATAAAATCATTTTATCGGCCTTTTTAATTCATTTAGTTCACAGACGTAATACTTCCTTAATAAAGGGAATGGTAAGCTTTCTTTGATGAACCAGTGACGCTTTATCCAGTCTATCTAGTACCTCAAATAAGGTACGTAAATCACGAGCCAAACGATTCAACAAAAAGCGTCCCACATCTTCGGGTAACTGTAAGCCTCTCATCGCCGCACGACGCTGTAATGCCAACAGCTTTTCATCATCTGCCATCGGCTGCAATTGATATGCTAATCCCCAGTGCATTCGCGAAACAAGATCAGGCAAAATAAAGCCGGCATCTTTTGCCGCAACACAGGCGCTGACCACAAGTGAACATTGCCCCTTCTCATGTACTCGGTTATAGAGATCAAATACAGCCTCTTCCCACAAAGGATGCCCAGCTATGGTATGTATATCATCAATACAAACCAGATCTAATTCTTCCAAACCATCAAGCAATGCGGTTGAAATACTGGCGTGGATCCCTAAAGGCAAATAAAAGCTGCGACGTTGAGCCTCGTTGGCATGGGCACAAGCAGCATGTAATAGATGCGTACGACCAGATTTTTCTGGCCCCCAGAGATAAATGGCTTGTGTAGACAAGCCTTCGGCGCAAGCCTGTAAACTTTGAACTAACTCGTCGTTGCCCGAAGCCGGATAATAACTATTAAATGTCTCATCATCAGGCAAATACACAGGTAACGATAATTGTAACGGTGAACTTTTTGTCAAAAAGATACTTCTCAATCTATGATAAATATTCTGCTTGAGATACTTATCAATAACTACTTAATAAAACAATTATGGGTGCTTTTCGGCAAGTCATTATCCTTGATTTGCCAACCACAAAAATGTGGCAATTTGCTTTTCATCACTGAACTGCTCCCCATCATAGGATTCTGCTTCTTTCGCTTGAATATTAGGCGCTAGACTCAACTGCTTAAGCAGGTCCTCTTCACTACCAAATAATTCAATATCAAAGACAACGCGTTTTCCCTGAATTTCGCTTAATTGAACTCCTTTCACTGCAGTTAACTGCATCAAATACTTCTCAATTCCGACTAGTTGCGCCAGCATATCAATATCATCAAAGGCGACTTGACTGGCCAACTCCTGTCCTGAATCACTGACACCATAGCGTGATGAATAAAAGTGAGCCAACTCAGAGGCCATAATGGCAAGCGCAGTATCCTGATCTTCAGCTTCTGAATTCAACTCTAGTAGTGGCGCACTAAAAGGGTCAAACTCACCTTGATCATACAAGGCTAACCTATAGCTGACTTTTTGCTGCAAAGCGTCATGAACCAAAGAAGCCATAGCAAAAAATTCAGCGTTGTAACGGGCTGATGCATTACCAACCACTTGAATAAAACCACCTCGAACATCTGCCACACCTACGGACATCACATCATCTAAATCTAACAGTGGTAGCAAGATAGGCAAAGCTAGTGCCGAGGAATCCTGCACTATTCGTTCGCGTACGGGAGAGATAGTTGCATCGCCGATAATTTGCCTATCTAACTCGGTTTCATTCACCAACCAGAGTAAAGTTAAGGGCCTTTGATTGCCCCAAATAGGCGCTTGAGTTTGTCTTAACAAACCTAATAAGCGTTGATGATCAAAGCTGGCTTCCAACCAGAGCCCATCTTGATTTTCAAGATAGCGATACCGACTCAACATACTGGCGGGATTTGCTAGCTTAGCTTTAACTAACTCATGAGATAACACTTGGGCGCTGCCAGTATTTTTAACCAGCACTTGAGATAACGCCTGCTTTAGCGCATTGGTACGCTCAGCTTTAGCGCGTGATTCAACCTTTATACTTGCATCATCAAGATCACGAACTTCTACTCCATAGACATTGCCTATCAATATCCATGAAAAAACAATGAATAAGAATTTAGTAATCGTTAAATATGTTCGCATCTATCACTATTAAATGGCTTAAGGATGAATGGCGAAATTGTACCATAGATAGCTCAGTTAGCGAGTAATTTGCACCTAGCTAAGGTCCTACAGACAAAATATCCATCAAATATCATTTAAATGTAATCACTATGTGACAGTAGTGGCTGCCAGCGATAAAGCAAACTGATATAATCAGCAGGTTTACCTACACGTTAGAGAAAATAAAATAATGAAAAACCTTACCCTACCACTGCAGGGCGCACAAATGCTGTTTGTCGCCTTCGGTGCGCTGGTGCTTATGCCGTTATTAACCGGCCTAGATACCAGTGTTGCTCTATTTACCGCTGGTATTGGCACTTTGCTATTCCAGTTAATAACAAAAAGACAAGTTCCAATCTTCCTTGCCTCTTCCTTTGCATTTATCGCCCCAATTCTCTACGGAGTACAAACTTGGGGGATCCCTGCAACTATGGGAGGCCTGATGGCAGCAGGTTGCATGTATGTGCTCTTAGGTGCAGCTGTGCGTATAAAAGGCACCGGCTTCATTCAAAAACTATTACCACCCGTTGTTGTTGGACCTGTCATCATCATTATCGGTCTCGGCTTAGCGCCTGTTGCCGTCAATATGGCACTTGGCAAGACTGGTGATGGAAGTGCCGTGTTAGTCGAAGGCGATACCGCATTGATTATCTCTTTACTGTCACTTCTCACTACAATTTTTGTCGCAATTTTCGCTAAAGGCTTACTCAAGCTAATGCCCATCTTGGCGGGTATCATAGTAGGATACGGTTTAAGTTTAGCCTATGGCATTGTCGACTTTAACCCTGTGCTACAGGCAAGCTGGATAGCCATTCCTAACTTTGTCGCACCAGAGTTTAATTGGCATGCTATCGCCTTTATGATCCCTGTCGCCATCGCTCCTGCAGTGGAGCATATAGGCGATATTCTCGCGATATCGAATGTCACCGGAAAAGACTATATTAAAAAACCTGGCCTGCACCGCACCCTTGCTGGCGATGGTATAGCAACCATTGCCGCATCAGCATTTGGTGGACCACCAAATACCACTTACTCTGAAGTCACAGGTGCTGTCACCTTGACTAAGAACTTCAACCCCAAAATCATGACTTGGACTGCAATTACTGCAATTATGCTGGCATTTGTAGGTAAGTTAGGCGCCTTAATGCAAACTATTCCTGTCCCGGTAATGGGTGGCATTATGTGTCTGCTGTTTGGCTCAATTGCGGCCGTAGGCCTCAATACCCTCATTAGAAACCAGGTAGACCTGAGCGAAGCAAGAAACTTATCGATTGTCGGCGTGACATTAGTCTTCGGCATTGGCGGAATGGCCTTTGGTATTGGCTCATTTAGCTTAAGCGGGATTAGCCTATGCGGTATTGTGGCCATCCTAATGAACCTCGTCTTACCCGAAGCAAAAGTGCAACAAACAAGTGCACAGGAAAACACCGCTTAATTCATATAAAATCTTGAGTAGGTAAAACAAAAAGCCCAAGCAATCGCTTGGGCTTTCTTGTTGAAACAACTAAAGATTACTCTTCTTCAGTTTTATACTTAGCAGCGGTTTCACTGATAAGCTTTTGTAATTCGCCCTGCTGGAACATTTCAGTAACGATATCACAACCACCAATCAGCTCACCTTCTACCCAAAGTTGAGGGAATGTAGGCCAGTTAGCGTATTTTGGTAGTTCAGCACGAATATCTGGATGCTGAAGAATATCAACGAAAGCAAACTGCTCACCACAGTTAATCATCATTTGTGCAACCTGAGAAGAAAACCCACAGCTAGGCAGCTTTGGTGAGCCTTTCATATAGACAATAATTGGGTTCTCGGCAATTTGTTGCTTAATTTTTTCTACTGTTTCCATTTTGCTTCCTAGGTACGACAAGTTAATCATTAGTTTAGTCTGAACATGCAAACTCAACCAACGGCAAAAAAATTGAACTGATACACTCTTAATATGGGCGTAATTAAGTAATACAAGTGATATCTCATAATTATGAATATCTTCGCCTCTCACCGACATTGTACTTGAGATCCTCCCCCAACAAAATCATACTTTTAGTAGGGGTATTTATGGATTAATAATATCGATGACCGCAATCTAATCAATTAGGTCAACTAGTGATTCACATCACAAATTTTATCGGTACAATAGGTGCCAGTGAGTAAGACAAACAAAGACAAATTTAAGTCAATGGAGAGAGACTAATGGCTTTCGAATTACCAGCATTACCTTACGAAAAGAACGCACTAGAACCACATATTTCTCAAGAAACCATCGAGTACCACTATGGTAAGCATCACAACACATACGTTGTAAAGCTAAATGGTTTAGTTGCAGGCACAGAGTTAGAAAGCAAAAGCCTTGAAGAGATCATTAAGACTTCTACTGGTGGTGTTTTCAACAACGCAGCGCAAATCTGGAACCACACTTTCTACTGGAACTGCCTAGCACCTAATGCTGGCGGAGCAGCAACTGGCCCAGTAGCAGAAGCCATCAATGCCGCTTTTGGTTCATTCGAAGAATTTAAAGCTAAATTTACCGATGCAGCGGTTAATAACTTCGGTAGCGCTTGGACTTGGCTAGTTAAGAAAGCTGATGGCAGTGTTGAAATCGTTAACACCAGCAATGCAGCAACGCCACTTACTGACGAGTCAGTCACTCCTATCCTAACTGTGGACGTTTGGGAGCATGCTTACTACATCGATTACCGTAACGTTCGTCCTGATTATATGGCTCACTTCTGGGAGCTAGTTAACTGGGATTTCGTTAACCAAAACTACACGGCTTAATTCTTTCTCGATTTAAGCTAGATGATAAAAGCCATTGGAATCGCCAATGGCTTTTTCTTTTACCACCACAGACTCATCGCGTTTCTCCTTACCCTCAGACCTTAAGTTATAGCAATAAATTTATTCATTAAAATTGACTATCTAAAGGGCAAAAGCCATTCGTTCACAAATGCAACTGTAGCGTTTGCAACTATTTGTTGTTGTTTTTATTTGATTTTTTTGAAGCACTTCTCAAATTAGGGTCTAAGATTAGTAGTAGGAAACTGTTTCTCAGTTGTCCATTTCTTATTTGTTTGACTTTTCAGGGGGTCACCATGGGCATATTTGAACATTACCAGCAGCGCTATGAAAAAAAGCTAGATGAAGAATACTCATTACAAGAATTTCTCGACATCTGTAAAAAAGATCGCAGTGCGTACGTCTCAGCTGCAGAGCGATTGCTTATCGCTATAGGCGAGCCTGAGGTCATAGATACTTCAAAGGATCCTGTCCTTAGTCGTATCTTCTCTAACAGACTGATCTCTCGGTATCCTGCCTTTAAAGACTTCTATGGTATGGAAGACTCCATCGAGCAGATCGTCGCCTACCTAAAGCACTCGGCTCAAGGCCTTGAAGAGTCAAAACAAATTCTCTATTTACTTGGGCCAGTAGGCGGCGGTAAGTCTTCGCTTGCTGAAAAGCTTAAAGCACTAATGCAAAAAGTCCCCATCTATATTCTTAGTGCTAATGGTCAACGTAGCCCAGTGAACGACCACCCATTTTGCCTATTTGATAATGAAGAAGATGGTAAATTGCTTCATGACGAATACGGTATTCCAGAACGTTATATTAAAACCATCATGTCCCCTTGGGCCGTGAAACGACTACATGAATTTGGCGGCGATATTTCCAAATTCAAAGTTGTTAAGGTCTACCCTTCTGTATTAGATCAAATTGCGGTGGCTAAGACTGAACCTGGTGATGAAAATAATCAGGACATCTCTTCACTTGTCGGTAAAGTTGATATTCGTCAATTAGAGCACTTTGCTCAAGACGATGCGGACGCTTACGCTTATTCAGGCGCACTATGTCGAGCGAACCAAGGCTTAATGGAGTTTGTTGAGATGTTTAAGGCCCCAATTAAGGTGCTACATCCTCTACTCACCGCCACCCAAGAAGGTAACTATAACGGTACCGAAGGACTATCGGCTCTACCATACAACGGCATTATTTTAGCCCACTCCAATGAGTCAGAATGGTCAAGCTTTAGAAACAATAAGAATAATGAAGCTTTCTTAGATAGGGTTTATATTGTAAAAGTGCCCTACTGCTTACGTGTTTCTGAAGAAATTTCTATCTATAAGAAACTCTTGCTTAACTCAGAGCTTTCCGAGGCTCCATGTGCACCGGGTACGCTTGAAACACTTTCACAATTTAGCGTACTTTCACGCATTATCGCACCTGAAAACTCGTCAATCTATTCCAAGATGCGGGTATACGATGGTGAAAGCTTAAAAGACACTGACCCTAAAGCTAAGTCCTATCAAGAGTATCGAGACTACGCAGGCGTAGACGAAGGCATGCAAGGGCTATCAACCCGTTTCGCCTTTAAGATCCTCTCAAAAGTGTTTAACTTCGATCATACAGAGATAGCAGCGAACCCTGTTCATCTATTCTATGTGCTTGAAAGACAGATTGAACAAGAGCAATTCCCAAGTGAAACTGCAGAGCGTTATCTTGAGTTCTTAAAAGGTTACCTCATTCCTAAATATGTTGAGTTCATTGGTAAGGAGATCCAAACCGCCTATCTAGAGTCCTACTCTGAATATGGGCAAAACATATTCGATCGCTATGTCACCTATGCTGACTTCTGGATTCAAGATCAAGAGTATCGCGACCCAGAAACTGGCCAGCTATTTGATAGAGCCGCGCTCAATGCCGAGCTGGAGAAAATCGAAAAACCTGCTGGTATCAGTAATCCAAAGGATTTTCGTAATGAGATAGTGAACTTCGTACTCAGAGCCCGTGCAAGTAACGACGGCCATAACCCTCAATGGACGAGTTACGAAAAACTGCGCACTGTCATCGAAAAGAAAATGTTCTCTAACACAGAAGATCTGCTACCTGTCATTTCGTTTAACGCTAAAACATCAACCGACGATCAACGTAAGCATGATGACTTTGTTAATCGCATGATGGAAAAAGGCTATACCAAGAAGCAAGTAAGGCTCTTATCTGAATGGTACCTAAGAGTCCGTAAATCTTCATAACTTGCCCTGAATTGCGGCGTGGTTAGCTGCGCCGCAAAACAAATTTGGGAGGTGCGCCTATGGCGAATTTTATCGATAGACGACTCAATGCTAAGGGAAAAAGCACGGTCAATCGTCAGCGCTTTATCAATCGCTATAAAAAGCAGATAAAAAAAGCGGTGAGTGATGCTGTCACTAGGCGCAGTGTCACAGATATAGATACTGGCGAAAAAATCAGTATCCCCACCAGAGATATCAGCGAGCCACTCTTTCATCAAGGTAAAGGTGGCGTAAAAGAACGGGTTCACCCTGGCAATGATCAATTTACAAGAGGCGATCAGATCCAGCGTCCCCCTTCAGGCGGCGGACAAGGTAGTGGTCAGGGAGAAGCCTCTGACTCGGGCGAAGGCCAAGATGATTTCGTATTTCAGATCTCTAAAGATGAGTATTTAGAACTACTATTTGAAGATTTAGAACTACCAAACCTTCAAAAAAACCGCCTCAACAAGCTAGTTGAATATCAAATCTATCGTGCAGGTTTTACCAATGATGGTGTACCTGCCAATATCAATATTGTCCGATCATTACGCTCGTCCTTGGCAAGACGCATAGCGATGACGGCAAACAAGAAAAAGCTGCTTAAGCAACTTGAACAAGAATTATCTAGCCTAGAAAATACTCCAGGCGCTAATGCAGAAGCGATTTTAACATTAAAAGAGCAAATTAAGGAGCTTAAGCACAAGATATCTAAGGTCCCCTTCATCGACACATTTGACCTAAGATACAACAACTTTGCTAAACAAGAGATCCCTTCAAGCCAAGCGGTTATGTTTTGCTTAATGGACGTATCAGGCTCGATGGATCAGGCAACTAAAGATATGGCTAAACGCTTCTATATCTTGTTATATCTATTTTTAACCCGTACATACAAGAATTTAGAAGTTGTCTATATTCGCCATCATACTCAAGCTAAAGAAGTGGATGAACATGAGTTTTTCTATTCGCAGGAAACAGGCGGGACTATAGTCTCTAGCGCCTTAAAACTGATGCATGAGATTCAGCGCAAGCGTTATCCTGCCGACGAGTGGAATATTTATGCTGCTCAAGCATCTGACGGCGATAACTGGGCAGATGACTCCCCAAGTTGCCGCCAGTTACTGGAGAAGCACATTCTACCAACCGTTCGTTACTTCAGTTACATCGAAATCACTAATCGTGCTCACCAAACGCTTTGGCGTGAATATGAAGCACTACAAGAGAGCTACGACAACATTGCCGTACAACATATAAAACAAGCCGAAGATATTTACCCTGTCTTTAGAGAGCTCTTTAAGAAGCAAGCGGTATAAATTGGGGGCATTATGGGAAAAAAAGCGCAGACACCTCTTAGTGACGGACCCGACTGGACCTTTGATCTACTTGAACAGTATCAAGATGAAATCGAGCGCGTTGCTAATATCTATAAATTAGACTCGTACCCAAACCAAATTGAAGTCATTACTGCAGAGCAGATGATGGATGCCTATGCCGGTATTGGTATGCCCATAGGTTACACTCATTGGTCTTTTGGTAAACGTTTTATCGAAACAGAACAAGGTTATAAACGCGGTCAAATGGGGCTCGCCTATGAAATTGTCATTAATTCTGATCCCTGTATCGCCTATTTAATGGAAGAGAACACCATTACAATGCAGGCACTGGTAATGGCACATGCTTGCTATGGCCACAATAGCTTTTTTAAGAATAACTACCTATTTGAAACTTGGACAGATGCCAGCTCTATCATCGACTATTTAGTATTTGCTAAAAACTATATTAGTGAGTGTGAAGAGAAGCATGGTATCGAGCAGGTTGAAAATATTATCGACTCCTGCCACGCCCTTATGAATTATGGCGTCGACCGTTACAAGCGTCCGACGGAAATCTCTTTTAAAGAAGAGCAAGCTAGACAAAAAGAGCGGGAAGAATATCTTCAGAGTCAAGTTAACGATCTATGGCGTACTATTCCTGCTGGCCAAGAGACTGAAACCAAAGCTAAACGTAAGCGCTTTCCTAGTGAACCCCAGGAAAATATCCTCTATTTTATCGAAAAGCACGCTCCCTTACTTGAACCTTGGCAAAGGGAAATAGTCAGAATCGTGCGTAAAATGGGACAGTACTTCTATCCCCAAAAACAAACCCAAGTCATGAATGAAGGTTGGGCTACTTTTTGGCACTACACCATACTTAACCATCTTTATGATGAAGGCAAAGTTACCGATAGGTTTATGTTGGAATTTTTGCAAAGTCACACCAATGTCGTTGCACAGCCCCCCTACAATAGCCAATATTACAGTGGCATTAACCCCTATGCTTTAGGGTTCAATATGTTCGTTGACATCAGACGTATTTGCGAAAACCCAACGGAAGAAGATAAGGCTTGGTTTCCTGATATAGCAGGTAGTGATTGGCTTGAGACCTTACATTTTGCCATGCGCAACTTTAAAGATGAGAGTTTTATCAGTCAGTACCTCTCGCCTAACATCATTCGCCAGTTCAAATTATTTGGCATTTTGGATGATGATAAAAAGAACTTTTTATCTGTTTCGGCGATACATGACGATCAAGGTTATCGAGATATCCGCCAGATGTTATCTCAACAATATAACCTGT
Source organism: uncultured Shewanella sp. (assembly GCA_947503555.1). Lineage (GTDB taxonomy): Bacteria > Pseudomonadota > Gammaproteobacteria > Enterobacterales > Shewanellaceae > Shewanella. The sequence goes on from CANNEE010000009.1 coordinate 121,607, forward strand.
CTAATATTGAGCCTAACATCCAAGTCCATAACGTTGAAGTGGCAGGAGACCGCTCATTAACGCTCAGATATATACCATCTAACCGCATTCCTCTCGCAGATAGTCGCCATGAGGTACTAAAACACCTTCACAGACTATGGGGCTTTGATGTGACATTAGAGCAAAGAGAGGAAAACGGAACCCTTAAAGTGATAGGCCGATGTCCTGAACAAGAAGGAGAGTCCGAAAGCTAAGGTGGTTAGCGATTAAAAAGGCCGACATTAAGTCGGCCTTTTTATTCATAAACGTTACTGGGGTTCTTGTGCCAATTCAGATGGCATCTCATCCCTTAAGGCCATCCACATCTTGCCACTTTCCAGTCCATAATTTCGCATTAACTCAGGAACCTTTGAGTAATCTTCATCTTTGGCCAGTTGTTCTAGCGACTGATAGAAAGATAATGCGAGTGCTCTAGCTTCACTGCTTGAGAAATAGTAGCGACCAATACGACTATATAATCCTTTAAAACCATTTAAGATTAACACATATAGTGGGTTACCAGATGAAAACGCCAACTGATGATTAATCTGATAGTCAAATTCAGCAAATGCCTCAGCGGTGTCAGTAAGCTCTGAGTGCTTCGACAAAATTTCCACAGCCTTTGCTGGATTATGTTTAAGTGCGCCACGAATATAGATAGCACTGACATTACTTCGAGCCGACAAGAGTTGGTCGACCAGTAGCGGAAATCCATCAGGGTTTAAGTCTGCAATTGTCTCTAAAATATTGAGACCCGAGGTTTCCCAAAAATTATTGACCCTCGTAGGTTTACCATGCTGAATAGTGAGCCAACCATCTCGAGCCAAACGTTGTAGTACTTCACGTAACGTAGTACGAGTAACACCAATTAGCTCAGATAGCTCTCGCTCGGCAGGCAAAATAGAGCCTGGTGGGAACTTATTATCCCAAATTGAGCGTACTATATATTTTTCAGCAAAACTCGCAGGCCCTTTGGCATTGATGATCATCAGTCCGCTTTCCAGTTAATTGTTAACATTCATTGCGACTGATCATACCAGAGCGGTCAAAAATGAAAACCTATAGTTCCATTTCTAATGAAATAGCTCCCCTAAAGTTCACACAAATGCCCAAAAAAGAGACTGGACATTTACTTCATCTTTGCAAAATTAATGAAAACCTCTTCTTTTTCGAAAGTCTATGTATCCAATTTCCTTCAATGGGTTTATCATTACGCCGTCAAATTTTGCACAAGCATAAAAATGCTGTTCAAAATTCAAATTGAAGTAAAAATTATTAGACTAGAGAGGAAGTTATGCCTGTGACCATGAGTCGGGCGTTTATGGACAACTTTTTAGGTAACTCTCCTAAATGGTTCAAAATCGCAATACTGTCGTTCCTAGTATTAAACCCAATACTATTTTATCTCAACCCTTTCGTAGCAGGATGGGTTCTCGTTCTCCAGTTCATCTTTACCTTGGCAATGGCACTGAAATGTTACCCATTGCAACCCGGTGGTTTGCTCGCCATCGAGGCCGTTGCTATCGGCATGACCTCTCCGGCTCAAGTACTGCATGAAATCCAAGCTAACTTAGAAGTACTCTTGCTGTTAATCTTCATGGTTGCTGGTATCTACTTTATGAAACAGCTACTGCTGTTTGTCTTTACCAAAATCATTACTAAAGTCAGATCCAAAATTGTTGTTTCTCTGCTTTTCTGTATTGCTTCAGCCTTTCTATCGGCGTTCCTCGATGCGCTAACCGTTATCGCAGTGATTATCGCCGTAGCAGTTGGCTTCTACTCTATCTACCATAAGGTGGCATCGGGTAAAGACTTTAGCGCCGACCATGATCATACCTCAGAAGGCCATAACCAACTTAATGAGCAAGAGCTTGAAGCCTTCCGTGGTTTTCTACGTAACCTGCTGATGCATGCTGGTGTCGGTACTGCACTCGGTGGTGTATGTACCATGGTAGGTGAACCACAAAACTTGATTATCGCAGCACAAGCCCACTGGCAATTTGCTGAGTTCGCGCTGCGTATGGCACCTGTGACAGTTCCTGTTTTCTTTGCAGGCATTATTACCTGTGTCCTAGTCGAGAAATTCCGGATCTTTAGCTATGGCGCGCAACTGCCTGAAGCGGTACATAAAATTTTATATGACTATGCAGCACACGAAGATGCGCGTCGCACTAAACGCGACAACATGAAGCTAATTATCCAAGCGCTAGTGGGTATTTGGTTAATCGTAGGCCTAGCCTTCCACTTAGCAGCCGTAGGTCTGATTGGCCTTTCTGTTATCATTATTACCACTGCATTTAACGGTGTGACTGATGAACATGCGCTAGGTAAAGCCTTTGAAGAAGCCCTGCCCTTTACTGCGCTATTAGCGGTATTCTTTGCTATCGTTGGCGTGATCATCGATCAGCAACTTTTTGCTCCTGTAATCCAATGGGCATTGAGTTATCAAGGTAATACTCAGTTAGTGATCTTCTATATCGCCAATGGCCTGTTATCTATGGTTAGCGATAACGTCTTTGTTGGCACCGTTTATATTAATGAGGTCAAATCAGCGCTTCAGGCTGGACAGATTACTCGAGATCAATTTGACCTATTAGCAGTAGCTATCAACACAGGTACTAACTTACCATCGGTTGCAACACCAAATGGTCAGGCAGCATTCCTATTCTTGTTAACCTCGGCACTTGCTCCGCTTATTCGTCTTTCATATGGCAGAATGGTCTGGATGGCACTGCCCTACACCATAGTGCTTTCGATTGTTGGAGTCATGGCTATTCAACTAGGTTACCTTGAAAGCATTACCCAGTATTTCTATGATGCGCACCTATTAATGCATCATAGTGCAAAGGATATTGGCAGCGTTGTTAGCGGTGGCCACTAATCCCAGCTATAGATTTAGTTACAAAGTCTTAAAGGGCGACATCAATCACATGTTGACCAAAAGCTGTTAACTAAGTAGAGTCTAAACGCCTTCATTTTGAAGGCGTTTTCTATTGCTGGAGTATAAGAATTTTGAATTCACTGATTCGTTTTAGCCACAGCCGAGCTTCTTGGCTACTGCTATTTCTAAGCTCGACCCTACTCGAAGCCGCAGCACTATTTTTTCAATACGGTATGGATCTCGCCCCCTGTGTTATGTGTATCTATATTCGTGTAGCTGTATTAGGGCTTATGTTTGCAGGTCTTATCGGCCTAATCTCGCCGCAACGATTATTGGTAAGGCTATTAGCTGGCGCATTATGGGCAGCAAGTTCGATTTGGGGATTGCTTAAGGCAGCAGAGCTTGTAGATATTCAGACAAATCCATCTCCCTTTGCTACCTGCGCATTCTTACCTGACTTCCCCAAAAGCTTACCACTTCACGAGTGGATACCCAGTGTCTTTATGCCAACGGGTATGTGCACAGATACACCATGGGAATTGATGGGAATCACCATGGCCAGTTGGATGCTAGTTGCATTTAGTGGCTATATCGCTGCTCTTATTCTTTTCTTATTTCCTATGTTGAGTAAAAAGCCAAGTAAAACACTCAATATGAGCTGTAGCTAGCATTGCTAGATACACGACTTACCACAACAAAAAAGCCAGCATTCACTATGCTGGCTTTTTGTTGCACTCACCTAATCAGGCTCAATCAATATCTTTTAATGGCCAAAGCACAATATGATCTTCTATCTCTTTCACCTGAGACTCGCAAATCGCTTTACCTTTAACCGACATACCAGCCTGATGCATTGCCTCTTTATTACCCGTAACTAAAGGATGCCACTTTGGCAACTCTCGCCCTTGATATAAGCGACGATAGGCACAGCTATCAGGTAACCAAGTTAAACTCGCAATATTGTCAATAGTAACCTCTGTACATTGAGGTACAAAAGTAAAACGTTTTTCATAGTGTACACAAGCACACTTTTCTCTATCTAACAGTTTACAAGCGGCATTGGTGTAATACAGCTCATCGGTCTCATCATCAATCAGCTTGTTTAAACAACACTTACCACAACCATCACAAAGCAACTCCCATTCTTCGGTCGTCATTTGTGCCAGCTTTTTTGTTTTCCAAAAGGACATACTTCTCGTTTCAATCTAAATAAAAAACCCGCTATAGCGGGCTATTTTACACTATTTGGCAAGTTATTACTTGATCATGTCAATCAATCTAGCGCGATTTTTGGGTACTTAATTTTTTCAGAAAGATGCACCACACTGATAGCAAAGTAATTTGAATCTTGCCAATTGAGTATAGAGCGGTAATTGTCATAGACAAGATAATAACGCCCTTTCTCCCCATCTGGCGCAATTAACGAAGCATGCAGATCAGACTTCGCAGGCAAATCTTTTCCAGAATAACGCCTAACTCCCAATAGTTGCCACTGAGCCAAGGTCTTGCTCTTATCAATCCCAATAAATTCAGGCTTAATCGGCTGAACAATTTTAACTTGTCTTCCCCATGTCAGGTTACTATTCCACCCTTGGGCAGAAAGAAAATTTGCCAGCGATGCAAATAGGTCACTATAGTCGGCCCATAGATCGATAACACCATCCTCGTTCCCATCTTTAGCATACTTAAGATAGAAAGAGGCTGGAAACTGACCTATACCGATAGTTCCCTGACGCGACCCAGTTAATTCACGAAAATCTAGCTTACTTTGCTCAAGCACCTTTAGCGCAGCTAAAAATTCCTGCTGATAAAGACTATTACCTTGATTTTCATAGGCTAAAGAAGCAAGCACGGACAGAATTGGATACTGATGACCAGCTTCATCAAAATTGGCTACCATGCCCCATAAAGCCAGAATAAATCTGGGTTGTACCCCATATTTATCTCCCATACGTTGTAGCTCACTATGATGAACTTTGTACAGGGCTCTAGCTCTATCTGATTTTTGTTGAGGTACAACTTTAGGTAAAAACGTCTCTAATGTCTCTTGTTGTTGAGACTGGTTTCCACCACTAGCGTCAAGCTCAGGCGATTTCGAAGCGTGGGCTCTTTTGAAAAGTTTAATCTGAGGAAATTGTTCATCGACAAACTCCTGGGAAAACCCCTCTTCCAGCGCTTGTTTTTTTAGTTGTTGAACATAATCACTAAAACTGACTTTCGCCATAACAGCTTCACTAGAAAGAAGCATTAAACAGGTAAAAATCAACACCAAGGTGCTTCGAAACATATCATTCCCTCTGTTATGTTTAGCGTTTAAAGTAGGCTACTCAGGTTTATAACCTATCTCTTGTTTATGTTCATTCAATAGATTAGTAACTGGGGGTGGCAGTTGCAAATAGTATCCCTTATCAGCAAGTTCCTCTTTTACACGGTGAATATCGGCAATACCTAACTCTTCTCGCTTATCCAAGGGTACTAACATGACTAAACTCGGTGTACCAAACATCTCCATTAATGGGGCGGGAACCTCTTCAAAATGGTCTCTTTTGGTCACAAAAAGGTAGGTATCAGCTTTTCTGCTGCTTTTATATACGGCACAGATCATAGGGTTATCAATTTCCAGAATGTACGGCTTGCTAGTCAAAGAGGCACACTATAACATGGTGAGCCAATATAATAACGCCTATCAGTCAACAGACTGAGCTATTTATGGAGAGACAATTAGGGATGTCCACACCAAGCCTAGAATTAAAAGGTTCATCCTTTACCCTTTCGGTACTTCATATCCATAGTCAAGATCTCAGCGTCATTGCAGCCGAACTCGATGCTAAACTAGCCCAAGCACCACAATTTTTTATTGGCGCTCCCTTAGTCGTAAACCTTAGCACTATTGCTGAGCAACCCCTAGATATTCTAGGTTTGAAAGAGCTCCTCACTGCCAGAAAACTCGTCATTGTTGGTATTACAGGTGCAAGTAAAGAGCAAAACGACCAAGCTAAGCTCGCAGGGTTGGCTCAAATCAAACAGGGCAAACAGAGCCATACTCCCCCCCCTCCTCCTATTCAAACCAAAATCGTTAAGCAAAACGTTCGCTCAGGCCAACAAATTTACGCAAAAAATAGCGATTTAATCGTATTTGGTACGGTTGGCAATGGCGCAGAGGTGATTGCAGATGGTAGCATTCATATCTATGGCAAACTAAGAGGCAAAGCAATGGCCGGGGCAGCTGGTAACTCACACAGCGTGATTATTGCTCACTCCCTCGATGCCGAATTAGTTTCAATTGCGGGCCAATATTGGCTCTCAGAAAATTTACAGCAACATGACTCAGCCCAAGGTGCTTGTATTAGCCTAAGTGGTGAGTCGCTTAAAATAGAATCATTGCCACTATAAAGGCGAAAAGGAAATAAAAACATGGCACAAATTATTGTTGTCACCTCTGGAAAAGGCGGCGTAGGTAAAACAACCTCTAGCGCAGCAATTGCAACCGGTTTAGCCCTAAAGGGCCACAAGACTGTTGTGATTGATTTTGATATTGGCTTAAGAAACCTTGACCTTATCATGGGCTGTGAACGCCGTGTTGTTTATGATTTTGTCAATGTTATCAATGGTGAAGCAAATCTAAATCAAGCTCTAATTAAAGATAAGCGCTGCGATAAGCTATTTATTCTGCCTGCGTCACAGACGAGAGACAAAGATGCTCTCACTAAAGAAGGCGTGGGCAAAGTACTAGACGACCTTAGCCAAGAGTTTGATTACATTATCTGTGACTCTCCTGCGGGTATTGAACAAGGTGCCATGATGGCACTCTACTTTGCTGATGTGGCAATCGTCACTACAAACCCAGAAGTCAGCTCAGTACGTGACTCAGACCGCATTCTAGGCATGTTACAAAGTAAGTCTCGCCGCGCAGAACAAAATCTTGAGCCGATTCAAGAGTATTTACTATTAACCCGCTACTCGCCATCGAGAGTATCAACGGGTGAAATGCTCAGTGTTGAAGATGTTAAAGAGATCCTCGCAATTGAGTTATTAGGCGTCATTCCAGAGTCTCAGGCGGTCCTAAAGGCATCGAATTCTGGTGTTCCAGTTATCATGGACGAAGAAAGTGATGCAGGCCTAGCCTACCTTGACACAGTTGAACGTCTACTGGGTGAAAAGGTGGAATTACGCTTTACTACTGAAGAGAAGAAAGGTTTCTTGAAAAGGATATTTGGTAGCTAATTATGTCATTACTCGATTATTTTAGAAGCAATAAAAAGCCGACGACTGCCGCGACAGCAAAAGAACGCCTGCAGATCATTGTTGCTCATCAGAGAAATGAGCGCGGCGCGCCTGATTACTTCCCGATAATGAAACAAGAGATCATTGAAGTGATCAGAAAGTATGTGCACATTTCTGAAGACCAGGTTTCTGTGCAGCTTGATCAAAATGATGAGAACCTGTCAGTCTTAGAGCTCAATGTCACTCTACCTGAAGATAAGTAGTCAGATTTAATTGACTCTTTTCCAATTGAGTTTGTTGCGGTACTAAAGAAAGAAAAGGCTCCAATTTATTTGGAGCCTTTTTCTAATCTATATTGCATTAAGCATTATTACTGCTCGCTATAAAACGGCGTTAACTTCATCTAAGCGATTACCAACCAAATCACCTCTCCAGCCTGTCATCACTAAAGGTTTATTTTCTGGCTTGCCTTGCAAGCACCAATTAAGGTATTCATGAATATGGCGTTTAGATGCTAATAGCTCAGTGGGAACGCTAGACTCCTCACACAGTGCTACCAATGCATTTTTTATCGCCTTAAATGCTGCCTTATAACCAGGTTTCAAGGCGATAACATCGATAGCTTCAGGTAAGTTTTCTAAGTCAGCAGTAGCCATTACCCTAAGCAACTCTTTGCCATGTATACGCTTTTCCTGCTCTGTCAGATCCGGTAACTTCAACAGTTGTTGAATATCTTTAGGCTGCTTCTTCGCCAATGCGATCAGTCCATGATCTTTGATAACAAAACCTAAAGCTAAATCCTTTTTCAATGCGCGAGTGAGTCGCCAGCTCGCTAGCACTTTTAAATAAGCAAGCTGCTTACGCGTCAGTTGAAAGCCATTTTTCACTTTAAGATAAGCATTCTCGATATCAGGTGCACTTAACCTACCTTGGGTTAAACGCTCGCCCTCTTCCATCACCCAGTCCAGGCGAGACTGCCCCTGAAGCTTGTCTAAAAGCTGAGGATATAGCTTATAAAGATAATACACGTCATTTGCAGCATAATTGAGCTGGGCTTCAGTCAAGGGACGTTTCATCCAATCGGTTCGAGACTCCCCTTTATCGATTTCAACACCAAGGTAAGATTCGACTAATTTGGCATAGCCTAGGCCATGGCCATCTCCCGCTAACGCTGCAGCAATTTGACTATCAAATAACGGTGCTGGCTGACAGCCACCATTACGAGCAAAAACCTCTAGATCTTCACTACAGGAGTGTACTAACTTAATGATACTGGTATCTGTCAGCAGCGCCCAGAAGCCTGATAGATCATCAATAGCCACAGGGTCGATAAGAGCCAAGGTTTTACCATCATAGGCTTGGATTAATCCGAGCTTAGCATAATAGGTTCGAGTACGGACAAACTCGGTATCGAGCACCAACAAAGGTGCTTGGCGATACTGGGCCACAAGTTCGGTAAGTCTGGCATCATCACTTACATATTCAAAAGCTAACAAATCTTTCTCCGCTCGATTCAATCTAGTGGGCAAACTAGGCAATAAAAAAGCCGGCTGATACCGGCTTTCACTATCTACGCATTATTGTTTATGCGCTTTTGGCTTCATCTCTAAGCTCACGCCTCAAGATCTTGCCCACATTAGTTTTGGGTAACTCTTCCCTGAATTCTACCAGCTTAGGAATTTTATAGCCCGTTAAATGATCGCGACAATGTTTAATCAGCGATTTTTCAGACAAAGATTTGTCCTTAGGCACCACAAATACCTTGACGATCTCGCCACTGGCCTCGTGGGGTACACCGACAGCGGCAACCTCGAGCACCTTAGGGTGCAAGGCCACTACCTCTTCCACTTCATTAGGGAAGACATTGAAACCTGAGACCAAAATCATATCTTTCTTGCGGTCGACAATATAGAAGAAGCCATCTTCATCCATATAACCTATATCACCCGTGGCCAACCAGCCATCCTTATCAATAACCTTGGCAGTCTCTTCTGGGCGTTGCCAGTAGCCAGCCATAATTTGTGGCCCTTTGGCATAAAGCTCACCGGTCTCGCCTTGAGGCAGTACATTACCTTCCTCATCCCTAACATGCATATCTGTTGAAGGAGCCGGAAAACCAATTGAACCGTTATAGCCATCAAGATCATGTGGGCACACAGTTAACAGAGGTGAGGCTTCAGTTAACCCATAGCCTTCAAGCAAACGTGTCTGAGTAATACTCTGCCATTTATCGGCAACGGCCTTTTGTACCGCCATACCACCGCCAATTGAAAACTTAAGATGTGAGAAATCGACAGTCTTAAACTCTTCATCATTAACCAGCGCATTAAACAAGGTATTTACCCCTGTCACCGCACTAATTGGGTGCTTCTTAAGTTCACCAACAAAGGCTGGAATGTCCCTTGGATTGGTGATCAGCAAATTCTTACCACCTTTGTGGATAAACAGCAGACAGTTTACCGTCAAAGCAAAGATATGATAAAGCGGCAAGGCGGTAACCACCAACTCTTTGCCATCATCTAGCAGAGGACCATAGGCGCCATCGGCCTGCATTACATTAGCCACCACATTACCATGGGTGAGCATAGCGCCTTTTGAGACCCCTGTTGTGCCGCCGGTATATTGCAAAAATGCAATATCCTCTTGCTTCATCTCGGGTTTTACATATTGCATTCTTCGCCCTTTAGAGAGAGCTTGACGCATTGAGATAGCTTGCGGCAAATGATATTTCGGCACTAACTTTTTGATATATTTGACAACAAAGTTAACTAGCGTTCTTTTGGGTGCACTTAACAGATCGCCAAGACCCGTTAAAATAACGCTTTTAACTGGTGTTTGATCAACGATTTGCTCAAGGGTATGGGCGAAGTTTGACACCACAACAATCGCCTTAGCACCAGAATCCACCAGCTGATGCTTAAGCTCTCTAGGGGTATAAAGTGGGTTGACATTGACCACTACCATGCCTGCTCTAAGCACGCCAAACAGCGCAATTGGATACTGAAGCAAATTAGGCATCATAATCGCCACACGATCGCCTTTTTGTAGCTTGAGCTGATTTTGTAAGTATGCCGCAAAGGCACGGCTTCTCTCTTCAAGCTTACGATAGGTTAACGTTGCGCCCATATTGATAAAGGCGGGTTGGTCTGCGTATTCCTTTACTGAGGATTCAAACATCTCAACAAGAGAATCATAGTGCCCTGCGTCTATTTCTGCGCGCACATCATCGGGAAGATTGTTAATCCAAGGCTGGTCCACGTGTCTCTCCTAAACTCTCCACAAGCAGCGGATATGGCGACATACTCGCCATAAATTACCTAAGCTCTATCTGGTAAAAGTCTCTGTATTTAAAGTTATATTTATTAGCAACGCCTTAAAAATCATACAGGCGTTTAAATTTTGAGATCATCTTCACATAAAATGCGGCAAATGCCTAGTCTCTTTTATGACTCAGTCGACAAAAATCGTTTCACTTCATGTGCGACTGCTTCACAATTACCCATATGCAGATGATGATCACCATTAAGTACACAATGGCTCAGCTGATTAAACCAAGCTTTGGCTCTAGGTAGGTTTTCATGCAACATAGCTAAGCCATCGTCAGCGGTAATGAGTAAGGTGGGTGTATCGACACAATGCATCACAGCTTCAACTTGTTCTAAAGTCAGACGCATGGGGGAATCGAGTTTTAATCTTGGGTCACTGCGCCAACTCACTCCTTCGCCATTAGACTGCATATTGCGCTCAATAATTAGCCTGCACCATTGTGGTTCTAACTTAGTTAACCGGCTTCTTGCCCTTACCGCTGCTTCTGCCGAGTCATAGATAGCAGCGGGTTTATCACTATTAGCTAGATAAGCTAGGTGACCCGCAAAGCTTTTTCGTAACCGTTTAGGCGCGAACTTTGCTTCTTCAAACAGCGGACTGATTGCCTCAAGCAAAATTAATTTAGGCACTCTATGCTCAAAACCTGCGGTATAGGCCGAAGCCACAATTCCACCCAAAGAATGTCCCATGATAGCCACTGGAGGCTGGCTTTGACCAAGCGCCTCCATCAAATTTTCTAGATCGAAGAGGTAGTCAATCCAATGCAAAGGATAACTGCCGGGCCTATGCTCAGATAAACCATGACCTGGCCAATCTAATGCCAATATCTGATAGTCAGTTAACTGCTCTGCCAAAGGGGCAAAACTATTGGCATTATCTAACCAGCCATGCAAAGCCACAATCAAAGGCTTATCACTACTGCCCCAGCGTTTACCACTTAAGCGAATATGGGGCAATTGAATATCAAATTCGGTTGCTTTAATGCTAGCTTGCCAGCAGTTATCCATGGACTTACTTCGCCTTCTTAATAAACTTAAGAGTCATACGGTCGCTCTCGCCAATCTCTAAATACTTTTGCTTATCCTGCTCTTTCAATGCAAGACTTGGCGGCAGTGTCCATACACCACGAGGGTAATCTTTAATATCTTTGCCATTGGCGTTGATTTCTGAGCTAGCGACTAGGCTAAATCCGACTTTTTCAGCTAAAGCAATCATCTTATCTTGCTCCATATAGCCTGACTTAATCGACATACCAGGATTGGCTCTATGCTCTACGACACCAAAAATACCACCTGGCTTAAGCACCTTGTAGGCCGACTCAAAAACAGTTTCTAGCTGACCACCAACGGCCCAATTGTGCAGGTTTCTAAAAGTAAACACTTTGTCAGCACTATTATCTTTACCCAGTGAGGCATATTCTGGTGGGTCAAAGGCAATAATTTCGGCATTGGTAAATACGTTAGGGTGTTTTTCAGTCCAAGCAATAAACTTTTTACCAGCATTAGCTCTATAACGTGAGCGCGGCGTATCTTGCTCTGGTGTCGTATTAAAGCTCGCTGCCACATACTTACCCGATTTGGCAAGATAAGGACCTAAAATCTCAGCATACCAACCGCCGCCAGGCCAAAGCTCGACCACTGTATCTGAGGGTGATAATTCAAAGAAGGCTAAGGTTTGTTCAGGGTGGCGATACTTATCGCGAAGGATATTCTTATCTTTTCGAAGGTCATTCTCAATTGCTGTCGTTAAAGGGTCGTGATTACTGTGAGCACTAACCGGCAAGGCGACACAAGCAGCCAACACGGCACTAGCAACAAGGGATTTAATTGAGGGCATAGTCTTCACTTTTAGTTATTGAAATGTGGATACAAACTAGCAGGAGAGAAAATAAATGCCAAGGAGTAAATAGGGCCTGTTGCTCTTTCAAGGTTGTTTTTGCAGCTGTTTACAGCGTGCTTAAACAAGGCAGAGCTTGTGCGGTGTAGTGATTCTACATAAATAAGCGATAACGCAGTAGAAGTGCGCTGTAAGCGCTGTTCAAATAATCTATGCCGTCGATATCAAGCGGCACTAGTACCGGCTACCACTCGTTTCCAACAGCGGTAAAGTAGGGTCACACTAATAGCTAACCATGCCATCACCCAAATCCATGCAGGGATCAGCGTCGCATTAGCCAACATAGCCGCATCGCCCCTATCTCCCATACCCAAGAGTACTGTCGGACTCGAGAGAGAATTAAGCAGCACCATTAAAGCCACAATACGCAGCACACTGGTCAATACTCGGCTATGGCTCAATTTTAGTGGCAACACAAACAAGATAGCCAATGTCCCCATTATCGCCATAGTAAGTAGATCTCTCGCCCAGAACAGTATGCTTACCAGAACTAATCCAGATAGCAGGGCAAAGCTCAGTCGTATGCCTCTAGCCCATGTCGCTAAATTAAATAACAGATAGCCCCACAGCGAGGCTCCAAAATAGCCGGCAAACCCTATGGCAACGACCCAGCCCCCCTGGCTATGACACACGCCAGCACCATTAGGAAACAGCTCAATATAGCTCACCATACCACCGGTTAATATAGTGGCAATACCATGACTAAGCTCATGGAAGAAGGTCTCTAACCAAACAAAAGGGACATTTACAAAAGGCAATCGAGTAAGTACTAGAGCTAGCACGAGTTCGGCGATAAATTGACTTTTAGACAGACGAGTAAGGCTGGCCCTTGTAGAGGAGGTCGGGATAGTCTCAGGCATAGAGATCCACACCTACCATCTGTTGGATCTCTTCACGTTTTGCAGCATGCTGGGTTTGCAGATACACAGAAATGGCTCCGCGATGACCCTGAGTGTCTCTATCATACTCCACATGGGCATCTAACTTAGACTCGAGCTCCTGCTCGGACACAATGACATCTGTCGATTGTGAAGACTGGCGCTCTTTATCCTGCTCTATTCCACTACGAGCTTGAACTGCTTTGGAGCCAGTTAATGGACTAACTTGAGTGCTCGCATCAATAGGGGCGCTCGGCAAAACAGCACGATTAGACGCCACCGAGCTTGAAATACTCGGCGTTGTACTATCTGCTATATAAACACCACTTGTCTGCATACGATTGCTAAATTATCCCAATCTAACTGAGAAACAAATAAAAGTCAGCTCAAACTAATCCAAGGGTTGAGCAAGTCCAATTTATCACTTGCCCAACTATTAGTATAGCCCGGCGCCCTACTCACGACCTGGCAGTTTCTTCCATGTCACAGTATCGCGTAAATAAACAGGGCTAAGCTGCTCTACATCGGTCGCTAAACCCAGCTTTGCATCGCGATTCGCTAGGGCTAACATGGCTTCTGCTGTAGGGAACTTGGCCGCTTCAATAAGGCTCATGGAGCCCACTAACTCACCATAGGCATCAAAACCGGTTCCACAGGCATGAAGCTCAGCGCAAATTAAACCTGAATTGAGTAGCACTTCTGGCGCACTCACATGCTCCTCGCCCACTAATGTTGCTAAACCGTCAAGGTTTTTGTAGTGACCCCAATAGATCTCGCCCATTCTGGCATCGATGGCCGCAATGACCTCTTTCGCCCCTGCTTTATCTATTGCTAGCTGCGCCATAGCAGCCAAAGTCGATATACCAATCACGGGCAGATCTTGCCCTAGTGCTAAACCTTGAGTCATACTGGTACAGATACGAATACCGGTAAAACTACCAGGGCCGCGACCATAGGCAATAAGATCTACTTTATTCAGCCCTATACCTGCACTTTCTAATACCTGTTGCACCATAGGTAATAGTCGCTGACTGTGCTCGCGAGGCGCATCGGCTTGCTCGGCAAAGACTTTCTCCTCAAAAGATAGTCCCACAGAGCAAGACTCTGTGCAGGTATCTAGTGCCAAAATTGTCAGCGGCTCTGAGGCCGATTGTAAATCGTTTTTCATCTACCAAACCAAATTCAAATTAACTGATTAATGGATAAATGTCACAACACCACGGCAATCGCTTTAGCTTATCAAAGTCATATCACGATTAACTAAGGGCTATTAGCGAAGAACTATTAGCAAATGGCAATTCGCAAAATACATTTATCCCATCTCAAGGGTGAGCAATTTTGCCTGTATCCTAGCGCCTTAGCAATACAACTAACTCAATTATTCGATATAAAATAAACGGCCAATTAAAGCCGTATCATTCAACATTGCTCAAGTAAGGCAATGGCTTTGTTAAGATCGCGAGTACGAGCCATAGGCGGTAAAGAAGTGAGGAAAGCTTGACCATAGGGGCGATTAACGATGCGGTTGTCACAAAGAATGAGTACACCTTTATCTCTCTCATCTCGAATAAGTCGGCCAACGCCCTGCTTTAACGCGATAATCGCTTGGGGCAGCGACACCTGCATAAAAGGGTCTTGCCCTCTGTGCTGTGCCAACTCAGCTCTAGCACGATATAAAGGGTCATCGGGTGATACAAAGGGCAGCTTATCGATAATGACACAGCTTAATAATTTGCCCCGCACATCCACTCCTTCCCAAAACGCACCTGTACCTAACAGCACAGCATTACCGAGTTGGCGAAACTTCTTTAACAAGCCTTGTTTACTATCTTGCCCTTGAACCAATAAAGGATAATGCAAGCGTGTGCTTAGCTCTCTCGCGACCAGTGATAACATGCTGTGGCTGGTAAAAAGTACAAAGGTGCGCCCCTTGGCGGCATGACTCGCTTTTAAGCAAATCTCCACCATCTGCTTTACCGTAGCGGCTTTATGATTCACATTCGCCAGCTCACGGGGTACACACAGCAGCGACTGGTTAGCATAATCAAACGGGCTATCTAAAATCAGTTGCTCGGCGTCCTGCATCGCTAATTCATTAGCAAACAAACTCAGACTGCGATTCACCTGAAGCGTCGCCGAGGTGAAAATCCAGCTGGTTTGCTTAGTAAATAACTGTTCACACTCTTTCGCCACATTCATGGGCGATAAGCGTAAGGTCAAAAAATGGGTGCCGTAGTCGATACTGTAGGCCGCTTGGCTATTTTCACAATGAAAAAATACCTCAAGCTTACTGATGAGCTCCACGACTTGCTCTAAGGCTAAATCTAACTCATCACTACGCCCCACATGAGCCTGCATTACAGCCTTAAGGGCATTAAGCTCCTCCACTATCGCCCATGACGCCATGGCTATCTCTTTAATCCCCATAGCTCGGCGCCAATCGGACTCACCATAGGCAAAGAGTAAATTTTGCCAGTCACTAAGTTTTTGTAAGCAGCGCTGACTAAAACTTTCGAGCTGTCCAGTATCTTTCAGCTCTTGCTGGTAAATAGCCAAGATATGCTGCAGCAGATGATTAATGCTCTTACTGCCACATTGCTGGCCAAAGTAACTAATGGCGATATCGGGTAGCAGGTGAGCCTCATCAAACACAACCACATCGGCATCGGGCAGCAGCTCAGCAAAACCAGTTTCTTTAAGTTGAGTATCGGCGAAAAACAGATGGTGATTTATGACGCTAATCCTTGCTTCCATCGCCCGTAACCTTGCCTTGCGAGTAAAACAGGCTTCATAGGCCTCACACTTCTTACCAATACAGGTCTCTTTGGTACTGCGAATATGAACAAGTGCAGGCGAGTCTTCTGCCACTGAGGTTAGCCCGCCAAAATCGCCATCTTTAGTGATCCCTGCCCACTGGTTAATTTTAAGCAGGTCATCCAGTACGCGAGCATCGACACTCGAGGCTTCCATCATCTGCTTATCTAACCGATATTGACATAAATAGTTGCTGCGACCTTTTAGCAGCGCTAAACGCGGCGCCATATCCAACATATCGAGCAGTGCGGGTAGATCCTTATAGAACAGCTGTTCCTGCAGGTTTTTACTGCCAGTGCTGATAATCACTTGCTTGCCACTGAGCAGCGCAGGAATGAGATAAGCAAAGGTTTTACCTACACCAGTTCCCGCTTCCAGAATCAAATTCCCTTTTTTGGCAACGGCCTTACTAACAGCTAAAGCCATGTCCAGTTGTGGCTGACGCACACTAAAGCCTCGCACATGACGCGCAAGCGGACCTTCAGCAGAAAAGCAATTTTGCACCTCCCTACTCAACCGAGTGACCGAGCTTGGAAATAGTGATGCCGATGAGCGAATGGACAAGAGTAGACCTAATAGAGAGTAAAACTACACTAGGAGCATTATCTCTTTTATCCGCAACTAATTACAAGGCAGGTAAACCTTAGACAAGCACCATACCTAACTTAAGGCATCAATTGGCTAGGCCTTAAGTGATTTACAAGCACTATACATAGCAGCTGGAAATGGTACATTAGGCTGGTTTGAGTTGTTCCAGGTAGTACTCTAAGGAATTGTTTTGCATAAAAACGCTGGTTTTACCCTGATTGAGCTTGTGATTGTCGTTATCGTTTTGTCACTACTTGCCATAGTTGCTGCACCAAAATTGATCAATATGTCCAACGATGCTCGCCTTTCCTCCTTAGAAACTATGATGGGAGCGATGAAAAGCGGCGCTAAGATGATCCACACTAAAGCCGTGATTGACAACAAAACCTTCGGCAGCGACAGCCTTACATTGGACAGTGCCAATGTCAGCCTGCATAGCGGTTATCCTGTAGGAAACTGGATGCAGGGTATTCGCTATATCGTCAATCTCGATACCGTCTACTTCTCAAATCGCAATGCTAAATGTCAATCTGATTGGTGTGGTATGGGTAATCAAAGAAGTATTCCAAGCGGAGTATCTACACCAGCACCAGGTCGAATCGGTAAAGTATTCCCTCGCGGTTATAGCTGGAACGACGAATGCGGTGTTTATTATCTCAACCCAGAAAATGGCGAAGCGCCAACAATTGGATTAGAAACTAGCGATTGTTAATATATTCGCAGATAAAATTAACGATTCCATAAACTTTTGCTGCCCACTCAAATGATGAACAATCAAGCTTTCATCGATGGCTACTCCGCTGTTTTAGCCAAACCATTTGGTTAAGCACCTGGCTCATTGAGAGCAAGCCACATTACATTCATGACAACACTACAAAGCAGTAATAGCCTAATTTAAAGCGACTTAGTGTAAATAAGGCATCCTATCCTTTGCCATTAGGCAATAATTCGACTAGGGATCACCCGCGTTTTTCTTGAGCGAGCCACATTATCCACATAAACAAACAACAAGCTAAAACCCAACCCCTGCAAAAAGAAAAATGCTAATCAATATCGTAAAAAATGTGACAAAAACATGAATAATCCTCAGTGTCCCAAATTGGTGGTTGCAAAAGCGTAGAAAAGCGGATAAGGTGAAAAACAGTTAAATATTCATGCAGCAATTTGTAAGACGTATTCAAAATAGATAAAGAGTACGCAAACTGAATGAATAAATATTATTTCCAAAAAAAGTATTTAGGAAAACAGAACATGATACAGCTTTCGAACCTTATTCATCGTCATCACCATAAGCGGTAGCCTTCGGAAGCTCACTGCCGAAGGTCTATACCTTCCGGCGGATGATTAAATATCAAAAACCCCTGGAAGGAATTCCAGGGGTTTTTTAGTTTCTGAGCTAAATTTACCCCAAGGCGAAAAAAGAAACACATCTGTAATTAACGGTTTTATATAGATTTATCAATTTTGAACACATGGGGAAGAGTTATGCCAGATCAAAGCAGAGAGTCAAACAGATTACGTATTGCGATTCAAAAGTCAGGTCGCCTATCAAAAGAATCAATGAAACTGCTCGCAAGCTGCGGCATCAAGTTCAATATCAATGAGCAACGACTTATTGCTCACTGTGATAATCTTCCCATCGATCTGCTTAGAGTACGCGATGATGATATTCCAGGCCTAGTAATGGACGGCGTTGTTGATCTTGGCTTTATCGGTGAAAACGTACTTGAAGAGGAGCAGATTGAGCGTCAACGTTTAGACAAGCCTTCAAGTTGCCGTAAGCTTAGACAACTCGACTTCGGAGCCTGTCGTCTATCTATCGCCGTACCTACCGAGTTCAGCTACGACAGCGCCGCTTCACTTGAAGGCCTGCGTATTGCCACTTCCTACCCTAATCTGCTGCGCCGTTATATGCAGGAGAAAGGCATCAGCTATCGCGATTGTATGCTTAAAGGCTCGGTAGAAGTCGCGCCACGTGCCGGACTTGCCGATGGTATCTGCGATCTTGTCTCCACTGGCGCCACCCTTGAAGCCAACGGCCTGTATGAAACCGAAGTCATCTATCGCTCTACCGCCTGCCTTATTCAATCAGAGCAGGAGCAAACGCCTGGCAAACAAGCGCTTATCGATAAAATCCTCTCTCGCATCAATGGGGTAACTCGCGCTAAAGAAAGTAAATACATTTTGCTACACGCACCGACCGACACCCTAGAGCGAATAGTTAATCTTCTACCAGGCGCTGAAAACCCAACGATTTTACCGTTAAAAGACGATCAAAGCCGAGTCGCAATTCACGCGGTCAGCACAGAAGATCTCTTCTGGGATACCATGGAAGAGCTTACCGAACTTGGCGCGAGCTCGATCCTAGTCATGCCGATTGAAAAGATGATGGGGTAAGGCCATGCAAACGCTAGATTGGAACAGCCTGAATATAGATGAGCAGCAAGCAGCGCTTAAACGCTCCCCTCTCGTTGGCGATAGTCAGCTTGAAGCCAATGTTAGTGACATTCTTGCTAAGGTCAAGGCAGAGGGAGATAGTGCGATACTGGCCTTTAATCAGCAATTCGATGGCGTCAAGCTGAACGAGCTCAAACTGAGTAAAGCAGAGATTAACGCCGGCTGTGAAGCCGTGAGCGACGAGTTAAAACAGGCCATTAGTCAAGCCATCGACAATATCGAGCGTTTTCATCAGGCTCAAGCCTTTTCTAGCGTCGATATTGAAACACAATCGGGTGTACGCTGTGAGCTAAGATCTGAAGCAATTGAAAAGGTCGGCCTCTATATACCTGGTGGCAGTGCGCCGCTGATTTCAACCGTGCTTATGCTAGCCCTGCCAGCAAAAATAGCTGGCTGTGTCTTAAAAGTACTAGTAAGCCCACCACCAATCGATAACGCCATTATCTATGCGGCTAACGCCTGCGGTATAGACGAAATCTATCAAGTCGGCGGCGCACAAGCTATAGCCGCCCTCGCCTTTGGCAGCCAAAGCATACCTAAAGTCGATAAAATCTTTGGCCCAGGCAACCGCTATGTTACCGAAGCTAAACGACAAGTTTCTCAAGATAGCGACTCTGTCGTGAGCATAGATATGCCAGCAGGCCCCTCTGAAGTATTAGTAATTGCCGACGAAACAGCGAATGCTGATTTTATCGCCGCCGATCTGCTCTCCCAAGCTGAGCACGGCCCAGACTCTCAGGTCATGCTAGTAACCAACAGCAAAGAGACAGCACAAGCGGTAGACAAGGCGCTTGCTAAACAACTGGCCGCACTACCACGTCAAGATGTGGCCAAACAAGCCCTTGAATGCAGCCGCAGCTTAATTGTCGATGATATGACTCAAGCCGCCCAGGTATCCAATCTCTATGGCCCAGAGCACCTAATTATTCAGACCAAAACCCCAAGAGAAGTGCTTAATCATATTCGCGCAGCAGGTTCAGTATTTTTAGGGGCCTATACTCCAGAGTCTGTCGGTGATTATGCCAGTGGTACTAACCATGTACTGCCAACCTATGGCTATAGCCGCTCGGTGTCCAGTTTGTCGCTGGCTGATTTTTGTCGCCGCTTCACGGTACAAGAGCTCACCGCCAAGGGGCTTGCCAATATAGGATATGCTGTGATGACCATAGCGGCCGCAGAGCAGCTCGATGCCCATAAAAATGCAGTCGCACTACGTCTTGAGCAAATTCGCTCAGAGCAAATGTAAGCTATGTATTTGAACATAAGTATCGTCCCAAACAATTGACTCTGAATTTGAGCAATAAGAAGCAGAATAGAATAAAAGGAAGCAGCTTAATGACACTATGCCCAGCAAGCAGCCCCATCGAGTCGATTAAGACGAACTCGGCAACGACAGCTGAGCAATCGATTGAACTTGCCAAGCGTCTTGCAAGGCCTGAGCTACTAGAACTTGTCCCCTATGAATCGGCAAGGCGCTTAGGCGGCGATGGCGAAATCTGGATTAATGCCAACGAATCCCCCTTTAACAATACGCAAGTGGAGAGCATTAACCGTTATCCAGAATGTCAGCCACCTGAGCTGATTGAAGCCTATGCCAATTATGCAGGCCTCGACGCGACTCAAGTAGTTTGTGGTCGCGGCGCAGATGAAGCCATCGAACTGATTATTCGCACCTTCTGTATTCCTGCAAAGGATAAAATCGCCATCTTTGGCCCCACCTATGGCATGTACGCCATTAGCGCTGCCACCTATAACGTGGGAGTGCGTGAGCTAAGCTTAACCGACAACTATCAGCTACCTGAAAAATTCGCCAGCAAGCTTGCCGATGTCAAAGTGGTATTTATCTGTAACCCTAATAATCCCACTGGCACAGTCATTGATAAAGCGGCACTTGAATCTAGCATTCAAGAGCTCAGCAATAAGATAGTGGTTATTGATGAAGCCTATATTGAGTTTTGCCCTGAGCTCAGCTGCGCCGATCTGATTAATCGCTATCCTAATCTTGTGGTATTGCGCACCCTGTCTAAAGCTTTTGCATTAGCAGGGGCTAGGTGTGGCTTCATGCTCGCCAATCGCGGCATTATCGATATGGTGATGCGCGTTATCGCGCCTTACCCTGTCAGTGCACCAGTAGCACAAATCGCCAGCGACAGCTTAAGCACCCAAGGCATTACTCGCATGCAAACCCAAGTTGAGCAGCTAAAAAATCAGGGTAATCGCCTTAGCCAAGCACTTAAGGCGCTTGATATTAGGGTACTTGATGCCAATGGCAATTACCTGTTAGCCGAGTTTAGCGAAGGTCAGCTTAGCCAAGTTAAAACAGCCCTCATTAATGCAGGCATAGTCGCTCGCAGCTATAAGGATGCGAGGCTGGCTAACTTTATTCGCTTTAGCTTCAGCGATGAAAATGACACCAATAAATTAATTTCAACCCTACAAGCAGCATTAGCCCAATAGCGGTAAAGGTGACAAGAATGACACAAAAAATCCTCTTTATTGATCGTGATGGCACCTTAGTTGTCGAGCCGCCAGTCGATAAGCAGCTAGATAAACTGTCAAAGTTAGAATTTGAGCCACAGGTGATCCCTGCACTACTCAAACTTCAAGGTGCAGGCTATAAGCTTGTGATGGTGAGCAACCAAGATGGTTTAGGCACTCCATCGTTTCCTCAGGACGATTTCGATGCCCCCCATAATATGATGATGCAGATTTTTGAGAGCCAAGGTGTGGTGTTTGATGATGTGCTTATCTGCCCTCACTTTGACGATGAAAACTGTAGCTGTCGTAAACCTAAACTAGGGCTAGTTAAAGATTATCTGACTGCGGGCAAGGTCGACTTTACCCAATCTGCGGTAATTGGTGATAGAGCCACAGATATGGGGCTGGCCGATGCTATGGGCGTCAAAGGCTTTCAATATCACCCAGAATATCTTAACTGGGACGCTATCTGTAAAGCGCTGCTCAGTAAAGGGCGCCAAGCCGAGGTCACTCGCACTACCAAAGAAACTGATATCAAAGTGAATATCGATCTCGACGACAACAGCAAGGGCGAGATAGACACTGGCATAGGTTTTTTCGATCATATGCTAGATCAAATCGCTACCCACGCCGCCTTCAAGCTAGACGTCGCTGTCAATGGCGATCTCGAAATTGACGACCACCACTCAGTCGAAGACACTGCATTAGCCATAGGCGATGCCCTGCGCCAAGCCCTTGGTGATAAGCGCGGCATTGGCCGCTTTGGTTTTAGTCTGCCTATGGATGAAGCCAACGCTCAATGTTTATTAGATCTGTCCGGTCGCGCCTATACCAAGTTCGATGCCGAATTTAACCGCGAAATGGTGGGTGAAATGGCCACAGAGATGGTGCCTCACTTCTTCCGCTCCTTTGCCGATGGTTTACGCTGCACTCTGCATGTTTCAACATCTGGGGATAACGATCACCACAAGGTTGAGAGTCTATTTAAGGTGCTAGGCCGTGCCCTGCGCCAAGCGGTCAAAGTAGAGGGCGATGAGCTGCCATCGAGTAAGGGGGTGCTATGAGGACCACTGCCTCTACTGTAATTATCGATACAGGTTGCGCCAACTTAAGCTCAGTGCGCTACGCCTTTGAGCGCTTAAAGGCCGATGTGCTGGTGACAGACGATCCAACTAGTATTAAGCAGGCCGACCGAGTCGTCTTGCCTGGGGTTGGCAGTGCTGGTGCCGCCATGGCATCCCTTAAAGAAAAAGGGCTTATTGAGCTTATTCAGAACCTGACTCAACCCGTGCTAGGTGTATGCCTTGGCATGCAGATGCTAACGGCGCTATCGAAAGAGCGCGGTACTCAAAACGAGGATTGTCAATGCCTTGGGCTCATACCCATCACTATCGAAGAGCTTGATAGCCAAGGTCAGCCGCTACCCCACATGGGATGGAACCAGCTTAAGGTATCCGATCACCCGTTATTTGCGGGTATTGCCGATGGCAGCTATGTCTACTTTGTCCATAGCTACCGCGCACCTCAATCAGATTTCACCATTGCCGAGTGTGATTATGGCGAAACCTTTAGCGCCGCCATTGCCAAGGACAACTTTATGGGAGTGCAATTTCACCCTGAGAAAAGCGCCGCTGTAGGCGCCCAAATTCTAAGTAACTTTCTAAAAATGAATAATAAAGCACAGCAAGGGGACGAGGCATGATAATTCCAGCAATCGATCTTATCGACGGCCAAGTAGTGCGTCTCTATCAGGGAGATTATGCTCAGCAAACCACCTTTGATTTAAGCCCTCTAGAGCAGTTAAGACATTATCAAGAGCAAGGGGCTAAAAGCCTACATATCGTCGACTTAACTGGCGCTAAGGATCCCGACAAGCGCCAAACCACTCTTATTAGCGAATTAGTCAACGGCTTAAGCGTCGATATTCAAGTTGGCGGCGGCATTCGCTGTGAGTCACAAGTGGCCGAGCTGTTAGCCCTTGGGGTTAAGCGTGTCGTCATAGGCTCGTTAGCAGTTAAGCAAACTGAGCTAGTAAAAGGCTGGATGAAGAAATATGGCGCCGATGCCATCTGCCTAGCACTGGATGTCAATATTAACGAGCAAGGCGAGAAAATCGTGGCGGTTTCTGGCTGGCAAACAGGCGGAGGCAAGCGTTTAGAAGAGCTAGTCGCCGCCTTTGAAGAGTGTGGACTCACCCACGCTCTTGTCACAGACATTAGCCGAGATGGCACATTACAAGGGGCTAATACTCAACTCTATCAAGAGCTCGCCGACAGCTACCCTAATATTCAATGGCAAGCGTCAGGCGGTATCGCCACCCTTGAAGATGTCGATGCGGTCAAAACCTCAGGTGCCAGCGGCATTATCATAGGCAAGGCATTATTAATTAACCAATTTACCGTTAAGGAGGCAATCGCATGCTGGCCAAACGCCTAGTCCCTTGTTTAGATGTTAAAGAAGGTAAAGTGGTTAAGGGAGTGCAATTTCGCAACCATGAGATTGTCGGCGATATTGTGCCACTCGCAGCCCGCTACGCCCAAGAAGGTGCCGATGAGCTAGTATTTTACGATATTACCGCCAGTGCCCACGACAGAGTAGTAGATAAATCTTGGGTCAGCCGCGTCGCCGAGCAGATAGATATTCCCTTCTGTGTCGCAGGTGGGATCAAGAGTCTAGAGCAAGCAAGGCAGCTGCTTGCCTATGGTGCAGATAAAATCTCCATCAACTCCCCCGCCATTAGCGATCCCAGCTTGATTGATCGCATGCAGCAGGAGTTTGGCCGTCAATGCATAGTGATAGGCATTGATTCCTACTATGATGCCGAAAGCGACAGTTATAAAGTCAAACAATTTACTGGCGATGAAGCAGCCACCAAAGAGACTCAGTGGTATACCCAAGACTGGGTGGAAGAGGTACAAAAACGTGGCTGCGGTGAGATAGTGCTCAATGTGATGAATCAAGACGGCGTGCGCCAAGGGTATGATATTAAACAATTAAGCCTAGTTCGTAGCCTGTGTGATGTGCCCTTAATCGCCTCAGGTGGTGCAGGCACTATGGCACACTTTGCAGAGGTATTTAAACAAGCCTCCGTCGACGCTGCTCTTGCCGCTAGTGTGTTTCACAAAGGGATTATCGATATCGGCGAGCTTAAACAGTATCTAGATCAGCAAGGTGTAAGCATACGCCTATAACATTGGCTAAATCTGTCATAAATGCCAAAACTTAGTGCCTCCAGCACCAACATATGACGAACTAAACAATGACACACTTGCAAGTGACAAATTGAAAGAAATTAAGATAAGGGACAAGTATTAATGAGCACAGAGCAACAAACTGATCTAACTGCCCGTATCGACTGGGACAAGCAGCAAGGGCTAGTGCCTGCTGTGGTGCAAAACCACCTTTCGGGTAAGGTACTCATGTTAGGTTATATGGATAAGGCCGCCTTAGCCAAAACCCTAGGCACTGGCAATGTCACCTTCTATAGCCGCTCTAAACAGAGGTTGTGGACTAAAGGGGAAACTTCAGGCAACACCCTAAAGCTAGTGACACTCGATATTGATTGCGACAACGACAGTCTATTAGTTCAGGCGCTTCCTGCAGGGCCGACCTGTCATTTAGGCCGCGAAAGCTGCTGGCCGAATGATAACGCTCACCCTTTTATCAACAATCTCGCCAGTCTTATCGCTTCACGTAAAGGCCAAGCCAGTGATTCAAGCTATACCGCTTCTCTGTTTGAACGTGGCACTAAGCGTATCGCGCAAAAAGTGGGAGAAGAAGGATTAGAAACCGCATTGGCTGCGGCGACCAATGATAAAGATGAGCTGATTAATGAAGCCTCAGATCTTATCTATCACCTACTTGTGCTACTCGAAGATCAGCAGCTTGCATTAGATGATGTCGTCGATAACCTCAGGCAAAGACACAATAAAGCCAAGTAAGCTTCTAAATTGAAAAAACTTGGCTGTTAACCAAAACAGCCAGGCTTTTTATTTCACCCTTGATACCAATTAATCCTACCCATATCGACTAAACAACCAGACTTACTCCTTCCAAGCCCTATTCTTTTAAGTTAGTTGTCATTGTTACGGCAACCCTATTAAAGATTGCGATATCTTCCGAGGTCAGGTTCTGCCGCATTTTGTCGAGAAACACCTGCTCAATTTCAAGCATCCTAGACAAGATTTCACTTCCCTGGTGAGTCAACAAAATTAACTGACTACGAGTATCATTTGGGTTAGGTAGCTTTTCTATTAGCTCTTTCGCAATCATCTCTCTTATCAACCGAGCTATCTGTCCTTTGTCTCGTCCGGTCTGTTCGGATAACTGAGCAGCAGTACAAGCTTTTGTTCTATATACAAAATGTAGCGCCTTAATCTCCATCGGCGCTACATTTATCCCCTGGGCTCTAATTGCTTTTAACACTAAAGACTTAAATCTAAATGTTAACGCTAAAAAGCTATCTGGCATTTCTGTATCCAAAATTGACCTCTCACATATGGTTGACATTATCAACCTTAGCAAATATCATTCATTACATCCATAGTTGATAATATCAACTTAATTCAATTTGGAGCAAGTTATGAAACTCATCAATTCGAAAATGATAAAGAAACTGTTAATCATGGTGCCCCTAGTATTCACCCTAGTAGGAATATTGACTTTTGTGATGACATTTCAAAACCTTGGATTCGTCGATGGTTTCTTTAACCAATGGTTATCATCCACTGTGTGGGCCGCGACGACAATGGCACCTTTAGGTTTCGTGATGGTAGCGCTAGTCGGCAAAGCTGTTTCAATGTTTCTTCCAAAGGCAAGTGAAAGAATTCAAAACACTGTTATAGGGATACTAATGGCTATCATCATGGAAGGTTTTATGGCTTTAGTTACTACTATCAATAATTTATCCGGTGTAACTGGTTTAGCATTTTTTACCCAATGGTGGCATGCATTTCTTATCGCTATCCCCGTAGGGTTAATGATCTCAATGGTAATGACTTTAGCTATTAAACCTCGTATCGAACGTTTCATGGCTAGTTAATAGCAAAAACTTCGTTATGGCATCAACATATCAACACAGTCAAAGCTCCTAAGTGCGGCTAGTAGATAACACGTTAACAAACATAAGTGCCATTAACATTCGTCACCTATAGAAAAAATGACACTAAATAAAGCGTGATTTACTCACAACACTCAAGGATTCTACACATTGCAAATAACTTCTCACCTTCCTAAAATCGAATCATTATCTCCAACTGTTAGTGACTATTATGCGTATATGGACATATGTAAGACCTTTTAGTTACCAAGATCAGGATTATGAAGTGAAGTTCATCACTTGGTTGGCAAGCTATGAATCGCAGCTTTGGCACAATGGAAAGTTAATAGATAAGCAAACCTTCTCAGCAAGCTCAGGCATGGGAATCGTAGAGCACCAATTTAAAACTCAAGACGGTACCGATACAGTTACAGTTCATGCTGGTTTCTTGAGTTGGTGGAATTTAGGCATAGAAGTCAAACAGGATAATGCCTTAATTTATGCAAGCCATCCAGGTAAGGATATCTACTTCCTATCCAAGAAATTAGCAAAATTTGATGGCAGCAGTGACGCTGATGTGGCCAAGAAACAAGAGCTGCAAGCTCAAAAATGGCAAAAAAACAAACATTCTATCTTTGCAGATATTGGCCTAGGTATCACCTTTTATATCGTTGCTAAGGTGACAGGTGATTTAAATTTAGCTGCCTTAGTTGGTGTGGTATTAGGCCTAAGCTTAGTGGTCATACAACGCTTTGTTAAAATCGACCTACTCGGAGGCTTTGCGGTATTTGGCACCATAATGCTGATGATTTCAGGTATTTTATCTCTTATATTCCAAGACCCCTACTTCGTACAGTTAAAAGGCACCATAATGGGACTCATTGGCGCATCAGTGTTTCTCACCGATGGTGTTTTTCGTCAAGGTCGTTATTTTGGTAATCGCTTTGAGCGCTACTTTAACTCTGCTATCGACAAACAGTTTTTTATTATCGGCTTAGGAATCATTGGCTTAGTGATGGCAAGTGCCAATTATCTTGTCGCGACCTACTTAAGTGAGGATACCTGGCTGACCTATAAGACCTTTATCGACGATCCGATTAACTTTATTCTCTTTATCACTCTGCTTTGGCAAGCCACCAAACGCGCATCAAAAGTAAATCAACTAGATACAGTTAAAATAGAAGCAGATTCCGATATGAAATCATAATCACTAATAGAGAATTAAAGACAACAAAAAGCCCCCATCTTTCACAAAGGTGGGGGCTTTTTATTTTTACCACTACTATAAGCGCATAAGACTGCACATAGAGAAACAAGTGTTAATTCATTACCTGCTAACTTTCTGGTTCAACTCTCTTAGTTGGGAGCAATTGTAACCAGAACAGCAGTTCAACACATACACCCATCACGATAAAGGTCACAGTACCTGAGGCGTTACCCGCGATATAACAGGCAATAGCAGTACAAGCCAATGCCATGATTAATAGAAATCTATGTAACATTTTCACAATCGCTTCTCTCTTTAAACGATGCCGTGCAAATCAGCATCTACGCCGCGCTCTGCTCTTTTGAAGTGATATCGGCTCTAAACATTAAAACCACTAAATAAACCAATGCTAAAGGCGGAACGAATCCCAACATGGCACCAATACATGCCGCAATTTTTGGACTAGATGTTTTCCGCTTTCCCAAAATAAAGCTAGTCACTGTGGCAAAAATAATAAAAACAAACAGCAAGAAGAAAACCGTCTGCCCCACTAGAGCTGCATTTAAACTCATTACAAAATTCCTTTTTACTTATTCAAATGTTATCCGTGATGTACAAATCGTTGAGTGACAGGTTACCTTTCTAGATCTCCACCACTAAACGAGTAATCTTAATGCCCTGAGCTTGCTCCTCAACATTAAACAGTAACCAGCCTTTATATTTACCTGATTTAACGTATACAGACATGGCAAACTCACCTACACCTTGGTCTATAACCACATCGTGAAGCCTTAACTTACCATATCTCCGCTCATCACTTAGCGAGTATTCCGCTTCTTGTAAAACTTTGGCATATTCCTGCTTATTGAACTTGAACACTGCCCCATTTAGGCTATTTCCCACCTTAGCTTCAACTTCGATATCTTCAGCAAAATACTGAACCATCTCTTTTGGATGCTCCAACAATGCCTGCACTATCCTTTGCGCAAATGTCTCAACACGCCCCTGAGTTAACGACTGGGCATTGGCTGTAAAACAAAGGCTCATCATTAGACAGAGACATAGTTTTTTCATAAACCTTCCATAGTAGATTACGGCGCAAAGAGAGCTGAAAATCTTCGATTAGCTTATACTATTGTATTTATTTAAAAAATGGTAGTTAAGTAAGAGCTTTAATATCAAGGGGCTTCACTTGGCTTAAACACTACCAAGAAGAAGTGAAGAACAAATTACCAAATCTGTGAACATTGGCGGCCATCACTGTCAATACAAATTCATATTTTGAGTTAAGATAGCGCTACGCTTCGCCATTAGCTTTCACTCATACTAGCAACACAGATAATTTTTCTAGCTAGTCTTTCTCCATCAATGGCGGTACTTTACAGAGGAAAACAATGAAAAATATCCTACTTGTCTCAGGCCACCCAGACCTCAAGCAATCGGTTGCCAACGCAGGCCTTTTAAAGAAATTAGCCCAAGTCGATAACCTCACTATCAGGGCCCTAGATAGCCTCTACCCAGATTACCAAATCGATGTTACCGCAGAGCAACAGGCGCTAATCGACGCCGATTTAGTGATTTTGCAGTTCCCGCTTTTCTGGTCCACCTACCCCGCCGTTATGAAAAAATGGCTGGATGATATCTGCACCTTTAACTTTGCCTTTGGTCCAGAAGGCGACAAGTTAAAAGACAAAAAAGTGATTGTCTCTATTACCGCAGGAGCCACGGCAGAGTCCTATAGCGAAGGCGACTTTAACTTTATGCCACTCGAGCCCTATCTCGAAGCGGCATTTCATCCCCTAAAAGCGGCGCAAGTGAATATTACTAAGGTGATTACCACCTTTAATATGAACTCAGATCCTAACGAAGGCGGTGATATAGATAAGGTTTATCAGCTGATTGAATCCCACGCTGAGCAAGTGATGGCAGAGATCGACAAACAACTCTCGTAAGCAACTTTTAAATACAAAAACGCCCTAACTCAGTTAGGGCGTTTTCTAATAAGCATCACATTAGCAGTAAGGCAGGTATTCTATTGCCTCTATTACTCCATATGAGTCAGCAGTGCTTGTTTAACATCATCACTGGCAAATGACTGCTCTACACTCACGCGGTAGATTTCAAAGTACTCTTGGCGAGTCAATTCAAACTCTTGCATCACCTTACGCACTTCATCAGTCATAGTGGTGTTTGACACAGTACGGTTATCGGTATTGATAGTGATCAGCACGCCATCTTTGTGGAAAGCTTTCACCGGATGATTTGCAAGACTATCCACAGCCTTTGTTTGCACATTGCTACTTGGACAGGTCTCTAAGCCTACCGCTTTATCTTTAACTAACTGATAAGCTTCGCTATGACCTTTAATATGAATACCATGGCCAACACGCTCAGCACCTAACATGGTCACAGCATCATAAACGTTTTGCCCAGAGCCTTGCTCACCGGCATGAATCGTCACGCGATAGCCTTTCTCAGCGGCATATTTGGCATAAGGGATAAACTCTTCACAGAATCCTGGTACTTCGCTACCCGCTAGGTCAAACGCAGCCACACCATCATTTAAATATTTAGCCCCAGCGTCTATCACCTCATTAATTCTGTCTTTAGGCATAGTTCTGAGAATGGATAAAATATAGTTACCTTGGATATCGTATTGGGCTTGAGCACGTTTCATGCCTTTCACCGCACTACCGATAACTTGATCCAGTGTTAGTCCCTGCTGCAGATGCAGTAAAGGACCAAAACGCACTTCCAAATACTTCACGTTTTCTTTGGCGGCGTCTTCATACAATTCAAAGGAGATACGCTCAATAGCTTCAGCTTGCTGCATCACAGACAGTGGCAGGTCAAAGCGCATCAGATACTCATCCAGATCCTTACAGGTCTCTGGAGCGATCATTAACTCTCTGATTGTATTGATATCTTCACTGGGTAGAGGTAACTTTTGTTGACGTGCGAGATCGATAATAGTCTCAGGACGAACGCTACCATCAAGGTGGCAATGTAGATCGATCTTAGGAAGGTCAAAATAAGTCATGAGGTCTCTACCTTTATCAATGGCGCACAAATGTACCGTAAACTCAGCACAGGCGCAGAAAGTTATAAAGTTACAGACTTCATAATCAAGAATGTTAAGGCTCTTGGTAGAAACTCCCGAACCATATTATCGGGATTATACGAAGTAGATTGTTAACAAAGTTTACATTCGACTCCTTTAGTTTTCAATACAAAACACACAGTTCACCATAAAAAATAAAACTTAAGTCTCATTATTTCACTATCTTATGATATACCCAACAAATCAAGCGCTTAAACTTTATACAACACAGATACCTAAAACGAGATAGCACACAATTAACCTTGAAATTGTTAAGGCTAATTGTGTGCCATTAACATAAGGGGAATTTATAAGTTGTAACCTGCCTCTTCGTGTTCAGAAATATCTAGACCTGTTACCTCTTGCTCTTCATCAACACGCAGGCCATTAGTCATAAGCGCAACCAGCTTAAGCAACAGATAACTCACAACGGCGGTATAGCCAAAGGTCGCCAGCACACCGATAAGCTGAACGCCAAACTGCTCGGCCATGGTTGAATTAACCTCGGCAAAGCCATAGCCGCTAAATACACCTAGCTCAGTTGAACTAAAGACACCGGCAAGTAAAGTCCCTAAAATGCCGCCCACTCCATGAACTGGGAATACATCCAAGGAATCATCAATTTTCAGCTTCTGCTTGATATAGACAGTGGCATAGAAACAGATAAAACCACCCGCTAAACCTATCACCAACGCCCCACCCGGCCCGACAAACCCCGAAGCTGGCGTGATAGAGCCTAGGCCCGCCACCATACCTGTGACCACACCTAGCGCACTTGGCTTACCAAACTTTTTCCATTCAATCGCCGCCCATGTCATTGCGCCCATTGAAGCTGAGATATGGGTTACCAGAATTGCCATCGCTGCATCACCGTTAGCACCGAGGGCACTGCCTCCGTTAAAACCGTACCAGCCAACCCATAACATGCCAGCACCTGTGACTGTCATTGTCATATTGTGGGGAAGTATCGAGGTCTTTAAATAGCCCTTACGTGGCCCTAGCACCATTGCCGCGACCAGCGCAGCCACACCAGCAGTAATATGCACCACAGTACCACCAGCAAAATCATACAAGCCCATTTCGGCTAACCAGCCACCACCCCATACCCAGTGAGTGATAGGCGCATACACAGCAAGTAACCAAAATGCACTAAATAGCAGCACGGCTGAAAACTTCATCCTTTCGGCAAAACCACCGATAATGAGCGCGGGCGTAATCACAGCAAAAGTCATCTGAAACAGCATAAACAAGACTTCAGGAATATCACCGCTTAGACTTGCTTTGCTCACTCCCGATAGCATCACCTTGCTAAGACCACCAACAAAGCCATTACCCTCATCGAAGGCCAGTGAATACCCCAACACCAACCAAAGCACGGAGGCGATGGCGGCAATAGTAAAACACTGCATTAAAATTGAGAGTACGTTTTTGCTACGAACCAAGCCACCATAAAACAGCGCAAGGCCGGGTAATGTCATAAACAGCACTAGGGCTGAGGAAGTTAGAATCCACGCGGTATTGGCGCCGCTCATTTCACTTGCCGATGCCGAGAAGGAACACAAAGACAAGAGCGTAATAATAGATACTGCAAATTTATTCATCTATATCGCCTCGCAGCCTTCTTCAGAGGTACGAATACGGATCACCCTGTCGAGCTCTCGTACAAAGATTTTGCCATCGCCTATTTTGCCGGTTCTAGCAACCGAAATAATGGCTTCAATAACCCTATCTTCTAACTCGGCGGAAATGGCTATTTCGAGTTTGACCTTAGGTAAAAAATCCACCATATATTCAGCGCCGCGATACAGTTCAGTGTGCCCCTTTTGGCGTCCAAAGCCTTTTACCTCAGTCACGGTAATCCCCTGCACACCCAACTCGGCCAAGGTTTCACGGACATCGTCCACTTTAAATGGTTTAATAATTGCGGTAACTAGCTTCAAAACTGCCCCCTAGAATCTTCAAAGTTCACTCTCACATATCAATGCCGGAGTAAATTGCAGGTTCTAGGCCAATGCGCAAGAGCATAAAATATCAATAGGTTAGACTAAAAATGCAAGCTCAAGGTGCTAGGCTGCGCACTAACTTGGTGCACAGAATTACAGCAGTGACTTAAAAAGGTGCAGTTTAAAAAATAACTCACTAAATTGGCGCAGCGTGACTTTTGTACATAAAAAAGGCTTCTAACAAGAAGCCTCAATAGATTAGGGAAAAGCGAGTTAAATAGCGCTTTAGTTGCCACCTTTTAAGCGTCTATCTAACTGATCTTTTAAGTTTGCTGGTACGCCTTTGATGAGAATAGTGTCAGAGATAGGATCATAGATAACACGCTCACCTAAATGGCCACCATCGAAACTCAAGGTCACGCCACCGCCGGTGCCAGAGAACTTCTTAAGCTGACGCAGCGCAGACTTATCGGCAGGAAACTCCTCTTCCAGCTCATACTCACCGCCGGTGGCAAAATCATAGAAAGAATCCATTCCCTGATCCGCCAGTTCATCGGCTAGATCTTTAATCTGTACATCATTGCCACTATCAAACTGCTCGGTGCAGTAATCAAAGACCTTTTCGCGAGCTTGCTGACGCTCATCTTTGGTCAGCTCTCCAGAAGCCACAAAATCTTCCACCGCATTAATCAGGCTCTTGTTTTGTACCTTAGGATTCACACCTTCAACACAACCCATAAAGTCGAGGAAGAAGTCGGCAACTTTACGTCCAGCGCGGCCACGAATAAAGGAGATATACTTACGCGACTCTTCGTCGGCTTGCCACTCGGTTAAATCGATACGGGCAGCCAGCTGAATATTGCTTAAATCCAAATGATTATTTTGCGACAGCTCCATATCATCGAGCACTGTCATCGACGGCTTAGCATTAAGTAGCGCCACAAACAGATAATCGCTGGTTATTGAGGTGTAGCATGAGAGCAGCAAAAATCCGCCTTGGCTAAAGTCATACTTTGCCAGCTCTTCTTGCAGCAGTTTCACCGCCTTACCCGAGAACTCCACAAAGCCTAGCTCACCATTACGATACTCAGACAAAGCCTCTTTAAAGGCTGGGTTGGCTTCACCATCATCTTCTGGCACACCAAAATAGCCAAAACCTTTACCCGCTTTACTGGTATAGGTTTGGTGTAGCTCATCGAGCATAACCTCTACGGCTTGGCCATTTAATAGTGGCTGTGGGCGGAGACGACAACCAAGTTGACCATCGCCATCTTGTGATATTTCATGAATAATTGCTTGTTCGACGTTAATACTCATAAGCTCGGATAGTGATACTGAATGAATTGGGCTATTATATGCCGCTAATTCGTTCCAAAGTGAAACATTTTTTAAATATGGCTATTCAATCTAAATATTCTAATACCCAAGTTGAGTCTTTAATCACAGAAATGCTGGCTTTACTCAACAAGCATGAAGCACCTACAGACTTAAGCTTAATGGTACTGGGCAACTGTGTATCTCACCTGCTAGAAACCAAAGTACCGGCCGCTCAGCGCGATGCGGTTGCAGAGCAATTTGCAAAAGTGCTGACTCAATCAGTTAAAAGCGACAAATAAGCTCAACACAGAAGGGTGAAATGGCCAAGCACGCCTTTCACCCCAAGTTTACCTAGGTGGATGTAAAAATTGTCGGCGTAAACGGCACTTATTGCCCAGTTTGAGGTCAACTTCATTGGCTTTGAGCAATAAAGCACTTAGAATATATCCACTTAAGGCCAGTATAATTTCGACAAATAACAGCCTAAATGACCGGCTCAGCACCCGCTGCATGTTTTGATACCCGGTACCATAAATAGCGCAATTAAAGACAGGACATAGCGGATCACAATGATCGAGCGTAAAAAGCAGATGGGGCGCGACCGAGTGTCTCGCTTAGTAAACTGGGGCCACTGGTTTGCCTTTGTTAATGGCATCTTCGCCATGATAATCGGCACACGTTATATTGAAACCGTGGGTTACCCAGACTCTATTGTCAGCTGGAGCTATTGGGTGATTAGCACCATAGGGCAATTTAGCTTTCTTGCCTTTATCGTTTATCTAGTCGTGCTGTTCCCTGTCACTCTGCTTTTGCCCTATTCCAAGATTTTACGAGGCTTATCGGCAATAGTCGCCAGCTTAAGTCTCTGTTTACTGCTGTACGATACCATTGTTTTTGATGACTATGGCGTGCATTTAAGCCCCTTTGCGTTTGACTTAGCTTGGGCAGATCTTAACGCCCTGCTTCATGGCACCTCATATATCGTGACTCCCATTGCCATAGTCGTTGTCGAGCTGACGCTGGCAAACTTCTTGTGGAAACGCATAGAGAAAATCCAGAAAAAGAACTGGGGCAACAAGGTCGTTATCTTTATCGGTATCTGTTTTGTCAGCAGTCATCTCTCCCATATCTGGGCCGACGCCGCCGAAATCACAGATATCACCCGCTACGATGATGCCTATCCGCTTTCATATCCCGCTACCGCCAGAAGCTTTATGGAAAGTTATGGTATCGAAGGCGAACATAAATCCGCCAGCGAGCTGCAAGAGATCAGCAGTCTAAATTACCCCATTAAGCCAATGCAGTGTACGCCAGACAGAAAGCCAGATGTGTTAGTCATAGGCGTATCTGGGCTGCGCGCAGACTTAGTCACACCAAAGACCATGCCCTTCCTGTTCGACTATGCGCAGGACAATCAGCAGTTTGCGCAGCATTTTAGTGGCGGTAACGAAACCCGTAGTGGCCTATTCTCCCTGCTTTATGGCCTACAAGGTAGTTACATCAATGAAGTTGAAAAGAGCCGCTTATCGCCAGTATTAGGTCAAGCCTTTGCAGAGCAAGGTTATGAGCTAGGCCTATTTGCTAGTCGAGACCTGTCTTCAAGCATAGATAAAGAGCTATTTTTCGATGGCTTTGAGCAGCATATCGCCGACAATAATGAAGGTAACGCCGTCGCTGATAGACAATCTGTCGAGAGCTTTAAGCGCTGGCAAGCCTACCGCTCTCAGCCTTGGCTTGCCTTTGTCAACTTAACCTCGCCAGAGGCCTATGACACGCCTATTGGCTTCCTTGGTATCGAGACAGTCAAACCCGCCACACCGTTAAAAGCGGCTGAAAAAGTCCTGTTTAACCAATACCGTCAGTCACTTTATTTTATCGATAAGCAGATAGAACAAATCGTCTCGCAAGTACCACCCGATACCATGATTGTGATTACAGGTATCAGCGGTAAAGTCTTTACCAGTAACAGTGATGAAGCCAGACGTAACCTGTCTCCAGAGAATGTTAAAGTGCCATTGATTATTCATTGGCCATTTGAAAAGTCAGGTTTAGTGCAATATCGCACTAGCCACCATGGCATAGCCCCAACGCTGTTAACCCAAGTATTGGCTTGTACTAACCCATCAACCGACTACAGCGCAGGCCGCAGCCTGACTAAGCCTGACGAGCAAGCTTGGTTCTATGTGGGTAACAAACGCATTTTTGCTATCTATCAAAACGATGAGATCACGGTTATCGACCGTCATGGTAAGTACCGCATCTATGATAGTCAGTACCAAAACAGGTTAAATAAAAAAGTCAGCGCACCTGAGTTAATCCAAGTGTTACGTGAAGGACGCAGACTCTACGATTAACGCGGAAGCCGATAAGCATTTAGCCAGTAAGCACACGATTAGTCAGTGAGCACATGGCAAAGGTATATAAACTAAGCAGTTAAGCCTTACTTGATCATGCAAAGCTTGCGCCGCTGCTAAGGTCTTGATAAAGTGCTGCTCAGCTAAGGGATTTACCCCAAATTTGAGAGCTTATCTCAAGAACTTAGCAAAAATTTCGGTATGTAGCGCAGCCCGGTAGCGCACTGTCATGGGGTGTCAGGGGTCGGAGGTTCGAATCCTCTCATACCGACCAAATTCAATATGAGAAAGCCTTTAGTTATTAATGACTTACAGGCTTTTTTATTGTCAAAACCACATGTACTGCAAAACGAATCTTATAGTATTCGTGTGCATGTGTGCAATACCGTGTGCACACGCACATGTCTAGCAAGCGTACAATGGCTGTCCCCTGTTTTCCTGATAAGTTGGACGGAAAGCCTAGGTATGCCTGCAATCGCTACAATTAAGTTCACCAATAAATTTTCTACTTTTCACTGAACTGTTTGATCACTCCTTGATCAACTAACAGGCTCAGCCCTAAGTATCGCTGTCGCTAATTGGTGTCTAAGAATGTTATGTCCTAAGGCAACCTTAGCCATGATGGTATGACCTAACCTAGTCGCTTCTGGTGCGTGAACAATCGTTGTGAGCTTTCTAAGGACGGCTGTAGCGACACAATCACGGGCAAAGACTAAACCTAAGATACGACTATAATCACCTCTGTAGGCTTCCTTGCGGCCTGAGCCTAATGTCTCATCTGCTAGTGGTTCAGCTTCATCTATCAGTCCTAGACTCTCATCTAATTGAGGAAGTTGATTAGACTCATAAACAGTAATACCAGCAATCTTAAGTGTACCACTATCGCTATTAATCGTACTCGTAGCGCCTACATCACTGTTCATCCACGCCATGTTATTTACATGACCTGAGGCATTAGTTAAGGCTTCAAATTGTTCAGGCGGGAACACGGCTGTTAAGGGCTGCTTAACGTCTACCTTACGAAAGCGTGTACGCACCTTATAGAGCGCATTTACTAACTCTCGACCATCTAGCGCCTTACCCTTAGGCATGACATAAGGTTGAATGTATTTGTCATCTGGTAATGGTGTTAGTCCTGCTGCTTTTGCTTCAGACTCATTGGTAATCTGTGCTGTCTTGGCGACCATCCTAAAGATGTTTCTATCAATTAACTCTGACAGGGAGGCCGAGCATTCAGCCGTATAGTGAGACCGAACCTCATAGTCAGCCATAGCTTCATCAAGCTCTGAAATGAATACAGGCGAGATAGCAAAGTCATCTATGGTTACTGTGATTTCAGAGTGCGGGATACTATTACCACTGACTAGCTCACCTGCTGTGTGGTACTTGGCTTTGCTTCGACCAATGATAGGGAAACTGGCAGATTTACCGCTGTCTATCAGTCTGACTCTCGTGAGCTTGAGGGCTAGGTTAGTTGGCTTAAATTGGTTTAAGACCTCACCTGCAAATTGCTTTAGAAATAGTGCTCTACTATCACCTGCGGTATTGTGTTGACCTAAACGGGTTACTGTTTGTTGTACTGGGTATTGCATTAATAATTGTCCTCATAAAAAAAGCCCCTAGCTACGATGGGTAACTAAGGGCTTACTGTTGGTTTATAGATGTGGCCTAATGGCCTAGGTTAGACTAGGAGAGGCTTACGCTATCTTACTGAGGTAAAGCATTAGGTTTTGCTTGTCCTGCTTCAGATTGACATAGGTAGCCTTTTGGTACTCGATAGACTCTAGGGCTTGCTGCATGTGTAGCTTGCGCTGACTAAGTAGCAGAGGCTTATTAGGTGCATTAGACGCCTTAATACTGTCTATCTGAGGTTGGTATAGCGCTTTGATTTCCTCTGTGCGGGACACTAGGTCTACATCATGAGTATTGGCTAGCTTCTGGCTGACCTGTGCTAGTAGCTCGATAGTCTGAGCTTCTGTTAACTTAGGCTGGCCGTGTTGCTTACGTGGTTTAATGTCCTGATTATCATCTGTGATAGCAGACCAAATACTATCTAACTCTTGGTTAAACTCTTTGTCTGTCATATTCAGGAAGTCAATCAGACGATTACGCATGACCTCTTGTAGCTCTAGGTCGAACTCTTTGTGTAGCTCTCGTAATTCTAGGGCTTTAGCTTCTGCTTCCCTTTGAGCAATGACCTTAGCGGTATTGGCTTCAAATAAGACTTTAAGGCGTCTGTCTGCCTCATCCCTAGCACTGATGGGAGTATGATTACTTTCGGTACTCGCTATCTGTCTAGTCAGTAAGTCTGTTAATACCGCTCTGACACCATTGTTAAAATCTATCTGTTCTTGTTTGTTCATGCTAATTGTTCTCTCTTATTGATAAGGAACCTCATACCAAAGAACACCCCATAGCGACCAACCAACGTGAGAACAATAAGTTCGCTATGGCAATGCTATGAAGTCCCTTATAGATAAGGTTGGTTTAGGTGGATAGGCTGTGTTTAGCCTTAGGTATGGATAGACTCACTACTGATAGGTGAGCCTTAGGTGACTATGTTCTGAAGGTATTATTACTAATAATGTTAATAATAAAGAGGGAGCCTACAGTTAACCTATAGACTCCCCATAAGGAACACTTAAGAACAACATCACTAATGAATAGAGATAAGGATAGACCTACAGTTACCTATAGCTTACCTATAGTTAACCTTTAGTTTTATCTTTTAGTTTTTATCTCCCCTTCTATGGTCAGGGTAAATTACTTAGCCCTTGTGAATAACTTAGGTGTATCTACGTGTGGTTACTGCTGGTAAATTGTTGTCGTCCCCTAGGGGGGGCTCGTTTTCGCCACTCGCGGTTTTGAGCCCTAAATTTTCAGAGGAGTGCGGTTTTGACAAAATGTCATTTTTGCACAGCTTAATTTCAAAGGGTGGTCGGATTCCGCGAGTCGCGATTTCCGACCGCTTGAAGTTCTTAATTGCACTAGGAGTATCTGCGTATGTGTTTACTGCTGGTAACTTGGTGGTATTCTCAGTGACCGATTTTACCGAGTCGGGATTTTCGGTCACCTTCAATTCACGAATAACATCATTCACAGTGTTACGGCTTATACCCATACGCTTACCAATCTCACCACCAGATAGTCCATCTTCCATGTGTCGCTTAATGACAGCGTTACGTCTTTCTTTAAGTTCAGCGGCTTTCTCTGCTACCGCATGTGTGGAGTGCCCGTTTTACCGAGTCGGTATTTTCGGGCAGTTTTTGGAGTGACCGGATTTGGCGAGTTGCCGTTTTCGGCCACCGTTAATTTCATTGATTACATTTGAGACAGTACATTGAGTTAACCCCATACGTTTAGCCATCTGTCGGCCATCGGATCAACTGCATGGTCTAACTGGTGGTATAGGCTTGGGGTTAACTGGGGAAAGGTTTGTTTTCTTGGGTGAGTCGTTTTGCCAAATTGTCATTTTGACTCACTTAATTCTCTTGGGTGTTGCATTTTGGCGACTAGCCATTTTGCAACACTTCATCCTGTTGCTTCCTATATGAACACTAGTGACTTCAGTTAAGGCTTCTACGGCCTCCTCCACTTCACCATTAGCCAGCTTAGTGAATGCCTCTATAACGGCTGTATAGAAATCCACATCGCACCACATAGCGTAGGCGTAGAGGACTTCCTGTGTTGCTAGGGTTTGGTGGACAATATGACCTGCGTTGTCATGTATTGTACCAGCGCGCAATTTTGCGCTCTGTTCAAAATGCTTACGGACAGAGTGTCGCCATTGGTGTGGGCGTTGTTTTTCGGCTAGACCAAAGGTGAGCCAAATGTCATTGAGGTCAAACATGCCCTCATCGTTAGCATGGATAATGGCTCTAACACAATTGAATTTAAGAATGATTGATTTCATTAGTGAGTTGCTTTCCAAGTTGCAAGGCATTTCATTAACGACCGCAAAAAAGCGGGTGTTTTAAAAGCAGCCCTATGCATACCTACTTTGTTGAAACCGCAAAAAATCGGGTTCAACTAAATGTGCGCGGATAGTATGAATGGTGGTAGCTGTTTACCATACGAGTACCAAGGGTTAAAACAGGGTAAAGCAGACAGACAAACAGATAACATCAAGGCCACCTATAAGGCTCTGTATGATCCTCTAAGCCCCTGTTAGTTAAACTAATGGCATTGTATTAAGCCAAGCTCAAAGCCTCTCTATGAGCTTCCTAAGATCCTGTATAGCGTTGCTCTACCTATGCCTAATTCCTTAGCTACATTAGCCTTAGTCATACCTGTATCTACAAGCTTTTGTATGTCCTCCTTAGTGGTCTCAAGCTTAGGTCTACCAAAGGGCTTACCCTTAGCTCTAGCGGCTTCTATCCCTTCTATACGCCTCTCATTAATCAGTTCTCGTTCCATCTGTGCCACACTAGCCAAGATACCTAAGACACCCTTCTGTGCTGCTGTAAGCGTCCCTGAGAAATGCAGTCCTTCTTTATGGAAACTGAGGGCAACTCCTTTGCTAGTACATAGCTCGACTATAGCAACAGCATCAGCCGCACCAGAGCGACACACTCTGTCTAAGCTATGGATGTGCAAGGTGTCACCTGTACGGCAATACTCAAGACATTCATTCCAGATTGGCCTATCAACGGTCTTAGCAGAACAGCTTTCTTCAAACACTTTGTCTAGCTTAATGTCTGCTAACTGTCTGTCATGCTTCTGTGAACCTGTGCTGACTCTCTTATAGCCTACTTGCATGTTTAATCCATGTGTCTCAAAAGTATTTAGAGGATGGTAAACCTCGTGTCTCATAATTGTCAACTGGTAGTTTTTAGACATTAATGAGACACTGTCTCGAAACAATAGTAAATGAGACACTTTGATTAACTTAACGATTTAGACGTTGGTCTGCTGCAAGCAGCTATACTCTGATTGGAACTAATAAGGATTGTTAGGACTATCTACTATGGAAATAAACGTCATTCTTAATGCATTTGGTTTGCTTTGTGTTGTCGGAACTATCATCTATTACATGATGTATTCTGATGACTAATCATGTTGCAATGTAATAATTATTGAAAGCAAGAGAGGGGTACAGGGGGGGACTAAAGCACATTCTGTTCAATCTATAGTGGCTCAAAAATTTTTCCAATTTCAGCCACCATAGAACACGATAAATGATCGAACTAAAAATTAAATGGTACAACTACATCATCATATGGGCTTTCCTCATGAACTTCATGATAAATACCTGTAATCTGACTTAGTGTGTCTGACTGAATACCTAACACTTCAGCGATACTCGCGAAATCTACCCCTAATTCAACCCTCATTAACTCGATCGCACTTTTCAATAAATGTGGCTCTTCCTTAGGAATGTCTTCATCATGCCTTTCAGTTCTAGACTGTCTAGTTCGGTTAAACCACACATTCGCAGCCCTATACTGTTGGGCATCTATAAAACCTAGGTAATGTGCCCGATAAATTATCGCCCTTGCACTCATCTTCCAACGTATTTTCAAACGATAAACTTCTTTCCAAATAATGCTCTTACCGTTTAAACAAGCAGGAAACTCTTTAGCGAAAGCTGTTCTAGGAAACAAAAATGCACTCGCAAAACTATCAGCTTCTTGCTCTGTTGCCTTACAACCAGTTTCAACTCCACTGTGCATAATCAAATGTCCACACTCATGTGCAACATCAAATCTCATTCTACATACACTCTCTTTCGCAGAATTCCTTATTATCAGCGGATACTTCCTATTAACAGAAAGGGCATCAACCTTCTCTGACACACCATCAAAGTATGCAACTACCGCCCCAGCATTTTCAGCAACATCAATCATGTTATCTAATGGCGCATCGAGTGGTAATCCCCACCTTTGACGAGTTCCTTCTGCTATTTTTTCGATAACTGGCGCTGTTAATTCAGGGATCTTGTCATTGTCCAGTAAGTTAAATCTATTTTCGGGCAACTCTAAGTTATCATGTAATTTGTCGACCAAATTCTCTAGAACTGTACTGTAGGCTAATACTCTATTAGCAATTGTTACGGGAGTAGTCTTTCTTTTTCTAAAATGACATTGTTCGAGCTTGACCTCACTCACCATAGCCATGGAAAAAAACTTTTCTGTCACTCCTAATGTCTCTGATAGTGCACTAAGAATTTCTTCGGAAGGAGTTCTTAATCCACTCTCAAACTGGTGAATGCTTTGTCGGGTAACATGTACGGTATCACCAACTTCTTGTAAAGTTAGTCCTTTCAAAAGTCGAGCTAACCGTAATCGCTCGCCACTAAATTCTTCCAACATAAATTAATCAACCAACTTCATTTGGCTTTGTTTCCTTAACCTTTCTTTTAATTCTAGCTTTCGCCTTCTCTTGTTTTGCGGGCTGAGGTAGTGAGTCAGAAACAGGTGCAATAACTGGAACACGCGCATTAAGAGGCACTTCCCAACATGATACTTGCTGTCCATTCAAGAATCCTGTCACTGAAATTCTCTCCACGTACTTAGACTCATCAACTTCTACTACAAAAAACCACCTTATTAAAGCTGCCTCTCCCACTTCCTCAAATAGAAAATGAGACTGACGTACAGCTTCTCCACACGGGATTAACCTCCGCTCAAAAGGGGTTTCTGGCCTACCTCTATACATACGAATAGGAACCGAATTAATTGAAAACGTAAACCTTCCATCGGGTTTTAGAATACCCAACCACGGCCATTGATCTTTCTTAGCAGCCTCTCTTATTAAACGAACTCTTATGCACTCATAGGCGCGCAAACCAGTTCCTTTTGCTGAATCACCAAGCTGGTGATCGTGGAGATCAATGACATCGTTACGAATGTTTTTTATAAAATTGGCAACTTCGGTTAAGTGCTCAACACTTAGTTTAGGGTTTAGTTCCCATGGTTGTTTCATATGCATCCCTAGGTTCGTAGAGTTATTAGCCCAAATTAGACTGTGCGGTGAAATTAGAAATATGATCCTACACTTCTTTCAATTTGTCAAATAACACAAATTTGTCAACAAGAAATTCTTGTGTCAACAACTTGTTCATATGTCAATTGCTGTTTGCTAGCAAAAGCAGAATGCTCTAAACAATCAATCTAACAAATCAGCTACGTCACTCGCCTGTAGGTGGGTATAACGCTGCAACATAGTTATGTCTCGGTGGCCTGATACCACCTGTAGCTGTGCCGTTGATAAGCCCTTACGAGCATACTTAGTGATTGCTGAATGCCTAAGACCATGTAAACACAACCCTTCAATACCTAGCCGTTTACAGCTTCTGGTAAAGGCTTTAGATACACTGTGTGGTTCAACATCAAAAAGACGTTCCTGCTTTTGCCTACCTTCTAACAACCTAGCTAGCAGACTAATAGCTTTCTGATTGAGGGGAACATAACGACTATGACCGTTCTTTGCTTCCCTAATAAACAACTGTCTATTGTTAAGGTCTACATCACCAGCCAACAAATAAACCACCTCAGATCGCCTCATTGCGGTTTCATAGCAAAGGCTAAAAATGTCAGACATGAGAGGCGTCACATCACCTAAAAGCATGTCTAGCTCTTCAGGTGTAACTATCCGCTCCCTTGGCTTATTAGCACGAGGGTAATCAAAGTCTTTAAATACATCGGGAACCTCAAGTAGCATAGATCTTCTTGCGTACTTAAGTAGTCGAGATAATAACTGAAGCTCTAGCCTAACGGTGGTTGGTTGAACAGATTGGCTCCTCAGCTCTTTGTACTGTTCTAAATCCATCACCGTAAAATTAACTAGCGGTAGACCATCAAAATACTTAGCTAAACGAGTTAGACGAAAGCCTAGAGCCTCTCGCCCTCCTCTACCATTAAATTGGGCTAGATACTTATCCATGATGTCGCTAACGGTTAACGATTTATTGAAACCTAATGCGTTACTGTGCTGCTTAACAAAATAAGTAGCTTCTCGCTCGGAATTGAATGTCTTACTTTTACGTTTACCATTCAATGAATACTGAACGCGAAAACTACCA
This sequence comes from uncultured Shewanella sp., assembly GCA_947503555.1. Taxonomy (GTDB): domain Bacteria; phylum Pseudomonadota; class Gammaproteobacteria; order Enterobacterales; family Shewanellaceae; genus Shewanella. Next base: position 166,150 of record CANNEE010000009.1, read on the forward strand.
CTTGGTAACTGAGTGATACTTGCCATAATTTACCGATACTCCACACTAAAATTAATCGTGTGAAATACAGGTGGTTGACGGTATGCAAATCAGCCCGAAACACGCACTGTATCAGTCTTTCGCAGAAAGGCTGCGCGAACATCGTGAGCGGATGGGGTGTCAGGGGTCGGAGGTTCGAATCCTCTCATACCGACCAAATTCAAAAAATAAGCCCGTAGTAGCAATACTACGGGCTTTTTGTGTATCAAGTTTGTAAATGCTTTTAGCTAATGAGAGTGCAAGGTAAAACAGCGTCTCGACACGGCGTGAATATGTCCCTATAGCCTTGGCGAAAAAATCCCTTTTTTCTACGTAAATCACTTCTTAGTTTATCCATTAAGCTGTTCACTTGCATTATAGAAAAGTCATAGTTAACCTGCTGGAATTATTAAATAAAAACATAGCTTTTACAGTATGGCGTCGCGTTTTATAAGCATTTTACTAATAGACATTTAGTGTGTTTATAAGGAAACCATCCGATGAAATATCGAATTATAGCGCTATCATTTTTAGCTTTAATAACAAGCTGTAAATCAACCTCACTGGAGCCCGAACTAGATGAAGGTTTATTAATTGGGGAAGATTCATCTGACGTCAAAGTCATGATTAGAACAATCGACCAAGGTCAAATACTGTGGGTTGGTAGTTATAAACTCGGGACTACAGCCCCTATATCCATTGGTGAACACAACGTATCTATTATCTGTGAGTTTACTTATCCATGGGGTACTAAATTAGTGCCGGGCAACTTAAATATTGATGTAGCACCTGACACTACATACAAGATCAAAGGTGAGCTTTCTATAGATGACAAAAGATGCTTAGTGTCTATCAAGGGTTAATGATTGCTACTTAAACGAGAGCGCTTTAGCTCATATCTCATCACGTTAACAGACTAACCTTTACCCATAAATTGGCGTTAAGTGAACATCAACATGAGGCATTAGAAGAAATTGAAAATTAGAACAAAAGAAGATCTCATCGATTTTGTCGCTCGCGGGAACAAAGTGAAATATGTCTGTTTCTGGGGACATCAAGAAAGAGACGGCCAAGTAACTAAGAGCTGCTTTAGCCAATGGTATAACTCTATGTTCAAAGAAAATGGCAATGAGTTTCTCACAGCTGAGCATTACATGATGTATCACAAAGCCAAGTTATTTGACGATGAACATGCTTGCCAGAGAATACTATCCGCCACTACACCAGGAGAAGCTAAGGCCATAGGTAGAGAGGTAGTTGGCTTTAATCAAGCAGTATGGGATGAGAAACGATTCGAAATTGTAGTAAGAGCTAATGCGGCCAAGTTCTCTCAAAACTCCGAACTAAAAGCGTTTTTGTTGAATACAGGAAGTCGAGTATTAGTTGAAGCAAGTCCTGTTGATGCAATATGGGGAATCGGCTTAGCTCAAGATGACCCAGCAACAGAGACCCCAGCTACCTGGAGAGGCCTAAACCTTCTAGGGTTTGCTCTTATGGAAGTTAGAGAGCAACTTCATAGTCGGACAAGCATTTAAGGATGGCAATGAATAGCCTAAATAAGCTCCTTCTTTTATCAATAGCGGTAAGTACACTAAGCGGCTGCGCTGGCATTGCTGTTGCGACTTATGGCAAACATGAACTGGCTCATACCCACTTTTGTCTCGCTAAAGGGAAGAACAACACAAGCTGTTACGAGCCCCCAGAGAATGGATATACCCATACCGAAGTCACATCATTGTGGGGAGCACCTGACAAAATAGAAAAATTAAACAATTGCACCGTCTATTACTATGACAATGGTGTGTCTTGGAGTGGCGGCGGCGCATTTGTAGGTTTTGTACCAGTGCCGTTGGTCGCACCTACCGGCAACTATTACAATAGAATTTATTTTAATTCTAAACGCAGTGTTGGACTTATCCAAGAGTACGGCGAAGTCAAACATGCTGCAGGAGCCATGTGCGGAAGTAATGAGTGTGACGCACTAATTGACTCAGTAAATGACAACAAAACGGAACCAGAGAAGAAACTTAAAAGATGGTGTGGTTAGTATATGACCCGCTGCCATAAGGAACTTGTAGCAGCAAGCATTCGCCACAGGGATATGGCGGTTGAGCCATCAGGGACGATTTTACGGCGTCTTGCTGAGACAAGTTGCGATGACAAACTCCATTAAGCCCATCCAAGCCACTCTGCTCTGCTCTGCTCTGCTCTGCTCTGCTCTGCTCTGCTCTGCTCTGCTCTGCTCTGCTCTGCTCTGCTCTGCTCTGCAAGCCTACAGAATAGAAAAAGGCCTCACTAATCAAGAGTGAGGCCTTTGTATTAAGCGTGTTGTGAATTACATCGCGTAGCTAAAGGTTAGCTTAGCGTTGCGCTCTTCACCTGGCGCGCCACCTAGGAACATCGCCTTGTTGTAATACACTTCATCAAACAGGTTGTTCAGGTTAAATTGTAGCTTCCAACCTTCTGCTTGATAGCTTACTGCCGCGTCAACAACTGTGTAGCTAGGTACGTAACCATCTGGAATACCAAACGATGTTGAGTTAGTGCTGCGCTCATCAACGTACTTAGTACCTACACTGATATTGATTGGGTTATAAAGATTGAACCACTCTGCACCATAGGTTACCCAAGCACTTGCTGTCACATAAGGCACACCTTTTTGGCGAGTATCATAGCTACTACGGTTAGGGTCTTGTTTATTGCGCGCATCTTGATACACGCCGTTAACGTTAATCGACCATTGATCATTGATGTACGCGTTCAGATCTAGCTCAACACCCGTTGTCTCATCACTACCGTTGTAGTAAAACTCTGGCTCGTCAACTGTCACACCCGCTTCATAATCAGGGTTTGAGTAACGTAGGTTAGTACGCGAACTCTTAAAGAAAATTAACGAGGCTAACATTTGATCATCAAATGCCTTGTAACGAAAACCTAAGTCATCACTGATAGATTCTGAGTCATCTCTATTTGCAGAACCATCGGCAACACCACCTAATACACTGTATGCAGTACGACCTTTTGCATGGTTATAGAAAGCAGAGAAGTCATCGGTAATCGCATAGCTTAAACCTAGGTTATAAGTCACACCACTATCGTCAGTATTGGCTTCAGGAGTAGGTGACGCCGCACTGGCGCGGTAGCGAGCATCGACACCAAAGTGCTCATAACTCTGCTTAATTTCGTTAAATGCCACACCGACTCGAGTGGTTAAACCAAAGTCAAAGTAAGCCACGTGCTGAATACCTAAACCCCAAGCACTGACCTTCTTGTTGTAGTTGGCCGTCATTAGCGGATCGTAATCTTCAAAGGTTTTATCTGGCCAGTTAGGCTGACGAATATCATAGATATAAGGCAGTAAACCGTTATAGATAACATCGCCATCGGAGTTTTTAATCACTTTGTCGGCATCATAAATAGAGAACTGCTTGAAGCGGATATCCCTATCTTGGAAGTTGGCGTTGACCAATAACTCGTTATCGACTTCACCAAGCTCAAAGTCGTATCGTAAGTCAGCAAAGTACTGCCATGAGGTCTCATCGGCGTGAACTTTACGATACTCTTGACGACGCGCGGCATAAGGATAGATTTTGCCATCTTCAACCAGAGGCGCACGTGGATCGGCATTGATGGTGCCACGACGGTTCCAGTAAACATAGTTAAAGGCACCGGTTTGACGAGCAAATCCCGTGCTGTAGTCACGGTACTGTAACTGCTGGTTTAAAAAAAGATCGTCAGTAATGTAAAGGTTATGGGTTAATTTAAATCTTAACTCTTCACCTTCATTATCCTCTGCCATTGGCGAGATAATTCCTGCATGGCCAAACTCAAACGGTGTTAAGCCATCGCTTGCAGCAAGGGAGTCTGCTAGTTCGCGACGTTGCTCATCGGTTAGCTGAATACCATTGCCCGATGGATCATTAATCAAATCTTCCCAGGTCGCTTCACCCGCTGTTTTGCCATCAACAGATGCAGCATTATAGATACGAATTGGGTGACCAATAGAGTCAACAGCAATGGAGTCTTTTACATAGGCGGCAGATAGCATGATATCTTGGCTATCGCTCACGATATATTTCAAAGAGGTATAGACTTCATCTCTGTCTGTACCAATATCACGATAGCCGTCATTACGACCGGTTTTTGCGACCAATCTATAGGCTAGGTTGTCGGTAAGGCCACCTGTGCTATCGATAGCGAGTGAGTAGGTATCCCACTGACCAAGCTCAACTTCAATTTCGTTTTGGGTTTCAAACTCTGGCTTTTTCTCAATTAAGTTGATTACACCACCAGCACTGCCCATACCATAAAGACCTGTCGCAGGGCCTTTTAGTACTTCGATAGACTCAACGTTTGTCAGTGAACGAGTTGGGTTAAAAGAGTTACCCAAACCAGCACCACCATACATACCATCATAGGTATAGTTGGCGTCTAGACCACGAATCACTAAGTTATCGCCGATACCATAGTTGTTACCCGCTTGAGTCAAACCACTGATGTTACGCACGAGATCTTGAAGGTCGCTGACGCCCTGTGCATTGATCAGCTCTTCATCGACAACAACGACGGCCGCAGGCGTTTCCATCAAAGACATATCTGACTTAGTCGCCAAACCTGAGTTCATTACTACCTGGTTTTGTCTTCCATAGACAGTAATACGTTCAACGTCCTTGTCTTCCGCTACCTCTTGCTGTGCAGCTTGGATCGTAGTTGGTAACAATGCCGAAGCACAGGCTATAGCAAGCAGTGAAAAACGAAATTGATTCATTTGTATCATTCCTATTAAAAACTTGAACGGAATGATAATAGTTATCACTTGCGTTGCAATAGTCATTCTTATGAATGATGACCATATGCACATTTTGAGGGACAAAATAGCGGTAATTTACATTGTAAAGGCCGGGTTCGCTTATGATTTAACCACTAAATTGACAATGTAAACGTAAATTTGCTGCCTAAAAGTGCACTTTGCCATGGTTCTTGCCATAAAAGCGTAACCAATGTCAGCACTATCTTTATAAACAGGTCACGAATGTAAATACTAACCATCTGCTCTGTAAATCTATCTCTTGAGTCAATAACATAGAGCCGCTAACATGGGCTTACCTACGATAAGTACTTGATTGAGCCATTAAGCTCATCAAGCTTCCTGCTGTTGGACTCGAACGAGTATTCAAGGAAGTACAAAGAACAACTTTATGGATATCAAAAAGATCAATTTATCTCACCTTAAGTTTGCCGTTTTACTGGGCATTATAGGGCTGCTGGTTAATACCTTCCCTATTCCGCTATTTGCCAATGTTCAGCTTGTTCTAGGTAACACGGTTGTTGTGATTGCCGCGATTTTGCTCGGCCCTTGGTATGCCTTAATCACTGCCTTATTCGCCGCAACTGGCTTAATGATCATTTGGGATAGCCCCCATGTTTACATTCTCTATTGTATCGAGGCCTTATGGCTGGGCTATGCTAGGCAAAGGGATGTTTACGCGCTATATGCCAGCGCAATATATTGGATAGTCATAGGTATTCCACTGACCTATGTTTATGCCAGCCTATTTACCAATCTACCTTTAGAACATTTACCCTTTATTTTCCTTAAACAAGGGCTCAACGGTCTTATCTACGCGGCGTTAGGCTCCACCATCATTACCTTTGCTCCCAAGTTCTGGCATCAATTTCAAGGAGTCAAAGATAGAAAACGGCGCCAATTTAGCGCACAGCTCACCTATTCTTTTGCCATTATTATTACCATCGCCTTGCTAAGTTCGGCGCTGATGCTGAACCACAACTTTATTAATAAGCAACAGGGGTTATTACAGCAACACCTTCAAGAGTCGGCTAACCATTTAGGCCAAGCCACTCAAGGCTTTGTTGATGACCACCTCAGTGCTATCAATAACGGCGCCGCTTGGTTAAGCAATGCCAAGGTAGAGCAAGGGGTATGGCAAAACCTGCTTACCACACTGCATAATAACTATCCTGGTTTTATTACCATGCTAATCGCCAATGAGCAGGGACATATCAGCCAAGCGAGTCCTATGTCACGGCTAAAGCATCTCACCGAACAGCCGGAAGATTATAGTGTTAAAGACAGACACTATTTTCAGGAAGCTTTTTACAATAAGAAAAGCTATATCTCCCCCGTATTTAAAGGGCGAGGCTTTGGCCAAGACCCTATTATCGCCATCAGCGCACCTATCTTCTCAAGCGATGCCCATATGCAGCCTATCGGGGTACTTGAAGGCTCATTAGATCTCTCTCATTTCGCCACCATAGATAAAGGTAATCATCAATACCTAGAACAGTCGATTCTTATCGTCGATGAGAAAAGCACCGTTATCTATGCATCTGAAGCACTTGAGCTTGCGCCGCTTAGCCTATTTACCTTTAAACAAGGCAGTGAGCTATATAGAACCCAGCTCGATGTGATGAATATTCATAATCTTGAAACCTTAACTCCAGAATATATCTACTCTAGCTTTCCTATGCGTAATGGCTGGACCCTCTATGTGCTTGAGCCCTTCTCACCGCTCATTAAGATGGTGGAGCAGCAATATTTGGCGACCTTTGCCATTCTTCTGGTAGCCATGATAGCCACCATGTACATTGCACGCGCTACGGGTAATAGATTGACTCAGCCCCTTGAAGAGATCAGCACCAGCTTTTCTCAAGCCGATGAAGGCCGTCAGCAAGTCCACTTAGATGATGAAACGCCGATAGAGATATACTCTCTTTATAGTAAGTTGAGAAAAACCCAAGCCGATCTTCTTTCCCACCAGCTAGAGCTAGAAGAGAAAGTCGCCATTCGTACCTTTGAGCTGGAAAACCTCAACCAGAAGCTGAAAGATCTGTCTGAAAGAGATGCCCTTACAGGCTTATACAATCGCCGCTATGCAGAGAAAAAATTTAAGGCGATTCAAGAGTTGTGTGAGCGCAGCGATGAAACCATTGCCATAGTGCTGCTAGATCTCGACCACTTCAAGGGGATCAATGACACCTATGGTCATCTTGGCGGCGATGAATGTCTACGCGTGGTGGCCACTTTGTTGCATCAGCACTTTAAACGAGATACCGATATCATCGCCCGCTATGGTGGTGAAGAGTTTCTGCTTATTCTGCCGCTGTGTAATCCGTTAAAGGTTGAAAAGCACCTCAACGATTTTCGTATTGCCCTCTCAAAGCTGACCATCATTAACCCTCAGGATATTCGCACCTTTAATGTCACAGCGAGTATTGGTGCGCTTGTCGCCAATGGTAATCACCACAGAGAGCTAGATGAATGGCTGAAAATCGCCGATGCAAATCTCTACTCTGCCAAAGAAAGCGGCCGAAATAGAGTTATCACCAGCTTGGTATCAAGCGATAGCATCAAGATAAAAGCGCCTAAGCAAGATGACAGCTCCTATGAGATTTAACGATGCAAGCTAATCAGTTAAAACATGTGGGCAAGCGCAATGCACCTTTATGCTTTTACCTGCCTAATGCGCCAACTTTATTACCAGAGCGGTTAAAGGGCCAAGCAGATGTGGAAATAACCGCCGCCGATGTCGAAGAGATCATAAGGCTAAATGGCAATCATTGGCGCAAGATTTTTGTCATCATGGCGAAGATCAGCGCACCTGATCTCAACTGGCGTGACTACTTGCCTCAGCTACTCAGTGCCAATGAGCAACTTTACTTTGGTGCAAACCAACTTGCTAGTATCGATAGCGTGAGCCCAGTGCATATCGTTTGTGGAGGTGAAAGCTGTGACGCTCTTGGCTTAACTAAGGCGAAACCACAAGCATTTTCGGTATATGAGAAACAAAAAGGCGTAGTCATGACTACGCCTTATCTAGATTATCGCCAGTTTCCGAATCGATTAGTTGATCAGCTACGCCAAACGCTAAAGCAGCTTAATCGTATATCGTCGGTATAGGCTGACGCTTATGCTGAGTACGCTTATAAATGTCGATTAACTTACGCTCTATGCTGGCATCAACCTCTCTGCCTTCAAGGAAGTCGTCAATTTGATCATAGGTCATGCCTAACGCCACTTCATCTGCAAGTTGAGGCTTATCTTCCTCAAGATCTGCCGTCGGCGCTTTTACAACCAAAATATCTGGCGCGCCTAAATAACTGGCTAGCTGTCTTACTTGACGCTTACTGAGGCCAAATAGCGGCGCAAGATCGCAAGCACCATCGCCCCATTTAGTATAAAAGCCTGTGATATTCTCGGCGCTATGATCGGTTCCGACGACCAATGCTCCGGTTAGTCCAGCAATTTCATATTGAGCAATCATGCGCATACGGGCTTTAACATTACCCTTAACAAAATCAACACTCGCTTCATTACCCAGCGCGATGTCGGCATCGGTTAAGGCGTTCAATGTCTCCTGGTGAATACCTGTTACCCCTTGGGCAATATTCACTGTCACCAGCTTAGAAGGTTGAATGAACTGGCAAGCCAATTGCGCTTCATCTTCATCCTTTTGCACATCGTGTGGCAATCGCACTGCAATAAAACGGTATTCATCACTGCCATATTGTTCGTTAAGCTCATTAACGGCCAATTGACATAATCGACCCGCAAGGGATGAATCGACTCCACCGCTAATGCCTAGTACCAAGGCCTTAGCATGGGCTTCCTTTAGCTTATTTTTGATAAAAGCGACACGCCGCTGAACTTCATAATCAGGCTCTATCGCCTTAAGCACTTTCATCTCTCTTAAGATCTGACCTTTCACACTCGTCTCCGATTTGGGTGGAAATTTCGCTAAAATTTAGCATTGTTGACGTAAAATCTGTAGTGCTAATTAGGGCGAGGGGAAATTTGCTGATTAGTTTTTGCGCTAAGTCAATGTTACCTTATCGCGATGAACCAAGAGTAAACGACTCAGCTATTTACAGGCTCAACAATAACAAAACACCAAATGGCATTCGAGAGGCAACAAACAGCGACAATAAACTGTTAACGGCCGACACTCATCAATACCCAATGACTAAGACCCAATGACTAAGTGCAATTTTATACTAGTCTGCGCCTGAGCTTAGCTTCTACAATAGAACATCAATATACGCACCAACTTCATTATGGCACACGAGACAATAGATTATTGGCATCATCCTATCGCACCGGGAATCGAAATCAGTCGAGCACATTTGACCGACTTTAGTTTCGAGCGCCATGTGCATCTGGACTACCATATCGGCATTGTCTCCCAAGGCGCTCAAAGCTATCGCCATAAGGGTAGCCAATATCAACTGCATAGTGGCATTTTATCGACACTGAACCCTGATGAAACCCACGATGGACAAAGGCATAGTGAGCAAACCTATGTAGCTAAGGTTATGTCGATTCCTCATGGGTTTATCTCAACCATTGCTCAGGAGCTCGGCTTTACGGAGTGCTTCTTTAAACAACCGTTAATCAAGAGTGATGCCATCTACCAAGGTTTTTCACAACTACACGATGGCTTAAGCTCCCACAGGCAGCTATTTAGCGATTTAGAAATAGAAACCCGACTGTTGGCGATAACCACACAGCTACTGATAGACAACGCAGTACAAGATAAAGCGCTGAACCAAAGTCAAAAACTGACTCAAGGACAGCTAGATAGAATTAAGCTGAGGTTTATCTCAGCCCCTGAGCAAAATATTCAATTGGCGGAGCTCGCCAACGAATTGAACTTAAGTAAGTTCCAGCTGCTAAGGCAATTTAAGCAGGCTGTGGGCATGACACCCCATGCATATCAACATCGAATACGGCTAGAGCAAGCGAAAAAGGCGATAGTACAAGGGGAGAAATTATCTGATATCGCCCATGATGTTGGCTTTTTTGACCAAAGCCATTTTAACAGGGCCTTTAAACGCGCCTTTTTGCTGACGCCATCGCAATTTCAAAAGCGTGTTCTTTAACATCACTGTTTGCGCACAAGTGAAAACCAGCGCTAAATAACCTTTTAATAGGATAATAATCAACTTCATGGATATTCAACTTATTATCACACTGTCCTTTATTCACCTTATTGCCCTGATAAGTCCAGGCCCAGATCTCGCCATTATTATTCGCCTCGCAACCTTAGCGTCACGTCAGGTAGCCATAGCTGCAGCACTGGGGATCGCAGGCGCGATAGCCATTCATACTCTGCTGAGTTTGACAGGGTTAAGTTTAGCGATTCATAACTCTTCTCAGTTATACGCCCTAGTTCAGCTGATCGGTGCCAGCTATTTAGGCTGGATGGGAATTGGCGCATTAAAAGCGGCAATAGCACATAGAAAACAAAAAACAGCAGAGCCTCCCCTGCAACAACACAATGAGCAATATCCAAAAGAGCAAGCTGCATCCGAATTAGCCGCTATACCTGTGCAATCTGAGCAGCTTAGTGTGTTTCAAGGTTTTAGGATCGGGCTGCTGACAAATCTGCTCAACCCCAAGGCGCTAGTGTTCTTTATCACCCTATTTTCAACCTTAGTGACCCCAACTGTGACTGTGGCATCTAAAGTGGCTATCGGAGTGATTTTCTTTAGCCTCTCCTTTATCTGGTTTGGCTTAGTGAGCCTAATGTTATCCACTAGTAATATGCAGCAAAGGTTTCGCCGTATGGGGCCAGCCATCGACTTATTAACTGGCACCATCTTTGTCATTGTGGCGGTTACTATCCTATACCAGCTGGTATTTCTCTAGCCGGTATAAAAAGGCCTTATAGCTCAAGCCAAGTAGTTTCGCAGCCTTAGTGCGATTGCCTTGATGGCGCTCCATCGCCTGCTCAAGGCAGCTCTTCTCAAATACTTCCCACTCAATCCCTTCATCTGGCAAAGTGAACTGATTGGCATCTATGGGTTTAGGCCCATTAACTATCTCGTCCACCAGCTCTTGCTCATCCCCCAGTAGCACAAAACGCTCAATGCGATTGGCCAGCTCTCTAACATTACCAGGCCAAGAATAATCGAGCAGTACCTTCATGGTAGGACTCGTTAGCTTCATCTCATCGATGCTATATTGCTTAGCATGTAAGGATAAAAAGTGCTCCACTAAGCGGCCAATATCTTCTTTTCTTTCCCTCAGTGGTGGCATATGGATAGGCACAACATTAAGACGATAGAAAAGATCTTCCCTAAAACGTCCTTCAGCCACTTCTTGCTGCAGATCCCTATGGGTGGCGGCAATGACTCTGACATCTAATTTGATCTCACCTTGCTGGCCCAGACGACTGATCACCCCTTCTTGCAAAAATCGCAGTAGTTTAGTTTGCTGTAATAGCGGCAGCTCGCCTATCTCATCGAGAAAAACCGTACCACCATTGGCCGCTTCTAACTTACCTATCTTTAGGCTAGTGGCGCCGGTAAAGGCCCCCTTTTCAGCCCCAAATAGCTCAGCCTCAGCCAAGCTTTCAGGAATAGCGCCACAGTTAATGGCAATAAAGGGCTTATGTTTTCGATTAGAGAGCTGATAAAGCGCTCGTGCAGCAAGCTCCTTACCTGTGCCACTCTCACCGCCAATTAGCACAGTAGCATCGGTAGCACTCACCCTTTGTACTCGGGTATAGACCTTTTGCATACAAGGTGCCTTACCCACTAGGCCAACGAGTGCCTGCTGCTGGCTCAGTTGTGAGGTCAGTTGCTGATTTTGGCGCTTAAGGGCGACCGACTTTACAACTTTGTCTATGGCTAATAGTAACGATTGCCTCTGATAGGGTTTAGCTAAATAATCATCTGCGCCAGCTTGCATGGCATCGACCGCATGGGTAATGGTGCCGTAGGCGGTTGCAATGATAAAGCCCACGTTTTGATGCTCGCGGCGTACATAGTTAAGTAGATCCATGCCAGTTAACTGACCCAGTTTCCAGTCAGAGAAGACTAAGTCAGGTACTTGCTTCTTTATTTCGACAATCGCGGCTTCCACGCTATCAGCGCTGATCACTTGATAGCCGTTGGCGGCAATGATTTGGCTGATTAATTCGCGTTGATCCGCTTCATCTTCAACCACTAACACCTTTAGCCCTTTCTCACTCATTAACTTGCTCCAACTTGGTTGTTATTAGTGGATGTCGAAAAAACAATCGTGGCTATGGTGCCACCTTCAGGATTATCACAATAGCTGAGATCGCCGCCGTAATGGCTCTCTAAGAGTCGTTTAGCAATATAGACTCCCATTCCTGAGCCTTCGGCTTTGGTGGTAATATGGGGCTCAAATAATCTGCTTGCCACTTCAGGGGAAATTCCTTCGCCCCAGTCTGTCACCTGAACGGTAATTTGTTCATCCTTTTGCTGCATATTAATAGCAATTCTCGGAGCTTGGGGCTGTGCTTCCACCGCATTTATCATGACCGCATGAATGATCGCGCGTAATTCGGCTTCGGCTCCAGGGACGCTATAGCTGATATCGCTATCATTGAACTCGACTTGCGGCTTAAGTCCAGCGATGGATAGTTCTATCAGAATATCTTGTACTATCTGGTTAAGCGGAATTTGTCTGCTTCTGTCCATGGCATCGGATGAGAGAGTCAATAACGACTGAATACTCTTATCTAATAGATTAATTTTTTGCTGAATTTTTTGGCTCATTTTAAGACGCGTGTCGCTATCTTGCTCATGGGAAAGCGCATCGGATAATAGGCCTAAAGTGTGCAATGGGTTACGAAGACTGTGGGCGATCCCACGAGTAATCTGACCTAGATCGGCCAGATGCTTTTGCTGATTCATCAGTTGCTCTTTCTCTGTCCACCTTAGCAACTGACGGCTCATATGGTTAAAGCCTGCCAAAATCTGTTTGATTTCGGCGACACCTTGCTCCTTTAACTCGATGCCAAGCTGCCCTTCACCTAGCCTTCTATGACCTTGGGACAACTGGCTTAGCGGGCGGCTGACATGATGACTTAACCAATAAGCGAGCAACAGTGCCAGCACACAGGTTGCTACGATAAGTAGTAACATGGATTCACTAAAGCGCTCTAGTTGCTCTTTGGCACCTTGGCTATCGATACTGATATCACGAGCAAAATGTATGGGAGTATCACTTGCAGTTTTGACCACCATCACCTTGCCATCATCTACCCAAGACTCAGTACTAATTTCGATGTTCTTTAAGGCCGATTGCAATTTCTGCTGATATTCCTTCGCGGTCTGGCGCCTGGCCTCGATCAATTCCTGTCGATGCAGCTCTATTTTATGTTTCTCCTTTGCCAACAATGCCGCGACCTTAGCTTTAAGCTCAACTGTTCGCGCTTTTTGTGCTTGCTTCTCTTTGGGATCTAACTGAGCGACAAAAGCTTCAACTTCAATGTCATTGGCTATCTGCTTTATCTCTTCATCAAGCGTAAATATCGCTTCATCGACTCCTTCAAGCTGATCGGCTAGCAGTTCAACCTCATCAATATGATGTTCAATTTGTGGTGATTGAATAGCAAATTCCGTCAATTGATCCGCCTGCTCGATCACCACATTAACTAGGTTTTCAGACAACACTTTAGAGGTTTGTGCTAACTCAGTTTGCAACTGACTCTTAAAGTAGTGAGTAATAAATACCTGAGTCCCTCCTAGTAATAGAATTAAGGCTCCAAATACTAAAAACATGTAGGCTTTTATCGACATAAGCTTCCCAAAATACTCGCCTATTCTCAGTATTCACTCGATTAGGCATTCATCACTGGTTTTATACTATCAAAGCTTAGCTATCAAAATTTAGGCCAATCGTAATTTGATTAGCATAAGCCCTGTAAATACAAGCACAACTCTTTGGTTAGTAAAACAAATCATAAAATTAGTTACTCCATTATTGTACAAGGCACCAAATAATTCATTAATGATTTCCCCATATGAGGAGATGACTCCCGATATCAGTTAGTTACCTATGACAACAAACTCACCTTCACCATTGCCAATTTCAACATATACTGTTGAAATTAAAGACTTTAATTATTTTGGCATAGTCTTCGCTATTGGAAGTTAGGAAATAAAGCCACACGATATCTAACAAACGAAATATTGAGGGACTGACTATGAACTTAACTCCTATTACTAAAGCTATCATTCCAGCCGTTTTTGCCCTAAGTGCTTGCGGAACCATAGATTCCAGTATCGCAGCGCCAACCCATGACAGAATCATCGAATACAAATCTGATACGGTTACAACCAAAGTCTTTCAAAATGATGAACTAGACACTGAAGTCAAAGTTGACCACCAAGGTAACGATCTGGCATTTAGCTTTTCAAAAGACCAATTAAAAGACAAAGCCTATATAGAAAGCACGCTAAGCCCATTACCGGAAAAAGCACGTAAAGAAGTCACCGAGCTGCTTGAGCGGTTAGATAACAAAGAGGTCGTGACCTTAGTGTTAGATGATGAGATCACAACCAAGAGCCTTTCTCCTGAGCAGGAGAAGAAACTCAAAGCAAAATTGGCAAAGTTAGAAAAGCAGCTTTCACAAAAGGTGGCCAAAATCGAAGCCAACGCCAGAAAAATGGAGAGCAAGGCGAGAGAGATAGAGATAAAAGTACTTAAAGAGATGGAAGGCTTAGAACTTGAAGAGCTCAACATTGAGCTAGATATCGATAATATTACCGATCAAATTCATGACGTGGCCATGCAGCTTCATGATATTCACGTGGAAAAACTAGGTTCAGATCATCAGTTTATCGTCATTAAAGATAAAGCGTCTTTTAACGGAGATATCGCTGAATATCAAACTCAACAAGTGATCAAACTTATCGACAAAAACAAGCTTTCTGAAGAGCAAAAGCAAGCGATTAGAGAAGCATTAAAGTAATTTTCATTAAGTGACTAGACTAACTTAGCGGCTAAATTCATGATCCGCTAAGTTAGCTTTAACAAAAGCGTAAAGTTTGTGAGCTCAAACATAGAAACTGAGTAAAATAATAGGTTATTCTGCAACTGAATTAAACAATAACACTAGTCAGAGGCAGCAAATTATGTGGTGGCGTGTTTTACTTATTTTTCTAGCTTATTTACTCGTAGGTGCGCACTTCTTACGTTACGAACAATATGAATTTGCTATTGGTTTTGCCCTCGCTCCAATTCTACTTTTTATCAAAGCCAGTTGGTCAACACGTTTACTGCAAATTGGCTTATTAGTCAGTGCCATTCTGGTCTGGGGCGTCAGTGCCTATGACTATATTCAGATCCGCATAGCCATGGGTGAGCCTTGGTTACGCCTCTCTATCATTATGTCCGGTGTGATTCTATTTACCTGCTTAGCTGCAGCATCAGGTAACGGCATTATCAAAAAGCGCAGAAACCGCTCTCCATTTGCATAACGAGCACAATCTAGAATATGCAGTTGTACTAAGCACAACTGCATATTTGACCTCAAACTAGCTCATCACTCAACTTCCATTCAATTTATAAGTCAGCCTGTAAGCCATCTCGTCTCAACTCAAGATTCACATACATCTCTATCTAGCGCTTTTATGCCCCAAAACTTGTCTGCCTTTGAATGAAGGCTGGTGACATTTCTTAGTTAACTTTAACCAAACTTGGTATTGGGCTGTATGCTAATAGCGTCTATCTTCATTATTATCTATCACCTGCGGTGAGCAATATGTGCAGAAGCTTCTGCTACACGCCGTGAATCCTTCCTTGGAGGCTCGACGATGGCATCTGATGTGAAAGGATTCACAAATGCCGTGATGACAGGACGTCAAGAAGCGGCCCTGCCATCAACATCCGCAGCCGCTTCTGCACTGGGGATATCTATCTCTTCGATTCACACCACATTTGTCAGAATAAAAAGCTAAGCCTTACCTCATTTATGCCCCAAGTGAGGTGGCCTTCAAATAAAGGGGGAGTACATTCAAGGGAGAAGCGTTTGGCTGAGTTGATATCTGATAGCTTTGTAGCAACGCCTAGGCTTATTGATATCTATCGCCTGTCCGGCGGGGGGATGTACAGACGCTTCTGCGACACGGCATGAATATATCTGACCGTCAAGGAACGGCCTTGTCACGCACGGTCACAGCCGCGCATGCACTTCAGCTCATTACTCTCTTCGATTTAGTAGCCTGCAATACTACTAACAATCAAGATATCCGCTGTTTTGATTGATTCCGTATTTCCACTGATTAGACGGAAAAAGTCCGCATTTCCTGAATAGTGCTAACATACCAAATTTGGCGTTTGCTTTTGATATCTATATAAAATAAGCGTATTGTGTCAAAAATTTAAATGCGTGATAGACGGAAAAATTCCGTGTTTAAACACGGAATTTTTCCGTCTAATACACTGTTATGTGTTTTTCAGAGTCCGTGGCAAAATTTATGTTCTAAACATGGAGAAAATTGGTGTCTAGTGAGAAAGAAACCCTCGGGAGGTTATACCTGTGGCAAGTAGCACTTAATAGAATTAGTGATCTTTTGGCACTGAGACAACGAGTTGATCGTTTCTGTAACTCTGGAAGACCACAGAATATCACTGAGCTATATGACGAGGAACGTGCGCGATTACAAACTGGCTTACGTCTTGAAGGTGAGGCCCTAGATAACTTTGAAGGTAAGCACGGTTCTTTATTTCCAGACATACATGATGTTCACTTAATTGATGAATTATTAACTGAAGAAATAATCATCAAATTTTGTACTATTTTTAACGATGGTTACGGTATGGCTGGTGTCATTTCAGGCAACAGGAAAACATTTTGGGAGCCTATACTCGATGATTTGATTTCTGAAGCATTTACAGGAGATGTTCGCCAAAGCTTTTATCAGTTTATTGAGCAAGCTAAAGCATATCGTAATCAGCAGGGTGCGCATTTTGATCATCAAAGCTTTTACGTAAAGCATGGTGATAAAAAACCCAATGAGGATGGGCTTATATCTCATGTGGGTTGGAGTAGTGCTTTACTTACCTTTGACTGGAATTTTGTAGCTGAAACTATGCCTAAGCTTAATAAAGCTTTAAATGGTTACATTATAAAGCTACAGCAGCAAGCTAACCTAGGTGCATGAACAGCCCAATCACACACATAACAAGTAAATCCAGGTGACGCTTACGGCGCACCTGATTTAGGCGTTATACATTCAGGAGAGTTAAATTGAAATCGGCACTATCTATACTTTTATTATTTCTTGTCTCAGGCTGTTCAAGTATTCATACTCAAAAAGGAATTGATCTAAACGATAAAAGTAGTTTCGTGACAATTTCTACAGATACAGAGAAAAATAACCGTATCTTAAGCGGGTTAGATAAAAGGGTTGTAATTACTTCCCTAAATGGAAAAAGCTTATTCAGAATGGGGTGGGATTTTGTCTATCCGGATGTAGTACACGTGAAAGAAGGTGTTCAAACTATAGAGGTTAGGTTCAATCATATGAACAATTATGCAGATAGTTGTTTATGGGTAGATTCAAAGTTAGGTGAAAACTATATAGTCAAAAAAGAAATACGTGACTACTTTGTAATGTTTTGGATCGAAAATATTGATACGGGAGAAAGGGTTGGTGGTATCTGTGGATCAGAGCCAAGCAAAAAGAATGTATAACAAGCCATTGCAGTGAGGGGCTTTTAACATTTGGCTTTCCTCACTGCGTTCGTTATTTTAGCAAAAAATTAAAAGCCCCTGAATGGGGCGTTGGTATGACTTCCCACGTATGAAATATATCGCGTTGATTTCAGGCTTGCTTCTATCTTGTTCCGTGGGTGCAACTGATCTTAGTGAGTGGCTAAAGGATACGAATCCACAAGGATATTTCCCTGAAACTGGGGATTACTCGACTTATCCAAATGCATGTAATGAGAGCACATGTTTTCATCTGGTTGCGGTGTTCTACGCCACCCCATCGAATAAAGGAATGAGAAGGCTTGCGGTGTTTTCAGAAAATGGTAAATATTTAGGTGTTTATTCGGGGTTTAATGAAATGCCGGTAAAACTCGTGGGAGTTCAGCTGATATTCCCTGAGTCAGAGTTTGGTAGCTCTATTAACTTTAATGGCAAGTTGCCTCCAGCTAGAGCCTACATTGACGGTCAGCACTTTGAATTTGAGCCCAAGCCATAACAAAGCCAGCCAGAGGGACCAAAAATTATGCGTGTGAAATTAACTATCACCTTACTACTTTTAAGTTTCTCGATTCTTGCAAATCCAATTGCCGAGGAATGGGAAAAATTAGATGATGAATATCATTTTCTAGTACAAAGTAATGATTATAAACGTGCACTTAAAGTAGCGCTAAAACTAAACAGCATTGACCCAGCAAATTCAACTGCCTTGCTATATATAGTTCTGGCATCAAAGAAATCTGGTGTTGAATTGCCCAAATGGGTAATGTCAAACCCGTGGCCTACAGCAACTAATAAAGACTTGTTCAATAGAAAAATGGCAGAAGAAACCCTCAAGGGTAGCTAACAAGTCAATCAAGGGAGCGACACAAATCAATTGGCTTGTCGCTCGTTCCTCGCTAAAGTATAACCAATTGATTTTATGCCTCTTATTGAGGCGCCACCAATACTTTTCCTAATCCTTCAGTCTACCTTTAGAGTGTTTCCGTTAACGCACTTTTGTCCAATTATCAGCTTCAGTTGCCGCACTGTGTTTGTGAAATTGAATTTTAGGCCAGTCTGTACAAATACAAGAGCTAGCCAACTAACTGCATTCAGGTTCAGCCATAGTTAAGCAGAGTATATGTAAAATAAACAATTATTGGCAGCTTAGTGCGGATACCGTACACTAGGTCAACTCAGTTAACACAGGTATGACAATGAGAATATTGGTCGTTGAGGATGATCCTATCCTTTCCCATCATCTTAAGGTGCAATTATCAGAACTTGGAAATCAGGTTCAAGTCGCTCCCACGGCACAAGAAGGCTTTTTTCAAGCGACAAATTACCCTATCGATGTGGCAATTGTCGATTTAGGATTACCGGATCAAGATGGTATTAGCCTAATCGAAAAGATTCGCGCACAAGATGTCAAAGCCCCTATTCTCATTCTCACTGCCAGAGTTAATTGGCAAGATAAAGTTCAGGGCCTCAATGCCGGTGCCGACGACTATCTTGTAAAGCCTTTTCAAAAAGAAGAACTGGTCGCTCGCCTCGATGCACTGGTTCGCCGTAGCGCAGGCTTTGTTAAACCACAAATAAGCAGCGGCCCTTTGCAAATTGATCTCGCGGCGAAACAGGTATCACTCAATCAAGAGCCTATGGAAGTGACCGCCTTTGAATATCTAATCCTTGAGTATCTAATGCGTCACTGCCATGAAGTGGTTGCAAAACAGCGCTTACTCGATGTGATCTACGGTGATAAGGAAGGCGATCCTAATACCATTGAAGTGATGGTCAGTCGATTGAGAAAGAAGCTCACCAAAGGCGGCTTAGACAACCCAATCGCAACGATTCGTGGTCAAGGATATAAATTTAATTTGCCATGCAATTAAGACTAAAACCGCAAAAGAGGTTACTAACACGTATGTTACTAACCTCGCTTTCCATTATTGCTGTAGTAGGCTTCGGTTTGGCTTGGATGGCCAATACCCTCCATAGCCAAAGATCCTATACCGAAGAAACCGCCAAACTCATTACAGAAATCCCTCAGGTCGCGGCTGAGTTAAGAGAACACGACCTTATTCCTGATACCAGTGCATGGCTTGAAGAAAACAACCAAGAGGCGAGATATGTGCTTGCCAGCTGTGATGAAAGTTTTCAGCAGGTTTGGACCTCATCTCTCGCTGTGGATAGGGGACTATTCGATACCTGTGAACAGTTTGATGAGATCCGCAATGAGTCTCCTCCATATCAACTGACATTAGCCGATGACAGAAGCTATTTCATCTATATGCTAAAAGTCACTATATCAGGGCAGCTATTTAACCTACTTATTCTCAAAGATGCTGAAAAGGTAGAGCTAGAAGCAAACACCTTTAGCAAGCGCACCTATATGCGACTGGCCATGGTATTAGCACTTGCGGTGTTGCTACTTATCAGTGCCGCCTACTGGGGAATGCGACCATTAGTACAAATGCAAAATGAACTTCAGGCAATTAATGAAGGTAAAACCCGCGCATTATCAGATGGCTATCCTGTAGAGCTAGAAGGTGTGACTCGATCACTCAACCAACTGTTAAATCAATCCACAGCGCAGCAGCAAAGATATCAAAATGCGATGAACGACTTGGCCCATAGCCTTAAAACACGCCTAGCCGCTGTTCATGCGATAACGGATGATCCAAGCCTAGATAAAACCAGTACCAATGAGAAAATCATGGCTCAAGTGAGTCAAATGGATCAGTTGGTGAAATATCAACTAAAGCGCGCCATGTTAGGTCGTAAAGGCCTCAAGCACGAACATACAGAGATCCAGCCTCTGATTGAGCAACTCTCTCAGATGCTCTACAAGGTCTATAAAGACAAAAAAATTGCTTTTAATAGTGATATCCCAGCAGGCTTGAGCTTCCCTGGCGCCGAAGGCGATATTATGGAGCTATGTGGCAACCTTTTAGAAAACGCCTTTAGACTCTGTATCAGTCAGGTTTATATCAGTGCCGCCTTGACCTTTGACAATATGCTCGAAATTCGTGTCGAAGACGATGGCCCTGGTGTAGAGAAAAACCTTAGAAGCAAAATTTTAGAAAGGGGCGTTAGAGCCGATACGCGATCATCAGGTCAAGGTATTGGCCTTGCTGTGTGTAATGAGATTGTCTCAAGTTATGACGGTAGCTTGGAAATTGAAGACTCAGAGCTTGAAGGTGCCCTGTTTATCATACGTATTCCTGTCTAATATAAGAAAGTCGGCAGTGACTAATAGGGGCCTATTATTAGGCCCCTATTTTTATCAGGGCTGCTGATATAACTGCTCGGCGCGATTGAACATCACCCATGAGGTAGCGATATATTTATCACCACTTAATGGCATATTACCTCTATGGGAATGAGTAAAGCCTGCAGGCGCGATTACCATTGTCCCCTTTTTAGGTTTAAGCAATCGATTTTGATAATAAAACTCTGTCTCCCCACCCTCCTCGACATCATTGAGGTAGAACATATAAAGTACGACTCTATGCAGTGCTTCATTATGACCATTTTGTGGAAATTGCTCTGAATGCCAATGAGGATATCCGCCTTTATCTTTAAGGTATTTCTGCAGATTGATACTACCGCTACGATAAAGGTACTTCACTATCGCTTCAGCACGAGGCTTACCCAAATCATCATAGTTATCAGGAGTTAGCGCAACAGCCTGTCCCTTTTCATCGGCAACAGCGACAGATACCGCTCCCATTAAAGCCATAGAGTACTTATCAAAGTATTCGACTGTTTTGGCTAAGGTATGGCCTAATAATTCATTCTTTAGTGGAGTCATATCGGCATAATTATCCATCACCAGATCACGACTCACCTTTTTAGTTAGATCGACTCCATGACCAGTTTGGCCATCAGCAACACCTGAATGGCTGTCAAATGCCTCAATTAATCGATCACATAACTCATCTGGTATCGCATTAGGGTATACTTCTATAAAATCCATGATTCCTCTACTTATAGATTTGGTTTAGCGCAATTATGCTGGCATGTTAGCTAAGTAATTGTAAAGTTATCTTTAAACGGTACAATAGCCTACTACTTTTAGGTCAAGTTAGATATAGATGAGCACAACACGTAAAATTTTCGTTTCCCAGTTACAAGTAGGCTGTTACGTGCAGCTACCCCTTGCGTGGAAAGACCATCCCTTCCTATTTAGTAATTTCAAAATTAAGCAACAAGCACAAATTGAGCTCATAAAAAAGCTTGGCATTAAGCAAGTTTTTATCGATATTGAGAAAAGTGATGCTGAGCCACTACAAGCCCATGAAATAAAAGAAACTGTCGTTACCGAAGACCTGTCCAAGCTCGAAGAGGAGATGGATAGCAAGAAAAACAAAAAGATTGAAGTACTTAAAAAGATGCGTCGGGATATCAAGAAAACCGAGCAAAACTTCAATCGCTCTGTTGCTCAGATGCGTAGCATGATATCCAAACTGCGCAGCCGTCCTCTTAACGCAGTTAATGAAGCTAAAGATCTTGTTCACGATATTGCGACTCAGCTATTGGATTCAGATAACCTAGTATTGCACCTGATGGGCGATGCTAAGAATGATGAAGGCATCTATTATCATTCACTCAATGTGGCTGTTCTGAGTATGCTAATTGCCAAAGAGCTCGGCTGGGAAAAGGCGGCAATAGAAGAAGTAGGATTAGGCGCCCTATTCCACGATATAGGTAAACTTAAGGTTCCTGCGCAGCTATTAAAAAAAGCCACCCTAACCAAGCCTGAAATCAACTACCTCAAACAGCACCCAACGCTGGGTGTAGAGCTTGCAAAGCTAGCGGAAACCTTTCCATCGACAGCACTCCCCATAATTCAAAACCACCATGAATACCTGGATGGAAGTGGTTACCCCAAAGGCCTCACATCCGATTCTCTTTCCGCAGCAGATCAACTTGTTGCCGTAGTTAATCAATATGATGAATTTTGTCACCCAGCACCACAAACTAAAGCACGCACCCCATATGCGGCACTGGGAACCCTATATAAGCACTATAAATCTAAGCTAAATCAAGAATATGTGGGCAAGATGATAAAAATGCTAGGCGTTTATCCTCCTGGCAGCGTTGTAGAGCTATCATCGGGTCAATTTGGTTTAGTCATGGGCGTCAACCTCAATCAGCTACTGCTGCCGAGAATCATGGTTTATGATGCGCTAGTGCCACAAGATCAAGCGCCTATTATCGATTTAGAAGATGAAGGCTTAACAATTACGCGCTGTTTACCTCCTGCGGCACTGCCAGAAAAAGTATTTAAATACCTCAACCCAAGAGAAAGAGTTAGCTACTACTTTGGCGGTGATAAAAAGTAAATAAAACGAGATAGCTAACATCACTAGCTATCTCGCTTTTTCTTTTACCAAATCCCATCAATTATCGCTCACCAAATTCCCCCCCGCTCATCACATCTCGAACTAACGACTATTTATAACCAAAAGAAGTTAGCCACTTCTGCTGATAATCAACTAATCTTGAGGAAAGAGTAAAATTTGGTTAGGTTGGAAATTAGCCAAATATTCAGATGAAATATACAGGAGGCATGGAATGACCAAGCTACCTGACTTTGACACCTTAAAATGGCTAGCAGAGCATAAACCAGATCAATTAGCGCTTTTGCAAACACAGCTTAGCGATGAAGCCATTGCCTCTTCACGTCGCAACCAAGCCCAGCTCAGATCGCTAGTACACAACTATCACCAGCAGTTGGATCGCTGTAACTCTCCCTATAATCGATGCCAAATGGCAATGTACCTGATGAGTGAAAAGCTCACGACACTATCTAACGTCATCAATGAGCCTAGCTTTATAAAGGAGCAAAAAGCAGAAATAATACCTTTCAATGGCGGCTAGCAACCGCCATTAACTTATAACCAACCTTTACGCTTAAAGAACAGATATGTTCCAGCAGCGCTCGCAATCATCATCAAAATTGCCATAGGGTAACCAAACCACCAATCCAGCTCTGGCATACCAGAGAAGTTCATGCCGTAACTACTCGCAATTAGGGTTGGAGGAAGAAATACCACCGCAGCAACCGAGAAAATTTTAATGATCTTATTTTGTTGTAAGCCACTAAAACCCATGGCTGCATCAAGCAAGAAATTTAGCTTATCGAATATAAACTGACTGTGGGGCATCAAAGATTCGATATCAGCAAGCATTTCCCTTAGCTCCTTTAACGAGTCCTCTGACAATTCGCCTCGATAATAACGCTGCATATAGCGTAAAGAGCGCTGAGTATCGAGCAAACTTAATCTGATTTTACCGTTAGAGTCTTCTTGTAAGGTGATAAGCTTAAATATGTCATCTAACTCATCACTTTTAAATACATCTTCGCTAACGTTTTCAAGTACTGTGTAGACGTCTTCAATCAGATCCGAAAGATAATCGACCTTAAGATTAAACAGTTCAAGAAACAATGCCTGAGGAGTTGCAGCTTCAATTCGGCCGAGTCGAAGATAGTTACGTAACAAGCGTATTAAGCCAACTTCTTCTTCTCTAATGGTCAGTAGGAAACTTTCGCGTAAATTAAAGGAAACGTTTACCCCTCGAACATCTTGACCGACTCGCTGAGGGAATAATGAATTGATATGTAATCCATCACTATTTTGATAAAAGCGTGCAGAAGCCTCAATTTCATTGATATCTTCCTCTTCTGGCACTTCTTCAACAGAGAAGCGGCTTAGCCAGTCACGCTCGTCATCGTCGGGCTTAAATAGATCCAACCACAATGTATTTTTCGGTAATGCGTCTTCAACGCTGAGTTCACATACAGTAAATCTTTTACCTTCAAGTACATAGGCTGTAATCATCAAATATCTCCACACACTCTCCCCACAGGAAAAATTGGGGAGCAACAAAACTCACGGCATTATATTGCATAAGCCGTTACAAAATAAGATTTAAACCGATGAAAGTTACTGCTCTGATGAGGCAATAATAATTCTTTCTTGATTAGATAGACGAATTCTCAAGCCGTCTACTGTAACGATTTCTGTAGTCGACAAATCTTTCTTCTTGACACGATACACGGCCGAGTCGGCATCATTTGGTGAAACGATAGTTACAGTCACCACTTGATTATTGTCATGCCAACTCCAGCCAAGATAAACAGCACTCGCGGCCAATAGTAAGCCTAATGCTAGCGTCAACATATACTTGCGAATAAGCGACTGACCGACATCGGCAGTTGGCTTAGCAATCTTCTGCCCTTTTGAACGCTTAACCATAGCCCAGCAACACGCAATTACCAAGGCCGTAATAAGAAATTTAGTCAGCATACATACTCCAATATATTACTAAAGCTGATTATAAAGCCTAGCTATAAAGAAAACTGCCTTAGTGCTCACCAATATCACTATATTTTATTAAACGCTTTGAAATAAGGGAGTTAACATGAAGCATAATGAACTAAGCAATACTCTAAGACTAAGTTAACACCTAGAAGTGCCAGCGACTGACCTTAACGGAAGCCAATATCTGAAAGTTGAACATATTTATGGCATCAGGCTAAATGTTGCCATACATAATCAAAAGCCAGTCAATTTCTCTTTGTTCCAAGCGCAAAAAAGCCCGCTACATAGTAGCGGGCTTTCTTAACTGTTTTGTCTTCACTTTTTTAAAAAGTAAAAACCAAATTGGCGCCTGGAAATGACCTACTCTCACATGGGGAGACCCCACACTACCATCGGCGATACTGCGTTTCACTTCTGAGT
>CANNEE010000010.1 GCA_947503555.1 uncultured Shewanella sp.
TATGGTGAACCAGCTAGTTCTACAGGCTTAAATTTGATGTATGGTGAACCAGCTAGTTCTACAGGCTTAAATTTGATATATGGTGAACCAGCTAGTTCTACAGGCTTAAATTTGATGTATGGTGAACCAGCCAGTTCTACAGGCTTAAATTTGATGTATGGTGAACCAGCTAGTTCTACAGGCTTAAATTTGATGTATGGTGAACCTGCTAGTTCTACAGGCTTAAATTTGATGTAAGGTGAACCAGCTAGTTCAACAGGCTTAAACTTGATGTATGGTGAGCCAGCCAGCTCTACAGGCTTAAATTTGATGTATGGTGAACCAGCTACTTGTGTTGATTGAGGCGCGATAGCATCAGTGGAGTGGAGAATATTCCATGTCTCATAGGTATTTGGACTCGCTTCGCAAGGTAAAAGTGCGCTGCTCAGTAAGATAGTAGTAGCTGAAATTATTCCTTTAATCATTTTAGTTCTCTCAAGGTCTGTTAGTTAGTTGACGTTGAGAGAACTATTAGCAGGTGTCGTGCCAAAAATTGAAAACGAAAAAGAACGCTCTTTTAGCTGCTTACATTTTGAACGCTTTGAGGCTTAAGTAAAGCGGCAAAGTCAGCCTCTGGCACTGCTTTGCTAAAGTAGTAGCCTTGAATTTCTTCGCAATTTAACGCTTTAAGAATATTGAGCTGTGATGCTTCTTCAACTCCTTCTCCAACCACTGAAAGTCCCATGTTATGGGCGATAGTGATGATTGAGTCGACCATTTTCAGATCTCTATCAGATTTATCTATATCGTCAATAAAGGCTTTATCAATCTTTAATGTATGAATAGGGAATCGTTTCAAGTATGAAAGTGATGAATATCCAGTACCAAAGTCATCTAATGCTAGACTAACTCCCATTTGCGCCAGCTGTTGCATGACTTCTATTGCTTTCTCTGGGTGTTTGATCACAGTTCCTTCGGTGATTTCGAGTTCTAGATTAGCGGCAGGCAACTGAGTGAGTCGTAATATTGACTCAATTCGCTGCTGTAGGTCAGGTAAAGCAAACTGATGTGACGACAAATTGACAGCAACTCGCCCATCAAAAAGCCCTTGCTCTCGCCACTTTTGGGCAGCAAAACAGGCCTTTCTTAATACCATATCGCCTATATCGACAATGAGTCCATTTTCTTCAGCTAATGGAATAAAGTCATTGGGAGGGATCAGTCCTTGTGTTGGATGATTCAACCTGACTAGAGCCTCCATTCCAACCAGCTGATGAGTCTTTACATCGACTTTGGGTTGGTAATAGACTTCAAAGAGGTCATCACGTAGCCCTTGACGAATGAGGTTCTCCACTTCGAGTTGACGAATGGCATTTTTGTTTAATGATTCTGAATAGAATTGATAACGGCCACCACCTGCGGACTTTGCATGATACATAGCAATATCCGCTTTTCTTAATAGTGCTTGCTCGTCTACTTCATCCTCAGGATAAAGCACTATGCCAATACTTGCACTGATGACAAATTTTTCATCGTTGATATCGAAGGGCAGTATAAAGGAGTCGATTATACGACTCGCAATGGCTGCACTTGAGCCTATATCTGGAGTTTTATCAACTAGTAAAGCAAACTCATCACCACCAAGGCGATAAAGATATGTGTAGCTAGGTAATGAGGTTTCAATACGCTTTGCGATTAAGGTTAATAGTTCATCGCCGATTTGATGTCCTAGGGAGTCGTTTATTCGCTTGAAGTTATCAATATCCAGTACCATTAATGTATGGTCTGATTGCTTTTTAACTAAGTTGCTCAATGTGACTTGAAGGTTGGAGCGGTTAGGCAAGCCCGTCAACATATCGATGTTGGTTAGCTTTCTGAGTTCTTCCTCTTGTTGTTTGCGGCGTGAAATATCGCTAAAAATACCAACATAGTGGGTTAAGATCTGCTGTTCATCGTAAATAGCATCGATAGTTAACTCCATAAGGAAGCGTTCATTCTGACCTTTCGATGATTCGATTTCTCCACTCCAACTCCCTTGTTGCTTTAACAGAATGCGAATTTGCTCCGAGAAATTACCTGGATATAAATCAAACTTGAAAAGTTCGCCGATAAACGATTCTTTGGGCTTATTAGATATGGTGCAACAAGCGTCGTTAACTTCGACAAAGTGGAAGCTATTATCAAGAATGAACATGCCTTCCGAGATATTTTCGATAGCACGTTCGAATAGCCTTAATTGCTCCTCGGCCGTTTTAAAGTTATTGATGTTCTTAATGGTCCCTGTCATACGGACAGGTTTGTCATCTTCATCTCTTTCTACAATTTTAGCTCTATCTAAAATCCAAACCCAGCCACCTTGTTTATCTTTTACACGGTAGGTCGCTTCGAAATGATCCGTTTTATCATCAAAGTGCAGTTGTAATGCATTGCTAACCCTTGCTCTATCATTGGGGTGAATATTACTCTCTTGATTATTAGAGCCGGATCTTTGCCCATCTCGTGGGAATTCTAAAGACCCCCATATGTTGGAGCGATAAATTTGGCCTGTCTCTATATCCCAGTCCCACATTTCATCGCCACTGCCCCATAGAGATAATTTTAATCTTTCTTCACTGATAGCAATTTTATGTTGAATTTCTCGTTTTCTTAGCCAAGCCTTAATGATAAACAGGGAAACAATGATAAAGCAGATGAGATAAGCAATTTTAGCTTCTATTGATAGCCACCAAGGTGGTGTGATGATGACTGATATTTGTTTGATTGGACCTTGCTTATTTGTTAGAGGATCAACTGCAAATACTTGAAATGAATATTCACCTGATGAGAGGTTTGTGTAAGTTGCTGTATTATAGTTACTAGATGAGATCCAAGCATCAGCAAGGCCTAGCATTCTGTATTTAAAGTATGAGTTGCTCTTAGGTGTGTCAAATGCAAGGCTGAACGGATAATCAGAGTACTTTAATGAAATTTCATTTAACGTATTTATTGGTTTTTCTATTGTAGGTGGAAGTACCTTTTTATTAAATAAAAATAGATTGCTGAAGTAAGTCTTAGGGGGTTCTTTTTGATTAATATAATCATATATGTTTTTAACATTTAAGCTGCTTAATCCAGATATGCCGCCTAAATAGATAGTCTTGTTTATTTTTGTTAACGCTTGGGTATTGTAATCTGCTTGTGAACCATTATGTCTATATAATGTGTGTGTATTACCGCTTGCAGCTTCGTAAAGAGCAATTTCTCCTGTTGATGCCGCGACAATAGTACTTTCGACCTTGGTTATTGAATAAACTGGCTTGTTGTTTTCTATTACTTTCAACAAGGATTGGTTACTTTTTTGTATACTATTTAATGCAGTTCTTGTACCAAAGTAGAGATGACTGTTTGTTTCATATAGACTGAAGGTTATATCATCTCTATAGATGTGTGATAACTCATTGTTATTTAAATGGAAGACTCCTCCTTGAGTTGCAAAGTACAATGAGTTTTTATTTCTTGTTATGTCAAATATCGGGTTTCCAGGATCAATTTCCCTACTAAAAATAATCTCACCTTTTATGTTTAACTCGTAATATAAGCCCTTTGCACTCCCTAAAAGCATAGTTTTATTATCTTTTGCTTTTTTTAGAATAGTAAATTGCCCCTCAAGCATTCTAGTGATCTTATTACTATTATAATTAAACTTATGTAGTCCAAAAGGGCTTGCAATAAAAATATTTTCTTGTGTTGAGACTATGGATTTTGGACCATTTATTCCTGAGTTGTATAGCTCTTTCCTTTGGGTGTTATTTTCTAGTTTAGCGATGTACTTTGAATCTGTAGCAAGGATTATGTTGTTATCTTCGTCTTTAGATATAGACCAAATGTTGTTCTTATTGCTTTGTATTTTTTTTACTAAGTTCTCTTCATTGCCTATTTTTATAAATCCAAATTTAACATTCGTGATATATATTCCACTATTAAGATAGAATATTTTAGGATTTATCAACCCACCTTTGCCCGTGTTTATATTGCCTGTTGAGATTAAATTTTTATTTTTATCATATGTATATAAGTGGTTGTCTTTGAGTGCGAAAATGTTTTCTTTATTGCTATTTACAGCTGTTGCTCCGCTAATGTTGATTACATTAACGAATTCGCTTGTGAATTTGTCTGAATTGTCATTTTGATATATTGCTAATTTGTCTTCGAATTTTGCAATTTCTATTGAACTATCAGCTACTTTTTCGATGGCATCATTAATTTCAAAAACTTCTCCACTATAATTCCTTACAATAATGGTTCCTTTAAGTTGTTCAACTCGCTTTATGCCATCAAAGCGTGCATCTTGCCATGTTTTGACTAGAGAATTTTTTTCATAGTCAATTTTGAATAAATTACGCTCAGTGCCTATCAATAGGTTTCTGGCATCAAAAGAAATTGACCATATAGGAGCTTTTTGGGGGATTAGCTCTTTGTATGCTTGAGTAAAGCTATTGCTTTCTTTGTTATATCTGACTAAACCTTCATCGGTTCCAACATATAAAATGCCGTTATCGCTGAGTGCTAGGCTTCGGATAAACGAGCTGGGAAGTCCTGATTCCGTATTCGAATAAAAATGTTCAAAATTTTTGCCATCGAAGCGATTTAGGCCATTGACAGTGCCTATCCATATAAAGCCTTCGTTATCCTCTACGATGGATGTAACAGCACTTTGAGATAGGCCTTCAGCGACACTATAGCTTTTAGTATTGAAGTCGATAGGAAAAGAGAGCCCTTGTTCGCTAGCCATCGCTCCGCGGCAAACAAATATCAATAGTAGGCTAACTAAGATTGCAAACTTTTTGGCTTTTGAAGTAAATATCATTGTTCAGCTTATAATTTTAGTTTGGTGTATATCGCTGCATTGAATTGACCACTTTTTCAGAATCCAGCGTCTTTGTCAAAAGCAGATGCTCACTTTGATAACATTTTGAGTTGAAAGTGAGCATCAAGTTTTAGTGCTGCTGACATTTACATCAATTCCCCTAGCCCTAGCAGTGTTATAGAGAGAATTTTTCAGCATCAAGCTTGAAGGTGCGCAGATCTGTTAGTAAGTTGGCGGTATTAAGCCTATCATGACTTTTGTGTTGATCCCCTGTACTAAAAAGCACTAATCGATCACTATTTTTACTGCGCATTTTATCCATCATGAACTTGAGTAGATCGGCTCTTGTTAATTCTGATACATGTGCGGCAACTTGTTCTCTTTGGTTAAAGCTATAGTCCTTATTACCTATCGCGACCCAGTACCTTTGGCTACTGGTTTTCATATTGGTGTCTTTTTCTAGGATTTGATTGATCAGCCCTTGCTTGGTGACTTCCCACTGTTCATTGGTAATTTGCAGTACGGCATAGTTAAAGTCTGCAATGAATTCATCTATTGCCTCCAGGAGCTGTAAAGGGCCAGCAGTGGGAGATTGCACATAGAAAATCATGCCAGGGTGCTTATGTAAAGGTAGATAACCCGTTCCTACCATGTAGCCAAGTTGTCGCTGGGTGCGAAGCTCATTGAAAAAAGTTGATGACATTGCATGATTAAGTAAGCTGAAGAGTGCCATCTTCTTAGCGGTTGGCAGCCTTGACTGGTAATAAACAATAATTGCGCTGTCTTGGTGCTGAGTTGTAATTTCCCTAAATAAGGTTTTACTACCACTAAGGTCAATAAGTTGCCTTGCACTTTCATCGCAGGGCTGTGAAACTTGGTTGAGCATGGTATTTAAATGTTTACCCAGACGTTCTGCTTCACTTTTTAACCAATCACCATAGATTAATCCTTCTAAAAACACTTGTTCATAAAAGTGTTCAATATGTTCGTACAGCTCATCAAGTTCGACTTCTTCAAGTAAGTCAGCCATTCGTTTAGGCTCATAACTGTGTTTTTGTAATGTTGCAGTGAGACTGGTGAATAACTGGGATATAGGCTTGGCTTGAGAGACGTTCTGCCAAGAGCGAATAACTTGGCGTTTGATTTGATTAAAGCGCTTTTCAGTAAAGTTACGCTCTCTGGCTTTCTTAATCAGTAGGTTTAACAGTACTTCCTGCTTGCTGGTATAGCCACTCAATTGAAGTGTTAAGCCACTCTGATGAGAGTAGATATGATAATTAAGGCCTGCGACTTCAGCTTGATAAGTATGCTCATTCAAACTGTCAGAAAGCAATTCTATATAAAGCTTTGTCATAGCTGCATGCTTAGGTGTTCTGCAAGCTTGCTCTGAGTCTAGAGATAGATAGAGATGTCCCTTAGGTACATTAAATTTGTCATCCTTTTTATGCCAAAGGCGTATACCTTCCTGTTCGAAAATAATTTGCGGTGTTGCCGTTGTCTGCTTCTCAAAGCGAGCTGCGGCATCATCTATGATAAAAGGATTGGGGGATGGCAGAAAAAAGTCGTCTCGTATTTCAGTAACTTTGTATTTCTCAAGTTCTGAACGCATGTCTACTACTTGATAAGGGGTGTGATACCACTGAGCTTGTTTGTTGGTTTCGAGCTCTTGTGCGACCACTTGAACTCGACAGTTATCCGGTGACATTAAATCAAGTAGCTCAAGGGTTTCGGTTTTGTTTAATCCATCCATTCGATAGTCACCAAACACCAAATCTTCGATTTGATAGTGGTGCATATTG
Source organism: uncultured Shewanella sp. (assembly GCA_947503555.1). Taxonomy (GTDB): domain Bacteria; phylum Pseudomonadota; class Gammaproteobacteria; order Enterobacterales; family Shewanellaceae; genus Shewanella. The sequence goes on from CANNEE010000010.1 coordinate 6,625, forward strand.
ATACTCAGGTGGCTAGCAAGATCTAATGGTTTTATCTGCTCTTGATAGCGAAATGCTAGCTTTAGCAGTGAGCTGCGCTCTTGGTATCGCCACTCTTCTAATCCTTGCTGTTTTATTAGTTCGATATACTCAAAAGTCGCTTGAATTATCGAATCAATATTATGTAAGCCTTTATCTGTTAACTGAAAGCTAATGGCATAGTCTTTAAAGTTGTAACCATTGACACCGCCCCCTGCAGATAAGCTATTAGCTAAGCCTTTATTCTTTAAGTAAGAGAGCAGACTTCCTTGGCTTTCATTGCCGAGAAGGTGGCTGATAAAGGTCAAAGGTTTACGCTGATAAAAGGTATCGATAGCAGGTAGGCTAAAGTTAATACTGAGTCGTTTTTGTTCTTTTATCGGCGTTATGTGAATCTTGTTTACCAGTTCCTTTTCGGTAAATAAGGGGACTTGGTTATGATGTTTCACCAGATGATTATCAGTAATGGCGGTAAAATATTGTTTGGCTAACGTTGAGAGCACGTCTAATGAAAAAGGGCCGATTAGACACAGGGTCATTAGGTTAGCGCTATAATGTTCTTGATAAAAAGTTAGCAGTTCGTCTCGCAGTTGCTGCTGATCTCCACCTAAGGTTTCTAGGTTACCGACAGAAAATTTTGCGAAGGGATGATCTTGGTTGACCGTTTCCTTTGTCACTTGGTAGACGCGACGAATATCATCTTTTAGTTTTAAGCTGTATTCGGACTCAATAGCTTGCCTTTCTCGGTCAACCAGCTCAGGGTTAAACAGTGGTGAGATAAAAAACTGGCTAAATCTATCTAAAGATTCCTCAAACACTCCTGGGGCGATTGAGTAGAAAAAGTTGGTGTGCTCGGTACCTGTCCAAGCATTGTTGCTACCACCGTGTTGATTAATAAAGGCATTATACTCGCCGGCTTTAGGGTATTTTTCAGTGCCTAAAAACAGCATGTGTTCAAGAAAGTGTGCCATGCCTTCACGTTGCTTAGGATCATCAAAGTGGCCAACGTTAACCGCCATGGAAGCTGCGGCTTGGCTCGCTTGCATATCTTCGACAACCAATACCCTGAGGTTGTTATCTAACTTGAGATAGCGATATTGTCTATGGTCATTGGGACTAGTAATAATCGATTTGGATAATGACAAGAAGAGAATCTCAATAACATGTGTTAGCTATATATTGATAGCATGCGCCATTTTTAGCAAATATCTCTTAAAATTATCGACTAAAGATTAACGAGAAATGGCTAATTCATGTTTTGTTGAATTGCCTTTAGCGCTACAATTGGCCAATAATGATTTTAAGAGTCTGATGAGCAGCGAGAGAAGTATGCAGCTATTTTTAATGCGCCATGGAGAGGCGGGGTTTAATGCCGCATCTGATAGAGAGCGTATTTTAACCGAATCTGGCCGTTATCATACCCGCTTAATGAGTGATTGGTTGAGCCAAAGAGTGAGCGAGTTTGATTTAGTCTTGCTTAGTCCCTATTTGCGTGTTCAGCAAACCTGGCAAGAGTTGAGTCAATTTTTTCCTACTCCTAGAAAATGGCAGGTACTCGACGATATAGTGCCATCAGGTGACCCGAGAAATGCTGGTGATTTGATTCTTGCCTATGCAGATCAGTATAAGGCCGATAAGGTACTGGTTATTTCCCATATGCCACTGCTTGGTTATCTGGTTTCTGAACTCGTGCTAGGTATAGAGCCGCCACTGTTTCCGACATCTGGAATTAGCCTTATTGATTATCATGGTGAGCGAGGCTCGTTAAGTTGGCAGCATGCGCCTCATACTATAAGCTGATTAAATTAAAATGCTAAAAGGCATCCTAAGTGGGATGCCTTTTTACTTATATGCCTTGTCTACCCTGAAATGTGTTTACACATTTTGGACTTTAATCTTAGCGTCTATGAGGCGCGTCACCGATATCCACTAATACTAGAATGGCCGCCTTGCCTCCCCACTCTTTGGGGGCTTGGTGAAAGGCAAGCACCTGAGGATGTTGAGCAAGCCACATAGGTATTTGTTGCTTTAGCGTGCCAGTGCCAAAGCCGTGCATCACACTGCAGCAGTGCACGCTCTGTTTCACGCAGGCGTGGAGTAGGGCTGAAATTTCAAGCTTGGCTTCTGTTTGTCTAAGACCATGGAGATCCAGTAATAGGTCCGGCACATAGTCACCACGTCTTAGTCGCTTAAGCTCTAAACTATCACAATCATCACGCTTCCAGCGCATCGGGCCTTCATCTGGCAGCAGTGGTTGATAACTGTCGGAAAAAAAACTTTCAGCTTGGACTTGACGCTCTTTGGGGGCGAATTCTGATTTTTGCTTAACAGTTTGACGAAAATGACGTTTATCTTGCTTCAATGGTTTAACCCCATCGATGAGCGATGAAAAATTCGTCATTTGGTCTTTATTTTTTTGGCTATTCATAGGGCTATTTTATTGAATCTTATGTCATATGGATAGAGTTCAGTTACAATGGAGCGGAACTTTTAAGCTGGAGCAAGTTTTGGATAAGATTTTTGTGGATGAAGCCGTCACCGAATTGCGGACTATCGGCGATATGTTACGTTGGGCCGTAAGCCGTTTTAATGATGCCGATGTGTATTATGGCCATGGTACAGATAACGCTTGGGATGAAGCGATTGCACTGGTGTTTCATGCGTTACACTTGCCTGAAGAGATAGGTCAGCAGGTGATCCACTCTAATTTGACTAGTAGTGAAAAGCATAAGATCGTTGAGCTGATTATTCGCCGAGTTAAAGAGCGCTTACCTGTGCCTTACTTGACCAATAAAGCTAACTTCGCCGGTCTTGAATTTTTTGTTGATGAAAGGGTGCTGGTGCCACGCTCACCGATAGCCGAGATGATAGGTAACAGATTCAGTCCTTGGCTGTATAACAAGCCAGTGAATCGAGTGTTAGATCTTTGTACTGGCAGTGCTTGTATCGCTATCGCCTGTGCCTATGAATTTGAAGAGGCTGAGGTGGATGCGCTTGATATCAGCGAGGACGCCCTAGATGTGGCTCAGATAAATATTGAGTCCCATGGCTTGATGGAGAGAGTATTCCCAATTCAATCTGATCTTTTCTCTGCGCTGCCTAAAGGCCCACATTACGATCTTATTGTTTCGAATCCACCGTATGTGGATGCAGAAGATTTAGCCGATATGCCAAATGAATATCACCATGAGCCTGAGCTTGGGCTGGGTTCTGGCAATGACGGCTTAGATTTAACCAAGAAAATTTTGGCAAATGCAGCAGACTATCTAACCGAAGATGGTTTATTAGTGGTTGAAGTGGGTAATTCTATGGTACATCTGATGGAGCAATATCCAGAGGTGCCATTCACTTGGGTTAACTTTGAACATGGTGGAGATGGCGTGTTTGTGTTGACTCGAGATCAGTTAATTGAAAATCAATCACTTTTCTCTATCTACAAAGATGGTGAATAATAGCAGTCACTCATATAAATCTGAACTTGTCAGTAATAACCGCAAGTCAGTAACAGTCGCAAGCAAGTAAGGTAAAGAATGTCAGGAAATAGCATAGGTCGAAATTTTTGTGTCACAACCTTTGGTGAAAGTCATGGTGTGGCGTTAGGTTGTATTATTGATGGTTGCCCGCCAGGGCTTGCGATCAGTGTTGAAGATATGCAACTGGATTTAGACCGTCGCCGTCCTGGCACTTCTCGCTATACTACTGCCAGACGTGAAGCCGATGAGGTTAAGATTCTATCGGGTGTATTTGAGGGGAAAACCACAGGTACCTCGATAGGCCTGTTAATTGAAAATACCGATCAGCGCAGTAAAGATTACTCCAATATTAAAGATCTTTTTCGTCCCGGGCATGCTGATTATACCTATCAGCAAAAGTATGGCTTAAGGGATTATCGAGGTGGTGGTCGCTCATCAGCTCGTGAAACGGCAATGCGTGTTGCTGCCGGAGCCGTTGCCAAGAAGTACCTAAAGCAAGTCCATGGCATTGAGATTCGAGGCTATCTGTCCCAACTTGGGCCTATCAAGGCTGAGCAAATCGATTTTGAGCAAGTTGAGCAAAACCCATTTTTCTTTCCCGATGCCAGTAAACTTGAAGCGCTCGATGAATATATGCGTGATTTGAAAAAATCGGGTGATTCTATCGGCGCTAAAGTGAGTGTGATGGCGACTAATGTGCCAGTAGGCCTAGGTGAGCCAGTCTTTGATCGCCTCGATGCCGATATCGCCCACGCCTTAATGGGGATTAACGCTGTTAAAGGTGTCGAGGTTGGCGATGGTTTTGATGTGGTTGAGCAAAAGGGCTCTGAGCATAGAGATTTGATGTCTCCAAAAGGGTTTGAGTCTAACCATGCCGGCGGCGTGCTAGGAGGGATTTCATCGGGGCAGCCTATTATTGCCCATATGGCGCTCAAGCCAACATCGAGTATCAGTGTGCCAGGTGAAAGCATGACAGTACAAGGTGACACCGCTGAGGTGGTGACAAAGGGCAGGCATGACCCCTGTGTGGGAATTCGCGCTGTGCCCATTGCCGAAGCCATGTTGGCCATTGTATTGATGGACCATCTACTCAGACACAGAGCACAAAATCAGGATGTACAGTCGGTAACGCCACAAATTGGGATGCGTGACTAATTCAAGCTTAACGATTAGTTTGAATGAGTAATTAGTTTGAGTTATTTATGATTTTGAATTAGTTATGATTTTTAATCAGCTATTAATTTGAACAAGCGACTCACTTAAATGAACTATCAGTTCTGATATGGCGATTGATGCAGCCGAGCCATTGGCTCGGCTGATTGTCACTTAAGCCTTTGGAATTAATCCCGGCACTTCATCATTTTCATCTTCCTTCACTAATTGAGAATAATAACAATGAAAAAACAATTTCGATTAGGTCTTATGATTAACCCGCTCGCAGGGTTAGGCGGTAGCGTCGCATTAAAAGGCAGTGACGGTATCGCCACTGAAGCATTAAAGCGTGGTGCTGAGCCCAAGGCCCATTTGCGAATGCAGCAGGCCTTGTCTGTTCTGAGCGACTATAAAGAATGTATTACCCTAGTCACCGCATCCGGTGTAATGGGAGAAGATTTAGCTAAGCAGATGGGCTTTGATTGTGAGGTGGTTTATCAAACATCTATGCCGCAAACATCCGCTAAAGACTCGAAAAGTTTGGTTGCTGAGCTTATTGAACAAAAGTTAGATCTGTTGCTGTTTGCTGGTGGTGATGGCACCGCAAGAGATGTGTTCAGTGTTGTTGGTGAGTCTATGCCTGTTTTGGGAGTGCCAGCGGGAGTTAAAATTCACTCTGGGGTTTACGGCGTTACCCCACATGCTGCAGGTTTAGTCGTGAAGATGCTGCTTGAAGGTGAGCTTGTTAGCCTAATGAGCGCAGATGTGATGGATATCGACGAGGTGGCCTTTAGGCAAGGCACAGTCAGAGCCAAGCGTTATGGTGAAATGTTAGTCCCTGCCGAACCAAGATATGTTCAGGCGGTAAAAATGGGTGGCAAGGAGTCCGATGAGCTGGTTCTTGCTGATATCGCAGCCGAAGTGATTGAGAATATGGATGACGAGCTGTTCATCATGGGCAGCGGCAGTACAGTTGCCGCCGTGATGGAAGAGTTGACGCTGGATAATACGTTACTCGGTGTGGACCTTATTCAGGAGCAAGGGCTTATCGCTCAGGATGTGACAGCTAAACAGCTGGCTGAGTATATTCGCAGGGCGCAAGAGCATCAACAAGTGGTGAAACTGGTGATCACCTTAATCGGTGGTCAAGGTCATATTTTGGGTAGAGGGAATCAGCAGCTTTCTCCTGAAGTGATTCGCTTAGTGGGTAAGGAAAATATTTTATTGGTTGCGACCAAAACTAAGCTAAAAGCACTTGAAGGGCGGCCACTAATCGTGGATAGTGGCGACGAAGCGCTAGACCATGACTTAAGTGGCTATTATCAAGTGATTACCGGTTACCATGACTATGTGATGTACCAAGTGGCCGATTTTGCTTAGCATTTTTAGCTTGGCAGTCTATAGGCAAAATAGAATTAATAAAGATAATTAGCACAGCAAGATTAAAGAGAAAACTGGAGCAGAAATGTTAGAGAAGTATGAGCAAACATTAGAGCAGTGGATTGCATCTAACCTAGAAAACGGCGATGACGATGCAGTGTTTGCAAGTGGTTACCTACAAGGCCATGTGGCTGTGGTACTGTCTCAATTAGAAGATGATGGTGATGAAAGCTACAATGCCCTTGAAGCTAAAATGCAGCCTTGTATTGAGTTAGCCAAGGAAGAGCTTGAAGAGTCAGACTTTGTATTAGTCGAACAAGCTTGGAGCGAACTCAGCAAGCTGCTGCAAGCCTAATCTTTTTTCGCTTGTCTCGATATAAATCTTTAGCAATCAGCCTTCATAGTGAAGGCTGATTTTGTTTATAGATAAAAAGTAGGGTCAGAGTCTGAGGGAGCTTAAAGGTAATTAGAGATGGAGCAGATGCTTTTGCAAATTTTATGGCTGAGATGGCTTATTCTGGGCGCTAGTATAAATTTGATAATGGTATTTTTCGCTGAAGCTAATAGCGACTGTGATATAAATACGACAATAGAAATAGTTGAAGCAATTCAAAAAGCTTCCAATGTAGTGGAGGTTTCCAGAATACTGGGAGAGTGTGATTTGGGTTATGGCTCTTTTGCATTTGAAGTTAAACGTAGAGCCCATAAGCTTTATATTTCAGGTGAGGACTCTGAACTAGAGAAGCTTAAGATAGCTTCCCTAGTTGCTTTATTCAGGCTGAGTAGTAATTATGTTTATATAGAGGCTTTGAAAAAAGAGTTTAAAGATAGTGAACACGGAGTCATAGAATATTGTATTTGGAGTTATTTTTCTGGTATCAAAGACTGTAGTGTCGATGAAATAATTACTCTTAGCAAAAGAGGATTAGCCCACGCGAAGTGGGCTCTTGCAAATTTTTCGGAAAGTAAGCTTTCTAGATTAAGCCTATTAAAAGAAGCAATGCAGAAAGGACATATTGATGCTGAAGTAGAGTACCTAATCGCTGCTATTAATGGAGATGATGAAAAGTCTACTGCTTTCAAAAAACGTATTTTAAAAATAGCCAATTCAGGGCTTAGTATTGATAGTGAAATATACTGTCTCCGTATGCTTACTTTAGGTGAATCACCTTTCGAGAAAGACCCTAAGTTAGCAATTGAGTTTGCGAACAGGTTTTTGAAGTACAGAAATTTGCCTGAATACTATTATATTATTGCACTAAACTACTTTGATTTAAATGATGATGTTATGTTCTTAAAGTATATGAAAGAAGCTGCTGAGTTAGGCAGTGAAGATGCTAAGTTGTTTTTATTAGATTAAGCATGTTCATAAGACCATGTTTATAAGACACCCATGATAAATTGCTAGTTTTTTGGCCTCCTACTAAGCTTTAATGATTAGCTTGAGTAGGAGGTTGTTATGCCTCGTTCACGTGGCAGTTAGATATGTTTTTCTCTATATTCTCTATATTAGCATCACCCTACTCGCATTGTTGTAGTTGAGGGGCTTGCTTATAAACAATGGGAAGGTGAATTAAAACTTCACCGCTTTACCTTTGATAAGCTTTCTTAACCACATTCTGTTGGGACTGAGTAGCGATAGGGTGTGGTAATCGATACAGCTTTGCTGATTGCAGATGATTCTTGCTAGGGCTTCTGCCGCCAGAGGGCCTGAGCTGAGTCCTCGTGAGCCTAAGCCACCAAGTAGGTACAGCCCATCATAGCTAGGTGGAGTAGTGTGCTGCCAAAATAGACCGCTAGGTTTTTTCTGGGAGCGGCCGGGTTTGCTCTCATTGCATGCAGTTTGTTTGCTTTTATCTAAGTAAAGCGTTTTGAGCGAGTCAATATTAGGTGCAAGGCCTACCATAGGAGCATGATCTCGCGTCACCATGCGCACCCCCACTCGTGCACTATTCGCACTAATATCGATATCATTTAACCAATCACTATTGGGATAGCTTTGGTGCATCTTATCTGCATTATCCAGTTGCTCTTGTGGGCAGTAATCTAGCTGATTGGCACTTTGGTTTGTGCCTAATTTTACATAGCTAGCACCAACACAATGTAGGCCTTGATTGGCTGGGGTGAGATAACCGATAGAGCAGAGCACTGTGGCCAGTTTACTGAGCTTGGCCTGCGCTGGAATATGACTGACTTGTCCGCGAAATCCTGAGATTTGCAATGCTCTGGTTTGCTCAAATCGATTGATCCCTTCGCCATTGGCTAACACTAGTTTTTTGAAGGGTCCAAAGCACTTTTCATCTGACTCATCATCAGCATTGTCATCTGAATTATCATTAGCACTCCCGGTTTGATGCAGGTACCAAAGTCCATCTTTTTGACTAATGCGGGTGATATGGGTGTTGAAGTGGCTGTGAACGAGTCCACTGATGGATGCTTGTGCAAAGGCTGCCTTGGCAAATTCATGGGGACACACCCAGCCGCCAAGCGGGTAAAAGATCCCTTGCTGGTTAACCTCAAGGTTAGCTAAATCATTTGCCTCAACTGCGGAAACAGGTCTTGCGATTTGTCTAGGCCAAGCTTGGCCTTGAATAATTTTATCAATCCGTTTGCTGCTTCTATCATCATGACCTGTGTGGAGTACGCCGCAAAAGTCATAGCCTATTTGATGGCCTTCTTGTGCTAGGTACTCAATCAGGCGGCGACTATAGAGAAAGGCCTGCTGGTAAAATTGGCTCAGAGTATTGTTTTCAGGCGTCAGTAGGGGATAAATCGCGCCTTGCTTGTTTCCAGAGGCGCGCTGAGCAAGCTCACTATCTTGACAGAAAAAGTGCAGGGACTGGCCCTTTTGAGTCAATGACAAGGCTAATGCACAACTTGCAAGGCCACCGCCAATGATGGCAATACCGGGGGGATTATTACTGCTTTGTGGGTTTTGGCTAGTTTGTGTGTTTTGCTTGTTTTGTGTCGTTTGGCTGGGCTCAGCAGGCTGAGCAAGTATCGATTTCCCCTGACAGTGACCATGTTGCTCCGCGGCCTCAAACCTAAGTGCGTTGCGCTCTTGAATGATAATGGGGTCACTAAGCTGGCTATTGGCAGTATTGGCAGCTTGCATATTCAAAATTTCGCTCGCTAATGGCACTATTGCGAGGCCAACTTGCGAAAAGGCGCTTCGACATGTCGGGGCAATATCATTGCCAAGACTCACTACTCTTGCATTATCTTGACTTAGGCGCGCGATTTGCCACAGCAGGCTTAGGTTGTTTTTAGTTTGAGAGAGTTGACTTTGATAGAGTTGACTTTGATAGAGCCTATTAAGCGCTGTGCTGGATATGAGCCAATTACTAAACAGTGACAGCTGTTGAGCAGGTGTTTGTTTAAGTGCATCACTGAGCTCGCCAATATGCAGCTGGACAGATAACTGCTGACTTCCTAGACCTACCAAAGGCTGAATTCCCTTTATCATCAACATTTGATTATTGATAAGTTCTTTGCAGATATTCGCAATAGGAGAGCTTTCTTGTGTGAGTCCATATTGATGCCAGTTTGCTATCGCCTGTTCAATGTCGGTGGCATTATCTACTGCCGGCGATGATTTCGCCTCATCTAGCTCGAGGTAGAGGCTAATCGCGAGTGAGCTGGCAGAGCAAAGCTGCTGATGAAGGTAGATAATCAGGGGTAACAGCTCTAGGCTTTGAGCACCCATTAAGCCTAATTGATTGCTTGAGTCATTAGACTGAGTATTGGCCACTAAGTGACACAGTCTTGTTAGGCTAACCTTGCACAGCTTAGTGTTTTTTATATAACTTGCTGGCAAATCATGAAGTAAGGCGTCACAATTACTGGATATTTTCGGGCTGTTTGGCTGTTTTATCGTCGACAATCTGGTTTGCTCTTGGTAGTAAGGTCTCACTTTGGGGGCTATTTTACTCAGGTTTGTGGAAAGCTGACCACTTTATTGATTTAAAACAGATACCATTAGGCCTGCAATTTGGGTACTCATATGTACGGAATGGATAGTTAAAAATGAAAAGAGTCGTAATCACCGGTATTGGCATAGTGTCAAGTATCGGTAATAACAAGCAAGAAGTGACAGAATCATTAAAGGCTGGTCGCAGTGGTATCACTCGTTCAGAGCAGTTTGAAGAGATGAAGCTTCGTAGCCAAGTATGGGGCGATATCAAAATCGATCCAGCTGAGCATATCGATCGTAAAGCGCTACGTTTTATGGGTGATGCGGCGGCTTATGCTTATCTTGCTATGCAAGAAGCGATTGCAGATGCCAACTTAACCGAAGAGCAATACTCTGACCCTCGCGTAGGTCTGATTGCAGGTACAGGTGGCGCATCATCAGCTAACCAAGTTCAAGCGGCTGATACCCTAAGAGCTAAAGGTGTTAAGCGTGTTGGCCCTTATATCGTGCCTCGTATTATGTCGAGCACATCAAGTGCTTGTTTGGCAACACCATTTAAGATTAAAGGTATGAACTATTCTATTAGTTCTGCCTGTGCGACCAGTGCTCACTGTATCGGTCACGCTGTAGAACTTATCCAAATGGGTAAGCAAGATATGGTTTTTGCTGGCGGTTCTGAAGAAGTTGATTGGACACTTACCATGGGCTTCGATGCTATGGGTGCATTGTCAACTAAGTACAATGACACGCCAGAAAAAGCATCTCGTACCTATGATGCAGACCGTGATGGTTTTGTTATCTCTGGTGGCGGCGGTATCGTTGTTGTTGAAGAGCTTGAACATGCATTGGCTCGTGGTGCTAAAATCTATGCTGAAGTGTTAGGTTATGGCGCATCTTCTGACGGTTACGATATGGTTGCACCATCGGGTGAAGGCGCTGTTCGTTGTATGCAGATGGCCCTTACCGATGTCGACACTAAAGTTGACTATGTTAACACTCACGGTACTTCTACCCCTGTTGGTGATGTACGTGAATTAGAAGCGATTCGCGAAGTCTTTAGCGAAGAGTTGCCGCCGATTGCGTCGACTAAGTCATTGACTGGTCACGCGCTAGGTGCTGCTGGTGTTCACGAGGCGATTTACAGCCTTATCATGATGGAAAACGGTTTCATCGCACCAAGTGCCAACATCGACAATGTTGATGAGAAAGCGGCAGACATGAATATTGTTACTGAGTACACCCCAATTGAGCTTAATACGATTATGAGCAACAGTTTCGGTTTCGGTGGCACAAACGCAACCTTAGTGATGCGTAAATATAGCTAATTATTGCCGTCGCCAAATTCGAGTGTTCGAATGCTCGAGTCAATGACAGCTAGAATAAGGGAGGCCTGAGGTCTCCCTTTTTATTTGTCTGCATTAAGTGGTGGTTATTTATCAGTATGCTAGGTATGAACTCTGGTAAGATACAAACATCTGTACCTTGACTCCTTGAAGTATTGAAAAGCTTATGAAAATTATCGCCGATGAGAACATGCCCTATGTTGAAGAGCTCTTTAGTGAGTTGGGTGATGTCGTCAGGCTCGATGGCCGAACGCTAACCGCGCAGGCAGTTCAAGATGCCGATGTGTTGTTAGTACGCTCTGTGACTCAGGTTAATCCAAGCTTATTAGCGCAAAATAGCCAGCTTAAGTTTGTTGGTAGCGCCACCATAGGGACAGATCATATCGATAAAGCTTATTTGAGTGAGCGTCAAATCCCTTTTTTCAGTGCCCCAGGTTGTAATGCCACATCTGTCGGAGAGTTTGCGTTTATCGCCATGTTAGAGCTGGCAAAGCGCTATCAAACCCAACTTGTTGGCAAAACCGTTGGTATTGTGGGTGCTGGTAATACCGGCTCGGCGTTGGCCAAGTGCTTAGATGCCTATGGCATTAAGGTATTGCTCAATGACCCTTTGCTGGAGCAGGCGGGAGATAAGCGCGAGTTTGTGAGCTTAGATGAGCTTATCGAACGCTCAGATGTGGTTAGCCTCCATGTGCCATTAACAAAACAGGGTGAACACAAGACTTGGTATCTGTTTGATGAAGATAAACTAAGCAGACTGCGTCAAGGGGCATGGCTGCTTAATTGTTGTCGTGGTGAAGTGATTGACAATAACAGCCTTATCAAAGTCAAAGGCCAACGTCCTGACCTTAAGTTGGTGCTCGATGTGTGGGAAGGTGAGCCTAACCCGATTGCCGAGCTAGTACCTCTAGTGGATTTTGCGACTCCACATATTGCTGGCTATAGTTTAGAAGGCAAGGCGAGGGGCACCTATATGCTTTATCAGCAGTTATGCCGAATTATGAATAAACCTGCCACTAAAACCCTAACTTCGCTGTTACCAGCCTATGGATGGCAGGAGTTAGCCCTGAGTTTAGCTAAGGTGCAAAACGGTGAGGTGAATGAGTTAACCTTGGCTCGAGAGAGGCAAGTTTTGCAACTGGTGCGCAGTGTTTATGATCTTAGGGATGATGATGCCCTATTTAGAACCTGCTTCAATCAATCTAAGGGATTTGACTTGATGAGAAAAAATCATAAACACAGAAGGGAATTTAGTGCGCTTAAGCTGGTAAACAGCCCGCAATGTGAGGTAGATTGTCTTATTAAACTAGGTTTTTCAGGAGTCGAGCAGTAATTATGTCACAGGAATTTAATGTTGTCGTTTTAGGTGCATCGGGCGCAGTGGGTCAAACAATGATTGAGATCCTAGAGGAGCGCAATTTTCCCATTGCTAATCTATACCCATTAGCAAGTAGCCGCAGTGCAGGGAATACTGTGACCTTCAAGGATAAACAGGTGGAGATCCTTGATGTAGAAACCTTTGATTGGTCACAGGCGCAAATTGGCTTTTTCTCAGCGGGTGGTGATGTGTCGGCTAAATGGGCGCCAATTGCCGCCGAGCATGGCTGTGTGGTGATAGATAACACCTCTCACTTCCGCTATGACATCGACGTGCCGCTAGTGGTACCTGAAGTGAACCCCCACGCGATTGCTGATTTCCGTAATCGTAATATTATTGCCAACCCTAACTGCTCAACCATTCAGATGTTAGTGGCACTGAAGCCGATTTACGATGCTTATGGTATTTCGCGTATCAATGTGTGTACCTATCAGTCGGTTTCGGGCACAGGTAAAGAGGCAATTGAAGAGCTAGCTAAGCAGTGTGCTAAGCTGCTGCAAGGTCTGCCTGCCGAGTCTAATGTTTACCCGCAGCAAATCGCATTTAATGCACTGCCACAAATCGATAAGTTTATGGATAATGGCTACACCAAAGAAGAGATGAAAATGGTGTGGGAGACTCAGAAGATCTTCGGTGACGATGAAATTGTCGTGAACCCAACTGCCGTGCGCGTACCTGTATTTTATGCTCACTCAGAAGCTGTGCATATTGAAACCCATCAGCCAGTAGATGCAGAAGATATTAAAGCCGTGTTGAGAGACGCCGAGGGAATTGAGTTATTTGAATCCGATGATGAATATCCGACAGCGGTTGTTGATGCGGCGGGTACCGATCCTGTCTATGTGGGTCGTATTCGTAAGGATATTTCTCACTCCCATGGCATTAACCTTTGGGTTGTGGCAGATAATATTCGTAAAGGCGCCGCATTAAATAGTGTGCAAATCGCCGAAATATTAATCCGTGATTATTATTAATTAGGTGTTAATAAGTTTGAATGACTAGAAAAAGCCCGCATAGCGTGGGCTTTTTTTGTTTTCCAATTGTGAACAGTAGCAGGGCGGCTATTTCTAGTTTATAGTAATCTCAATAAATACAAATGCCTAATGTTAGTCTCGTCTGTGGTGATTTAGAGCGATGTAATTTGTGTCGTTTTATATTCATCAGACGATAGAATTGATTTCAATGTTTTGTCATTGGTTTGGCCGACAATTTCGCCCAAAGGAAAGGATTGATGAACCTTCGCACTTCTTATTTTGTGACCGTTATGGCTTCGGCCTTAGTTGTATTTTCATCTTCTCAGTTTATCGATTCTGCGATAGCCGCTGAGCCATTAAAAATTACTGGCCCAGAAGGGGAAACTAGGCAAGTTAATCGCCAATATGGCCCCACAACATCATCCGATACTTTTTGGAGTATCGCGCAGAAGATGCGCCCAGATCCTAGCATTAGCATTTATCAGGTGATGGCTGCCATCTATGATGCCAATCCACATGCTTTTTCTAGCAAGAATTTTAATAGCTTAGAAAAAGGCATGATATTGCTCATCCCCAGTAAAGAAGCCATGTTGGCTATTCCCAAATCGCTAGCTAAGCGACGTGCTGAGCGAGACGATAGGAGCTGGAGTGATACTGCGCCTAAGGCTAAAGTCAAAACCGTTAAAGCCCAAGAGGTTAAACCTAAGGCTGAAACTAAAGTCGTCGACGATGAAAAGCTAAAAGAGCTGGCTCATAAACTTGAACTCGCACAGTCGCGTAATTTAGCGTTAACCGATGAGCTAGCTCGTGCTCAAGATAAAGCCACAGTCAGTGAGACAGATTTCGCAGCGCTTCAGAAGCAAACTGATGAGTTAAAAGATAAAGTGGCCATGCTAGAGGAAAGCTTACAGGCCGTAAAACAACAAAATGCCGAGTTGCAGTTACTCAATCATGAGTTAAAGAGAAACCTAGCTGAAGCCAACAAGGAAACCCCAAGTGATCTATGGCGCACCCTGATAGGCAACCCTTTGTACATAGGCGTGGCGACGGCGGTGCCAGCTCTGCTTTTACTTGGACTTTTATGGGTGTTCCTAAGACGTCGAAGAGATAAGGACTCTGAAGCAATTGCACAAGAAGAAGCAGGCTCTGGCGAGGCTGGTGTTGCTTCTGCTGATGATGACAGTGCTGTTCAGTTGGATATGGATGACTCTTCCTCTTCTATCGATGACATCTTAGGCACTGATGATAATCAATTGAAACCTGAATCTGACTTAGCAGCGGATGAGGCTGATCTCTTCGTCGAATCTGAAGAGGAGGCGTTAGACTCACTTAATGAGGAAGACGATGAAGGTCAATCTCTTGATGACCTTTGGGCTGAAGCCATGGGCGATGATGAGCCTATGCCAGCCGATGAAGAAGAGGCTAAAGAGGAACCTGGCGAATTCGATGGCATGCTTGATGGCCTCGAAGATGAAGCGCCAGAAGAGGATATCGATTCACTGCTTGCAGGACTCGATATTCCCGACGAGCAAGCTATTGATAATAACGCTGATGCAGATGAAGTCGCTGATGAGCCAGTACAAAGCGACAGCGATGAGTTTGCAGGTTTAGCCAATGATCTTGATAAGATTGCTGATGAAAATATCGAACAGTTAACTGCGGCGGCTGAAGCGGAAGACCTTCAAGCTGCGATTGCCGCGGAGCTTGATACAGATGACGAACTGCAAAACTCAGTTATCGATGATGACGATATTGATGCCTTAATGGCGGGGTTAGACTCGAGTGAACCAAGTGAGTCCAAAACTGAAGATGATTTCGATGCTCTAATGGCGAATACCGAGTCGCCAGCAGGGGAAGAGATAGATCTACAGTCCGATATTCAAAATGACGATATCGACTCTTTACTGGCTGAGCTAGATAGTGATGTTGCAGATATTACCGCTGAGTCGGCGGCTTCTGAAGCTCCCGCCAGTGATGATATCGACGCCATGTTGGCTGACCTTGATATGGGCTCAGTAGATGAAACCGCGAATACAGCAGAAGCGCTAGAGAAAAGCGATGATGATATCGATGCTATGTTGTCGGATCTGGATATGGGTTCAGCAAATGAACTGGAGGAAGCTACAGAAGCGGTTGAAACCAAGGATGATATCGATGCCATGCTAGCGGATCTCGACGCTGGCTTAGTAGATGAAAAAGCGGATGCCTCAGAAATGGCCGATGCAAGTGGTGATGTTGATGCCATGTTGGCGGATCTTGATGCGGGTTTAGTCAATGATACGGCTGAAACGGTTGAGGCAAGCGATGATATCGACGCTATGCTTGCAGATTTGGATGTGGCTTCTGATATCAGCGACACCCAAGAGGATAGTAAAGCGGTCGATCCAGTCGATGAGCTACTGGCCAACATTGATAGCCAAGAGAAGGCTCAGGATGACGCCATTGCTTCCAAAGAAACTGGTTTCTTTAACGATCTAAAAGCAAACAAGAGTGATACACAAGACAGTAATATGCTGGAGTGGGAATCGCCAGTGGTACCTGCTGTTGATGAGCCAGTAGAAGAGGTTATCTCTGCTGAAGCTGTCGCTGAACAAGACGATGCTCAGATTTCAGACTTGTCTGTTGAAGGTCTGTCATTAGAAGGGGAGCCAAGTCTAGATCCTGTGGCAGAAAGTTTGAGTGATGAGTTAAGCCTAGATCCAATTCCTGAAACAAAGGTTGAGAGCACACCTGAACTCGCACCAGAAACTGAAATAAAAGATGAAGATCTGCTAGCGGCATTTGCTGAAAATATTGAGCTTGATGATTCAGATGCCAATACGGCAGAAGATGATTTCGTGTTAGATGCTGGGGATGTCAATTTAACCGTTGACGAAGCATTAGCAGCACTAGATGCAGAGACTAAAGGTAAGCAAGCGCCACCGCTTGAGCATGATCTCACCAGCTTCCAACAAGAGAATGGTTTTATCGATATCGATAAGCTTCTCAACGATGCAAGCGAAGGCGAAGCTGAAGCAGACCCTTATCAGGATATCGATATGGACATGGGCGATCTTAACTCTCTTATGGGGTCGGGTGAGCCTGTTGATGTCGATGATGAAGAAAACTCGGTTAATGCCAAGCTTGATCTCGCTCGTGCCTATATTGAGATTGATGACAAAGATAGCGCTAAGGCGCTGCTACAAGAAGTCGCAATGGACGGTAATGAACGTCAGCAGGCAGAAGCCGATATTCTGCTTAAAGATATGGGATAACGGTTTATCCAGATATAAAAACGGCGCTTAGGCGCCGTTTTTTTGTGCATGTTAACTATGATCCCTGTGGTAATATTCGTTCCCAATTGAATTTATTTAGGGGCTGTTGATCTTTGCTGATTAGTTTTTGCGCTCAGTCAATGGCATTTTATCGCGGCGAACGAGGTGAAGCTTAGCAATCTAAGTGAGTTCTCGTGGGGCAATGAGAAAATGTCATTGAGTCGCGCCCGAAGGGCAGCATTTACAGCGCACTTCTACAGCGTTATCGCTTATTTATGTAGAATCACTACACAGCACAAGCTCTGCCTTGTTTAAGCACGCTGTAAATTGCTGCAAAAACAACCGTGAAAGGTCAACAGCCCCTAGATTAAAAAGCACAGGCTCGGAGAGAAAAATGCGTATTGCCCTTGGCATAGAATATGACGGAAATGGTTATTATGGCTGGCAGCGCCAAGCTGAGGTTGATACAGTGCAGGCTCAACTTGAAAGCGCACTGTCTATCGTAGCTAATGAGCCTATTTCAGTTCAGTGTGCTGGACGCACAGATGCTGGCGTGCATGCAACGGGTCAGGTAGTGCATTTTGATACCAATGCCAAACGTGGTGACGGAGCTTGGACCTTAGGTGTCAATGTGCATCTTCCCGATAATATCGCAGTGCGCTGGGCTAAAGTGGTCGATGATGAGTTCCACGCCCGTTTTAGTGCTACAGCCCGTCGTTATCGCTATATCATTTACAATCACAATTTTAGACCCGGTATTTTGCGTCATGGTGTGAGTCACTATCGTGGTGAAATTGACGAGGCTAAAATGCACCAAGCAGCGCAAGCGCTGATTGGTGAGCAGGACTTTACCAGTTTTCGTGCCGTTCATTGTCAGTCAAACACACCATTTCGAAATGTCCATAGGGTGAGTGTGACGCGTCAAGGCATGTATGTGATGGTGGATATCGAAGCCAACGCTTTTTTACATCATATGGTGCGTAATATTGTTGGCTCGCTTTTAGAAGTCGGCTTAGGTAATCAGCCCATCAGCTGGATAGAAGAGTTGCTGGCGCTAAAGGATAGAACCCAGGCGGCACCGACGGCTAAACCCCATGGCTTGTATTTGGTTGATGTCACTTACCCAGAAAGCTTTGAACTGCCTCGGCTCTCCTTAGGGCCACTGTTTATGTTGGATTAGCCTTAATATGACGCAGCAAATTATGACCTCTCCGGAAAAGGGAGCGAGCTTGCAGGCTTGGCTCGATTATCAACTCGCTTTGCATCCAACAGAAATCGATATGGGCTTAGGGCGTATTCGGCAAGTTGCACAACGTCTAAATGTGCTTGATTTTGGCGACACTAAAGTGATTACTGTTGCTGGTACTAATGGGAAAGGTACCACTTGTACTATGACTGAGAGCATTTTGCGTCAAGCAGGCAAGCGTGTTGGCGTGTATAGCTCGCCCCATATGCTCAAATACAATGAGCGGGTTCGAGTCGACGGTGAAGATTTACCCGATAGTGCTTTTATTAATGCTTTTGAGGCGATAGAGAAAGCACGAGGCGAAATTTCACTGACCTTTTTTGAGTACGCTACCCTGGCGGGTTTGTATTTGCTGAAAGCTGCCAAGCTTGATGTGGCACTGCTAGAGGTTGGGCTAGGTGGTCGTTTAGATGCAACCAACCTGATTGATGCCGATGTCGCTGTTATTACGTCAATCGATTTAGATCATGAGTCCTATCTTGGTAATACTCGAGAAGCCGTTGGCAGAGAAAAGGCTGGGATTTTTAGAACTAACCAGATAGCCATAATCGGCGAACCCAACTTGCCTGTTACCGTAAGCGATTATGGTATCGAGTTAGGTACTCAGCTTTATTGCGTCGGTGAAGATTTTAGTTATCAAGTGGAGCAAATTGATACCGCTAGTGCTAGGTGCTGGCAATATCAAGGGCAAGCATTGATAACTGATTTGCCCATTCCGACTCTACCATTGCCCAATGCTGCGACAACATTAGCGATTATTGAGCAAGCCTTTAATGATATTGAGCCAAAGACTATTCGAGAAGGGCTAGCTAAGGCTCAGTTATCAGGCCGCCTAGAAACGGTATCCGAGCAGCCAAAGGTTGTGCTGGATGTGGCTCATAACCCGCACGCAGCCCGTTATCTGGCGCAGCAATTGGTTAACCTTAAAGCAAAGCAAAATAATGCTAATACCTATGCTTTGTGTGGCATGTTAGCCGATAAAGATGTCTCTGGTGTGCTTGAGGTGATGGCGCCTCATATCGATGCTTGGTATCTGTGTGACCTTGATGCTGAGAGAAGTATTAGCGCCGATGAGCTGGCTAAATCTCTACCAGAGACGGCTTCGAGAAGTAGCTTTAACAGCTTAGCTTCTGCATTTGGTGCGTTGAAAGCGCAATTATTGGACACTGATATGGTAATTGTGTTCGGCTCCTTTTACACTGTGGCAGAGTTTAAGCTTTTAATGGAACAGGAACAAAGTTTTGTCAAATCAGTTTCATAACCGTTTAGTTGGTACGATTGTGGTTGTGGCCTTAGGGGTCATCTTTTTGCCTGATATTCTTGACGGCAAAAAGCAGCGTCAAGAGGAACAGTTTGCTGAAATTCCCCTGAGACCTGAAATAACCAAACAGGAAGTGCCGCAGCAGGCTACTCAAGCTCTATCACAAAATCAAGATGACAAAACCGCGTCGGCCGAAGAGTGGGTTGTGACTACCCATGAAACTGCTGAAAATTTGTCTCAGACATCAAGCCCTGCGACTAAGCCTGAGAAGGTAGCAGCGGCTAAGCCTGAGCAAACTGAAGAAAAGCAAGTTGTGGCTAAAGGCGAGACGACCAATGCGACTAAACAGGCTGATAGCAAGCCTGCGGCGCAACCACAAGTTGCTTGGACTTTGCAGCTTGGTAGCTTTAATCATGCGGGCAATGTTAACGCCTTAGTAAAGAAACTGCGCAAAGCGGGCTTTCGTGCATATACCTTGCCTAAGGTTCCGGTCGATGGTTCCTTGACTAAGGTGTTTGTTGGCCCTGACATCTCGAAAAAGAAGATTGAGAAGCTACGCAAAGACGTTGAAAAAGTCACTAAGTTAAAGGGGCGGATTTTGCCCTATAACCCTCTAGAAACTTCATCTTAAGCTGTGTGTTTTGATATGAGAATTGTTTTATCTTTCGACTATGAGTGAGAAAACACTTTGTCTCTGTTAGAATCGCGCCGTTTCAAGATCTACCCAGGATCCCAGTTGTGATGGTTTGGATTGACTACGCTATTATTGCCGTTGTAGGGCTTTCTACATTAATCAGCCTAGTTCGTGGTTTTGCTAAAGAAGCCATGTCATTAGTTGTGTGGTTCGTTGCATTTTTTGTTGCTAGCCAGTTTTATCAAGATCTCGCCGTTCATTTAACCCAACTTCAAGATGAGCTGTTGCGAAACGGTGTAGCCATTGCCATCCTTTTCATTGCTACCCTTATTTTAGGCGCGTTGGTGAACTACTTGCTGGGTCAGTTGGTCTCAAAAACAGGTTTAACAGGTACTGATAGAGTCTTAGGTGTGTGTTTTGGCGCCCTAAGAGGGGCGTTAATTGTCAGTGCTGTGCTCTTTTTCATGGACGCGTTTACCGGAGCCCCTAACGCGAGTTGGTGGCAAGAATCGAAACTCGTGCCTGAATTCGGGGTGGTAATTCAGTGGTTTTTTGATTATCTGGAGAACACCTCAAGCTTTGTACCCAAAATATAAAAATAAATGAATAGAACAACTTAAAATGAGGAAACTTACCCATGTGTGGTATCGTCGGAATAGTTGGCCGATCATCGGTTAATCAGACCATCTATGATGCATTAACTGTGCTGCAGCACAGAGGGCAAGATGCGGCTGGTATAGTGACGGTTGATCGTAATGCGTTCCGCTTGCGAAAAGCCAATGGTTTGGTCAAGGATGTGTTCGAGCCTAAGCATATGCAACGCCTTCAAGGTAATGCTGGTATAGGCCATGTTCGTTATCCTACCGCAGGTAGCTCAAGTGCTTCAGAAGCACAACCTTTCTATGTTAACTCTCCATTTGGTATCTCTCTCGCCCACAACGGCAACCTAACCAACACGTTAGAATTAGCTGATGAGTTGGTGAAAAAGCGTCGTCATGTGAATACGACATCAGACTCTGAGGTGCTGTTAAACCTTCTTGCCGATGAGCTACAACAAACCACTAGTCAGACGCTATCGGCTGAAGAAGTCTTCGGTGCCGTTTCTAAGGTGCATCAGCAGGCGAGAGGTGCTTATGCCGTTACTGCCATGATTATTGGTCAAGGCTTAGTGGCTTTTAGGGATCCTTTCGGCATTCGTCCACTTATCTTGGGTAAGCATGAAACCGAGTCTGGCACTGAGTATATGGTGGCGTCTGAAAGTGTTGCCCTTGATGCTGTCGGCTTTGAAGTGATGCGTGATGTGGCACCGGGTGAAGCTATCTATATCTCGCTTGATGGTGAGCTTTATACTCAACAGTGTGCTCAGGCACCAAGCTATTCGCCTTGTATCTTTGAGTTTGTTTATTTTGCTCGTCCAGACTCTAGCATTGATGATGTCTCTGTTTATGCTAGCCGAGTGAATATGGGGACTAAGCTTGGGGAGAAGATTAAGAAGGAGTGGTATGATCACGATATCGATGTGGTGATCCCGATTCCTGAAACCTCTTGCGATATCGCCCTAGAAATTGCTCGTCATATGGACCTGCCTTATCGTCAAGGTTTTGTGAAGAACCGCTATATCGGCCGGACCTTCATTATGCCGGGTCAGCAGCAACGTAAGAAGTCCGTTCGCCGCAAGCTCAATGCCATAAGCACAGAGTTTAAGGGGAAGAACGTACTGTTGGTGGATGACTCTATCGTTCGCGGTACGACTTCTGAGCAGATTATCGAGATGGCCCGTGAAGCTGGCGCAAATAAAGTGTATTTTGCTTCGGCAGCACCGGAAATTCGCTTCCCGAATGTTTATGGTATCGACATGCCGACGTCAAATGAGCTGATTGCTCATGGTCGTGATGTGGAGGAGATCTGCAGTATCATCGGAGCCGATGGCATGATCTATCAAGATATCGGTGATTTGGTTGAAGCCGTGCGTATGGAAAATCCTAATATCAAGCGTTTTGAAACCTCGGTATTTGATGGTCACTATATTACTCAAGATGTGGATCAGGCTTATCTGGATCATCTCACGCAACTGCGTAACGATGATGCCAAAGCCAACCAGAAGGATATAGGCACTAATCTAGAGTTACATAACGTGTGCCATCCATAATCTTAAGATTGTCGCTATTAACTCATTGCCGTTGATAGCAGAGTGGGTGGACAAACGAGATTAAGCCAAGCCTAGTGCTTGGCTTTTTTGTGCACGCTAGATACGCAGGGATAGTCGTTTTTAAACGTTTACAAACCGCTCCATCACAAAGTTAGTTAATATTTGACCGCGGACTTCGACTTGTTGCTCTTTAATGATGTTAAAGCCAAAGCGCTCAAAGAAGGGGCGTGCTGTGATGCTTACATGGGAATAGAGGCGTGTGATGTCTTGGTACTTGGCTTGGGTAAATATGTGCTGCATTAGCGCTTTGCCAATGCCATGGCCTTGATAGTCTGCATGGCAGAAAAAGTGGTCGATATAACCATCGCCTTGCAGATCGGCAAAACCGACAATGGTGCCTTGATCATCGTTTACTATTTGGCTGTTTGTATTATTGTCTGCGGCATCATCAAGCAGCCAAGCAACAAAGGGTTGCATTTCATCGATTCTTAGTTGCCAAGCCTGCGCATCATATTCATCGGGAGCCCAAGCCTGAGTTTGTTCTGGAAGGTAATCGCTTTGGTTAATGGTGCGTACGGTATTAAATTTGAGTTGCCATAATGAATTTGCGTCTTTTGGTTGGTAGTTTCTTATTATTATCATTTTACAGCTCCCCATTGCCCGATATCGCTATATAGCCCGCCGTGTAGACAGGCTTGTCATTGTACCCAAGCACTACTTGTAAAGCTCATCTGCAAAGGTAACAAGTCATGTCCCTTATGGTGAATCGGCCATGATGATTGTTCAGTCATATTTGGTCAGTGATATTTGTTTCACTTATCATCGCTATTGTATTCAAAATCGCCTATATCAAGTCCCGCAATCTACTTTCAAGGCCTAAATGCTACGACATTGGTCTAATCCCCTGTTTTAAAAGTTTTTTCTAATAAATAGGTGTGTGATGTTAACTATTTGTTTACAAATGACTTATACGGCTTGTTAATTGGTATTACCAATATCTATAGACTAAGGTCGTGATTTAAGTCACATAGTTGCTTGCTAGATTAACCCTGACTTAACTAAAAAAATTAGCACAAGGGAGTCGCTATGGGTTTTGAAACTAATGATAAAGCACAAGGCTACTGGCGTGAAAATTTACGTCTAGTACTTAGCTTGCTTGCGATATGGGCTGCAGTGTCATTTGGCTGCGGTATTTTACTGGTTGATGTGCTCAATGAGATCCACTTTATGGGCTTTAAGTTGGGCTTCTGGTTCGCTCAGCAGGGCGCTATGTATGTGTTCGTAGCACTGATTTTTGTCTACGCGGTGAAAGCCAATGCGCTAGATAAGAAATACAACGTTCACGAAGACTAAAGCTCAGGCTGATAAAGGAGCATAATGATGGATGTACAAACATTAACTTATCTGATTGTGGGCTTTACCTTTGCCCTATATATCGGTATCGCAATTTGGTCCCGTGCGGGCTCAACGAAAGAATTCTATGTTGCAGGAGGCGGTGTGCCACCTGTGATGAACGGTATGGCGACAGCGGCTGACTGGATGTCGGCAGCGAGCTTTATCTCCCTTGCGGGTATTGTGTCATTTGTGGGTTTTGACGGTAGTGTTTACCTGATGGGCTGGACAGGTGGTTATGTACTACTCGCCTTGTGTATGGCGCCTTACCTACGTAAGTTTGGTAAGTTTACTGTGCCAGATTTTATTGGTGATCGTTACTACTCGCAAGCTGCACGTACTGTGGCTGTTGTCTGTGCCATCTTCATCTGTTTTACCTATATCGCAGGTCAGATGCGTGGTGTAGGCGTAGTATTCTCACGCTTCCTAGAGGTTGAAGTTGAAACTGGTGTTTATATCGGTATGGCTGTGGTCTTCTTCTATGCGGTGTTAGGCGGCATGAAGGGGATTACTTATACTCAGGTCGCTCAATATTGCGTACTGATTTTTGCCTTTATGGTTCCTGCTATCTTCATCTCTGTAATGATGACAGGTCATATTTTGCCACAAATCGGTTTTGGTGCTGAACTTGTCGATGCTGCGGGCAATGGGACGGGAACCTACCTGCTCGATAAACTCGATGGGCTCTCTTCTGAACTCGGCTTTGCGCAATATACAGAAGGCTCTAAGAGTACTATCGATGTATTCTTTATTACTGGTGCCTTGATGTTTGGTACTGCCGGTCTACCACATGTTATCGTACGTTTCTTCACTGTACCTAAGGTGAAAGACTCTCGTTCATCAGCTGGCTGGGCATTGGTATTCATTGCAATTATGTATACCACTATTCCTGCGCTAGCGGCCTTCTCACGCGTTAACATGATTGAAACCATTAATGGCCCTGAGTCTACTGGTGTGGCTTATGAAGCAGCGCCTCAGTGGATTAAAAACTGGGAGAAGACTGGCCTTATTACTTGGGATGATAAGAACAACGACGGTAAGATCTACTATGCCAAAGGCGCTGAAAATGAGATGAAGATTGACCGTGATATCATGGTGCTTGCAACACCTGAGATTGCCGATCTTCCTGCTTGGGTTATCGCTCTGGTTGCAGCAGGTGGTCTAGCGGCGGCGCTATCGACATCTGCAGGTCTACTCTTGGTTATCTCCACATCTGTGTCCCATGACTTGCTTAAGAAGAGTTTGATGCCGAATATTTCCGATAAGCAGGAGCTGTTATATGCCCGTATTGCGGCTGCGGCAGGTATCGTGATGGCAGGCTACTTTGGTATTAATCCTCCAGGCTTTGTGGCCGCGGTTGTAGCGATTGCATTTGGTCTGGCCGCCTCGTCACTCTTCCCGGCAATCGTTATGGGTATCTTCTCTAAGACGATTAACAAAGAAGGTGCTATTGCCGGTATGGTAACGGGTCTAACATTCACTGCGGCTTACATCATCTACTTCAAGTTTATGAATCCTGCTGATAACAACCCTTCTAACTGGTTATTGGGCGTGTCGCCAGAAGGTATTGGTATGCTAGGTATGGTGATTAACTTTGCTGTTGCCTATGGTGTTAGTAAAGTCACAGCAGCAGTACCTGCCAATGTACAAGATATGGTTGAGTCTATCCGCTTCCCTAAAGGTGCGGGTGGGGCACAAGACCATTAATACTCTGGGTGACTGATACCAGTCAGTCACTTCAGTAAGATAGAGTGACATCAAAACACACTGCTTATGCAGTGTGTTTTTTATTTTATGGAGACAAGAGCCAAAATAATGGGTAACAGTTTTGTATTTTGCTGTTGTGGTCACTGCGAGGTGTGTATTGACTAAAGTACAAGTGCCGTCCATATGCTGTGGTTTAGCGAAATTGCTAGTGGTAAAGGTTGGGCTTTGACGGCGTGCTTGCTAGGAAAAAGGAAGGCAAAAAGGATTAGGTGATGAAAAGAATACTGGGTTTGGTATTGATGCTATTGGCCCTAGGTGTTGGCCAGACTTTGGCCAATGACCGCCTATTGCAACAAGCATTTGAACAGCAACAATCGGATTTACAGGTGCAGGGTGTTGGCATTGTGATTCGAATTTTGAGTGATGATAAAAAGGGAGCACGACATCAAAGGTTTATTTTAAAGCTAAACAGTAAACAGACTTTACTGGTAGCCCATAATATTGACTTAGCACCGCGTATTGAAGGATTACAGGTTGGCGACAGTGTAGAGTTTTACGGCGAGTATGAGTGGAACAATAAAGGTGGCGTGATTCATTGGACTCACCATGACCCAGCGAATAAACATCAGCATGGTTGGCTAAAGCACAAAGGCAAGCAATACCAATAGATACAGTTGATGGATAAAAATCGGCTCAAGGTAATCTCTTGAGCCGATTGTTATTTTCAAACTAGTTCGTTCTTATATTAAGCTCATACGTTACTGCTGAAACTTCTTGAGCTTGTCACTCCAGACTTCACCTTGACTAAAGTCCATTGGTGCCCATTGAGCATCCTCTAAGAATCCTTTAACCGATAGGTATTCTTCTTTAGTCGCAATTAAGTTGATAATCACTCTCATAGATAACACTCCGGTGGAGTCTTGTATCACGATCAGTAGTTCACCATCTTGATTGATTTCCCAAGTAAAGGCTTGTTCATCACTTTGGCCATCCATCATATCGATAAAACTACCGGCGCCATTTTCGTTAAAGATCAATATGGTCTCTATGGTGCCATCGCTATCGATACTTTTAAGTTGATAACCAATTAACATCTGCTCGGTAAAGACCTGTGTTGAATCACTACGACAGTTGGTGACCAGTGCGCGATATTCAGCCACTGATTTTAGTGTTTCTGCAATCGGTCTGTCATTGGCTTCGTCCCAGTCCGAGTCTCCATCTCGACACACAAAGCCGGTAAAGTCGGGTTCAGGCTCTTCAGCTCCAGCTAAAAGTGACATGTCGACGTTAGTGATGATGTCATTTCTTGCCGAGGCATTAAATACCACTTCGGTCTCACTGTCTTCACCCGCAGCGATAAACTCGCCTCGTCTGACTGCGCCGTTATATTCTGCTAATAGTAGCTCCCCGTCTTCAGCATCATGTATACCAAAGCGCTTAACTTCATCAGGTAAGGGGAGTAACAACATAGTGATATTTGATTGAGTACTTTCACGCCAAGTACCAGTGGCGAAGAGGCTCGCCGTACTCACTATCTGCCCTGTGCTATCTGCTTGCCACTGAATTTTATGGTAGTTTACACTGCCTCCAGAGATGATTTCGGCGAGAATGCTTTTACTGCCATTCCATGCGACATGGGGGCCGGTAAGATTAGCTGCAGTGCCGTCTGATGCGGTAGCTGAAATCAAACTTGCCAGTGTCGTGGCAGGTCCATCTTCACCATTGGCTGTTTGAACCCAGACGTTATTACACATACCTTCGAAGACCTGATCTGGTTCGCACTCATCCCAATTGTAGATTGCATAAACATCATTGAGGTTGTTGATACTCAGTTCAAAGGCCTCGCCACCTTCAGAGAAAGTTAATTCTGGATTGAGTACCTTCTTCCAAAGTGCCGTATCTCGATTTTGACCTAGGAAGAGCCCAATGTTTAAACCTGCTACATTGGTTTGCTTGGCTGAGATTGTTTCCGCTAGAACAGGAAAATCAGGATTAATGAGGTTAATACTGCCATCTTCATTCAAATCGCTGAGAACTAGATTATCGGTCGATACGACCCAGCCATTTTCCGTCAGTATGATATCGTCACTATCATGACCATCACTTGGTTGAAGCACAAACTCGCCATCTACCCATGAGTAAAAGCTCTCACTTGTGGTGTTCGTGCTTTGGTCAAATATTAAGGTGCCATAGCCAAGTTCTAGCTTGTTATTACGAAAATCAGCTTCGAGGAAATTAATGCCATCACCAGTTACTAAGTCGACAAGGTTGGCAGCAGCAGCGTTAGCTTCTGCATCACGGATTTGGACTTGTTCCTCAAGATTATCAGTCGACACGGTTGATGCATTTTGCACGTCTTCAGACTCGACAACATCGTCAACGTTAAACTCTAAGCCTTGCTCCTCGATGAACTCAACTTCATTGACAATTACCTCTAGTGCTTCGATAACTTGGTCGACAATTAAGCCTAATACATCTTCACTACTGATATTGGCTTGTTGCGCAGCTGATTCGATCAGAGAGAGGTTATTTGCTATGACATGGGCGGTAACTTGAGCGACTTGGTGCAAGCGCTCAAACTCATCTTGCTCTGCTTGTGAAAGGGCATCGTTTAGCTGAGACGCGACATAATCGACGCTGAGATCCGTTTCTGTGCCGAGTAAGGTTTGAAGTTGGGTTTCTGCATCTGTTTGACTCGCACCTTGCTCAATCTCATTTTGCACCATAGTGGTCAAAGGGCTAACGAAGTTATAACCAATTGGAGCCGCAAGGGTGTAGGGGGATGAAATTGCCTCTCCCGTATCTTCGTCAACCACTCCTGCGGTGACTTCAACGACGATAGGGTAGGTATCGATTTGCTCTTGAGTGATTCCCTCTATGTTAAAACTTCCCCCTGCGGTACTTGTGGTGCTAGGTTCACCTTCATCGCACATCTTATTCTCATTGAGATCTAAACATACCTTAGCGCCAACGAGGTAACCGTCCGCAACCTTACCGTTAAGATTAACGGTTTGAGGCTCAGGTGGTTCAGGTTCTGGGCTACTACTGCTACTACCTCCACAGGCAGTGAGTACTGCCGTGGCAAGCCCTAAGGAAATTAAGTATTTTCTATCCATTGATATACCCTCATGTTGATTCATGAGCCCAATTAGCAACCATATAATGATGACCCTGTAATCCTCTTCAACAAGAGGTGGTTGCCTTGAGCAGTTTTCCAGTAAGCAAGATAAAGCTTAGTTGCGATATGGGGTAAAACCAGTCAAATTTTGGAATTTGTGATACTTAATCAAGAGTCAATTGAGCAGATATTTAAAGAAGGTTGTTTCAACATTAGTGAAGAGATTGTCTAAAGGTGGAATAAATAAAAAATCGGCTCAAGAGTTTATCTTGAGCCGATTAATTTCTCTGATTAACAGTGTTTAATCAGATTTAGCCTTGAGTGGCCTGAATCGCAGTTAGTGCGATGGTGTAAACGATATCGTCAACCAAAGCTCCACGAGATAGGTCGTTCACAGGCTTACGCATACCCTGAAGCATAGGACCGATACTGATAAGGTCTGCACTACGCTGTACAGCCTTATAAGTGGTGTTACCTGTGTTCAAGTCTGGGAATACGAATACGGTTGCTTTACCTGCTACTGGGCTGTTTGGTGCCTTAGAGCGGGCAACGTTTGGCATAACTGCTGCGTCATACTGTAGTGGACCATCGATAACAAGATCTGGACGCTTCTCTTGAGCGATACGTGTTGCTTCACGTACCTTATCAACGTCAGAACCAGTACCTGAGTTACCCGTAGAGTAACTGATCATTGCAACGCGTGGGTCGATACCAAAGGCTTTAGCAGACTCGGCAGACTGAATCGCGATATCAGCTAGTTGCTCGGCGTTTGGATCTGGGTTAATCGCACAGTCACCATATACTAGGACTTGATCTGGCATCAACATGAAGAAGATAGAAGATACTAGGCTAGAACCTGGTGCAGTCTTGATTAACTGTAGCGGTGGACGAATAGTGGCAGCAGTCGTGTTTACTGCGCCCGATACGATACCGTCTACTTCGTTTTGTGCCAACATCATAGTACCTAGTACCATGTTGTCTTTTAGCTGAGCCTTAGCCACAACTTCAGTTAGGCCTTTGTGACGACGTAGCTCAAGCATTGGCTCGATATAGTTATCACGTGCTAGCTCTGGGTCAACGATAGACACGCCTTCGCCTAGCTCAACACCTTGCTGATCTGCGATACGTAGGATTTCGTCTCTGTTACCTAAAAGAACACACTTAGCGATACCGCGCTCAGCACAGATGGCTGCAGCTTTAACGGTACGTGGCTCATCACCCTCAGGCAGTACAACTGTCTTTTGTGCAGCACGAGCAAGCTCAGTTAACTTGTAACGGAATGCTGGTGGCGATAGACGGTGTTCACGGAGTGAGTTTTCAGTGACGCTTTCAATCCAGTTCTGGTTGATATGGCTAGCCACATACTCTTGAACAAGTTCAATACGTACCGCATCATCGACTGGAACTTCGTGGTCGAAGCGCTGAATGTTTAGCGCGGTTTGCCAAGTATTAGATTCGACTAAGAATACTGGTAGACCAGTTTCAAAGGCTTGCTCACATAGCTTAACGATCTCTGGCTCTGGCTCATAGCTACCGGTTAGTAGTAGGGCACCAATTTTCACGCCGTTCATTGCTGCAAGACAGGCTGCTACGATTACATCTGGACGATCGCCAGAAGTCACAAGCAGTGAATCGTTTACAAAGTGAGTCAGCATGTTTGGAATGTTACGTGCACAGAAAGTCACTTTAGCCAAACGACGAGTATTCATTTCACCAGCATTGATGATGCGAGCACGTAAATGCTTAGCAAGATCCGATGCACGTGGTGACACTAGCTCTAGGTTGTATGGTACACAGCCTAGGATTGGAAGTGGCGTGTTCTCTGGAAGTTCGAACATGCTAGATTCGGCAGTTCGGCCAGTATCTTGATGGTCAAATACTTCTGAAAGATCAGGACGAGCACGGCCTTCACTGTCAACAGGTGCACCAACTTTGTTGATCATGGCACCCAGTAGACGCTTATTCTTTTCTCCGCCCCATGCGTTATAAGCAATCTCTAGGCGATTCATTAGGCCTTCTGGGCCATCGTTACCAGGAGTGGCAACAAAGATGACGTCAGCATCTAACGCTTTGGCGATAGAGTGGTTGATATCATCAACAAAAGGATGGTTACGAGTAGGCACCAAACCTTCTACAACTAGGGTCTCGGTATTCTCTGCGCGGTCAGCAGCACGAGCAATGATCTGCTCCATAAGCACGTCGGTTTGATCGCTACGGATCAAAGACTCAGCATGGGCCATTTCAAATGGTTCGAGAGGGTTAACGGTTGGAGACTTGCTCAAAATCGTGGTTGAGCGCTCTGGACCGTAATCGTGTGGACGTTGCTGCGCGATAGGCTTGAAGAACTGCACTTTTACGCCATGACGCTCTAGTGCGCGAACCATACCTAGGCTCAGAGATGTTAGGCCAACTCCTGTGCCCATAGGAATTAACATAATATTACGAGACATAAAAACCTCTTATATTCGATCTCTTTTTATAGAGTAAAGTTAAAAGCCGCCTAGGGTATAGGCGGCTTTAATCTTATTAAGCGCTGATAAGACGGATAGAATCTTCAGCGATAACCCACTCTTCATTAGTAGGGATTACCATAGCAACTGCGCTGTCATCTGCGGTGATAACACCTTCAGCGCCAAAGCGTGCAGCTGTGTTACGCTCATCATCAACGTTGAAGTTGAAGATGGTAAGTAGGTTCAGTACTTTTTCACGAACTAGCTTAGAGTTCTCACCGATACCACCAGTGAATACAAGCGCGTCTAGACGACCTAGCGGTACAGTGTAAGAAGCGATGTACTTAGCTAGACGGTAGCAGAAGATATCAAGTGCTAGAGTCGCGCCTTTGTGACCATCAACAACACCTTCTTCGATACCACGACAGTCGTTAGTTAGCTCAGAAATACCAAGTAGACCACTTTGCTTGTTCAACATAGTGTCAACTTCTTCGATAGTGTAGCCAAGCTGGTGTACTAGGTGGTATACGATAGATGGATCCATATCACCACAACGCGTACCCATTACTAGGCCTTCAAGTGGTGTCATACCCATAGAAGTATCAACACTCTTACCATCTTTAACTGCAGTAACAGAAGCACCGTTACCTAAGTGAGCAACGATAACGTTGGTCTCTTCCACAGGCTTGTTAAGTACTTTAGCAGCTTCGCGGCTAACGAATAGGTGGCTAGTACCGTGCATACCATAGCGACGGATCGCGTTTTCACGGTATAGCTTGTAAGGTAGGGCGTAGATGTAAGCTTTCTCAGGCATAGTTTGGTGGAAAGCAGTATCAAATACCGCAATCTGAGGTAGCTTAGGGAAAGAGGCCATAGCGGCACGAATACCGATAAGGTGAGCTGGGTTGTGAAGTGGTGCAAGAGATGCACACTCTTCGATACCGGCAATAACTTGCTCGTCGATGATAACAGACTTAGTGAACTTCTCACCACCGTGAACAACACGGTGACCAACAGCTTGGATTTGTGCTGCTAGTTCAGGCTCTTTAGCTAGAATTTGAGTCACAATGTATTCGATTGCTTCGCGGTGAGCAGTGAACGCGCCTAGTGAAGCTTCGCCTTTTTCACCGTTAGCTTTCCACTTGATGCGAGAATCTTCTAGACCAAAGCATTCAGCCAGACCAGAGATATAATCTTCACCTGTTGCTGCGTCGATTACAGCAAACTTTAAAGAAGAGCTGCCGCAGTTAAGTACTAATACCAGTTTGTTGGACATGTTAAAACCTTTCGCCTTTAATTTATTGATGCATCCATTTCGTCAATTCTGACTCCAACCTTAGTTGCCGTTGAAGCCCCTTTTTAGACCAATAACTGGCCGTAATTTTTATCTTGCTTTAGAACCACTCTCAGTGGGGCGATTCTGATACCTGTGTTAGAATATGATTATTAACCATATTCGGAATATTCATTTGAGCTTATCTATTTTCAAAATCTTAGGCGAAGGGCAACGTTATATGCGTACTTGGCCTAAGGTGAAACAATTAAGCTTCTATTTTCCTGAGTACCGCGTGATACGAGCGACTCAGCTTGCCATCTCTGTTATGCCTGCGTTGGCTGTGATGGCGGCAAGTGGTCAACTTTATCTTTATGGCTGGGAGTTTCTGCCCCAAGCCTTAACCCTTGCGTTATTTTTTATCAGCCTACCTGTTCAGGGGCTGTTATGGCTGGGTTGGCGTGCTCGCCATCCTCTGCCTTTATCTTTGCTCGATTGGGGAAATCAACTCTCCGCCAAACTCTCTTCAATGGGGGTGAGCTGTCCACCATTGGGGGCTAAAGCCTGTTATTTCGACATGGCAGTGCTCTTAAAGACCGCCTTTGAGCGTCTCGATGCCAATTATTGGGAACAGCTTTAGCCTAATTAATTGTCTTAGTAAGTGGCGTTAATATCCATGTCGGTAAATATCGCCTTAATTTTTTCCATGGTTTCCCGATCTGGGGGAGTTATCTTATCGAGCTTGTACTCATCACCCATGGCTTCCCATTTGTGCTTGCCTAGCTCGTGATAGGGGAGAAGTTCCACTTTCTCAACGTTCTTCATTGGTTTGACGAACTCAGCCAGTTGTTTTGCTGATGCTTCATCATCGGTATAGCCACCAACGACCACGTAACGTATCCAAGTTTTTATGTTGCGTTTTGCCAAATGTTCGGCAAACTGCAGTGTTCTGTGATTGCTGACCTTAGTCAGATCAATATGCTTTTCATCATTCATCTGCTTGATATCGAGCAATACCAAGTCGCTGTTGTCTAACAGCTCATCAATGATTGGTTCGTACTTACGGACAAAGCCATTGGTGTCTAAGCAGGTGTGAATACCTTTTGCTTTACAGGCTTTGAACAGCTCGTTGACAAATTCAGCTTGCAGTATGGCTTCACCGCCACTTGCGGTTACACCGCCACCACCAGCCTCAAGAAAAGGGCGATAGCTGAGAATTTGATTCATCAGCTCATCGACCTGCACTTCTCGACCACCGTCTAGATCCCAGGTGTCACGATTATGGCAGTATTGGCAGCGCATTAAGCAGCCTTGCATAAAGGTGATAAACCGTATGCCTGGGCCGTCCACTGTGCCAAAGGATTCCACTGAATGAATCCGACCTGTTACTGCCATTTTAACTCCTAGTAGCGGCAGTACCCTCAGGTACTGCCTAAATCTAAATTAAGGTTTAAATTACAAACCTTTGGTGAATGTACGAGTGATAACGTCTTGCTGCTGCTCTGGAGTCAGTGCGTTGAAACGTACTGCGTAACCAGATACACGGATAGTTAGCTGAGGATACTTATCAGGGTTAACGATAGCATCTTCAAGCATTTCGCGGTTCATCACGTTCACGTTAAGGTGCTGACCACCTTCACGATCTTGACTGTTAGCGAAGTAACCGTCCATTAGAGCAGCTAGGTTAGTACGACGACCATTGTCATCTTTACCTAGCGCGTTAGGTACGATAGAGAAGGTATAAGAGATACCGTCTTGAGCGTGAGCGAATGGTAGTTTAGCAACAGAAGTCAATGAAGCTACAGCACCTTTCTCATCACGACCGTGCATTGGGTTAGCACCTGGAGCGAATGGCGCGCCAGCTGGACGACCGTCTGGAGTGATACCTGTCTTCTTACCATATACAACGTTAGAAGTAATAGTAAGGATAGACTGAGTTGGGATAGCGTCACGGTACATCTTAAGATCACGGATCTTAGACATGAAACGCTCAACTAGGTCACATGCGATGTCATCAACACGTGGGTCGTTGTTACCAAACTTAGGATAGTCACCAGAGATGTCGAAATCTACTGCGATACCGTCTTCATCACGGATAGGCTTAACTGTACCGTATTTGATAGCAGATAGAGAGTCAGCTGCGATAGATAGACCTGCGATACCACATGCCATAGTACGCTTAACGTCACGGTCATGAAGTGCCATTAGTGCAGACTCGTAAGAGTACTTATCGTGGCAGAAGTGGATAGCGTTTAGAGAAGCAACGTATTGCTTAGCTAACCAATCCATTAATGTGTCTAGACGACCAAATACGTCATCAAAGTCAAGTACTTCAGAAGTGATCTTGTCAGAAACAGGACCTACTTGAGCCTTAGATACTTCATCGATACCACCGTTGATGGCGTAAAGCATGACTTTTGCAAGGTTTGCACGAGCGCCGAAGAACTGCATGTGCTTACCAACGATCATTGGGCTCACACAACATGCGATAGCATAGTCGTCTGATTCGAAGTCGTTGCGCATTAGGTCATCGTTTTCGTACTGGATTGAGCTAGTATCGATAGATACTTTTGCACAGTACTCTTTAAAGGCTTGAGGTAGCTTGTCAGCCCAAAGTACAGTGATGTTTGGCTCAGGGCTAGGGCCCATGTTGTATAGGGTGTGTAGGAAACGGAAGCTAGTACGAGTAACTAGAGTGCGGCCGTCAAGACCCATACCCGCCATAGATTCAGTTGCCCAGATTGGGTCACCAGAGAATAGTTGATCGTACTCTGGAGTACGTAGGTAACGAACCATACGTAGCTTCATGACGAAGTGGTCAACCATTTCTTGCGCTTCTTGCTCAGTGATTACACCGTTCTTGATGTCGCGCTCGATGTAGATGTCTAGGAAAGTCGAAGTACGACCTAGAGACATAGCTGCACCGTTTTGGCTCTTAACCGCAGCTAGATAGCCGAAGTAAGTCCACTGGATAGCTTCTTTAGCGTTAGATGCTGGCTTAGAGATATCTAGACCATACTTAGCCGCCATCTCTTTCATTTGACCTAGTGCACGGTGCTGCTCAGCGATCTCTTCACGAAGCTGCATGGTGTAAGATAGGTCTTCACCTGCTTCAAACTTCTCTTGTAGAGAACCGAATTGTGCGTACTTGTCGGCCATCAAGAAATCGATACCGTATAGTGCAACACGACGGTAGTCACCAATGATACGACCACGGCCATATGCATCTGGTAAACCAGTTAGTACACCAGACTTACGGCAAGCAAGAATTTCAGGTGTGTAGATGTCGAATACACCTTGGTTATGAGTCTTACGTAGCTCAGAGTAAGTGTACTTGATACCTGGGTCTAGCTCACGGCCATAAGCCTTGCAAGAACCCTCAACCATACGAATACCACCGTTAGGTAGCATAGCACGCTTAAGAGGAGCGTCAGTTTGTAGACCTACGATAGTTTCAAGATCTTTGTTGATGTAACCGGCATCATGAGAAGTGATAGTGGAAACTTTGTCGGTATCGAAATCAACAGGGGCGTGAGTGCTGTTTTCAATCTTGATGCCTTCCATTACCTTGTCCCACAAAGTAGTGGTAGCTTCGGTAGCGCCAGCTAGGAAAGACTCATCGCCTTCATATGGAGTGTAGTTCTTTTGGATGAAGTCACGAACGTTAACTTCTGATTTCCAATCACCTGGAGCGAAATCGGTCCAAGCATTTGCAAACTGTTCGGTTTTATCAGTCATCGTACTAATACCTTCTTGTTGAGTAAAGGTTATTGGTTATCGACTTAGACGTTTATTTGGTCGACTAAGTACCAACCAATAAGTATGTCCTACCTATAGCTCTAATCGTTATAGTCTTACTTATATCGACTAAAGCGAAATTCCGCTTCCCCTAGGAGAAGAGGGTGGAGTGTAAAGTCATTGGCCGAGTGTTAAACACTTAACTTAGTGACCTTGCCACTTCACTTTGTAACCAGACTTGCTGGCTAACTTGTTGATGGGTCCAAACGCAGAACCACTTACTCAGCAAATTGTCAGTAAACCGGATTACTTAACTATGTTCGTTACCCATATAGCAGCAACGACATAAATTCTGTTATTTGGTCTTAGCCCTTTTGTTTTAGCTCTACGTTAAGTTTAGCTAAATCTATTCGATTTCTGGCTCAGCTAGGCTTTCATTTCTCAAAAGCAAAACTTGAGTCTTACAGCAATCAAAATTGGTAAGACCAATTTACCTTAATAATATTAGCATACTCAGACATGCCAAACTTCGACATGGATCGCTAACAGGTTTTTTATTCTCAAAACTGTTATCGAGTTAACAGTTTTTGTGTGATTCAGTCATTCCTGAAGCCTTGCTATCTGTGTTAAAGGCGACATTTTGTAACTTAATCAAAATTCTGAGGCTAAAAGCTGATGTTATATTCATCAACTTTGGCTAAATTAGCCTAGTGACAACCTGCAAAATTGGGTTAAAACACTTTACCAATTTGTGGTTGGCTCCTCTTTTATAGACTCTTTTGAGCCCATAAAAGAAGAGCCAAGCGCTAAAGCTTGGCTCTTACCTCTATTAGAGTATTGCTGGAATACCCTTAATCATACCTACTGCAAGCATAGCTGCTAGACAGATAGAGAATGCTAGACCTGGAATAACGATACGGTCAGCGAAAGATAGAGTCTTAGGACGCTCTTTATCACCAATTAGGCCGTTGTTATCAAGTAGCATAGTCAGTGCCCATGCTAGTACAGGGTTAGATACGAATGCTGCAAAGATACAGATACCTGCGGCTTGCGAGCTTTCGGTGTCTTTCACCATTTGTAGGCCTGCTTCAAGTAGCGGCAGGAATACACCTACAAGTAGTGCGATTGACATCACTGGACGCCATACAGCAACATCCATTGGGTAACCTAGTACCGCAACAACGATACATAGAAGACCTAGTAGGATTGCACCTGCTGGAATTGGACGCTTAGCGATAGCGGCTGGGATCATGTAAGTACCCCAAGAAGAGGTGATGTTACCGCCACCTAATGCAGTACCTACCATTTGACGGAATGAACAAGTCGTCATGGTGTCATCAACATCCATTAGTACTTTTTCAGAACCTTTAGGGTAGTTAAGCTCTTGGAAGATACGGTGACCGAGGAAATCAGGAGACCACATAGCAACCGCTAGAATTGCGAACGGTAGTGATGCAACGAAGTGAGCAAAGTTAGGTAGACCTAGCTGCCAGCCTTCTTCGGTAGAACCCCACCAGTAAACTGGATTAAGGTTTGGAATACCAGGAGCAGTAACAAACTCAAGGTCAAGACCTGCACCTAGACCGAATGCGATAGCGATAGCGGCAATCGAACATAATGGAATCGCTAACCAGCGCTTACCTATCTTAGCCAAGAACGAGTAGATAACGACGTTAATTAGCAAGATGAAGAAAGCCACATAGCTCAGGCTGTAGTCAAGGGCATGTTTTGCTTGTAGGCCATCAGCCCAGGCAAACAAAGAACCAATTTGACTTTTTGAGCCCATAAAGCCGAGGAATACCAGAAGGCCACCTGCGACCCCGCTACTGGTGAGGTTAACGAGTTTGGATCCCCCTTTAAAGTAACTGAGGAGTAAACCAAAAATACCTAACAAGATAGCAAGTGCTAGTGGGTGAGCACCAGCCAGTGCGATGGTACCAATCAATGGGATCATTGGACCATGGTTACCAGCCAAGTTAGCTCTAGGGTTAATAAAGCCAGAACTGATAACACAGAATAGAAGTGCTGGAATAAGCATTTCAACACGCATAACCTGAATGGCAAACTCTGCACCTAGGTTAACGTGATCCCATTTTTCCGTAAGGCCAGCGGCCCATGCGGCCATTACTGCTGAATACATCACAGTAATACCAATTGTTCCCGCGATTGCAGGAACAAGATCTTCCCACTCAAAACGGAAATCGCGTCCAGGCAAGTTTAATCCCCAGATCCTTGGCTTCATGATTTTTAGTTCATTGTCCAAGTATTCTTGACGAGTGTTAAACTCAGAAGATGGACGGTGAAGCTCCCGATAGCTTTTTTCTGAAGCGTCCGTACCTGCTGCTTTCACTGTTTCTGACATAGTTTCTCATTCTCCGAAAAGGCCAGTGGGATTGGGGAATTTGCCTCACTTCGACCTCTATTGATGTCAGTGACAAAAACCTTGTAGCAATAACGTGTCTTAATTGTTATAGCTCAATCCTACTAACCTTTGCTGTATCTTGGTCGAGGGTGTGACTTAAATCCTCAATATTCCAAGCCTACAAAGTATGGTTCGTTAATAGCTCTAAAAATTGGTCAGACCAATTTACCTATAAAATATTAACACACTCCTAATGTACGGACACCATTTAGACGCTTTTGCATAAGGGATTTGGGAGCGAGTTAACATTTGCATTGGCTATGATTTGGCTAGTTGATTTCAGGCACGCTAATTGCGTTTGTTTTTTCATCACAAGTTGGATAAATCTGGGTTTGAGATCTGAAAAAGCCCCGTGGTGAGCCTGAGATCTTCTACTTTGGTCTAATTGCGCGATGTCACACTGAGTTATTTGGGCGGGGTGTGATCTGGATCGAGTTGAGTGTTGAGGCTGGAAACTACGAAATACAAGTTAAGATGTTGATTTGTAGTGGTTAAAACTATTTTTGATAGACTTTATTGAATTGTCTGAAGCCATTGTTTTGCTGAAGGATGCAATAATGGGTTGTAATTGAGTTTCTTTTGCTTTTACTTGAAAGTAGTGATTGATATCACTTATTGCGAGCTTTCAGGCCTAACCTCAAATAATCGCTGAAACAATATTTCATCTTCAATTCTGGTGAAAAGTGAGATCTGTCCGATTTTTCAACATTGTCACCAGCTAATCCCTTTCGAGTGTGACCGCGATTCAATACCTTTCGTTTCTCTGTGTCGACTAGCCGATAAAGTATCAATTTCATTGAGCCTATTTATCAAAACTTCCCATTATTTTTTATCCGTTTCCTCAGTTAGTCTGTTTTGGTGTTTCAACACAATAATGACGGAGATGTTTATGGAAAGTATTGAGAAGGTACTGGCAATCTTTTGGGGGCGCATGCTTTTGCGGATGAGCAAATGACGGCAGTGAACAATCAGCCAGTGTTAAGCGGTAAACCTAAGCAATTGCTCACACTGGCGGCTGACTATGGTGTCGATAAAGTCATTAAGCATCCTTGGCAATCATTTGTGCTAGCGATATTTGCTGGAGCTTTTATTGCACTTGCTTTTGTTTTCTATATTACGGTGACCACTGGCTCAAGCGAGACTAGTTGGGGGATTGCAAGGCTAGTGGGTGGCATCGCCTTTAGCTTAGGCCTTATTTTAGTGGTCGTGCTAGGGGGTGAGCTTTTTACCAGTACAGTGCTTAGCGCTGTTGCTTGGGCTAGGGGCAGAGTGTCTACTCGCGCCTTATTACTTTGTTGGGGCCGTGTCTATTTAGGTAACTTTGTCGGTGCCATGGTGATCCTGTCATTGGTGATGATGGCTGGGTTGCATCAGCTCGATGGCGGTCACTGGGGCTTAAATGCTCTTAGAATAGCCCAGCACAAGCTTCATCACACTTGGCTGCAGGCATTTGCGTTAGGTGTACTGTGTAATCTGCTTGTATGTCTTGGAGTATGGATGACCTTTGCCTGTCGGGATGCTTTAGCTAAATCGATGATTTTAGTGCTGCCCGTGGCTATGTTTGTCAGTAGCGGTTTTGAGCATAGCATCGCTAATCTATTTATGGTGCCTTTAGGTATCAGTGTTCATGGCTTGCACTCTCTCGGCTGGATAGAGACGAGTAGCGCGATAACGATAGAGAACATGGCCTCATTTGCCGATCTCACTTGGTTCAACTTTATCTTTCACAACCTTATTCCTGTGACCTTAGGGAACATTGTCGGCGGCGGTATCTTTGTGGGTTTGGGCTTTGTTTGTGTGGATATGACTGCAAGGGACGGCGTCACTCGAACAGATAAAGCAACCTGTATCGTTTATCCATTAGATAGTTATCGGTTAGCCAAACAAGAGCGAGCTTGGCTGAAATTAGAGCTTGAGGCGCAGCAAAACCCTAAAGGGGGAGCAAATGGCAGGGAGAATAATGAGGCCTCTTTTCACTATGTGCTGGCCAACCAGCAGATGAAATCAACATAGGGTGTTAAACGCTATTCATAGCTAAGCACTTAGCAAGCAGCTTAAACAATACCTTAAATCACCAATATCAATCTTTTATCTGGCTTTGTTGATAAAGCTGGCCAGGGACCCTTTAGGTCAAATTTACAGTTATAGGATGAAATTATGAAAAACATGATTAACAAATTAGCCGTTAAAGACATTATGCAAACTGCACCCTTAACACTATCATCTGCGGCATTGGCCTATGATGCACTGGCTATGATGACGCAACATGGCGCGAGCTTTGCCGTCGTGGTTGGTGCAGACAATGAGGTGAAAGGTGTGGTGTCAGATCAAGACTTATTAAGAGGCCTATGGTCACAGGAGTTTACCGACTCACCTGAAATTCGCGTTGAGGATATGATGCAGACGGAAATTTTGAGTATCTCTTTACAGGATAAAGTCGAAGCCTTAATCGAGTTTATGGTGGTCGATAGAGAAAAGTTGTTTCCTGTAAACGGTGCTGGAGCCCTATTAAGTCAAAGCTATCAGAGTTATCAGACCCGCTTAAGACTGGCCTCAAGCAATAAGCCAAGATGTTACCCTGTGGTTGAAAATGGCAAATTACAGGGATTAGTAACCAGAGAAGAGCTGACCAGAATGCTAAGCCATTACCATAACCATGTGTTGCAGGCTCGAGGTGACTTATCTACTACGGAGCATGCAAATCAGTCGGTGGCTTAGCTTAAATGTATTAGTCCCGACTAGATTTAGACTAAAGATAAAGAGGAGGCTTAGGTTTCCTCTTTATCCTTATCTTTACTCTCATCCTTATTCTTTTCCCGTACCTTTTTCTTATCTTTATCCTGCTAAGTTCTGCGGAAGCCTTTTATGCTTCTCTTTAATCAAACGTCGAGATTCGGCCAAGATACAATCCCTTAATGGATTTTCGATATCATCCTTGCGCCAAATAAAGGAGATAGTACGCTTCATGTTGAGCTGTGGTGTTGGCAGGATTACCAGCTCACCTTCTTCAACTTCTTTCGCCACATCAAAGTAGGGCAGACTACTGAGATAATGCCCATGCTTAACCATGGCTTTAAGCACTTGCACCTGCTCATACTCTTTCCAGACATTAATACTCTCGATTAACCCCTGAATCGCCGCATCAAAGATACGCCTTGTGCCTGCACCTGCTTCCCGCAATACCCATTTGGCTTGCTCAAGCTGAGACAGGCTGATATTGCCATACTTGGCATAAGGATGATGGGGGGCTGCCACTACCACGAGATGATCTTCCACCCAGTTTTCATGTTGCAAACGGCTATCGTCGGCGCGGCCTTCGATAATGCCCAGTTCTTGTTCATAGTTAAGTACGCCTTCAACAACATGCTCAGTGTTTTCGACTATCAGTTCTATTCGTAGCTCAGGAAAGTCAGTATCAATTTTGCTGATGAGATCTGGCATCAAGTGTTCGGCACCGGTTTGGCTTGAGCTAAGTTTAAAAATACCGCTAATCAGATGCTGCTCATGTAGACCCAATTCTATTTGCTGTGCATCTCTAAGTAACTTTTTGGCTCTGGGCTTTAACCAGCTTCCCCAATGACTTAGTACCAATCTATTGCCCTGGCGAGTAAATAATGGTCGGCCCAATAGGCTCTCTAACTGAGATAGAGACATGCTGACAGCAGATTGCGTCATCGACAGTTTTCGTGCCGCGGCGCTGACACTTTCTAAACTTGCCACTGCATCAAAGACGGCTAACTGTTTTAAGGAGTACTTCATCATGCTCAAAATCCCTTTACTTTAGTGGGTCGAAATGCCGAGTATCAATAAAATTGATACTCGGCTCAAATAAGTATAAGGAGCTGAGTACTTGCTATCAAAATCTATCTCAAGAAGCATGATTGAGGTCACTAGATAAGGGCTAGTTAGGTTTAAATCGGTTAAGTTATTGGTATCATTTACCTTATTGAATAAGTTAATCCAGTATGTGTGTATCTGTTTTAAGGATGAGTTATGTCTTATAGGGCGTTAGTGATTGGAGCAACAGGCCTAGTGGGAAAGGCGGTAGTGGAAGCGTTATTAAATGAGCCTAATTGCAGCCAGATTATCACTCTTGCCAGACGTGAGCTTGAGCTAGAAAGTGATAAGTTAATCCAGCATAAAGTCGATTTCGAAACCCTAGAAAATGACGCCGATAAGTTTAGCGCCGATGTGATGTTTTGCTGCTTAGGTACCACCAAAAGTCGCGCAGGAAGCATAGCCGCTCAGCGCAGGGTTGACCTTGATTACCAACTGATGGCCGCAAAGCTGGCAAATAAGATGGGCGCCAAGCATCTACTGCTAGTGTCATCCAGCGGCGCCGATGCCAAGTCGAGTAATGATTACCTTAAGATGAAAGGTGAGTTAGAAGTCGCACTAGAAGGGCTTCACTTTGAACGGCTTACCATAGTGCAACCTTCCTTATTACTGGGTAAACGGGATCATTTCCGTTTCGCCGAAACCCTAGGCGCATGGATACTGCCCATGGTTTGCAAATTGAGCTTCTTAAAACGATATCGCCCCATTCGTGGCGAGCAAGTTGCTAAACGTCTAGTCAAGCTTGCTCGAGAACAAGCCTCAGGTGTCTATCGTTATCGGTTAGATGAGGTGTTTCCTGTGGCAGAGAAAAATGAATTCAAGTGATGACAAAGACTTGTTTACTTGCCTAATAGCAAGTTTCAAATATCTTATGAATTGGCTTCATTAGGCTTAATTATGATTTTGCTCGTTTATGAATATGCCTAGCTTCAGTACTATTAATTGCTTGCAGCAGGCCAATGTGCAAACACCTTGGTGACATAGCGCAAGTATGCCACTATAGCTTCAGCGCTACTAATTGCTTGCAGCAGGCTTAACGCGCAGATACTAATGAGGCACGCTGCGAGTACGTCCGTGTAAGCTCGACGGTGGCATCCATGCCACCAACGGCCTCATACGTATCTGCACCCGGTTATTCATCTCTTCGATTAACTCGTGTTAAGTACCATCTAGCTTGAAAATGGACAGAAATGCGCTAGCGCAAAGAGCCAATGTCCTACATGGGGGCGGGAAAGTAGGGTGATCAAATAAAGTTTACCCTGACCCCACATATCGACCCCACATATCCTGAACATCATGGACATTCTGGCCTAACTCGATTCGGGCCAGTGACGTTTTCCTGCTCGACTGAGTCAGCCTAATGATCCGTTGTTCACTCACCAATTAGTGCGACAATTTATAACCAGAGATTTCCAACTGCCTCAGGTATATAGTCGAGGTGTGTTACCCGTTTTCTATTTGATATTGGACTCGAAAACTTCAACTAGTCCTTTGACTTTTTTCATG
Organism: uncultured Shewanella sp.; assembly: GCA_947503555.1. Lineage (GTDB taxonomy): Bacteria > Pseudomonadota > Gammaproteobacteria > Enterobacterales > Shewanellaceae > Shewanella. The sequence goes on from CANNEE010000010.1 coordinate 50,243, forward strand.
CAATCAATATTAACACACCCATATTTATCATTATATTTTATAAGTGATACTAAGTATGAGCGATAACCTTTCAATTTATTCTGTAATTGATCATCAGCATACTTAGAATAAAAACCAAAGTTTTTCCCATGTCTTCGAATAAACTTATTAGGGTTTAAATAGAATATGTTCTCCATAATATAGATTGGATCTTTTTGTTTTTTGAGCAACACAGAGATTTTTTTCAGCGGTTTAAGTTTTTTATCAGATAGTCTAATACTGCCAACAGGCTTTTCTTTGTATACATGTAAAAAGCCTTTCTTTCTTTTTCTGTTCTGCACTACGTAACCATTGAGCGATATAGTGTTCTCAGTCGCTCTCCTTTTTCTTTTGTTCAACTTGAGCGAAAGTGTAGAGACAAAGATAGAAATATCTTTTTCAAATTGCTCAGAGTGCAGATATTTACTATTGTCACAAGAAAAAAGCATGTCATCTGCATAACGAGAGTAGACAATCCCTTTATCTTCGCATAACTTTTGAATAAGAATATCTACTCTTCTGAATATTATGTTTGATATTACAGGGGAAGATGAGAACCCAATAGGCAAAATTTCTTTCCCACGAAAATCTTTGTCGATATAACTGTCACTAACCTTGTGAGTAATAGACATATATGCAATGTCTAGAGCTGAGTGCTTTTTTCCATTTTTTTCATTATTGAAGTGTTGAGCAAGTAGATTTTTTACTTCGTGTGAGGGTATTGAATGGAAGAATTTTTTAATATCTAATCGTAAGAAGTAATACCCCTGAATATGAGGTCTTAGAAAGTCGTAATAAGATTTACCTTGAACAAAGCCGCATGCAGATGAGTTAATCGGGCTTTTATCTAGAACAAACTTAGTTATTCTATCATTTATACGCTTGTGTTCAGAGTCCCTAGAAATCTCAAAAAAGTTGTCGCAACCAACTTTAAACTCTCTGACAGCAGGAGAGAAGTCATTTAGAAGACCTTCATTGCCTTTAAGCATTGCTTTCTTAAAGAAGTCATCGCTAATTTTATTTTTAATCATAGAGCTTCAACCCGATACAAAAGAACACCATTACACCGTAGGTGTGTATATCGACACATACTAATCAGAGTGACTAGATTAGTAGCCATTAGGACTATGCCCAAAGCAAAAAGAAGTTGGACTCCCTCAAGCAAAGAACGGGAGAGGCAAGCTCTCAGATACTTGTCGAAACTCATATCTCCCCTCTACTATCGGGTTGAAGCATGCGAATGATATCATAGAACTCGGGGAAATAAACTTTAAATATTGCCCCAAATGGTTGATTTTTAGCTAAAGATTCTTTCTCAACGTATTCGACCGCATGATTTAGGAAGCTTGTAGTCCATCCATCGGTTTTATCAAGGTATTTGTTGTGTACAGTTTTCTCTTCTAATAATTTCATTAGCATTTTTGCATGCCTAGAAGTGTACCGCAGCTTGCCGTTTACCTTTTTCTTTTTAGCTAAAGTTTGTTTGTATGCTTCAATATTGAAGTAGCTATAGTCAGTTAGCGCCATTGATTTCCCATTAAAAATAACTCTAATGTAATCAATGAGCATATCCTCTGTAACATACTTGCTTCGTTTTATACGCTGCAATATAGAATCAAAATTAGAATTATGTTTCCTATCCAACCATTCATATACAATTTTTGAGCTATTTTTTTGAATTAAACAGCCTTCTAAAGTTGTTCTATTTAGATAAATGTTCTTGTCAAGCAGCCTACTTTTAACTGCAGTAAATACCGACTCGAAGTCAGATTCCTCAAGAAAACACTGAGTTGTATTATTTACTTTTACTTCTTTGTTTATAACAGACAACAAAGTTTCAATGTTATCTCGCTTTGTCTTATATTTCTTACTAAACCCAAGTTTATACTTATTAAGTTCTGATTTTAAAGTGTCTGGTTTAAAGTTAAAATAGTCACCATTTTTTACTAGTTTTATAGATAAACTTTGAGGGTCACCTTTGATTGATATTGCTTTGTCCGCATCGAATAAGAATAGGTATGGAATAGCGGAGTTTGAGTATGATGGATTAACTCGTTCACCAATGACATTGCTACTACATTTATAAACATCTATGCTTCTTAAATGTGGAAAATGTTCGGTCACCTTCATATTTCCGAAAGCTTCCAACTCACTTTCACCCTCTACAAATAGGATAAAGTCGCTAAAGAATAATCTTGCTTCATTGTCACTGAAAATATTTATAAAGCTCTCGTTGTCATAAGTAGAATTTAGTGTGCTAATCGTAGTTCTAGCTTCAGCTTTCTTCTGAAAACAATAAACACGTTGCTTTTGTCTGAATTTTTTAATTATCTCTTTTACTATATTAGGCGAATGAGTTGTTAGAAATACTTTAGGTCTAGTAACTCGATCATCTTTGTTTTCATTATAATTATAACTAGCATATATATCTTGGACTAAAACCTCATTCATTTTAGGGTGTAGACCTAGCTCTGGCTCATCAATAAAAACAAATGGTGTTATATATTCTCTTCTTGAAATTGTAATCAGTATCTTAAGAAAAGTTTTAATGAAATGAAATGAGTTCGTTCCATCTGAATGAAACTTTAAATCATTCTCGTCGATCTCAAAACGAAAACCTTTTAATCCAGCTTTAATATAGCTCAAAACCTTTTCTTTCTGAGAACTTGGCTTAGTAGATATTGTTTTGTTTAAGTCTGAAATATAATTCTTATACGAATTATCGCCACTCGAATTTATTGATTTATCAAAAAAATCAATTACAGATTGGTCATCAATTTTAGACAAATTAAAAGACTTTAGTCTTGATATAAGATCCCACAAGCTATCCCATTCATGTAAATCCATGTGTCTAGGTTCAATATGGAAAAATGGGAATAGATAAAGAATAAGGTTTAAAGTTTGTTTGTCTTTAGTTGACCACTTAACTTTACCATCATTGTAAATGTTCAGGGTCAAAGTATAAGTGGTATAATCATTATCGTAGCGTGTTAATGCAAATATGCTTCGTTTATGGAGAGGTACAAGTTTTCGGATTATAAAATCAAAATACTTATTTTCAGGTTGATTCCTAGCTATTCTATAAATTCTTGTCATATCAAAAGTTACTGATATAGAACCTTTATACGAATAATTAGAGTTTAATTTTGGAGGCAACTCCTCTTTACCTTCTAGTTTATTGTAGAAGAATTTAAGAACTTTAAGTAAGTTAGATTTTCCAACGTTATTGCGACCGACAATGCAGTTTAAGTCGTTCAAGTTATCTACATTTAGCTCATCAAATGATAACAAGTTGGTGATTTTTATAGCCTGTACTGTCATAATGGGCTCTATACTTTTTTTCTCACTATATCAGTTGCTTATTACTATTGCCACTTCGATAAGATTTATTTACTCAGGCGAACAATAGGTTTCTAATAGCAGCAGCCATCTAGTTTTACCTCACTACGTTTTGAACCCTTGGATATTCAACGTATCAACAATTCCTCTTAGGGTGATATCTGTTTCTAGCAGGTGTACACGCAACTTCGGATAACTTGACATAAGGCAAACTAGCCTCGATAAGACGTGAATGACATTTTTCTCTGAGCTATAACGGGGTACTTTCTTGTTAGGGAGTATTCTATAAAAGCTAAATCGAAGAAACAGATAACCCAGTGCAGATGCAGCGACGAGCTTCCAAAAACAGGGTGAGGTATCGCGAAGTGATACTCTTCGAACGAGAGGAATGGATGCCGAACTGGTCGTTAGACATGGATGTTGTTAGTTTTGGCAGAGCCCACACGGCCAAAAATGTTCCCGACATTTTCAGGCATTTCCACCATCTGACCCATAAGGATATGGGAAATGTCCTTAAAGCGCCGGGAGCGCTTTGGACCATGGCGGTCAGAGTGTTCACGGCGTCTCGCAGAAGTGTCTGCACATTCCCCTCCGGACAGGCGATAGATAACCATGAAGGTTAAAACTTTTCATCAAACTGGAACCAACCTTTATTCAAAGGTCATTTAACTTTGGTATTGCAATAACAACTAAGGCGCTGCTTGATGACAGCGCCTTATGGGATTTGCTATTACCAAGCTTGATATTTAGCTTTGGCTTTTTGCAGTTTCTGGTAGGCCTCGAGTAACGACTGATGTTTATTAAAGCTCAGCAGATCTTGCACATGGGTGAGGTCATAAGCTTGGGTTTGTCCCTGAACATGGGCAAGGGCTAAGTCGAAGTCGGTCTGAGTAAACATGCGTGCCAGCTTATTTTGATATTGAGCTAAATCTCTACCATCAAGCTTGATATTAATGATCGCCATTACTGCATGGTAGAACCTAAGGCGTTTTTGTTGCTCGCTGCTAATGCCGCCAGCGTTAAAGTCTGTGGTCCATTGGGCATAATCATAGGCGGTTTCTAAGTCGCCGATAGCCAATGCCAATAGGCATCTTAACTCACCAATTCTTAATGTCACCCAAGGTGAGTTAGCATCGACACCAAGGCCGAGCAGCTGATCCACTGGCTGGAACTCATCAAGGTCTAGGTTTTCTATCTCATCGAGTACCGCTTGTGCTTTGCCTGAATCGGTAGCGTCCTGTAACCAGCTTTGGGTTAAGCTTCTTAGCTGCATACCTCGGTTATTGTTGACCCAAGTGAGCTCATAGATAGGGTAGATTTCCGAGTAACCTGGTACCAGCACACGGCAAGCATAGGTGCCAAGGTGCGCGTAATCTGCGATATATACCTCAGCGCCGATGGCATGGAACTTATTAAGCAGATGTTGATACTCCTGCTCGGTATTGCCTTCGAAGTTCCAATCGTTAAATGGGTAGTCGGCGGTGTCTTTAAACAGATCCCAAGAGATAAGCCCAGATGAGTCGATAAAGTGGGTCTCTAGGTTGGTGTGATCTGCGACTTCATCATTATCAAATGATGGCGCAGGGAAGATATCCAACTGCTTGAGGCTGCGACCTTGCAGCAGCTCGGTCACTGTGCGCTCTAGAGCTATTTCAAATCTTGGATGAGCACCAAATGAAGCAAAGCAGCCGCCATTTTCTGGATTAAACAGGGTGACACAGATAACTGGGTATTCACCACCTAGTGAGGCATCGAAACAGGTGATGGGAAAGCCTTGCTTTTCTAGCTCGTTAATCGAGGCCATGACATTGGGAAAGCGCGATAGCACCTCGGCTGGGATCTCAGGCAGTGAGATGGCTTCTGCAATGATGCGGTTTTTGACATAACGCTCAAAACACTCAGATAGCGCCTGAGTGCGAGCCTCAGTTTGGTTGTTACCCGCCGACATGCCGTTGCTGACATATAGGTTGCCTATGATATTCATCGGAATGTAGCTCGTTTGCTGATCCGATTGGCGAGTAAATGGCAAGGCGCAAACACCGCGCTCGCTATTGCCTGATTGAATGTCGATAATATCTTCAAGCTCGATTTGCGCTTCAGGATCATAATGCTGCCAAAGTGCGTCGTTCATCAGTCCCTGTTTATCGGTGAACCACTTTTCATTGGGGTAGTGAACAAAGTCGCTATTGGCGATATCCTTGCCTAAGTGAAAGTCGGCAAAGAAATAGTTACAGGCTAGACGCTCAAAATATTCTCCTAGGGCACTGGCCAATGCCGCATCTCTGCTGGCACCTTTACCATTGGTGAAACAGGCGGGGCAGTTTCTGTCGCGAATATGGACAGACCAGACATAGGGAACGGGGTTGAGCCAAGAGGCTTCTTCGATATCAAATCCCAAGTCCATCAGTTTTTCTTGCATATTGGCAATGGATACTTCCAATGCTTCATCTTTACCTGGGATATAGGTGTGCTTCATTTTGGCCTCTTCTTGTCCTGTGCGAGTTAAGCCTGTCGGCTTATATTCTGTTGAGCAGGCGCAATTGTAACTGGATTGAGGCTAAAAGCCAGTTTAGAAGAGGTTAAAGCAAGGTAATGAAAACTCATGTAGAATGCTGGCGGTCAAATCAATAATAACAATTTAGGCAAGTGATATGCAGACTCAGTCTCCTGACAATCCAATTCTTTCAACCAATGATGGCTCAAGTAAAACTTGGCAGATGCCAGATACGCTCGTCATTATCTTTTTTGTTGCGCTTATTGCAGCACTTTTTACTCTTGTGGTGCCGGTGGGCTCTTTTGAGACACAAGAGGTGACCTATATTGCCGATGGGGTGGAGAAGAGTCGCAGCGTTGTTGACCCAGAGTCGTTTCGTTATCAAGTCGATGAGGCAGGAGAGGCGCAAGTGATGCCCTTAGGATTGTTCCAAGGAGGCGGCGGCGTTGGCTTTTTTAACTTTGCGTTTGAAGGACTAGTCTCTGGCTCCAAATGGGGCAGCGCCATCGGCGTGATTATGTTTATGCTAGTGATTGGTGGCGCCTTTGGCATAGTGATGGCCACTGGCACTATCGATAATGGTATTTTGCGCCTAATTGATAAGACCAAGGGCAATGAAGCCCTGTTTATCCCGGTGATTTTTACCCTGTTTTCACTTGGCGGCGCCGTGTTTGGTATGGGTGAAGAGGCGATCGCCTTTGCCATAATTATTTGCCCGCTGATGATCCGTTTAGGCTATGACGGTATTTGTACCGTTATGGTGACCTATGTGGCGACTCAAATTGGTTTTGCCAGCTCTTGGATGAACCCTTTTAGTGTCGCCATTGCTCAGGGAATCGCCGGTGTACCTGTGTTGTCGGGCAGCGAAGTCAGAGTTGGGCTATGGGTAGCCTTTACCCTTATCGGTATCGCTTTTACCATGAGATATGCCAATCGTGTCCGCAAGGCACCTCAGACCTCCTATAGCTATCACACAGACAGTTATTTTAGAGAGCATCAGGCGCAAGCAAGCTTAGATAGTCGCTTTAATCTGGGTGATATTCTGGTGCTGCTGACAATCTGCGCCACTGTCGCTTGGGTGATTTGGGGCGTTGTGGTTAATGCTTGGTTTATCCCTGAAATTGCCAGTCAGTTCTTTACCATGGGGATGGTGGTTGCGGTTATTGGCGTGGTATTTAAGCTTAATAATTTGACCATGAATGGTGCGGCCCAAAGCTTTAAACAAGGCGCGGCAACCATGTTAGAGCCTGCCTTATTGGTTGGCTGTGCTTCGGGTATTTTGTTGCTGCTGGGCGGCGGTGATGCCAACACCCCAAGTGTACTTAATACCTTGCTGGCGGGAGCGGGTAATCTAATAGGCGATATGCCTAATGCGCTATCTGCTTGGTTTATGTTGATGTTCCAATCTGTGTTTAATTTCTTTGTCACCTCGGGCTCAGGTCAAGCGGCGTTGACTATGCCGCTGATGGCGCCACTAGCAGATATTGTCGGTGTGACGCGACAAGTAGCCGTGCTTGCGTTTCAGCTTGGTGATGGTTTTACCAATATTTTGGTGCCAACTTCAGCATCCTTGATGGCGACGTTAGGTGTGTGCCGTGTCGATTGGGGCTGCTGGCTCAAGTTTATCTGGCGCTTTATGTTGGCCTTGATGATATTTTCAAGTATTGCTGTGGTTAGTGCTCACTTTCTTGGTTTTGCTTAATTGACTCAGTGCTAATGGCAAAGCTCAAAAGTGAATGGGTAAGTTAAGTGTGACCCTAGAAACAATATTGAAAAATAATCAAGTTCACTGAAAGATTTTTGCCATTTTCCCTGTCCCTTGTGACTAGAGCTTGTTGGGAGTCTCTAGTCCAAGGAAATGTTATGAACCTTTTTTATTCTATCGCCGCAGTGATCTGTTTGTGCGCCTGTGTCAGTCATTTTTATTTTGGTTATCGGCGTCAGGTGGTTCCAATGTTGGAAAGTCCTTTTGATTTAGACGCTAAGACGAGTCTAGTGACCACTTATCATGGGGTGTCTGTTTTTCTATCGCTATCGACCTTGGTGATTATCGCCTGTGCATTTGAGGTGATCTCTTCCATGCATGGTTTTGGCTTAGTGCTATTTATCGCCATGAATTACGGTATTTTGGGTATTTGGCAGATCTATATTGCCAAGATGAGTGACTTGGAAAAGCCGTTTAAAAGTCAGTTTCAATGGATGCTCTATATGTTGATAGCTGTGTTTAGTCTATTGGGTCTTTACACTAGTCATTGATTTCTTGATTCACCGAAAGCCCGTAACGATTAGCTAATCTTGATAACTCTCCCGATTCGGTCAGCCTATCGATTAAAGATTGCAGCTTTTGTTGGGAGAGCGGGCTTAGGTTTCGTAATACAATATTGTGATGATAGTGCTGCTCCCATTGGGGGGAAATTTGTAGGTGACGCTTTTTCTCTGGAAATTTAGCGAGAAAATACCTTAAATAGGAGTCTGTCACCGGTGCTATGTCACCACGCTTTTTTAATATGTTATCTATTAGTGCTTTTGTTGAGCTAACATATTGTATCTTTATATTTTTATTCTTGTTTTGGTCTTTTAGCAGTGGATAGTGATAGCCTCTAACAAGCAGAATATTCTTCTTTTCAAGCTGTTCGAAGTAACCGCTTCCCATCGCCCTTTCTTTTAGTGCTATGTAACGCTCTCCGTCTTTGATATTGATGGGAGTAAAGCTGACATCGGCTTCTGACCAGCCCCATTGTGGGTTTTCAAACAGCAACATATCAAAACGTCCTAAAGCAAAAGCTTGATGGCGTTTCTCTATGCTGGTGGGCACGAACTTAAACTCAAATTCATTTTGCATTGCGTTGAGTACTTCAATGATGTCTAAGGTGAGCCCGGTATAGCCGACAATGCTCTCTTCTACATAGGGGGCAAACGCATAACCGCCCACATAAACCTTAGCTAGTGCATGGGCTTTGGCGGAGCAGCTAAGCAACAAAATGACAGTGATTAAGAGCAGTTTTACTTTTGTCATAGTAAGCAATTCAACTTAAAACTAGTTTTAAGTATATCAAAGGGTTCTCTGTCTGCTTTTTTCATTGTTCTCTGTCTGCTTTTTTCATTGTTCTCTTTCTGTTCATGGGGCTTGGGTGAACTTAAGTTTTATGTGTGCTTAGGTCACAAATCGGTATATAGGTCAGTTGATACTCCTTTAATATCTTCTAAACTAACATGAACATATATATGCACTGAAAGTGACAGGTTGCTCGTACTAATTGTTGAGCTTGGTGGCTGTTGGTTCCTATGACAGCTCAGGTTAATTGGGGAAAATTTATGAGACTGACGATAAAGCTAAAGCTAATACTGACGGTAGGTATAGGCCTATTCGCAATGATGGCATTTTTTATATTCAGTATGATAACTACTGAAAATGAGGTGTTAAGTGCAGAAAAGGCTAATGTTAGTGATAAAGTCGAGTCTCTACTAAAGAGTAACCTCAAGGGCCAGGTCGATACGGTTTCATTATCGATTCAAGATCTCTATGAAGCTTCAAAGCTAGAAACGATTAAGAAAAACCTCACAATTGAAGCTAACAACTTCATTGAGACACTGAGTAATATTCACTCCAATAGTACATCGCAAGAAGCCGCTAAACAGAGTGTTATCTCCTTTATCAATGAACATCATTGGAATGATGGGCGTTATCTGTTTGCCTATGATGCCGATACCATAGTGAATGCTGCCAATGGTGCCGATCTCTATATTATCGGTGAGAGTAGCTATGATCTAAAAGACAATAAAGGTAACTACTACGCAAGGGACATCGTGGCCGCGGCCAAGAAAAATGATATAGGTTTTAGTAGCTACTATTTCCTTAATCCTGTCACTGGCAAGGTTGAGGAAAAAATATCCGTTTCTTTCTACTTTAAGCCGCTCAATATAGTTGTCGCTACAGGTGAATACGTTAGTACCTTTAAGAAACAGCAACAAGAAGCCGTGTTAAGCGCAGTGGTTAAAGCGCGTTTTGGTGCCAATGGTTACTTTTGGATACAAGATACTAAAGGCGTGATTTTAGTTCATCCTAAGTCAGAGATTGTTGGCAAAGTTGTCGATAACACGGCTAAGGTTGCCCAAGCAATAAAAGGTGGCAACGAACTCTTTATCGACCTCGCATTTACCAACCCTGCAACCAACAAGCATGAAGATAAGATTATCTATGCAAGAAAGATCCTTCCTGAGTGGGATTGGATTATCGGTACCGGGGCGTATCGCAGCGATATCACCGCGATACAAGATGGCCTGACCAACGCAACTAAATCTATCTTTGATGATGAAGTGGCTAAGAGCATTGGTTTTTCAGGTGTATTGTTTGTTTTAACCTTGCTTGCGTCGATTTTTATCGTCAGCCGCATTATCAAAGAGTTAGTGATCCTTAAGGAGCGTATCGATGTGCTGTCTACGGGCGAAGCGGATCTGACTTCAAGGTTAGAGATAGTGTCTAAAGATGAGCTTGGCCAGATAAGTGAGTCGGTGAATAACTTTGTCGCTTATTTGCAACGCATGATGCTAGATGTTTCTAAGTCAACGGAACATATTACCGCTGAACTAATTCAGTTAAATCAGCAGGCTGAGCGTAATACTCAGGCGCTAGATACTCACTCTGCTGAAACAGAGTTAGCTGTGACAGCGATTACTGAGATGAGCTCTACTGCTGAGACAGTGGCTCAAAGTGCTGTGCAAACCTCGGCCAGTACAGATAAGGCTAATGAGCAAGCCAGCGAGTCTAAGCAGACGGTTATTGATGCATCTCAAAGTGTGAGAGCCTTAGTGACCGAAATGGAAGAGGCTTCGGCAAGTATCAATACCATGAATGCCAATACTCAACAGATAGCCACTGTGCTTAAGGTGATAGGCGAGATTGCCGAGCAGACTAACCTACTTGCCCTTAACGCTGCGATTGAGGCGGCCCGTGCTGGTGAGCAAGGTCGAGGCTTTGCTGTGGTTGCTGATGAGGTGAGAACCCTTGCTGCAAGAACCCAAACTAGCACTGGCGAGATCAATGAAATTTTGCAAACTCTGCTACAAGGCTCCTCAGCTGCGGTGAAGAAAATGGATGAAACCAAGCAAAGCTGTGAACTGGTTGCTAATAATACCGCTCGTGTTACCGAAGGGTTGGATGCTATGGCTGATTCTATCTTAGAGATTACCGATTTGAGCTCGCAAATTGCAACGGCGGCAGAGGAACAAAGCTCTGTTACTGAAGAGATAAACCGCAATATGGTGACCATTCAAGGAACAGTGAATGAGCTCAATGAGAATGGCCAACAAGCTGCTGCGAGTACTCAAAATCTCGTGGATGCCAATGATCAACTGACAGCTCTGGTAGGTAAGTTTAGATTGAGCTAATAGCTAATTACTTAAGAAGCCCGCCTTGTTCAGTACAATGGCGGGCTTTTTGTTGAATATATCAAATAATCAGTGCAGATATTATCTTGCATTTACTCTCAAAAAACGAAATACACAATGATGGCTCACATATCTTAATGACTTTACTTGTGTTAATTGTCTATTTGCCTAAAGCTATTCATTAGATTTTTCTGATGATTTGATTTCAGGGCAAAGGCAGGCTCACATGAACATTACTATCAGGTCAAAGTTAGTCATTTTAATTTGTTTATTGTTATTGATAATTAGCTGTTTTTTTATTGGTAACATGATGCTTATCCAGCGAGCCGTTCTTGCTCAAGAAGAGGCCAATGTCAATGAGAAAGTAGAAGAACTGATCAAAAATAATCTTAAAGGTCAGCTAGATACTATTAGTCTCTCCATTGAAGATTTTTACCAGCAATCTTTAGTCGATAATATTAAGGCCGAGTTGGCCGAAGAAATATCCTCGTTAAAATCAGCCATAGAAAGAATGTATGAAAACGATCTCACCGATGAGCCAGAGATGCTTATTTATACCTTTCTCAATGAGTATCGCTGGCAAGGTGGACGCTATCTTTTTGCCTATGATGCTGAGACGTTGGCGAACGAAGCGTCGGGTACAGATAAGGTCGCGATGGGAAATAGTTACAACGCTCAAGATGAGAAAGGTAATTATTATGCGAGGGATATTGTCAATGCGGCTAAACAGCATGAGATTGGCTACTCAAGTTATTTCTTTTCAAATCCCAAAACTGGGTTAGTCGAAGAGAAGCTTTCGGTATCATTTCTTTTTAAGCCAATGAACCTAGTGATAGGTACTGGGGAATATATCAGTACGCTACGTCAGGATAAGATTCGAGCGAGCTTACATGCGATAGGCTCTGCTAAATATGGCAAACATGGCTTTTTCTGGGTTCAAGATAAGCAGGGTAAGATTTTAGTTCATGGTGATAAGGACTTAGTGGGCCAAAAGACTGGAACCTCTAAGGCGGTTGTTGATGGGCTAAAAAACCATGGGGAAACTTTTATTCGCTTTGCTGAGCAACAAGGTGCATCAGCAGGGGTTGATAATTCAGGTAATAAGATAATTTATGCGAGAGAGATATTACCTGAATGGGGCTGGACTATAGCGACTCAAACCTATGAGAGTGATATTACCCAAATTCAGTCAAGTTTAACCGATGCGACTAAGGAGATTTTTAATGAGAAGGTATATCACTCGATAACGGTTGCCGTGGTATTTCTTGTTATCTCTTTGTTTATTTGTGTTTATCTGCTTAATATCATTATTACCGAAATGAAGGTGTTGCGAAGCAGCATTGATAATCTTTCAAGTGGTGAAGCGGATCTGACGATAAGGCTAGATACACGCTCTAAGGATGAATTGGGTGATATTAGCCGTGCAGTGAACCAATTTATCATCTATTTACAATCTATTATGTTGGAGTTGTCTGAGTCGTCAAAACATATCACGCAAGAAATTAACCAGCTACATGATCAGACAGAGCGAAATGCTCAAGCGTTAGCCAGCCATAGGCAGGAAACTGAGTTGGCGGTTACCGCTATTTCGCAAATGAGTGCTACCGCACAAACTGTTGCCCATAGTGCAGCGAAATCTGCCTCGGTGACACAAGATGCTAGCAGTGAAGCAAAGGTTTCGAGAAAGAAAGTCGATAACGCCTCATCAAGTGTGCTTGCCCTCGTTAACGAGATGGAAGGAGCCTCCCATAACATCAATATTATGAGTGACAATACTCAGCAGATCGAAGGCGTGCTTGAGGTTATAGGCTCGATAGCCGAGCAAACGAACTTACTGGCTCTCAATGCAGCGATAGAGGCGGCTAGAGCGGGTGAGCAAGGGCGTGGCTTTGCCGTGGTTGCCGATGAAGTCAGGACTCTTGCGTCTCGAACTCAGGCTAGCACAGCAGAAATCGAGACCATATTAAAGACCTTAAGCTCGGATGCATCTCAAGCCGTTAATGTGATGGCTCAAACCCAAAATACCTGTCAGCAGGTGGCACACAATACTGAGGATGTTACTACTAGCCTAGATGCGATGTCCGAGTCTATTCAGTATATTAATGAACTAGGCTCACAGATAGCTTCTGCATCCGATGAGCAAAGTCGAGTGGCTGAAGAAGTTAATCGAAACATGCATACAATAGAGAGTATGGCACAAGCGTTGTCGACAAATGGCCAGCAAACGATAACGAGCGCGGATAGGTTGACCAATACTAATCAGCAGCTAGCTCAGTTGGTGAAAAAGTTTAAGTTAGTTTAATAGTGATTGTCTAACTTTGTCTTTAAAAGGTTTAATGGCTGAAAGCAAAAACGCAGGCCTAGCCTGCGTTTTTACTATTGTCACTATTTCTTTTGCCACTTTCCTTGGCTGGTTTGAATATAGTTACCTTTCTCGGTTGCTTTAATCGCTTTCTGGCCAGCTAACTTAGCCACATCTTCAGTGGAGATATTGTTCTTTTTAGCGATTTTTTGATAATGAGCGCGGCGTTTAGCATTCACCTTTAGCATCAGGTCTTTTGCGGCATTATTACTCTTAACTAAGCCTAGATAACCATTAAGTTGCTCCCCAAGATAACCTTGAGTTTTAGCGTCTTTCAGTGACATGGCATAGGCACTGAAACTGAGTAGTAGTCCCATGACTAATGTAAGCATGCTTGATTTCATCTGTATTCCCCTATTTGATCTGTGTTGAATTTAGAAAAGTTCACTGTCGGCCATGAGCTCATCAAGCTCTTTGTCGACTTTGATCTTAATTTCATGTTCAATCTTCACATTTAGGTTGATCACTATAGGTTTATCGGGTGGCTCAATTTTTACTGTTGGTGCACAGGCTGTGAGCGCAAACAGGGCTATAAGTCCTGTAATACCTGCCTTAATTTGAGTCTCTATTCGCATCAATATTTCCTTCCTATTGCACTGATTCTTCAATCTCTTGCTGTAAAGTATTACCTATTCTTAGGCTCTTAAATAGCTGTATCATATTTTCTTCATGGCTGTAATTAAAGTGGATTGGCCGCTCTACATTTTGGCTTTTCCCTTTAATGCTAACATTGAGCAGGGCATCCCCGGATGGCTTCATATTAAAGCTACTGGTGAGCTCATTATAGTTGAGGTGCTCAAGTGCTGAGAAAGCAAAGTCTAGGTGGGGCTGAGATTGGCGCATCTGCATTACTGCGGGATTATCACCAATTTTAATTAATCCACCAGGTGCTCTCGCAGTTAATCGTCCACCTTCTATCGATGCTTGGCCTGCAATGAGCTCTAATGGCAGTACGGCATCAAACACTCCGTCAGCATAAATCCCAACTTGAGGCTGAAGTTTAAGAAGCTCTTCAAGTGCAACTGCTTTTAACATGATATAAGCCTGAGACTTACCCTCGGGGTTAAGTTTGAACTCTGGAATAAGTAGCTCTCCATCAAGTAGTTTCGCCTTGGCGGTTAAGCTAACGTTTGCAGGGAGTTGACGAAGGGAGTTGTTTCCTTGGTCAATCTCTTGAGTATCTTGGGTTAATGCTTTACTCAGACTTGCATCAATTGACACATTGGTCAGTTTAACGCCAGGGTTGACCTCAGATGCATTAAACTTCATTTTTTGGCAAATTAGCTTAGGGGGATTTTCATCGCTGCGGCTATCTTGATCTGAACTGAGTGCTAACTCCTGCAAATGGCATGCGCTGGTCACCATTAAGTCTTTAAATGAGATGCCTTTTACTGAGCCTTCACCATTACTGAGCTCACTGGTTATTTGGGCGTTAATTGTTAAGCCTTGTGGTTGTGACTTGATCTGATAGTGAGTACTTAATGAGGTATCGGCCTGTATTTCTACATCGGTCAGCAGATCGGCTATTGGCGGAGCACTGGTGCTGAGAGTCTCTATGATAGTACTGGCTGCTTGATAGATGCTTGCCTTACCTGAGAGATGAAAGCCAACTCCTGACATATAGGCGTTGTCTACTGCCGTGGGAGAGTTAACTCGCTGGGCAATCTCTTTCTCTAATCCCGAAAATGATAGTGTTTCTTGGCTTGTGAATGCTAACTCATCGAGGAGCCAAGTATCTTTGAACATCAAGTTTTGTTTTTGCCATTTAAGCCCTTGAGAAAGGCTTAGTTCGTCTATCTGTAGCAGTCTCTGATAAGGGGTAAAGCGTCTTTGAGGAGTAAAGCGCTCAATTGATAATCCTGATACTTGCCAGTTAACTTGATTGCTCCAGTCCGAGTTAACTAGAGAGGCAAGTGCATTGGCCGTAAAAGGTACTTGATCTGTATAGTGAAACTGCCAGTTAAGGTTGTGCTGTATGCGCGCGGTTATTGTCTCAGCTGATAGTGACAGGCTTGCGCTAGCCGCTTCTTGGTCAAGGGCTGCTGCATTTTTTTGTTCTAAATCTAGTGGTTTAGTTGTTATTGCTTGGCTCTCATCTTCTGATTTTGTGACCTCAAGACCATCTAGTGACAGGGATAACTTAGGCAGACTTAGCTGAACTTGGCTGGTATCCGCTTGTTGGTTGTTGAAGTGAACGAGCTGGGTGCTCGACTCAGTTTGTAATTTGAGATTATTTAACGAGAGTTGATCAAAAGCCTGACTTTGAACAGACGCTAGCGCAAGCTGAGCACCCTTATTTAGGCTTAGCTCAATGCGACTTTGCTGACCTAAACTGATGTTTGCCTTTCCCGATGCTTCACCTTTTATATGAGCTATGGTCAGTGGCAACTTTATGGTTGGCTCAGGCTCTTTTTTTGATGAAGTGATGGCGTTTAGCTGCTCAAGCAGTTTATCTATTTGTTGGTTGTCGGTTTTAAGCTCAAAATGACTGTTGATAGTCAACGGACTCCCTAGGGCTTTATTAGCCAAGGCGATTTGGCCTTGGCTAAGGGTTAACTGTGTTTGACTAAGGCGTTGATAATCATGCTGCTGCGCCGGAGTTAACTGAGCTTGTATTGAGTGAGCCGAGTGAGTATGAGCAGAGTGAGCCGAGTGATTTAGTGTTGCCGTTTGCTCTTGGTTTATGTTTGGTGAAACAGGGGGGGCTACCGGCTTAGGTGCAAGTAGTTGGCTGGTAAGCGACAAGGTATCAAACTCAAGTCTTTGGGACTGAAACTTATACATGATTCCATTATTCAGCCCCAGCATGAACTTGAGCTGAACACTCTTATCTGTCTGAGGTTCACTGTGTTGGTTGTGAGCTGAGCTCTGGCTTGTTGATAAGGGAACACTGACTTGATGAGCTGGCTTTGCTTTTGGGTTTTGGACGTAGTGATAGAGTTTTCTTAACTGAGCGAGAGTGACATTCAAGTCTAATGCAGTGGGAGCCACTTTTAGGCTGAGATTATTAAGGTGACCGGAAATATCAAATGCAACCTTATCTGTATTATCCTTTGTTTTTACCTGAGTTTGCTTTGTGGTGGACAGGTATTTTGGTGCAATCACCAAGGGGCCAAATTTGTTAAATTTGATTTCTGGTGTTTGCCAAATATGTTGTGAGCTGAGCTTGGCGGATTGAAGGTCAAGCTCGATATGAGATTGCATATCACCCGTCACCTGTGGCCAGGCCTTAATGTCGGTTAATTGGGGGACGAGGGGCTTGTCATTTAGTTTTAGGCTGCCAATAAGGCTGAGTGCTTGTTGCAGCTCAGAGAGGTGAACTTGCGTGTTTGCCTGCCATACTTTTTCTCCTAACGTTGCATCGATTGAAAAAAGTGGTTTTGCGCCAATGAAAAGCTCACTGGATAACTCTCTTTGGGAATTTAAATTAAGGTGGGAGAGCTTAATGACCGGAAGTTGGCGATTAATAATAACGTCAGGTTTAATACCCAGTGTGACTTCACCTATGGCTATTTTAGGAATGGCATCTAGACTCAGGCCAAAAGTAGGCCCTTGAGTATCAGGAGCTTTATTTTCATCTTGGATAAAAGTCGCCCCTAGGGTGATAGCGACTTTGCCAATGCGAATGGCTTGCAGTTTATCCGGACTAAAGCCTGTCGCTAATTCAGAAAAAGTCTTTTCAGCGATGTCAATTTCAATCTGATTGAGTGCTATCTCAGTGTCGTATACCGTGAGTGATATTTGTGGAAAACGCCATTTATTCCATGCATCAAGCTGCCATTCGAGCCGAGTTATTTGAGTGTGGTAAGCGCTAAGGTAGCTATTCGCGGCTTTGATGATGAACTGTGTCGAATTGAGCGCAATGATAACGAATAACAGGAGTAGGCTCGCGCTAAAGGCTGCCACAATTTTTCGCCATGGTTTAGCTTTTGGGGATGATCCTGTAGCGCTGTGTTCTCCCATGTAGCGGTTTCTCTGTGATTTCCTGTCGTAGCCTTAAGGCAAAGAATGTGAGGTTAAATCTAGCTAGCGCACTGCGAAGCATCATACTCTAGCTAGACGATGGGTCTATACATTGATACTCGCTAATCATGCCCATTTTATTTGAGTCGTTAACTTATGAGTTGCTCCAGGGGCTAACTCAAGGCTGTCACTGCGCACATTGGCCGCTTCAAGACATACCATAGTGAGATAATCCTCGTCATTAAATCGCGAGAGCCGTTTAGATTTATCTATCCATGGATTCCAGAGAACCGCACTTTGGCTCGACTCTCGACTTACTTGAATTATCGCTTCTTCACCCTTGTCATTTTGAGTATGAAGTTTCTGTATGGTTCCAAGTTTGTCATAGACTCTATCGGTTTCCCTATCAAAGAAAGCCTTGTCATCTTCTTGCTTGTAGGGCCCCTGATTGAACTCAATATAGTCAGCATCGGCTAAGCCTGTGACAGAAAGCTGATGAATATCGGCGATCGGAAAATAGCTGTGTAACGCTTGGGTCAAGCTGATAGCTTGTGAAGATTTGTTAATATTAATCAAGGAGACAGTCAGTGAGTCTGTTAGCACAAACTCGACTAGCACTTCGCTATCATGGGGCCAATATTCGGGGTCAAACTCTGACTGTGGTAGTGCCATTTTGATGGTGACGCTGTCATCATCAGCCTGCTTGACTTCGATGACCTGCCATTGCTTTATTCTGGCAAAACCATGGGCTGGCCAATCTGGGTTGTCATGGGTACCGAACCAAGGCCAGCAGATAGGAATACCGCCACGTATACTGATACCAGTTTGATAATCATTGGCAGTAGAAGACCAGAGTAAAGGTGTTTGACCTTTAGGTTGGAAGAACTCTATCTGTGCACCTTGAAGAAAGATGCGAGCGTGGCATAGGGGAGAGTCTATTTCTAGATACTCAAGTCCCGTTGCTAATTCATGTTTCGTCACCCAATTCATATGCCAAACCCTAATTACTATTTCGTTTTGTAGCTTAGCAAGTCAAAGAATTAACTCAAGAAAGTTTTACTATCAGTTGGTTATATTGCTGAGTATTTATACTCAAGTTGTAAAACATCTTCTAAGCTGTCCATACTATTTTAGAATTTATGACATTAGCTTGCAGTGCAGCTTGATATGATAAATTAGAGCAATAGTGTAATTTATTTGGCGCTTTGCTGGTCTAAGATAAGACTTAACTGAACTTAATTTGGGAAGCTCATTAATGGTAGGCATTTTTTCACTGGGTATTAACCTAGCTAATAAATTGAATTTCAAGAAAAAGTTTATTTTGCTTGCTTTAGTCACCCTGTTGCCTTTGGCGTTAGGGGCGAGCTTTCTTGTATCTTTGCAGTATCAGCAGGTGCAGCTAGGGCAAAAAAAATTACAGGGCTTAGCAGATGTTGGTGAACTGACCCAATATGATCAACAAGTATTTGGTGCTAGAAGCAACATACTTTCAGCCACTTCAAGTGCAGCGACCACATCGAGACAGTTAAGTGCCGGTATCGGTCAGCTCACTGAGCCATTAACGGCTCATTACCAAGATATCTACCTAGTGACTGAACCACTACAAAAGGCGGTAACAGAGCTGAGTAATGCTGATTCTATTGAAACCGTGACAGGGGCTTATGACCACTTTTCGGAACGTATGTCAGCACTTAGAGAACATATTGCAGCGCAAAGTGGTCTCGCATTGGATGCAGAAGCCGAAGGCTTTTATCTAGCAGAACTTTATTTGCAACGTTTACCCAGTGTCTATGACTATACGAGTCGAGTCGATGCTATGGCTAAGCGGGTATTAGAAAATGAAGGCTTTACGCCACAAACCTATACCCAGCTTGTGGCGTTAAATAAGCGTTTAAGTGAGCTACTTGCATTGAGCGAAAAAACGGCAAATCGATTGTTTTCTTTGGATACACAGCGGGATTATCAGAATATTGCAAACCAAGTGACCCAGTTTCATAAGCAAGTGCAAGCTTTTACTCGTTTAGTCGATGGACAAATTATTGAGCCAGATAGCCTCGCGATCAATTTAAGCCAATTTTCAAGCCAGTCGGCTCAAGTCGTATCAAGTATTAAGAACACTGAAGCCAATATCGGATTGCTGCTTGAACAGACGTTGATTGAGAAGCTTAAAAATCAAAATCAGGCCATGATGCTACTTATCTGTATCGTTGCTTTAGTCATTATCCTCAGTGTGTATTTTCTTATCGCCATTTACAAAGCGATAGCCCTTAATGTATCAGCAATCGAAGCGGCAACGGCAAACATGGCTGCTGGTGACTTAAGTCAACACCTTAAAGTGGCTGGAGATGATGAGTTTTCAGTGATTGCAACAGCATTTAATGAGATGCAGCAAAGTATTAAGGCGCTCATTACCGAAGTGCGCAATCTAAGTAATGAGGTGGTTGAGGCCAGTACTGAGGTACAAGAGGTGACGCAAAGTGTTGAACAAAGCTTAAGTGCTCAGCAGCAAGAAACCCATCAGGTCGCGAGTGCCATAAGTCAGATGGTCGTTTCCGTGCATTCAGTTGAGTCGAATACCGAAGAGGCGACAGGGATTACGGTATCGGCTAATGAGTCGGTCGACCAAGGTCAAGCTGTTATTAGTGAAACCCTTGAAGGTATTCATCAGATAGCTAAAGAGGTGACATCTGGTGCCAAGGTGATTAATCAACTTGCGGAACATGCATCGGATATTGGTAAGGTGGTTGATGTGATTCGAGAGATTGCCGAGCAAACCAATCTCTTAGCACTTAATGCTGCGATTGAAGCTGCAAGAGCTGGAGAGCAGGGGCGAGGTTTTGCGGTAGTGGCCGATGAAGTGAGAACGTTAGCGAGTCGTACCCAAAAATCGACCCAAGAGATCCAAGCTATGATTGAGTTGGTGCAATCTGGCGCTGACCAAGCCGTAGCCGCTATGGATACTGGTACACAAAAAGCCGATCAAGGGGTTCAGCAGGCCAGTGAAGTCAGTGAGACCATAAGCCAGTTAACCGCCAGGGTGCAAGATATTGTGACCATTACTGAGCAGATTGCCGCTGCTGTATCTGAGCAAAAACTGGCAGCGACTCAAATTGATGCTAAGACCCATGCCATTGGTGAAGGAGCCGATGATGCCCTCAAAGCCGCTGTCGGAGCGAGCGAAATTGGTCAGCGTTTAGCATCGGATGCACAAAAGCTGGCATCACAAATTGAAGGTTTTAAGTTGTAAACTGATATAGGTTAATAGCAGCGCCGTAATAATGAGAGCCAACAGAGTTATCTAATTATTACGGCGTTTTACTGATAGCGTCGTAACTCGCCAAATTACCCAATACGGCTAAAGTGCAATAGTCGATTGTTGGCTGGCATTTCATGATCCTTCACTAACTGAAACCCTTGATTCAGTGCTAACTGTTCAATCCATTCAAAATCTTTTATCTCACTGCGTTCATCTTGCTGTTTGAGCCAGATATCAAAACGTCTATTGCTGTCACTTGTGTATTGCCCCTGATAGTTAAAAGGCCCATAAATGCAGAGCTCGGCGTGAGTGCTAAGTTGTTTGCCGATACCGACAAAAAAAGCTTCTACCATAGCGTGACTCATAATATGTAGGCTGTTTGCAGTAAAGGCGGCATCATAATCTGACTGAGGAAGTTGCCAAGGCATAGTGACATCAAGGGTTACAGCAGGTGGTAGGTTTTCTCCACCTTCAGTATCAAGTCTGGCGATTAAACTTGGCAAATATTGGGTTTGGTCACTGGTTTGCCACTGCAGATGGGGCAGTTTATTGGCAAAGTAGACCGCATGTTGGCCTGTGCCACTGCCTATTTCAAGCACCCGCTGACTTCGGGAGAAACACTCCAATAACACTTGAATGATAGGGTCTTTGTTGTTTTCACAAGATTGTGAGAAAGCCAGTGCCATGCTTTAGTTCCTTAAGCTAGGTTCAGTATTGAGATCGAAGGGGCCATGTTTTTCTTTGTATTCCATTATAAAGTCGATAAAACGTTGAGCGGCAATGGAAACGAATTTTCTAGAAGGGTAAACCAAATTTAGCTTAGAGACTAGGATAGGTTCAGGGCCAAATAGTCGTACTAGCTTTTTTGACACCATCTCTTTTTGGCACCACTCGTTGGGTAGAAAGGCGATGCCTTTGCCGCTTATTGCTGCGTGTTTTGCAACTTCCACATTATTGGTGCATAGGGTACCGGGCACCTTGATATCATGGTTACGATTATCGTCGATAGGAAGATTATTAGCGGCTTCTTCGGTATTGAAGTAGTAATGAATGCAACTATGGTCGACCAACTCTGTTGGTGAACTCGGGGTTCCTTTTGCTGCTAAATATTGGGGGGATGCAAAATAATACATATGTGATTCAGCAATGGGTCTTGAAACCATATCCGGATGCTCAAAGATAATCTCTACCCAAAAGGCCAGATCAAAGTTATTGCCACTAATATCCAAAGGCTCTGAGCTGGTCATAATATCGACCTTGATATTGGGGTGTAGCTCCATAAACGAGAATATGGCTTCCATCAAAGGGGCATGTTCTAGCATAGGGAGCGGAAAAGTTTGGATTCGCACTTTGCCCTTGATATCGGCTTGAGTATTGGTGATTTCGGCAACTGCGGTATTGTAGTCGGCAATCAGTTGTTGAGTATTGCTATAAAAACTCTCTCCTGCACCGGTAAGGAGTAAGTTTCGATTGTTGCGATGAAATAGTTTAGTGCCTAATTCCTGCTCCATGGCTTTAACTCGCCGGCTTAAGGTGGATTTGGGTTGCTGCAGTTGTTCCGCTGTTTCTGTCAGGCTGCCCGCTTGCACTATCTTGTGAAACAGTTTGATATCTTCGGTATTCACTGGTTTTGAATCTCTTCTCGATTGCAAAGGCTGTGAAGAACAAGTCTTTACTCTGCTGCTTGTTACAGTCATAACAGGCCTAATCATCGCCTATTCATATCGGAAGTGACTCTCTTTTTCCAGCTTATTCTGTTGCAAATTATGCAACACTCTGTGCTTGGAGTTGCTGTTTTTGTCCTTTTATTCTTCTGCTATCTTCCCGCAATCCAAAGTTTATTGATGTTTAAATAGCACTATTGAGCGATGAAACCCGAAGTAAAGGTACTTGGTGCGTCTCTCACTCTGTCTGGACTTGGCTATATTGTAATCTTCAGCCCTGCATTTTTTATCATCCTTGAAGCTATAACCGTTAGGGCAACTCAAACTTTGACATTGTTATTTATCTATTTTTTACAAAGTTAGCTTATGGGCTAACGGGGAGTGTTGATGAGATTATCTCTGACATTGATATCAAGCCTAGCTTCTATGGTGATGCTAAGTGCTTGCAGTGACGATAAACCTGTCAAACAGGTAGAGCAGGTTCGCCCTGTGAAGCTGTTTAATATTGAAAGTGCATCATACGATGATGGGCGTCTGTTTCCCGCGAAAATTAAGGCTCAGGGACAGGCCGATATGGCATTTAGACTTGGTGGTGAGCTAGTTAAGTTGCCCGTCTTACAAGGTCAGGAAGTGACAAAGGGGGAGTTGGTTGCCCAGCTTGATGATAGGGATGCTAAAAATCTATTGTTACTGCGTGAAGCTGATTATGAACTAGCGCAAGCGGATTTTGCCCGTAAACAGCAGCTTTTGGAACAAAAGTTGATTTCTCAGGCGCTTTACGATGACGCCAAAGCTAAGCTAAAAGTGGCGCGGGCAAGTTTAGCGACGGCAAAAGATCAACTCAGTTATACCAAATTGCTCGCCCCTTTTGACGGTGTGGTCGCTAAACGACTCGTTGATAACTATCAAACTGTGCAGCCGACTCAAATCATTTTAAGCTTGCAGCGTAATGATAGCCTTGATGTCATTATTCAAGTGCCAGAAGCCTTGGTACTGCAAACCGATAAAAAAGAAGTGACTGAGCAGCTTGCGGCATCGGTGCGCTTTGCTATTGATGACAATAAGTTCTATCCCGTTTCCTTTAAAGAGTTTTCGACTCAAGTTAATGCCAATACGCAATCCTATGAAGCCACATTTAGCCTAGCGCAGCCAAAGGATATTGAAGTCCTACCCGGGATGAGTGCCGAGCTCAAATTGATCCATAAGGAAGAGCAAGGTTTAGGAATCGCGATAATTCCTATGGCGGCGGTCAGTATGGATGATGCGTCCGGCTTGAGTCGAGTCTGGTTATATGATGATAAAACCCAGCTTGTAAGCTCTCGTGTGGTTGAGCTTGGACAGCTAAGAAGCGATGGTATAGAAGTGATTTCTGGCCTGTCGCGCAATGATGTCATTGTTGCTGCGGGGGTTATTCACCTAAAGGAAGGGATGAAGGTTAAACCGCTAGTATGGCAGCGGGGTCTGTAAGCCATGAACATAGCGCAATACTCAATCGAGAACAAAGTCATTAGTTGGATGTTTGCTCTGCTACTTCTGATAGGTGGCGCAGTGGCATTCCTTGGCTTGGGTCAGTTAGAAATGCCCGAATTTACCATTAAGAACGCTTTGGTGGTAACGGCATATCCAGGCGCTTCAACAGAACAAGTTGAAGAGGAAGTCACCTTAGTTATCGAAGAGGCGATTCAGCAGCTTGATGCTGTTAAGCACATCACCTCTGTTAATACTGCGGGACTGTCGCAAATTGAGATCATTATTAAAGAAGAGTACAGCAAAGAAACCTTACCGCAGATTTGGGATGAGCTTAGGCGTAAAGTTAACGACAGTGTCGCATCACTGCCTTCGGGTGTTATGCCACCTATGGTTTATGACGATTTTGGCGATGTTTTTGGTGTGCTGTTCAATGTGACTGGCGAAGGTTATAGCTACCGTGAGCTACAGAACTATGCCGACTACCTCAGACGTGAACTTGTGTTAGTGCCTGGGGTTAAGAAAATCTCGGTTGTAGGACAGGTGCCAGAACAGCTGGTGGTTGAAATTTCATCTCAGAAAATGGCAGCCATGGGCGTTGACCAGCGTTACTTATATAACCTGATTAATAAACAAAATGTGGTGTCAAATTCTGGCCGAGCTTTAGTGGATGGTCATCGTATTCGTATTGCTCCAACTGGTGAGTTTCAAAACGTTAAGCAGCTGGAAAACTTGATGATAAGCACTCCTGGTAGCACGAATTTAGTGAGACTTGGGGATGTGGCTAAGGTTTACAAAACCCTTAGTGACGAGCCCAGTACCCTTTACCATGATACGGGTAAAGAGGCGCTTTCCTTTGGGATCTCCTTTGGTAAAGGCGTCAATGTGGTCGACGTAGGCACTGAGCTAAATCAACGCCTTGAACTACTTGCTGCGACAAGCCCTTTGGGGATTGAGATCTCAACTGTCTATAACCAAGCCGACCGCGTCGATGACACAGTGATGGGCTTTATCATTAATCTTGTCGAGTCCGTAGCCATCGTCGTGATTGTTTTGCTGGTGTTTATGGGCGTACGTTCGGGCTTATTAATGGGCTTGGTATTGGTGCTGACCATATTTGGCACTTTCATCGTCATGAATATGTTGGGATTCCAGCTACAACTGGTTTCACTTGGTGCGCTGATTATTGCTCTGGGTATGTTGGTGGATAATGCCATTGTCGTGACCGAAGGAATATTGATAGGTATTGCACGTGGCCAAACCCGTTTACAGGCGGCAAAGAGTATTGTTAGTCAAGCTCAGTGGCCACTACTTGGTGCGACCATTATTGCTATTATTGCTTTTGCGCCTATTGGGTTATCAAAAAACGATACTGGTGAGTTTTGTCAGAGCCTGTTTTGGGTGTTGCTCATCTCATTGTCAATTAGCTGGATTACTGCTGTGACCCTGACTCCCTTTTTCTGCCATCTGTTTTTTAAAGATGGAGTTAAAGCTGAAGGTGAACAGGCAAAGGTCGATCCCTATAAGGGGGTAGTATTTGTTTTCTATAAGGGTTTACTGACGTTAGCGTTAAGGTACAGAGCAGCAACAGTGTCTGTCGTGTTAGCGGCGTTTGCAGCTTCGGTTATTGGCTTTGGTCAGGTGAAAAACGTGTTTTTCCCACCATCGAACACACCTATCTTCTTTGTCGATGTGTGGCTTCCCGAAGGCAGTGATGTGTTAGAAACACAATCCTTGGTCAATAAAATCGAGTCTCGTTTGTTGGAAGAAAACAAGGCCAATCACCTTAATATAGTGAAACTCTCATCGGTAATAGGTCAAGGTGCTCAGCGCTTCACGCTCACTTATGTGCCGGAAAGAGTTTATGCCTCCTATGCTCAGCTTATTATTGAGATGAAAGACTTAGCATCTCTTAATAGTTACATTGGCACCTTGGATAGTTATCTGAATCAAGAGTTTCCTGAAGCTGAATATCGTGTGAAAAAGCTTGAGGTTGGGCCATCTCCTGCAGCTAAGATTGAAGCGCGTTTTTATGGCAGTGATCCTAAGGTATTACGTCAATTGGCCAATCAAGCCGAGGAGATTATCGCCGCCGAACCAAGCACTGCCAATATTCGTCATAGCTGGCGAAACGCCACCACTGTGATGCGCCCTAATATCTCTATTGCAAAAGCAAGAGAAGCCGGGGTGACCAAACAAGATATCGATAATGCGTTGTTGACTAACTTCAATGGCTTACAGGTAGGTGTCTACCGTGATACCAGTCACCTGCTGCCAATTATCGCTCGCGCGCCAGAGAAGGAGCGTTTAGATATTGAAAGTATTGATAATGTCCAAGTTTGGAGTAGCGAGCGCAGTGGTTTTATTCCGTTAGCTCAATTGACTGACGGCGTTAAAACCCATTGGGAGAACCCGATTATTATGCGCCGTGATCGTAAGCGTATGATCTCTGTCTATGCCGATCCTGTGATTGATGGCGATGAAACTGCCGATTCAGTATTTCAAAAATTCAGAAGCAAGATAGAGGCAATCCAATTACCTCAAGGATATGAGCTTGAGTGGGGTGGTGAGTATGAAAGCTCATCGGATGCTGAAGCTGCGGTATTTGGCTCGATTCCCTTAGGCTATTTGGTGATGTTTATGATCACAGTGGCGCTATTTAACTCTGTTCGCCAACCTCTGGTCATCTGGCTAACAGTACCACTTGCTTTGATTGGTATGGTGGCAGGTCTATTGATATTTGATGCGCCTTTTAGCTTTATGGCCATGTTAGGGCTACTGAGCTTAAGTGGCATGGTGATTAAGAACGGCATTGTATTGGTGGATCAGATAAACATTGAGTTGAAAACGGACAAATCTGCTTATCAAGCGGTGTTTGACTCAGCAGTGAGCAGAGTGCGCCCTGTGCTTATGGCGGCAATTACCACCATGTTAGGTATGTTGCCACTAGTGACAGATGTCTTTTTTCAGTCGATGGCGATAACCATTATCTTCGGCTTGGGTCTTGCGTCTGTGTTTACACTCATTCTATTGCCTGTGCTTTACACCTTAGTGTTTGGTATTCGTTATCCCAACTAGTTAGAGGCGCCTCCTCTATAAGGAGATGGAGGCAATTTACTCTGTATACATTCTTTTTGGGATGTATATAATGCGTTAAACATTCCTTCCGGGATGTATCTGCTCGCTTCCCGGCGTAGCCGATCTGAGATAGTGACTGTTGATGATCGGCAATTATTTAGAAGATTAAGCCACTAAACCTTATTTCATCATTGGCCTAGTTTGGTCGAGGCAGTTTGTGCACAGGGATGTGCCGTTTTTTATGGAATAGCGTGATGATAAAAAACTTAATAGCGATGATGGGAATGATCGCCTTGGTAAATATGGCATTCTCTGTAGCTGTTGAGGCTAAGGATAAGCCGTCAATAACGTTAGGCGTTTCCTATTGGGGGATTTTAGATTCAGAGAAGGTCAGCTCATTTGTTGCTGGTTATGAATTTCAAGCGCTAGAGCCTCTCTATGGCATTAAACCCAATTTCACTTTTATGTTAGGTGAGCATAATATTCAATATTTTGCCTTGGGTGGGACCAAATATTTTCCCCTATCCGATACGCTGGCATTGGGTATTGGTTTTAGTGCCGGATATTTAAATAAGTCTGCCGATCTAGGCAGTGACCTAGAGTTTTATTCCCGTGGTATTTTACGCTATTCAATATCTCAACAGCAGAAATTGAGGTTGGAGTTTGGCCATATTTCTAATGCTGGTATTAGTCATACCAATCCCGGCTCCGAGAATTTAGTGCTAGCCTATGAATATCAGTTCTAGTTATGATTGATAGACTGATAATGGCAATTGAGACTAGCGGCAATAGCTTCTTACATTGCTAGAATGAATAAATAAAAAGAGTATTGAGCTATTAGCGCGCAAGAGATCCAATGCCACGAATGTGCCATTACAGTTTTTATACCTAAACTTGCCCATAATCAAAAGGCGAGTTGTCCTCAATGTGGCTTAATGTTGAGTAAGTACAGCCATTACTCTTTGGATCTCATGATTGCCTCAGCCATTGCCGGCATCGTTTTTCTTATTTTTAGTCTGCCTTTTGAGTTTCTCTCTTTTAGTGCCCAAGGCCGGTTTCAACAGATGACTCTGCTTGTCAGTGTCCAGCAGTTATTTGCCAATGGCTATGTTATTCTTGCGATTATTCAAACCTTGGCCATCTTCTTTATACCTTTAGCTATCTTATTGTTAGTACTTTATTTAGTTACGCCACTTCGTTTTGGTTATCGGCCGCCAAAGGGCGCAGAGTTTTGTCTAAATTTAATGAATAAGCTGATTCCATGGAGTATGGCCGAGATATTTTTGGTAGGAACCTTGGTGAGCTTAATTAAGATTGCCTCCATGGCTGATGTTGGCTTAGGTAAGTCCTTTGTCGCCTATGTGGGATTTACTATCTGTTTGGTACTGACTATTAGCTATGCCGATGAACATCAGCTAAAGCAGATGCTTAATATTAATCCTAGCCATCAATATCCTCATCCAAAAAGTGTGCAACATACTTGGGCGTTAATAGTGACGGCTTGTATCTGTTATATACCAGCGAGTGTGTTGCCGATAATGACAACACGATTATTGGGTCAAGATGATCCCGCCACGATTATGGGTGGTGTGGTGTTGTTATGGCATCACGGATCTTATTTTATTGCTGGGGTGATATTTGTTGCTAGCGTATTAATTCCGATATTAAAGATATTGGCCTTGGTCTTTTTAAATTTAAGCGTGCAGCGACAAGGAAAGCTGTTTAAGCGACAACGAACTTTGTTATATCGAGTGACAGAGTTTATTGGGCGTTGGTCCATGATAGATGTGTTTGTGGTGGCGGTATTAGTGAGCTTAGTGCAATTAGGTAATACCATGACCATTTTACCAGGCCCAGCAGCGATAGCCTTTTCAGGCGTAGTGATATTGACCATGTTGGCGGCCAATACATTTGATTCGACTCGAATTTGGAATAAAGAAGAAAATTGATATGACAGAGCTCCTAGAGGCCGAAGTGGCCCAAGTATCATCAAAACGCGCACTTTCCTTTATCTGGTTTATTCCCGTGTTGGCCTTGGTCATAGGTTTATGGATGGTGTATCACCATTATCAAAGCCAAGGGCCATTAATCCAGTTACAGCTAACGTCGGCTACAGGTATTGAGAAAGGCAAGACCAAGGTAAAAGTGCGCGAAGTCGATGTGGGGCTTGTGGTCGATGTGAGTTTGCATGCAGATTCCAACGGTGTGAATGTGTCGATTCAAATGGATAAGCAGGCTGAAGAACTGCTTAAACAAGATAGTCAGTTTTGGGTGGTCACTCCTAAGGTGACTGCCGATGGTATTTCTGGTTTAGGAACTTTACTCTCTGGTGCATATATCGAGATGGCTCCGGGTGTTGCTGATGAGTTGGCGGAAGAGTTTATTGGCCTTAACGACGCGCCAATCACGCCAAAAGGCACGCCAGGCCTAAGGTTAGTGTTAAACAGTGACAAGGAGTTTGCCTACAGCGCAGGTGACCCTATCATTTATAAAGGGCTTAAGGTGGGCAAAATTGAAGAGGTGAGCTTCGATTTTGATCAGCGTATTGTCTATTACAAAGCTTTTATCAAGGCGCCATATCATCAGTTAGTGACTGAAAATACCCTGTTTTGGAATGCCAGCGGTATTAAATTAGAGCTATCGACCGAGGGCATTACCGTTTCCAGTGCCAGCTTAGAAACCCTTATCACTAATGGCGTGACCTTTGGCTTAGCCGAAGGTGAGCTGGCAGGGGAAGCAGTCACTAACGAGGCGGAGTTTGATATTCACCCAAGCTATAAAGAAGCCATTACACCAAGCTTTGATTATAAGGTTGAATACCTAGTGTTAGTGTCGGATACCGTTAGAGGTTTAACCATAGGTGCACCTGTTGAATACCGTGGTATCAAAGTGGGGCGAGTTGCGAAAGTGAACTTTTTGGGGCTCGAACAGGATACTACTTTAACCAAAGATTATCGTATTCCCGTGTTGATTGAGCTTATTCCCGGACTGGTTGGTTTACCTGACAATGAAACGGGTCAAGCTATGATCGCATCGCAAAATGGCCAATGGATTAAGCAGGGATTAAAGGCTAAGTTGCAGGTGGGTAACTTGCTTACGGGTAAGCTCTTTGTCGACTTACAGCACTATCCTGACCAGCCAATCGATAAGGTTGAAACCCGCTATGGCTATACCATCATACCGTCGACCTTAGATGATTTTAAAAATATCACCCTTAAAGCCAGTGACTTCTTGGATAAGCTTAATCAATTACCTTTGGATCAGCTCGCCGAAGATGTTTTGGTATTAATTGATGACTTTAAGGCGGCAGCCAAAACCGTAGAATCTGCCGGCGATGGGGTTGATGAACTGCTCTCTGAAGTGCAAAAGCAGGAAGTGATGCATCAGCTCAATGCTGCCCTTGCCAGTATTGCCGCATTAGCCGAAAGCTATAGCCAAGGTTCGGCGCCCCACGGTGAAATATCCGATGCCTTTATGAATTTAAATGAGCGTTTGCAGGAGCTTGAGCCTATCTTGCTTCAGCTAGATCAAAAGCCTAATAGTCTGATTTTTAGTGGAGATGAGCAAAGTAATCGTCAGCCACAAGCGGCGAAACCAAGGAGAGAAAAATGATGAAAGTGTTGTGGTTGCTGCTGGCTCTCATGTTAACAGCCTGCTCAAGTGCACCAGTTAAAGTGCAATATTATTTGCTGGATGAGGTGTCGTCAGAAATGACTCAGACTGACGCGTCGCCGCAAACCAAGATGACGGTGAGTCTAGATAAACTGAGATTAGCTAAGTATCTGCGGCAGAATAAGCTGACGATACTGGATGGTAATCAGCTCTATTTTGCCAATCAACATCTATGGGCTGAAAAGCTTGAGCAGGGCTTAGCCCATGCTCTAGCTGCCGACTTAGCTGCGCAATCGGCTATTAGTTTGCTTCAGCAGAACGATCCTGGTTTTGAGCAGGCAGCATTAAGCGTGCAATTAAAAATTGATCATCTGGCTGCAACCCAAGATGGAAGGGTGATCCTGCAAGGACAGTTTTGGTTAGTGAAAGATAAACAGGTTTTGGCTGCAGAAGCCTTTAACTTTGCGAGTGAGCTGCAAACTTCGGGTTTTGGCCATTCGGTGAAACAGCAACGTTTGCTTGTTAAGCAACTTGCTAAGCAGCTTCAGCGCTCAATAGAGCGTCTTTAACATAGAGAGCCATAGCAAGCGTTTAACATAGTAAGTAAAGCCACAATGGTTTGTGGCTTTTTTTCTTTATCCTTCAGATGATTAGCATCCTCCCCAAGTGCTAAGTTTAGGCTCACCATCGATAGTCAGTTTTTCGCTCATATATTGAATAAAGCGCTTTGCCGCCAGACTCACAAAGCGTGTCGAAGGGTAAACTAGTAAGCAGGTACCGCGATAGGGATCAAGCTGATCAAATAGTGGGACTAATTCACCCGCATCAACTTGTTTTTGACACATGGCAATAGGTAAAAAAGCGATGGCCTTATGGCAAGTGGCCGCCAGTCTTCCGATTAACAGATCATTTGTAACCACAGAACCTTCAACTTTTATCCTATTGTTATCATTGTCTAATGGTAGCTCGTCAAATTTGGCGCCATTGGGAAAGCGGTAGATGACAACATTGTAATCTTTCAACTCATCGGGAGATTTAGGGCTGCCTTCTCGTTTGAGAAATGTCGGGGAAGCATAGTAGGAAAGCTCGCTGGTAATCACAGGTTTGACAACCATATCAAGCTCATCGAACGACTCTTCAATACGAAAGGCGACATCAATATTGTGCTTAACCATATCTAAAGGCTCACCAGTAGAGATGATCTCTACCGTGAGTTTGGGATGCAGCGTCATAAATTCAAAAATCAGCTGAGCGACTTCTGCGGTATCCGGAATCGGAAACATCTGTATTTTCAAATTACCGCTGAGCTCAGTTTCTGGTTCGGTGATTTCAATGATACTTTCGTTAAGATCGGCGATGATTTTTAAGGTCTTTTGATAGAAATGATTTCCAGCAGAAGTCAGTGTCATAGAGCGGCTCTGGCGATGGAATAGCTTGACACCTATCTCGTCTTCTAGGCCTTTGAGTTTACGGCTGACGGTAGACTTGGGAAGGTGCACTAAGTTAGCCGCTTCTACTAAGCTGCCTGTTTCTACAATACGGTGAAATAGTGTGATGTCGTTAGTATTCATTTTGTCCCTAAGCACTCACAGAACGGGTGAACTAGGAGTAGTCACTTTTCTTACTTTTGCTAGTGGAAATAGATTCATTTATTGAAACTGATGATTTCACATTATCCCATTTTTATCAACAGTAACACTTGGTATCTTATATCTCCTTTAAATATTATCAACTGAAATATTAGCGAGTGCTTATCTTGGGCCTCGACTAATAGTGCTTTTCAGATCAGTCTACAGTTTTGGAGTAATAAAGAATGAGGCTAGCTCAAATAACCCTAGCTCGAACGGCTTTAGTGGCATCAGCCCTGAGCTTGACGTTAACAGGATGTTCGGAAGTTGAAAGCCAAGTCGAGCATACCGTTGTCAGGCCTGTAAAGTTGATTGAGGTGGATGGTTTGACTCATTCGATTAAACGTAGTTTTCCTGCGCGTATTGAAGCCAATAAGCAAGCTGAGCTGGCATTTAGACTATCCGGTGAGTTGATTACTTTGCCATTGCTTGAAGGGCAGGAGGTGAAGCAAGGGGATGTGTTGGCCGAGCTTGATAATCGTGATGCCAAGAATAACCTGCTATTAAGGGAAGCGGACTTTGAGCTTGCCGATGCCGATTACCGCCGTAAAGCTGAGCTACTTAAAAAGACACTGATATCAAAAGCAGAGTTTGATACTGCTAAAGCCACCTTAAAGTCAGCCAAAGCAAATCTTGCTAGCGCCAAAGATCAGTTGAGTTATACCCAATTAGTGGCGCCATTTAGTGGGGTTGTGGCTAAGCGTATTATCGATAATTTTCAGACGGTACAAGCTGGACAAGCCATTTTAACACTCCAGCGTAACGACGTGGTCGATGTCACGATTCAAGTGCCAGAGTCTGTGGTGTTGGAAGTGGATAGCAAAGGTAAAACCGTTGCCGATTACAACCCTAGGGTGACCTTTAGTACTTATCCAGACTATGTATACCCTGTCACCTTTAAAGAGTTTTCAACCCAAGTAAGCCCAGGTACTCAATCCTATAAAGCCGCTTTTTTGTTGAGCCAGCCTAAAGAGTTCCAAGTTCTGCCTGGTATGAGCGCCGAACTTAGCCTTGATTTTTCATCAACCTCATCATCGTTAGGTTCGGTGGTTCTGCCAGCTTCAGCTATTAGTGTGAGCGATGCCAGTGGTGAAAGCCGAATTTGGCTATTTGATGACCAGACAGGCACAGTAAAACCTTCTAACGTCACCTTAGGCGAAGTGCGTACCCATGGAATCGAAGTGCTTTCTGGTATCGATCAAGGAGATAAGGTGGTTGCTGCTGGCGTTCAGCATCTGCATGACGGCATGCAGGTGAAGCCACTTAAGTGGGAGCGCGGAGTATAAACCTATGAATATCGCGGAATATAGTATCCAGCACAAAGTGGTTAGCTGGATGTTTGCTTTGCTGCTATTAGTCGGCGGAGCAGTGGCTTTTCTCGGACTTGGTCAGCTGGAGTTTCCAGAATTTACCATTAAGAATGCTCTGGTCATTACACCTTACCCTGGTGCCAGTGCTGAGCAAGTTGAAGAGGAAGTGACCCTTAAATTAGAAGATGCTATTCAGCAGCTAGATGCTATTAAACATATCACCTCGATCAATAGTGCTGGTATGTCGCAAATCGAGATTGAGATTAAGGATCAATACGATAAAGAAACCCTTCCTCAAGTTTGGGATGAAGTGCGTCGTAAGGTTAATGATAAGGTTGCCGAGCTTCCTCGAGGTGCGCTAGCGCCCCAGGTTATTGATGATTTTGGTGACGTATTCGGTATTTTGCTTAATATTTCGGGTGAAGGTTACACCTATAGAGAATTGCAAAACTATGCTGATTTTCTACGACGAGAGTTAGTGCTAGTACCTGGCATTAAAAAGGTGTCAGTGGTGGGTATGGTGCCAGATCAAGTGGTGGTGGAGATCTCTCAGCAAAAGCTATCTGCGCTGGGCTTAGATCAAAACTATATCTACAACCTGATCACCAGCCAGAATGTGGTATCTAATGCTGGCAGCATTCTTGTGGGCGATAACCGTATTCGTATTCACCCAACGGGCGAGTTCCAAAGTGTTGCTGAAATGGAGCGACTGTTGGTGAGTGCGCCTGGCAGCGGCGATCTTATCTATCTTGGTGATATTGCCAAGGTGTATAAATCCTTAAGTGAAACACCATCGACCCTTTATCACGCCAATGGCAAGCCAGCTATTTCTATGGGGATCTCCTTTGGTAAAGGCGTTAACGTGGTGGACGTTGGAGCCCAGATTGAGCAGCGAATGCTTGAGCTTGAAGAGCATAGACCACTAGGTGTACAGCTAGAGACTGTCTACAACCAGAGCAAGATGGTGGATGATACGATTCAAGGTTTCTTAATCAACCTTGCTGAATCTATCGGCATCGTGATTGTGGTGTTACTGGTGTTCATGGGAGTGCGTTCTGGGCTATTGATGGGATTAGTGCTACTACTGACCATTTTCGGTACCTTTATCGTGATGAATGTACTGGGTATTCAACTGCAAATTATCTCCCTTGGTGCCTTGATTATTGCGCTTGGTATGCTGGTGGATAACGCCATTGTTGTTACTGAAGGCATACTCATAGCACTCAAGCGTGGTCAAACTCGCCTACAGGCGGCAAAAGCTGTGGTTCAGCAAACACAATGGCCATTACTCGGTGCCACTGTTATCGCTATTATTGCCTTTGCGCCGATTGGTTTATCGGATACTGCGGCAGGTGAGTTTTGTATCTCACTGTTTAAGGTGTTACTAGTATCTCTGTTTATCAGCTGGATAACGGCGATGACCTTAACGCCATTTTTCTGTAATCTGCTGTTTAAAGATGGCATTAAGCAAAGTGAGCAAGAAGACGAAGTCGATCCCTATAAAGGCTGGTTCTTTACCTTGTACCGCAGTGTGCTTGAATTTGCTATCCGCTTTCGTGCAGTCACCTTAGTGCTAGTGATTGCAGCCTTAGTCACTGCGGTGATGAACTTTGGCAATATTAAAAATGTATTTTTCCCACCTTCAAATACCCCAGTGTTTTTTGTTGACGTATGGATGCCTGAAGGCACAGATATTCTGGCGACAGAGGAGTTTGTTGCCCAGCTAGAGAATGATCTATTAAAGGCAAGTGAAAGCCGCAATTTAGGTTTAGTGTCGCTGACCTCTGTGATTGGTCAGGGGATGCAAAGATTTGTGTTGCCCTATGTGCCAGAAAAGGGTTACGCAGCCTATGCTCAGCTGATGATTGAGATGGAAACCCTTGATGCGATTGATCAGAATTTACCTAAGCTGCAAAGGTATCTGCGCGAGCATTATTCTGATGCACAATTTAGGCTTAAGCGCTTAGAAAATGGCCCTTCGCCAGCAGCGAAAATTGAGGCGAGATTCTACGGTGACGATCCTAAGGTATTACGTCAATTAGCTGCTCAAGCAGAAGCGATTTTTAACGCAGAACCCACTGCAGACAATGTGCGTCACAACTGGCGTAATAAGGTGAATCTTATTCGTCCAAACCTGTCGGAAGCGAAAGCGCGGGAAGTGGGGATCAGTAAACAAGATATCGACAACGCACTATTGATTAACTTTAGTGGTAAAACAGTTGGCACTTATCGTGAAACCAGTCATTTACTGCCGATTGTTGCTAGAGCACCTGCCGAGGAGCGCTTAGATGCCGATAGTATGTGGAAACTGCAGGTATGGAGTACTAAGTCCAGTGCCTTTGTGCCTATGGGGCAGCTAGTTTCTGGTTTTGATACCCAGTGGGAAGATCCACTTATTATCAGGCGTGACCGTAAACGTATGATAGCCGTGTTAGCCGATCCTGAAATTGCCAGTGATGAAACGGCAGACTCAGTTTGGCGTAAAGTCAAAGCCGATGTAGAAGCGATACCTTTACCCCATGGCTACGAGTTGGAGTGGGGTGGTGAGTATGAAACCTCGACCGAGGCACAGACTTCGATATTTGGCTCTTTGCCTATGGGCTATTTAGTGATGTTCCTTATCACTGTGCTGCTATTTAACTCGGTGCGTCAGCCTTTGGTTATCTGGTTTACTGTGCCATTAGCCCTTATCGGTATGGTGACAGGCTTACTACTGTTTGACGCACCATTTAGCTTTATGGCGCTGTTAGGCTTGTTGAGCCTGACGGGGATGGTGATTAAAAATGGTATTGTGTTGGTCGATCAAATAAACGTCGAGCTCTCTTCAGGTAAGCAGCCCTATTATGCTGTGGTGGACTCAGCTGTCAGTCGTGTGCGCCCTGTGTTTATGGCGGCAATTACCACCATGCTAGGTATGTTACCTCTGATTAACGATGCCTTCTTTAGCTCTATGGCGATTACCATCATCTTTGGATTAGGTTTTGCGTCTTTGCTGACCTTAATCGTGCTGCCCGTGGCCTATACCATTATTTTTGGCATTAAGTATCAAACTGATGAGAATGACTCAGTCACATTATCGCCAAGTGTGACGGCTTAATTCAATTGGGGCTCGCTTCTTTCTAGCAAATGCTGCAAAGAGTGAGCCCTTTTCTATCTGAATTCTTTAATATTTTGAGCAAGCTGTATGTATAAATTCATCAGTATCAGGCTGTTGCTGATTTATTTTTGTTTATCAGTGCCTTTTCAAGCTTTATCCTCGACTCAACCCACAAAAGAGCAAGTGTCATCGGCATACGATGCATGGGTTAATGACAGTATTGCCAGCCTTGGGGTGAATACTTGGGGCATAGTTGATAATGAGCAAGAGATTACTGGGACTATCAATTTCTCATTTGCGCCAATTAGTCAGTTCTACGATTTAAGGCCAACACTGTTTATCAATATTGGTGATGACAGTGATGGCTATTACTCACTGGGGTTGAGTCGTCATTTTGGTTTAACTTCACGCTGGTCCCTAGGGTTAGGGTTTCAGGCTGGCTATTTAAAGAATGTAGAAAGTTTAGGTTATGAGGTGGAATTCTATTCTAGAGTATTCCTCATATATCATTTGGCTGCTGATAGCGGGTTAAAGCTAGAAGTAGGGCATATCTCAAATGCTGGCTTTGGTGAGCTTAACCCCGGCTCTGAAAATATTGGACTAAGTTATAGCCACTACTTTTAACCGCTTTTAACTGGGCAAGTTTTTGAGTTTGGACATTTGCTTGCCAGCGTACCTGTTCGCTTCCCGGCGTCGCCGATCTGCTATCTTGACCTTTATGCAAGGGGAATAGATTAAAGATCGGCTATTTCATTTTACTTAGGCGTTACTAGTGCTATTCTCCTCGCCATTATTAATCGAATAGGGAGTGATGCATGCAAATTACTCGTGAAATGTTAGAAGAGTTTTTCCAAAACACCCGAGAGTTTAATCAAGGGGGAGAGGCTAAGTTTGATATCGATAGTGAATGCCGCTGGTCTTATTTTTTTGCCGATACCAGTGAGCGCAAGTTGACTGACTTAGGGAGCTATTTGGAAAGTGAAGGCTACGAGCCGATTGGGTTTATTGAACCTGCACCCGATGATGACGATCCAGATATTATCTTTTTAAGGGTTGATAAAGTAGAAACCCATACTGTTGATAGCTTAGATAAGCGTAACCAAGCTTTTTATGCCTTGGCTGAAAAGTATGATTTAGTCCAGTATGACGGTATGGATGTAAGCGAAATAGACAGCATCATCTAATATTTTGTAGTAAGAACACAGTGTTCTATGAAATATTCATATGAGCCTAGATAGAATTAACTATTCGTTTATTCAGTACGTTATTTAGTGGCGCAGACTTTGAGTTAATTTATTAATCTGTGTCACTTATTTCAAAATTTTCATCTTCCTTTGCGGTAAACAGATGGTTGCAAGTGTTGCAACAAGGTTGCAGTGCTGTTTTTGTTTATCCTTTTTTATAGCAAGTCGTTCAACTATCGATTTTTTATCGCCTATACCAAGCCCTAAATTGTGATGTCGCTCCTGTTCTTTGTTGGGGGTTGCTTGCTTTGGTTGGGGTTTTTGATTTAACCATGATGCTAATCCTGTTTTGCGAGGAAAAAACCTAAGTTAATCAATAATGCTGCTTATAATCCAATTGAAACAAAAACTAACAATTTAGCCTACTAAAATTACAGCCTATAAACAGGAGCCTTCTATGAGCGCCAGAAATAAGCTTTTATTTTCTATTGGTGCACTGATTGCGTTAATCATCCTAGTATTGTCTTTACTGGGATATAGACAGATTAGTGAGTCTTCAACCAGCGATTATCGAAGTAATTTATCAAATAAATCTTTCTTAATTGCTAATGCGATTGAAGGTAAAGTAAATAGCTATTTCGTTGCTTTAGAAAGTGCCGCCGCCGCGATTGAAATGAAAGATGGTGAGGTGGTGATTAATGAGCAGATCCTCGATATTCTGGTCTTGAATAAAGAGCGCATGAAAGTACTCAACTTGTTTATTGGCTTGCCCGACGGTGTGACCTATGACGCAAGTAATAAAGGTCTAATTCCAAACTTCAATGCTAAAGAGAAAAAGCGTGAATGGTTTATAAAAGGGATGACGGGCGCAGAGCGGACAGTCACCAATCCGTTTATGGCCACCACTGGTGATTTAACCATGGCCATGGTGATCCCTGTTAAGCGCAACGGCAAAATCGTAGCAATAGCCGGTATGAGTCTGAAGATGAGTGATATTACCGACTATGTAAACAAGCTTTCGACCCAGCGTAATATTTTTGTGACCCGTGAAGATGGCTTTACCATGGCGGCCAGTTATCCAGATTTTGTCGGTAAAAATATTTATGACAATCGACCAAGCTATAAAAAGTATGCCGATGAGATCCGCAGTGAACACTCATACTTTGTGCCAGACAGAGGTGATTTCTATGTGGTGCAATCTAAAATTGAGTCCCTGAACTGGAACGTTTGGGCTTGGGCAATGTGGAAGGATATCAACGAGACCTCTAATTCAGCGGTGATGACCAATGTTGTTGCGGGTATCGTTTTTATCCTGCTCGGCATTACCGGTGTTTACTTCCTTATCACTAAACTTTTGTATGCGCCTATTGGCGGTGAGCCAAAAGATATTGAAGTGCTAGTGGATAAGATCGCTAGTGGTGATTTGACTAATATTCCTCAGCCAGATACCACAAGTGGTGGTGTGTACAAGTCGACGTTAATGATGGCCCATAAGCTTAAAAGCATTATTGGTGACATAGATAACTCATCGAGCCACTTAAGCGGTGTATCAGATCAGTTAGGTAACTCTTCCGATAAGGTTGACTCATCCTCTAAATCGCAAATGGTACAACTAGAACATGTCGCGACTGCGATGAATGAGATGGCCGCGACCATTACCGAAGTAGCGCAAAATGCCGTTGAGGCGTCAAGTTCGTCCGACGATGCTAGTGAGAGCTCGACTCAAGGTCTAGAAGTCGTCAGCCAAATGAACCGAGATATCTCAGGTTTAGCTGAAGATATTGGCCAAGTGCAAGAAGTGATTAAAGGTGTTCATAGTGAAACCGAAAATGTTGGCGGTATTTTGGATGTGATCCGTGGCATTGCCGATCAAACTAACTTGCTCGCATTGAATGCGGCGATCGAGGCGGCTCGCGCAGGTGAGCATGGTCGAGGCTTTGCTGTCGTAGCCGATGAGGTGCGCAGCCTTGCGACTAAGACCCAAGAGAGTACCAATGAAATTCAAAGCATGATTGAGTCACTTCAGCAGCAAGCTGCCCGCTCGGTCGACTTAATGACAGAGAATGCTGCGAGTGCAGGCCACACGTTGCAAAAGTCCACTGAAGCCAGTGAGATGCTCGCCCTGATTGAGACTAAGATTGGGACTATTCGAGATATGAACAATCAGATAGCGACCGCAGCAGAAGAGCAGTCCAGTGTAGCAGCTGAGATTAATGAAAGTGTGGTTAGCGTTAACGATCTCGCTGCTAATACCGCTGAAGATGTACAAGAAAACGTGCGTACTGCGTCAGAGCTAAATGCCATGGCACAGAAACTGCGCGAAGCCATTAGCATGTTTAAAGTCTAAGTATGTGATTACTGGCTAGAGTGAAGACTCGCCATTAGTTAATTTGGAAAGCAGGCCTTTTAACAAAGGCCTGCTTTTTTATACAGGTATAATGAAAGGCGTGATAAATGCGCTAATCCCTTCTCGTTATGTAAAAACTGAAATTCTCGTTTAATACAGGCACAAATGTTTAAATCTCTGAATAATATAATTTTATTCAGTTAGGTGTTTTACATAACGAGCCTTTTCAGTTCTCGTTTAAATCAATTCTCGGTTTCTACACGCAACTAAGCGCTTGCTTTACGTCATAGGCAGAGTTAACCTACTGGAATTATTAAATAATTATCAATGTTAGCGAAAGATTTTTACGGTATGGCGTCGCGTGTTTATCGGAATTCTCGCTAAGACGCTGTTAGGCATTACTATAGGTTAGCGTTAAATGTCATTATCTGAAATTAAAGATATAGCAAGTATTTTAGGAAGCGCAGGTCAATTTTTATTTGGCTCTATTGCAGTAACAATTTCTATCTTAGCTCTTCGTTCAAAAAGGAAGGATATTTTTAAAACGGAACTATCTAAAGCCCAGTTTTCAGAAATGGGTAAAATTAGAGAGCAATTAAGTGAAATATTTTTTGATGTATATTATGTGAAAGAGTTTAAAAGTGACTTAGATGCATTGAGTTATAGCTTAGATGATATGAAAGAGAAAATGCCAGAGCAGTGGCAGCAATATCAGAATTATAAAACCAAGTCACTTGATGTTTTTTATAAGTTAGGAACTCCGGATTATTACTTATTTCCAGAATGGATTGATTCAAAAACACTAAGTGAGCATTACAAAACAATGCTGAAGTTTGCACCTTTCAGTATCATTGCTACCCATAATCAAAAAAACAATGTTCTTGCATATCAAAATTCTTTACTTAATCTTATAAATCATATTGATATGCAGCTAAGGAAAAATGCCTAACAAGTGCATTAACAAGGTCTTGTCTTCACGCTTAAGTGAACACAAGACCTTTTTTATCAATGTATCTAAGTCATGGCTGCCGATACTACAAAGCCGATAAAGAGTAATATCATGGATTGAAAGATGGCGACGGCGATATTGCCTTTTTTTATCTCTTCCATAAAGTCGATATTTTTAAAGACATATTTATCGATAATCACTAGGGCAAGCACGCTAATAAACAAACTGATTACAGCGTAACCTAGGTTGATCAGCATAAAGATGATGTTTTGTTCTATTGAGGTAATTTCCATTATTTATCCTTAACGACGTCGACTTTAAATGGGGTTGGCGGCAGTTCGCCCCAGCCAATGGCCCATGCGGTAATAGGGGTGATATCGGCATATTTGAGATCTGAGCTGTAATAGTTCATCAGATCGGTTACGGCAAAATCTTTAGCTTGATTGATATTGTAGAGATCGGCAGCACCAAATAGGTGCAGCATTTCATGGGACTGGGTTTGAGTCATGGCCCATGATTGATGATTGGCGTTCATCTTTTCAGTTAACATCACATATTCATACTTACAGCCCTGATATTGAGCCGAGGCAGGGCAGGTACGGGCAAAAAATAAATGGACAGGCATGATAAATGGCACATTGATTAAGCTTTAGCTAAACTAAAATCATTAGTGTTTGGTTGGAGCTGATTATGCCTCGTCCTCGTCGAACTCAAGTCAGTCTTGAAGATACCCCTTATTACCACTGTTGTAGTCGTGTGGTGCGTCGTGCTTATCTGTGTGGTGATGATGCCTATACAGGTAAGAACTACGACCACCGACGCGGTTGGGTTGAAGAGCAACTTCTTAAACTCACACAAGTATTTGCTATCGATGTAGTGGCCTATGCCGTGATGAGCAATCATCTGCATGTCGTGCTGTATATTGATATAGATACCGTTAACGCATGGTCAGATAAAGAGGTGGTTGAGCAGTGGCATAAGTTATTCAAAGGTACTCCATTAACACGAGCCTTTGCCAAAGGTGAGTTACCGAATGAGTTCCAGCTATTACAACTTAAAAAGCAGATAGCGCTTTATCGTTCAAGGCTTTGTGATGTCAGCTGGTTTATGCGCTGTTTAAACGAACCTATTGCCAGAAAGGCTAACGCAGAAGACAAGTGTACTGGGCATTTTTGGGAAGGGAGGTTCAAGAGTCAAGCCTTACTCGATGAAGCCGCTTTGTTAGCCTGTATGGCTTATGTTGAGCTAAATCCTATTAGAGCCAACATGGCAAATACACCTGAAACCTCAGACTTCACTAGCATTCAGCTTAGAATCCAAGCCGCATTAAAAGGCGAGCAACCGCAAAAGCTATTACCCTTTATTGGTAATGAGAAAGCCTATCAACCCAAAGGCATTAACTTTGAGTTAAAACAGTACCTTGAATTGGTTGATGAAACAGGCAGAGCCATAAGAGATGATAAACGAGGTGCGATTTCTGCTAGTGCCGCTAATATCCTTAATCGGCTGAACATCTCAGCTGACAATTGGCTTAAACTTACCACACACTTCGGCAAGTTGTTCCATGGCCCAGTAGGTTCCATTGATGAGTTAACGGATTACTGTGAGCATCTTCAAAAACGACGACGGCACTTTGCTTTTAGCTGCCAATATTTGCAGTAATTCCAATAGAAAAATAACAGTGTTCCTTTCTTAATCCTCATGCGACATTGAGCGGGTTGAGAGTGCACAAAATTTAACAAAAACTTCATTTTCTCAGCAAAATAGCATTATCGCCCTATCTCTCCCACTTCGTTTGTCCATGTACGTTAGCAAGCCTCTATGCCTACAATTGCATACTTCTGCATGACCATGTATCTTGTTGTTTTATAATGGCTGGCTAACTGCTTTCCCAAATAGCAAACACACCTGAAACCTCAGACTTCACCAGTATTCAGCTGAGAATCAAAGCCGCATTAAAAGGCGAGCAACCACAAAAGCTATTACCCTTTATTGGTAATGAAAAAGCCAATCAACCTAAAGGCATTAACTTTGAGTTAAAACAGTACCTTGAGCTTGTTGATGAAACAGGCAGAATCATTAGGGATGATAAGCGAGGCGCGATTTCTGCCAATGCAGCTAATATCCTTAATCGGCTTAATATATCATCTGACAATTGGCTTAAACTCACCACACACTTCGGCAAGCTGTTCCACGGCCCTGTGGGCTCTATTGACGAATTAACCGAATACTGCGAGCATTTACAAAAGCGACGACGGCACTTTGCTTTTAGCTGTCAATACTTACAGTAATTCCACCCGAAAAATTAACAGTGTTCCTTTCTTAACTCTTATGCGAGCTTGAGAAGCCTCATAGCGTCTAAATTTTAACAAAACCTTTAGGTTCATAGCAAAATCACTTGATTTTGTACCTACGCTCCATGGGCTTAACCCATGTTAGTTAGATAGACCCAACACCTGCCAATGCATACAACCACATGAACATGTATCTTTTTGTTTTATAATGGCTGGCTCGATTTTTTTATGCTAAGTTCAGAGGTAATAATCACGTACAGTTAGCTAAAGAGTTTAATGTCTCTGTTACTCATATCTACCGAGTGATAAAAACGATTCAAGAGGTAGAGATGGCGAAGCGGCAACCTGATTTGTTTTAATGAAT
This sequence comes from uncultured Shewanella sp., assembly GCA_947503555.1. Classification (GTDB taxonomy): domain Bacteria; phylum Pseudomonadota; class Gammaproteobacteria; order Enterobacterales; family Shewanellaceae; genus Shewanella. The sequence goes on from CANNEE010000010.1 coordinate 94,057, forward strand.
TTTCGACGCTGAGTTTATTTTCACTATTTGAAAGTCTTTTTAAAATACGATTCCAGTTATTCTTATTTGATCCCGTTAGATCTCGGTATTTTCTCTCACATTAACCTATAGTTTTCTCTCTCTGTATCATTAAACGAACCTATTGCCAGAAAGGCTAATACAGAAGATAAGTGTACTGGGCACTTCTGGGAAGGGAGGTTCAAAAGCCAAGCCCTACTCGATGAAGCCGCTTTGCTAGCCTGTATGGCTTATGTAGAGCTAAACCCTATCAGAGCCAAAATAGCAAATACACCTGAAACCTCAGAGTTCACCAGTATTCAGCTTAGAATCAAAGCGGCATTAAAAGGGAAGCAACCGCAACAGCTTTTGCCCTTTATTGGTAACGAGAAAGCCAATCAACCTAAAGGCATTAACTTTGAGTTAAAACAGTACCTTGAGCTTGTTGATGAAACAGGCAGAATCATTAGAAATGATAAGCGAGGCGCGATTTCTGTTAATGCAGCTAATATCCTCAATCGGCTTAATATTTCAACTGACAATTGGCTTAAGCTCACCACATACTTCGGCAAGCTATTTCATGGCCCCGTAGGTTCTATTGATGAATTAACCGAATACTGTGAGCATCTACAAAAGCGACGACGGCACTTTGCTTTTAGCTGCCAATACTTGCAGTAGTTCCACCTGAAAGATTAACAGTGTTTCCTTCTTAACTCTTATTCGAGCTTGAGAAGCCTCATAGCACCTAAATTCTTACAAAACCTTTAGGTTCATAGCAAAATCACTTGATTTTGTACCTACGCTCCATGGCTTAATCCATGTTAGTTAGATAGCCCCAACACCTGCCATTGCATACAACCACATGAACATGTATCTTGTTGTTTTATAATGGCTGGCTTAATTTTTTGTTTTGAACATGTATCTTGTTGTTTTATAATGGCTGGCTTAATTTTTTGTTTGTCATGGGTGGCATATTATTGTTTTAGCATATTATTGTTTATTTCAACCAATGTTAATCTTTATAGTGATTTTTTACTAGAATTATGGAATATATGACGCTAGGTATCCAACCAGAGATCGTCAAAAGGGTTGTTATAAGAACTTCTTTCTTTTCTAGTTCTAAATAATACGGAACTAAAGGTGGGAATTTGAAACTATAAATGTAAAAATAAGATTTGCTAATTAAATTGCTATTTTTCATAAAAGTATAGTGCTGATAAGCCAATAATGTGCAGAAAAAAGTGAAGCCATAGTTTTTTTGTATCAACAATATTATTAAAGGTATACTGGGTATTAAAAAAACTTTGAACATTTTTTCTCCTGCAATTACCCAATATGAGTAAAAAAAACAGAATCCGTGTCATTCATTTCCTGCAGCGTTTTTATGGGCGAAGGCCAGATTCATATCATCACTGCGCAAGTCTAAACAAATTAGGCCCAATAAAACAGATATTAGGCCGCAAACTCTTAGCATTTACAATAATCTATCAAGGTGTTAAGTCGTTTTACTTTAACGGTGCATCTATCACTATTACTTCGGCATCCTTGTTAGCTTCTATCGTGAGGGAGTTTATCTCGGTGACTTGAGCGCCATCTCCCGCTTGCATTGTGATTCGATGCTTGCCATCAAAGAGATGAACTTCGCCTTTTGATGCGAGCACATAGGCCTGATGTTCAACACTGACATTGATTTTGGTATTGGTTTTGATATTGCCGCCATAGATACGGGCTTGTTGATGGATGAATAATGCCTTGTCTTTATCTTGCTCATAGCCTGATACTAATAATGGCAACTCGGCTAGGTTGTTTTCATTAGGAAATTGTCGGCTATCCCAGCGGGGCTCAACATCAGTTTGATTAGGCTCAATCCAGATTTGATATAGGGTCAGCGGCTCGTCAGACTGATTATATTCTGAATGGACTATGCCAGAGCCTGCACTCATCACTTGAACTTCACCTGCAGGAATAACGCCCTTATTACCGACACTGTCTTGATGTGTGATCGCACCAGAGCGAATGAAGCTAATAATTTCCATGTTGCGATGGGGGTGAGGTTCAAACCCCGTGCCAGGTGCAACCCAGTCATCGTTAATGACTCTTAGTGTGCCAAAGCCCATACGCCTAGGGTTATAGTACTGGCCAAAACTGAAGTGGTGATTGGCTTTAAGCCAAGTATGATCGGCTTTACCTAGTTGCTGATAGGGAAAGTGCTGGATCATTTTCCACTCCTTAAATGAGTTACTGCAATCGATTCTCTGTCATGGGGGGCATTGAAGTCGTGTTCGGGGCCTTTTGCCACTATCAAGGTTGGATTAATGCTGCTATGACTGGCGTAGTAGTGACGCTTGGTATAGTCAAGATCCACTGTGCTAGCGATATTTTGATATTGATAAAGCTCGCGCACATAGTTGCTAATATGATGGAACTCGCTCAGCTTATTGCGATTACATTTGAAATGACCATGATAAACCGCATCAAATCGTACTAAGGTTGTAAATAAGCGCCAGTCGGCTTCAGTCATGATATCGCCCATCAAGTAACGATGATGACTTAGGTGTTGTTCTAACCAATCAAGGCCGGCAAATAGTTCATCAAAGGCTTTGTCATAGGCATCTTGAGTGGTGGCAAAGCCTGCACGATACACACCGTTATTGATGGAGTGATAAATTTTGTCATTCATCACATCGATATCTTGTTGTAGTGCTTGAGGGTAATAGTCGTCATGGTTGCCAGTGAGTTCATTAAAAGCTGAGTTAAATATGCGAATAATCTCGCTCGATTCATTGTTGACTATGGTTTGGGTTTGCTTATCCCAAAGTACTGGCACTGTGACTCGCCCTTGATAGTCTGGGGCGCCCTGTAAGTAAAGCTGGTACAGGTATTTGTGCTGATAAAGTGGATCGACATAATTGCTTTCGCTGTCACCAAACTCCCATCCGTTTGCAAGCATTTCCGGGCTGACAATACTGACAGAGATAATATTCTCAAGCTGCTTTAGCTTGCGAAATATCAAAGTGCGATGAGCCCAAGGACAGGCTAGTGATACATAGAGATGATATCGGTTTGCCTCTACTGGATATTGACTCTCAGGTTCGCTGGATATTGTGTGACGAAAACGGCTTTCCTGGCGCTTAAATTCACCTTTGTTGTCTTTAGTATCGTACCACTCATCGACCCACTGGCCCTTGACTATCAGTCCCATCTTATTTCTCCTTTTGCGAGAGAGCTAAGGCAATAGTGTTTCCTGCCTTAGCTAAAAGTGATTAACAATTGCACATTAAGCAAGTTTGCGGGCAACAAGATTATCCACAGCGAGTCGACCACCACCTTGAAGAGCTAAGGCAAGGCTCATGGCAAATAACGCCAGACCAAACTCATAACCGTTATTGCTCATAAATAAGCCGTTCTCAAAATGAACGCTAAATATTGCGACTAACATGGTAAAGGCTAGTACGAGTGAAGCTGGGCGAGTGAGCAATCCTGCAATGAGTAATAGACCACCAAAGAACTCTGCGCTCCCTGCCATTAACGCCATAAGGAAGCCGGGTGCTAACCCTATTGACTCCATCCATTGGCCTGTTCCCTCAAGGCCGTAGCCGCCAAACCAAGCAAAGAGCTTTTGTCCGCCGTGAGCGGCAAAGATAACGCCAGCAACTAAACGTAAAGGTAGGCTTGAAATCGTGTTATTGGATTGAAAAACTTTCTGTATTTTTGATGATTGCATCATGGGCTCCTTGAGAACTAAACCTTGTTATCTGTTGATGAGTGTATTGTGCGCCTTTCTTTTTGATGGAATAACCCTAAAGTTTTGTCTAATATGTTCAAAATATTTGAATAATGTGAGTACTTAGCATGTATACCTCGCCACTTACCTTAGAGGCCCTGTTAGTCTTAGATGCAATTGATAGTCGTGGCAGTTTTGCAGCGGCTGCTGAGCAGTTGAATAAGGTGCCTTCTGCGGTATCTTATGTGGTACAAAAATTAGAGGAGCAGTTATCTGTGACTCTGTTTGTGCGCCAAGGTCGCCGCTCTGTATTGACGCCCGCAGGCCGACACCTACTTGAGGAAGGGCGCAAGGTGTTAGCTGCAGTAAGCAAAATTACTGAACAAACTCAAACCTTGTCCCACGGTTGGGAACCGAAAATTCGTATCGCTTGTGATTCAATCTTTGATACTCGCTTGCTTTACCCTGTTCTGAAGCAGTTTCTTTATCAGCATCCCAATATAGAGATCGATTTGGCCGAAGAAGTGATGAATGGTGGCTGGGAAGCCTTGATTGAGAATAAAGTCGATTTATTGATAGGTGCGCCAGAGCCTGTACCAAATCAATTAGGTATTCGAAGCGTAACCGTCGCAGAGATAGAGCAGCTGTTAGTTGTGCCTAAGGGCCATGAATTGACCCAGTTTTCTCATCCTATAACGATGGAAGACTTGCAAGCCTATCGCACCATTGTTGTACACGATACTGCCAAACTTGCAGTGCCGCGCTCTAGTAATATTATTGAGCAATCTCGGCATTTCTATGTCGCCAGCGTAGCAGAGAAGATAAAAGCAATTGTCGCAGGTATAGGCATAGGTTTTCTGCCCAAAGCACGAATCACTGAGCTGCTCGCTAAGGGTGAACTAGTGGCCATTGACTTGGTAGAGTCTCAGCCAAAATCAAACCTATGCATGGCTTGGAAGATGGTTAATAAAGGAAAAGGGCTGCGCAGTCTTATCAGCTTAATTGAACAGATGAAAGAGGTTAACCATTAGCCACTAACAGTGCGTTTTAGTGACTAATGGTAAATCGTTCGGTCTTTGCTTTATGCGAGTTTAAAGGTATTAACCTGCTGATTCAGCTCGTTGGCCAAGCCTTCAAGACTCGCTCCTGCTTCTGAATTACCCGCTAGGGACTCACGGGTAGATGACGCCATCTTATTGATCTCTTCCATATTGAAAGACAGCGCTTCGATAGCCTGAATCTGCATGTTTGATGCCGCGACCACCTCATGAACCTTCTCTAATGAGTCTTTGGCTTGTGTCTCGATATTATTCAGTTGTGAAGATGCTTGATCACTAATGGCAAGGCTGTGCTCAATTTGCGGTAGCGTTTGCTCCATGGCTTCAACCGATGCGCCACTCTCTTTGGTGATCTCCTTGAGCATATTCTCAATTTCACTGGTGGCTTCACCCGTTCGTTGAGCCAAGGTTCTGACCTCGTCGGCAACAACGGCAAAGCCGCGTCCTGACTCGCCAGCCCGGGCAGCTTCAATGGCGGCGTTAAGGGCGAGTAGGTTGGTCTGCTCTGAAATACTGTTAATTACATTGGCGATATTGCCAATTTCTTGGGTTTTTAGCTCTAGCTTACGGATCTGATCCACAGCGTTAAATACAGTCTCTGAAACCTTTTTAATCTCAGTGGTTGTGGTATGAATCGCCTTGCTCCCTTCTTGGGATGCGGTGAGGCTTTGATTGGAGTTTTGCTCGGTTTGATTGAGTAGGCTAGCTATCTGATAGATCTGCTCCTGCATCAGCTCAAGCTGTTCAACTGTGCTTTGGGTATATTCGTTTTGCTGCTGAACACGGTTAAGAATATCTGCCGAGCCTGAGGTGACAGTGTCAGTTTGCGCGTTCATCTGCCCTGAAGTGTGGGAGATTTTAGTCACTATGGTTGCAAGCTGGTTTTGCAATACTTCAACAGAATGCAGAATACTATTGTCGTCTTTACTGTTTATCTCCTGGGTGAGGTCACCTTGGCTGAGCCTAGAAAGAATGCTGGCGACTTCATTGGGCTCACCACCGATAGATAACCTTAAGCTTTTGACGATAAGGAAGATGATAATAAGGCTGATTAAGGCTGCAATTCCTGTAAGCCATAGCATGATGCCAGAAAAGTCCTTGGCCGCAGCGCGGGCAAGTTGGGTTTGAATTTGATTCTCTTTCTCTTGATAGTCGATAAACTCGTTGATGTGTTTCAGCCAGATGCTAAAGTCAGGGCGCACCTCGTCTAATAGTAGACGTTTCGCTTGCTCCGATTGACCGTCTCTAGCGAGTTTGATTATTTTGTTCACCAAAGGCAAAGTCACAGCTTCAATCTGTTGTATTTTGCTGTGGATATGTCTCTCTTGCGCCGTGATCTTGGGGTCACTTGCTATGGTTTGCTCAAGCGGCTGACGTGATTCGTTATAAAATGCTTCAAGTTTACGTATCTCGTCGATACTCGCTTCTCTATCTTGTGCATTTTCAAAGGCGACTACATCGCGAATGGCAATGGCTCTGTCATGAACGCTGCCGCGATAATTAATTGCGTAACGTTGTTTAACAGAGTTTTGCTCGGTAATAAGAGTCAGGGTGTCGTCGATAAAGTTAACATTACTAATGCCGATACTAGTCAGCAGTAACATCATGGCAAGTACGATACCAAAGCCAAATACAAGTCGATTGCGTATTGTGAGTTTGGCGAAGCTGTTAATAATAAACAAATCATTTCCCTTATCTTAAAGTCGAGAATCATAAGACCTAGGAAGAGGACTATGTATTTCAGGTATAGGTAAAATAAATAAGCCCAGCTTAGCTGGGCTTATTAAGTGTTTGATGGTAACGCTAGGGTGAGTACGCTATCGATTTATCATTAGGCTAATTTGGTCGCCGCTTTCATGTTGCGAGTAAAGCTTGCCAACTTTTCTAACATCACCTCAGGCTGGGCTTGATTAGCCTCGACAATTTTCACTACCGCAGAGCCTGAAATAGCTCCAGCAGCACCCGCTTCGATAGCTGCTTTGACCTGCTCAGGCTCGGAGATCCCAAAACCTAGCAGTGCAGGAGCGGCGCTAAAGGCTTTAAGCTGGCTGAGTACTTGGTCAACAGGCATACCCGCCTTTGACTCTGTACCTGTAACACCGGCGCGTGACAGCAGGTAAGTATAACCTGCGCCATGCTCGCTTACTTGCTTGAGTGTGGCTTCATCGGCATTGGGCGGTGCAATAAAGATAGGAGCGATTTGATGAGCTTTGGCAGCTTCAATAAAAGGTGCTGACTCTTCAAGTGGCACATCGGCGATAAGGACTGAGTCGACACCCGCGCTCTGGGCTCTTTGATAAAAATCTTCAATGCCCTTGGTGTAAACCAAGTTGGCATAAAGTAGCAGCCCTATGGGCAGCTTGGGGTACTTGGCTCTCACCTGAGATAACATCTCAAAACACTGGCTTGGGGTCGTGTTTGCCTGCAAGGCTCTGAGGTTAGCGCCTTGGATAACAGGCCCATCGGCTAAAGGATCGGAGAAGGGAAAGCCTAGCTCTAATGCATCGGCACCATTTTCAACTAAGGTGTCGATGATCTGCATCGACAGCTCAGGGTTAGGATCGCCTAGTGTCACAAAGGGAACAAAGGCACCTTGATTTTGAGCCTTTAAGCTATCGAAGAGCTGTTGGTAACGGTCTGTGGTATTGATTGTCATCTTGCTCTCCAATTATCCGTTCTCGTTTTGGCTTAAAATGTCGGACACAGTGAAGATATCTTTATCACCTCGACCTGATAGATTGACCACTAAAATCGTCTCTTCTGTGGCGTCTTTTGCTAGGTTTAGCGCGTAAGCCAGTGCGTGTGCTGATTCAAGAGCGGGAATAATCCCTTCGCTGCGAGCTAGCAGTTGAAAGGCTTCGAGTGCCTCTGCATCGGTGGCGGACTCATAGCTGGCACGGCCTGTGGCATTTAGGTGAGCATGCTGTGGCCCAACTGAAGGGAAGTCGAGACCCGCCGAGACTGAGTACGACTCTTCAATTTGGCCTTCGCTATCTTGCATTAGCGGCGCTTTCATACCAAAGAAGATGCCAGTCTTACCATGTTTAAGGGGCGCGCCGTGCATAGGCGTATCTATCCCTTTACCCGCAGGCTCGACCCCTATGAGTTTGACCGAGGTTTCATCGATAAAGTCGGCAAACATACCAATAGCATTTGAGCCGCCACCGACACAGGCGATAACTGCATCGGGTAGCTTGCCCTCAAGAGCCAGAATCTGCTCTTTGGTTTCGGCGCCTATCATGCGCTGAAATTCGCGTACGATAGTAGGAAATGGATGCGGCCCTGCGGCCGTGCCCAGCAGATAATGCGCTTTATCATAGCTGCCAGACCAGTCACGCATCGCTTCATTACAGGCATCTTTAAGGGTGGCTGAGCCCGAGGTTACTGGAATTACCTCAGCGCCCATCAGCTTCATTCTAAAGACATTAGGTGATTGACGCTCAACATCTTTGGCGCCCATATAGACCTTACACTTAAGACCGAGCAATGCACAGGCGAGGGCGGTTGCCACACCATGCTGACCAGCACCAGTTTCGGCAATAATCTCTTTTTTGCCCATGCGTTTGGCTAGCAGGGCTTGGCCTAGCACTTGGTTGGTTTTATGGGCGCCGCCATGGAGCAGATCTTCACGTTTAAGGTAAATTTTTACTAGCGGATTAGGGCTTAGATTGCGGGTAAGTGTCAGTGCTGTGGGTCTGCCCGCGTAGTTCTTGAGCAGATCCATAAACTCCTGTTGAAATTCAGGGTCGTTTTGCGCATCAATAAAGGCCGCTTCCAGCTGTTTAAGGGCGGGAACCAAGATCTGTGGAACATACATTCCGCCATATTCCCCGAAATAGGGGTCGAGTGTTGCCATGGTATCTACCTTTCTATTCTTGTCTATTCTGTAATCAATATTCTGTCGATAAGGGTTAAACGCTTATCTGATATTAGTTTCTGCGTATCTCGCTAAAGGCCTTTGCAATCAGCTCAGGGCTTTTAATGCCGGGCGCGGTTTCTAAGCCTGAGTTCAAGTCCAACCCTAAAAAGCTTTGCTGTTTGGCTAAATGGGCATTGTCTGCCGATAGACCGCCGGCGAGCATAGCTTTGCTTTTACTTGGTAGTGCCAGTTGCCAGTCAAATTGCTCTCCTGTGCCGCCAAACTGACCTGCGACCTTAGAGTCATAGATGATACGGTCGACTTGCTCAGGAATGTCGATGGCAATATGGGTAAGCTCAGTATCGGCTGCGATGGCGATTGCCTTCCAGATCTGACAAGCAGTTAGCCCCTCTGCATTAAGGGCTTGCCTAAGTGCTATGATATCTTGCTGAGTCTCTTGGCCGTGCAGCTGAATTGCGCTAAGGGATAAGGTCTTAGCGGTATCGACTATGATCTCTATCGCTTCATTGACAAAGACACCGACAAATTTGAGCTGCTTGCCTATTCTCTTATCTTGAGTTTGTCTATGCTGGTCAACGAGTGCTTGTGCCTGCTCAAGTGTGACACTGCGCTTGGATTTTGCAAAGAAGATTAAGCCACCATAGACAGCGCCTGCGTCGGCGGCTTGATTCATATTATCTAACTGAGTTAAGCCACAGACCTTGTTTTCACCATAGATAAGGGCGCGGCAGGCCAGATCTAGGTCTTGCTCGGCCATTAATGAACTGCCGACAAGATAGCCTTTTACTAACGGATTTAAGCGTGATACCTGCTGCTGGGTATAGATGCCTGATTCACTAATCACCACTGTGTCACTTGGGATCAATGGTGCTAGCGCTTCTGTGGTGGCAAGGTTGGTAGAAAGATCCCTTAAGTTACGGTTATTAATGCCTATGATTTTGGCATTAAGGGCGATGGCGCGCTCAGTCTCTGCCTTATTGCTCACCTCGGTCAGAATATCTAACTTATAGCGGGTCGCCTCGGCTGCCAACAGGCGATATTGTCTGTCATCGAGCACTGAGAGCATTAGCAAGATAGCGTCGGCGCCTTGATGAGCGGCCAGTTTGACCTGATAGGGATGAACAAAAAAGTCCTTACAAAGAATGGGCTGATGGACGCGCTCACGTACTGTTGGAATATAGTCAAAACTGCCCTGGAAGAATTGCTCGTCGGTGAGCACTGAAATACCCGCCGCATAATCTCTGTAGGTATCGGCGATATGCGCAAGATTGAAATCTTCACGAATAAGGCCTTTAGATGGGCTGGCTTTTTTACACTCTAATATATAAGCAGCATCAGGGCCATTTAGTGCATCATAAAGGCTGCGGTCCGATATTTTAGGTTGCAGGCTAGCTTCAGGGTAGGTGAGCTTGAGCTTAGCAATATGGGCCGCCTTAGTATCGACAATCTTCTCTAGAATGTTTTTATTCTGGGAAATACTCACTGCTTGTTTTCCTTTTCTTGATTATCAATTAAGCCTGTTGGCTCATGGTGGCGAGTTGGATGAGCTGCTCGTAAGCCTTGCCTGATTTTATTGTGCTTAGCGCAAGCTCAGTACCGGCTTTTGGCGTGTCTGCAAGTCCTGCTAGATACAGGGCGCAGCCAGCATTAATTGCAACGGCATTGGTTTGGGCATCAGTTGCATCGCCTTTTAATATTTGCGCTGTGATTTTGGCATTTTCCTCGGGCTCTCCGCCAGTAAGCTCGCTAAGTGCGGCGCTAGGGACACCAAGATCGGCTGGCGATAGGTGATACTGCGCTATTTCCCCTTGGTTTAATTCGGCCACATAGGTATCACCATGAAGGGCGACTTCATCTAAACCACTGCCGTGAACCACCATGGCGCGGCTAACACCAAGGGCATTAAGTACGCGAGCGATAGGGTCGACTAACTCTTGGCTGTATACGCCGAGCAACATGGCTTGGGGTTTTGCCGGATTAATCAGTGGGCCAAGTACATTAAACAGTGTACGTGTCTTTAATGCTTGGCGCACAGGTACTGCGTATTTAACGCCGCCATGGTAGTGGGGAGCGAATAGAAAACACAGGCCAAGCGTATCGAGGCAACGACGGGCGGTTTCTGGACTCATGGTGAGATCGATACCAAATTGTGCCAGTAGATCCGAAGAGCCTGATTTACTGGAGACACTGCGATTGCCATGTTTGGCCACATTGGCGCCGGCAGCTGATGCAACAAAGCAGGCAGTGGTCGAAATATTTATGGTGTTATGACCATCTCCGCCAGTACCCACTATATCGACAATTTGTGTCGCTTCACCTTGTGGGAAAGGTTTAGCGGCTGCTCGAAGGGCATCGGCGGCGCCTGTGATTTCATCGATAGTTTCGCCGCGCATCTTCATGGCAACTAGCATGCCTGCGATTTGTGCTTCACTCATGTCACCCTGAATCAGCTGACTAAAAAGCTGCTCGGCTTCGGCCCTTGCTAATGATTCGCCTGAATAGAGCTTGTCAAATAATGGCTGGCTGATGCTAGATGCTCTTGTGGATGCACTTGTGCTATTAGTCATAGTTTTAAGCTCCTTGAGTCAGTCGAGTGATGGTTTGAGTCAGCAGTTGGCTACCTAAGGTGGTTAAGATGGACTCTGGGTGAAATTGAAAACCTATGCATTTGTCTTCTATATGCTCGATGGCCATCGGCATTTGCTCTGTGGTTGCAGTCACTTTTAGGCAGGCTGGAACCTCAGTTGCAACCAAGGAGTGATAGCGAGCCACAGGCAGAGGGTTAGGTAAATCCTGAAAAATACCTGTGCCATCATGGTTAGCGTTACTGGCTTTGCCATGAACAACTTGCGGTGCTCTATCGACTAGGCCGCCATAGTGCTCAACCATAGCTTGGTGGCCTAAGCATATTCCAAGCATAGGTACTTTACCTGCAAGCAGAGCGATAAGCTCCATCATACAGCCCGCCTCTTTTGGCGCACCAGGGCCTGGGGATAAGACGAGCGCACTTGGCTCGCTCTCTTGTTCGATACGTTGGGCAATAAACTTGGCGTCGATATCATTGCGATAGATGGTGACTTCAAAACCCAGAGAGCGGAACTGATCCACTAGGTTGTAGGTAAAAGAGTCAAAGTTGTCGAGTAAAAAGATTTTCATTGTCCAGCTCCCATCTTAATCGCTGAAATTACGGCTTGGGCTTTATTGCGGCTCTCATCGGCTTCGGCTTGGGGATCTGAATCAAAGACCACGCCGGCTCCTGCTTGAATATAGGCGGTGTCGTTTTTCACAAATGCTGAACGAATGATGATACAGGTATCCATATCGCCTAGGCCGTTGAGGTAGCCTACTGCGCCGCCATAGCTGCCACGGCGTCTTTGCTCGACATCTCGAATTAGCTGAGCCGCGCGTACTTTTGGCGCGCCCATTAAGGTGCCCATATTCATACAGGCTTGATAAGCATGTAGAGCGTCGAGATCTTCGCGCAGCTGGCCAGTGACTCGACTGACTAAGTGCATGACATGTGAGTATCTGTCGACTTTTAACAGCTCAGCGACCTTACGGGTGCCACTTTGGCTGATCCGCGCCACATCGTTACGGGCCAGATCGACTAGCATCAAATGCTCTGCTAACTCTTTTTCATCCAGTCTTAGCTCTAGCTCGATACGGCTATCGAGATCTGAGTCTATCTCGCCAGAAGCGGTTTTTCCTCGCTTACGAGTGCCAGCGATAGGATAGATTTCAACTTGGTTGGTATGGGTTTCATATTTAATTGCGCTTTCTGGTGAGGCGCCAAATAGGGTGAAATCAGGCCCATTTAAATAGAACATGTAAGGGCTAGGATTGGTTTTTCTTAAGGCTCGGTATGCGCCAAGGGTATTGGGGCAAGGCAGGTTGAAGCTGCGAGAGGTGACAATCTGGAATACATCACCCGCCATAATATGGGATTTCAAGTCACTGACCTTGGCCATAAAGTCGGCATCACTGATATCGACGCCTGTTTCGGTGGCAATTGGCTTAAGGCTAGGAGTGGGGGGCAGCTCAGTGCTGAGAGCTTGCAGTTCGGCAACTCTGACTCGTAAACGTTCTTTGGTATGGGGCTGATCATCGAACTGCTGGCTGACGATATGGGCCTGCTGGATTTGATGGTCGATCACCACTAAGGTTTCTGCAAGATAGAAGATGTAATCAGGACAGGTGTCTGTGCTCATTGGCACTTGAGGCAATGGCTCAACCGAGTCGATAAGATCGTAGGCCATAGCCCCGCCAAGAAACACATCTTCAAACTCAGTTGCTCTTGGGCCATTGTCATCAACAGCTTGAATGCCTTGAACTAATGCTCGTAGACCATCAAGGGGAGAGGCTGATTTTAGTTTAGTGTCTTCATCGAGAACATCTGTGGCTTTATTGATAGTGACAAGCAGTGTGTCGCCTTGCTGCACGGGGTTGCTATCGGCAAAAAAGCGCTTAATGCCAGTAAAGAGCGCTGCACCATTGTCGGTTAGGGCTTGAAAAGAAAGCGTTGGGCCATCGCAAACAATCTTGAGTGCGCCATGGGTGAGAATAAGACTTTTTAGATGATCTTTACTGTCGATTTCGGCCGACTCCAACAGCATGGTGTTAGGGCCATCCTTAGTCAGCTTTTGATACAGAGCTAAAGGATCATTCTGGTAGGTCATTGCCTGTTTATTGGTGATTACCTTGGCAATCTGAGGTCGATCTTGTTGAGTTGTTATATCCATCGGCTCGAATCTTCTCTATGTTACTGCTCAGTGATTTAGGTCAACTGTTTAAGCTTAGCGATTGTTTTCGCTCTAGCGGAGCCCAATAACAAAAAAGCCCGCTAGTTGCGGGCTTTTTTGTTAAATCTTGTGTTTCAAATGCACACAGTCTTTCACACCACCCGCTAAGTTGGGAAGTGCCACCACCAGTTGATGTTCATGAAAGTGTGTTGCTGTGTCATTGAATATACTCTGTCGTATTGAATTGCTATATAGAAAACCTTAGTTAGCCAATAAAGTCAACGGATAATTGATGATATTGAAAATTTACTATAACACGGTGTAAAAATTAGAGGATCGATAATGACCTGAGGGGAATTATTCGCTTTATCTAATTTTAAGAGTGAAAGATAAATATTTGTAAGATAAATGTTGACATTAAAGGTGAGGCTAATCTAACGTGAATTTTAACCAGTTATGGTTAACTGCATGAAGTAAAAGTATAAAAGTATAAAGTTAGAGGAAGTATAGAGTTAGGTTTTGTTCTGTTTGCTGTCTTGACCTTTGCATAGGAATGAACTTAGCTTAGCATTATCTACAGTACTGGGAGCTAAACTATTACACGGAGTTATGGTTATGAAAAAAGTTATATTAAGTACCCTAGTTATGGGGTTAATGCTTGGATGTTCATCGACACAATCATTGTCAAAAGCTGAGAAAAATATGGCTTATGACAAGTTTGTGGGTGAGCAAAGTATCGCTAGCATAGATAAGATCACCAGTTTTAAATTTACTGGTTGGAAAAGTTTAACCGACGACTATCTCATTGTTACTGCATTACGCAAAAAAGACTATTTGTTAGAGCTAAATGGTGGTTGTGCGGGCTTACGTTTCTCTAATGCGATTAAACTTAATCAAGCTAGCAGTTCGAGTTTAGACAAGTTCGGTGACTCAATTTCTGCCGTGGGTGAAAGTGCATTGGCGACAAACTGTTATATCAAGTCAATTCATCCTCTTACTCAAGAGCAATCTCAACATATCGTATCTATTGGTAAGAATATGGATGCGCAAAGCTAATCTAGATATTGGCTAGCTTTATTTCAAGTGATAAAAGCCTAACCCTTTGTTGGTTAGGTTTTTTGTATATAAATTATCTCTTTTGAAACGATTATAATGAATTGATTATCCTATCGAACTCGCCACTGTTTTTGATCTCAATAAGTCCTTTATTAAATGCATGGATAAACTCTTGATGTTTGGCATTGGCAAGGCCGCTAGCGACATGTAAGGTTTCGGTAGAGTAGGGAGTGGTCACAAATTCAATTTTATCCATTAGCTCAGGTTGTTCCTTTAAAATAATTGCCTTGGCAACAATTTCATCTTCTATGGCAAGATCGATTCGACCCGCAACCAGTTTACGTACATTAGAGATAAAGTCCTTGGTTTCTGGACGTCTGAAATTGGTGGCGGTTAATAGGTCATCGCCATAGCCGTAATCTCTCACTACACCGAGAGATTTTCCTGTTAGGCTTGGGATGCCAGCATATTCAAATTTATCGCCTTTTCGTTTAATAAATCTAAGGTTGTTACTCAAGTAAGTATCGCTGAACTTGAGGAAATTCTTTCTCTCTTCGGTAATCCAAGTGGCGAGCAGTAGGTCATACTGAGCATTTTTAACCCCTTTGATAGCCCTTGCCCAAGGAACAAAATGCATCTCTAACTCGTAGCCCTGGCTAGCAAATGCGGCGGTGGCGATTTCGACTATGATGCCTTTTTTGGCTTGATTAGGGTCAAGAAAAGGAGGCCAAGGATCGCCAGCTGCGATGATCTTTTCTGCATGTAAGGAAAAGGAGAGTAACAACAAGCCTAATGAGACTAAAAAGCGCATTGAATTATCTTATAAAAAGTGATTGTTGCACTCAGTATAGAACAAATAAATATGGGGCTTAGAAACGCAGAAGGTTGATAGTTTGATTCTACTTAGTGACTAGATAGTAGCTAGAGCAAGTCTCCAGCTACTATCGAGGTGGTTTTAAAATTCGTGACGTTACTTATTTTAAGCTGAACATGCGTTTAAGAGTGGCATCTTTATTTACGACATGATGCTTGAGTGCGCCCACAATATGTAGCATAACAGCCACTAAAACAATAGGAACTAATATTCCATGAATATCATGGCCAATTCCCGCGATCGTGTTATTTAGGGCTATGATTTCACCCTCACTATCAAGGTTGACTGGGACGAGTTCGAGCCCAAAAACTGAGAGCCCTCGACCACCACCTAGAGACATCATCAGCCCAGATAGAGGATACATTACCGTAGCCGTAATCAGTAACCAATGAATAAGCTTAGCGATAGCTTGTTGAAGCTTATTTGAATCACTTAATGGTGTTGGCCATCCCTGTTTCATTCGCCAGATAACCCTAGCTAATGCCACAAGAAAAATAATTGCTCCTACGGACTTATGTATCGGATAGAGAGAGTAAACGTCATTTTCACTCATATAGATGCCAATAGGAATTAATGTCAGCATGCCAATGGCAACGACAAGGTGCAGTAGTTTTGTGGCTGCGGAAAGTGTAGCGGTATTAGCATTTGTTTTAGCGTTATACATGAAGTACATCCTTTTCATGATTAATTTGTCCATAGCCTAAGAAATTAAGGGTTAAATTGGGGTTAATCTTTTACGCAAATGCTTGCTGAAATTTTCATCAAGCTTGGATGTTAGATAGAAGGAGAAACTAAGGTGATAACAAAAACTGCTGGTTTAAATGTCTATTATTGTTAAATTCAAGTATCATATTCCACCATGATAAATGATTCTTCAGTGGTCGATCTCCATAGCCATACTCAGGCTTCAGATGGCCAACTTACTCCAACTCAGCTCATCACGAGAGCAATAGAGCAATCCGTTGATGTATTAGCCATCAGTGATCACGATACGACAGCAGGTCTTAGGGAAGCCCATCGTTACAACCAAGGATTAGCTAAACCACTTAAGCTGATTAATGGTGTCGAAATTTCAACTCGTTGGCATAACTATGACATACATATCGTCGCGCTAAATATAGAGTTAAACCATCAAGGGTTAGAAACGTTTTTAACTCAGCAAAGGCAGCTTAGAGATGAGCGAGCTCAAGAGATAGGTCGAAGGCTTGCTAAGGCTGGTATTGAGGGTGCCTATGAAGGTGCGTCTAAGTTAGCCCAAGGCGCTGCTATTAGTCGAGGTCATTACGCTCATTGGCTGGCTGAAAATGGTTATGCCACCAGTATGGCTAATGTGTTTAAAAAGTATCTTGCGAGGGGCAAGACTGGCTATGTGCCCAATAATTGGGGTGATATGGCCAATGCGATAGAGATTATTCATAGCGCAGGTGGTGTTGCTGTGTTGGCGCATCCTAGTGGCTATAAGTTGTCGGCTAAATGGCTCAAGCGCTTAGTGCGAGAGTTTAAAACTGCTGGTGGTGATGCCATGGAAGTGGTGATGGGTCAACAAACCATAGATGACAGAAATAATCTTGCAGCATTAAGTATTCAAAATGAGTTGCTGGCTTCAGTCGGCAGTGACTTTCATTTTCCGGGCCGTTGGATAGAGCTTGGAAAAAATTTATTTCGACCCCAAGGGTTAGAGTGGGTCTGGCAATCTGACAAGTGGACGGAGAGAGTATGAGTCAGTTTTTTTATGTACATGAAGAGAATCCACAGCAAAGATTGATTAATCAAGCGGTGAATGTCCTTAAGCAGGGCGGTGTTGTGGTGTATCCAACCGATTCAGGTTATGCGCTAGGCTGTATGTTGGGTGATAAGAATGCGATGACACGTATTACTCGCATTCGTCAAATTGAGTCGGATCATAACTTCTCATTAATGTGCCGCGATCAGTCTGAGCTGGCGAACTATGCCAGAGTCGACAACCAAGCCTTTAGATTACTTAAACACAACACGCCAGGGCCTTACACCTTTATCTTTAAGGCCACGAAAGAAGTGCCAAAGCGATTACAGAACGATAAGAAAAAGACTATCGGTATCCGTGTCCCCGATAATGTTATCGCTCTCGCGCTACTTGAAGCCCTTGGCGAGCCTATGATGTCGACGAGTTTGATTCTACCTGGTGAAGAGTTTACCGAGTCAGATCCCGAGCATATCCGCGACATTTTAGAGCACTCAGTCGATTTGATTATTCACGGCGGTTACCTAGGTGAAAAACCCACCACGGTTATCGATCTTTCTGAAGGTGAGATAGAAGTGGTGCGTGAAGGCGCAGGGGATGTGACACCATTCCTTTAACCTTGGCATAAATACAGGTATAATCGCGCGTTTGGTCAAATAGATGCATATACGCGTGCAGTTTAAAGCGCGTGATCTAGGTTATTTGAATATCGGATTGCGAGGCAATGCAAGGTAACACGGCACAAGGCATACAGCAGAGTCTACCCCTTGCCATTGTCAGGGGAGAGCCTGTTAAGGAGTTGCCCCAAGACTTATTCATTCCCCCTGAGGCGCTTGAAGTGTTTCTTGAGGCGTTTGAAGGCCCGCTTGATTTACTTTTATACCTGATCCGTAAGCAAAAGTTGGATGTGGTCGATCTGCCGATAAATCAGATCACTAATCAGTATCTAGAATATATAGAGCTGTTATCCGATGCCAGAGTCGAGCTAGCTGCCGATTATCTGGTGATGGCGGCGACACTGGCAGAAATTAAGTCTCGTCTGCTACTGCCTAAACAGGTGGTGGAAGATGAAGATGAAGAGGAAGAAGATCCTCGTGTGGTGCTTATTCGTCAGCTTAAGGCATACGAGACCATAAAGTATGCGGCAGAGCATATCGATGAACTGCCTAGGCTTGAAAGAGATGTTTTTGTTGCCAGTGCGACACCGGCCGATGATATTAAGCCAAGCTTAGTGCCGCCGGATGTGTCACTTGCCGATATCGCATTGGCATTTTCACAGGTGCTAAGACGTATTGAGGCCAGTGAACACCATCATGTGCAGCGTGAAGCTTTATCGACACGGGAGCGCATGAGCCAGATTCTAGCCATGTTGGATGACGAACATTATTGCCGTTTCGAAGCCTTGTTTGATGGAAGCGAAGGACGTGCTGGAGCTGTAGTAACGTTTCTGGCATTGATGGAGTTGGTTAAAGAGTTATTGGTTGATTTAGTGCAGGCTGAGCCTCTAGGGGCGATACATGTTAAAGCCTATGCTAAAGCGACCATAGACTGAGATAGAGTGAGACGCTCTACAAGTTACTAAAAGCGAAAAGTAAGTCGTCAAGAGTAAAAGTTAGCAAAGGCTATATAGGTGCAGATAAATCAAACTCAGCTAAAACAGTTAGTCGAAGCCAGTTTATTTGTGGCCAAAAAGCCTATGTCAATCAAAGGGCTGATGGAGAGTGTGCTGGTCGATATCAGCGTCTCTCGAGACAGAGTTAAACGTGCCCTTGAAGAATTGATGCTGGAGTACCAAGAACGTGGCGTGCAGCTAGTCAAGGTGGCCGGGGGCTATAGGTTTCAAACCTTAGATACACTGAGTCCATTTTTGCAAAAGCTGTGGCAAGAGAAAGCGCCTAAATACTCTAGAGCAACATTAGAAACCCTCGCGGTAATAGCCTATCGGCAACCAGCGACCCGAGGAGATATAGAAAGCGTGAGGGGAGTGGCTGTCAGTAGCCAGATTATCAAAACCCTTAGCGACAGACGCTGGATAAAAGTGGTTGGCCATAAAGAGGTGCCGGGACGGCCCGCGTTATATGCCACAACCACAGAATTTTTAGCCTATTTTGGCTTAGAGACGCTGGCCGATTTACCGCCACTGTCGGATGCTGAGTCATTGCAGGCCTTGTTTGGTGATGTCGACCCCGTAGAAGCGGATGACAATGCTAACAAGCCTGAAACTATAGAAGAGTCTACTAATGAGTGAAAAATTGCAGAAAGTCTTGGCCCGTGCAGGCCATGGCTCCCGTCGTGAGATGGAGGCATGGATTGCTGCAGGTCGAATTAGTATTGACGGTGAAATTGCTAAGTTAGGGGATCGTATCGAAGCCGACGCTAAGGTACGTATCGATGGTCGCGCAGTTTCCATCAAATCTTCAGACGATGTGGTGTGCCGCGTGTTGGCCTACCATAAGCCTGAAGGTGAAATTTGTAGTCGTAAAGATCCCGAAGGTCGCCAAACGGTATTCGATCGTCTACCTAAAGTCCGTGATTCTCGCTGGGTTGCCGTTGGCCGCCTAGATATCAACACCTCGGGTTTATTGCTATTTACCTCAGATGGTGAGCTAGCTAACCGCTTGATGCACCCATCTAATGAAGTTGAGCGTGAATACGCAGTGCGTACCTTTGGTGAAGTGCCTGAGGCTGCGGTGCAGCGCCTACGTCAAGGCGTCATGCTTGAAGATGGCCCAGCTAACTTCAACCGCATCAAATCGGCGGGTGGTGAAGGCATTAACCAGTGGTGGCATGTCACCCTGGCTGAAGGTCGTAACCGTGAAGTTCGCCGCTTGTGGGAGTCACAGGAAGTGCAGGTGAGCCGTCTTATTCGTATTCGTTACGGCATGATTGAGCTACCAAAATCACTACCTCGCGGCGGCTGGGTTGAACTGCCGATTGAGCAGGTTAACTATCTTCGTCAGCTTGCGGGTATGGAAGCGGAAACCCGCACTCTGCTGGGCACAGATAAGCATAGCGTTGCGAGAGCGAAAGTGCGCAGTGCTAAAATCCGCCGCGCCGTGCGTAAACACAAGGTCACAGGTGGCGTAAAACCTGGCTCTGGAAAAAGCCCTGCGCGTAAACGCGACTAATTGCCTTTAATTGCGAGATAAGGCAAGAAATAAAAAACCGCATTAGTCTATTAGGCCAATGCGGTTTTTTTGATTCAAAAAGCTAAGGCCTATTGAGCGTTAAATTGCTCACCATTTTTCTCTTTTGAATCATCCGTCATAAGATAGAGGTAAGTTGGCATGATCTCTTCAGGTGTTTTGAGATCGAGCGGGTTTTCTCCAGGGTAGGCATTGGCACGCATGGCAGTGCGGGTTGCGCCAGGGTTGATGCTGTTAACGCGAACGTTTGAGCCTTCACACTCGTCTGCGAGAATTTGCATCATGCCTTCGGTAGCAAATTTTGACATAGAGTAGGGTCCCCAATAGGCGCGGCCTTTGCGACCGACACTGCTAGAGGTGAAAACCAATGAGGCGCTTGGTGCTTTGCGTAGAGTAGGCAGCAAGGCCTTAGTCATATTGGCTTGAGCAATCACATTGACCTGCATAACATCATTTAGTGATGCGATATCAATATGCTCAAAAGGGCCTAATACACCAAGCAGACTCGCATTATGTAAAACGCCATCAAGGTGACCAAATTGGCCTTCAATGGTTTCTGCCATATCTTTATAGTTTTGCTCGGTGGCACCTTTAAGATCTAAAGGAATGATGGCAGGTTGTGGGTAGCCTGCTTGTTCAATTTCATCGTAAACCGCTTCCAGTTTCTTGACGGTTTTGCCCAGTAAAATTACGGTCGCACCATGCTCGGCATAGGCTAATGCAGCGGCTCTTCCTATACCGTCACCAGCACCTGTGACCAAAATTGTCTTACCTTTGAGTGAATCTTTTGCTGCTTGATATTCCAACATGAGTCAAATTTTCCTCTTGGCGGGAAAGCCCGCCACTTCTAGAGTCCCTTAAGGGATGAACGCTTGTTTTAAACAAATGACCGTTTAAATGCTAGCCACAAGTATATCCAATGTGACAAATTTGTAGCTAAGTCTATATTTTTACGTTAACTTGAGACCAATTAGAGGCTATGATGAGCCTCTTTGGTCATACAATTTGGACTATTGTGACCAATTTCTTGTGGAAAACAAAATTATTACAACAAGATTTGGGGAAAAAAGATGAAAAGACTCATTTTGGGTGTTGCTATCACATCTGCCTTGGGACTCACAGGGTGTGGGGGAGACAGTGTAGAAGAGCTTAAGGATAAGACTCCGGAGCTTATCCCTGCCTCTCACATGGTATTTGATCCAGCCAATGGCAAGGTGCCTCTACCAAACGACCTTTTATTTAGTGGTACTCAGGATGGTACCCTTAATATCCCTGGCGAAGATAAAGCCATGGGTGTTTATACAGACGCAACAATTGCATTGGGCTCATTAGATGGTTGGTCAACCACATCACCCATCTCTATCGATGTCGATTTAACTGAATATACCCCTAGAGGTTCAACGGATAAGGTAAAATTAACGCTAGATGCGCAGTCGGTCGCTCAGCCTGGCGCCGTGCGTGTCTTTGAAGCTGTCGTCGGTGGTGCGCTCTCGTCTAAAGCAGAGTGCCAATCTAAGCCTTCGGTATCGGCCTGTGAGGTGGGTGCCGAGTTGACCTATGGTGTGGACTTTATATCACAAGCTTCTGGCAGCAAAGTGGTTATTGTGCCCCTTAAGCCACTTAAAGCAAATCAGTCATACATTTATGCAACGACGAATTTGATTCAGGATTCGGAGAAGCGTCCTATTGCCGCATCGACAAACTATAATTTGCTAAAGCTTGATATTGATGTTGATCCATTAGAAACGCCCGATCAGTTAATGCTTCAAGGTCTAGTCAATAGTTATGAGAAGGGTATCGCAGCCGCACATGGTGTAGATAAGGCGTCTATTACTTATTCGGGCTTATTTACCACTCAGTCAGTCGCTAATGTGTACGAAACCACTAAGCTGTTGATGGCTCAGCCTGGATCGCCATATGGGCCTAAGTTTGAAAATTTTGCGCCTCATCCATTAGGTCTGACCATTGCTCAAGCCGCTGGTCTAACGCCAGCCGATGGTATGGCCTATGCGCTAGCAGATTTAGCCGATGTTTATACCGCGGAGATGACAGTACCTATTTATGGTGAGTGCTCTTCAGTCAACTGTCTTGACGGCACTAAACCCTTAATCGATGGCCGTTGGAAGGCTCAAGGTGATAGTCCTGTATCTGTATTGTTGGCACTGCAAGCCGGTACCTTAAGTCAACAAAACTTCGGTGCGCAGGCGGTGGCCTATGGTATCGACCCAACTGCTGCCCTTGCTAATCCAGCGTTGCTAGCGGGTAAAGCGTGGACACTTGATAGTGGTGAACCAACAGATAGTGCGAAACATCTCACTAAGTTTAACCCTATTCCTGCGATTTCAACCTTTAACGGTATGCCGGTATTTGAAAAGGTGCCTGTGCTGATTTCTTTACCTAATGGCCCTAAATTAGCCGCTTTCTATGCAAGCCAAGGTCAGCAGTTTGTGCCACCGACTTCAGGTTGGCCTGTGACCATTGCGATGCATGGTATAGGTGGTGGTAAAGAGATGTCTTTAGCCTATGCTGGAGCATATGCAGCAAAAGGTGTAGCGACAATCGCTATCGATATGCCGCTGCATGGTGCCCGTTCTTTTGATGCCAACAAAGATGGGATTTACGAAGTGTCTGCGACTAGCCCCAGCTATGGCCCTGTCGTACAACCTGATCCTAACAAGCCAAACCCATTTGCGAACGGTAATATTTTAAGTTTTATTAATATTGCGAGTACGCTGTCGGTTCAAGGTAACTTCCGTCAGGCCACCATGGATCACCTTGCGCTTCGTTTAAGCTTAACAGGTATGGCTCAAGCGCTTGCTGCAGCTAATCAACCTCAGGTATTTGATAATACCAAGGTCAGTGTTCAAGGCTTAAGCTTAGGTGGCATTGTCGGTACGACTATGTCGACCTATGCCAATACTGGCCTTGTCGATCCAACAACTGGTACTGCGCTGCCGAATGCCTATGGTGTGAATGCTGCTTCTTTAGTTGCTCCTGCTGGTGGTCTTGCTGGTGCATTTGCAGGCTCTGCAAGCTTTGCACCTTTACTATTTGCCAATATAACGGCGACGGACACTTTCCAAGCCTTAGTTGATCAAGCCAATACGGCCAATTATGAGCCTGGAAGCCCTGAATATAATGCGCTAGTACAAGCCGTTTATGCCGAGTTTATCCCTAGTTTTGCCTTTGCTGTGCAAACCGCTATCGATTCAATCGATCCGGTTAACCACGGGGCTATGCTCGCTGCAACTCAAACACCAGTGCACTTAATTGAAGTCGTGGGTGATGGCGCGAACAATAAACCAGATCAAACTCTGCCTAATCGTGTGGATGGTTTCCCACTTTCAGGAACCGAGCCTTTGATTGCCAGTATTGGCCTTGAGTGTGTC
This sequence comes from uncultured Shewanella sp., assembly GCA_947503555.1. GTDB lineage: Bacteria > Pseudomonadota > Gammaproteobacteria > Enterobacterales > Shewanellaceae > Shewanella. Next base: position 117,640 of record CANNEE010000010.1, read on the forward strand.
GATGGCACTAAAGCAGGTTCAGGTGTGGTTCGCTTTACTAAAGGTCATCACAGCTCGCTAATCAGCCCTTCTGAGGTCGATGGTGTGACTGATGGAAGTGCTGCACAAGCGACTGCTGAAATGCAAGGTGAGGTGAGCGATTATGCTGCTTCAGCTGGCATGGGGGCTGCCACTATTAAAGTTACCGATGCTAGCTTAGTTCAAGCCTGTGCTAAGTAGTTAGTTTTCGTAACAAATAAAAACCCGTTAGTTTAACTAGCGGGTTTTTTTATGGAGCAAATCACTGATAGAATGGCCGCCTAATTTCGGGTTTTAATAGAAATAACGCCTGATACAGGCCAAGTGTGAACAGTCATTGAACAAATCATATTTGGGCGTTAACTAGTGCAGTGGAGTACACTTTGGAATTTTTATACGAGTATGGTTTATTTTTCGCTAAAGCTGTAACCATAGTGGTTGCGATTTTAGCCGTGATTATTGTTGCCATGGCCTCTGCGGTGAAGCAGAAAGGTGATAAGGGTGAGTTAAGGTTAACGAATCTTTCTGAAGAGCTGGATGAACTCAAGCTTCATATGAAAGAGGAGCTGTTAAGTAAAAAGCAATTTAAAGCCTTTGAAAAGCAACGCAAGGCTGAAGCTAAAGAGAAGGAAAAGCAGCAAAAAGAAGATGAAATTGAACCTCGGGTCTTTGTTGTCGACTTTAAAGGTAGTATTGATGCTGGTGAAGTGGCGTCTTTAAGGGAAGAGATCTCAGCTATTCTCGCCATCAAAGAGAAAGATGATGAAGTGGTCGTTAAGGTTGAAAGCGGCGGCGGTATGGTTCACGGGTATGGTCTTGCTGCAAGTCAGCTCGATAGACTTAGAGAAGCTGGTGTTCCCCTCACTATTTGTGTCGACAAGGTTGCTGCCAGTGGTGGCTATATGATGGCCTGTGTTGCCAATAAGGTTTATGCGGCACCTTTTGCGATTGTTGGCTCTATTGGCGTGGTTGCACAGTTGCCTAACTTTAATCGTTTACTGAAAAAGCATGAGATTGATTATGAGCAGCATACAGCTGGTGACTTTAAGCGCACCTTGACGGTATTTGGTGAAAATACCGATGAAGGGCGTGAGAAGTTCCAGCAAGAGCTAGAAGAGACCCATGTGCTGTTTAAAGACTTTATCAATAAGTACCGTCCTGAGCTTGATCTTGAGAAAGTGGCCACGGGTGAGCATTGGTATGGTCAACAAGCATTAGAGCTAGGTTTAGTCGATGAGCTAAGCACTAGCGATGATGTGGTCATGAAACTTGCTGCTGATAAGACGGTGATCAAGGTGAAATACCAGCTTAAAAAGAAGTTGGCTGATAAGATTGCCCATGGCGCATCTTTGTCGGTTAATGCGCTGTTTAATCGCTTAGCCGAGAAGAATCAGCCACTAAAATAGCGGTGAGCTAATAAGCTGAGTGAGCTCGACTGAGTAGTTGAGAATAAAAAGCCTGCATTTGCAGGCTTTTTTGTTATGGGTATTTGGTCGTGTCTAGTTGGTTATTGGCAATACTCGATTTCGGCCAAGGCGCTTAGCTTCATAGAGTAGTTTGTCTGATTTTTCTATCAGGTTAAGGGCAGAGTCCCCTTCTTGCCACTGGGCGACGCCAAATGATGCGGTAATACTATCGATTCTCGCACCTTTTCGTCTGTCTTTTAGCACTAGCTTTTCAAGGCTCTTGCGCATCGCTTCGGCGAGTTGCCTCGCGACTCTTAGCTGGCTTTTAGGGACTATGACTGCAAACTCTTCACCGCCATAGCGATATAGCTTATTGCCATCACGGCAGGCTTCATTTATCCGTTTGGCGACCGACTTTAGGACTTGATCTCCAAGCTGGTGGCCATAATTGTCATTAAAGGCTTTAAAGTGGTCGATATCGAATAGAATTAGACAACATGCATCGGGTGCTTGTGCCATAAGGTTTTGCAAATCTTCATCAAAGGCGCGGCGGTTTAGCGCTCCTGTGAGTGCATCATAGAGGATATCCTGCTCGGTTTTCTGCAATTGCTGCTTCAAGGTCTCAATTTCAGTCTGAGCCTTTTGTAATTGCCCGGTGAAATATTGAGTGCTGGAGCGGATATTGTCCGATTCTCTCACTAGGCTTCTAACCAGTTCGACGACTTGTTCTAGGTTAAAGCCTTCATTTTCTATGCGGCTGAGTTTATCGAAATTGGCATCGATATTGTTTTGAAATTCGGTGGCATCGAAATTGGTATCTTTTAGAGATTGGCCAAGATCTGTGACCATGGCATCAAGATTTTTACGCATCTCTCTGACATCAAGCTCGACAGGATCGGCCACATACTTGCGATAAAGGTGAGTGCTTCTGCTTGATGGGCAGGTGTTAAATTGCTGAACCACAGTATCCATCTCTTGATTGAGCGCTTCATTTTTCTCACCCACATAGGCATACCAAAGTGCATAGTTGGTAGGCGTAGTCGGGATTTGGTGTTTTAACATCAGTGGTACTGCACGCTTAAGATTAATGGCGGCTTCTTGCAATAAATTTTTTGACATATAACTACCTGTGTACACTGATGAAATAAATCAGAGCTTGTAAGAAAAAAGTGCGACAAACTGACATTATTTCATTGTAGCTATTTTGTAGTCATTTTAAACTCTTGTTGGTTGAATAATCATAAAAAGCAGGAAGGACAGCAGTGAAGAAGTTAATCATAGGGAGCAGTATCTGTTGCCAGTTAATTACAGGGGCAGCTTGGGCCGCAGATAAAAATAATTTTGTGTTTGCTGAGGATGCCTATCGCCAACATGTTAAGTTATTGGCAAGTGACGAGTTTGGTGGCAGGGCACCGCTGTCAGCGGGAGAGAAGCTAACCTTAGACTATCTGGTTTCACAATTTAAGAAGATAGGCCTTGAGCCCGGCTACAAGGGAAGTTATTTACAGCCTGTGCCGCTTGCTAAAGTCAGCGCCAACCAGTCTATGAGTCTTAAGGTCGGTGATATGGAGTTCGCTAATGGCAGTGAGTTTACCGCCAGAACGCAACAAATTACTGATAAGGTTGAACTGAAAAACAGTGAACTTGTGTTTGCTGGTTACGGCATTAATGCGCCTGAGTATCAATGGAATGACTATCAGGGTATCGATGTTAAGGGTAAGACGGTCGTGGTTCTGGTAAACGACCCAGGTTTTGCAACCCAAGACCCTGCATTCTTTAAAGGTAATGCCATGACCTACTATGGCCGCTGGACCTATAAATATGAGGAAGCGGCTCGCCAAGGGGCAAAAGCTGTTTTTATCGTCCATGAAACTGCGCCTGCAGCCTATGGTTGGGGCGTGGTGCAGAATTCAAATACGGGCAGTAAATTTACCTTAGTCGATGATAGCAACAACAAAGATCTGCTAGGTGTGATGGGCTGGATCCAGAGAGATGTGGCCATAAAGATTTTTGATAAAGCAGGTCTAGATTATCAAGCGTTAAAGAAGAAGGCACACCAAAAAGGCTTTAAAGCAGTTGATATGGGACTAAAGGCGAGCTTAACCTTGGAAAATAAAATTGAGCATGCCGAGTCCTATAATGTCATTGCGAAACTGCCCGGTAGCGAGCAAGCCAATGAACATCTGGTGATGCACGCACATTGGGACCACCTAAGTATGAAGCAAGATGGTGATGGTCATGTACAGATTTTCAATGGTGCCGTCGATAATGCCTCTGGTGTGGCTGGAGTATTAGGGTTAGCGAAACATTTTAAGCAGATGGCTGATGATAAGCCTTTTAAGCGTTCTATATTGTTTACGAGTTTTACCGCAGAAGAGACTGGCTTGATTGGTGCGCAGCACTTTGCTGAGAACCCGCCGATTCCCACAAAAGATATGGTGGCATTTCTAAATATCGATGGTATGAATGTCAATCAAGGCGTAGATTATATCTTGCGTTATGGTGATGGTGTTTCTGAACTAGAAACCTATTTAGCCGATGCTGCCAAAGTGCAAGATCGTTTTGTTAAGCCAGATCCTAGACCACAAAATGGGTTGATGTATCGCTCGGATCATTTTGCTTTAGCAAAAGAAGGTGTACCAGGCCTGCTCTTTATGAGTCTTGGGGATACAGACCCAGATTATATTGCCCATAAATATCATAAGGCGGCTGATGACTATGATCCTAGTTGGTCATTAGCTGGCGTAAAACAGGACTTGGGCTTGATTAGTCATATTCTTGAGACATTGGCAAATAGCAGTGATTGGCCTAAATGGATTGAAGAATCAGACTTTAAACAAAGACGCGCTCAGGATGGGCATTAGAAACTGCCATCGTCAGTTCACCATAGTTTGAAGGATTGAAACAAAAAAGCGTGTGTAACGGCACGCTTTTTTGTTGTGTTTAAAAAGATTAGAACTTGTAAGACACTGAAATCATAGGGCCGATAAAGCTATAGGAAACATTATGATTGGCCACAGAGTCCTGATGGGTATCTTGCTCAATATCGACATCGACTTGATAATAAGTGAACGCCGCCGACATATACCAGCGCCCGTTGATATGCGCTTCGACTTCAGCCTTGATATCGATTAGGCGACCATCAACATCATCGAGTTTTATTTGAAAATATTGCGCATGGGTTTTTAACTCCCAACCTGGCGCTAAGTTGTAGTTGGCGTAGATACCTAAATTTGGCAGAGGAGCCGTCACACTTTCATCGACCATAGATGGAATGGGCTGTTCGGTACAGATATTGTTGACGAGTGTGCTTGCATTACAGGAATTTATGCTACCTTCAAAGCCTGTTTCAATAAACATGGCATGTACGCCGATGGACAGACCGAACGTTAAGTCATCACTTTGATAGAAATCATGACCATAGCTTAAGCGTGCAATATCAATATTGAGTGTGGTACTTAGTTCAGTATCCGCTTTAACATCATAGACAGTATCGTCAATTTGCATTTGAAATGCCTGATCGACGCCTTGAGTGACCCCTTCTCTGTGAAGTTGTTTCCAATCGACAATGACATGGTTGGTATCGCTAAATTGATATTTGAATTCAAAGAAGGGGAGAAACTGTTTTTCTTTCAGCTCCAAGTCTGACTCAAAGTCGAGTTTAAACTCGTTGCCTAATGCTGGGTTGGTCACATCCATGGATGAGTCAGAGTGGGAATAAAATCCGCCAACAGCAATACTCATATCTTCTGCATTGGCATAGCAACTCAGGGCAGAAAACAACAACACTGTGGTATACGACTTAAGCATGAAATTATCTCTAATCAATTTAAGCTCAGTCAGTCTAACAGATGACTTACAGATGTAAATAATTTGTATCAAAAAGTTGCTTTTGATCTGAAATCAATGATTTTTATTTTATTTTATTGATTTGTAAGGAAATAAAAAAACACTGTTTAGGGAACTAATATTAGCTAATAAGTTCTAGTTAGCATTATTAGTGAGTAAGGAAATAGTTTGACGCGAGTCAGAATAATAGCGTGAGTTGAATAATTATTAAACTGCTTGCTTAAATACTAGATATAGCAGCGTAATTATTGAATTACGCTGCGACACTATTTTGACTTAAAGTACTAATGGCAACAAAATAGCGGCCCAAGTTATGCCACATAATGCCAGCGCCATAAATACGGCGGCAGAAGCAATATCTTTGGCTTGTCCGCTCAATTTGTGAATCTCGTCACCAATTCGGTCGACTACGGCTTCAACTGCTGAGTTGAGTAGCTCCACTATTAGCACAATAAAGAGTGTAGATATGAGTAATAAGCGCTCAACAGTTGTTATGTCGACGAGCAGAGCTATGGGCAACATGAGCGCGGCTAATATTAGCTCTTGCCTAAATGCGGCCTCATGGATCCAAGCCGCTTTTAATCCTTTCATCGAAAAGCCTGTTGCGCGAATAATGCGTTTGATACCGTGATTGTTTGCTGGTTTCATATCTATCGTTTATTGCCATATCAAGTAGAAAAATCGCAGGGATTATAGCATGGGGTAGGGTGAATAAAATGTTAATTCAAAACCTGAATTGTCTGGATTTGTCAAAAAAATGCGAGTAAGGACTATGCTTATGGAGTCATAAGGAAACATGGCAAATTTTGTTAACCATAGTATATGACCCAAGGCGGTTCATCGGTTGTAACTAGGGTAAAACGCTTTGGCACTCATTAGTTGAAGGAGCAACATATGAAGCCTAAAATAAATGACTCTCGCTTGGTGTTATCTCTTTTACTCTTGTACCTCAAGACAAGTGCTTTACATAGCATGGATTTGTCTGTCGCTGTTTCACCTTTATTGGTAAATCAACAAACCCAAAGTAGCGAGCCACTTACCGAGCAAGAAAGTAAGCAGCCTCAGCTTAGCCGATTACTGTTATCTACTCATTATCAAAACATAGATGATATTGAAAACTACCTGGTGAGCGAAAAACTCGATGGTGTGAAAGGTATATGGGACGGTCACAGAATGTGGACAAGGCGAGGGCAGCCCATATTAATTCCACCTTGGTTTACTCAAGGTTTTCCCGACTTTCCATTAGAAGGGGAGCTGTGGTTAGGCAGGCGCCAATTTGATGCCATTTCAGCTCTAGTTAGGGTCAAATCTCATACGCAAGCACATATTCACCTATGGCAAAAAGTACGATTTATGGTATTTGAGGTGCCTGAGCATCAAGGTGCTTTTAATGAACGCTATCAGTTTATGGCAACTCAGCTGTTAGGTTTGAGCCCTTATTTGAACGTCATTTCGCAGCTTAGCATGGGCTCGATAGATGAGTTGGATAAGGAGTTAAGCCGAGTTATCGCTTTAGGTGGTGAAGGACTGATGCTACATCATAAGCAGGCTAGAGTGAACGGTAGCAAGGTCACAGGTTTGATTAAGCTTAAGCCATTTTATGATGCAGAAGCGAAAGTGGTGGGGTATAAACCAGGTAAAGGCCGCTTTGCTGGCATGATGGGAGCCTTGATTGTTGAAACGCCTCAAGGGATCAGATTTAGTTTAGGCAGTGGTTTTACACTAGAGCAAAGACAAGTTCCTCCTGAGATTGGTGCACAGGTTACCTATAAGTATTACAGTTTGACGGCCAAGGGCGTCCCTAGATTCGCCAGTTTTCTCAGGGTAAGATTCCCTGCCAATGAGGTTAATGAATAGAGAGTAAATGATGTTGAATAGAAAGGTTAGCTCTGTGTTGTTCGTCTGTATGGGGAATATTTGTCGCTCCCCTACTGCAGAGGCGGTATTTAGAGCCAAGGCGAAGCAAGCTGGATTAACGATCAGTATCGACTCTGCAGGCACTATTGGCTATCACCAAGGGGCGCAGCCCGATGAGCGTTCTCGTCAAGCAGGAGAGAAGCGTGGACTCGATTTTAGTGGTATTACTGCTCGCCGAATTGAGGACAATGATTTTGAGAAGTTTGATCTCATTTTGGCGGCAGATAGACAGAATTTTCAGGATCTAAAACAGCGTTGTCCATCACACCTAGAATATAAGCTTGGTATGATGCTAGCTTTTGGCCCTCAAAATGATCATGAGGTGAGAGAGGTGCCAGACCCATACTATGGTGGTGAACATGGCTTTGAGCTAGTGTTAGATTTGCTTGAGCAAAGCTGTGAAGGCCTTGCTGTTGAGCTTAATAAAAACCAATAAGACAACTTTGTTCCTAAAATGTGCCACTTCCGTTGTTGTTAATATTGTTTTTGGTAAATTTATTTCACTAAATCCCTATTTATTTGGACTCGATCGGGTTTTTTTGATCGAATTTAGGGTAGTTTAGGTAATAATAAAACTTCCATGAATTAATATAACAAGGGGTCGTACATGGAAAATCGCTGGCAAATAGCGACGTCAGCAGGCGTTTTAGCTGCAGTGTGGTGTGGTGTTGCGGATCTTTTTCACTTAGTGACTTGGGTCGGCTTTTTAGGCTGCACAACCTATTTCGCACAGCCAAAAGCCGGATTTCAAGGAGTGCTGTTAGGCTGGGCGACAAACCTATCTGGTGTATTTTGGGCGTGGCTGATCATTACAGGAGCAGGTTTCTTTGACTCAGCGTTTATGGGCTACCTGTTTTGCGGGTTGGCTACCATGGGCATGTGTTTGCAAGCCAGTTACCATAGGCTATCTTTCATTCCTGGCGCTTTCGTCGGTTGTTGTGCCACCTTTGGTATGGCCGGAGATGTTGCCAGTGTTCTTCCCGCACTCTTTGTCGGTGTGTTACTTGGCTATAGCATGACGTGCTTTACCGGTGTGCTGATTAGTTGGACGCAAAAGCTAAAACCTGCTGAAAAAAAGCGCGAGACTAAGCTAGCGGAAGAGGCTTCTTAATCAGGTACGACTTCAAATTATAATTTCTTCTTATTGAGTGATCTTGAACACGGAACGAGTCAGTTCACTCAATAAACTATACTTCTTTAATAACCTATTAATTACATTAAGGTCGCCCTTTAGGCCTCCTTTGTAGCTAACGGACATATCACCATGAAACAAGTCGAGTTTCGTAAGATCGATGCCATTCTTATTAAGTTCAGTCTCAATGGTAAGTTTTGGTTGCTTTGCTCTATGGTCGCGGCTATCACAGCAATCGTCGCTTTCTTTAATTATCAGCAGTCAATAGGCGCAACTCAGCAGGCTTCTCTCCTACGAGTACAGTCGCAAGTCGAAGTGTTCGCCCAGGTTGCTAAGACACAGAAGTTATCTGGACAGGATTTAACTCGATTTGCACAAGATCATGGGCTACAACTGGTCAGTTCCACTCGTAGTGAGAGAGTCAGCGATCAGGTAGCTGTGACGGCTCGCGTCAATGGTCAATATCTGATGTTGCAGCAAAATGTTGCCGATTGGGAGCAAGGAGCTGTTGATGATGCTCGTTTTATGGTTTGGATGGCGCTACTTGGTTTATTGCCTCTATTTCAATTGAGCTATTGGATCTCGACATCTTTAGGTGCTGGACTATGGGATATGTATATGGCAATTAAACGGCTTGCCGATGGTGACCTGTCCTTTAGACTTAATTTTTTTGGTACCGATGATTTTAGCTTAATTGCCAAAGATATAGACCGCTGCGCCGACAATATGAGTGAGATGGTGACAGCGATCGGCAATAACGCGCAAACGCTTTCCAAGGCTGCTGCCGAGTTCAATCATCAGGCTGAGTCTAGTGATGAGCTCATTAGTCATCAGTATCAATTTTTAGATTCGGTGTCGGTTGCAATGGAGCAAATGACCGCCGCAATCGAAGAGGTTTCTGTGAACGCTGCCAATACCTCTTCTTTAACTAAAGACAACGCTGAGCAGGCAGCGAATAGCAAACAGAAGGTAAGTGAAGCGGTTGAGCATATCGCTAATTTATCGAGTAAGATCGGCTTGGCATCGTCTTCAGTATCTAAATTGTCTAAAGATGCGGAAGAGATTGATGCTGTGGTGACAACCATTAACGGCATTTCTGAACAAACTAATTTACTCGCCTTAAACGCAGCTATTGAGGCGGCGAGAGCTGGTGAGCAGGGTAGAGGTTTTGCGGTTGTTGCCGATGAAGTTAGGACTCTTGCTGGTAGAACCCAGGAAGCCACGGTTGAAATTCAAACTATGATTGAAGGCCTGCAGCAGGGTAGTCAAACCTTGTCTGGTATTACTTCTCAAATAGTGGGACTAGCGGATGAAGGTCGAGGTGAAATTATGGGAGTGGGTGAAGGTGTCGATATTATGGCTAATTCAACTCACGAAGTGTTTGATATGAGCTCGCAAATTGCAGCATCGGCGGAAGAGCAAAGTGTTTCATCTCGGGATATCGCAAGCCAGTTAAATGAGATACGTCAGCAAGCGGGAACGATTAAAGAAACCGCTGAAAGCTCAGTTGTTTTGGCAAGAGAGCTAAGCTCCTCTTCTGAAGAGTTGGATAGTATATTGACGCAATACAAGTTATCTTAATTGACACTTGTGAATTGATAAAAGGCAAGCCATTGGCTTGCCTTTTTTGTTATATATTGAATTGCACATGTATAAGCTGCCTTGAAAGGTTTTTATTTGTAGTTGAAAGAAAGTGTGCACTTTGCCTTTCTAGTTAAGCTGACTGAGGTTTAAAGCTAAAATTAATTGAGCATAGTGTTAGGTAAGTGGAGAAGCGCAGACGTGAAATTTAGTGTTGTAGGTATAGTACTTATGTTTATATCCCAGGCTGCACTTGCTGTGGATATTCAAGTAGAGAGTATCGAAGGTAAGCCCCTTAAAGATATGGTGGTTTATTTAGTGCCTGTATCAGCTCCATCTGCAGCGGGACAAGTGACTGCTAAGCCTATTGAAATTCATCAAAAAGATAAGAAATTTGCCCCTTATATTACCGTAGTGCAAAAGGGGTATGAGGCGCAGTTTAAAAATGAAGATGATATTACTCATCATATATACTCGGCATTAGGGCCCAAGCGCTTTTCATTTAAATTAAGATCCGATGATGGCGCCAAAAGTATATTATTTGATAAAGCTGGGCACGTTTCTATGGGGTGCAATATTCATGATTGGATGTCTGGTCATGTGTTAGTTATCGATACACCCTTTTATACACAAACCAATGCGCAGGGTATTGCCCATATAAATGACGTACCAGCTGGTCAATATCAACTCAATGTGTGGCATCCCCAGTTACAGTCAGAAGAAAATAGGTTTATTATGCCTGTCATGCTTCCATCGTCTAATAGGGTTGAGGTGAAGCTAACCGCGAAGATGGCAGCAATTCCAGAGCAAAAAAGCCTGGATGACTTTGAGTTCTTGGAAGGGTATTAATGTTTTCATTTATGAATCGGCTACAGACACGCATTTTTGTTTTTTTTGTGGTGTTGTTACTTGCCGTTCAAGGGATCTCTTTTTGGTTAACCTTTGATTCTAACCAAAGGCTAGAGAAGCAAAAACTAGATAACCAACTCTCGGTGGCTCAGCTCGTTTTTAAAGAAGAGTATGATAACCGCAATTATTATCTTGGAGCTTTTGCTGAAACAACGGCAAAGGACTTTGGCTTAAAAGAGATTTTTATCGACGGTGATAGCCGAAGCTTTCTGGTTGCCCTTAATAATCATAGAAAACGTATAGCCGCCAATTTAGCGATTGCTGTCAATAAAGAAGGCAAGGTGATAGGTCAGTTAATGACTCAAACTGACTCACAAGGTCGAGAAAAAGTTAAGTTAGGTCCTGAACAAAATAGTCAGTTTCGTTACCAACTCGACACAGAGTTTCAATCCATTCCACCGCTATATACCTTAGATGGCCGAGTTTATCAGTTACGCTTCGCTCCCTTAACCAGTGGTGGTGATAGTGTAATAGGTTGGGTCGGTTTTGGTTATGCTATCGACAACGCCCTTGCTAATAATCTCGCCCAGTTAACCAGCTTACATACGGGTTTTATGATAGTTGATGCGAATATGCAAAGCCGAGTGTTAAGTCATTCTGGTGAGCCGCTTGCTGCTAATGAGATCGCAGTGCTGTCACAGTTTGTCAATCATGGGCAAATTGATGCTGATTATGTGTTGTGGCAGGAGAGGTTGGGGGATGTTAATCAACAAGCCTTCTATGCCTATATGTTTAAGCCAAGAGCCGACATTTTACAGACTCTGCAAAGTCAGTGGCTGCTGCAGCTTGGGCTGTTCGTGTTTATGATGCCCATTACTCTGCTATTGGCATTTTTAATTTCCGGTAGCGTGACTAAACCAATTAAAAAGTTAATTGAGCAAGCACGATATATCGCAAAAGGTAATTATGACTCCAAGGTAAGTGTTGGTAATAGCCTTGAAATGCAGCAATTAGCCGATGAGTTTACCTTGATGCAAGATGCTGTATTAAGCCGTGAGAAGGAGATTGCCTATCATGCCTGCCACGATAGCTTAACTGGATTGGCGAATCGTAATCAGTTAGAGATGATGACTAAGCCTTGGTTTGATAATGGTCTACCTTTGACTATTTTTCTGATTAATATTCGCCGTATTGGTGAAGTTAATGTCACCCTAGGCCATGATGTTGGCGACCAGGTTATTAAAGAGGTTGGACTGCGTTTATCTCAGCTTGCTCGCGTCGATATGGTATGCCGTCTTTCTGGTGATGAGTATGGATTAGTGTTTCGCCATACCATGAAGGAAGCTGAAATTGTATCCCAGGTGGATGGAATTAAGGCCGCAATGGATAAGGAGTACTGTTTTCAGGAGATGTCACTGCACTTACAGGTGACCATAGGTGTGAGCATTACGCCAGAGCATGAAACCGATATTGTGATCATGTTACGTCAGGCAGATACCGCCCTTAATCATGCTCAAAGTCAGAAGTTAGATTTTCAAGTATATGATCCACAAATAGACAAGAATACCGTAGAACGGCTACAGCTTATCAACCATTTAAAGCCAGCGATTGAGAAAAATGAGTTAGTGTTGTTTTATCAACCTAAGCTTAATTTGGCGACTAAACAGGTGACCCATGTTGAGGCGCTCGTTCGTTGGAGTCATCCCGAAAATGGTATGATCCCGCCAGATGTGTTTATTCCTATTGCAGAGAAAACAGGCCAGATGAATGCGTTAACTCGCTGGGTCGTAAACGAAGCAATCGATCAATATCATAGGTGGAAAGAACAGGGTATCTCGTTGGGAATTGCGATTAATATTTCCGCTGAAAATCTCAAAGATCCTGAATTCTGTCATTGGATTATGGCGACGATAGCGCAAAAGCAGATTCCGATAAAAGCTTTGACCCTAGAAATTACAGAAGATGCCGTTGTGGCAGATCCTCAAGCGGCAATTGCTCAACTGAGTCAATTAAGGCAACACGGGATTAAGCTGTCTATCGATGACTATGGCACTGGGTATTCATCTTTGGCGCAGCTTAAGCAGCTTCCTGTTCATGAGTTAAAGGTGGATAAATCTTTTGTGCAGCAGCTGATGACAGATAGGGATGATCAGATTATTGTCGAGTCGACTATTTTGCTTGCCCATAACCTTGGACTGAGCGTAGTTGCCGAAGGGGTTGAGGATAAGGCAACCTTGACTTGGTTAAGTGAGCGAGGTTGCGAGATGGCGCAGGGCTTTTATCTTTCAAGGCCAGTCAATGCAAAGACCTTAAGCGAGTGGCTTAGCGTGCCAAAATCTTTTTAACCTTAGGTTAGAATAACGGACTTTATAATGACATCGGGAAAAACAATGAAAAAGCTGTTGTGGATAATAGGCTTGTATTCTCCTTTGGTGATGGCTGCTGAACATGATATTTCAGGCATTGTGGATGTTAGAGCAAGCTATAACGATGGCCTTACATCATATGTTGATGCCGGATTGGGTAAATTCCGCTTTAATCCCGATGGACAGTTGTCACTAGCCCAATTGGGCTTAAGTTATAAAGTTGAATGGGATAATGATTTTTCTGCTCATGTGGTGGCAAATGGTTATTGGGATGGTGTTGAAAATAACTTAGGGATCACAGAAGCTTTTCTTGAGTACAAGGGGCTTCCAAGCCAACAAGGGATAAGACTGTCTGGCCGTGCAGGCATAATGTATCCGAAAATCTCTTTAGAAAATGTTGCGACTGCTTGGTCATCACCATACACGTTAAGCTACTCCACCATGAATGCTTGGCTAGGGGAAGAAGTTCGTCACCTTGGAGCTAGGTTAACCTTAGATTGGCTTGGCAAGTTTAGGCAGTCTAAGCATGACTTTAGATTTGATGCTGAAGTGTTTGTGAATAATGACACTACCGGGGCTATGTTATCTTGGCATGGTTGGACCCTGAGCTCTCGTCAGACGCTATGGCAAGAAACTTTACCTATCACTTATCTACCTGCCAGAAATGGTGGCTTTTTAACAGCTCAGGCAGCTGAGTCAGATCCTTTCCTCGAACTCGATGATAGACCTGGCTACCACGGCGTTGCCAGCTGGAAGCTAAAGGGACAAGGGCTTATACAAGCTGGCTATTATCATAATGATGCTGATACAAGGGTGACCATAGATGGCCAATATGCTTGGCTAACTCGTTTTGCTCACTTAGGTATAAAGTGGCGTTTGCCCTATCGAGTAGAACTGCTTGCACAGTATATGAAAGGCGATACCTTAATGAATGCACCTGAAGGTTTTGCCGTGGTCGACAATGATTATCACTCCGCATATATGATGTTAAGTAGGCGATGGGATACCCATAGATTAAGTCTCAGATTAGAAGATTTTGCCGTTGAAGATAGAGACCTTACTCCTGGCGATAACAATAACGAAGATGGTCAAGCTTATACTCTGTCCTATAGCTATCGAATGAAGAAGGGCTGGTATCTGCAGCTGGAATATAATCGCATCGACTCAGCTCGCCCGGCTCGCAGTTACTTGGGGGACCCAATTGATTTAGTCGAGCAGCAATGGCAGTTTGCTAGCCGCTACTTTTTTTAGCACCAAAGAGTGGGGATAGTTATCCCCACTGATAATGAAATAAGTGTGTAAAATTATTTCTTTACCTTTCTCTCTTCACTTCCTGTACTAGACTTAAGCATTATTCGATTCAGGCAAGAATCGGTGACAAGGCTAAACCTTGCTCGATAGCGGTATTGCTGCTTAGTCAAAACATAAGGAAGTGTCATATGACAATCAAACAAAAACTCCTGTTTATTGTTGCCTTTATGTCTCTGCTACTTGTGATAGTGGGAGGTAAGGGGCTCTATGCGACCAGTCAGGTTAGAGGCTCGTTGCAGACTGTGTACGAAGACAGAGTCGTTCCCTTAAAGCAGCTAAAAATCATTGCCGATAACTATGCCGTGTTAGTGGTTGATGCCGTGAACAAAGCCAATAGTGGTGCCATTACCGTAGAGCAAATGCGAGATCAGGCTCAACAAGCCTTAGATGAGATTAATGCTCAGTGGCAAACCTTCATCCTAACTCACTTCACGGCGGAAGAAGAAAGAATGGCGGCAGAAGCCAAGCAATTGTTTATTCCCGCCAATGAGGCTATAGCCCAGTTAATTGAATTTGCAGATACCCATTCGGGTTATGTCACCGGGGAGTTGAACGAGTTCGACGGCCCTTTATATGACACCATAGATCCAATCAGTAATAAGATTAATGAACTCATCAACTTGCAGCTTACCGTTGCAAAGCAAGAGTTTACCGAGTCTGAATTGCTATATAGTGAACTGAAGGCACTGCTGATAGGGTTAGTCGTACTGGGGTTACTTTTATCACTAGTTACGGCCATCATGCTTATTCGTGCAATTTGCGGCCCTTTAGATAAGGCGGTTAATCTAGCCGAGTCTATTGCTGTTGGGGACTTAAGCCCTCAAGTATCAGCAACATCACAGGATGAGGTTGGAAAATTAATCCAGGCGATGGCTAAGATGCAGCAATCTATTAATGATTTTGTCGATGCCCAGCAACAGATGGCGACAAAACATAGTCAGGGCATAGTCAGTGCTAAGATTGATGTTGATAAGTTTGAAGGTGTTTATGCGGAGATAGGTCATCAAGTTAATCACCTAGTAAATGGTCATATTCAGGTGCAGCAGGATATAGTGACTATTATTCATGACTATGCCCAGGGAAATTTCTCTGCCAATATTCGTGAGTTACCCGGTGAACAAGCCGAGATTAGTGGCGCAGTAGAGCAGGTTAAGACCTCGCTCCTCTCTATTAGCCAAGATATTAAACGCCTTGCTTCTTTAGGTGCTCAAGGAGACTTTAGTCAAAGGTGTGATGAAACTCAGTATCAATATTTATTTAAAGAAACAATTCAAGACCTTAATCAATTAACTCAGACTTGTGATAAGGGATTTAACGATATTTTACGGGTGACAAAGGCGTTATCGGCGGGGGATCTCTCTCAAACTATCAGTCTTGAATATCCAGGGTTATTTGGGCAGACCAGTGATGAAGTCAATCACACTGTGATGGTGTTGAGGCAAACAGTGAAAGATCTGGAAATTCTAGTGGAAGCTGCCGCTAAACGTGGTGAGTTCGATATTAAAATTCCACTGGATGACAAGCAAGGTTATGTTAAGCAGCTCAGTGAGCAGCTAAATCGTTTATCCGATATTACTGATTCTGGTCTAAGGGATATTTTAAGGGTAATCCAAGCGCTAGATAGGGGGGATTTGAGTCAACGTATGGAAGGTGACTATCCTGGCTTATTTGGTCAAACCCAAGAAGGTGTCAATAACTCACTCGATTCTTTGTCCAATTTTGTTAAGCAGATTAATAGCATGATAGATTCCGCTGCTAACCATGGTGACTTTAGCGGCCATATTTCTTTGGAACAAAAACAAGGTTTCTTACTTGCGCTTTCTCAGCAGCTTAACCATCTATTTTCCATTACTCAGGATGGCCTTAAAGATGTGATGCGCGTGAGTCAGGCGGTAGCTGAAGGAGATTTAACCTTAAAGGTTGAGCGCGAATATCCTGGATTGTTTGGCGAAACCCGTGATGCACTGAACTCGACTATTGATACCTTACAGAGACTTATCAGTGAAATTCATGATGCAGCGTCGACTATTAAGCTCTCTTCTTCTGAAATTGCTAAGGGCAATGTGGATCTTTCAGTTAGAACAGAATCTCAAGCTGCCTGTGTTGAGCAAACCGTGGCCAGTTTCGCTGAGCTTAATGATAGCGTGATTCACAATACCAACAGTGCAGTGGAAGCGAAAGAACTGTCTAATCAGTCGGCCAAGTATGCAGTGAATGGTTCCCAAGTTGTTGGTGATGTCGTGAGTATGATGGGCCAAATAAAGCAGTCATCTGGACATATTTCTGAGATTATTCAAGTGTTAGATGGTATCGCTTTCCAAACCAATATTCTGGCTCTTAACGCCGCCGTCGAGGCCGCAAGGGCGGGCCAGTCTGGGCGTGGATTCAGTGTCGTTGCAGCTGAGGTGAGAACGTTAGCACAAAGGGCTGCGGAAGCTGCAAAGGAGATTAATGGTCTAATTCTAGATTCTGCTAATCAGGTGGATCAAGGAGCTAAGCTGGTGACTAAAGCGGGCGATAGCATGCAGGAGATAGAGCAAAGCGTACAGAGTGTAGCCGCAATAGTGACTAATATCTCGCAGGCATCCATTCAGCAAGGTCAAGGTATAGAGCAAGTTAATAAGGCGATAGAGCAGATAGATGCAGTGACTCAACATAATGCTGCGTTAGTCGAAGAGGCCGCAGCGGCATCGTCAAGCATGCAAGATCAAGTTGCACGAATGCAAGAATGTGTCGACAGATTTATATTACCCGGTCAGCAAAGTCATAAAGTGCATTTAAAACCTGTGGGATAGTGATAGTGTTGTAAGGGCATATAGTTAAAAGCCAGCCTTGTATCTTACTAGGCTGGCTTTTTTGTTGTTCGATATTAGCACTTGTTATCTATGACGCTTGCCTGCTTTTTTAAGACGTTGAGCTTCTTTCTTGGCTTCTTCGGCTGCGGCTTTCTCTGCCAACATGCGCTCGACTTCCGCTTTTTCGATTTCAGCCATAGCTGGTGTTTCTAAGCTAAGTAAGCCAGTCTTTCCCGAGCGGAATTCATGGAGCACAATTTCCGATGCTTTATGAAGGTCGATTCTTCCACCAGGACGTAGGGCGCCACGTTTACGGCCAATGGCTTCAAGAAGGCCGATATCATCGCGAGGCAACTCTTCAATCTTATAACGCTCGCAAATCGCTTCTGGATAGGCTGCTAGGAAATACTCGGCGGCAAACATGGCCACATCTTCATATTCCATAGCGGTATCTTTAATTGCGCCCGTCACTGCGAGGCGATAGCTTGAAGCCTCATTGTCGACTTTGGGCCAGAGAATACCGGGTGTGTCCGATAACACGATACCGTTCTTTAAATTGATGCGTTGCTGGCTTTTGGTTACCGCAGGTTCGTTGCCGGTTTTTGCAATAACGCGACCCGCAAGGGTATTGATGATGGTGGATTTACCTACATTTGGGATCCCCATAATCATGGTGCGAATATCTTTCTCAATTTTATCACGGCCGGGTACTAGCTTGCGGCATAGCTCAGTGATTTTCTTAAGAGAGCCTGGCTGCAGCGTCGATACTGCCATCGCTTTTACACCTTGCTCCTGCTCGAGATATTCGATCCAGTCTTGAGTCACCTTAGGATCGGCTAAATCAGATTTGTTAAGTAGCTTGATACAAGGTTTTTCACCTCGTAGCTTAGCTACCATAGGGTTTTCACTGCTGAATGGAATACGGGCGTCGAGCACTTCTATCACAAGATCGACTTGAGGCATTACCTTTTCGATCTCTTTTCGCGCCTTGTGCATGTGTCCCGGGTACCACTGAATAGCCATGATAAATCTTAATCCTAATCATTAAATTAAGGCGCTATTCTACCTTGTTATACGTTAAAGTCATCCCCAAAGCGAAGTTCTCGCCCTAAACACTTCATAAGCTGAATTAGGGCGAGTATTTTATGTTTCGATTTGAAGCCTAGCGCTAATTTTGTGTGTAACTGGCTTCAAGACGTACCCCTGAGTAGTTGTTGTAGCCGTTAAGCATAATGAAGTAGTTGCGTGCTTGAGGGCTACTCACTGTGCAAGTCTCGCTGTTTCCATTGAGCCAAGGACGACAGTCATAGCTTGAAAGGGTTGGTTTAGAAGCTGCTTTAAGGTAAAGATCGGCGTCACCACTGCCGCCACTAATATTAACCCTTAAGTTACTCGCATTGGCAGGCACAGAGATATAATACTCTTTCTGGCTGCTGCGAGAGCCCGATAGGTTAGTTACAGCAACGCCATTTTGAAGCTGAGTCGGTAGAGCTATTGAGCAAGTTGCGTTAACGCCAACCGTATTAAAGGCATCGATAACATCTTGAGTTGAATACCCCGCATCGGCAGTTGCATTCTTCACCCCACAAGCACCTTGTTCATAGTTACTTGTGGCTGTCCAATAGAGTTGATTGGCTTTGACCATAACTTCAAATGCCTTACGGACATTCCAACCTGATTTGTTGGCGAGTAGATAGAAGGCGCGGTTAAAGACACCACTTGAGTAATGTACATCCATGCCACTGGTGTAATCTGATGCGTGACCAATAGAGCGGCCATCTTGTGTCGGATCGGCAAAGTAACGTAGCGCCCCAGAGCCCTTAAAGATTTGTGCGCCTACCAGCCAGTCGTTAGAGCCCGTCATAAAGTATTCGGCTGCTTCACCTGCCATGTCAGAGAAGGCTTCATTAATACCGCCAGATTGATTGCGATACTCAAGGCCTGAGTTTTGCTCTGTAAAGCCATGGCTAACTTCATGTGCTGAGACATCCAGACTAACGAGTGGGTAAAATGTATTGCGGCCATCGCCAAATGTCATGGCAGAGCCATTCCAGAAAGCATTTTCATAGTTACTCGAGTAATGTACTCGCATAGTGAGTTTGAACGACAAAGGCGTTGTGTTATACCAGTCGTTATACATATTAAATACCACGTTACCAAAGTAGTGGGCATCATTGAGTGGGCTATAGGCACCATTGATCTCTTTGACCGTATTACGTGGACAGGTAAAGCTGTGAGCGCTGGTGCCTGAAGTTCCGCCATTGAGGTTAACGGTTTTAACGTTGGCATTGTCCATGGTACAAGTGTCGCCTGATTTAGTGACATCCATAAATCCATAATCGCTACCATATTCATAGGCGCCAGTTTTGTTATTTCCTCCTGGACCTGTGCCTATAAGCGCATGATTAAGCCCTTGCCACTGCTTAATAATCTCACCAGTGTTGGCGTCGATTAGGGCAAATGGACGCGTAGGTTCATCCCCACCTGCAAAAAAGGAAACCTGATAAACGAGGCGAGCAACATCATTATCACCTTGGTAGACAAACAATTTGCTTTGCTGATTTTCTAGCTGAGCTTTATTGCCAGTATGCTTTATCAGTCGTTTCAGTGCTTCTTGCTCGGTTAGGCTTGTTTTTATGTTGGTAATATCTTGAGATAAAGAGGAGAGTACCTGTCCGGAACTTGCTTGAGCTAAGCCAAATTGATTCACTTGTGCGACAAGGTTTGCACCGTAAACAGGGATTCCTTGATATGTTTGTTGGTAGCGAGCTTTTATTTCCCCTTTTGCCGTTTTTATACGTTTCACTTCAACAAATTGATGTTCGCTCGTAAGGTTCAGTTGTTGAGCTAAGGTGGCTTGAGATACAGAGTTAGTGCTCGTTTGCGGCATTTGCTCAACGGGTTGCCATTGAGCTGCGCTGGCATTGATACTAATAAGTACAGCAATTGCCGCAGGTGTCAGTGATAATTTGAGTTTCATAATTAATTCCTTTTATTTAACGATAGTGGGTCGCATGCCTTGCTGGATTATCCCGGCTACTGCCTTGTGACTCGGGAAACAAGCGCGAAGAGGCTGCGAAAACAATTGTAGACACAATAATTTATTTAATGGAATTAATATCTTACCGACAGAATATTGACATTTTGCTTTTATCAAAATCCTAATAAAGAATGAAAGCTTATTTGTAACTCAATGTTTTATAAGGTTTTATTTTTAATCGCAATTGACGCTTGCAAAAAATTTTGGCGTTGACATCATTCGTAGTAATGACAAGAAAAAATGTAGATATTTTTATTTAAGATCAGGATGTTAATATTAAATAGGTAGCTTATATGCTCTTTGGTTATCTATTATGCTTATTTACGATTTTGTAATGCGTGTATTTTCTACTACCGCGATATCTTGTCGACAAAAATAAAGCACCTTTGAGGTGCTTTATTCTATGAGCCTAATAACGTGAAGTTGGCTAAATCACTCCAAGCTCTCTCAATCGCTCCATTAAGTAGCTATCTGCAGTATAACGCTCGGATAGTACCACCTCTGGGTTTGGATGCAGGAATAATGGCAGTGAGATGCGTGATTTATCTTTATCCATACCTTCTGGATTGATCACCCTATGGCTGGTGGATGGGAAGTAACCATTAGAAGCTTCTTGTAGCATATCGCCAATATTGATAATGATATTACCAAAGTCACTTGGAACATCTAACCATTCACCTTCCTTCGTTTTAACCTGAAGGCCTGGCTCGTTAGCTGCGGGCAGTATGGTGATGAGGTTAATGTCTTCATGGGCTGCGGCTCGAATGGCGCCTAGTTCTTCGTCACCTGTCATAGGTGGATAGTGCAATACCCTAAGTAAGGTTTTCTGACTATTCTCAATCATTTTAGGCAGAGGAATAGAGTAGTGCTTAGCGACATCTTCAGGTGTGTACTGTTCAATCCAGCCTAATAGCTCGGTCGCTAGTGCATTGGCGTGATCATAGTAGGCCATAATGTTTGCTTTTAGGGACTCTGGCATACGGCCCCAAGGATAGATATGAAAGTACTCTTTGATATCTTTAACACTATGACCCTTGGCCGTTTCAGATACCTCGGCAGGAAAGAAGCCATCTTGGGTTTCAGGTTTAAACAGGAAGTCATGCTTCGCTTCACTAAGGAAGAACTCATGCCACTCTTTATAGATGTCTTCCACTAATTGCTGGCTAATTGGGTGGTTAGATAATACACCAAAACCAGTTTCTCGTAGGGACTCAACGAAGGCCTGTGCGCTATTGTCAGCGCGATAATCTATAGTTTCTAATTTCATCTTTATATTTTCTTTTTGTAATAACCCCACGGGGAGTGTAGCTTTAAGTCAAACTCGAGGCAATTAAAGTGATGTTGATCACGCTTTGTTGGCGATAAATAGAGCAGTTTTGGCTTGGTTTCAGTCATAGACACACAATCTTGTGT
Source organism: uncultured Shewanella sp. (assembly GCA_947503555.1). Taxonomy (GTDB): domain Bacteria; phylum Pseudomonadota; class Gammaproteobacteria; order Enterobacterales; family Shewanellaceae; genus Shewanella. The sequence goes on from CANNEE010000010.1 coordinate 139,317, forward strand.
AATCTTTTAAGTATTACTAAGGTCTCATTATGTAGATTTGAGCCATTGGAGAGGAAGGATGCGGCAATTAACTGAGTTTGAGTCCTATGTAATTGAGCATAAAGGTACTGAGCGACCATTTAGTGGTGAATACCATGACTTTAATGAGCCTGGACTGTATGTATGTAAACGTTGCGAAGCCCCTTTATATCGCTCTCAAGATAAGTTTCAGGCCCATTGTGGTTGGCCTGCTTTTGACGATGAAATATCAGGCGCGATAAAACGTTTACCCGATGCCGATGGTCGCAGAATCGAGATAGTGTGTGCTCATTGTGAAGGGCATTTAGGGCATGTGTTTGAGGGTGAGGGATTAACCGATAAAAATATTCGCCATTGTGTTAACTCAGTTTCGATGAGCTTTGTGGCTAACAAAGAGGAGTGAAAAATGACTCAGTTACAAACTGCGACCTTAGGTGCTGGCTGTTTTTGGTGCGTTGAAGCGATCTTTAAAGCGTTAGTCGGTGTCGATAAGGTTGAGTCTGGCTACAGTGGTGGTATTGCCGAACATGCTAATTACAAGACGGTGTGCTCAGGTCTGACAGATCACGCAGAAGTGGTGCAGATAAGTTATGATCCTGAGAAAATCAGCTTTGAAACTCTGTTGCAGGTTTTTTTTCAAAGTCACGACCCTACCACACTCAATAGGCAGGGGAATGATATCGGGCGTCAGTATCGTTCTGCTATTTTTACTCACAGTGATAGTCAGGCGAAAACCGCTTCGAAAGTCATAGAGCAGCTTAGCTCCCAAGGCGTTTGGGTTAATCCAATTGTGACTGAAGTAGTGCCTTTTGAAAGCTTTTATGCTGCGGAAAATTATCATAATGACTATTTTGCTCTCAATGGTGAGCAGCCCTATTGTCAGATGGTAGTACGGCCTAAGGTTGAAAAGGTTAAAGCAGCTTTTGGTCAATTACTCAAAGATAATCTCTAAGTTGTGACAATAAAAAAGCGAACCTTAATATCAGGTTCGCTTTTTTTGTACAGGCTCTGCTCAAGAGCACGACATGACTATAACGCTTTTATGAGTCTAATTCGTCATCGGCCACTTTATAGTGTGGATCTTCAATTAAGTTGACTTCCACTAAATCGCCCGCTTTATGAAGCAGTTTCTTACAGTCCATGCTCAAGTGTCTTAGGTGTAATCTCTTACCCGCTGCTACATAACGCTCAGCTAGCGTGTCGATGGCTTCAAGGGCGGAGTGATCCGCAACGCGTGAGTTTTGAAAATCAACGATAACATCATCGGTATCATTTTTAGCATCAAAGAGATCTAAAAAGTGCGCAACTGAGCCAAAGAAGAGTGGACCGTTAAGCTTGTAGATGTTCCAGCCATTGGGATCTTGGCTCTTATCGACGTTAATGTGTTTGGCATGCTCCCAAGCAAATACCAGTGCCGAGACGATAACACCGACGAATACGGCAAAGGCAAGATCGGTAAATACGGTCACTATGGTCACTAGCAAAATCACGAATGAGTCATGCTTAGGCACTTTACGTACCATCTTGATACTGGCCCACTCAAAGGTGCCAAGTACCACGATAAACATAACACCAACGAGAGCCGCTAGCGGGATCATTTCGATAAAGCTGGCGCCAAATAGAATAAAAATAAGTAGCGCAATCGCGGCTGTAATACCAGATAAGCGGCCACGACCACCCGAGTTAATGTTAATCATAGATTGACCAATCATGGCGCAACCACCCATCGCACCGAAGAAGCCGCTGGTAATGTTTGCCACACCTTGACCGACACACTCTTTGTTGCCTTTACCACGGGTATCAGTCATCTCGTCGATAACCGTAAGGGTCAATAAAGACTCGATCAAACCAACTGCGGCTAGAATACAAGAGTAGGGCAAAATGATGTAAAGGGTCTCTAGATTAAATGGCACCGAAGGGATGCTAAAGCTAGGCAAAGTACCAGCAATGGTCGCGTTAGCATCGCCACTCATAGATTTAAGAAAATCCAGTACAGTGCGAGTATCTAAATCCAGTCCAACAGTCAGTGCAGTAACCGTTAAAATCGCCACAAGTGATGAAGGCACGGCAGTGGTGAGTTTAGGTAGGAAGTGGATGATTGCCATAGTCAGCGCCACTAAGCCTAGCATCAAATAGAGCTGACCACCTTCAAGCCAGACCAATACACCATCGGCATTGGGTATCTTAAACTGGCCTAATTGCGCCAAGAAGATAACAATGGCTAGACCGTTAACAAAACCTATCATAACAGGGTAGGGAACGATGCGAATAAACTTACCGAGTTTAAGCACACCTGCTAATACCTGAATAAGGCCTGCTAACACCACTGCGGCAAAGAGGTATTGCACCCCATGCTCAGCCACAAGGGCAACCATAACAACTGCCATGGCGCCAGTTGCACCAGAAATCATACCAGGACGGCCACCAATCAAGGCGGTAACTAGCCCCATGATAAAGGCCGCATAGAGACCCACCATAGGCTCAACGCCTGCTACAAAAGCGAAGGCAACGGCTTCTGGTACCAGTGCTAATGCAACAGTAAGGCCCGATAGAATATCGGCTTTAGAACTTGCAGTTTTGTGACGAATAAGATCGAACATTTATCCTCTGTAACCCAATTTAAGTGATAGCTTGTCAAAATAAGCAGCGCATCTTACTAGAAAATGGCTACAAACTAAACAGTTTGATTGATTTTAAAGAAACAAAAAGCCATGCCCATAGGCATGGCTTTTTATATGGTTTATGCCTTTACGGACGAGCCATTTCAGACTGAGCGCTATTCGCTGTGCTTACTTTAGCTTCGACAGTAACATCGCTGGTGTCATATTCACGACCCTTTGGCGTATCAACGCCCTTAGGTGCTTCAACATCAGGTTTACTCATCTCAGAGCTGACCATAGTGCCAAAGCGGCCTGCCTTTGCAGCTTTAGGTGCTGGAGCTTCAACTGCAATCTCAGTTTCAACCTGCTTTGGCTCTTCCTGAGCAGGTTTTGCAGGCTCTGTTTTTGTAACAGGCTCTGCCTCTGCGATTGGCTTAGCTTCTACCTTAGCTTTCACTGGTTCAGGTCGAGCGGCTGCAGCTTGTGCTTGGCTTGCTCTAGGCTTTTTGCTCGCCTTAGGTTTAGCTGGCACTTCTTCTGCCTTGATTTCAGCTTTGGTTTCAGCTTGTTCAGCGACCTTGTCGCTTTCTTGAGCTGTTGTAACGACTTCTGTTTTTTCTACAGCATCGGCTTTCTCAGCGATAGGAGCTGGGGTTGCTTCAGTTGTCGTTTCGACTTCTTTCGCTGCTGTATCAACCTTAGCTTCCGCTTTGGGCTTACTCACCTTAGGTGTCGCTTTAGGGGCTTCAGGCTTAGCTGGAGCGGCAGCCGCGCTGGAAACTGCTCGCTTGGCTTTTGGCTTGGCCTCAGCTTTAGGAGTCGAAGCCTCTTTTTCTGACTGCTGGTCAGCTTTTGGCTTAGTCGCTTTAACCGCTTTCGCCTTAGGTGCGTCGATTGGCGCAGGACGGGCTGCAGCTGCAGTGGCTTGGCTCGTTGCTTTAGGCTTGGCGGTTTGCCTTGGCTTATCTTCTACCAGTTCAGTTTTTTCGTCAGCTTGTTTGGCGTTCGCATCGCTTTGAGTTTCTTCAGAGACTTTAGGCTTGCTTACCTTCTTAGCTTTTGGTGCTTCGATTGGAGCAGGGCGCGCTGCAGCAGCTGTCGCAGAGTTAGTGATTTCAGCTTTTTCCACCTCTTCTACCGAAGCCGTAACTTCTTCAACTTGGCTTTGTGCTTCACTCGTTGCAGTAGCTTGAGTATCGATAGTGATTTGTGCCTCAGCCGTTTCAGCGTTAGTTGACGCCTCTTGTTCAACCACAGCCTCTACTGGAGCTTGTTGGGTCTCAACTTGAGTGTCGATGCCTTCAGCCGACTCTGCGTGCTCTTCACCGTTATCAGAACCTTTGCGACGACGCTGGCCAGCAGCTCTAAGGTGACGCGGGCTACGACGGCTACGACGTTGACCTTCACGCTTTGGCTTATCCTCATCACTGGTTTGAGCTGCATCAGCGACTGTTTCAACGCCTTCAACACTTTGAGTTGCTGCAGCTTCAGTTGCTTGGGCCTGAACTGGCGCTTCAGCTTTCACTTCTTGCTGAGGCTCTTGAGTTTGAGTCTGCGCTTCTTGCTCAGGCTGCACGACTTTTTGCTCTTTCGCTTGCTCTTTCGTTTGTTCTGCTCGTCTTGGCTTGTCGGCACGCTTACGAGTGCGCTGTGGCTTTTCAGCTTTTTCAGTGGTCTCTGTTTGAGCCTGAACTTCTTGAGCCTCTAGTTGAGTCTCGACTGTTTGTTCATTCTCCACTCTGACCTTACGACGCATATTGCGACGTTGACGACGCTCGCGAACCGCTTCTTGCTTTGGCTCTTTCGCAACCTCGGTCGCTTCAGCCTTGGCGTTACGTTTCTTAGGATCTTGCTTTTGACGTTTAGCCTTAGTGTTGTCCTTGTCTCTTTGAACATCTTTTTGACTATCACGTTTATTATCGCGTTCTACTTTGGCGCCATCGCGTTTGTTACGACTACGGTTATCGCGCTTATCATCGTTGCGACCACGGCGGTTACGACGATTACCCTGTGCATTGCGATCTTTTTTCTTGTCTTTACTCTTTTCTTCGGTTTTGCTTTCACCACCACCGAATAGGGAACCTATTGCGCTGACAATTTTAGAGAAGATGCTTGGCTCATTATCAGTGGCTTTTGCCTTGGCCTTAGGAGCTGGCTTTGTTGCTTCGCTGCCTTTCTTAGGTGCTGAGTAGCCTTTAAGTGCTGGCTCTGGAGAGGCTGCACGCTCAAGTTTGCGCGGCTCATACAGCTTGTTTTCAGGCTTTTCAGTGCGCTTATAGCTAGTTTCACTGACTTCATCATCGCTGCGGTGACGAGTCACGCGATACTCAGGGGTCATCATATGACTATCTGGGATCACATAGACTTCAACGTTATGGCGCTGCTCGGTAATACGAATCGCTTTACGCTTCTCATTAAGTAGGAAAGCGGCAACATCAACTGGCACGACAGCTTCTACTTGAGAAGTGTTTTCTTTAATCGCTTCCTCTTCCATTAGACGAAGAATCGATAGTGCTAGGGATTCAGTGCCACGAATCGTGCCTTGTCCATGACAGCGTGGACAAAGCTTCGCCGCTGACTCTTCAAGTGATGGACGTAAACGCTGACGAGACATCTCCATCAGACCGAAACGAGAGATACGTCCTAGCTGGACGCGGGCTCTGTCATGATGAACCGCATCTCTTAAACGATTTTCGACTTCCCTCTGGTGACGCACAGGTGTCATATCGATAAAGTCGATAACCACTAAGCCACCGAGATCCCTTAAGCGCAATTGGCGTGCAATTTCGTCAGCCGCTTCAAGGTTAGTGTTTAGTGCCGTCTCTTCAATATCACCGCCTTTAGTTGCACGGGCAGAGTTAATATCGATAGAGGTTAGTGCCTCTGTGGGATCGATAACGATAGAGCCACCTGAAGGCAGACGAACTTCACGCTGGAAGGCGGATTCAATCTGAGATTCGATTTGGAAGTGCGTAAATAGCGGTACTTCCGCTTTATATTGCTTAACACGTTCAACAAAGTCAGGACGCACAAGCTCAATGTGCTGTTTAGCTTTATCGAAAATCTTTGGATGATCGATAAGAATTTCACCCACATCGCTACGTAAATAGTCGCGAATAGCACGTACAATGACGTTACTTTCCTGGTGAATAAGGAAAGGCGCTGGCTGACTTTCTGCGCTTTCTTGAATACCGGCCCAAAAATCTTTTAGTACTTTTAGATCGGCAGCAAGCTCAGACGCCTCTTTACCAATGCCAGCAGTGCGGACGATTAAGCCCATGCCTTTAGGAATATCAAGCTCTGACATCGCCGCTTTAAGCTCAGTACGCTCATCACCTTCGATACGACGAGAGATACCGCCGGCACGAGGGTTATTAGGCATTAATACTAGGTAAGAGCCTGCCAAACTGATAAAGGTTGTAAGCGCTGCGCCTTTGTTGCCGCGCTCTTCTTTATCTATCTGGATAATGACTTCCTGACCCTCTTTAATCGCCTCTTTAATGCTAGGGCGACCTTGGGGCTTGTAACCGTCAGGGAAGTACTCTTTGGCAATCTCTTTAAGGGGTAGGAAGCCATGACGCTCTGCACCGTAATCAACAAATGCAGCTTCTAAAGAAGGTTCTACGCGGGTAATTTTACCTTTGTAAATGTTGGCTTTTTTCTGCTCGTGACCAGGACTTTCAATGTCTAAGTCGTACAGTTGCTGCCCGTCTACTAGGGCAACACGCAACTCTTCAGATTGAGTTGCATTGATTAACATCCGTTTCATGATGACTAAATTCTTCTCAGAGTAAGGCCATCAGAACTAACTAAAATTCGTGCATTACGGGCCTAGCTTAACTCGATATAGCCTCTCGGCTAGTGGCTAGGCAAGGGTGAAGCGCATTGCTGTTAGACGCAATCACTGCGTGTCGCTTGCTATTTATGGCTTATTTTTTAATGTTTACAAAAACAAGGAATTCGTTGTTAAACGTCAACCAACCCCATAAATTCTAAAAATCTGTCCAGTAATGCCATTATCGAATGAGTAGTCTGATGACTAGATTAAAATAAATAATTCGAAATCTGGCGCGCTTTCTCAAGGATGACCACATATTTAGTGGAGGTTAACCTAGGTTTGACTGCAAGATTGTGCTTATTGATAGTTTTCTTGCTTTGCAGCCTGTAAATCAATGATTTACGACCTTACTTAACCCGTATTATTGTCCGAGTAACTTGCGCTTGAATGGTGGTTTTGTGAACACTTTACTCACAAGTTTCTCCCATTCGCCGACGAAATATAGCAAAAATCAAAAAAATCGGCAATGGTGAGAACCAAATCTTCTGGGCATGTAGTACAATGGCGCGGTTAAAATTGAGCGGCGTACCATGAATAAAGAAATCAAATCGGCAAAAAACACAGCTTCGACCACTGATAATTCCACCAAAGCGATTACGACTAAAGTGCAAATGGTTACCATAGATGAGGACCATTTAGAGCAGCGTATCGATAACTTTCTGCTGACTAAGCTCAAGGGTGTGCCTAAGAGTATGGTGTATCGCATCGTGCGCAAAGGTGAAGTGAGAGTCAATAAAAAGCGAATTAAGCCCGAGTACAAACTGCAAATGGGGGATATTGTGCGTATTCCTCCTGTACGGGTAGCAGAAAAAGATGAGCGTAAAGCGCCATCGGCAAAGCTGACTAAGGTCTCTCAGCTTGAAGAGCGAATTATTCATGAAGATAAACATCTTATCGTGCTCAATAAGCCTGCAGGTATTGCGGTTCATGGTGGCAGTGGCGTCGATTTTGGTGTGATTGAAGGTTTACGCGCCCTAAGACCACAACAGAAGTTTTTAGAACTCGTGCATCGCCTGGATAAAGATACCTCTGGTGTCTTGCTCATCGCCAAAAAACGCAGCGCACTTAAACATCTTCACGATCAGCTGCGATACAAGAAGATGCAAAAGGATTATCAAGCGCTAGTGAGAGGTGAGTGGCAACCTAATGTAAAAGTGGTTAAAGCGCCGCTGTTAAAACTCACGTTAAAGTCTGGCGAGCGGATAGTGAGAGTCAATGCTGAAGGTAAGCCTTCGGAAACCCGTTATAAGATCCTGCAACGCTTTGAGCGAGCGACCTTAGTTCAGGCAAGCCCGGTGACTGGGCGTACTCACCAGATCCGTGTTCATTGTCAACATGCGGGTCATCCCATTGCCTGTGATGAAAAATATAGCGAGATCAACTTCGATAACAGTATGCGAGAGCTTGGGCTAAATCGATTGTTTCTTCACGCAGCTCAATTAAGATTTATTCATCCAGAAAATGATGAAGTGATGACAGTAAAAGCACCCCTCGACCCAATATTGCGGCAGACCTTAGACAAACTTGTTAAGCGTTAATATTGATTTACGGGATAGTTCGGGTTGAAAAGTAAAGCTTGCAGAATATAAAGGAACAGTGATGATGAATAAGTATGATTTAGTGATTTTCGATTGGGATGGCACCTTGATGGACTCAATTGGAAAGATAGTCAACTGTATGCAAGCTATGGCCAAAGAGATTGCGGTCACAGTGCCCAGTGAGCAGGACGTTCGCGATATTATCGGTTTGTCCATGGAAAGAGCTCTGCAAACCTTATTTCCCGATCACAGCCAGGATTATTATCAGGATATGATCCAGCGCTATCGTGCCCAGTACTTGGAATTTAATGCAACGGCAAGCCCACTGTTTCATGGCAGTGAAGAGTTGCTGGTAGAACTTAAGCAGCAAGGTTACCAATTAGCCATAGCCACAGGTAAGGCGAGGGCGGGACTCAATCGTATTCTAACCGAGACACAGCTTGGTCATCATTTCTCAGCCAGTCGCTGCGCCGATGAGACCAAGAGTAAGCCTGAACCCAATATGATCCATGAGATCCTAGATGAATTGAATGTGCCTGCTGAGCGCGCTGTGATGATTGGTGATTCGTTACATGATCTCAATATGGCTAATAATGCCGGTGTTCATGGTATCGGAGTGAGTTACGGTGCACATAGTGCGCTGAAGCTAAAGCAGGCTAACCCTGTGCATATTGTTGATTCACCACTTGAGCTGCTAAAGCATCTATAGCAATATATCTGATTTTTCTTAAAAAAACTGTGCTTACCCTGAGAGAAAAATTTATCAGATTTAAGCACAGCTATATGCTATTAGCTCAGTTCTATTTCTAGGCTTTCCAGTAATGATAGAGCATCAATACGGCTGAATTTGGCACCTTTTATCGAGTTAGTTCTGACATCGATACGGTAGTCTTTGGCGTGAGTAAAATCGGCTTTATCTAACTGGGCATGATTAAACTGAGCGCCCTTCATAGCAGTACCGACAAAGCTTGCTTGTGTTAATAGGGTATCTCTAAAATCGGCATCATGGGCGCGACAATGGTTTATCTTAAGTTTGTTTAAGTTAAGGCCGAAGAAACAGCAGTTGTCGAGCACTGACTCTGTAAAACTAAAGGGTGTGCTGGATATTAGGTTATTCCAATCGATAAGCGTCCAGTCTACGCCTGTTAACTTACAATGATTAAAATGGGTTGAGTCAAATTGACTGTTGTCGAATTTGGCCAGGCTAAGGTTGCAGTTAATAAACTGACAATCGATAAACTTGCATTGATAAAATCGAGCACCGCTGAAATGACATTTGTTAAAAGTGCAGCTCTCAAATTCGATATGGCTTAATTCAATGCCATCATCATTGAGGTCATTAAAGTCTTGCTCATAAAGTGACTCATGCTCACGAACCTCCTTCAATGACTCCATTAGCTTAATACCTCGATTCCTTGGCGCCTGAGCATTTCACTGAGCAGTATTAGAGGCAGACCCACCAGGGTATTAGGATCCCGCCCTTCAAGACGATCAAAAAGCGCAATACCTAAGCCTTCACACATGAAACTGCCTGCACAGTAATAGGGCTGCTCTTTTAATAAGTAGGCTTCTATTTGCTGTGGCGTAAGCGCGCGAAACACGACAGTAAAAGGTTCTACATGGCTTTCTATCTCACCTGTGGCTTGGTTCAGCAGCGCAAGCCCGGTATAGAAGGTGACAGATTTACCTGAGCTTGCAGTCAACTGAGCCACAGCCTTGTCATGGCTTAAAGGCTTGCCAAGAATATTGCCATCTATCACGGCGACTTGATCTGAGCCGATAACAAACTGGTTGCTATCTTCAAGTTGGCCGCCAGCCCGCGCTTTTTCTTCGGCAAGTCGCTTTACCAGCGCCTGAGGTGATTCATCCTTTATAGGACTTTCGTCGATATTCGGTGATAAAGCGTTAAAGGGCAGGGCAAGCTTGGCTAATAAGGACTGTCGAAATGGTGAGCTTGAGGCTAAAGTTAACTGAGCCGACATGAAATAGGTATCCAATTGAAAATTTGAGCAAGAATAGAGGCTATTGTGCTAAAAAGATCCCAAAGATCGCAAGCATTAAGCTGATGAGGGATCTTTTCGTCATTATTTAGCGATAATCGCTTCTATTTTGAACGTGAAACCCTTGTGTCTATAGGGTGGCTTGGGTAAAATTTCGCGTCCGACAATTTCATTGCTGCTGTAAAAGAGAGGCACAAGTTGTTAACTGCGACTCGTGTTTTAAATTTTTCTTTGACTCCAGCGAGTTCAAACTATAATATGCGCGCCTTATGCAAACAGTAAAGATACCAGTTTCACTTGATCCCGTTCGTGCTGCCACGAGCAAAATGTCCTATGAGGGCGTAGTGCCGGGGAAGCAACTTAAGCGATTAAATGAAGTTTGTGCTGGCGACTGTTCCGACGTGACAGTGTCGTTGGAATGTGGCGTAGATCTACAGGGGATAGTCTACCTGAAAGGGAAGGCTGTGACGGAGCTCACTCTGATATGTCAACGTTGCATGACGCTATTTACCACAGAGGTTACGGTCGAGTTTTGTTTTAGTCCTTGTAAGACTCAAACAGAAATCGATGAGCTCCCGGATGCGTATGACCCTATTGAGTGCAATGAAATTGGCGAGATACGCTTACATCAATTAATCGAAGATGAATTGATTGTGGCTATGCCAGTTATCCCTATGCATGACGATGTCAATTGCAATATGGGATCACAGGATATGTCCGTAGGCGAGATTGAACCCGCTCAAGAGGAGCGTCCAAATCCGTTTGCAGTGTTAGAAAAACTGAAGAGCAAGTAATCTAGTAGGAGACAGGCCAATGGCTGTACAACAGAATAAAAAATCTCGTTCAAAGCGCGGTATGCGTCGTTCACATGATGCGTTGAGCACAGCTCAGCTATCTGTAGATGCTACTAGTGGTGAACTACATCTTCGTCACAACGTGACTGCAGATGGTTACTACCGCGGTAAAAAGGTAATCAACAAGTAATTGTTGTTTAGCTTATGACGAGTCTGACGCTCGCGTTAGATGCAATGGGTGGCGATCATGGCACCCATGTCACTGTGCCTGCAGCTATGCAGGCACTTAGTTTATATCCCTTCTTAAAATTTATTCTTGTAGGCGATCGCGCCCAAATTACTCCACATTTATCTGCAGCTGATAGCCAGATTCAATCCCGTATTGAGATAGTTCATACCACAGAAGTGGTTACCATGTCTGACAGGCCTGTGCATGCATTGCGTTGCCGTAAGCAAAGCTCGATGCGCATCGCACTTGAGTTGGTGCGAGATGGTAAAGCTAATGCCTGTGTGAGTGCTGGTAATACTGGTGCTTTGATGACCATGGCTAAGGTACTCCTTAAAACCTTACCTGGAATCGATAGACCGGCTCTAGTCTCAGCACTTCCTGCAATTAATCGCAAACCTGTCTACCTTTTAGACTTAGGTGCCAATGTTTCCTGTGATTCTGAGATACTGTTTCAATTTGCCGTGATGGGCTCTGTATTAGCCGAAGTGGTATCGACACAAGATAGACCTAAAGTGGCGTTACTCAATGTCGGTATCGAAGAGATCAAAGGTAACGACCAGGTTCAGCAAGCAGCGCAGCTGTTAACTCATACTCCCCAGATCAATTATGCTGGTTTCATCGAAGGTGATGAGATATATAATGGTAATGTCGATGTGATTGTGTGTGACGGCTTTGTGGGTAATATTACTCTAAAGACTTCAGAGGGCATCGCCAGGTTGCTGGTTAATCAGATTAAAAGAGGATTACGTAAAGGCTTATTTGTGCGATTAATCGCCAGAATGATAGCCCCACGTATTAAAGCTGTTTTAAATCAGATGAACCCCGACCACTATAATGGAGCAAGTCTGCTAGGATTGCGCGGAATAGTAGTTAAAAGCCATGGAAATGCTGATCAAACAGCGTATTTACAAGCAATTAGTTTAGCTGTAACCGAGGCTCAACGTCGTCTGCCAGAAAAGATCAAAGATCGTCTGGAGTCGATTCTCTTAGACATTAATAACTGATATCTCCTTATGCATACAAAAATTCTTGGAACTGGTAGCTATTTACCAGAGCAAGTGCGTAGCAATCAAGATTTGGAAAAGATGGTTGAAACCAGTGACCAGTGGATTGTTGAGCGCACAGGGATCTCCGAGCGCCGCATCGCGGCTAGCGACGAGTCTGTTACTACAATGGGTTATCAGGCTGGCATTAAGGCCCTTGAAATGGCCGGTATCGAAGCCGATGAGCTCGATATGATTATTTGTGGCACCACAAGTGCCAATAACGCGTTTCCTGCAGCCGCTTGTGAAATTCAAGCGCTTCTTGGAGTGAAAACCATTCCAGCATTCGATATAGCAGCAGCGTGTTCAGGTTTTGTTTATGCCTTATCTATTGCCGATCAATTTGTAAAAACCGGCGCAGCTAAAAAAATCTTAGTGATTGGCGCCGATGTGTTATCTCGTTTGTGCGAGCCTGAAGATCGTAGCACTATCATTCTATTTGGTGATGGCGCAGGTGCGGCTGTAGTTGGCTGCTCTGATGAGCCAGGTATTATCTCTACCCATATTTATGCCGATGGCAGTCAAGGTGATCTGCTTAAGTGTGAATTGCCTAGCCGTATAGGTGCATCCAATGAAGGTGATACGCTCAATTACATCACTATGAAAGGTAATGATGTCTTTAAGGTAGCAGTAACTCAGCTGTCACATGTGGTGACAGAGACATTGAGATTAAATGATATCGATAAGTCTGAAATTGACTGGCTGGTTCCCCACCAAGCCAATTTCAGAATCATTAAAGCGACGGCGAAGAAGTTGAATATGAGTTTAGATAAGGTGGTATTAACCTTAGCTAAGCATGGCAATACTTCTGCCGCTTCCGTGCCAATTGCACTGGATGAAGCAGTGCGCGATGGTCGTATTCAACGTGGCCAGCTATTGCTGCTTGAGGCCTTTGGTGCAGGCTTTGCTTGGGGCAGCGCGCTCGTTCGTTTCTAATCGTGTTTTAAACTCAAAGGCTCATTAAGTTAAACATTAACTTAACTGTGAGCTTTTGAGTGAATAGCTATTTAAATTAATAAAGGTTGTCAAATTATGGAAAATACTGCATTTGTTTTTCCCGGCCAAGGCTCTCAGGCCCAAGGTATGCTGGCAGATCTAGCTGAAGCTCATCCTGTTGTGGTTGAGACATTTAGCAAAGCGAGTGAAGTGCTAGGTTATGACCTCTGGGAACTGATTCAATCAGGCCCGGTTGAAAAGTTAAACGAGACAGATAAAACTCAACCTGCTTTGCTAACGGCAAGTGTTGCTATCTGGCGTGCCTATTTAGCTGCTGGCAAGAGTGCTCCAGCGGTCGTTGCGGGTCACAGCCTAGGTGAATATTCTGCGCTTGTATGCGCCGAGGTGATCGCTTTTGAAGATGCGGTAAAGCTAGTTGAGCTACGTGGTCAACTGATGCAACAAGCTGTCCCTGCGGGTACTGGCGCCATGTATGCCGTTATCGGTTTAGGCGATGATGAAATCGCTAAAGCCTGTGAAGAGCAAGCACAAGGTGAAGTGGTTAGCCCTGTAAACTTCAATAGTCCAGGTCAAGTGGTTATTGCCGGTGAAAAGCAAGCGGTAGAGCGTGCAGCCGCTGCTTGTAAAGAAGCGGGCGCCAAGATGACTGTCGCATTGCCAGTCAGCGTGCCATCGCACTGCGCACTAATGAAGGGCGCGGCAGATAAATTGGCACAGGCGTTGAACCAAATTGAGTTTAGCGAGCCAAAGATTAAGCTGATTAATAATGTTGATGTTGCAATGCCAACGGCTGTTGCCGACATCAAAGATGCGCTAGTAAGACAGCTTTACTGTCCTGTTCGCTGGTCTGAAACAGTGAATGCCATGGCTGACATGGGCATTACTCAACTTGTTGAGTGTGGTCCAGGCAAAGTGTTAACTGGCCTAACGAAACGCATTAATAAGTCCATTTCTGCTCAAGCGGTAAACAACGCAGCAACGCTGGCGAGTTTAACCGAATAAGGAGTTCATTTAATGAGCGTAAGCATAGATTTAACTGGCAAAGTTGCCCTTGTAACGGGTGCTAGCCGTGGTATTGGCCGTGCAACGGCAGAAACCCTTGTTGCTGCAGGTGCCACTGTTATTGGTACTGCAACGAGTGAGCGTGGTGCAGAGGCTATTCAAGCCTATTTAGGTGACAAAGGTCATGGCCTAGTACTTAACGTTACTGACGCAGACTCTGTGACAGCCCTGTTTGCTGCAATTAAAGAGAAAGCCGGTGATGTTGATATTCTGGTTAACAACGCTGGTATCACTCGTGATAACCTATTGATGCGCATGAAGGAAGATGAGTGGACCGATATTATCGACACTAATCTAACTTCATTGTTCAGATTATCAAAATCAGTCATGCGTACTATGATGAAAAAACGCAATGGCCGTATTATCAATATTGGCTCTGTTGTAGGTACCATGGGTAATCCAGGACAAACCAACTATTGTGCGGCTAAAGCGGGCTTACTTGGATTTACAAAGTCCCTTGCAAAAGAGGTTGCATCTCGTAACATTACGGTTAATGCTATTGCACCTGGATTCATCCAAACGGATATGACAGACGAGCTTAACGAAGAGCAACAAAAAGCCATCATGTCGCAGGTGCCAATGGAAAGATTGGGACAAGCACAAGAAATTGCTAATGCTGTACTATTTTTAGCTTCAGATTCTGCTGCCTACATCACAGGTGAAACCTTGCATGTAAATGGCGGTATGGTTATGGTTTAACAGCGTGTCTTTGAGTTACTCAGTACCATACTTTTAGTGGAAGTGCTGAATAATTACTCTGATTCGTGGTTAGACCACAAAAACTATACTTGCAAAGTCTGCTAAATTGAATAAACTACTCGCAATCTTACGCAAGTGCGTAATTTGAATAGGAAAGAAAACTAATGAGCAACATCGAAGAACGTGTAAAGAAAATCATCATCGAGCAACTGGGCGTTAAAGAAGAAGACGTTAAGCCAGCAGCTTCTTTTGTAGACGACTTAGGTGCAGATTCTCTGGACACTGTTGAGTTGGTTATGGCTCTAGAAGAAGAGTTTGATACCGAGATTCCTGATGAAGAAGCAGAAAAGATCACTACTGTTCAAGCAGCGATCGATTACGTTTCTAAGAATCAGTAATTCTGAATTCTAGAAAACAGGCGGCAATATTTGCCGCCTGTTTTTGTTTGTGGCCTATCAGCCTAGGTTATTTTTATTTTTGCTAGCTATTGCTAGGCTAGTTGGTTCTGGTAGGAATAATTCTCATATCAAGAGGTGAAATCGTGTCTAAACGTCGTGTCGTTATTACAGGATTGGGCTTAGTGACGCCAGTTGGCAACACTGTTGATGATACTTGGAAAGCGCTGCTTTCTGGTAAAAGTGGTATTGCGCCGATCACGAAATTTGATGCCAGTGAATTTACCACTCGTTTTAGTGGTTCGGTAAAAGATTTTGATGTTGAGCAGTACATGAGCAAGAAAGATGCTCGTAAAATGGATCTGTTTATTCAATATGGTATGGCAGCAGGCATTCAAGCAATGGAAGACGCTGGCATCGATATGGAGAAAGAAGATCCAACCCGCGTGGGTACTGCAATCGGTGCAGGTATGGGTGGCATGCCAATTATCGAGCAAAACCATGCTAACTTTTTAAAATCTGGCCCACGTAAGATATCGCCTTTCTTTGTACCAAGCACAATTATTAATATGATTGCAGGTCACCTGTCGATTAAATATGGTATGACGGGCCCTAACTTTGCTGTCACTACTGCTTGTACCACAGGTGTGCACAACATAGGTTTTGCCGCGCGTACTATTGCTTACGGCGATGCCGATGTGATGGTTGCTGGCGGTGCAGAAGATGTGACTTGTCCACTGGGTGTTGGTGGTTTTGCTGCGGCTAAAGCGCTTTCTACCCGTAATGATGACCCTCAAGCAGCAAGCCGCCCATGGGATAAGGACCGTGATGGTTTCGTTATCGGTGACGGCGCAGGCGTTATGGTAATGGAAGAGTACGAGCACGCTAAGGCTCGTGGGGCGACCATTTATGGCGAGCTTGTTGGCTTTGGTATGAGTGGTGATGCGTTCCATATGACGTCACCTCCAGCTGACGGCTCTGGCGGTGCAGCGGCCATGGCCAATGCCATTAAAGATGCCAAGATTGCTAAAGAGTCTGTAGGTTACATTAATGCCCATGGCACCTCGACGCCAGCAGGCGATAAAGCGGAAGCTTCAGGTATCAAGTCGACCTTTGGCGATCACGCCTATGATCTTGTGGTGAGCTCAACTAAGTCGATGACAGGTCATCTACTTGGTGCTGCCGGTGCGGTAGAAGCTATCTTCACTTTATTAGCGCTTAAAGATCAGCAAATTCCACCAACCTTGAACTTAGATAACCCTGATGAAGGTTGCGATCTTGATTTTGCTCCTCATACAGCGAGAGATCATAAGTTCGATTATGCCCTTTGTAACTCTTTCGGCTTTGGTGGCACTAACGGCTCTTTGTTATTTAAGCGTGGTGAATAACAAAAGCTTGTCGAATTATTGAAACGTAACTTCAATAATTTAATCTTAAAAAAAGCGCCTTTTTGGCGCTTTTTTGTTTTTGCAATATTGAAACTGGCGTAGACTGAAGCAATAAGTCACAAGTTGTAAAAGGAAATGCCATGGCTGGAACAGAAAGAGAAGTCACCTTAAGGTTTTTAGCAGAGCCTGCCGATGTTAATTTTGGTGGTAAGGTCCACGGTGGCGCTGTGATGAAATGGATCGATTTAGCCGCCTATGCTTGTGGCGCAGCCTGGAGTGGTAAGTATTGTATTACTGCCTATGCTGGCGGTATTCGTTTCGTTAAGCCTATTCATGTAGGCAATATTGTCGAGGTCAGTGCCAAGGTGATTTATACCGGGCGCACGTCGATGCATATTGGACTAGAAGTGAGAGCTGGCGATCCTAAAATTCCCGAGCGTCATCTGACTACACATTGCATCGTCATTATGGTGGCGGTTGATGATTCAGGCCTTGCCACCCCAGTTCCTGAATGGGTACCTGAAACAGACAAAGATATTAAACTTAGGGATTCTGCAATAACCCTAATGGAGATGCGTAAAAAAATTGGTGATGAGATGCAAGCTCATGTATCTTAGTTCGCTCAATTTTGAGTCATTTGAGTCCATTGTTGTTTGAGTGATTCACTAATACATGACTCGCCATAAAGGATAAGATCGCTATTAAGCGGCGGATAACCTATGACAATAGAAAGTAAAACCAACTCCTATTTTCTCGCCTTAGATTACGGTACACAGAGTGTGCGTGCTTTAGTTTTTGATGCCAAAGGCACATTAATTGCCAAAGCTCAGCGTAGGGTTGAATCGCATATATTTGCCAACGATGCTAGTGCAGAGCAAAGTCCTCAATATTGTTATAACCAGTTGGTCGCAGTGATTAGGCAGCTTTTTGAAGATAATAAAATTGAGCCCGAGCAACTCTCTGGAATTACCTTGACCACCCAGAGAGCTTGTATTTTATTGTTCGATAAAGATGCTAAGCCCATCTCTAATCTCTATATGTGGTCCGATAGACGCTTAGTTGTGGGCAAACTTCCTAAGATGTCGTGGTATTTTCGGCTAATGTTTAAATTTGCTGGCTTATCTAGGCGCATGGAATTTTTACGCCGAGCTGCAAAAGTTAATTATCTGCAAGAAAACCATAGTGAGCTTATTCAAGGTGCCGATAAAATCGGTATGTTAAGCGGGTATTTGATAAGTCGAATAACCGGTAAGCTAGTAGATAGTAAAGCCAGCCAAGTGGGTTATTTGCCCTTTGACTATAAAGGGCTAGGTTGGGCTAAACCCAGTAGTTGGCGCTGGCAGGCGCTCGCTTGCACAAGAGAGCAGATGCTTCCCTTAGTTGAAGCGGGAACCAATTTAGGTGCGATATCACCTTCCTTTGCTGCTGATACAGGTTTGCCTGTGGAGCTCGAGTTTGTCACATCGGGCGCCGATAAGGCCTGTGAAGTATTTTCAACCTTATCGAGCTCTTCAAAGGTGATGAGCGTGAGTTTAGGTAGCGCGGCTACCGTCTGTATCGAGACTAAGGGTTATCAAGAAGCTTATCGCTATATGCCTGCGTTTCCTTCGATAAATCCTGCACATTATCTTTGTGAAATTGCGATAGAAAGAGGCTTTTGGCTGCTGAGCTGGTTTATAAATGAGTTTGGTCAGCAAGAACAAGCAGAAGCCAGTCGCTTGGGGTTAACCAGTGAAGAGTATATTTGCCGCATTATTCAGGATATCCCTCCAGGTTGTGATGGCCTGCTGCTAAGCCCAACATGGGCTCAGGGCGTGATTTACCCCGGGCCTGAAGCCAGAGGGGTTATGGTAGGCTTTACGCCAGAGCACAGTCGTAAGCATCTTTATCGTGCTTGTATCGAAGGCATTCTATTTAGCCTTAAGGCGGCGATGGAGAGGCTTGAGTCTAAGGTTTGTCTTTCGGCCGAGAAGGTGCGGGTCAGTGGGGGCGGAGCCCAGAGCGATATTATTATGCAGATGGCCGCAGATATTTTCGCAAAGCCCACAGAGCGAATTCACCTTTATGAAGCATCAGGCTTGGGCGCGGCTATCTGTTTAGCAACTGGGCTTGGCCATTATCAAGATTTAAATCATGCTCGCGAGCAAATGGTGAAGTCCGGTGATAGGTTTGAGCCGAGCAATAACAGTGTTCAATATCAGAGCCTTTATCGCGTACATAGGAAGATTTATCCAAGTATTCAGCCTCTGTTAGTGCAGATGGCGTAACTATTTATATTAACAAGTAAAGTTTAATGAATCAGTGAAACGTAAGGAGTCATAATGGCAAAGGTTGCATTTTTGGGACTAGGGGTGATGGGATACCCAATGGCGGGACATTTAGCGCGCCAAGGGCATGAGGTCACCGTCTACAATCGTACTCAAGAGAAAGCGGTAGCTTGGGCCGAGCAACACCAAAGCAAGTGGGCCGCTACGCCTGCAGAAGCAGCCAAAGGGCAGGAGATAGTGTTTTGCTGTGTGGGTAATGATGATGACCTACGTCAAGTAGTCATGGGTGAGCAAGGTGCTATTCATGGTATGGCTGCTGGGAGTGTTTTTGTCGACCACACCACCGCCTCTGCAGATGTGGCAAGAGAGCTGTCGGTATCCCTTGCGCAACATGATGTTGCCTTTCTTGATGCCCCTGTATCTGGCGGTCAAGCCGGTGCTGAAAATGGGGTGTTAACAGTCATGCTAGGTGGTGATGAAGCGGTATTTGAGCGCGTTAAACCTGTAATTATGGCCTATGCTCGTTGTGCAGAACTTCTTGGCGAAGTGGGAGCGGGTCAGCTCACTAAAATGGTTAATCAGATCTGTATTGCCGGCGTAGTACAAGGTCTAGCTGAAGGCCTACATTTTGCACGTAGTGCCGGGCTCGATGGCGAGAAAGTGGTTGAGGTGATAAGCAAGGGGGCGGCTCAATCATGGCAAATGGAAAATCGCTATCAAACCATGTGGCAAGGTGAATACGATTTTGGATTCGCTATCGATTGGATGCGTAAAGATTTATCTATTGCGTTAAATGAGGCGCGTGCTAATGGCTCACACCTACCACTGACGGCACTTGTCGATCAATTTTACAGCGAAGTGCAATCTATGGGTGGCAATCGTTGGGATACATCAAGTTTGCTCGCACGACTCGAGAAGACGCGTAAATAGCATTTGTGCTGTTGAGAAGGGTGAACAAAAAGGACAGCATTTAGCTGTCCTTTTTAATGAGCTAAGACTAAAGCCAATTTTATTCGGTTGGATCAACCACAATATGCTCAAGCTCAACATCAGAGACAGAGCGAAGAGCATTTAAGGTGGAGCCAACGAGGGAGATTTGACCTTTACCTGACTCAATAAGAATCGCTCTATTGATCTCGTTGTATTCACGGTTGTGTCTAGCAAGGCAAGAGAAAGCCATCTGCATCGGCATCATTGATGGGTTAAATGCAGCGCTTTCTGCGTAGCGTCCACAATAGGTTTCACCATCTTTGGTTTCTAGGACGACGGCAGCAAAACTCTTAGTATATGGCGCGTAGCTAAGACTAGCATGATCTAAGCCTTCAATTACCATAGGGTCGTCGCTTTCCATTTCTAACTCAGTTTGTTGCTTGGTGAGTAGTGGGGAAGTGACATTAAGGTCCGTTGGACCAAATGCATATGGTAAATAGTGAGACAATGGGTGAGTGTCTTGCTCTGGCAGATGAATTTGGATCTTCTGACCTTGAACTAACTCATTCATAAATTGACGACAATGACCACAAGGACTGTAGTTGACTATGATGTCGACAATTTGTTGCTCGCCACTTAGCCAAGCATGGCTAATCGCGCTCTGCTCTGCATGGACTGAGTGGTTTAAAGATTCACCGGGTAGCTCTAGGTTGGCACCCATGTAGATATCGCCGCTTTTACCTTTGGCAATAGCGCCGACGTAGAATTCACTGATTGGCGGGTTGGCTAACGTCGCAGCAATAGGCAGAAGAGCGAGTAATAATTCTGATTCGCCAAGGCCCGAGGCTGCTTTTAGTTCTGACAGTTGCTGAGCGTCGATATGGCCAGCAAAGTCTTTATTTAACATTGGGATCAACGCCGTTGCCAGACTTTCTGGCAGTTGGGTTATGCTTTTAACAAATCTATCTTGCATTTCCCAGTTCCTTATTTGTTAAACTCACGGGTAATCATTCTAGTAATCTTATTACAGATAAAATGAGATTTAGTTCTCAAATTGACGGCTTGATTATTAGAGAGACCGCAAATAATGACATAAAGCTTCCAATAATTTCTGTTTGCTTTCATTTTGCTCTGTTTCATGAAGAATATTTTCCAGTCTGAGCATATAGTCTGGATCATTGAGTCTAGTATGGCAGAAATTACGCCAGCGACTTGCTTCACTATCATTCAAGGTCTCAGGATAGTTTCGTCCTCGATAACGAAATAGCATCTCTTTAATACGAGTATCGTCAAACTCTAGCTCCAGAGCAGCCAAGTTTTGAGGTTGAGTATTACGTATCATCTCCATTTTGGCTTTGTCGGCACTGGAGAAAAAGCCACCGCTATAAAGCATCAGATCGGGGTCGGTGATCTCTTTGTCATAATCACTATCAAATACCTGAGCGAGTTTTTCTCTTAGTTCAGGATGCTGTCGAAGGCGCTTGTATTGCTCTCTAGCAAATGGCTTATCTATGGCTAGACGCTCTGCATTATCATCGGTGAGACTTTTAGCTGTTGAAACAAAAGGACACTTGTTAACGTGTAGCTGTTTCAAGCCAATGGGAAGTTCATCGTCAGCCAGTTCACTTCTGGGGGTATATAGTCGCTCTCTTATCTCATCGACACTGAGCTCAATCAGGGGACTGACATCCATAGCAAGATTGACACAAATGACAGCGTTCTTATTGGTGTTGTGATAAGCGATCGGAGCGATAAGTGTGGTACAACCTTGGGTAGCAGGAATCTTTGAACTCACATGCACTAAGGGTTGCATATTGAGCACATCTATCTGTTGGTTGACCGCTTGTTTACGTCTTAAACCAAAATAGTATTGATATAGTTTGGGTTGCTTTTCTTTGATGAGCTTAGCCATGGCTATCGTCGCATAGACGTCTGACATAGCATCATGGGCCTTTTCATGGCTTAAGCCATTGGCTTTAGTGAGCTCTTCCAGCTTAAAACTTGGACTGCCATCCTCCTTTGTAGGCCAATTAATCCCTTCAGGGCGAAATGCATAGCAAGCTCTCACTAGGTCAATAATATCCCAGCGTGAATTCCCCTGCTGCCATTCTCTGGCGTAAGGGTCGATGAAATTGCGGTAAAAGCCGTAACGGCTAACTTCATCGTCAAATCTTAAGGAGTTATAGCCAGCGACACAGGTATTAGGTTGACTAAATAGCTGATTAATACGTCCCATAAATTCGGTTTCAGGTATGCCTTTGCTATTGGCTAGCTGCGGGGTAATTCCTGTCACTAATATTGCTTCTGGTGATGGCAGATAGTCAGCTGCAAGTTTGCAGTAAAAGGTTTCTGGTTCGCCTATGATGTTGAGTTCGAGATCGGTTCGAATCCCTGCAAATTGTGAGGCTCTATCCTTGGCTGGATTGGCACCAAAGGTTTCATAATCATGCCAAAAAATAGTGGCTTGAGGTTTATTAGACATTGCTCGAATAGTTATTGGGTCATCTAGGGCGCATCTTAGCACTTTAGGGAAGAAATGCGCAGTGTTCGTCAAATTTAGCCGTGTATCTGGCTTTTTATCGTGCAAGGGTAAGACTTTAGGGTTAGAGTACATGACTAATTTAGTCATATGGAAATGAGATGCTAAATCAATTTCTTAGCCAACCAGTAGCCTTTCATCTCGATAAAGCCCACAGTTTCATCATTAGGCTGTCGCCAAGCTGCAGTGACTTTACTGTATTGGAAGCCCTAAGCACGCCTTTTGCTGAGTTAGTCGTTACCCAAGTTGATGAGCAAAGCGGAGCTCTGATTTTAAGGTTACCGCCTTTTATTGAGTTAGAAACTCAAACTAGTGTTGAGCCTAGGGAGTCGAAGGGGCAATTAACACGCTGCTTGGGACAAGGGGTTAGACTTTACCCCCATATGGCGACATCGCCTAAGTATTTTATTGGTTCGCTACGACAGGGGATTGAGCTCAAGGTGAGTCTTATTGAAAGGGCGTTATCCATTAATCTGGTCGACAACTCTCAGTTTGAACTGGTGCCTTTGGAACAGGATTTGAGGCTTTTTATCGGTCCTAAAGTGATGATGAAGGCCAAAGCCTTAGTTGCTCGTATTTATGACTATGACAAAGGACCTGAAATGCTTGCCTTACATAGGGGTGAGATTGAGCTGGTTCTTATAGAGTTACAACAGTATCGCTTAAATTATAAAGGTTCACATGCTGGGCTATCGGCTGAAATTAACCGGCTCGAATTACAGCTAAGGGAAAAGAGTCAGTGGTTATCACGTTTATATAGCCAAGCCATTGAACGTAGTAGTTTAGGCAATAGTGCTAATTGCCATGGCCAAGTTAGTGAAGAAGATAAACTTGCTCGTAAATTGGAGTATTATCGACTCTTGGCGCCTTCAGGGGTTACCGACTTAGTAACTCAACTCATGAATGAGCATTAACTTGTGGCTTTTGCTGGTGCTTATGCCTTTGGCTGTTATAATCCCGCCCTTGTTTAATCAGTTTTGAGTCTCACTATGTGTTATATCTGCCCTCTATGTCGTCAGCCACTTCAGTTATTAGACAGGACATGGAAATGCAGTCAGGGTCATTGTTTTGATAAGGCAAAAGAGGGCTATGTCAACCTCTTACCGGTACAGAATAAGAAGTCACAAGATCCTGGTGACAATAAGCAGATGATGTTTGCTCGCCGAGAATTCCTTAATCAGGGTTATTATCAACACCTTAGTGATAGACTGAATGAACTTGCATCAGAGTATGCCGATTCAGCCATCAGTATTTTAGATATAGGTTGTGGTGAAGGTTATTACACTGGCCGCTTAGTTGATGCGCTATCTTCTTCCTCTCAAAACATAAATATACGAGTTCACGGACTGGACATTTCTAAGTCCGCCATTCGTTACGGCGCCAAGCGATATTCTCATATTAACTTTTGTGTCGCGAGTGTGTTTGACATGCCATTTGCCGATGATAGCTTTGATCTGGTTATCCGTATTTATGCGCCATCGGATCTTGATGAACTTAAGCGAGTAATGAAACCTGGAGGGGTAATAATTACTGTTGCACCAGGTCCTTATCATCATTATGCGCTTAAGAAAACAATATACAGTGAACCTAAGCCTCACCCTGTGTCAGAAGCACGGTTAGATGGGTTCAATTGCTTGCATCAAGAAAGACTCACCAGTGACATGGAAATAAATTCTGAACAGGATTTAACTCATTTTCTCGAGATGACGCCCTATGCATGGAAGCTAAGCCAATATCAGAAACAACAATTGGTAGAGAAGGGCTTAATTTGTGAGCTTGATTTTCAGATAGAGGTTCATCAATTAGTCTAAATTAGTATTGTTTGCTTTACAGAACTAAAGTATTAACGGGACGCTATCCTTAATAATTTTAATGACTTACAAATGGCATGGAGATTGAGGGTTCAGTCATAGGTTTTAATCAGGATTAGATATTGAGCAAATAACAGAAAATTAAGTAAAAAAAGACTTTTACCAACAAGTTATGCGGTTGACTTATAGCTAGAATGCTATATAGTGAACTCAGCTTGAAAGTTGGGCTTATATTTATGTGTTCAATACGACCCAGTTCGTCCTGTAAACATAAGTAATACCGGCATTTTCAGCTCTACTGCCGTTAAGGCTTTAATTTATATTTTTACAGGATTTAAATATCATGTCTCAAGTAACTGGTGTTGTTAAGTGGTTCAACTCTGATAAAGGTTTTGGTTTTATCGAGCAAGAGAATGGCCCAGACGTATTCGTTCACTTCCGTGCTATCAACACTGATGGTTTCAAGACTCTAGACGAAGGTCAAAAGGTTTCTTTCAATGTGACTCAAGGTCAGAAAGGTCCTCAAGCTGAAAACGTTTCTGTTATCGGCTAAGTCTTGAATTCTCAGCTTTAAGCTGAGAGTCCAAATGTAAGGAGCTATGGTTTTTGCCATGGCTCTTTTGTTTTAAGCTGCAAAATATTTCTGACTGTTGCTTTACATACCCTGTAAAAATAAAAAAGGCATAATTTTTAAATTATGCCTTTTTTATTTTTTGTGATGTAGTCAAATTACGAGAAGAGGGTATCTTCCAAGGTTCTACCTTTTATGAGTACCTTATATTGCCAGCCATATTGCTGAAACTGCTCGAACAAGTATATCTCTAACCCTGCCGCTAATTCTGGCTTATATTGAATTAAGAACTCATTCTCTTGTTTGCTTGAGACTGACTCTACGGCATCATGGGCGCTTATCACGTCAACGAATTTATCTTGCTCACAGGCTTGCATGGTCAAGGTGAGATAATCTGCTTGAATTGACTCTTGAATAGAAACCGATTGGCTCAGTTGTCCCTTATCTAAATAAAGAACCTTGTCACACAGCTTTTCTAGTTCATCGAGATTGTGGGAGCTGATAATAAAGGTGGTTTCACCTGATAGATTACGCACTAGGTCTCGAATCGCTTTTGCATTTGCCGGATCTAAGCCTGCGGTGGGTTCGTCCAATAACACTATCTTAGGTTGGCCTATTAAAGCTTGAGCGATAGCAACGCGTTTAGCCATACCATGACTTAGGCTTGACGGTTTACTTTTTTCAACATGGGTTAGCTCGACCAGAGCTAGCACTCGCTTGGTTTCACTTCTAGCTTTTGACTGGGTGAAACCTTGAAGTCGGCCAAAATAGGTCAACTGAGCCCCAATGGTGAAGTTAGGGTCAAGGCTTGCATCTTGAGGCAGTGCAGCCATCTGTTTAAGTAGTTCTGGACTTCCTGGTTTATGACCCAGTAAACGTATCTCTCCTTTCGTCGGCCGTATAAAGCCACACATTAGGCTAAAAAGGGTTGTTTTACCTGCGCCATTTGGGCCAACCAAGGCAATAGGTGCGCCCCCATCTAGCTCGAAGCTAACATTATTAAGTGCTTGAGTATTGCCATAATGTTTAGTGAGATCCTTGCAACTGATCAGGCTCATAGTGAACTCCTTTGCATGAGTTGGCGTCCTAATGCTAGGAGCAAGATGGCTTGTAGTAGTGCGACAGGAGCATAGGCAAGACTATCCATACCTTGAGTATTAATCATAGATGAGACTTGGGCACCGGGAATGAGCCATTGCACCGGAGATAAGATTGGTGCATAGCTATTGATGATGGCCATTAGAATCGACATACCGGCCCAAAGCAATATTGCTTGAATAGTGGCTTGACGAGATGAACTGGCATTTAAGGAGAGCAATGCCATTAATGCCGTGTATGGCAAAAGTACTATGGTGATATTGATTATGATTAACGCGGCACTATAAAGCGCTGGAAGAAGTAAGCCAATGTCACGATAAAGTGCGAGTGCAACGGCCGCGGAGACAGCTAATGTTAGTAATAGCACTTGAATACACAAGACGCCGACAAAGCGTCCAGCAAAGAGTGTGTCGCGACTGACTCGCAAGGTAATAAATCTTAGGGTTCCTCTGGCCCTGTCCGAAGCAAATTGATCGGCAGCAATAAAGATGGCAAACAGGGGAAATAGGTAGAGTGCTGCGACCCAAAATATGGCGAGCTCTGCGACTTGCCACTGAAAGAGTTGATCTACAGAGTTTTTGCCTAACAAGCTTGTTAAAAAGTCTCTGAAGTTAGGGTCAATAAGAAAGCTTGACGCACTTTTAATAGGGTAAAGCAGTATCAGCGCCCAGACTAAAGCAAAGGCGACCAAGGCGATAATGCCCCGGCGATTAAACAGCATCTTCCTTAACTCAAAGGAAGCGATATGTATGGCTTGATTCACTATGTTTTTCTCTTTATTGGGTGACAGAGGTTTTGTTTCGTCAGCCTTGTTATTCGCCTAGACCCACTTTTAAAGCTTGTAGCTCTTGGGTTAGCAGTTCAACCTGCTGCTCCAGTTCGCTGACTCTAGATGCCAAGTCAGGATTCTCAATAGGCCGTGGTGTCACGGTTGCTGGAATCGGCGGTTTGTCCGTCAAGAGGAGCTCTTCAACTGGGGTAAACAACTGAGTGTATCTGACTTCTCGGCGGCCGATCTCCTTTGCTAACTGCTGCACTAATGGTGTGCTTCTGTTTGCAAGCCCTTGTAAACTTGTTTCTACTTCTTTGATATCACTAAAGCTGTATAGGCGATTACTGCGGGTTCTCAGTTCACCTGCGGTTTGAGGCCCTCTAAGTAGCAACAAGCAGATAATGGCGAACTCGGCAGGTGTCAGTTGCAGGTCGCTAAATTCGGTATTACAAAATCTGTGCTTATATTTGACGACTCGGCTTCCAAAACCCGACTGTTCACTAATAAGGCGTTTCTTATTTAACCCGTCAATGGTTTCTTGGACTTGTGTTTCCGATAATGCCATTACAGGTTCGCGACTGGTTTTTTGGTTACAAGCAGAGGTGAGTGCATTTAAAGAAAGTGGATATTGCTCTGGTGTTGTGACTTCTTTTTCGAGTAAACAGCCTATAACTCTAGCTTCAAGTGGTGTCAGTTCCATTATTGCGTCCAATATAAAAAAAGCATGGCCTTGTTATAACAGAGCCATGCTTTATATCCTAGGGGCTATCGCCTCAAATCATTTGATTTTAAGAAAAAAAGGCTAGTTTTTAGTAACTAAACGTATCCCATCCGTATCTATGGTGATAAGTTGCTGTTTATATAAGCCACCTATTGCTTTCTTAAAGGCTTTCTTGCTCATGCCTAGCTGTTCATATATCTCATCGGCATGGGTCTTATCTGTTAGGGGTAAGAAGCCTTGAGCCTTGTTGAGTTTGTTCATAATCAAACGTGCAAACTTGTCTAGTTCATCTTTGTTGCCTTTTTGCAGCATAAGGTCAATCTTGCCGTCACTGCGTACACGTTTAATATAGCCTTTGATTTTTTGACCAAACTTTAATCTTTTAAAGAGATCATTTTTAAATATCACGCCCCAATGGCTGTTATTAATAATTGCCTTATGGCCCAGCTCAGTTGTACCTGCGATGGTTAAGTCTACTTGATCACCACTTTTATAAGGTGCAGGCGTGTTGTCAAGGAACTTATCGAGTTTAGATGAGGCGACAATACGTTCATCCGCTTTATTGACATGGATATAGACGAGGTAACTACGGCCTTCTTCTACGGGTCTTTGTTGCTCACCAAATGGAAGAAGCAAGTCTTTTTCTAAGCCCCAATCAAGGAAAGCGCCAAATGGACCCGTGGCTATCACTTTTAAATTAGCAAACTCACCGACCTGAGCCAGCGGCTTTTTGGTGGTGGCGATGACCATGTCTTGGGAGTCTAAGTACAGAAAAACGTCAATGAAATCGCCGATTTGACTGTCTTGAGGAACGAATTTATTAGGTAGTAATACCTGACCTAACTCTTGGGCGTTTAAGTACACGCCAAAATCGACCTCTTTTACGATTTCTAACTTAGCGCTTCGACCTATTTGTATCATCACTTTCTCTTGCCTTGCTTTAACTGTGGCGGATTATATACCTCAATACCATTAATTGCAGTGATAATTCACTCTTGAGAGTAATTTGTGACTTGCGTTTAATTTTAGCCAGGGGTAAATTGCCACTCGATATAGATCACAGAGCTGATTTAATAGAGATTGGATTGCCGTAAAAGGAAAAAGAGATGACAGATCTAAGTGATATTCGCCGTGAATACAACCAAGGTGGCTTAAGACGTGAACAGCTACCTTTAGATCCCATAGAACTCTTTTCGCTTTGGATGGAACAGGCTAGAGATGCCAATTTAACCGATCCAACGGCCATGAGCGTTGCCACGGTTGATGCATCTGGTCAGCCGTTTCAGCGTATTGTGCTATTGAAGCGTTTCGATGAGCGTGGTTTTGTGTTTTTTACAAACCTGGAGAGTCGTAAGGCTCAACATATCGAGGCCAATAGTAAGGTTAGCTTACTTTTTCCTTGGCATAATTTAGAGCGCCAAGTGCATATCACGGGCACTGCCAAGCCATTGTCTAATGCCGAGGTGGTGAAATACTTTATCAGTCGTCCGAAGGAAAGCCAAATTGCCGCTTGGGTATCGAAGCAGTCAAGTAAGATCAGTGCGAGACAGGCGCTGGAAAGCAAGTTTGCAGAAATGAAAGCCAAGTTTGTAAAAGGTGAGGTGCCTCTGCCTAAGTTTTGGGGTGGCTATCTAGTCGAAGCTGATAGCATAGAGTTTTGGCAAGGTGGCGAGCATAGGTTACATGATAGATTTATGTACACTAAGTCACTGACCGATACTGATGCGCAGTGGCAAATAGATAGACTTGCGCCATAGTAAAATCGAGTGAATGAGTTTATCTATCAACTCATTTACTTAAGTTAACTCGGCCGATAGCTATATCAGTCTGCATCGCCTTTCATTTTGTAAAGGTGGCTTCCATAGGTATTAGTTGTCGGCTTGCTCGCTGATGAATCATTTCTTTTATGAGCAGGTCTTGTCTGCTTATTCATTTTACTTTGAATAAAAACCTTTATAGCCAATTTGTTAGCTATAATTGCCAATAGGCTTGTAGTCGAGGGCCTATATTTTAATAAGAGGACCCGCTATGAAGGATTATAAAATTGTATCGTATTTGATTGGTCTGCTTTGCTTAGTATCAGTGTCTTTGCAAGCCAAGGAGTGGTCAATCGAATCAGGTTTGTCTCGCGTTAGCTTTATATCTATTAAGAAACAAGATATTGCTGAGGTGCATCATTTTACTAAGGTGAATGCCATTTTAACGGAACGAGAGTTTAGGCTGGAAATTCCTCTCAGTAGTGTCGATACCCAGATAGAGATACGTGATGAACGAATGAAAACTTTTCTGTTTGAAGTGGCCAAGTTCCCAAAATTAGAATTGAGCGCTAAGGTTACGCCAGAGCAGGCCGTTAATCTAGAAGTAGGGCAGAGTCAACTTGTGACGGTAAATGCAGATATCAGCCTGCATGGTGTGAATAAATCCAAAGAAGTCACGGTTATGGTGTCAAGGTTGTCAGAAAATAGACTTCAGTTAGCGAGTTTTCAGCCGATTTTAATCAAGGCATCTGACTTTGATCTTCAAATCGGTGTGACTAAGCTAAAAGAAATAGCTCGTCTATCTTCTATTAGTGATGCTGTGCCGGTCACATTTGTATTAAGCTTAATGAAGTAAGCTGTTAAGGGTTATTTGAGATCAAGGCGTTGCTTAGGTATTTAGTTAACCTAGTATAGAAATGCAATAAGCCGATTGGTATCAGCTTATCTTAGCGTTAATTTGAAGGTATATAAGTAGGATGAGAGATGGTTACAGATAAAGACGGTTATATGCACCTAATTCAGTATCTTACTGAACATTTAGGCTTGTTTGAAAACCCTCGAAATGAACCTGTTACCGATGAGACAGTTATGGAGCTCTTTGAAGAACAGCTATGCGCTCAGATAATTATGGTCTGCGGTCAAAATCCTGAACTTTCTTTTGCTGAGCGTAACATGGTAATTCGTGAAGTCGATGCTATTGTTTATGATCTTGAAGAAATACTCGCAAACGTCGCTTCTAGAAGTGCAACCTTGTCTCAAACTCGTTTTGTGACAGAGTTTTCTGGTTTAATTAAAAACCTATTTGACCAAGAAATATCTAAGTTAAAACACGATGTATAGTTTTCACTCTAAGCCTTGCTTAAAAAGCACATGAATCGTTCATGTGCTTTTTTGTTATTTCTGCCTGTTAAAAATAACGAGTCAAGCAAAAACTCTTCCAAGTCGACTTTAGGCTAATCTCAGTGCTCAGAGTGTATATGGCTTTCATCATACAGCTAGGTTTTTAACATATATGTAACCGTGTTACATATATTGTCGAGATTTCGAACTAAATTAATCCATTATAAAGTACTTAAAGGTTATATATTTGTTGTTTGTTTCGCCAACAGGGAGCAATAGCCTGTTGGCTAACGTATTGTAAGCCGTTTTAGTTAACCTGCATGCAAAATGCTAGATTGAACTAGCCCCCATAAACACTCAATTTGCCTAGTCTGCTTATGTTATTTGGCTATATCACTAGAAATTGTTGTAATAAAACATATCTTGTGGTGCAAACTGAACAAAATGACCTATACAGGTCACAAAAAGATGGATACTTTCGTTAGTTAGTTACAACTTTGGTATTAAAGTGTGACCTCATTAGCGGTAATGACTTTAGCAAAGCCTTATCATTTTAACCCTAAATTTTTAAAGGTTGATGTTTGTGATGGCGAGCTTAGCAGATCAGATAAAAACAGTGAAAAAGGGCTTGAATGTGCCCATTGCCGGGGAGCCTCGGCAAGAAATCGATAATAGTCCCCAAGTGCCATCACATGTGGCGCTTCTTGGTGAAGACCATGTTGGCCTAAAACCTATTATGCTGGTGGAAGTCGGTGACAAGGTGATTAAAGGGCAGCCTCTATTTGAAAATAGAAAGGTTCCAGGTGTCGTTTACACGGCGCCAGCCTGTGGGGAAGTGGTATCAATCAATCGTGGTGAGCGTCGAGTACTACAGTCTGTCGTGATCAAATGTAGCGCAGATCAAAGTGAGCAGGTTGTATTTGAGAAGTATGAGCAATTGAGCTCCCTGACTCGTGAGCAAGTACAAGACAATCTAGTTAAAAGTGGTTTATGGACAGCGATGCGTACGCGTCCATTTTCCCATGTGCCGGAACTCAACACCGAGCCTGCAGGCATCTTTGTTACTGCTATGGATACTAACCCATTAGCTGCAGAGCCTCGAGTGATCATAGGTGAGCAAAGCGAGGCTTTTGCTGCTGGTATGCAGGTATTGACTCAATTGACATCGGGCAAAGTATACCTGTGCCAAGATAAAGACGAGGCATTACCTGGTCATGATATTGCTGGTGTTGAAGTGCGTCGCTTTGACGGTGTCCATCCTGCGGGATTAGTTGGTACCCATATTCACTTTACGTTACCTGTGAGTATGGAGCGTCAAGTTTGGCACTTGGGCTACCAAGATGTCATTGCCTATGGACAGCTGTTCTTAACCGGTGAGCTTAATACTCAGCGAGTGGTTTCTTTAGCTGGGCCTGATGTGTCTCGTCCTCGCCTAGTGCGCACTCAAATTGGTGCAATGCTTAGTGAGTTGGTTGAAGGCGAACTTAAACCTGGCTTCCAACGTATTGTTTCAGGTTCGATTCTATCGGGCCATAAGGCAGCCGGTGTGCTTGATTTCCTTGGGCGCTTCCATGTGCAGGTGACGGTACTGGAAGAAGATGCTAATCATCAATTAATGCCTTGGATCCGCTCCGATGCCAATCCTTTCTCTATTATCGGTTCCATTTTCAATGGCTTTAAGCCAAGTAAGAAGCTGATTAACTTCACTACCAATACAGGTGGTGCGGCTCGTTCTATTTTGGCTTTTGGGCAACTCGATAGAGTGATGCCTTTAGATATTCTACCTACCTTATTGGTTCGCGATCTGGTGGTACATGATACCGATGAAGCTCAAGCCTTAGGTGCATTGGAATTAGATGAAGAAGATTTAGCACTTTGTACCTTTGTCAGTCCTGGTAAGTATGACTTTGGTAAAGAGTTGCGTACCTGTCTAGATATTATTGAGAGGGAAGGGTAATGACTAAGCCCAAGAATAAGGCGACAGAGCAAGACGCCTATTATGAACATGGTAATTCGATGCGTGGTTTATTCCGCTCATTGATCATTGCCCATGGTCGCTCGACAAAGGGCCGAGTGCATGTACGTGACGCTATTAATGTTAAGCGTACTATGACGATAGTGGCTATGTGCTTACTGCCTGCTATTTTATTTGGCATGTACAACCTAGGCTTACAAGCTCAGTTGGCGTTGACAGCAAAGGTTGTTGCACCAGATACCTGGCAGCTTGCTATTTTTAACACCTTTACTGGTGGCTTAAACGCACAAACAGGAGGAATAGGCTTATTCTTTTACGGATTAAGTTTTTATCTACCTATCTATATAGCGGCGTTGACTACCACACTATTTTGGGAAGTGGTATTTGCCAAAGCACGTGGTCAAGAAGTGAACGAAGGCTTCTTTGTCACTGCATTGCTGTTTACATTGATCGTGCCAGTGGGTACACCGTTATGGCTCATCGCCATGGGAATTACCTTTGGTGTCGTGGTGGCGAAAGAGCTATTTGGCGGTATGGGATATAACTTCCTTAATCCTGCGTTGGCCGCTTTAGCCTTCATCTATTTTGCCTATCCTTCTGAGGTTCGTCTTGTTGATCAGCTAGTGGCCGTTGATGGCTACTCAGGTGCAACCACTTTAATGCAAGTGGCTAAAGGTAAGATGGAGTTTGCTAATTACGCTTGGAGTGATGCCTTTAGAGACCCTGCATGGCGTGATGCTTTCTTAGGGTTAACGCCTGGTGCTATCGGTGAAACCAGTACTCTAGCGATTTTGATTGGTGGCGCTGTATTGTTGCTGACTCGTCTCGCTGACTGGCGCATTGTTGTTAGTGTCTTTGTTGGTATGGTTGCAACGGCCACCATGTTCAATGTCATTGGCTCGGCAAAGAATGAGATGTTTGCCATGCCTTGGACTTGGCACTTGGTCACAGGTGGTTTTGCTATCGCTATGATGTTTATGGCGACCGATCCTATTACTACTTCATATACTCGTAAGGGCAAAATAGCTTTTGGTTTACTAGTCGGTGTTATGACAGTACTTATCCGTGTCGTTAATCCTAAGATGCCAGAAGGCATTATGTTGGCAATTCTATTTGCCAACCTATGGGCACCTATTTTCGACTATGTGGTAGCAAGAGCGAATATTAAGCGGAGACTCAAGCGCAATGGCCTTTAATAAAGATTCTCTGGTGGGCACCATGCTGTTCACCCTCGTACTCTGCTTACTGTGCTCATTTATGATCACAGGCACCGCAGAAGTACTCAAAGAGCGCAAGCTAGCAAAGAAACGTGATGAACTAAAACGTTACGTCTTGATGGCTGCAAATGTGGATACAGCTGGCAAAGATTTCAGAGATATTTTTGAAACCTCAGTGACACCTATGCTAGTGGATTTGGACTCAGGTGATGCTGTGACCAATGATAGCGTGATGGACTTTGATGACCGTATGGCGGCTATCAACCCTGAAACGTCACGTAAGCCAAAGAAAGATAGCGCTAAAATCAAGCGCCGTGCAAATCAGGCCCGTGTGTTTAAGGTCTACAACGATAAACGTGAGCTAGTAAGCGTGGTGGTGCCAGTTCATGGTAAAGGCCTATGGTCAATCATCTATGGTTTTATCGCGGTCAAACCTGATTTAAACACCATTGAAAACGTGGTGTTCTATGAGCATGGTGAAACTCCAGGTATTGGTGACTTTGTGAGCGCACCAGAGTGGGTTGGTAAGTGGCACGGCAAACAAGTCTTTAATGATGATGGCAAGATTGCACTGCGAATTCATAAGGGCAGTGCTAAAAAAGGCGATATCCATGGTATCGACGGTGTCAGTGGTGCGACTAAGACTGCTCGCGGTATTCAACGCGCTGTGACTTTCTGGTTCGGCAAAGAGGGTTACCAAGCCTTCTTCGATAAGTTAAAAGCTTCGGAGGTCTAAGATGAGTAACTACTCGAACACAAGAGATGTGTTGACTAGCCCTATTTTTGCCAACAACCCAGTAGCATTACAGATGCTAGGTGTATGTTCGGCGTTGGCGGTGAGTAATTCGATGCAAACGGCTGTGGTCATGACCCTAGCGGTAACCTTTGTATTGGTGTTCTCGAACCTGATCATCTCACTTATTCGCAACCTTATTCCAAATAGTGTGCGTATTATCGCTCAAATGACGGTTATCGCATCACTAGTGATAGTGGTGGATATGGTGCTACAGGATGTGGCTTATGAGCTATCGCGCCAACTATCTGTGTTTGTGGGATTGATCATTACCAACTGTATCATCATGGGACGTGCAGAAGCCTTTGCAATGAAGAGTAAGCCTCTCATCTCTGTTATTGATGCCTTAGGCAACAGTGCGGGCTACGGCATTATTTTAATCAGTGTGGCCTTTGTCCGTGAACTATTAGGTAGCGGTACGCTTTTTGGCAAAGAGATCCTGCCTCTGATCGAAAATGATGGCTGGTACCTTGCTAACGAGATGTTTAAGTTGCCACCGAGCGCCTTCTTCCTGATCGGCTTTATGATCTGGGGTATTAATGTGGTTTTGGATAGAAAAGGTAAATAGGTTATGGAACATTATATTAGTCTTTTTGTTCAGGCCGTATTTATCGACAATATGGCGCTGTCATTCTTCCTAGGTATGTGTACTTTCCTCGCTGTGTCTAAGAAAGTGGCAACCTCCTTTGGTTTAGGTATTGCGGTGATTGTGGTGATGACCATTGCGGTACCAGTTAACCAGTTAATTTACGTTAACTTTCTGGCTCCCGGCGCATTAGCTTGGGCGGGAATGCCAGATCTTGATTTGAGCTACCTGCAACTCATTACCTTTATTGGTGTGATTGCGGCGCTTGTTCAGATCCTTGAAATGACATTGGAGAAGTACACTCCAAGTTTGTATCAAACCTTAGGTATTTTCTTGCCGCTGCTAACGGTTAACTGCGCAATTTTTGCGGGTGTAATTTTCATGGCAAACCGTAGCTATAACATGGCTGAATCTGTGGTATTTGCTATGGGCTCTGGTACAGGTTGGGCGATGGCAATCTTGCTGCTAGCAGGTTTACGTGAACGTATGAAGTTTAATGCCATTCCGAAAGGATTGCAGGGCATCGGAATTACGTTTATCACCACAGGTTTGATGGCGCTAGGCTTTATGTCGTTCTCCGGCATCTCGCTTTAATTAGCCCTACATTGAAGAGAAGGTAAATTCGATGGAAATGGCAATTGGTATAGGCATGTTTACCATAGTGGTATGCTTGCTGGTTTTGGTAATTTTGTTTGCCAAAAGTAAATTGGTCGCCAGTGGCGACGTGACAATTGGAATTAACGAAGATCCAGACAAGGCGGTGAAAACCCCAGCTGGTGATAAGCTACTTGGCGCATTGGCAGGCAATGATATCTTCATTCCTTCTGCCTGTGGTGGCGGTGGTACCTGTGGACAGTGCCGTGTGACGGTAAAGTCTGGTGGTGGTGAAATTTTGCCAACGGAGCGAGATCATATCACCAAGAAAGAAGCCGCTGCAGGTTGCCGTCTTGCTTGTCAGGTTGCAGTGCGCGGCGATATGGAACTTGAGCTTGAAGAGGAGATCTTTGGGGTTAAGAAATGGGAGTGTGAAGTTGTATCTAATGACAACAAGGCCACTTTCATTAAAGAGCTGCTGCTGAAAATTCCTGAAGGTGAAGAAGTGCCGTTTAAGGCTGGTGGATATATTCAGATTGAAGCGCCAGCCCATGAAGTCAAATACGCAGATTTTGATATTCCTGCAGAGTATCGTGACGATTGGGAAAAGTATGGCCTGTTTGAACTGACCTCTAAAGTTGAGGAAGATGTGCTACGTGCTTATTCGATGGCGAGTTATCCTGCCGAGAAAGGCATGATTATGCTTAACGTACGTATCGCAACGCCGCCATCTGAAGGGCTACCGCCAGGGCAGATGTCATCTTACATCTTTAACCTTAAGGCAGGGGATAAGGTGATTATTTCAGGGCCATTTGGTGAGTTCTTTGTCAAAGAGACAGATGCTGAGATGGTGTTTATTGGTGGTGGTGCAGGTATGGCGCCTATGCGTTCCCATATCTTTGATCAATTAAAGACACGCAAAACCAAGCGTAAGATGACTTTCTGGTACGGTGCTCGCTCAAAACGTGAAGTATTCTACCAAGATGAGTTTGATGCACTTGCGGCAGAAAATGATAACTTCCAGTGGCATGTCGCCCTATCTGAGCCATTACCAGAAGATAACTGGGAAGGTTACACAGGCTTTATTCATAACGTGATTTTAGAGAACTATCTAAAAGATCATAAAGCGCCAGAGATGTGCGAGTTCTATATGTGTGGTCCACCAATTATGAACTCATCAGTGATTAAGATGCTGGAAGACTTAGGTGTCGAAGAAGAGAACATTCTACTCGATGATTTTGGTGACTAAGAGCTAGCCTAGATTATTTATCTTAGCTATTGATTTAAAAATGCCGTGAAGTGAAGCTTCACGGCATTTTTATTGGTGCTCTCAAGGTGCTTCAAAAAGTAAACGTTAGCTGATATGTTTCATTGCGTTTAAACAGCCGGTTTTAAGGAAAGTGTGATGGCAAAAGGCGAGTGTAATTGCGGTGAGGTGGCGTTTGAGATTAAAAACGACCCAATGGATGTTTATATCTGTCATTGCTCAATTTGCCGCAGGGCTACTGGCGCTAATGGGATTGCAGTCACCGTAGTCGCTAACAATGACTTTTGTTGGCTCAAAGGTAAAGAGCTAGTGAAAACCTGGGAGAAGCCAGGCCATGATTGGCAGACTAGCTTTTGTCAAAATTGTGGGTCAACTTTACCGGGTTCAAATGATGACAGCCGAATGTATGTTCCCGTGGGATTGTTGAGTCAAGAAGCCGAACAATTACAAGTCGCAGGCCATATCTGGGTCGGCTCAAAAGCCGTTTGGGATGAGATAGGTGATAAAGGTAAGCAATATTCTGAAGCGTTTGCATAGCCCTCGCTATATCATGTGCCTTGCTTGTGTTTGTATTAGGACTAGATTGGCTGTTTGAGGGCTTTATCGGTCGTGATTAGATAAAAGCCAGCGAACTCATTTTATGAGCACGCTGGCTTTTTATTCTTTAACCTTATCGGTATTAGTAAGCGCTTTCGTGAACCGATTGTACCGCGCGGCCCGATGGGTCGATGACGCCTTGTAGGCTTGCATCCCAAGCTAGAGCTTCAGGGGTAGAGCAGGCTACAGACTTACCACCTGGCACTGTTTCCGCCGCCGAAGCCAGCGGGAAGTGCTCTTCAAAGAAGCAGCGATAGAAATAGGCTTCTTTGGTTTCTGGCGTGTTGTAAGGGAACTTAAACTTAGCGTTAGCCAGCTGTAGGTCGTCTACTTTCTCTTCGGCAAGATCTTTAAGGCCATCAATCCAAGAGTAACCAACACCATCGCTGAACTGCTCTTTCTGGCGCCATGCGACCTCTTCAGGTAACTTGTCTTCAAAGGCTTCACGTAAAATATGTTTCTCGATACGGCCATCCTTTGACATCTTAGCCTCTGGGTTAATACGCATTGCGGTATCGATAAACTCTTTATCGAGGAAAGGTACGCGAGCTTCTAACCCCCACGCCGCCATCGCTTTGTTGGCGCGCAGACAATCAAATAGATGCAATTTATCTAGCTTACGCACTAGCTCCTCATGGAAGGCTTGTGCATCCGGCGCTTTATGGAAATAGAGGTAACCACCAAATAGTTCATCGGCGCCTTCACCGGACAACACCATCTTAATGCCCATCGCTTTGATTTTGCGAGCCATCAGATACATAGGGGTCGCCGCACGAATAGTGGTCACATCATAGGTTTCTAGGTGATAGATCACATCTTTAATCGCATCAAGACCTTCCTGGAAGGTAAAAGTGATCTCATGGTGAATAGTGCCAATAGAATCTGCAACTTTTTGCGCTGCTGCAAGGTCTGGTGCGCCTTTTAGACCAACGGCAAATGAATGCAGTTGTGGCCACCAAGCGTTACTTTCACCATCATCTTCGATACGTTTTTTAGCAAAGGTTTGGGTAATCGCAGATACAATGGATGAATCTAAGCCACCTGATAATAACACACCGTATGGGACATCAGACATTAGCTGACGCTTTACCGCAGCTTCCAATGCTTCACGTAGTTTTTGTTTATTGGCATCGTTGTCTTGAACTGCACTATATTCTGTCCAATCCCTTTGATAATAGTGGGTAGACTCGGCATCTTGGCTATAGAGATAGTAGCCAGGTTGAAACTCTTCGACTGTCTTACAGACAGGCACCAATGCTTTCATTTCCGATGCCACATAGAAGTTACCGTCACCATCTCGGCCAGTGTAGAGGGGAATAATCCCCATATGGTCGCGGCCAACAAGATAGGTATCTTTCTGTTTGTCATAGAGTACGAAAGCAAAAATTCCATTAAGCATATCGAGGAACTCGACGCCATACTCTTGGTATAGGGCAAGAATCACTTCGCAATCAGAGTTGGTTTGATAGCTGTATTTGTCGCCCAGTTTAGCCTTGAGCTCTTTATGGTTGTAGATCTCGCCATTCACCGCCAGAATAAGCTGCTCATCTTGGCTGAGCAGTGGCTGAGCACCATGTTCAATATCCACAATGGCTAAACGCTCGTGAGCAAGAATTGCTCGCTCGCAAGTGTAAATCCCTGACCAATCTGGACCACGATGACGCATAAGTTTAGACATCTCTAAGGCGGTCTGACGAAGTCCTTGGGCGTCAGACTGGATATCTAAAATAGAAAAAATTGAACACATGGCGTAGCTCCTAAAACAATACCGCTGAATTGCTAGTTACTTTGCCATGAATGTATCAATGCAGCAAATTTGAAATTGATGGATCTTAGGGGTTTTCAGGTGTTTTTGTGGTGATTTGTAATATTTTAAGGCTTTAGGTTTGATTGATTTTTAATAAAGATGGGTTTTTCTTGAAGATTCATCAGGTATAGGCGTTGATGTTCACTTATGGTTATATATCTAATAATGAAGCCTAAAGATTGTTGAAAATTGATAAATTTCAACTAAAAGCTGAATAAATCACCAAAAACGGCATGGAAAACCATGCCGTTTTTAATCGAACTAATTTTAAAGTTTATTTGCAGAAGTAATCGACGGCACGTTTCACTAGCTCTATGCCTGTTTGCTCACAAGGAGGAAGCTCTGCATCACTTTCTTGCACAGGTGTAACTCTATCGCCCCATTTAAGTAGAAGTGCTGCAGATGTTAAGCCTGCACCAAAGGCACAAGATAGAATGGTTTGATTAGGTTTAATCATGCCTTTTTCTAGGGCATCGCAAATCGCAATTGGGATAGTGGCTGCAGAAGTATTCCCATAATTGGCGATGTTAACGACAGCTTTCTCTTTAGGCATCTTCATTCGGCTGATTAAGGTATCGATAATACGTTCGTTAGCCTGGTGCGGAATCACAAGATCGACATCGTCTTTATCAACGTCGCACTTCTCTAATACTTTCTTACTTAGTTTACCCATACCATTGATGGCACGTTTAAATATCTCTTGGCCATCAAATTGGATAAAGAAGTCTAATGACTCGGCCTCAAATCTGTCCATCGCAGTACCAAAACCAGCACTTAAGATTTCACGACCCGCAGGGTCATTATTAAGCTCGTAGCCAAGAACACCACCGGGTTGATCCGATGCTTCAAGTACTACAGCGCCTGCACCATCACCAAATAATACTGCGGTTTCTCGGCGAGACCAGTCTAAATAAAAGGATAAACGCTCGGCACCAATAACCAGTACTCGCTTATTTTGACCACTTTTGATTTGAGAGCTCGCTAGACCTAAACCGTAAAGAAAGCCACTGCAGGCTGCGTTAATATCAAATGCACCACAGCTGGCGCCGATATTAGCTTGAACAGTCGAGGCAATATTGGGAATCAGCGTATCCGGGCTAGCAGTGGCAAGAATAATCAGATCGATATCACTACCTTCGAGGCCTGCTGCAGCAAGGGCTCGTTTGGCTGCTACAGAAGCTAGCTCAGAGGTATTAACATGGCTGATATGGCGCTGACTAATACCGGTTCTTGGTTTGATCCACTCGTCAGAAGTATCAATAAAAGTGGCTAAATCATGGTTGGTCAGTGTCGCGGGCGGAACACACTTGCCCCAACCTGTAATAGTGGCGTACTGCATTGGTTTATCTCTCAACAAAAGGGCAGATAATATCTGCCGAATAAAGTTAACTTATTTAAACTCTCTAAAGCCATAACGCTTAAGACTCAACTACCTGCTTAGCGACTAGGTCTTTAATCTCATCTGCGGCATGGAGAATATGGTTGCGAAGCAAGTTAACAGCCTTGTCAATTTGCTTTGTCTTACAAAAATCTAATAACTCCCGGTGATCTGACTCAGCTCTCGGGATCCCTCCTGCAAGAAGCAGCTGTAATCGAATATAGCGGTCACAATTTCGATTTAGGCCATGAACTACTTCTAGAGTATGAGGCCTATTGGCTGCTTGATACAGGCAGGTATGAAAGCGAGTATTTAACTCGCTCCAGCTGGCAACAGAGTCAGCCTGTTGAAAGGCCGCTTCCATCTCGACTAGTACAGAATACGCATGATCTAAATCAGCCTCTGTGAGTAGAGGAATTGCCTTTTCTAACAGATCTGTTTCAATCATTGCCCTAAGTTCAAAAAGTTCAGTAACTTGTTCTACTGACAACTCAGTGGCAGTCGCTCCTTTATGTGCTTCGAACTTAACTAGCCCTTCAGCTTCTAACTGTACTAATGCTTCTCTCACAGGAATGCGACTGACATTAAGTGATTCGGCAATCGCACTTTGTCGTAATGGCTGGCCAGCAGCAATATCACCTGAAAGTATTTGCTCTCTTAATACTTCGACCACAATTTGGGTTCGAGTTTTATGGATGATAGGCGTTGTTTGGCTCATGCTTATAATAGATTCTTTGCATTACTGATCCGACAAAGATTACTCCTTATGCCGATATAAATAAAGTGAAACAAGCTAAGCAGGGTCGAGTTTATCTATATAAATCACCATTGAATGGGTATCTTGACATTTTGTCCCAGGTGATTGTTTTGAAACCGGGTTCTCAAATATTTTATCGATATTATTTGCTGCTAGGATTTTATGCCTAATACTGGAATAATAGCGCCAATATTCGTTTTGGAGAGTTATAGTGAACCGCGCAGTATTCCTAGATAGAGATGGTGTTATCAATAAAGACTACGGTTATGTCCATCAAGTAGATGATTTTGAATATATCGAAGGTGTATTTGAGGCTTGCGCAGAGCTACAAAAAGCGGGCTATAAACTCGTCGTCGTCACAAATCAGTCTGGAATAGCGAGGGGCATGTACAGTGAGGAGCAGTTTGCTCAACTGACTGAGTGGATGGATTGGAACTTTGCCGATAAAGGGGTTGAGTTAGACGGTATCTATTATTGTCCCCATCATCCTGAAAAAGGAGTTGGCGAGTATAAGCAGGACTGTGACTGTCGCAAGCCAAAAGCTGGTATGTTCGAATCAGCTGCGCGATTTCTTAAAATCGATCTAACGGCATCTATAATGGTGGGTGATAAACGAGATGATATGTTAGCTGCCAAGGCCGCAGGTATTCCAACTAAAGTATTGGTAAGAACTGGTAAGACTGTGACCCAAGAAGCGATGGATGCTGCCACGCATGTGGTAGATAGCATTGCTGATGTGCCTGCAGTAGTAAAAAGTCTATAGCGTATAAGTTGAGTATTGCTAAATTGCGGCTTTGAGGCGCGTAGCTGTATCTGTTTTGAACGCCTTGTTTGATAATTAGACAAACAAGCATTTTTTTACTAAAAAAGATTGCAGCATTTAAACAAGCCCCTATAATGCGCACCCACTGACCGACAGGACGTTGGAAATACCAAGATATGTCTGGAACATATTGGGTAGACACTACAGACGGCGCTAGCTGATTTGAAGTGAAAAGTTTACCGAAAGGTAATCGTCAAAAAGTTTTTAAAAACCACTTGACGAAACAACAGGAATGCGTAGAATACGCAGCCCTGACCTGATGAACCAATTGGTTGTTAGGATGCTCTTTAACAAGATGACAAGCAAATCTGTGTGGACACTCACAGGTGTTAAGTTATTCGAAATTACTTACTTCGGTA
>CANNEE010000011.1 GCA_947503555.1 uncultured Shewanella sp.
TTTCGAACTCAGAAGTGAAACGCAGTATCGCCGATGGTAGTGTGGGGTCTCCCCATGTGAGAGTAGGTCATTTCCAGACTCCTAATA
Organism: uncultured Shewanella sp.; assembly: GCA_947503555.1. Taxonomy (GTDB): domain Bacteria; phylum Pseudomonadota; class Gammaproteobacteria; order Enterobacterales; family Shewanellaceae; genus Shewanella. Next base: position 88 of record CANNEE010000011.1, read on the forward strand.
AGAATGCCCGCTACTATGTAGCGGGCTTTTTTGCGTTTTGGGACCGAGTAAAATCTTTTAGCTCAACATCTCACATAAGCCTGTATTTGTATCAGCAGGCTGATTCAACTTATTTAGGCAACCTGTGCCCACTTTCTATTCCCCCGATGAAAGCACCTGCATAATTGGTACGCCAACCATCTTTGCTCGTAGCTGCGGATTTCCAGACAAAAGCGTATATGTTTGTTTAACGATTAGTCGCCTAAGGGAATTATGGCTAATTTATAGGCTTAGTTGTATGGAGAGCAAAGAGCCAAGGTAATGAAGTTGGCACTTTGCTTTCTTATTGCTTCGCTAGAATTAAGTTATTTAAAAGATTAGAGTTAAAGAGTGGAGTTTTGTAGCCGCTTAACTATTTCAACGTTAGCAGCAGGAAATTCGTAATTGCCGATAGTATCTTGGGTCACCCAAGCAATCTCTTGTCCTTCGAGTCCTTTCGCTATACCTGTAAAGTCGTTGACCCAATGTATGTCTAGCAGTACTTGTTTGTCTGGGTAGTCATGGGATATTTCCAACATAGGTTTTGTACTTTTAACATCTAGGTTAACCTCCTCTTTAAGCTCTCTAATCAAGGCTTGTTGAGCGTTTTCATCGTTTTCTACCTTGCCTCCGGGAAATTCCCACTTTCCTCCTTGATGGAGTGTTAAGGGCCTTCTCGCAATTAAGAGCTGTTTGTCGTCGTTGATAATAACTCCGGCTACCACATGAACTCGTTTCATTTTATTGTTCCTTAAAAAAATCCGCTTCGTCGTATCCAAGTTCATCTAGCATTTCATGATCAAGTTCTGGCTTAACTGGGATAGCATTTTTTTCAGATGCCCAGTCACCAAGGTCTATAAGCTTACAGCGCTCACTACAGAAGGGCTTAAATTTAGAAGAGGGAGCCCACTCTACCGTCTTTTGACATGTGGGGCATTTTACTTGTGTTGGCATTAAGTCTTCTCGTTAAAGATTGATGCTTAATGGTAAAGGGTTTAAGGGCAGGTCGCTAGTTCGAAGGGAATGATTTTGTCTGAATGCTTTTGTTGCTCAAAAGAGACAAAGTGAATGGCGAAACGACTCTTGTGGCCGCTAATCGTTGGATAGCAACCAAGACTAGAGTCTAACTTCACTCGAATTAAGGATAGGGGATGTGAGGTTTCTCCTTGGAAAAAACCTGCTTGTGCATGAGTTTGTTGGAATTCGCTTGCGTTTCTAGTGAGTTGTAAGATTAACTGCACGGACTCTAACAAGGGAGCAAACTCATCTACCCAGCTTTCGAACTCATCTCTTCTTAAGGTCCATTCTTTAGCTAGCCAAAAATGAAGTTGGGGAAGATCGAAATTACAACTCGCACCAGGCATGGAAAACCTTTGTTTTAGTGCAGAAAGAAAACGATTTTCTTTAAGTATAGTGCCGGGTCTTTTGGCATTTTGTAGTGTCACTCTATGTTGAGATAGAGTTTCTATATAACTATTTATCTGCTCATTGTCGACGTGGGGTAAAGTTTGCCAATGTTCTAGTGTTTTTAGCTGTCGATCTATATCTTTTACAATTTCGACTCTATAGTCGCACCGTTCAGTTAATTCGCAAAGAGAGAAAAGTGGGTAAAAACAGTGGTGACCCTGATCTTGTTTTAAACTATCAGCAAGTTGATGCGCTAAATGTTCTAACCGTAGATAACTACGGGTTTTTTCATTAAGCGGTTGTTCGTAAATTAATGCTGTCATAATTCATTCTGGGCAAAATCAAGGTACATTTTATGTAATGCTAATACCTGAGCCTTAAGAGTAACAATCTCTCCTTGATTCTCAATAATGTCGTCAGCTTTGGCGAGCTTTTCATCTCTAGGCATTTGAGATGCTATGATGTTACTTACTTGCTCTGCTGAAACTTTATCTCTTATTATGGTTCTTTGTATTTGCAACTCTGCTGAAATATCGACCACTAAGGTGCGATTAACTAAACTATCTAACCCGTTCTCAAATAGCAAGGGAATAACCATAATTACATAGGCGGATTTTGCATTATTAACTTGTTCAAGCATCTCTTTTCTAATTAATGGATGAAGTAAGTTATTCAGCCATTCTCTTTCTGCTTGATTACTAAATATTCTTTTACGTAATTCAGCTCTATCTAATTTTTGATTATTATCAAGAATACTCTTTCCAAAGTGATCGACGATAGCTAAATAACCTTTAGTACTTGGCTCAACGACTTCTCTTGCAACAATGTCGGCATCGACTAATTCGATGCCGAGATCTGCAAATAAGTTGGCGACAGTTGTTTTTCCGCTGCCAATTCCACCGGTAAGGCCAACAATATACTTGGGAGACATTTATTCGCTCTTCATCAAATTTGCTAGAGTGTCGATAGGTACCAGTTAGTGATTTGCTCGCCCCAAATCATAGCGATCCAGCCCGCAGCCGCAATATAGGGGCCAAAAGGAATAGGATTGCCTTTATTTAGTCTCTTGGTCAATATCAGAACGATACCTACGGCAGCTCCGACTAGGGATGATAAGAGAATGACTAAGGGGAGGGCCTGCCAACCTAACCAAGCACCAAATACGGCCAGAAGCTTGAAGTCGCCATAGCCCATTCCTTCTTTGCCTGTAGCTAATTTGAATAGCCAAAATACAGACCAAAGGCTTAAATAGCCCGCGATAGCGCCTATGACAGCATCTTCTAGTGGTGTAAATACACCGTTAAAGTTAACTAATATACCTAGCCATAATAGTGGCAAGGTAATCTGATCTGGTAATAACATCTCATCGAGATCTATCCCTGTGAGTGCAACGAGACAAAAAGTTAAAATAGTCGCGAGGAGGAACTCGATACTAGGGCCAAAATGCCAAGCTATGGCTGCAACTAATACTCCTGTTAAAAACTCTACGATAGGGTAGCGAGCAGATATTTTAGTATCACATGACGCGCATTTTCCTTGTAGTAGCAGCCAGCCAAGAATGGGGAGGTTATGCCAAGGTTTTATTTTACTATTACACTTTGGACAAGCTGAAGTGGGTGTAATGAGGTTATACTTTTCGGGAAAAGTATCGATTTTCTTCTCTAGCTCTTTGGCACCAAGTTTCTTTACTAACTCTTGATGGTATTCATTTAGGTATTGATTACATTCCTGTTGCCATTCCCGTTTTAGTATCACGGGAAGCCTATGGATGACAACGTTAAGAAAGCTGCCGATAATCGCTGCAAAAAGAAAACTGATACAGACAAAAAGCCACAAGTTGTGGCTAAAGGTATTAATTAATTCTGACATTACTACTTCTTAATGATTTTATTTTGATATTAACCAACAACTTGACCCATTTGGAAAATAGGCAAATACATACCAACAATTAAGCCACCAACTAAACCACCTATGACGACCATCATAATTGGCTCGATCAGACTCGATAAACCGTCGACAGCATCATCGACTTGCATCTCATAGATATTAGCTACTTTATTAAGCATGTTATCTAGTGAACCTGACTCTTCGCCTATCATTACCATTTGAATTAGCATATCGGGAAACAGCCCTGTGGTGCGCATGGCGACATTCATTTGCATACCTGACATGACTTCGGCGCGGATTTTTAACAGTGCCTTACGATAGACGGCATTGCCCGATGCGCCAGCTGCCGATTCGAGGCCATCAATTAGAGGTACACCAGCAGCAAAGGTGGTGGCTAGAGTGCGGGCAAATCTTGCCATAGCACCTTTATGGAGAATATCGCCTATTGCTGGAATTTTCAAAACAAGGGTATCTATCTGATCGCGAAACTCTTGGGATCTTAAATGCGCTTGTTTAAATGCAATCACTGCAATGATGATAGCGGCCAAAAAATAGTACCAAGAGGCTTGAAGCCCTTCAGATATATTGATAATTAATTGGGTGAAAGCAGGCAGTTCGGCACCAAAGCCTGCAAATATCTCTTCAAACTGAGGAACCACAAATAGAAGTAGAAGTGTCGTTACCGCAATCGCAACGACCACTACTGCAGCTGGATAGAACATGGCTTTCTTGATTTTAGATTTAAGCGCCTCGGCTTTTTCTTTATAGGTTGCAATTCGATCAAAAACGAGATCTAAAGAACCTGAATGCTCGCCTGCTGCTACTAAGTCGACATAAAGATCATCAAAGTATTGCCTGTGGGGCCTAAGGGCATCGGATAGAGGAATGCCTGATTGAATATCATTGACTATTGTGCCTAACAGTGTACGCATTTTAGGCTTTTCATGGCCCCTTCCTAGCATCTCTATGGTGGTCACTAGGGGGACGCCTGCTGTCAACATGGTTGCAATTTGACGGGTGACCATGGCGATATCCATGGGCTTGATCTTAGGATCTGATTTAAATAGGGATGCAGACTTTTTACGTACGACCTTGGGGTTGACCCCTTGGGCTTTGAGCTGGGTTTTTATCTCTAAAACACTGGTGCCTCTGAGCTCTCCTGAAGTTTTTTGCCCATCTCTATTTAGCCCTTTCCACTCATAGGTAAATACTTTGGCTTGAGCATTTTCATTTCCACGTTTATCTTTGGCTTCCTTTGACTTGTGTTTGTGGACTCTTCTTTTTTGTGCTGCAGTGGCCATGAAAATTCCCTATTGGTTGGGGGGGAGGTTTGCTTATCTTAAATTCTAGTTGTTATTTTAAAAGCTAGTCACTCGGTTTACCTCGGCAATGCTAGTGACGCCTTGAATGACCTTTAACAGGCCAGAGTCTCTTAAGTCCCGCATACCTTGTTGTTTAGCTTGGCTAGCGATTTGCAAGGAGTTACCACCTTCCATAATGGTGCGGGCGATTTCATCGGACATTTTCATTACTTCATAGATACCCACACGACCTTTATAGCCACCAGAGCAAAGATCGCAGCCCTTGGCTTTATAGACAGTAAAGCCGCTATCTATTTGCTCTTGGGAAAAGCCAAGTTCTAGCAAGGATTTCGCCTCTATGGTTTCAGGCTCTTTGCATTCGCTGCAAAGGCGTCTGGCAAGGCGCTGGGCAATGATAAGATTAACTGAACTTGCAATATTATAGCCAGGCACCCCCATATTAATTAGGCGGGTTAAGGTCTCCGCGGATGAGTTAGTATGTAGGGTGGATAACACTAAATGGCCGGTCTGTGCCGCTTTTATCGCAATTTCTGCAGTTTCTAAATCACGGATCTCCCCCACCATGACGACATCAGGGTCTTGACGAAGAAAAGAGCGCAGTGCAGCAGGGAAAGTCAGTCCTGCTTTAGGGTTAATATGAACTTGGTTAATCCCTTCTAGATTAATCTCTACAGGATCTTCGGCGGTAGAAATGTTGCGTTCCTGAGTATTAAGAATATTAAGACCAGTATAGAGAGAAACCGTCTTACCTGAGCCTGTAGGGCCCGTTACTAGAATCATGCCTTGGGGTTTAGCTAGCATCTCTTCATAAAGGGCTCTTTGATCGTCTTCATAACCTAGCTTTTCAATACCGAGCTGGGCCGATGAAGAGTCAAGAATACGCATTACGATTTTCTCGCCGAATAGAGTTGGCAGGGTGCTGACACGAAAATCGATAGACTTAGTGCGCGATAACTTCATTTTGATGCGGCCATCTTGGGGCTGGCGGCGCTCGGCAATATCCAGTTTAGACATCACCTTTAGGCGAGCTGCGATACGACCTGATAGAGAGATTGGTGGCTCTGATACTTCATGAAGAATGCCATCGATACGAAAACGAATGCGGTAACGCTTTTCATAGGGCTCAAAATGTAAATCAGACGCGCCTTTACGTATGGCGTCTGTAAGTATCTTATTGATATAAATAACAATAGGTGCATCATCTGTGCCGTCGCCAACATCTTCTGGCTGCTTATCTGTATCGGCCACTTCGATATCGGCAAGGGCACTTTCATCCATATCGCCAAGATCGAGGGCGCTGATATCTTCTTCTAACACCTTTTCTAGTGCATTAGCGAGCTTATCATCTTCTACCAGTATGGCTTCAGCATGTAGGCCTGCACTAAATTGAAAATCCTCAAGTGCTGAAATATTGGTTGGATCTGATGTCGCTATATAGAGGCGATTGCCTCGCTTAAACAGCGGTAAGCACTTGTGTTTATCTATCAGCTTTTTGTTGAGAAAGTCTTCTGGAATGCTGGCGATATCAAATTCGTCGAGATCCAGCAGCGGGGTACCGTACTCTTCGTAGCAGAGCTCGGCGATTTCTCGAGCGGAAAGTAGTTTTTGATTAACTATGGTAGAAACGAGAGGTTGCTTCGATTGCCTTGACTTAGATATGGCAGTTGCAATCTGCTCTTCACTCAGAAGACCTTTGCGAATAAAGAGAGTGGATAAACCAAGATGAAGACCTGTCGTTGGCATTTTAAGAAATCTAGTAGCATCATTCTATGTAAAAAGATGATGCTACTAGCTTTATTCATTTCTAAGGCGTTAGCATTGATGCTGGAATGTTAGCTCCATCTTGACATTGAGCTAATGTCGCACCTGTCGCACCAGATGTTTGAGTTGCAGCATAAGTTACAACACCATTGTTATTTACTGTAGCTGTAACTGTACAAGAACCTTCATTAAATGCGATTGTGCCACCAGCGCCTTCATCCCAACCTGTAGCACCAGCAGTAGCTGGAGTAATGGTAACTTCTGTGTAGGCGCCAGCATCAGTAACCAGAGAAGGGCAACCAACACCTGATTGAACACATGCTACAGCTTTAGAAGTAATTGCACTTACACCCTTCATGGCTGCACCACCATGAGCCGCACCAACATAATCTCTATAAGCAGGCAGAGCGATTGCAGCAAGAATACCGATGATGGCTACTACGATCATGAGTTCGATCAAGGTGAAACCTTGAGATTTATTGATACCTTTCATATTTTCTCTCTCCGTTGACAGATTCTTTAGTCGCACAGTGTTCCTGTGGTGCGGCTTCTATTCCTTGAAGAACTTGTCTCTATCAGTTAGTTAGTAGTTAGTCTTTGTGTTAACAAGTGGTTAACAAGTGTTTGTCAAACGATTGTCACTAATTCTAACGATAGTGTTTATCGTAAGTCGTTTTGGCAAACCGCACCTTTAGTCATATTTTCTATTTTTACATTAGCGCTTTAGCTTTGCAAAGCGTTAGCGTAAAACACAAAAAATACCGCATTTTCTGAATGAATCCTATCGAGTTAGGCAGATCTACATGCGTAACTAAATATTGTTTTGCTAAGCTAGATGAAGGACATTAACCAATAGTGTCTTATATCTAACCGATTCACTCAGAGTTTGCTGTTTACCGTATCGGTGAGGGGCCACAACGACCATCTCGCCTATGGTGTAAGGTAGTACAAAGTGAGCTGAAATGGAACCATGTATCGGCACAAAGTGCTAATTTTATGCGTTATTTGTCTAACGATAGGGTAAATTTTTGTAAAGCAGATCTAACAAAATTTTGACAATGTATAAATGCATGACACTTTGGCTTGTTGCGTCAAAATTTGGACTTTAATAATTTTGATTCACTAGGTTGTGCGCAACTTACCAAATCCTATCGACAGGCTTGTTACAAATAAGCATGAAAATGGAGTGGAACATTTTTTTTGCTTACATATGTTAATTAGGTGTAAATTTTATGCCTCTTTCAATACTAGTGAAAGGGGGAATTCTATAGCACTAAGGTTTTCTTTTCTTAACTGTCATTACTCTATATCTGATGATTCTTGTTCCAGCCTTCTCGCTCGAGTACTAGCAAATTCTTTGTCTTGATGAACACACTCTATCACTTGCTTGATATAGAGTTTGCGATAGTTGCTCATGGGGGTTGCGGGTAATTTGCTACCGGGTAAACGCGCTATATGCTTTTTGCTATCGGCAGCAAACCACTCAAAATAGCCGATTTGTGGTTTCCAGTTAGTTTCTAGATAACATTTAAACACCTGTTGCATTGGCGCTGTTCTAGCTTGGGCTACGGGAGATAGGAGTAGTAGCGTTACTATTCCTAACACCGAGCGAGAAAGAATATACTTGATATGCATCATGTTAGTTATTCACTTAAATAGTAGTAAATCGTTTGAGCGCCAGGTCCTTCATCAAGACACTTTCGATCACCTGGTTGGCAGTTCTTTAATGCGTCTTCCGGCGCTTTACATGTTGGATCATCCGCTGGGCAATATTTTTGCATCTGCTCGCCCGCGTTGCCGATTCCTATTAGGTACATATAGCTGTCTTTATTACCATTAGGCGGAATCACCAATTGTGGCGTGTCAGGTACTCGCTCGCCCATATCCAAAGCTATTCGAGTATAGGTCTTTCGTCCCCAGTGAAGATCGAAGCTATAAAGGTTACCTCGCCCTGCTATCAAACATTGATTACTCGCCGCCGCGTTGCCTGGGACATAGGTAGTAAAGATAACTCTACCTCCAATGATGGTAGCTGCGGATAGGCTTTTTTCACCGCTGGTTCCAAAACCATAGTACCATCCGCGTTTTTTACTGAAGTTTATCTTTTCCTGTTGTGTTTCAGGTGACCCAGAGCTGATGTTATATAGGTCATTTATGGTCAATGGCGCTGGTGTGGGGAAAGTACTCGAACCATTAAAAGGCCGAGAGACAGTATTTCGATCTTGCAGGGTAAAGAACATATCATTGCGAGAAGTACTAGACGGACTAGGCCTTAATCCTGAGCCTATTACTACAGCATCATAGGGCAGCTTTTGACTCGTCACTTGAGTGCTTGTTTTGCCATTGATAGTAGTGCTGACTTCGGAGTAGTTTGTAATGATAGTTTGTACTGCAACCGGTGCCGAATAGAAGCGTCGATCTGACGTCGTACTATTGCCTCCGAGATCGGCAAATTTAAACCCTGTCCAAGGTAGGCTTCCTTTTGGTGCTGGGCTTGGCATGTCGATACGCCAAACATTTGCCCCCGTATCTGTTGCGTAAATCCTGTCCGTGAGACCGTCATTATCACTATCTAAAATAGCCACTGAATTAGGTACAGAGTCTATGATGCCCGGAAGATTAGTGCCGCTTGCCCCGGCTGGGTCGCCAAAGAAATGCACCAACTTACCTGTGTCGGCATCGACAATGTAAACACCTTTACCTTTGGTATCTCTTGCGCCGACTCCTGTGCCATCTTTATTAGTAGGTTCGTAACCAGCGCCAAAGATAAGCACGGGTTTGGCTGTGCTTGGGTTGGTATTGCCTACAGGCCAGCCTGGAATTTTGGTGATAACAGGTTGAGCCCAAGATTCACCCATATTACTCATTCCTGGCGAATCTGAGTTAATCATCCACTTGAGACTAGGTTTATCTGGGTTGGTAATATCAAAGGCATAATATGATGTGCCTCCTCGACGCATTCCTATATAAGCCCAAGCTTGTGTTATGCCCCCTGGCCCGCTCTTTATATGGGCAACAGGAGAGCCATCTAGGCCATAAACAGAGTGCACGCCGCTAGGCACATTGTTTCTTAGCTCTCTTAAGTTAGGCAATAGCTCGTAGGGCATAAAGGCCCATGATTCTTTGACCGTATCGCCCTCATCTTTAAACATATGTAAAAAACCATGGTTGGTTCCTACCAGTATGCGAATATCGGGTGCATCTTCGCTGCCAAAGTTAATTGCTAAGGGTTTAGAGTGAAGTGGGTCGCCCATGATATCTGTGCGTTTGTCAGTATGTGCACCATCCTTATCTTCATCATCAACATCTCTTCCTTGAGCCCATTGAAATAGCTTTACAAGCTCAGACTTCTCGACCCCCATATAGTTTGCTAGTCCTTGCTCACCTCCGCCAGTAGCGGCGACAGCATTACCTTTGGTAAATGGAGTTAATCCGCCTTTTTGGTGGAAGTTACCATAGAGGGTTCGAGAGTGAGTGGCTTGTAGCATTTGCGCAACGCCGCCTTTGAGTACATCAGGGCCGTCACCTCGACCGCCAGAACATAAGCTGCTACTTGTCCAGTATGAGCAGGCCGTAGGCTTTATATTGCCATCGGCGCCTATAACGGGTTGATTATTTCTATCAACAACATCACCAGAGCCTGTGACCTTAAATTTCTTAATGTTACCTGCCCAGCGCGGGCCTTTGTTTGGCAGGAACATTGAGTAGTAAGCCGAATCGAAAGTTCGGGTTCGGTTAAAGTTATTACTTGCTATTGAGGGAGAAGTAAAACTGGCATTGGTTTCTAGAATTTCACTAAAGAACTTTTGCAGAACGGTTTGCAGCTCAGTAGCATTTTGGGCCGACACATATTTACCACCGCCTTTTTCTGCTGTGTAAGTTAGCAGTGGTGCGACTCTGTTGGCACCTGAACTAAAGCCAATGGTGTAGGTGATGACGGTTTGCTTTCCCTCTTCGGTTGGGTTTACGTCATTTTTGCTCATCCAACTACTCAAGCTTGAAAGGTAGCTGGTTGAATGTTTGTCTTTACCGCCTGTAAGCTTTCTGACTCGACTGTCAGCACTCGTATCCGCAGTCGGCGAGCCATCGGTAATATAGATAATATACGCTTGGTTTTGACACTGCTTAACATTGGGAGCGGGGGGCTCAAAGGGAGAGTCATAATAGCCGCCACTGATCACAGAGAAGTCCCTTGGTGGCGTATTATTAACGTTGTAATAGCCATAGCTACTATCGTCGTCACCATACAGAACAGACTTTCCGGCAAAGTAGCGGTAGGCTTCATACAAGGTTTCGCATAGGGGCGTATTTTGTGCGTATGGGATATCTTCAACCGTCTCAAGCAGATCGAGCTTAGCTTGTGCGGTCATGGATTTTATGCCCGAAATAATGCGTCCACCGTTACGGTAGCCTGAAGGGCTATTAAGATTAAATACAGCTAGACCAAAATCGACACTAGGCGTCGTCAGTACCACATTGGTTATCGCTTCTTTCGCTAAATCCATGCGTGTGCGTGAAGTGGTTCTATGGGAAGTGTTACGCCATCTGGCATACTCTTCAGTGTATAAGGTGACTACTCTACCTGTACCAAATTCAGTGTTAGCAGCTTGAGCCGCAGCGATATCCTTTGTGGTTTGGTTTGAAGATTGAGTGACCTGTATATACCTTTGAGGGTTGCTTTTGTTGCCTGCGCTGTCGATAGGAAGGCCGTCATGCACACCTGATGCATTTCGATATTGATTATTTTGAATGTCTTCAAAGCAATCTAAATAACGAATTGTGCTGCCATCATTGTCTGGTAGCTCTTTCCACGTGCCATTTTGTCCGGTAAAGCTATATTCTCTAAAAAAACCAGTGAAAAATCCAAACTCTTCTAGATATCTTTTAGAGGTTTCACAGCCGTTAATGACACGTGAAAACTTTCTTGTCTCTGAGTGACTGTTAGGGTTGGGGATATCATCAGAGTTAATACCGCCCTTGGTGTAAAAAAGGGTGTTGCCTGTATTGTGTGAAGGAGTGTATTCAGGCGCAACATTGTAGACTCGAGTTCCCATACTGCCAGAGTTATCGAATATGATTAAAACCTGTGGTTTTGAGCCTGTTCTAGATGTGGACTCATAGACGTATAGCTCAGTGTCATCGGCAAAGCTGACACTGGTTAATATACTTGAAAATGATAATAGAAAAACGAGTAACTTTTTAACGTCCATGAGTGTCTCAAAAATAGAAATCAATAGTAGCGTGTCACTGTGGTATAGACAGGCTGTTGAATTATTATTAGCGTCCTGACCATTAAATAATTCGGAAATTTTTAAAACTAAGCCTGAGCGTTTATCCCTATTTGAGGCATAGCAAGTTAAATGAGAATAGCGATATTCATCGCTATTGCGGTTTATTTATCAAATTGCTGGTCAGACTTCAACCAAAAAAAATTAAGCAATAAAATGGCACTTGTCATAAATTAGACGAAATGAATTTTATTTTATATATAACATGGGTTTGCGATTGGACGATATTTTGGCGTAAGCAAGAGAAAGCGTTAAGTATAAGTAAAAGATATAATTTCTTTTGTTAATATATAATATAAACGGAATGCCGTTCTAATTATTTAGCTGTGTTGCAGTGAGTGCACACGCATTAAACAAATACTTAATGCGTGTGCTAATTAAATTGATTTAATTCTTGAGGCGTAGTGAGAGATCCAGCGCTTTAATATGTTTAGTTAATGCGCCCACTGAAATATAATCCACACCTGTTTTAGCATAATCGGCTAAGGTTTCTAATGTCACATTGCCCGATACCTCGAGTTTAACCCCTGCATTATTGGCCTGATATTGATGATTGAGCTCTACTGCCTCAACCATCATGGTAATATCAAAGTTATCTAGCATTACTATGTCAGCACCCGCTTCTATGGCTTGTTTTAGTTCTGCGATGGATTCAACTTCCACTTCTACGGGTTTATCTGCATATAAGCTCTTAGCTTTAGTCACGGCAGCATCGATTCCACCACAAGCCATAATATGATTTTCTTTTATCAAGAAAGCATCATAAAGACCGATTCTATGGTTTTTACCACCGCCGCAGGTTACGGCGTATTTTTGAGCGGTACGAAGGCCCGGAATGGTTTTACGCGTATCAAGCAATCGAGTGGAAGTTCCTGCCAGTTTATCCACATAAACCTTGGTCAGGCTTGCAACACCACTTAGCATCTGGATAAAGTTCATCGCTGTGCGCTCTCCGGTCAAAATCGTTCGAGCAGGACCCGATAGCTCACAGAGCAATTGGTTGGGCAAAACCAGATCGCCATCATCCACATGCCAGTGTAATGCGACTTCACCTCCTAGTTGATTAAATACTTGCTCGGCCCAGGCTTTACCACAGAATACGCCTTCTTCTCGAGTAATTAGGCTCGCTTGCGCATATCTATCTTGATCTATGAGCTGGGCAGTTATATCACCTTGAGCCATCTCTTGATGACCCAGATCTTCGTCGAGTGCTATTTTAACCAATAAACGAATGTCATTTTCTAGCATAGTGCTTTCCTTGGGAAACTTGCCTCTTTATCAGGAGAGTGAAAGAATTGAGACTTAACAGGTATTCTAACTGCTTAGGGCTAAATTGTTGAAGTGATTTATCATCTTTGGTGAGCCTTCCTAAGTATATCAAGATGAGTCTAGGGGCAATTGATGTCATTAAATTTTAGCCAAGGTTGGATAACAGATTGTGAGCATGTACCGTCTCCACACTATAACCTTAGACCTGATTCAGAGGTGAGCTTGTTAGTGATACATAATATTAGCTTGCCTGCAGGTTGTTTTGGTACACCATACATAGACCAATTGTTCCAAGGTTGCTTAGATATTGCTGCAGATGAAAGCTTTCAAGGATTGAAAGGGTTAGAAGTGTCGTCACACTTTCTGATCCGTAGGAGTGGAAAGCTAGTACAGTATGTGAGTTGCGATGATAGGGCCTGGCACGCAGGTGTTTCAAGCTATCAAGGACGAGATGGCTGTAATGATTTCGCTGTCGGTGTGGAGTTAGAAGGGACTGATAATTCTGGATATACTCAGGCTCAATATCAAACTCTTATCGAACTGACACAGACCTTGTTTGCCCAATATCCTAAGCTAAGTAAAGATACTATTACTGGACACAGTGATATTGCCCCTGGAAGAAAAACCGATCCCGGTCCGAGTTTTGATTGGCAAGGCTATTTACAAGCGTTAAGTTAGCTTATAACTCCTATTAAACTAATACCCTACAAATTATAAGGATTGATCATGGCGCTGTTTTCACTACTGGTCGCAATTTTGGTAGAAAGGCTCAAGTTATTGCCCATTAGTTGGCAATTTGATCATCTGCTGGCTAGTTATCATAAGAGTCTGTTTGGTGATAAACAGCTAGAGCGTGAACCTATGATGTTTTTAGCGCTTATCTTGCCAGCTTTGGCGACCTATATTTTGGTTTGGGTGGTAACGGGATTATTTTGGGGAGCTCTGAGTTTATTGCTCTGGGTAGCGATAGCGATTCTTTGCTTTTGCCATCAACGTCAACGTGAGGCGTTTAAGCATTATATCAAAGCGGCTTGTCGGGGTGATGCTCAAGCATGCTATCACTTTGCTACAGAGCTTGATGCCCATAGCTGTGCGGACTCGGTGAGTGAGTCAGACCTTGGAGCCAAAGTCGGTGAGAGCGCGGCTTGGATTAACTATCGATATTATGGTGCCATCGCCCTCTTTTTAATTGTGTTAGGACCTGTTGGGGCTGTGCTTTACTGTACGGTACGCTTTTACAGCGAATATAGTCATAGGCAAAATCTAGCTTTGCCTATCGTTGATGCTTTGCTGCATGTATTAGATTGGTTACCTAGCCGTATTTTTGCATTTGGGTATGTCTTGAGTGGTCATTTCACTCAAGCTTTAGCCGTTTGGCGTAAAAAATCCTTTGAGCTCACGACGCCTGCTCGTGAAATTGTGATAGAGGTCGCTGTTTCAGCAGAGGATTTACCGGAAGTTTCTCCTGCGCCAGTCTGTGTGAGACCGACTCTTGCATTACTTCAATTGAGTAAGCGTAATTTTATTCTCATTGTTACTGTATTGTCTTTATTGACAATTTTTGGTGTCGTTAATTAGTGGAACTGCCATTTTTGACAACTTTTGACCGATATTGTTAATTGGTCTGACCCCTTTACTGTCTTTTTCGTCTATGCTCACAATCGCGTGTTGTCATGATTTAGATCACGAACTGGACATTAAATGTGTGATTTGATAAAGTGCCCTCACTCAAACAAATTGGTAAGACCAATTGACAATGGAGCTTGGGGGCCACATGGCTTATAGCAAAATCAATCAACCAAAAATTTCTGATGTCATTATGGCGCAGTTGGAGCAGATGATCCTTGAGGGGAGTCTTCAACCTGGCCAAAAACTACCCCCAGAAAGGGAATTAGCTATCCAATTTGAAGTTTCTCGTCCATCTTTACGGGAAGCTATCCAGAAGCTCGAAGCGAAAGGTTTGCTGATGCGTCGTCAAGGCGGTGGCACCTATGTAAAAGAGCAGCTTTGGCAGACCCTTGCCGATCCAATCGTTGAATTAATGAATAGTGATACAGAAAGTCAGTATGACTTGCTGGAGTTCCGTCACGCTACTGAAGGCATGATGGCCTATTTTGCTGCGCTGCGTGGTACAGATGCAGATATGCAAAATATCGAACGCATGATCGTTGAAGTAGAAGCTGCGACGGATCATGAAGTGAAAGCTAAAGCCATTGTGCGTTTTTATCGCGCAGTTGCCGAGGCTTCGCATAATGTCGCTATGTTGCACTTGGTACTGAGTTTGACACCAGTGCTACAACAGAATATTGCCCGTAACTTAGAGCTTTTAAGCCGCCGCGAAGAAGCCTCTAAGAAAGCGAATGCTCATCGTCATGCCCTATTGGCTGCGATTGTGCGTCGCGATCCTGAAGCAGCAAGAGAAGCCTCGAATGAACACTTAAGTTATATCGAGGAAGTGATGTTGTCTGTGAGGGAAGAAGACAGCCGACAGCAGCGTAGTCTGCGTCGTTTAAAGAGTGGCGTTTAATACTTAATTGGATTATTGCCGTACCGATTATTAATAACCATGTATATAGAGAAGGACAGAGTCATGTCTGAAGATATGCTACAAGATCTAGACCCATTAGAAACCCAGGAGTGGGTGGATGCCCTACAGGCTGTGCTGGAACAGGAAGGCCCTCAGCGCGCACATTATTTACTTGAAAAGCTGATTGATAAGGCTCGTCGTAACGGTACTCATTTACCATACAATGCGACGACAGCTTATCTTAATACCATTCCTACAGGCCAAGAGCCGCACATGCCGGGTGACCAAGATATGGAGCGTCGTATTCGCGCTATCATTCGTTGGAATGCTTTGGCTATGGTACTTCGTGGCTCTAAGAAGGATTTAGAGTTAGGTGGTCATATCTCAAGTTTCGCTTCTAGTGCGACTATTTATGATGTCTGCTTTAACCACTTTTTCCGTGCACCAAACGAGAAAGATGGTGGTGATCTAGTTTACTTCCAAGGTCATATTGCACCAGGCATCTATGCTCGTTCTTTCCTTGAAGGTCGCATTAGTGAAGATCAGATGGCTAACTTCCGTCAAGAGGTTGATGGCAACGGCTTGTCTTCTTACCCGCATCCTAAATTGATGTCTGACTACTGGCAGTTCCCAACTGTATCTATGGGTCTTGGTCCAATTCAGGCTATCTATCAGGCTCGTTATCTTAAATATTTGACAGACCGTGGTCTAAAAGACTGCTCAGAGCAAACAGTTTACTGTTTCCTAGGTGACGGTGAGTGTGATGAGCCAGAAGCATTAGGTGCTATCAGTCTAGCTGCTCGTGAAGAGCTAGATAACCTAGTGTTTATCGTTAACTGTAACCTACAGCGTCTTGATGGCCCTGTTCGTGGTAACGGTAAAATTATTCAAGAACTTGAAGGCGATTTCCGCGGCGCAGGCTGGGAAGTTGTTAAAGTAATTTGGGGTCGTTATTGGGATGCTCTGCTTGCCCAAGACACTAGCGGTAAGCTACTACAGTTAATGGAAGAAACCGTTGATGGTGAATACCAAAACTGTAAGGCTAAAGGCGGCGCTTATACCCGTAAGCACTTCTTTGGTAAGTACCCAGAAACTGCTGCTATGGTTGCTAACATGTCTGATGATGACATCTGGCGTCTAAACCGTGGTGGTCACGATCCTGCTAAGATCTATGCAGCCCTTGATCACGCTAAGAAGACTAAAGGTCGTCCAACTGTAATCTTAGCGAAAACCGTTAAAGGTTATGGTCTTGGTGAAGCGGGAGAAGGTAAGAACATCGCTCACAACGTCAAGAAGATGGGCGTAGAGTCACTACGTTACTTCCGTGACCGTTTCAATATTCCTGTATCTGATGATCAGCTTGAAGATATTCCTTTCTATCATCCAGGTGCTGATTCTGAAGAAGTGAAGTACATGCTAGCACGCCGTGAAGCACTACATGGTTGTATGCCTGTACGTCGTGAACAGTTCTCTGAGAAGCTGCGTGTCCCTGAGCTAAAAGCATTTGATGCGGTATTAAAAGGCTCAAATGGCCGTGAAATCTCATCGACTATGGCATTTGGTCGTGTACTTAACGTTCTGATTAAAGATAAGAATATCGGTAAGAGTATAGTACCTATCATTCCTGACGAAGCTCGTACCTTTGGTCTAGAAGGCCTATTCCGTCAAGTGGGTATCTATGCCCATGAAGGACAGAAATATGAGCCGCAAGATTCAGATCAGGTTGCTTATTACCGTGAAGATAAATCTGGCCAAGTTCTTCAAGAAGGGATTAACGAGCTAGGTGCTATGTCTTCTTGGGTTGCTGCTGCAACCAGCTACTCGGTGAATGATACGCCGACTATTCCTTTCTATATCTACTACTCTATGTTTGGTTTCCAACGTATTGGAGATATGGCTTGGGCTGCTGGTGATATGCGCGCACGTGGCTTTATGATTGGTGGTACATCTGGCCGTACAACCCTAAACGGTGAAGGTCTGCAGCACCAAGATGGTCACAGTCATATTCTTGCTAATACAATTCCAAACTGTATCAGCTATGACCCAACCTATGGTTATGAGATTGCGGTTATCGTTCAAGATGGTATTCGTCGCATGTATGGTGAAGATCAAGAAGATATCTTCTACTACCTCACCACTATGAACGAGAACTATGAACAGCCAGCTATGCCATCAGGCGTAGAAGAGGGCATTGTTAAAGGTATCTACCAGCTTGAATCAGTAGCCGGCTCTGGCAAAGGTAAGGTTCAGCTAATGGGTTGTGGCACTATTCTTGAGCAAGTGCGTAAAGCCGCTCAAGCATTGGCGAAAGACTTTGGTATCACTGCCGATGTATTTAGCGTGACTAGCTTCAACGAGTTGACCCGTGATGGTCAAGCTGCTGAGCGCTGGAACATGCTACACCCAACTGAAACACCAAAAGTCCCTTATATCTCTGAAGTGATTGCTAGCGATGCTCCTGCCATTGTTGCCACTGACTATATGAAGATATATGGCGAGCAATTACGTGCTTATATGCCAACTGACTACAAAGTACTAGGTACAGATGGCTTTGGCCGCTCTGATAGCCGTGAAAACCTACGTCATCACTTTGAAGTTGATGCTAAGTTTATCGTTGTTGCAGCACTTAAGTCTTTGGTGGATCGCAACGAGCTACCAGTTGATGTTCTGTCTAAAGCAATCGAACAGTATGGTATCGATGCTGACAAGATTAACCCACAGTTTGCTTAATAGGGGATCACAATGTCTGAGTTAAAAGAAGTTCTGGTTCCTGATATCGGCGGTGATGAGGTACAGGTTATTGAAATCTGTGTTGCCGTCGGTGATAGTTTAGAAGCTGAAGAGTCGATCCTTACCGTTGAAAGCGATAAGGCGACCATGGATATTCCTGCACCTTTTGCTGGCACAGTTGCCGAGCTTAAGGTTGCCGTTGGTGACACTATTGCAGAAGGTGCGCTGATAGCTATGCTGTCAGCTGCCGATGCTCCTGCAGCAGAAGCAAGTGCAGAACCAGCTCCTGTCGTTGAAGCAGCGCCTGCTGAAAAACCTGCAGAAGCCGCTCCAGCGCCTGTAGCAGAAGCACCTGCAGCAGTTGCTGAGACCAGCGTACAAGTGATTGATGTGACTGTACCTGATATTGGCGATGCCGCCGATGTTGACGTGATTGAAGTGCTCGTTGCTGAAGGTGATAGCATTGAAGCCGATGCTGGTTTGATTACCCTTGAAACTGACAAAGCCACCATGGAAGTACCATCACCTGAAGCTGGTGTGGTCAAATCTATGAAGCTAAATGTGGGTGATAAGGTATCCCAAGGTTCATTGGTGTTAACCCTTGAGGTGACATCGAGTGCGCCAGCAGCGCCTGTGGTTGAAGCCGCTCCTGCACCAGCGCCACAAGCAGAAGCCGCGCCAGCACCTGCACCAGCAGCACCTAAGCCTCCAGTGCCGCATCATCCTAGTGCTGGCAGCAAGCCTGTTACTGGCGTGGTACACGCGTCTCCAGCTGTGCGCCGTCTAGCTCGTGAGTTTGGTGTCGATCTGACTCAAGTAACGGGTTCTGGTCGTAAAGGCCGCATCGTAAAAGAAGATGTACAAGCTTATGTGAAGTATGAGCTGTCTCGTCCTAAAGCTTCTGCTGCAACTAGCGTTGGCAGCGGTGCTGGTGGCTTGCAGGTTATCGATGCGCCTAAGGTTGATTTTGCTAAGTTTGGTGAAGTGGAAGAAGTGCCACTAAGCCGTATTCAAAAGATATCTGGTCCGAATCTTCACCGTAACTGGGTGACGATTCCCCATGTGACTCAGTTCGATGAAGCTGATATCACTGAGATGGAAGCGTTCCGTAAGCAGCAAAATGAGATTGCCGCTAAACAGAAGCTTGGCATCAAGATTACGCCACTTGTGTTTATGATGAAGGCGGTTGCTAAGACGCTGCAGCAGTTCCCAGTGTTCAACTCTAGCTTAAGCCATGATGGCGAGTCGCTTATTCAGAAGAAGTACTTCCATATTGGTGTGGCGGTTGATACGCCAAATGGTCTTGTCGTACCTGTAGTACGTGATGTCGATAAGAAAGGTATTCATGAGCTTTCTCAAGAGCTGACTGATATCTCCATCCGTGCGCGTGAAGGTAAGCTTAAGGCTGTGGATATGCAAGGCAGCTGCTTCACCATCTCAAGCCTTGGTGGTATTGGTGGTACGGCATTTACTCCTATCGTGAACTATCCGGATGTAGCGATTTTAGGTGTATCTAAGTCTGAGATTAAGCCAAAGTGGAATGGCAAAGACTTTGAGCCTAAGTTGATGTTGCCACTATCACTTTCATACGATCACCGTGTGATCGATGGTGCGATGGCTGCACGCTTTAGTGTCACTTTATCTGGCATACTTTCAGATATACGCACACTGATCCTTTAGTGATTAAGGCCACTCGGTTCGAGTGGCCTTTTTTGACTAAACAGCAGCTTTAAATTTTATTGTGATCCGTGTCAAACACGGGTTAAAATGCGGCCACCTTACGAGAATATCGATTCTTTAGCTGGCAACATTCTGAGTTGAACCGGGATTGGTGACAACTCCATAAAAAGAATAGAGGAAAACATGAGTAACGAAATTAAAACTCAGGTAGTGGTATTAGGTGCGGGTCCTGCTGGTTACTCTGCTGCATTCCGCGCAGCGGATCTTGGTTTGGATACTGTAATCGTTGAGCGCTTTAATACCTTGGGTGGCGTTTGTCTTAATGTAGGTTGTATCCCTTCTAAAGCACTATTGCATGTAGCTAAAGTGATTGAAGAAGCTAAGACAGTGGCTGATCACGGCGTATATTTTGGTGAGCCAAAAATTGACTTAGATAAGCTACGTGGCTTTAAAGAGAAAGTGATTAGCCAGTTAACAGGCGGTCTAGGCGGTATGTCTAAGATGCGTAAGGTTAATGTTGTTAACGGTTATGGTAAGTTCACTGGCCCAAACACGATTGAAGTCGCTGGCGAAGATGGTGTTAAGAC
Organism: uncultured Shewanella sp.; assembly: GCA_947503555.1. Taxonomy (GTDB): domain Bacteria; phylum Pseudomonadota; class Gammaproteobacteria; order Enterobacterales; family Shewanellaceae; genus Shewanella. Next base: position 20,564 of record CANNEE010000011.1, read on the forward strand.
AGTGCACTTTGAGCATGCCATCATTGCAGCAGGCTCTCGTCCGATTGAATTACCATTTATTCCACATGAAGACCCACGTATCTGGGACTCTACCGATGCCCTAGAGCTAAAAGAAGTACCTGGAAAACTACTTGTTATGGGTGGTGGTATTATCGGTCTAGAGATGGGTACAGTTTACTCTTCACTAGGTAGTGAGATTGACGTGGTTGAAATGTTCGACCAAGTGATCCCTGCTGCCGATAAAGATGTGGTTCGCGTCTTCACTAAGCAGATCAAGAAGAAGTTTAACTTGATGCTAGAAACCAAGGTGACAGCTGTTGAAGCGAAAGACGATGGTATCTATGTCACTATGGAAGGCAAGAAAGCACCTAGCGAGCCTGTACGTTATGATGCAGTGCTAGTAGCTATCGGTCGTACACCAAATGGTAAGTTGATCGATGCTGAAAAAGCGGGTGTGAACATCGATGAGCGCGGCTTTATCAATGTTGATAAGCAGATGCGTACTAATGTTCCTCACATTCACGCTATTGGTGATATCGTGGGTCAACCAATGCTTGCTCACAAAGGTGTGCATGAAGGCCATGTTGCCGCTGAAGTGATTTCAGGCATGAAGCACTACTTCGATCCTAAGGTTATCCCATCGATTGCTTATACCGACCCTGAGGTTGCTTGGGTAGGTCTTACTGAGAAAGAAGCGAAAGAGCAAGATATTGCTTATGAGACTGCGACTTTCCCATGGGCTGCAAGTGGCCGTGCTATCGCCTCTGATGCCAGCGAAGGTATGACTAAGCTTATCTTTGATAAAGAGACTCACCGTGTGATAGGTGGTGCTATCGTAGGTGTTAACGGTGGTGAACTACTAGGTGAAATTGGTCTTGCTATCGAGATGGGCTGTGATGCTGAAGACTTGGCACTAACGGTTCATGCTCACCCAACATTGCATGAGTCTGTAGGTTTAGCGGCAGAAGTCTATGAAGGTTCTATTACTGACCTGCCTAACCCTAAGGCGAAAAAGAAGAAGTAATTCTCGTTACTGATTTAAAAAAAGCGCTCATATGAGCGCTTTTTTTATGGATACGATACAGCGTGTTTTAACGTGAATTTATATATAGAAACTGATACATTTGTTGTACGTTTGCTATTGGTTACTATATGAAAACATCTCTTTTAAAAGCATTTTTAATCTTACTGTGTGTTATTTCCTGTCTTGCCAATATGGCCTTGGCTGGAGACTTTGTACAGCGAGTCTTTACTGCTAGAGATGGACTTGGTAATGCGACGATCAATGATATTAGCTTCGATCAATATGGCTTTGTCTGGTTAGCGACGGAGCAAGGGCTTTATCGAGTCAGTAATACCAAAGTCAGACGTATCGATAAAGTGGGGTTCGAGAATCGCTTAGACGATGATTATATCCAGTCATTGATAGAGTTAGAGCAGGATTATTTATTAATTAGTACTTACTCTAAGGTATATCTCTATAACATCAAATTGAATCAGTTTACTGAATTTGGTTCGAAAACATTATTTCCAGATTATCAATATGGCGGGCTTATCGCACATGGTAAGGCTAGCCATAGCAAGTGGATATTGCTAACAAGTAAGGGTGCCTTACTGCAATATCAACAAAATAACTCTGCACTTTCTGTCATATCTCAGTTACCCGCCGATGTAGATAAACCTTGGCATGATTTATTAATAGTCGATAACGATAAGTTAATTATTGGCCGTGAAGACAAGCTTGAGTTACGTAATCATGATGGTGCGCTGCTTGAGACTTTGCCTTGGCGCGAAAGCTATGGTCAGTTCAAGAGGCTGTATCAAGATACTCAAGGCCGAGTTTGGATTAGCTCCAGTGAAGGTTTATTTTCATTAAACCTAGACAGTTTGGCCATTAGTTTTGTCGATAATCTTCCCTTTTACATAACGCAGATGGCTGAAGATCATCAGGGAAGCTTGTGGCTTGCAAGTCGTTCTGGACTATTAAAATGGCATATTGAGACTGGAAGGGTTACTAAATATCAGAAACAGCTCAAACAGCAAGCCAATATTGAGTATATCTATGACTTAGAAGTCGATTCATCTGGAGTGATTTGGGTAGGTGGATCCGGTGATGGCTTAGCGGTCGTTGTCGAGCCGCCGGAGTTTGTGAAGGAAACTATTACGAGTAAAAAACCTTATTATCTTGCTAATGAGATGATTTGGGCGATCTATGGCGATAATGATGGGCTTTGGCTAGGAACCGATGAGGGCTTAATTCTTGTTGATCGTAAACAGCTTTATGCGACGACCATTACACTTCCTGAGTTAGAGTTAAACGATAGTATCTTTAAAGTTGAGCCCCTTGATGAATACCATTTACTCATTTCGACTACTAATGGCCTTTATGTTTATGACAAGCGAATTGAGCAAGCGATGCGATTTGCCGAGTGGACTCAAGGTTCTGAGTCGTTAGAACATAAGGTCGTCGTTAACACCTATAAAGATACTCTCATAGAAGGCCGTATTTGGTTTGTGACCTCTTCTGGTATCTATTATTGGCAACCCCAAATGCTAGACCCTGAAGAGCTACTCATAAAAAACGAGAAGCAAGAGCAGGTATCAGCATATTTCAATGTCATTTTTAGGGATGACAAAGGCGCTCTTTGGCTAGGAGGCGAGGGAGCTTTTGGCGTTTTAAATGAGGATGGTCAATTAAATCAAGTCACTATTCCCTTCGATGACTTATCTAATGTGCCTGTTATTAGCCAGATAGTACAAGTTGGCCCAGGGATGCTTTGGCTTGGTTCTACTCAGCGTGGACTGTTTGAGTTTGATTTGACTGAAGGGAAAATAGAAGATCTCAGTAAGCGGTGGAGAGTGACCTGTAATGCCGTCTTTATGATCCAAGATACACCAGATTATAGAGTCGTCGGTTGCACCAATACCATTATCAGGCAAAACAAACAGACACTTAAGGTAGAAGTCTTCTCAGAGGACGATGGGTTAATTGGTAATGAGCTGAACGAAGGTGCATTTTTCTTTAACCCTTCCCAAGGTCTGTATGTTGGGACTCCCGATGGAGTTATGTTGCTTGATGTGCCCAGTATGAGCAATAAAATCAAGAACGATGCTATCACATTAGAATCAGTTTCTATTTTCTATGATGATAAAACTGAGGTGAGCTTGCTGCCAGAAATGCTTGAGGTGATAAAACCTGGAGCGAGAATGGTTAGCTTTCAGTTAACCAGTAGTGATTATTTAGATGATACGCCTATAAGTCTTCAGTATCGAATTAGACGTGTTGATAACCAGTCTGCAAACTATCTGTTATTGCAGGGACAGCCTCAGATCAATTTCTCTGGTTTAAGAGCCGGTGACTACTCTCTTGATATTCTCAGCCAACGTAATGGCGTGTGGCGTGATAGCCCGGTTTCATATCGGTTTGAAGTTCAGCAATATTGGTGGGAAAGCCGTTGGGTTAAGTTTGGTGTTGTTTTAGTACTAATGACCCTAATGTTCCTATTAGCTCGTTATCGTGCACAACAAGCTGCAACCTTCAAAAAGATTAATATCGCACTGCAGGGTAGTGAACATAGCTTGCGCCAGTCATTAAAGGGCAGTGATTCAGATTTATGGGAGTGGAGTCATGACTCGGACTTGTTACATTTAGAAAATCGCAGCGGTGTGCTGGATTCTTCATTAAATGAAATCATATGTCGAGTGGACGAACTGCCTATTCACCCTGAAGATCGCGATAGAGTCGTTGCTGAATGGGAAAGTGTATTGCGAGGGGACTTGCCTCGTTTTGATGTGGTTTATCGCTTCCAGCGTCAAGATCAAACCTGGGGTTGGCTGAAAGTAAAGGGCAGTCCCACCCAAATCAATGCGGACACAGGTGCTGTAGAGCAAGTGTCTGGCATATATAGTGATATCAGTATTCAGCGATCGCTTGAAGATGAAGTTAATTTATTAGCTCAAGCTTTTGAGAATACATCAGAGGGAGTGCTAATTCTCGATGAGCACGAAAAAATCAAAGTTGCTAATCTAGCAGCTGAAAAGATTTTAGGTCATGAACCAGACTCGCTGATTTCTGCCAATTTTTATCAGTTAATAAGTCCAAATATCAATCAAGAGAAAGAGGTAAAGCACCTAATTGGTAATGAGTCCTCATGGACTGGTGAGCGAGAGTTCATAACTCGTGATGGCCAACAATGTCCAGTCTGGTTAAATGTCTCTTTGATGTCGGAAGATAAAGGTGCTGATGGACATTATGTTGTTGTATTTTCAGATATAACAGAGAGGCGTCAGAGTGAAGCTAACCTTAGGCGTCTAGCAAATTTTGATGTGTTAACAGGTTTGCCTAATCGAGCACACTTTTCTGAGCGTTTACAAGAGTCGATTGTTTATTCTCAGCGGCATAATGAGAAATTAGCTTTGCTCTTCCTTGATCTAGACAGGTTTAAGTATGTCAATGACTCCTATGGTCATGGAATGGGCGATGCGCTTTTAGTTGAAGCATCCAATCGTTTATTAACTTGTATTTCATCGGAGCATCTGTTGTGCCGTTTTGGTGGCGATGAGTTTGTTATTTTAATTAAGAATGCTGATGAGATAGATAAGATTAACCATTTAGCTGAAGATATTTTAAAGCAGGCAGTACGACCATTTAATCTTTATGGAAGAGAGTTTTTCATCTCAGCCAGTATTGGTATCAGTATATTTCCCGATGATGCGAATGATGCAGAAGGGTTAATCAAAAATGCTGATTTGGCCATGTATCACGCCAAGGAAGAAGGAAGAGGAAACTTTCAGTACTACTCATCGGAGCGTAATAAGGAAGCGCTATATCATTTGCGTTTGGAAGCGGACTTACGCAAAGCAATCGAAAGGGATGAACTAGAACTCCATTTCCAGCCTCAAATTGATATTCTTAATGGAGACAGGTTGGTAGGTTTAGAAGCCTTATTACGTTGGCGTCATCCAACCGATGGATATGTGAGGCCGGATATATTCATTCATGTGGCTGAAACCTGTGGCTTAATTTTAGAGATTGAAACTTGGGTTTTACGACAAGCGTGTCGCACTGGGAAGTATTGGTTAGAGAACTACCCCGGCCAACTAAAAATATCGGTCAACATTTCAGCCGTGCATTTTAGGCAAACAAACTTTATTGCTGGCTTAGCCGCCATTTTACGAGAAACTGATATGCCCGCATCATCATTAACCTTAGAGATTACAGAAGGGGTGTTGATGAAGGAGTTGCACGTTGCTCGAGAACACTTAAAACAGTTGCAAGGCCTAGGCGTGAGTGTGGCTATCGATGACTTTGGTACTGGTTACTCTTCTTTAGCCTATTTAAGCCAGTTTGAAGTGGATAGCTTGAAAATCGATCGCTCATTCCTTAACAAGGTCACGACCAACCCTGTGGATCAAGCCATTGTCAGCAGTGTTATCGAATTGGCTCGAAACCTCAAGTTAGAGGTGGTTGCCGAGGGTGTTGAGACTGAAGCTCAGCTTGAGCAGGTGTTCAGTCAAGGGTGTTATATTATTCAAGGTTATTATTTTGCTAAGCCTATGCCTGCAAAAGAAATAAGTCATTCTTTAGCCACTAACAAATGGAAGAGAATACTTTGAGTTTAATGGAAAGCGCTAGAAACGATGCTGGTGTTGTGTTAAATATCTGTTTCTTAACATGCTGTTTTTTGTATTCATATTGTAACCCTATATAAAATAAAAATGATTATGCGTTTATTGATTGCTTGCTTACTTATTAGCTGTACGTTGTCTATGGCATATGGCCAACAAAGACCTAAAGTGGGCTTAGTGCTCAGTGGTGGTGGAGCGAAAGGGACTGCTCATTTAGGCGTGCTTAAAGTATTAGAGCAACATCGAATACCTATTGATTATATTGCCGGTACCAGTATTGGTGCCTATGTCGGTGGCATGTATGCACTAGGTTATAGTGCTGCTGAAATTGAAGCCATTATGTTAGGCACCGATTGGAATTCAGGCTATTCAGATACCATACCTAGACAAGACCTCAGTATCAGAGATAAAGCTAAGCGAGATCAGTTTAATATTCCCCTTAATATAGGTTATAGCGAAGGTGAAATAAAAACGCCGAGTGGTTTACTTCGCGGACAAACCATGGCGAGGTTGCTTAGACAGTCAGCAGGGTTAGTTCATGAGTTCGATAGTTTTGATCAACTTGCTATTCCCTTTCGAGCCGTTGCAACGGATCTGGTGACGAGTCGCCCTGTTATATTGGACTCTGGTAGTTTGGTTAATGCGATGCAAGCCTCGGCGACCGTTCCTGCTGCACTTCAGCCTTCAGAGCTAAATGGTCGGTTATTAGTCGATGGTGGTATTGCCAATAATATGCCTGTCGATGTAGCTAAGGCTATGGGTGCAGATATTATTATTGCGGTTGACATCGGTTCCCCACTAATGGGTAAAGACAAGCTAGATAATGCTATCTCTGTGCTAGAACAGCTATCTACTATGCTGACGAATGCGAGCACTGAAAAACAAAAGCAATTGCTGACTTCAAAAGATATTTTGATCCGCCCTGCAATAGATGACCTAAGCTCTACTGACTTTGACGTGATGGCGGTTGCTTTTCCTTTGGGGGAGCAGGCTGCGATAGAAAGCTTAGATAAAATGAGGCATCTGAGTCTTACGCCTGATGCTTATTTTTCCTATATAGAAAACAAGAAGCAACGGCTGCTAACTTGGCAAAAACCATCGCAAAACCCTGTAGTTAAAGTGGTATTTGAGAATGACTCTAAACTTGGTGAGAGTTTATTACATGAAGTGTTCGATATTCATCAAGGTGAGACAGTTGATAAAGCACAGCTAGATGCTGCGATAGCACGTTTGTATGCATTAGATAAGTTTGAGCGGGTGGAAACCGAGTTTCGTGATACTGCAGAAGGGCGAGTGTTAGTCGTTAAAACTAAGCCTAAGTCTTGGGGACCCAACTATATTGAGTTTGGCTTTAGCTGGGAAGATGACTTTACCTTAGATTCGTCTGTGATATTTGATGTGGCCTATACCATGACAGATTTAACGGATATGGGCGGTGAATGGCGCAATGAGCTTAAGCTAGGCTTTGAAAAGATGTTTGCGACCGAGTTTTATCAGCCACTGGATTTAGATTTAACTTTTTATAGCCGCTCAAGATATCAATATGATATCGATAATTGGGAAATTTTTGATAATAGGAATAACCGAGCTTTAGAGTTTGATCGTAAGACCCACACCCTTGAATTAGGTATTGGTTATAACTTTATCCATGAAGGCGCGATAGAAATAGGCTTAACAGGGGAGAAAGGCCGGATAGGTAATGATGCTTTTTTCCAAAGTGATTTGAAATTTGACTCCTATGGGGCTTATCTAAAGATGGGCTACGACAGTCTAGATAGTATTAGCTTTCCCACCTCTGGTAATCGTATAACCTTAGATGCCTATTTTAGAGATGAGGCAGTAGGGAGTGTCGATGATAGAAAATATGTATGGCAATATGAACTGGAATGGAAAGGTGCGGTGCAGGTAAGTAACCACGCTTTTGTCGGTAAAGCCGCGTTTGCAACCATAGCGAATGATGGGTTCGACAGTATTCATGACTTTGAGCTGGGCGGCTTCTTAAATCTTTCTGGCTATCATAAAAACTCATTGTTTGGTGCTCATAAACTTTTTGGTGCTTTCATTTATCAGTATGATCTGGGTAGAGGCACCTTAGGCTTAACTGATTACCCTTTGTATTTAGGTACAAGTATAGAAGCGGGTAATGTATGGCATAGGCGTAAAGATATTAATATTGATGATCTGATTTATGCGTCTAGCCTATACCTTGGAACCGACACAGGATTAGGCCCAGCAGCAATAGGTATTGGGGCTAGCGATAAAGGTGAAAAGTCTTTCTATCTTTTTGTGGGTAAGAGTTTTTAGTTTTAGCGCTTACTGAATTAAGTTGCTACGTCATAACTATTTACAAAATCTCCCTGTAATTAACCCGTCAAGCTGCTATCTTGTCGGGTTAATTGTTGTTTATCAGCAAAAAGCGTCGCTGCATTAGAGCCGCTATTAATAATTTCAAAGTATGCTCTGGGGAGAACCATGAAAAAAGTCAGCATATTAGCTTTAGGCGTAGCCTTAGGTTTAGGTCTTGCCGCTTGTAGCTCAAGTGATAAGCCAGAAGTGGTAGCGAGTGCTACTCAAGCAAGCCAGCAATCCGGTATTGAGAAACAAAATTTTGATACCCATGTCCGTCACCAAGATGACTTCTACTACAGTGTCAATGGCAATTGGTTGAAGAGCACACCAATCCCTGCCGATAAATCCAATTATGGCGCTTTCTCTGTGCTTTACGAGCAAAGCCAAAAGTCACTGCGTAAGATCATTGAAGAAGCCGCAGCCAAACAAGATAAGCTTGAAGGTAGCAGTGAGCAAAAAGTGGGTGATTTCTACGCCAGCTATATGAATACAGATAAACTAGAGCAATTAGGGATTTCTCCTTTACAGGCTCAGTTAACCAATATTGATAAAGCGAATGACCATGGTGATATTGAACGCCTAATGGGTAGCTTGTTAATTGATGGTGCTAGCATGCCATTTGGTTTTTACGTCAATAATGATGCGAAGAACTCAAGCCAATATGGTGTTTATATCTATCAGTCTGGTTTAACTCTGCCTGATCGTGATTATTACATTAAAGACGATGCCAAATATGTGGCTAACCGTGAAGCGTTAGCGGTTTATATCACTGAGTTGATGAATAAGGCTGGCTATAAGAATGCCAAGCGTGCTGCAGCAAACGTACTTAAAATTGAAGAGTTTATTGCTCAAAGCCAGTGGAGCCGTACCGAGTCCCGCGATGCTAACAAGAGCTATAACAAGATGGATCGTGAAGCCTTACAGACTCTGTTAGGTCACTTTGACTTTAGCCAGTTTGCCGCTGGCGCGGAGATGTTCCAAGTCAGTGAAGTGATTGTACGTCAGCCTTCCTACTTGCAAAAGTTAGGTAAGAAGTTCACTAGCTTCCCGGTTTCTGCTTGGCAGGACTATCTTGCTTTCCATCTAGTTGATGACTATGCAGAGCTACTGAGTAAAGATTTTGTCGATCTTCATTTTGCTTTCCATAAGCAGCGCCTAATGGGTGTTGAGCAGCAATCTCCACGCTGGAAGAAAGCTGTTGATGCAGCGGATCAGGTGATTGGTGAAATCGTAGGTAAAGAGTACGTTAAGCGTAACTTTAAGCCAGAAGCTAAGGCTCGCATGGAGAAGATGATCCAGAACTTGATTAAAGGTTTTGAGGTTAGTATCAATGAGCTTGAGTGGATGACGCCAGAAACTAAGGTTGCTGCACAAGAGAAGCTATCTAAGTTTACCTATAAGATTGGTTATCCTGATAAGTGGAAAGATTACTCTGGTCTTAGCATCAAGGCTGATGACTTAGTGGGTAACTATCAGCGTTATGCTAACTTTGAATACAAAGGCATGCTAGATAAGCTAGGTAAGCCGATTGACCGTACTGAGTGGCATATGACGCCTCAAACGGTTAACGCATACTACAGCCCGGTATCAAATGAGATTGTATTCCCAGCAGCGATCCTTCAGCCTCCATTCTTTAATATGGATGCCGATGATGCTGTGAACTACGGTGGTATTGGTGCAGTTATTGGTCACGAAATTAGCCATGGTTTTGATGACCAAGGTGCTAAGTATGACGGTGACGGTAACCTGAGAAACTGGTGGTCTGACAAAGATAGAGAAGAGTTTAAGAAGCGTGGCGACAAGCTATCGGCTCAGTACAGCAAGTATGAAGCGCTTCCTGGTAAGTTCGTCAATGGTGATCTGACATTGGGTGAAAACATCGGTGATTTAGGTGGTTTGACCGTTGCTGCTCGAGCTTATCAGTTGAGCTTAAATGGCGAAGAAGCGCCGATCATTGATGGTTTAACTCCTGAGCAGCGACTCTTTATCGGTTGGTCTCAAGTATGGCGTCGTAACTATCGTGATGAAGAGTTAGCGCGTCGCCTATTAACTGATAGCCATTCTCCTAGCCATTTCCGTGCTATGGGTACGCCTAAGAACATTCCTGCTTTCTATGAGGCCTTTGGTGTGAAAGAAGGTGATGAAATGTATCTTGCGCCAGAAGAGCGTGTGAAAATCTGGTAACTTTATACGTTAATAGACAAGAGTCTTCTTAATGATGCGACTAAGCGCCCATTCTTTGAATGGGCGTTTTTTTACTTTTAGGGTCACAGTTTGTACTCAGGGGTAAGAGCTCATTTACTATGAAGGCAATGAGGCTAATAAGCTAAGTGAGAGAAATGGTGAGTATTTTTGATATAACGTTTTTTTATATCAGTGTTTGCTTAATGCTCTTGGGAAAGCTTGTTAGCCTTATAAATCTTGTATGGTAACGCCATTATAATGGCGCAGGTAATAGTGTGATTTGAGTTGACGGTTATGCGTTCGGTATTTCTGTTTAATAGAAAGTATAATCATCATTATATTTGTGAAGCTTGAAAGCTAAATACTGGTTAGTTAGGTATTCAGGTTGTATTTGTTTTTCTTTGTACCTTTGGTTTCTTAGCCTTTTTCTTGATTACCTTTTTTTAAAATCAAACGTTATAACCTCTTTACTTTATTGTTCTTGCTTGAGAACTTTTCTAGAGCAATTTTTCATTTCTAATTGTTTTTTACTTTATCTCTTGTCAAAAAACTGTCGTAAAAAGACATGGAAATCTAAGCGTTTTATAAGCGTTTATTATGGCGTTCCATAAAAAATCATTATATTTAACAGTGTGATATGTAGTATTAATCTTATCTTGTGCTCTTGTTTTTTCATATTGCAATATTAAAATCATGCTTTTTTAGGGACTTTAGGTCGTCGCAATGAAGCGTTCTATATTCTGGGTAATATTGCATACTTTTGTGATTTTTTGTGTTTTGTTGAGTGTGTTAACTGGATTTCGAATCGCGACAGTGTCACATCCACAATGGCTGTTTTTCTCAGCAGTACTTCCCCAGGGTGAGATGCACTCTATTCATATTTACTCTGGACTAGGGCTTACTGCCATAGTGTTATCCTTCATCTTCTACATCATTTTTATTAAACCTAAGTCTAAAGTCGTAGGGCAAAACAAAACACCTAGGTTTCATAAACAAGTTATTTATTTGGGTTATTTGCTGTTCCCAGGACTGCTCTTAACTGGGTGGCTCTTGTTGCAAGATAATGGGGCTGACTTTGCTGCGCTTCATTACTATCTCGCTCAATTTGCTCTGCTGTATCTGGTTTTGCATGTAGGAGGATACTTCGCTCATTATGGTATTACTGCATTTAAAACTATCTTTATGGCCAAGCTTAGCTTGCGCAGGGGAGGAGCCGCAGTATTGCTTTTGTTGTGTACGGCTATTCCTGGTGTATTAGCTCTACAGTCCTTTGAACCGACCCTAAAAGTAAAGCCTCTTCCCATTGAACAAGTGATCGATATCGATGGTGTAGCTAACGAGTCTATCTGGCAAAACGCTACCCCCCTAGTGATTGAGACACATGGCGGTGAAGGGTTTGTGGGGGGACGGACTCAGATCCGGATAAAAGCATTACACAATAATGACGAAATCTATTTCCATATGGTGTGGGATGATCCTACCGAGAGCTTGCAGCATCTTCCCTTGGTGAAAACCGAACAGGGCTGGAAGGTAAAAGAGAATGGTTTTTACCGTTTCGATGAGAAACAGTTTTATGAAGATAAGCTCGCTATCATGCTATCTAATACCTGCCGTACAGGAGCTGACGGTACTACGCATTTAGGGCATAAGCCATTAAAGGATAAGCCGGCCAACTGGCATGGTAAGGGGTACCACTATTCGACAGACGGTAATGTGCGGGATCTCTGGCATTGGAAAGCGGTGCGTACCAATGGCATGTTTCAAGCAGACGATAATGTTTTTACTGCACCAACTAAAGCGCAGCCAGGTAAACGTCGTTATACCGCAGGCTATATTACCGATGGCAAGGAGTCTGGTTCCTATGTGATGAATTGGCTCTGGTATACACCAAACGGCGTCACACCTAAGCGTTTACCTGTCGATGCCAGTTCGGCGCCTTCATCCCCTATTGATGTCGCCATATCTCAAGGCAGTTTTCTCACTTGGTTTAATGCTGAGCCATACAAGCCATTTAAGGATATGTATGCGGTTGGAACGACCATGCCCTCTGTTTTATATAAATCCAATCAATTCCTCGGTGATAGAGGTGATGTCAGAGCCTTTGGTGTTTGGCGTGACGGTAAATGGTCGCTAGAGCTTGTCAGGCGTTTAGACACTCACTCTAGCCAAGATGTGGCTATTCGTTCAGGAGTTTGTATGTGGGTGGCGGCCTTCGATCATGCCCAAATTGCTCACAGTAGGCATAACCAAGGGATCCGCTTGCAGTTGGAGGCGGAGCAATGATCAAGCGTCTTTGTTTAGTGCTCAGTTTTATCGCTGGATTAGTGAGTTTTGCCTGGCTTAATCCCCCCAAACCTGACGAACCTCAAATATCCCGTTGGCAGAAAATTAATGCTCAAGGTGAGCCGATAGCGAATTGGAAAGGCCCTTGGAGCTGTGTTCTGGATAAAGAGAGCGGCTTGTTGTGGGAAATCAAATCTGACTCAGAAAATCTCCATGATGCGTCATGGTCCTACTCTTGGTTTGACGGAGAGCATGGAGAGTCTGATATGGGAGATTGCTTATATGACACCAATGGCTGCGACACTTTAGATCACCTTAGAAAAACCAACGCCGAGTCATTATGCGGGCATAAAAACTGGCGCTTGCCCTCGGCCGAAGAGCTGACTAGCTTGCTGGATTTTTCTGTTCCAAGCGGACACACCAAAATTAATTCGGCCTTTTTTCCAAGAGTTCACAAAGGCGATTACTGGACAAATGATCATTCGATTCGGCTAACGGGGTTTTATTCCAAATTGGGCGAGGGCAGTAAAGCGGTAGATTTTAAAGATGGCTCGGTGAAGACACTGCCCTATCGTAATGCCGCATTTCTGATGCTTGTGAGTGATTACACAAGAGAGTGACTTTCTCATTATTGCTGGAGAGATGCTGTCACATTTCTATGTGATTGTTTTCAAATAATAAAAGTGCCAGAAGTTAACTGGCTGTAGTGAAAATAACTAACTTTTTAAACTTGACTAAAACTCATGGAGTTTCAGATATGATAAAACCTTTATCTCGAACGATGACCTTGGCTGTGGGGGTGCTGACCAGTCAGCTTGCCTTCTCAGCCACTCAGTATCACCGTCTGGTGTGGGATAGCGATCCTGCCCATGAAGCAGTGATCGGCTTCTCCCCTAAAGGCTATAGTAGTCAGCCCTATGTAAAGTTCGGTAGTACAACCGATGAAGCGACTTGGACTTCAATGCAGCCTGATTACAACCGTATCTTTAACGGCTCGCTTCGCAGCTATTTCGTTAGGCTCGATGGGCTCACACCAGATTCCAATGTGTATTATCGTGTCTGTGATCAAAGCGGTTGTGGTGAGCGTCTATGGTTTAAGACAGCCCCAGCCGATGATAGCGGCTTTGTTGCTATTGCGGGTGGTGATACTCGTGCGACGCGTAGCGGCGAGACCTACCGCCGTGAAGGTAATCGTCTTATTTCAAAAGTAAGGCCGCTATTTATCATGCATGGTGGCGACTATACCGCATTTAACTCAGCTAATGAGATGAAGCGATACTTGCAAGATTGGAGACTAACTTTCTCTAACGATGTTATTGATGGAAAAGCCTATAAGCGCATCTATCCTTTCATTCCAACCCATGGAAATCATGAAGATTATGACTTCTCGACTGTGTGTAAAGTCTTTGGTGTCGACTCTGATAAAAATGGTGTATGTAATCCGCTAGATACCTTTGGTGCAGTAGGCGTTTCACCTTTGATGCGAGTTTATACTCTGAATACTCAGTTCGCTAAGAGTGGTTGGGGTAGTTATGCACGTTCGATGAACCGTTGGTTTGCTGAAGACCTAGCAGTTTATGGTGACCAGAGTGCTTGGCGCGTGGCTCAGTACCACCGTCCACTGTTCCCTCATATTGCTTTTAAGGGTGAGAGTCCAACTCAATATGCTTGGTGGGCCAAACTTTTCTATGAGCACAACATGAACCTGATTGTCGAGTCTGACAGTCACCTGACTAAGGCGACCCGTGAGGTGAGACCTGAGGGCAAAAGTTATGTACTCGCGCCAGAAGGCGGTAACGTGTTTGTCGGTGAAGGCAGCTGGGGCGCACCTGCGCGCTCTGCAAATGATCCTAAGAATTGGACCCTAGATGCTGGTGCTGTGCAGCAGGTGAAGGTGATTCAAGTCACTAAGGATAAGATGACGGTTCGCACTGCTCAGTTTGATGACACGGCTTCTACATTATCCCGCGAGCAGCGTGAAACCGATGCTTTGCGTCTACCTGAAAATGTAAATTGGTGGTCGCTTAATGAAGTTGGCGAGAAGATGGAGTTAGTCAAAGCTGCTAGCGGCTTGACTGTATTGCTAAACCAAGAGCCTGTAGTTGAGCCATCTTTCATTGAAATTCCGGCCGAGGAAGACGTATTTGTTTCCTACAAGCAGAGAAGAAGAAACTTCGAAGGTCACAGAGAAGGTCTGCTCGTTGATTCCCATGATCGAGGATATGGTCCGTTAATGAGCCTAATGGCCTTTGACACTCAAGGGATCCCTGAGTGTGCGGATATTGAAGGGATTAAGTTGAATCTACAGGTGACGAATCCTTCTAAAGGTCAAATGAAAGTGCAACTTGTTAAGCGTGCTTGGCGTGCCAATTCAGCTACTTGGCAATCGGTTCGTGGAAAAAGCATCGCAGGCAAAACCCTTGCGACCTTTGTTCCATCATCTGTCGGTATGGTTGAGGTTGATTTAACAGGTAGTAATCTACTCAGCCTATGGGAGTCTGATGGCAACAATGGTCTGGTGATTACCCCAACAACTTCTGTGGATGGGTTAGATTTTCAGTCTATTGAGACAGGTAAAGCACCAACGCTAGTGGTGAATTACAAGAAGAAAGATGATTGTAGTCCAACAGCGTCTAAGACAGTGACCTTAAAAACCAGTGATGACACTTTTATCACTCAAAAGCAAAGTGATAAGAACTTTAATAATCACAAGCAAGGTGTCTTAATCGATAGGCAAGATAACAGTTTTGGTAAGATGCAAGGTCTTATCAAGTTTGATTTATCTACGCTACCTGCCAATGCTCAGATTGAGTCTGTGGTATTGGAATTGAATATTACCAATGTATCCCATGGAAACTTCAAGATTAAGCAGGCTAGAAAAGATTGGAGTGAAGATACTATCACTTGGAATTCATTCTGGCGAACCGTAGGTGGTGGTGACAATTTAACGACATTTACCGCGACAAGATCGTTAGGAGTACAGAAAATTGACCTTACTGATACTGAAATCGTGGGTAAATGGTTAAGAGGTGGCAATACAGGACTGTTTATCACACCAGATACCACGAATGGTTTAGGTTTCAGTACCCATGAACTTGGCTCAGGCCCTGTGCTTAAGGTTACTTACCACTAGTCCGAATAAGTGACTTAATGTTCTAGTTAAAGCGCCCATTTTTAAATGGGCGCTTTTATTTTGTAGGTAGTCGCAGTTTGCTTTTTGTTATGAAGTGAACGCTTGTTTTAGCAGTGATGAAAGGGCCAACAAGCTGGCTTCTTGATGGTGGGCCACTATCCATCTCGCTTGTGTTTGTTCGTGAGCGGCGGGAATGGCGAGTGTCTGCATATTAGCTGCGCGTGCGGCAATGACGCCATTAAAAGAGTCCTCGACCGCTAAGCAAAGTGCCGGGTCGACATTAAGCTCTTCGGCGCAATTAAGATAAACCTCAGGATGAGGCTTACCATACTTAAGTCCTTCTGCCGAGGTGATCGCATCGAAGTAATGGCCAATATCAAGACGCTTTAATACCGCTTGTAAAATAACATTGGGTGATGACGTCGCAAGGCCAACCTTAAGGTTTAGGGCTCTGCATGCTTCTAATGCATCTTTCACCCCTTCAAGAGGTTGACCGTCATTGAGGATCGCTTGCACCATTTTGTCGGCAATTGCGTTTGAAACTGCTTGATTATCATAGTTCTGCCAAGGGCGGCGCTGATACCAATACTCGACTACCTGATCAATTCTTAGGCCCGTGGTTTGTAGAGTATCCTGCCACTCTAGCCCCAGACCGAGTGCATTAAACACTTCAAGCTCAGCTTGTTGCCAACTTGGCTCTGAGTCAATCAGTACTCCGTCCATATCAAAGATGACGGCTTGTAGTGAAAATGCTGACATTGCAACCTCATTTATATTAGTAAAATATCATTATCACCTGAATGAATAATAGTTAGTCCATCATTCATGTAGGTTATATCGAGTATAGTTTTGTGACTATGGTGATTGTACCTTATTCGTATTAGATTAATCGTGCCTATATAACTAATTGTCATAGCGCTTATTTTTATAGAATTCACACTATCGTCTAATTTTAAACGCGGTTTTTGAGGCGTAGCGTATGCCTTGCGTTATAGAACTAGAATTATTTATTTCTTATCAGAGTGTGACCTGATTCATACTTTTGCCCGGCTGTAGTATACTGCTGCTCGGAAATAAGGGTCGAGCCAGCAAAACCGAATAAGCAATCACAATCAGCCTAGTCAGTTTTGTTGTTTGAAGCGCCGCCAAACAAAGAGGAATGTTGTCGTGCTAGAAGCATATCGTAACCACGTCGAAGAACGTGCCGCACAGGGCATAGTCCCTAAACCACTCGATGCAGCTCAAGTTGCTGAATTGGTAGAACTAGTTAAAAACCCTCCAGCAGGTGAAGAGGCATTTATCCTCGACTTGCTAGAGAACCGTATTCCCCCTGGTGTTGATGAAGCCGCTTATGTGAAAGCCGGTTTCCTAGATGCTGTTGCTAAAGGCGAAGTCAGCTCTCCTATTGTCTCTTCAGCGCGTGCTGTTGAGCTATTAGGCACCATGCAAGGTGGTTACAACATTGAGCCTTTGATTGCTCAGTTAGACAATGAAGCGCAAGCTCCTTTAGCGGTTGCGGCACTGTCTAAAACCCTATTGATGTTCGATGCTTTCCACGATGTTGTTGACAAGATGAAGTCGGGTAACGACTTTGCTAAGCAAGTTGTGACTTCATGGGCTGAAGCTGAGTGGTTCCTAAACCGTCCTAAGCTTGATGAAAAAGTGTCACTGACTGTATTTAAAGTGACTGGTGAAACCAACACAGATGATCTTTCACCTGCACCAGATGCTTGGTCTCGCCCAGATATTCCACTACACGCACTTGCTATGCTTAAAAATGCCCGTGATGGTATTGAGCCTGATGAAGCTGGCGTTGTTGGCCCAATCAAGAAGATCGAAAGCTTAAAAGAGCAAGGTTTCCCACTAGTTTATGTTGGTGACGTAGTAGGTACGGGGTCATCACGTAAATCAGCCACTAACTCAGTGCTTTGGTTTATGGGCGATGATATCCCTAATGTGCCTAATAAGCGCGGCGGTGGTTTCTGCCTAGGTGGCAAGATTGCCCCTATCTTCTTTAACACTATGGAAGATGCAGGTGCACTCCCCATCGAACTTGATGTGAGCAAGATGAATATGGGTGATGTAATTGATATCTACCCATATCAAGGTGTGGTTAAGAGTCATAACAGCGATGAAGTTATCTCTGAATTTAGCCTGAAAACTGACGTGCTAATGGATGAGGTACGTGCTGGTGGTCGTATTCCTCTGATCATTGGTCGCGGCCTAACTGACCGTGCTCGTGAGGTACTAGGTCTAGGCGCTTCTGATGTCTTCGTTCGTCCTCAAGATGTTGCCGATACAGGTAAAGGCTATACTCTTGCTCAGAAGATGGTTGGTAAAGCTTGTGGTGTCACAGGTATTCGCCCTGGCCAATACTGTGAGCCTAAGATGACTTCTGTGGGCTCGCAAGATACCACAGGTCCTATGACTCGTGATGAGCTAAAAGACTTAGCATGTTTAGGCTTTAGTGCTGATTTAACTATGCAATCTTTCTGTCACACTTCGGCGTATCCTAAGCCTGTTGATGTGAATACTCACCACACATTACCTGATTTCATTATGAACCGTGGTGGTGTATCACTGCGCCCAGGCGACGGTGTGATTCACTCTTGGTTAAACCGTATGCTACTGCCTGATACAGTAGGTACAGGTGGTGACTCTCATACTCGTTTCCCATTGGGTATTTCGTTCCCAGCAGGTTCTGGCCTAGTGGCTTTCGCCGCCGCAACAGGTGTGATGCCGCTTGATATGCCAGAGTCTATTTTGGTTCGCTTTAAAGGTGAGATGCAGCCAGGTATCACGCTACGTGATTTGGTACACGCCATTCCTCATAAAGCGATTCAAATGGGTCTACTGACTGTTGAGAAAGCAGGTAAAATCAACGCCTTCTCTGGTCGTATTCTAGAGATTGAAGGTCTTGAACATCTTAAAGTAGAGCAAGCATTTGAGCTTTCTGATGCATCTGCAGAGCGTAGTGCTGCTGGCTGTACTATCAAGCTAGATAAAGAGCCTATCATTGAGTACCTTAACTCAAACATCGTCATGCTTAAGTGGATGATTGCTGAAGGTTATGGCGATCGCCGCACTATCGAGCGTCGTATCACTGCGATGCAAGAGTGGCTAGCGAATCCTGAGCTAATGGAAGCTGATGGTGATGCTGAGTACGCAGAAGTGATTGAAATCGATCTTAATGAGATCAAAGAGCCAATCCTATGTGCGCCAAACGATCCTGATGATGCAGTACTACTCTCTGAAGTGGCACAAACTAAGATTGACGAAGTTTTCGTTGGTTCTTGTATGACCAATATTGGCCACTTCCGTGCTACAGGTAAGATGTTAGATAAGTTTGCTAAGTCTCTACCGACTCGTCTATGGGTTGCGCCGCCAACTAAGATGGATAAAGATCAGCTAACTGAAGAAGGCTATTATGGCATCTTTGGTCGAGTTGGTGCTCGCATCGAAACTCCTGGCTGCTCTCTCTGTATGGGTAACCAAGCTCGCGTAGCTGAAGGTGCGACTGTCGTATCGACTTCTACCCGTAACTTCCCTAACCGTCTAGGTACAGGTGCAAATGTGTATCTTGCTTCTGCTGAGCTTGCGGCGGTTGCGGCACTACTAGGTCGTCTGCCATCGGCTGATGAATATCAGACCTATGCTAGCGAGCTAAATGCGACTGCGGCTGACACATACCGTTATCTGAACTTCGATCAATTAGCTTCTTACACTAAGAAAGCGGACGAAGTGATTTTCCAATCTGCGGTATAAGCTAACGCTGAAGTCTGTATAGACGATTAAAAAAAGCCAGCACACTTAAGGTGCTGGCTTTTTTATTGCTTTGACTATGAATAAATGTTCGAGTTAATGGCCTGAGCTGATAGCTCGGTTGGCTATCTTGTCGATAATCCCAGGCGCAATTAACTTAAGCCAGCGCCCTAAACGGCCTCGTGCTGAAGTAATGAATTGTCGCTCGCGTTTAATAATGCTGGGGAGCATCATGGCGGCACACTGCTCGGCTGTGAGAATTTTGCTCTCTTGCATGGGCGATTCACCCAATGGCTGGCCTTGACCATCCAATGCCCGCTTATGGATCTCGGATACCACAAAGTCAGGGCAGAGCAGAGTGACAGCAACATTATCTTGGCTTAGCTCGATGCGCAGAGAGTCAAAGAAGCCGATGACCGCATGTTTTGAGGCGCAGTAGCCGCTGCGAGTGGGCACGCCTGTGAGTCCGGCCACAGAGGCGACAACCACTACTTGCCCTTGTGACTGTTTCAAATAGGGTAGCGCGGCATGGGTGAGATAGGCGGGGCCGAGGTAGTTTACTCGCATCACATCATTTAATACCTCTAGATTGTCTAACTGGTCGAAGCGGCTCCACATGGTAATGCCTGCGTTATTAATCAGAATATCGAGCCGACCATAGTGGGCGATACAGGCGTCTATCAATCCTCGACATTGTGAAGGCTCACTGACATTCGCGGGATAAACCAAATTATCGGAGCCTAATTGGCTCAGCTCTAGGGATAGAGATTCCAGCCTTTGCTGATTGCGAGCGCTAATTACTAACTTACAGCCCTGTTTAGCTAGCTCAAAGGCGAGGGCGCGACCGATACCTTCTGATGCGCCAGTTAAAACCACGACTTTTCCTGTGAGTCTTGATGTCGAAGATGAAGCCATAGTGGGGCATTCCTTGCTGATACTTTTATGAGATAAATCCAAAGCTCGCATACTTATCATAGGTTTACAAACTGAGTTTATAGGGCGATAGCACTTCGATTGATGGTGATTGAGCCTGCTGAGCTAGACAGCACATAGTGAATGTATTGGGATATAAGAAGGCTCATTTTTAAATGTCACGCACAAAAAATCATAATGTGAAACTTTCGTGATAACTTCGAGATATTCAGGTGACAACTCCCTGCCACAATCAATTCATACATTGAAACGGAGAGTCATCATGAAACTAAGTCATCTAACAACTGCCCTTCTTTTAACTGGTGTAGCAAGCTCGGCAACGGCTGCACAGCTAGAAATTAGCTTTAGCAATATCACCCATGGTAATCACTTTACGCCAGTTCTTATTGCTGCCCATGACAGCAATACCCATCTATTCCAAAGTGGTGAAGAAGCAACACCAGCGCTGCAAAAAATGGCAGAGGGTGGCGCGATTGACGATTTAGTTGCTGCGGTAACTGGCGCCAATGGCGTATCTGTGGCAAATCCTGCTAATGGTTTGCTGGCACCAGGCGCAAAAGTGACAGGTGTTGAGCTTGATAGTGGTGATAACACTCATCTATCACTTGTTGCCATGGTATTGCCGACCAACGACGGCTTTGTTGGACTAGATAGCTGGCAAATTCCAACTACGCCTGGTACTTACACCATCAGCCTAAATGCCTATGATGCAGGCACTGAGGCCAATGATGAAATTATCAACGGTGGTGGAGCGCCTGGTACTGCGGGTATTCCAGCGGCGCCAGGTGGTGATGGTGGTGCAAATGGTACAGGTGTTGCCGATGGCTCAACCAATGACAAGGTGCATATTCACCCTGGTGTGTTAGGTGATACAGATGCTGCTGGCGGTGCAAGCGACCTTGATAGCCGTATTCATCGCTGGTTGAACCCTGTTGCACGTCTCGTTGTAGTGGTTAAGTAAGGAGGCTGCGGATGAGATATCCAAATATGAAAAAAGGAGCGTTAGCTCTGAGTATCGTCGCCTCTTTAGGCTTAACAGCTTGTTCAGATAGCGACAATATTGCTCAAATGCCAGAGCCACCAGTGATGCAAGACTATAGGGTGACTGTGACTAACCTGACGGCGAACCAGCCTTTCTCGCCAATCACGCTAGTCGCTCATGGCTCAGCTAATCCGCTATGGAGCACAGGTGAAATGGCCAGTGTTGCCCTAGAGAAGCTTGCTGAATCTGGTGACAATGCCGATTTTGCTGCCGAAACAGGTGTGAGCAAGGTTGAAGCGGGTGGCGGTATTCTAGCTCCAGGCGCTACAGAGTCTGTCACTATCAGCTTGACGCCGGAGCAAAGCCAAAGCTTGACTGTGTTGACCATGCTAGTAAACACCAATGATGCCTTTACTGGTATAGGTAATTACTCGCTAGGCTCCTTGGCCGCAGGTGATATGGTGAGTCTACGCGCCATTACCTATGATGCAGGAACAGAAGCGAACTCAGAAGCTAAGGGGACTATTCCGGGGCCAGCAGATGGTGGTGAAGGCTTTAATGCTGAGCGTGATGACGTCGATAGAGTCCATGCACATCCAGGTGTTATTTCAGCCGATGACGGCTTAGCAGATTCAGTGTTATCAGCATCTCATCGATTTGATAACCCAACCATGGCTGTGAAAATTGAGCGAGTGAAATAGCGTTAATTGCTAACTAATTAATTTTGCTTGATATAAAATTGTTGTTTACATTTTAGACACATTTTTTAATCTCAGTCGAAATAAAATTCGCCCGAGGCGGGTCTTGTGAAAATAGGGCCATCCTCGGGAATTTTTATATGAAAGGGTCGACTAGGGCAAATAGCACCGCGAGCCAATGTATTTTATTGGTCGAAGATGAGCAAGATCTTGCCAAGCTTGTAATTTTTAACTTAAAAGCACTCAAGTATGACGTGATACACAGTGCAACGATAGAAGAAGCAAATCAGCACTTAAAAACTAAGCAGATAGATCTTATTTTGATGGATCGCATGCTACCAGATGGCGATGGCATCATGTTATGTCAGCAATTGGCAGAGCAGGGGAGTGAAATCCCTATGATGTTGTTAACCGCGAAAGATAGCGAGGCTGATATCGTATTGGGGCTAGAATCTGGCGCCGATGATTATCTGGTTAAGCCATTTAGTGTGTTAGAGCTTAGAGCCAGAGTGAAAGCTTTGTTGCGTCGTAAAGTGAAAGCTGCGACACCTGAAAACTGTATTGAGTTTGAAGGGGTGACCATTAACTCTAACACCCGTGAAGTCGTGGCCTTTAATCAAAAACTAGATCTTACTGCTAGAGAGTTTGATCTTTTGCTGTATTTAGCTCAACACCCGCAACAGGTGTTTAGTCGCATGCAGCTACTGGAAGCTGTGTGGGGATACAGTTACTCAGGCTATGAGCACACAGTCAATAGCCATATCAATCGACTCAGGGGTAAGCTTTCCCGCAGTTTGGGTGAGCAAGAGTTAGTGCAAACAGTGTGGGGAGTCGGCTACAAATTCTCGCCACCTGCCAGCTGTCATATGAATTAATGCATTTAGCGACTCATGGGCTTAGTCGCTTCGTCATCCAA
Source organism: uncultured Shewanella sp. (assembly GCA_947503555.1). GTDB lineage: Bacteria > Pseudomonadota > Gammaproteobacteria > Enterobacterales > Shewanellaceae > Shewanella. Next base: position 43,432 of record CANNEE010000011.1, read on the forward strand.
CTAACCTGATAGGTTATACAATGAAGAGTTTGTTCAGTCGCTTATGGCTGTCAGCAAGTCTGGCGGTACTCCTATTGCTATTTTGCTTCTGGCAATGGCAGAAATTTAATCATGAATATACCACCCAGAGAGTTCAGCAGTCATTGCATAAAGAGCTAGCTGAGCATATGGCGCATATCAACCCGCTACTTTCTCAAGGAGTGACCTCAGATGCGGCGCTCAAAGAAGCTTTTCATGACTTTATGTTGCTTGGTCCAAGTTTTGAGATATACACCTTAGATACTCAAGGTAATGTTATCGCTTACGATGCTAAAGAAGAGAAGATAAAGACGCCTAGAGTTGATGTGCAGTTTATCGAACGCTTTTTAAGCGGCGGCGATTTACCACTCGTTGGGACAGATCCAAGAGGTGATAACCAGAAGAAGATCTTCTCTGCAACGCGTTTATTAAGCCCAACTGGTGAGCACACTGGTTATCTTTATGTGATTATTGGTGGTGAAATCTTTGACTCTTGGCATACCAGTATTACTGAAGCGCAAGCACCAACGAACTGGTTCGTTGGGATCATATTTTCAGCGATCGCAGCCTTAGTTATTTTTACTCTGCTACTGCGTTATTTCACCTCGCCAGTTAGACGTCTCGCCAAGGATGTGACCCAAGTTGCTAAGCAGGATTTAAATCAAGGTTTAGTCTTGCCCGGTGACTATCGTAATAGCCAAGAGATTGACGTGCTTAGCCAACATATTAACCAACTGCTGGCTGAGATTAGCCGTCAACACCAAGAAGCTGCGGCGCAGCAAAAGGCAAAGCATGAGTTTTTGTTGCATCTGTCCCATGATTTGAAAACGCCGCTGACTTCTCTACTCGGTTATATCGATACCTGGTTGTTATTGCCTGAAGAAGAACGAGAGGCTGAACTGATTGAGATAGCGGCTAACTCGGGGCGACATTTACAACAGCTGCTGGCGCAGTTATTAGAATTGGCAGCATTGGAGAATGGTCAAGTGACACCTAAGGCGACGGATGTCTCTGTGGTCGAGCTGCTAGGGGATCTTAAACAGACCTTTGCCCCAAGGGCTAAGGTGCAAAATGTTGAACTAGATTTTACCCAAGAGCAAGACTTGCAGATAGAGACAGATCCGCAACTGATGCACCGCATTTTAAATAACCTAGTGGATAACGCGATTCGTTATACCCCCAGTGGAGGTAAGATCAGCATCAAGTTACAACGCCATGACGAGCACTACTGGCTTAATGTATCGGACAACGGCTCTGGGATGCACAAACATGAGCTGCAAGCGTTAAAACAGTTAACGGGTAAGCCCATTAGTTTTCAGCCTAAGGCGATATTGCCACAGCTGGGGGTGGGCTTAGCGATTGTGCGTCAGTTGCTGGCATTATTGAAGTGCCAAATTGAGATAGACAGTAGCCCAGGTAAAGGCAGTAGCTTTAAGATTCAGCTGAGTTAACTCAGGTCATTTAGCAACTAACAGTGACAGAATGGAAAACAAAAAGGCCTTCATTTGAAGGCCTTTTTTATTGCGTTTGTTAGCGCTTATCTAATGCTTATTTATGATACTGCTTAGATAGCTCATGTACTGAGTTGATAAAGGCGCCAGCATGCTCAGGATCAACATGTTGGTGGATACCATGGCCAAGGTTAAATACGTGGCCAGAACCTTCACCGTAACCCGCAAGAATCTGTCTGACTTCTTCATGGATACGCTCAGGTGATGCATAAAGCATAGATGGGTCCATATTGCCTTGTAGTGCCACTTTATGACCTACGCGACGACGAGCATCGGCAATATCAACAGTCCAGTCTAGACCTAGTGCGTCACAGCCTGTTTCAGCCATAGCTTCTAGCCATAGACCGCCACCCTTGGTGAATAGGGTAACTGGAACTTTGCGACCGTCTGCGTGGCGAGTTAGGCCATCGACAATCTTCTGCATATAACGCAGCGAGAACTCACGGTAAGCGGTATGAGATAGCGCGCCACCCCATGAGTCGAAAATCATTAGTGATTGTGCACCGTTAGCAACTTGTGCGTTTAGGTATAGCGTCACAGAGTCAGCTAGCTTGTCTAGTAGCATGTGCAGTGCTTGAGGCTCTGCATAAGCCATACGCTTAATCTTTTCAAAAGTCTTGCTTGAACCACCTTCAACCATATAGGTTGCAAGTGTCCAAGGTGAACCAGAGAAACCGATGAGCGGCACTTGACCTTTCAGTTCGCGACGAATGGTTTTTACTGCATTCATCACATAGCCTAGCTCATCTTCAGGATCTGGAATGGCAAGCTTCTTAATGGCATCGATCGTGTCTGTTGGGCGTTCAAAACGTGGGCCTTCGCCAGTTTCGAAATACAGACCTAGTCCCATCGCATCAGGAACAGTAAGAATGTCCGAGAATAAGATTGCTGCATCTAAGTCATAACGACGAAGTGGTTGCAGGGTGACTTCACAGGCTAGCTCTGCGTTGCGACAAAGTGACATAAAGTCACCAGCTTGGGCACGTGTTGCCTTATATTCTGGAAGATAACGTCCTGCTTGGCGCATCATCCAAACTGGAGTGACGTCTACAGGTTCTTTTAGTAAGGCACGCAAATAACGATCGTTTTTTAGTTCTGCCATTAGGCTTAATTCCTACGCTTGTATTAGATCCGCTGGGCGCTAGTTTAGCATTTACGCGAATAAAGTAACCTTTATCCCTGTTTTTTGTGACCAGAGCCGCTTATCCCATCATTGATAAGTTAGCTAACTCACTTAACCCATTCATAATTATTCGCTTAAATGAGCCTGTTCAGGGGTTTTACAGGGCAGACAGCATGGCCTAGTTTGCTGAATTATTGCTTAAGATTGAGGTTAAATTTAGCTAACAATTTGGTTAATGCTTGTTATCGTGATCTCGTTAACGGTTAAAAAAAGTTGCATGGCTCGCCTAGTTTTTGGTATAAAAAGTCTGCGCTAGCAAGAACAATCAAGAAGCTCATTTCATTGAGCCCTTAGATGTAAAATACTCGCCCAGTCGTAGTCTCTACGGCTGGGTTTTTTATTGCCTGTTTCTTCACTTCATCACAGCTATCTCTGCCCTGAGTATCAGCCACTGGTATGGCCTTTATTTTTGTTCACTAAATCGCAACAAAATGGTTGATCATCGACTGGGTTCTCCCATACATTAGTGTATAAGGATGACAAGTATTGAACGGGAAAGGTTATGCTAAGAAAACTGGAAAAAGCCAAACAGAAGTGGGGTGGAGCCAATACGCTAATCGATCAATGGTTGGATAACCGCCGTAATTTACTTATCAACTATTGCCAAATTGCTGGCTTACCTCCCTATGAGTTACAAGATAACTCGCTACCTAGCATAGATAACATTCGCGCCTTTTGCGGTAAGCTGGTGGACTATGTCTCTGAAGGTCATTTTGAAGTCTATGATCAAGTCGTGACAGCCTGTGAGAAAAACGGAGCTACCAGTCGTGCCTTGGCGCAACAGCTAGTGCCTAAGATTTTAGAGACCACAGACAAGGCGCTCGATTTTAATGACAAGTATTCCGAGGCTGAAAATGATCAGGTCTTGATTCAGTTAGATCAGGATTTGTCTGTATTGGGCCATGCGATGGAAACCCGCTTTGAGCTAGAAGATGAACTGCTTGAAGTGCTGCATGCTAAACACAGTGCGTAGCGAGAAAAAGCATCGCCAGTTGTACTGTAAGGCTTAATTTGCAGTAATAAGTATTAATAGAAGAAGAGAGTTAACCGAGTGTTAGCTCTTTTTTATTGCCAAAAGAAAATGAGTTGAAAGTAGAAGGGCCGCACCCTTTATCAGCAATTGCAATAAAGGGTGCTTAGGCAGTGATTAGCCAATAACCGCATGTTAAATTGGCTAATACCACCTTAAAACTTGTGCTTAGTATGCAGTTGGGTCTGCAACTTCGCTAGTCACTTCTAACGTGTTTAGTAGGTTAGTTAGTAGGCTAGAAGCACCGAAACGGTAGTGCTCTGGAGTTACCCACTCTTGACCTAGAATTTCTTTAGCTGTGTTTAGGAATGCTTGTGCATCTTCAGCAGTACGTACGCCGCCAGCTGGCTTGAAGCCTACACGGTCAGCAACGCCCATGTCGCGGATAACTTTAAGCATGATTTCAGCAGCTTCAGGAGTTGCGTTTACTGGTACTTTACCAGTAGAAGTCTTGATGAAGTCTGCACCAGCTTCGATAGAGATTTCAGAAGCACGCTTGATTAGCTTCTCTTCTTTTAGCTCACCGCTTTCGATGATTACTTTCAAAGTGATGTCGCCACAAGCTGCTTTAACTTGCTTAACTAGCTCGAAACCAACCTTTTCGTCACCGTCGATTAGTGCGCGGTATGGGAATACTACGTCAACTTCGTCTGCACCGTAAGCAACTGCTGCTTTAGTTTCAGCTACTGCGATTTCGATGTCGCTGTCACCGTGTGGGAAGTTAGTTACGGTAGCAATCTTGATTTCTGGAGTACCTTGCTCGCGAAGGGTTTTCTTAGCGATAGGAATGAATCTTGGGTAGATACAGATAGCAGCAGTGTTGCCAACAGCAGTCTTAGCTTCATGACAAAGATCGATAACCTTAAGGTTAGTGTCGTCGTCACTTAGGGTAGTCAAATCGATAAGTTTTAGTGCTTCTAATGCTGCTGCTTTTAAATCGCTCATTATCTTTTCTCCAAATGGCGCTGGCCTTGGGTTACAAGTTCTGACTCGTAAAGGCTTAAGTCGCCGAAAGTGTGAATGTTCAAAGCAGCACTCTGGACTCTATTGTCTTGCTAATCAAGCAAGATTGAAGGTGCTGCCGATTGAGTATGAGCAAATCATAGGCGAAATTTGGCAACTCACCTAGTGGGGTTAGCTTTAAACAGCTTTTCCAGACAGAAAAAATAGCTTTAAGACTTTTTCCAGATGAGGATCATTTCTTAGGTTCTAACCACTTGGCTAACGCCTTATCCCAATAGGGAGGATGGCCTATGGTGTCTTTAAGAAAGTCGATAATGGTTTTTAGGCGAATAGGCAGATGCTTATGTCTTGGATAAACCGCATAGGCGGGCATCTGCTGATTAGGGCGCCAGTCAGGCATCAACTGGACTAGCTTGCCTGTTTCTAGCTCATCGGTAATAAGGTAACTGGCGATATAGCCGATACCGCGACCGGATATTACAGCATCTCTCACCGCTTCGGCGAGGTTAACTCTAAAGTTGCCCGAAGCGTGAATGCTAAATTCCTCGTCACCATTAACAAATGACCACTGGTGGCAGCTACGGATTTTACTGCGATAGGTAATGCAGTTATGGCGAGTCAGCTCCTGTGGATGGGTTGGCATACCGTGGGCTTCAATATAGTCAGGCGACGCGAGTAGCAAAAATCGAGTATCGGCAACCCGTTGCGCCACATAGCCCTCATTGATGTTTTCATAGGTGGTAAACCAGAGATCTATGCCTTCGGCCAGCATGTCGACTCTATGATCGACTAGGCTGACATCGATAGAGAGCTGAGGATATTTTTTCTGCAACTTGTCCAATGACGGCATGATATGCAGGTTAGCAAAAGAGCGTGAAAGGGCTAAATGGATATGACCCGAGATGGTCTCTTTAGTGTTAGTCACTAAGGCATCGGCATCTTGTATTAGTCCAACTATCTGGCTGCAGTAGTCTGCATAGCTTTTGCCTTCTTCGGTCAGCGTCAAACTGCGAGTGCTGCGATTGACCAACTGCACGTCCAACTCTTCCTCTAACGCGTGCAACTGCTTACTGATATGTGAGACAGAGACTTTCAGCTGCTCGGCGGCTTTGGTCAGGCTACCGCCAGTGGCTAAGGCGTTAAACACCACCATTTGGTACGCTCTATGTTGTAGACCTTCTTTCATTACCACTCCCAGCTATCGCCGCTCGACACACTTTTTGATACAAGCCTGATTGTACCTGCAAAAACGCAAGTTTTTTACCAGTAGCGCAGAATTATTTGGATTTTCTAAGAGAGTCGTAATTACCAGTTTCGCTTGGAGTATCCAGTTCAAAGTTCTGTCTGGGGGAAGAGGACTAGATTGATGTTGGAAGGCTTGATTTATACTGGATTTATTTTGCGGTGTACTTTGAGCATTATTGCAGGCTAAGTTATGACTAAATGTTTATATTGTTATTTATATCATGAAGTTGAAGGTTAGTTCTCTCGTATTGCTGAGATATTTTTGATACAGTTTTTGGTTAATAAGTGACAAGGTATAAGGATGTTCCGTGTTTCAGATCGGTAAAGAGTATAAGCGTAGAAAAGATATTCATGATCTCTATGGAGGACAAGCACAAGGAGGCATCTCAACCCCAAAGAATCACCCTGTTATATTCATTTTTACTTCTACTACAGGTGAGCAGCATGGCTATAGGGATGAGTTTAGAGAGAATGGTACTTTTTGGTATACAGGAGAAGGGCAAGTTGGTGATATGAAAATGGTCGCGGGAAACAAGGCCATTTTAGAACATGCAAAACATAATAAAACGATTCATATATTTGAATACACAAAACGAGCGCATGTTAGATATATTGGCTCAGCTGTATGCTTAGGGTTCCATGAGGAGCTCCGTCCTGATCGAGATGGAAATGAGAGATCTGTTTTTATTTTTCATCTGGACATCGATTCGATTAGAGATGAAAACACTACTAAAGCATCGATAACTGAGTGGGAAGAGCCCAAAAAATTAAAGCGAAAAAGTACTCAGGAGCTTAGAGCTATTGCCGTTTCAGCTAGCTCTACACAATGGAGTGTAAAGGAGAAGAAGAAAGCGACTTTTTACCGTTCACAAGCAATAAAGCTCTACGTTGTTTCGCGCTCCAATGGCGTGTGTGAAGGATGTGGTGATAAGGCTCCTTTCAATACAAAAACAGGCCCTTACCTAGAGTGTCATCATGTTCATCGTTTAGCTGATGGAGGGCCTGATGATCCAAAAAATGTTGTGGCTCTATGCCCAAACTGCCATAGAAGATCCCATTTTTCACGTGATTCTGTAACCTTCAATGATCATTTGAAGTTATTGGCGGTTAGCATCGAGTCTTCTGTTATTTCTGAGGGTAAAGCTCAGAGCTAATTAATTTGTTGTAGACACTAAAGTAATCGTTTATGACTGGGTGTCATAGTCGAGCGTACAAGGCCGAAAATGTTCTTTGCATTTTCGGCATTTCCACTATCTGCCCCATAGGGATATGGGAAATGCTCTATCAGCGTCGGGAATACTTTGTGCCACGGCGGTCAAATATATTCATAGCGTGTCATGTTAGGGCTTGCAACTGAATCCGACGTGTATCTGCTTCGCATTTCCTAACTCATTCGCTTTTTCTGCTCACACTATCCTCTGGTTATCTAGTTATCTTCCTCTTTCGAAATTATTAGTAGATTGATAATTGTTGCAGTATAGCAACAGTGATTTGATCTTGGTGCTATATATCACTAGTCAGTCGAGATCTACAATGCATTCGTAGATTAAATGAGTGTTGATTTGGAGATTCAAATGAAGAAGCTAGTGGTAATTACAGGTGCAAGTTCAGGTTTTGGTATGGCGTTAGCTAAGGCGTTTGCAAAGGATGGTTATCCTATGTTGCTACTGGCGCGTCGCGTTGAAAAGATGCAGGCCTTAGAGCTGCCCAATACCCTTTGTCGTCAGGTGGATGTGACAGATGCTGATGCCTTTGCTGCCGCAGTGCGTGAAGCCGAAGCTGAATATGGCAAAACAGATCTTTTGGTTAACAACGCTGGTTTGATGCAACTTGGTAGCATTGAAGCGCAAGATCCAATGGAGTGGAAGAACATGCTAGATGTGAATGTCATGGGTGTGATGAATGGCATGCAGATAGTGATGGAAGATATGAAGCAACGTGAGTCTGGCACCATCATTAACGTCTCTTCCATTGCTGGTAAACAGCCTTTTGCGGCTCACGCAGCCTATTGTGCCAGTAAGTATGGCGTCACTGGTTTAACTGCTGTGGCTCGTGCCGAGATGTCTCCTTATAATGTACGTGTGCTTTCTATCTGCCCAGGTGCAGTTAGCACTGAGTTACTTGGCCATACGACTGATCAGGCGATCATCGATGGCTATAACCAGTGGAAGGAAAATGTTGGCGCTATCAATATCACAGCAGAAGATGTAGCGAATACCATCAAGTTTACCTACGAACTGCCTCAAGCTGTGTCGTTGCGTGAAATCATCATTACTGATACTAAGCAAGATGCTTAATCCTAGGCGGCATCAGCTTTAGCAAAATGCAGTACTAGCTTTTGAAACTGAAATCCAGAGATAACTGAGATAACCTTAGCGACTCTGGATTTTGTTGTTATATAGGCGTAAATTTAGTTCATTGTTTCTCAGTAGCAACACTCCCTTTATGCTCAATCAAGTTAACCTTGCCGATGTTCGCTCTTTTGTATTGATTGCCGAGTTAGGTAATTTTACTAAGGCAGCGGAAGTTTTGGGGGTATCACGCTCCCATGTTTCGCGCCAGCTCAGCGGCTTAGAAAAGCAGATGGGCGTAACTTTAATTAATCGTACGACTCGCACGCTAAAGCTGACTCAGGCAGGTGTAGATTTATTTGAGTCGTGCCAAGGAGCGCTAGCCCATATTGATCAAGCTCTGATTGCTGCCGTTGATGATGTGCAAGAGGTGCGGGGTGAGATAAGAGTGAACTGTGTGGGTGGTTACCTAGGGGAAGCGCTTATCGCCGGAATGATAAGCCGCTTTATGGGTCAATACCCACAGACTCGGGTAAAGCTAAGTTTTAGCAGTCATAGAGTCGATCTGATTAGTGATGAGTTTGATCTTGCTTTTCGTATGGGTGAGCTGGAAGACGCAGGCTTTATTGGTCGTCATCTAATGGATATTGAGATGGTGACACTCGCAAGCCCGAATTATATTCATACCGCTCCCGAGCTTAATGAGCCAAAGCAGTTGAGTGCTCACCACTGTTTAACAGGGTCGGTGAAGCATTGGCATTATCAGCGCAAGGATAACAGTGAGCTGAAACAAGATGTTCGAGTCAATGGGCGTTTTGATTGCGCCAACGGCAGAGCCTTAGTCACCTCGGCACTGGCTGGCAATGGCATTATTCGTGTGCCGTTAATCTATTGTGAGGAGATGGTCAATCAAGGCAAGCTAGTGCCACTCTTGCCTGACTGGCACATTCCTAAGGTGCCTTTCTATGCCATTTACCATAAAGATAAATATCAGCCGCAACGGCTGAGAAAGTTTATTGAGTTTATTGTCCAAGAGTTTAATAAGCAGTAGATGAACTCATTTCCCCTCTGAATACACAGTACTCAGAGGGGAGTTGTCGTCACCAGAGTAAGTTAGAAGTTATACACCAGACCAAACATAAAGTGCTCGTCGGTAAACTCTTGGTATGCGGCTTCTGCAACAAAATCGAATTGATAGCCCAGGGGATAGCTGAATCTCAATGCTAAATCATAGGCGGTATCCGATAATGTCCCTTTATCTTCAAAACCATAGTATTCGGCATCGAAGAAGTAGCCCGCATGAAGCACAAGTTGGCTGCCATTAAAGGTCTCTAGTCCATGGTTCACTTCCATATACCAAGCTTTGGTATCTTGGTCATAGTTAGCTGCGAAGCTAGTCGCTTGATAGTCTAAGGACAGAGTGTATTCGACCGTGTCATCAAGATCGCCAAAGGTGTACTTCATGACGTTAACACCTATGCCGATATCATCATTGGCCATAGTGTAGAAACCACCATAGTAGTCGATCTCATAATCTTTAATGAAGGCATTTTCACCTTGGTAGCGATAGGTTTCAAAGGCTGTACCCACATAGAAACCCGATTCATGTTCTACCATGATATCGGCTTGAAAGCTGGGCTTATCATCACTTAAGGTTTGTCCGCGCCAGATGTAATTACTCAATCCCATAATTACACCCGATGTTGCGATAGGGCTTTGTTCTTGTTCTGCAAGAGCGCTTTGGCTCGCTGTTAGTGCGAGACTGGCAATTAGTGCGCCTGATAGTATTTTTCTCATCTTCATTGCTCCTGATTTAATTGTTAGTGTTTTGGCAGACGTTCTTTTGGTACTAGCCATTGTTTTTCTGATACAGGATCGGTTTCGCCCAAGCGGACATCTTCTTCGGTGAGGAAGATATCTTCTTTGGTGTTATGACAGTTTTCGCACATACGCTTACTGACACGGGCTTCAGGGGTTGCGAGAGGGTTCTTAGCGGTAAAGTGGGCGGCAAAAGGTACCCAGTAAGACTTAGTATTAGGATCTTTAAGATCGACAACCACATCTGAGTCAGCGCTAACGCCGCCAGAGTGGCTCATGGGCACTAACTTACTGTGTTTATCGTTAGCGATACTTAAGCCGAGCTTGATGTTTTGCTCATCTTTGCCATCAACCATGCGATTGGCAATCTGCTTGAGGATCTCCCAAGTGCCTACAGACTGAGGGTTGTCCTCATGGCAACCAAAGCAGTTGGTGTAAGGCTGAGTATGGCAGGCGGTGCACTCAAGCTTCTGGTTATGATCGATTAAGGCTGGCTTGCCCGTTAATAGCTGAGTGTGATCTTTTTCTTTGTCTTCGTGGCAATCGGTACACTCTGCTACTACGATATCTGACTTTTGAGTCTGCTCGTAATGACCGCTGAGCTTGTGAGCTGGGCCTTTGTTATATAGACCTCCCTTAGGGATATCGGCGACATTTCGACCATGGAACTCTTGCTCGGCGGTGTGGCAGTCAGTACAGGCCATATTATGCTTGGTGACATGTACATCTTGCTCTTTATGTTGCTCTGAATTTTCCCAGTGACAGCTTTCGCAGGTCTGCTCTGCTGGTGGCACCTTGATAAATTCATGCTTGTTTAACAGACCGCCGCCAGCATAATCAGGCGCACTAATATGACATTGGCCACAGGTGGCATGACAGCTAGAACAGCCTTCATGTTCGGCGAAATGCATCTCTTCAAAAAGCTTTTGATTATTAGGAGTTTGGGCTAAGCGAGCAGTTAAGCCTTTCGCAATACCGTTAACGGTAAAGTGCAGCGAGTGTTTGAAGTTTTCTACCATTTCATCACCATGACAGTCAGCACAGACTGTGCCACCATCGGCAGTGGGATCGGTTTGAATACTCGGATGCCAACTCTTGGCTCGCTTTTTATCTTCTTGGTGGCAGTCTTGGCAGTCTAGTTCGCCATGGCTACCCATTTTTTCAGACACAACGAGTAGTTGGGTGCTGCGCTCTTCGGCTGTCGATTCGCCGAGTTCAACTTTCTTGGCCTTTATCAGAGCTTGAAGTTTGTTTTGATTATTGTGGCAGTTTAAACAAGTTTCTTGCGCATTAGCTGATGCTGCAAATAGGCACAGGTATCCAGCTAGGCAAGAAAGGCATAACTTTATGCCATACTTAACTAGTTTCATGGTTATTTTTCCTGAGTAATAGTATTCCCTGAGCGAAATATGACTATTTCACTCTGTATTTAAATTTGTTATTTGGTTATTACTTTAAAGTGTTAAAGTTTGGTTTTATTCCACTCCTTATTAAGTTCATTAATTAATATTTCTTTTAACCAGTTTCTATCTTGTGATTTATTTAAATCACTACAAACAACATAGTGACCGACGGGGCGTGGAGAATCTAATTCATTTAATAGGGCTTGAGTCAGCTCCTCGGGTAGCTTTCTAAAGGTAAGGTTGGGAAAGTGCGAGATATACTCAAGAGTAAACTTGTTGCACGCTAGGGAGTAGACGTCCATATCACTTAACACGCAGGCTAGGCTCGCTAGGCTATCTGTGTAACCAGAGATATAGCACTCTTTATCTCTGGCCTTTGCCGCAGTGACAATGAGGGGCTCAGGCATTTCGCAATAATTATCTAACTCATAATAGGCGTGTTTAAATAGCTGCTCTATATTAATTGGCGTTTGTTCATTCATTAATGCATGTTTTCTATTACCAATTAAATATAACTCTTTGATAGGCGCAAACATGGTGCCATTGAGATGCTCACCAGTATAGGTTTCTGACATTACTGCCAAATCAATATCGCCATTTTCTAACTCCTTGGTATATTCGTGGGAAAGGGTGCGAATATCAAAGGTCATATGAGGCGCTAAAGGTTTTACTTTAGTATTAATAATTCTATGAATAACAGGGCTAAACTCATCATAAATTAAAATAGTAAAGTGCTTATATGAGGTGCCTGGATTATATTGAGTAAAACAAGACTCTAAATTTTGATACTGCTGACATAATGACTTTGCCATAGGAATGATTTGTGTGGTTTTTTCCGTTGGCACGAGTCCGGTTGCTCTACGAATAAAGAGGGTGTCGAGAAAAATTTCTCGCAGTGTTTTTAAGTGACGACTAATGGCGCTGCCGCTGATGCCTAGGGCTTGAGCGGCTTTTTGGCAACTTCTATGTTCCTCTATGGCGAGTAACACCTGAAGTAGTTCATAGTCGAGCTTCTTAAATCTTTGCATGGCACATTGAGTCTTTACCTTTGTTGCTTATATGTTGAGGGGATAGGGTGATAAGTGCTGTGATTATCATCACATGGGATTAAGCTGAGTTGTTTAAAATGCTACATGCCGCCTAAAGTTGCATATGCGGGAATTGTAATTTGCGCAAACTGGGGATTGTGAAAAGGATCATGTTTTGTGCGGTAAGCATTCTTTAGTTGGTTAGTAGCTAAAAAGAAAAAAGCCGTCTAAGTAGACGGCTTTGATGGGTTTTCTATAGCTTAGTAGGTGTATCTCAGGTCAAGATAGTAGTACCCACCGTTGAAACCAAATGGCGTGTTTGTCAACGGATAAACAAAGATACCGTTGAAGTTGTTGTCATCTGGACGCTTCTCTGGGTAAGTATCAAATAGATTTTGTACACCAGCAGTAATGGTCAAGGCATCGGTTGCCTGATATTGGGTGCTGATATCCGTTGTCCATTTCGCATCGTATTCGACTTCACTGCGCGAGTAACCTACCGTGTATTCACCAAAGTAGTTAAATCTTAGGTTAGTGGTGAAGGCATCGTATCTATGGGTAAAGCCAATATTGCCGGTATTTTTAGGTGTCGCTTCAGTCATACGGATCACCTCACGGCGATCGAATAGCTGATCTTCTAGACCATTCAGTACAGATGGCAGATTGATAGATTCAATTTCAGTCTTTTTATAGGCGTAAGCTAGGTTAGCGGTTAAGTCGCCATAGCTACCAAGGTCGAAATCTTGGGTCACCACTAGGTCGACACCTTGAGTCTTAGTATCGACACCGTTAACGAAGAAGCGAGCCGAGTCAGCATTGGTGCCAGCTAGAATTGTCGCAATTTCAGCTGAAGTTTCTTTATCAACAGAGCCTGACAGAATAATGCGATCGTCAACCTTGATTTGGTAAGCATCCAAGGTGGCACTTAGGCCGCTGTCGTTAGTGTAAACCAAGCCAAGGCTATAGGATTGAGAGGTTTCCGCATCAAGATCTGGAATGTTCAAATCTTGTTTTACAGGCGATAGCTGGTTAAAGGTGCCAGATTCTCTTGGTACAAATTCGCCAGTCACAGGATCTGGGTCGAAGAAGGTCGACACGTTTGTGAAGTAAAGCTGTTGTACACTTGGCGCTCTAAAGCCTGTATCTGTGGTTGCACGTACTGCAAGGTTATCTGTTAGCTCATAACGGCCAGAAAGCTTCCAACTGGTGTTGCTACCAAAGTCAGAATAATCTTCAAAACGCACAGCTGCCGCCCAGTAGAAATCATCACTTAATTGGTTCTCTAGCTCAAGATAGATACCTGTGTTGTCTCTATCTGCATCGACTTCAGACTCTTTGGTAAAACCACCGAAGCCTTGGCTGCCGCCAGATTTACCTTGGTAGTCGCCCTTAATATAAGACTCTTCTTGGCCAGCTTCGATTTGATAACCGCTTTGACGCCATGATACTCCTACTGCAACCAATAGCTCTGAGTCATTGGCAAAATCGTAGAAGGTCGAAGCATCTAGGCTCAGGTTTAGCTCTTCGGTGGATAGCTTGCCAGCATCAAAGTTAGTTGGGCTATTTGGCCCTAAAGAAGCGTTGATACTGTTCTCTAGTTTGTATTCAAAGCTGTTGCTACCGTAACCCGCAGAAGCATCTAGCTCCCATTTACCTAGCTCAAACTCATAACCTGTGACTAGCGAGTAGTCGATAATATCTGGGCTAATTTGCGGCAGAAATCCGTCTGGATAAACTTCGATAACATTGCGCGAGTCTTTAGCGCGGCGGTAGAAGGCGCCAGAAGTTGAGTTACGTTTACTCACACCACCAAAGGCGTAAAGTTTACCATCTTCGCCTAGGCCTTGGGCTGCGTTAAAGAACAGACCATAGTTATCATAATCGCTGTCGCCTACATGGTGGTTTTTGCGATCAAAAGTCTCTTCCCTTGGATCTGGGCTGCCATCGGCAAGCTCTGGATATTGTTGACGTGGGTCTAAGCCTGCACGGTTAGTGGCATTTTTCTGGTGCGCTTCAAAAGAGAGATTCACAAAGCCATCTTCGCTAAAGCTAAAGCCTTGGTTGATTCCCACACGCACTTGCTCACCATCGCCTTCATAGGTTTGACCTACTTGTGCAGAGATGCTGCCACCTTGAGCACTGTCTTTTAGTACTACGTTAATCACACCTGCGATAGCGTCTGAGCCATAGATAGCCGATGCTCCATCACGTAGGATTTCGATGCGCTTAATGGCTGTCATAGGAATTGCGTTCAAGTCGACGTTAGATGAGCCTTTGCCCACAGTACCTGCAAGGTGGACTAGGGCTGAGCCATGGCGACGCTTGCCGTTGACTAGCACTAGAGTGTGATCGGGTGACATGCCTCTTAGGCTAGCAGGGCGCACCGCATCAGTGCCGTCGGTGACCGATGAGAAAGGAAAGCTATAGCTAGGTGCTGCAAACTGAAGCGCCTTTGCTGTTTCTGTCATGCCTGTTGCTGCTAGCTCTTCAGAGGTAATGATATCGACTGGCGCAGCACTGTCGGTGGCCGTTCTTAGGGCGATACGTGTACCTACCACTTGAATACGCTCTACTGCATCAGTTGCCGTATCGTTAGCAGAATTTTGTTCTGCCGCCATAAGATTGGGAGCTGAAATACTTGCTGCGACAGCCAACGCAGATAGAGTTTTTTGCATAACTACACTCTTGTTATAACTTTAGGGAATATCAAACTGTGCGCAGATTAACACTTTTGTTCCCCAAGCATTTAGATCGATCTGTGATAACTCAGAGCGCAGAGTTCTATCATGGGTGAAATTTTTCCTATTTATTGTCGTTCGTCTTTGCCCTGATTTATTGGCTATAGCTTTGTTATACTCAGCGGCAATTTAATAATTTAAGGAAGACAGGTTTGTCAGCATTAAGGATACTTGCAGGGCCAAAGGCCTATCAGAGAATCGCTCAAGAGGGATTAAAACCTGAGTTATTTACTCAATTAATGGCCGCGTCAGGCGGGCCTAAATGGATAGCCATTGGTGGGTTAGACAAGTATCTTTTTGGTGAGTTTTTCAAGGATAGATGTGAAACCCTGCATACCTTAGGGGCGTCATCGGGTGCTTGGCGTATGACATGTTTAGGTCAGAATAAGCCTCTTGAAGCCTATGCTAGATTTGAGTCTCTCTATATCAATCAGCGTTATGAGACTAAGCCTACACCTGAACAGGTGAGTCAGCAGGTGACGGGAATTATTCAAGGTATGCTGGGTGAAACCGGTGCTCAGGAAATTATCACTCATCCTTGGGTTAATACACATTTGATTGCCTGCCGAGGTAAACACTTAAATAAGAGTAACAGCAAACTAGGCTTGGCTTCGGCGTTAGCTATGGCAGCGACAACTAACATGGTCAGTCGACAATCCCTCGCTTGGCATTTCGAGCGTTTTGTTTTTGCGGCTCAACAAAATGGTTCGCCTTTTACTGGTTTATCGGATCTCCCTAGTCAAGATGTGGCGTTGACCTCAGAGAACTTGGCTCAAGTGATGTTGGCAACAGGTTCGATTCCGCTAATCCTAGCGCCAGTGAAGAAGATACCCGGCGTACAAGCGGGTTATTACTATGACGGTGGCATTACCGACTATCACTTTGATTTACCATTACCTAAAGCACAGGGCTTGACCCTTTATCCGCATTTTTACCCTCATATGTCTCCAGGTTGGTTTGATAAAGCCTTGAAGTGGCGTCGAGCCAGAGCCAATTATGACAATGCGCTTATTTTAGCGCCGAGTCAGGAGTTTGTGGCGAGCTTGCCCAACGCTAAACTGCCTGATAGAGAGGATTTTTCCACTCTCGATACTGAAACTCGCATTCGAGATTGGCATCAGGCCTTGGGGCAGAGTGAACGTTTAGCCGATGAGCTTGCCACTCTAGTTGCTAAGCAGAACCTGATGTCAGTCATCGAAGCTTTGTAAGCATACTGAAGTCGCCAAGATATACAATCTCTGCATGCTGTGTAATAAATCGCCGATTATCACTGTCTTATATATCAATACCCTTTTGTAAGTAGTGCTTAAGAATGCTTTTTAAACAGGCTGTTATATAGCTGCTACACTTTAGGGAGTTAGTCTATTGTGAGTCAAACCTATCCTCTTTTGGAAGGAGGTTGCTATGCGAACACAGGAGATGGCGTTACTAACCCATGATGCTTTATTGTTGCCAGATGGACGGCTTGAGATTCGGATTGTAGAACCTAGATACCTAGGCTTAGTCGCTAAGGTATTGAAAGGGGAACTTAGGCTCGCTTTTGGTATGTTTAAAGCCAATAGTCGTCCTCCCTGTTATCCGATTGCAACTGCATGTGAGATTATCGACTTTAATCAGCTGGACGATGACTCCTTGAGCATAGTGCTTGAAGGACATCAGAGAGTAAAAATACTCTCGGCCGTTGAAAACAAAGAGAAGCTTTGGATTGCTAAGGCACTGCCTTGCCTTAATTGGGCGGAAGAGCCCATTAGCGGTGAGTTTGAAATCATCAGTGCCGCCCTAGAGCAGTTTTATGAGGTCAATCCAGATCTTTTGGATCTCTACACCAATGTGCATCTTGATGATGCAGCTTGGGTCAGTCAGCGCTGGTTAGAAGTCTTGCCCATGTACAATAAAGATAAGCTAACACTACTTAATCAGCCTGATTGTCATAAAACCATGAACTTTGTGCTGCAGTTGATTAAGTCCCACGCTGGTAGTACTCAGTAAGCTCAATATTGGCTGAAATAGCGCTCTCTTGGTGAGGGCGCTTTTATGTTATAGTCGCTCTTTTGGCTTGCCCGTAACTTCTTATGTCTATGACTCGCGCCCTTCGTCCTTCCTATGTTGTCTTGCCCCAAGGTGAAACTCGATATAGGACAGTCGTTGATTTCCTGATTGCCAAGTTTCCGCAAATTGAAGCTCAAGTGTGGCAGGCTAGAGTGCAAGATGGCAAAGTGCACTGGGCCGATGGCTCTCTAGTCGAGTTAACATCTGAATTTAGCGCCTGCGACAAGGTGTACTATTACCGAGAAGTGGAGGTCGAGTCTAAGATCCCCTTTGAGGAAAAAATACTGTTTCAAGACGACAATATCATTATCGCCTATAAGCCACATTTTTTAGTGGTCTCGCCAAGCGGCAACTTTGTTAATGAGTGTCTCACCCATAGATTGTGTGCCCGTATCGGCAAAGATACCGTAGCGCCAGCCCATAGACTCGATAGGGATACGGCAGGAGTGATTCTGCTGACCATTAATCCTGAGATGCGTCATCCTTATCATCAGCTTTTTGTTTCAGGCAGCATCAACAAAGAATATCAAGCCTTAGCTAAATTGACGCCTGAGCTCGAACAGAAACTGGCGTCCAATGAACTGCAACTGCCTCTACATTGGACGGTGAAAAACCGTATTGTTAAAGGTGAGCCGAGCTTTACCATGAAGCTAGCAGAAGGCGAGCCTAACAGTCATTCTGAGATTAGCCTGATTTCAGTAAAAGATGGCATAGGCCTATTTGAACTTAAGCCGATAACCGGCAAAACCCACCAACTAAGGGTGCATATGCTTAGCTTGGGAATGCCACTGTTGAATGACAGGTTCTATCCTGAGTTAATGCCTAAGGGCCCAGATAATTTTGATAAGCCTCTTGCCTTAATCGCCAAGAGATTGAGCTTTATAGACCCTATTAATGGTCAGTCACACAGCTTTGAGTGTGAGGGTTTTGAGGGCTATTAAGCGCGAGAGGCTCACTTCTTACCTATAAAAAGTCCCACACTCTATTCATTATAACGTTTTCTCGGTGGCTCAAAGTAGGTTTCACTCATATCTGAGTGAAGCACAGAGATTTCTGATGGTGCACCATTATCGGCAAATTTAACCTTACCTATGCCGGATTTATTC
Source organism: uncultured Shewanella sp. (assembly GCA_947503555.1). Classification (GTDB taxonomy): domain Bacteria; phylum Pseudomonadota; class Gammaproteobacteria; order Enterobacterales; family Shewanellaceae; genus Shewanella. The sequence goes on from CANNEE010000011.1 coordinate 61,815, forward strand.
ATTAATCGTTGGCTTCGCATACCGTTAGGCCTGCGTCCTCGAATTAACATACGCTTGCGCTTGGTTAGCAGGTTTAAAGGGGAGAAGTGACCATAGAGCCAGCCGTTGAGACGGTCGAAGATCGGCAATAGCTTTTCAGGGAATTGATTTTTAATGCCGCTACAGCAGATCTGGTAGATGTTCGGGCTGGCATTACGAAAGCGGATGTTAATGTCGTAGGCAAAAGAGTAGTGTACATCGCCAGAGAGAATGACAAATTCCTGGGGCGTCTTTCTATGCATAAAGATACTTAATAGCGCATTGGCAGCACCTGGGTGAGCCATCCAGTTCTCGGCATCTACGAGTAAAGATGCTCCTAACGTGGTCATGGTGCGCTGTACTGCTTCTATGACTTTAACGCCAAACATGGGAGCGGGGGAGACGATAATGATCTTATCTTGATTGATCAGCTCCTGTTGCAGATCCATGAGGGCTTCCCAATCCATCAGTCCTGAAGGTTTAGCTAGGTTAGCTTCACTGCGCCAACGTCTAGTTCGAGTGTCCAACACAACGATTTTGGGCTGGGTATTGAGGTTGTAGTGCCAGCCTTCAAACTTGAGTAAGGCTTGGATTAATTCATCTTGCAGGTTGGGATCGAGTTGTTTCGGTGCCTGTTGACTCATTTGCGCCATACAAGTATCAAGTAAAGGTCGAATTTCAGATGCGAACTTGTGGGGCTTGTTACCTAAACCTTGGAACAGGGTATAGCCGATTAGCGCATTACCAATAATACGTTTGGAGAAAGCATGCTCATAGGCGGCGGTCTCCCATTTGGCGGTGAGATTCCAGTCGTCGGTGACATCATGATCATCAAAGATCATATAGGTCGGCATATGGGCAAATAGGCGTCTGACTTGAGTCAGACCAGCTTTAAACTCTAATAGGTGAGTCCACTCTTGCTGCCAACGTTGCTGTTTTGCCGGATTTAAGCCAGATAGAGTTTGAGGGATATCTATGTGATCCCATAGCTCAGGTGACCAAGTCAGCAGATAGAGCGCCATTATTTCACTAAGGCTGATCAGATGGTTTTCAGCCAGTGACGAGGTAAATATTGGGTGATTGATATACCAGCGCCAAATCGGTGTTTTGGCTGGATACTCAGTAGAAGGCAGCAGGGCATTGTGGCGAGTATAAAAGTCACTGCTGGTATAGCCAATCTCACTGGTATTGGCGATTGGCGCGCCTTCAAAACTCTCATTAGGTAGCTCAAGTATTTGAATGACTTGCCCTATGGCATAGAGCATGGGGGCAGCAATATCATCAACATAGACCTGATCGCCAGTGAGCATAAGTAGTGCCGCTCTATCCTCTAGCGTGTTGCTTTTGGCCAGAGCCGTATCGGCGGCAACTAGTGCATCACCACTGTGATGGTGGGCGTTACGACAGGAGCCATGTAACAGTTGATCGACTTTAGATTTAACGCAAAAGTTAGGCTTATCCGCTTGCCCATAGCCAATATTGTTAAGGCGTGAGAAAAGATCGCCTTTAAGCTCATCTTCAAGCCGATAGCTAATAAGGGTATCTTGGGGTAACAACTTAGGTTGATAGATATGGATAAGGTATTGATATGCTCGCCCGCCCAAAGGTATGCAATGAACTTGCTCCTTGGTTAATGTATGTTTCTGATGCCAGTTATCACTGTCTAACACTAGGCTTAGCTGATTCAATGGTTCTGAGGTGACAAGGAAAAGGGTAAAGTTATCTGCGTCACAATGTCTCAGTATTGGACCTGCCAGTATCAGAGGTAAGCTAGTTTGCGGCATCATTATTATCTTTGGGTTGCGGCTTTTTATTTAGAGTAAACAAGTGTTTTGGTTTTTAAAAGCCCTTAGACTGACTATCTCTAGAAAAGGATTAGCTTATAGATGAATATTCCCTTTTTTGCCCTCTCTAGTTCGGCTGATCAGTTAGCTTGGCTGCGCGTGCTTGGCTTAATACTTAAATTATGTCTGACTTTTATGGCCGCAGAGACTTTCGGCCTGAGCTTACAGTTGGAGCCCTTAAACTATGCTTTGGTGCTAGAAGGTCTTTACTTAGCAACTACGTTCAAGTTGCGTAAACCTTTATTGCAACAGGAGTCTGGTTTATTTATAGCCCTGTTCCTCGACACACTGTTTTGGATAACTTGGCTCTATTTCTCAGGTGGTGCCACTAACGCATTTATCTCTCTGTTACTGATTCCTATCGCACTTGCTGCTGTAACTTTACCTATCTGGTCAGCCTGGGTTTTAGCGACCATTTCTGTACTTGCCTATAGCTTGATGATTTTTACTGTTCCCGATAGCCAGATGCAAATGCATGGTATGGATATGAGCTCCCATTACCTAGGTATGTGGTTTAACTTTGTTATTTCTGCCTTGGTAATGACATCGAGTGTTGCTTTGATTGCCAGAAGAATGCGTAAACAGGACGCAGAGCTGGCACAAGTGCGCGAGTCTCAATTGAGGCAAGAGCAACTGCTTGCCTTGGGGACTGCATCGGCGCAGATGGCTCATCAGTTGGCGACACCACTATTTAGTATGCGTCTATTGGTTGATGAGGTGATTGAGTTAACAGATGCTAAGCAGCGACTAGATAAAGGCTTAGTCAATCAGATGCAACAGGCCATGTTAAGAAGTGAAGATGCCCTCAATGAGCTTAGAGCTGCTACTGAGGCAATTCGAGATGGCAGAGTGCAGGAGGAAGTGCTCGAAGCTGTACTCGACTCTTTTCGTAAGAAGCTACAGCTGTTTTTACCGCAAATAAATATGGAATATCAGGTAGCTGCAATCGCTCCTGAATGGACGATTGAGACGGATGCCAGTTTGATTCCGAGTTTATTAGCCTTGGTAGACAATGGTGCCGAGGCCAGTTTTGCTAAAACTGGGGAATATAAAGTGCAATTTGCTATCGCCGCTAAGGGTGATAATGTTCAGTTTTTGATCCGTGATTTCGGCGATGGTATCGCATCGGAAAAACTGGCTGAATTAGGACATAGGCTAGTGAAAAGCGATAAAGGTATGGGGATGGCGTTAATGTTAAGCCATGGCAGTTTTGAGCGCTTGGGTGGCAACTTATTGTTGAGTAATCATTCAGATGGCGGCACGCTTGCTCAAGTGACATTGCCACTTACATTGACGCCTTCATCTAGCCTTTAAGGATTAAATTCGTCACTCTTGAATAGAAGTCATTTATGAATAAGTTGTTGATCATTGAAGATGATGAGGTGCTTGCCGGGATCTTGGCGAGACGATTGGAGCGCCATGGTTTTGATGTGTTTGTTAGCCATGATGCCAGTGACGGCTTGTTGCAGGCTCGTCGATTTTTGCCTAGTCACATTTTGCTGGATATGAAGCTAGAGCAAACCAATGGACTGTCGATTATCGAGCCTTTGCGTAAACTATTACCCAAAGCGATTATGGTGCTATTAACTGGGTATGCCAGTATTGCGACTGCGGTTGAGGCGATTCGATTAGGCGCCGACAACTATCTGGCGAAACCTGCCGATACTCAGACACTATTAAAGGCGTTAACGGGCGCGCACCCTAATATAGAAGATACCTTAGATGAAACGCCCATTAATCCTAAGCGTTTGGAGTGGGAACATATTCAGCAGGTGCTCAATGCTAATGATGGCAATGTCTCAGAAACGGCCAGACAACTAGGGATGCATAGGCGTACTTTACAGCGCAAGTTATTGAAAAAGCCGACTCAAGATCATAGAGAATAGTAGGTCAGCCAGTTTTGAAAACACAATCTTCTAAAGATTTGACTATACTCTAAGAAATAAGTGGCATAGGTTATGCGCTTAAATTAGTACTGGCAAATAAAGGATGAAGGAGGCGAAGGAGTTTGCCAGTAGGAGTTATAAATGCAGGATATGAAACCAGATGGCCACAAGAGCAAGGAAAATCTAGCAGCCGATATTGCTGGAACTCATGCTCAAACCTATGATACTGAGTCTTTTTTACTCGATAGTCCAAATGACCTCATCTCACTAGAAAAATGGCAGCAGACCGTTAATTTACTTGCGAAATTATTTGATGCGCCTGCGGGTTTTCTGGTGCAATTTACACCTAAACTGGGCTTTCAAGTGACGATTGCGAGCGAGCAAGATTCAAACCCTTATCCAGCAGGCATTGTGATAGAGCCAGAGGTTAACCTTTTTTGTCGTCGTATTGTCGAGACCCGCAAAGAGTTATATGTTTCTGACGCCCCAGCGGATCCTTGCTGGGATACTAACCCTGAAGTGCATAGAGATGGCTTTAGATCGTATCTAGGCTTACCCGTCTTTTGGCCTAATGGTACTCCCTTTGGCACCTTCTGTGTCATGGATTATAAGAAAACCGATTATGGTGATACTTATTTAGAACTTATTCGGCAGCTTAAGGATATTCTAGAATCTGATCTGGCTCTTATTGATCTGTATCTACAGGTTCAGCAATTAGCGATAACCGACCCTCTTACCGCTTTGAGTAATCGACGTGGTTTCTCTATGTTAGCCAATCAGCGCATTACTTTAGCAAACCGTATGAAGTCGACCTTAGCCTTATTTTATATCGATGTTGATGACTTTAAATCGATTAATGATAACCATGGTCATAAGGTTGGTGACGACGTATTAGTGAGCGTCGCGAGAGCCATGGAAGCCTGTGTGCGAAAATCCGATGTGATTGGTCGCATGGGAGGTGATGAGTTTGTGGCCTTGATGCTGGTGGAAGATATTAATGATATCAATATCATCAAGCAGAAACTCCATGAGGCCTTTGAGCTTCATAAAAGCATGGCCAAATTGCCTGATTACACGGCGAGTGTGGGAGCGATAGAAGTTGATCTAGCAAAAGATATTAGCTTGCTTCTTGAAGAGGCTGATAAAGATATGTTGGCACAAAAAGGAAGCAAGAGATAAAAACTTGCCCCCTCGAACATGAGGGGGATTCGAAGGGGCAAGTGACAACAAGGGTGAGCTGCTAGGCTTAGATTTTACCTACTAGGTCTAGTGATGGAGCTAGGGTCTCTTCACCTGGCTGCCATGCAGCAGGACACACTTCACCATCGTGCTCAGCAACATATTGAGCTGCTTGAATCTTACGAACTAGCTCAGATGCGCTACGACCAATACCTAGGTCATGAACTTCAGCAACTTTGATTTCGCCTTCTGGGTTAATGACGAAAGTACCACGTAGTGCTAGACCATCTTCTTCAATCATCACACCGAAGTTACGGCTAATCACACCAGTTGGGTCGCCAACCATAGGGAATGCTAGTTTGCTGATAGTGTCTGAGCTGTCATGCCATGCTTTGTGAGTGAAGTGAGTGTCAGTTGATACTGAGTAAACCTCTACACCCATTTCCTGTAGCTTAGCGTAGTGATCAGCCATGTCGCCTAGCTCAGTTGGACATACGAAAGTGAAGTCAGCTGGGTAGAAGAAGACTACTGACCACTTGCCTAGTAAGTCTTGCTCACTTACTGGAACAAACTCGCCTTTATGATATGCAGTTGCTGAGAAAGGCTTGATTACAGTGTTGATAATAGATTGAGTCATTATATGCTCCAGTTCAATTCGTCAGAATGAGAGTGATAAATTGTGTCGCTATTTATCTGCTTAGCGACTTGATGTGAAACATATTACTGGCTGACTAAAATTAATGATAACGGATAAAAGCTATTGGCTTAATCGGTTTTTATAATTGCTGTTAAATATCGCTATAACGAGATAACTCGTCGCGCCCAGAAGTAGCAGGCCAGCTAATAACGCTAAGCTTAAGCTGATGTGAGACTGGGTCAGCCAGAGCAAAGTCGCCCCTAAAGCGTAACCTAAGGTTTGATACTTGCTGATCTTAGCCGTGATTAATGGCTGTTGATCTTTGGGGGCCTGACCACAAAGGCTAGCACTGGTACTTATCTGATTTATCGCGAAACCCGCACTTAAGAGTATGACTCCGGCATAAAGCAGTATTGGATTTTGTTGCCAAATCAACAGGCAAGAGATAAAGCTCAACCCAAAAGCCATAGTAATAAACCAAGAATGACGCTGGATATTGAGCTTGGTAAAAAGTAGATGACATACCAGCATGGTCGCTGCGCCGCAGGTGATCAGTGATGCCAGCATTTGGCTTGTGTCCATGGCATTTGAAGCTAACAGCTGACTGCAAATTGGCGTTAAAAGATAACTTAATCCGCCATAGGTGGCGCACTGACAAGTAATTGCAATCAATGAGTTAGCTTCATGGCTTTGTTCCGATTTATGCTTTGGGCTGTTTACTTTAGTAGTTTGTTTCGGGCGAGATGCGTGAGCCTTGGGCATTGTGATGAGTAGACACAAGGCGATGGCGAGAGGCAGAAAGCAAAGAAAGAGAATAGGCAGCTGCCAATGAATGAAGAGCAATCCTGCGCCCAAATAGGGAGCGACTAGTCTAGCGCAGGCCAGTACCGCAGAAAGTTTTGCTAAAGGTTTCTGTACATTGTCACTCTTGTTATGAATTAACCATGCTTGTACCGAAGGGATAATTGCCGAGACGAAAAGGCCATAGATAATCCTAGCTATGATAAGTGTGATAAGGCTTAGGGTTATCGTACTTAAACCTAAACTGAGATAAATCAAGCCAAAGCTTAAGGCAAAACCTATTAGTCCCCATACTAGAGCGGTCTTGAGTCCATATCTTTGACCGACTTTCCCCCAAATTGGTGCACTAAAAAAGAAAAGTCCTGAACCTAAGGCCGTGATGATTGCGATTTCACCGAGGGAAATTCCTGTTTGCTCTATGAGAATAGGGGTAAAGATAAGCATGATGCTTTGACCTATGCCTAACATGGGAGCTGCGAGATAAAGCGTCCATACTTTTGATTTCATTGAAAATAAGCAGTCTATGTAAATTGTGTTGACATGATATTGATACTTATTATCATTAGCAACCGATTTATACGACTGTTTAAATAAGGTTTTCTTAAAGGGAGTTAAGTTTCATGGATGATGGACAAGCATTCGGTGCTATTCAGTGCTTTTTTAATGGATTATTAAAAGAGACTCAGTGTTGGGAAAAGGATGATGAGTTAAGCGTATTTCGCGTGCCATTAGCGAGTCAAGGTACCGAGTTACTCATTCCCTATTCTCATTATTCAGTGTCTGGTCCTCACCAATTGACCTATCCGTTACTCTTAACGCTCACAGATTCGAATACGCCGCTCTCCTTTGAAAAGGCATTAAATCTGATATTGGCTGAGCCAAGTATTGTAGGCAATATCCATGATGAGACGCGTGAACTCTTTATTCAAAGAGTGTTATCCAGTCTTGGCAATACCGGGGCAGCACTGGCTAAACGTCAAGATGAACTAGCGGCAATATTTACTCAGCCATCGAGTTTCATCGCAGCGGAGCAGGCGCTGCTTTTGGGGCACAATATGCATCCTGCGCCTAAGTACCGCAGCGACTTTGATGACGCTGATTTTTGTTTTGCTCCTGAAAGTGGCGAGAGCTTCTCTCTTTATTGGTTTGCCGTTAACCCTGAGCGTTTAGCGGGAGAGCTTGCTGGTGGGTTTTATGCTGATGCCGTCGAGGCAATACTGGATGATTTGAATTTAGCCTTGCCAGCAAGACCTAGTGGCTATGAAGTGCTTCCTGTTCACCCTTGGCAGGCTCGCGTCCTATTAGCGCATCAAGATATAGCGCAATTGGTACAAGATGGGGATTTAGTCAATTTAGGTCAAGTGGGGGATGGCTGGCGAGCAACATCATCTCTAAGGGCGATTTATCATCCTCAGTCTCGCTATATGCTTAAGTTCTCCTTGAGCGTTAAATTAACCAATTCAATACGTCATCTGTCGTTGAAAGAGGTTAAGCGTGGCCTGTTGTTAGATAAGATTTTAGCTTCACCCAATGGCCAAGAATTTCAGCAAAGATATCCCAATACACAGATTATTCGTGAACCAGGCTTTATGGCACTGTCGCTGCCAGAATCTGGAGTGATGGAAGAGAGTCTGTTGACCTTTAGAGAAAATCCTTTCTATCACTCTCCTGAGCGCCAAGCTATGGTGCTAGCAACGTTGACTCAAGCCCACCCTTTTGGTGGTGACAGCCTAGTTTCGCAATTGGTTCGTGAGTATAGCCAGCAGCATGGGATAAGTGGGAGTAAAGCGGCAGAAATTTGGTTTCAGGCTTACCTTGAACAAGTGTTAGAGCCACTGCTCGTCGCTCGTTGTCAATATGGATTAATTTTCTTAGCGCACCAACAAAATATAGTGGTAGATATCAAAGATAATCTGCCAGCGGGCCTTTTTTATCGAGATTGTCAGGGGACTGGCTTGACTTGTGCGGCAAAGGAGTGTTTTCCAAATGAGCTTGGAGACGAGACTCCAGAAAACTTTATGCCCCATGAGTATGTGAATCCATTTATCAGCTATTACCTGATATTTAATAGTAGCTTTAGCCTGGTGAGCGCTCTGGCATCATCAGGTTTGGTGACTGAGCAGAGCTTGTTATCACAGATGCAGCGCTACTTGATTCGTTTAAGTCAGCGCCCATGGCGTGATGGCAGTTTTATCGACTATTTGTTAGCAAGCGATGAGCTGATCTTTAAAGGTAACTTCTTTGTTTACCTTAGTAATATCAATGAAAATTCAATAGAAGATCCTTCAAAGATCTATAACAAGATAGCCAATCCGCTTTATCTTAAAGCAAGCACACCTCCATTGGTTAAAAAGCTTAGCGATGGCACTTTGTTCTGTATCAGTGGCAGGGAGACATTAACCCTTGGTTGGGCCGATAACAACCTCACTCTCAATGTGGTTGAGGGGCAAACGACGAAGGAGCTTGTTTGTGACTTTCAATCCGCTCCAGAGGTAAATACTCTGCGTTTAAGTCGTTTGCAATTACTGTCTGTGATTGAGCATTTAATGTTTAGTGAAGGCAATAGCGCTGTCACTATGGCGACGCAAGTTTGGCAAAGGCTTACAGGCACTCGTTTACCTGCTTGGGTACAAGTTAGCGAGAATCAGGCCTATTTCACAGTCGCTCAGTTTGAGCAAAATCCTGAGTTGTGGCTGTTAACTGATAATAACCATTCGCCTCAAATTTATACTGAGTCTGCAGAGGTTTATGAGCCAAGTCGTCAGGTTCAACACCCCATCAGAAATCAATCGCCTCAAGGTATTTGTTATAGGCGCTACAGTTATAGTTTGGGGCAAGAGATTAGTTTCAGAAGTGTCTGTCCTGAATCGGATCTTAACTTAGTTCACCAGTGGATGAATCAAGCTAGAGTCGCGGAGTTTTGGGAGCTGGATAAGCCGCTCGAAGAGCTTGAAACCTACTTGACTAATTTGCACCATGACCCTCATCAGTATGCGATTATTGCTGAAATCGATGGTGAAGCTTTTGGTTACTTTGAGCTTTATTGGGCCAAAGAAGATCGTTTGGGCCCTTTTTATGAAGCAGGGGATTATGACAGAGGTATTCATCTACTTATTGGTAATCCTGATTACCTAGGTTCACGGTTCTGGCAGGTATGGGGACGCTATCTTACTCAATATTGTTTCTTGGAAAATAACTTAACCCAAGCCGTAGTAGGCGAGCCGAGAGTCGATAATATGGCAATGGTGCGTATCTGGGAATATTTTGGTTTTAAACAGCTTAAGACCTTTCATTTTCCTCATAAGCATGCGGCTTTGGTCTATGGCAATAGGCAAGACTTCTTTAATACTCTGGCATCAAGAGTAAAAGGAGCGAACTAATGTCAAATACAAGGAATATGTCGCTCGCTATGGATAGGCAACATTTTGACCTTTTCGGTATAGGGATCGGGCCGTTTAACTTAAGCATTGCTGCGCTAGCCCATGGTATTGAGGGAGTTAAAACTGGGTTTGCCGATATTCACCCCAAAATGACTTGGCACCCAGGCTTGCTGCTCAATGATGCCAGAATGCAAACCAGCCCTTTTAAAGATATGGTGACGGCAGTTGACCCAACAAGCCCGCTCTCTTTTCTGTCATATTTGGTAAGTAAGAAAAAAATCTATGCCTTTATGGCTGCGCAGATGCAAACCATTAGTCGTATTGAATTTGCAGACTATTTGGCATGGGTAGCAGAGCAGCTCGATGGTTTGATGTTTGATAATCCTGTCGAAGCGGTGGAGTTTGTCGATAACAAGTTTGTTATTCATTCGCGCAAAGGCATATTGACGAGTCAGCATCTGTGCTTAGGAACAGGAAAACGTCCCCATGCCCCTGATTGTGCCAAGCCTCATTTAGGCGATAGCTGCCTTCATGCGAGTGAACTAGGGTTAAAACCACGAAACTTTCAGGGCAAGACTATCGCCGTGGTCGGTGGTGGTCAAACAGGAGCCGATGTGTTCCTGAATCTGCTTAAGTTTCAATGGGGTGAGCCTGCCCGTGTGATATGGATTTCGAGAAGGCCTAACTTTCAGGCATTAGATGAGGGCGTATTTACCGATCAATACTTTACGCCTGAATATGGCGAGTTGTTTTACGATCTTGATGCATCGATAAAAGCGCGAGAGGTTAAACAGCAAAAACTCGCCAGTGATGGTATCACCTCTACTTGTCTCAACGAGATCTATCAGCATCTCTATCAGCAGCATTTTATCAATAACAATCGCCAGCAGTGGTGTTTGCGCCCACATCGCACTCTTGTTGCCATGGATAGATGTAATGCGCTCTATAGATTGAAGCTTGAACATGGGCTACATGGTGAGGCTGAGATGCTGGACGTGGACCAAGTGGTCTTGTGTACCGGCTTTGAGTCTCGTTTGCCCCAGTGCCTGCAACCTATTAAGGACAGAATATCCATTAATGACTCAGGTCAGTTTCAGTTGAATCGAGACTTTTCAATTGATTGGGATGGGCCTGCTGCTAACAAAGTCTTTGCAGTGAATGCCGGCATTCATAGCCATGGGATTATTGAGCCACAGCTGAGTTTATCTGCTTGGCGAAGTGCAAAAATTATCAATAGTTTTCTCGGGTTTACCTATTTTGATATTGAATCCGAGCCATCGATGATCGACTGGGGGATGACCTCTTCGATGCCACAAGCTACCGCTGTGTAGTGTGAAAAAGTAAAAATATAAGGAAATAACTAAGTGTCTAAGTTTACTCTGAGCCCGCTGTTTTGTGCTTTGGCGATGACGCCTTTGTGTTTTAGTGCAGGGGTGAGTGCTGCGCAAAATGAATCTGATATTGAAGTCATTAAGGTGACCGCCAGACCTTTTGAAACCCCGGTTTCTGCTTTGCCTGGAACAGTACAGATTATTACCGAAGAGGAGATTTTATCTCAGGCGGCAGTGAGCGCCGATATCTCTTCACTGCTGGCTAATCTCGTGCCTAGCTTTGGCCCAGAAACCCAGATGATGTCATCGACCTACCAAGGTTTTCGTGGTCGTAAAACCATTGTGATGATCGATGGTGTGGTGGTCTCTAACACGTTAAGGGAAACCAGTCGTGTACTCTCCTCTATCTCGGTGGAAAACATTGCTCGCATTGAGGTGATCCAAGGTGCGAGTGCGGTTTATGGCAACGGTGAGTCGGCGGGTGTGGTTAACTTAATTACCCATGAGGCAAGCAGCGAAGATGTTGCGTTTTGGACTCAAGCCAAGGTCGATGGCTCTGCCCATAACTCAGACTCTATTGGTTATCATCTAAGCCAAAGAGTATCGGGAACGGTGAAAGACTTTACCTATTTAGCTCAGCTAAACTGGCGTGATTCAGGCACTATTTACGATGGTGATGGCGACCAGATCCCGTCAGATCCTGCAGGCCGAGGCGGGCAGGGTGAGCTAGAAGATATCGATGCGCTAGTTAAATTTGGTCTCGATATCGATGATGATGCGAGTCTTAAGCTTAACCTGCATCATCGTAAGCTTGAAAACCAATTGAGCTTTGGTCGTAAGACGATTTTTGGTGACGTGGTGGTCGTTGATCCTACTAAGCCTTTTGAAGGTGAAGCGCCATACAGTAAGAATCAATACGCTCAGTTGATCTATCAAAATGATCAAGTCGCAGCTCATCGACTTAAAGCCGAACTAAGCCTCTCTAATAGTGAAAATACTCAAGCCAATACGGTACTGACAGAGTCTGATAAAAAGGCATTACGTATTGCTTTGCAGCCCCTCTCTTTGCCAAGAGAAAACGATGTGCTCACCTATGGTATCGACTATCAAATTGATGAGACTAGGCAGATGAGTAGCAAGGGGATCTGTGAGATCTGTAACGTCGAGCAGACCAATATTGCGCCTTTTGTTGAGTATGAGCTGCATCAAGGAGCTTGGACTGTGCAGGCGGGCGTACGCTGGGAGAACTTCGATCTTGAAGTGCCAAGTTATCAAGCCACAGGTCGTTATGGTGTCGTACCTTATTCTGGACAGATGATTCAAGGTGGCGATCTGAGTTATGACAAAGCTGTGTTTAATGCAGGTGTTGTCTACCAGCTTGATAATAGCGAAATTTATGCCTCTTTCTCTCAAGGCTATGGCTTAGGTGATTTACGCCGTTTGCGCTCTATTACCGTGGCGAATGTGGCCGAGTTTGAGCAGCAGATGTCTCCGACTGAGGCGGATAACTTTGAGCTAGGTTACCGTGGTAGTTTTGGTGACTTTAGTTTTGATATTGGTGGTTTTTATACTCGCACCGAAAATGGTCAGAGCTATGTCGATATTGTGGATCAGGTGATTTACGGCGAGCTACTTAAGTTAGACCCGAGACTTGTGTTCGATCAGTCTAAGACTTGGAATCCTGATGCTATCGATGCGTTAGCACTGAGGGAAGAGAAAACCTATGGCTTTGAGGTCAAGGCTCAATATTACCTCAATGATGTGTGGATGTTAGGTGCAACCTATAGCAAGACTGAAGGTGAATACCAGCATCCAACGCAAGGTTGGATTGATATGAACAATGCTCGTATTAGCCCTGAAAAAGCCATGGCCTATATACGTTTTGATATGGACTATGGTTTTGGTGGTGCATTGCAGCTCAATTATGTGGGTGATAAAAATGGTAGCGCGCCGATAGACTTTGCGATTCCGCAAAATGGTATGTGGGGTAGCTACACAGGTTATGCCTATTATGAAGCACCTGTTGAGGGTTATACCACGCTGGATCTATCCCTCTATTATAAGAGTGACTATGGTCAGTTTACCCTTGGGATTAAGAACCTGTTGGATAAGACCTATAAGCCAGCTTATTCACAAATGGGAGCCGGCTCTGTTTATGGTCAGGTGGATCTGCCACCCAGCCCGACTCTGGACTACCTAGAGGGACTAGTCAGAGATTACGCCTATAACGATAGCTATAATGCCCAGGGAATGACCTTTACTTTGGGTTATCAAATTAGTTATTAAGATTGCTGATTGAAAATAATCGTTAGCCTAAAGATAAAAACGGGAAGCAAGTGCTTCCCGTTTTTGTAAGCTTAGATAGCGCTCTAATGGCTAGATTGCTTAGAAGTTAACACTCACTTTGGTGTAGATATAGCGCCCTCTTGGGTTGTGCACGCCGCCTGCGTAACCATAAAGGTCACTGTTACCATCGCCTATGGCAAATGGTGGCTCTTCATCAAGCAAATTACTGGCACCTAAAGCGACCTTGAGTGAGTCGTTAAAGCGGTAGGATATCTGAGTATCAACCAGCAGTTGTGATTCAACGGTGCGAGACTTGGTGGTCGTAAAGTCTAAGGTACCGTCAAAGTCAGCATCTGGTGTATCTTCAAACTCACCTGTATAGCTAAGGTTGATATTGACGCTTAACTCATCCATGGTCCAAGTCGATGATGCCATCCATCTGTGCTCTGGATAGTTATACTCGCCCGTATAATCTAGACCATCTTTTTCAAAGTTAAGCAGGTAGCTCCAATCTAGCCCAAATTTGATCTCACCATATTCATTTAGCCCCAGAGTATAGTGGCTTGAAATATCCAAGCCTTGCACTTCCTGAGAGCTAGTATTGACATAAGTGCTTTTGATGACGTCAAGAACACCTAAGCTTTGCCCCGGTGCTGGTGGTAGACGCACACAGATTGTGCTGTTTTGATTATTACACTCTGCGGCGTAAACATCGCCTCGATTTTGTTTATCGATTTTATTATCTTGAACGATATTCCATAGATCGAAACCGACATCAAAGCTCTGGGCCGGAGCCCAAATTACGCCAACATTCCAAGACTCAGACTCTTCTGCGTCTAGATTCGGGTTACCGCCAAATTCAGTGTTGTAATCTAGGGGATCACAGTCTAGCCCTGTGGCCTGACAACGATAGGTGTCGATATAAAACTCACTGGTTTCTGAGGCGCCTAGACCGATTTGTGCCAGTGAAGGCGCCCTAAAACCCTGAGACCAAGAGCCGCGTACTGTGACGTCATCAGTCGGTGTCCAGTGTAGGCCAATCTTAGGGTTGGTAGTGCTGCCAAAGTCGCTGTAGTGATCGTAACGGCCTGCAAGTTGCACTTCAAAATCATCGGTGACAGGTACAGAGAACTCGATAAAGGCGGCATATTGCTCACGACTTGCCTGAGCAGATACCGCTTCAGTACCAAAAATGAGTCCGCGCTTAAACTGCTCGTCTGGCTCATCTCGTACATCTTCTTCACGGTACTCTGCGCCTGCGGCCATCATGACCATATGCTCGCCTAATTCAAAGGCTTCACCAGAGATATTGGCATTAAATGATGTCAGATGAGACTCACCACGTCTTACTAAATTAGTGGTGATTCTATCGATCACTTCTTGGGAGTTAATCGCACCGCCAAAGGGGTTATAGTTACCCGCATCTATCTCTCTTTGAAGATAATCGACGCGCACCCAGCCTTGGGACTTGCTACCTGACTGAGTCGAGCTGCTACGACCTTTCTGAACAGCCATATCCCAATCCCAGTCATTGATGACACCTTTTAATCCCGCGACTAAGCGTAGGTTGTCCGTTTCAATATCCCAACGTCTAGGCCCTGCATCAACTGGGCGGAAACGGCCAATCTCGATATCTTGACCAAAGGGGTTATTAGGATGAGCCTCTGGTACTGTTAGACCCGCTTTTTCATCTAGTGGGGTGGCGGCGCCGCCTGCTTTTGAGGTGTTATGTTGCACCGACATCTCTAAGAATGCGGTGATCTCATTGTCAAAGCGGTATTCAAATTGAGTGATAGCACCGACACGTTCAGATTCTGGAATCGCTAGATTATATGGACCATAGTCAAATAAGCAGCTGCCGCTGGCTGTGGCGCGATCGGCCGGACAATCTGGGTCTATGGTTTTGACTCCATTGACATAGTAATAGCCTGGGAAACCACGGGATGAGCGAAAATCCATGCCGCCGTAAGGAGATTGATTGGCAGTACCAAAACGGCCTAATTCATCGGCACCGAGGCGAGTGTTTTTGAAGTAATCGAGAATAATCGAAGCCGAACTTTTATCACTTTGTGAACCCCAGACTAGGCTGCCCGTTTGCTCTTCATAGTTAGGGCCGTCGGTGCCGCCATAACCCAGATTGACCTCAATGCCTTCGATATCTTTCTTCAATATGATGTTGACCACACCGGCGATCGCATCTGAACCATAGATAGCCGAAGCGCCATCTTTAAGAATATCGATACGCTCAATTGCCGATACTGGAATACTGTTGATATCGACAAAAGAGTTAGCGACATCTTCGGCAAAGGCGCTAATAGAGACGCGGCGACCATTGATAAGCACTAATGTTGCGTCTGGCCCTAAGCCTCTAAGGCTGATAGCCGCTGCACCGTTGGCGGTTGAGTCTTGGCTATTGCCTCGAGTTGAGAAGGTACCTGCGCCAGCAACTGGCATACGCTCTAGGAGTTGCTGTATGTTGTCATAACCCATGGTGGCAATATCATCTTTACCTATAGATTGAATAGGTGAAGCCCCTTCCATATCGGTACGTTTAATGCGTGAGCCTGTAACTGCGATACGCTCAACATCTGCGTTGTTTTCTGCTGCTAGAGCGAGGGGTGTTTGCGTGCTGGCAGCGCAAATTGCGGCAGTAAGAAAACTTAGTTTTATGCTTTTATTCTGGTTCATTATGCGTCAATCCCTGAACGATATAAGTTTATAGTTTTATTTAAATCGCTATTTTTTATATGAAATAGCTTGAGGGAAGTTACCTGCAAAATGTGACCGAGATCAATTGTTATGCAATAAAATCACTACAAAATTGAAACAAAAGTATGAGAAAAGCGCAGAGAAAGCGTGTGGTATAGATAAAAAAATCCCAGATTAGCGAGCTAATCTGGGGAAGGTTAAGATGCAGTGGATAACCTAAAAAAATTACAAGGGAGAGCTAAAAGTAATAATTGGTTGGGCTAAAAGCGGTATTCTCCGCTTAGCCATGCATTAATACCGAGTCCAGGCATACGCTCACCGACAGACAGCTGTGACATCATTACCCTGTTATAAGCACCAAGGTGATCTTCATAGTCGGTATCAAGCAGGTTATTCACCCCCGCTTTGAGCTGCCAGTCATTTACTTCATACCCTAGACTGAGATTGACAAGTGCATAGCCTGAAGTGGCTTGCTCATTTGAGATGTTTGAGACCTTATTTTGTTTGCCAACCGCTAAGGCTTCTATACGCGCAAACCAAGCTTGAGTTTGATAATTAACGCCAAGAACTAGCTTAGGCGGTGCGATACGATATAGATCATCATGGCTATCACGCTCTTCCCCTGCGACATATTGGCCGAGCAGATCTAGGCTCCATCTTGGATTGAACTGATACTCTGCGGTCAGATCTATGCCGTAGAGTCTGGCATTGGTATTGGTAAATTGCAGTGGCGCGGCTTGACCCATCATGGACGCAGCCATCAACGCTGGCCCTGCATTGACAGGTGTGCCCTGAATATAATCATCAATTTGATGTAGGAATAATCTAGGGCTAATGCTTAATCCTTGGTACTGATAATCTAGTCCTAGCTCCAGCTGATAGGCAGTTTCTAAATCGAGGTCGATCTGCCCGACATAGGTTTTGCCATCGGCTAAGCCGCCTGTCGATTGCATCGGTACCCAAAGGTATCTTTGCTGATAACTGGCAGGGCTTTGCTTGATACCTACGCCGATAATCCCCGTCAATTGGTCGCTGAATTGATATTGGCCGTTGGCAACCAGATCGACTCCCGTTTGTGATTGGTTGCGATCCGCTTGATTAAAGGCATCCATTAAGTTTTTGATGGCTGCCATCTTCATGGCTCCTGAGTGAGACACTGTATCGGCATCGGCCATATAGTGTTTAACCCTTGCGCCAAGTTGCCAATGCCAAGCTTTGATATTTTGCTGCCATTCTAGGTAGGCACTAAGCTGAGTGTCTTTAACTTGATTGAAGTTATCGACCCTAAACATAGGGTTATTGGGGTCTGTGATCACAGAGTTATGCTCGGCGCTGTACCAGTCTAGTCCCATTGACCAAGCGAGCTTCTGTAGCGCTATGGCCGCACTATAGCTTTCACTATCAGCGGTATTGTAGCGGGCTGACATACTGGGCATCTTATGGCGCAGGCTATAGTTATCCATGCCGTGGCGAGCATCGCTATAGGCAAGATGCCAGTCTAATTGCCAATCATGGATTGAATGCTTGCCTGATAGCTTGATTCTGTCGGTACGAATATAGTCAATATCCATAGGCAGTGCTGAAGTGCCTGAGTCCTTGGTTTCCAGATGCTGATAACCTAGTGTGATAACATCACCGTAAATAGGATCGAGTGCATAGCTGTACTGACCACCAATAATTAGCTTGTCATATTCTCCTGGGCTTATTTCTCTGCCATCTCCCGTCTCAGGATTATTCGAGCCATCAAGCTTATCGACGTAGACTAGCATCGCATGGTCATTGCTACCTAGATTGGCTTTCGCGCCGAGATAGCTTCTATCGCCATTGGCTTGATAGTGACCACGGATAAGCGCTGAAGACTCATCAAATTTTGGCTGAGATTCGATAACTTGAATATTGCCGCCAAGGGAGTTTATGCCACTCGATACAGGTGCGATACCACGGCTGACTTCCACCTGCTCAGTTAAAATCTGGCTGGCATAACTCAGCGGCGTGTCCATGGCATTAGGACCCGCGCCAGCCATAGCTAAGCCATTGACTTTAGTGTTGACTCGATCGCCGAAAAGGCCGCGATATTGGGCTATGGCTGAGACAGGCCCATTGGCATTAACCGCTGCGCCAGGCAGCTTGGTGAGCAAGCTGCTGATATCGGTTGTGGGAACACTGGCTTCAGGTGTGACACTTGAGATATTGCGAGTTTGGTGGCCTAGCACTTGAATTCTTTCAATCGGGTCTTGGTTTGGTGCTGTCGCGGCTGCCATTGAGCTGACACCCATTAGAGGCAGTAGACTTAAAGTCAGAGGAGATAGGGCTTTATTCATTTGTAATTATGTTGAGTCGCGTTGAATGAGGCTGAATTGTCCCGATTACGCTTAGCATTAACAAAGGAAAAAGTGTGATCTGCGACAAGGGGTCGCAGTTGTTTTCATAATGAAAAATAGAGAGTTACTATGATTTGCTAACTTGTAATTAGCCTATCTTGCTTACGTCTTAGCAGTTCAAGTACCACACCTACCGCTAATCCGGCTGCAGTATTTATCACAAGGCAAGTGATTGCAGTGGCTGCGATAACGAGTTTACAGTAAGGACGGGCATCGATAAGGCGCTTAGAGTAGGCCAGTTGCAGGCCTGCTATGCCCAATAAACTACCTAGAATCGACATAGGTATCATGCCAAGGAACCAAGCCAGATCCTGACACCAAAACAGTGCCGTTAGCAGGCATGAGACACCAAAGATCATAGGAGCCCAGAAACTACGGGCACCAAAGTGATGCTGTACCGCCAAACCGCCAGCTCCATGGCACATGGCGCAGCCTCCAAAAAACGGCAATATCAAGTTGGCAAGTCCAGAGCTAATGGCTAAGCGTTTGGCTGTGATTTTATTCGCGTCTTGTGGAAAAAACTCTTTCGCCATGGCTGAGGTGGTGATTACTGCATTGGTCAAGGTCAGAGCCAGTTGTGGCAGGACAAGCAGCAGCGCTGCGCTACTCCACTCATTGGCGCTGGGCCAACTAAGTGACCAAGAGCTCAGTGCACTCTCCAGTTGCAGATTTTCTGGAACAGCATTTATCAGTTGTGGGTCGCTATGGCCCCACAGCATTTGATACCAAATACCGCCACCTATGACTAAAGGCATGATGAGATAGCGCAGTGGCAAAAAGCGGGCGATAAAAATAATCACAAAGCCACCTAGACCCAGTAACCATTCACTCGACATCATATTTGCACCTAGTAATAGCAACTGAATACCTATAGCTAATTGAATGCCAATGCTGACGGCGGGAGAGAGTTGTTTTGCCATCCAGCTAATGGCACCAGTCGCTGCAAGAACTAAGAGAATACACCCCATTAATATACCGCTAGCCTGCAACATGCCTGGGGTTAAGCCTTGCGCTATGACTAAGGCACTAATCACTTTCATCGGTTGAACGGGAATAGGGCGTCTGTAAATTAACGCCGTCGCGAGTGCGAAGAAGCCAAAGCCAAGAAAGAGTCCTTGAGCCGAAAATTGATTGAGGGCGATCATGCCTAGCACTAAGGGTAAGAAGGTGCCTAGGTCGGCAAACGCACCACTAAACTCACCAAGGGCTTGATGAAGCGGAGTTGCTTTAGAAGTGGGTGCGTCGGTATTTAACATAGATTTACGGTTTTGCCTTGATTTAAGTGATTCAAACTGTAATCAGCAATAATAGTGCCAAGAAAAGTAGGGCTATTTGTATTGCTTTAGCTGATAAATCCAGTGTTTTGCTGTAGTAGAGAGACAAAATGACGCGCCTTGTTTTTCTGATTGGGTCGAACTGTCTTATATCGGTGAAACATTAGCTTGATGAAAATAAGGAAAACGGTCAGCTAGATAAGTGGGTGTGGCGGTTCTCTAGCTGACCTATACCTAATAGATGCTTAGGTATAAAGGATGCCCAAGGAAAATACTCTGGGCACCTGGTGAGTTGTTATAAGTTTTATATTTGCAAGGGGTTACTCTTCAGTTGCATGTCTCTTACCTTGTTTATTTTTGGTCGGATCACCGTCATAGCCAAGGGCTTTCCAGTCCATACGCTTACCCTTGTTATGGCAGTTGCTGCACTTCAAGGCTTGCTCTTTTGGTGAGACCATATGGTTGATACGCCACCACATTTCTGTCGGTGCAAAGCCATATTCACCACTGTACTTCAGGCCTTTTTTGACCATGGTTTCATTGGCTTCCATACCTAGCTTGGCGGCAAGATCCCAGTCAAACTCTTTCCAGTAACCGCCTTTACCAAAGGTTTTTGCAGTGATAATGACATTGTGTTTCTTGTCATAGATCTGCTTACCTGTGTGGATCTTGAATGGATAGATTTTGGCTTTAGGGTCATTGATATCACCGATTGGATAACTGAGTTTAGTTACCTTGGTTGGATCCATCTTGTCGCCTGCCATATACGCATCGGCAGTACCGTTGTACCAAGCATAACTTGGCTCAACCATCTTGCCCCAGACGAAGCTACCTTTCTTCTTCTGGAAGGTCTTCTTACCATACTTGTCTTTGGTTTCTTCTTTATCAGCACCAGCGGTTGACCAATCCCAGCTTAATTTGGTTGGTTCGTTACGGGCGAAGAAAGGGATATGGCAAGTTTGGCAAGCAACGCTGTCAATATGAGAATTAATGCGCTTGTTCTTGTGAGGCGCAGCATCGTGACAGTTTTCACAGCCAATATGATCGATACCTCCTGGTGATACGCCCATGGCATTACCAGTTATTTGGTGAGCTTCGGTTACGTGACACTCTTGGCATTGGAAGTCATTACCATCGACATCCATATGCACATCTGTGTCTTTCTCTGGGTAAGCCATTGAAGAGTCTAGGTCACCATGTTTAACCGCATCACCGCCACCACCATAGAAGTGACAGCTGCCACAGTTATCACGTACTGGTGTGCCGACATTTTTGGCAACTCGTTCTAGCTTTACCTTGGCTAAAGGCTCACCTGCACCAGCAGGATCTTTGATATAGGTACCAGTTGTGTCGTGGCAAACAAGGCAGTCGACTTTAGTCATATCACTAAAGTCGAAGTTATTGTCTTTCCAGCCATAGCCTGCGTGGCAACTGGTACATCTAGGCTCGTTGCCCGAGATAGCAGTGCAGAAGTTATTAATACTGTTTTTCTTACCCCGCTGAACCGTACGCCCAGGTAGCTCTTGCTCTAGAGACCAAGTCCAGTGGGAAGATTTCATAAAGTCTTTGGCGTGATCTTCATGACATTCAATACACTGCGCAGTCACTTCTGAGCCAGTCTTAAAGGGCCCTTCTATGAATTCGCTGTGGAGATTTTCTGCTTGTAGGCTAAAGGCTGTCGCCATCATGCCAAGCAGTGGGATTAAATATTTCATAACAGGATCCTCAGCCCCCAACTAGGTTGGGGGCTGTTGTCTATTTAGAAGTTAACAGTTAGAGATGCATTGATATCGTAGGCACTGTCTACGACAGGTAGCATGGAGAATGCCGTACCAGCCATAACATCATCGATCTTTTGAGGTGCGCCCACAGGAGTGCCACTACCTGTATATTCATAGTCGTAATACAGACCCGCTAGCTTGATGAACATTCTTGGGTTCACATCATAGATGTAATAGGCTTCAGCAACGTGACCACGAGTGGCTAGTTTGCTACCGATAGGATCGTCCTGTGCTTGAGTAAATGGTGTCCAGTACTTGGAGCCGTAGTTATACTCGAAGCCAAACTTGCCTTGTTCAGTTGGGAACTGAATACCCGCATAGAGGCTGTAACCATCTTTCGCACCTGCATCGTCAGATGCCGCTGGCATCATGATGATTTCGCTGCCATCGGCGTTAAGCTGAGCATTGAATACCGCATCGCTTAACATGCCGCCAAACATACCAGCATTGCCGTTAGAATCACCTCGAGTCCAGCCAGCAGAGACGAACCACTTAATGTCGTTCTCTTCTTCGCGGCTAAAGCCAATACCACCTAGCATCATGTCACCAATGACACCGCTAGGTTGAACTCGGGTAACGAAGTTGAAGTTCTCAAACTTCTGCATATCTTGGTACATGGTTGGCGCGAAAATCCCGGCTAACTCGGTAGGGAAGCCAATGGTGCCTTTAAAGCCATCGTTAACATCCATGGCGGCAAATAGGGTGAACTGTAAGAAGTTGGTGCCGTCATTGAGGAAATCGATGTTAAAGCCACCTAAGTGAGTGTCTTTAGTAACAATGTTGCCAAACATCTCACCGTTACCCCATTGGGACTCAAAGCCTTGGCCATAGCAGAAGCGAACTACTTGACCTTCAAAGCCTGTAATATCTTCAAGCTTATAGCCTAAGGTTGCGCCATCGAAGTTGAAGTTAACTAGATGACCCGATGGCGTGCCGCCACGCTTTTCATTTTCACGGTAGTGGTTTGGTGGCCCATAGGTAGAAGGACGACGACCAATGGAGAGGTAGAAATTAGAACCATTGATATTCTTCCAGTCAAAGTAGGCACGTTCTACTCTTAACCAATCACCACTTGGGTTGCCTGAGTTGGTGCCATCCATAGTGAATGAGCGCCAAGAGTCAAAGGTTTGTACCCCAGTAGAGTCACCCCAGTTTTTAAACATAGATAGACGACCCGCAAAGTTTACGTTGTCATAGATCTTTGCTTTAAGGTTAAGGCGTAAACGTGTGGTGTAGTAGATATCATTGTCGATATCTTGCATGGTTTTAGGTGCAAGAATATAAGGCATGACTCCCTGTAACTGACCGCTTTGGAAAGCTTGGGCTAATGATGGGTTTGCCATCATCATCTTGCCTAGTGGTGAGGTCGGGTCCATAGGGTCACCAAACTGGCCGCCCATGGCTTTGGCACCAAAATCATTGAAGTCGACATTAATCGCCGGATTCCATGTGACATTTTGATAATGCAATGAATGGGCTTTAACTCTAAAGTCACCAGTAATCGCGAGTCTATCTGTGGCTGTATGACGCTCGGTTTTATCGACGCGATCATTTAGATAATCAAGTTCTTCGGTAATTTCTGCTAATTGCTTTTTAAGCTCAACAATTTTTTGCGAATCTGTTTGTGCATAGGCGCTGCCTGACATGGCTAGGGCGTTGGCAACTAAGATAGAAATAAGGGTACGCATAATAACTCTCCTTGGAAGCAGCACATGGGCTGACTTCTAGTGACTTAGGCGTGTGCCTAAGTCTACCTGTCTATAATTGACGTGTTAGCGTGGACTCAAGTGTTAACCACAGGTTTGTGGTTGGTCTGAGTCAGCGGCGTGGTCATAAAGAAACTGTTGGATATCAAGTAGTTTCTTTTCTGATAGTTCATCAAATACTTCAGGCTTAGCTTTATGCTTATTGCGGATAAAGAATCTATCCCACTGAGCCATGGTCTTGCTCATAGGTGTGATTTCACCAGCGGCATCGCCGGCGCTATGACAGGTTTTACATTGCTTCTTGTATAAGTGCTTACCTTTTTTAGGGTTGCCACCATCTGCTGCATACGCTTGAGTTCCCATAGCCAGCACCAGTGCTACACCGATTCCGATTTTGACTAAAGTTTTCATCGTTAGATCCTCACCATCGTTATTTGAGTAGTTGCTTAAGTCCGTTACGCTTGTGAACAACTTCATCCATTTGTGTCTTTGTTCTGTTATTTACGTTATCAATATGAACAAAAATTAAACTTGATGAAGATCACTTTCATTAAAAAAATCTAATTGATAAAAATATCATTGAAAAAAAACTAATGAATGGTTTTTATATTTCTGGGTTTCTGCATTAATTTCATTTTAAAACAGTATTTTACATGTTGGTGGTGTTTGCTTTTAATTTAGTGGCAGCTTAATTAAAAAGATATTATGGAGTGTGATGGAGTTAACGCTTTGTTATATTTGATATCTCTAAAGGAGTATTTTGATTGATGAAACCACTCCTTTAAGACAGTTTTTTTGGGCTGCGAGTAATAAGTGTTGAGCTCACTGTTTTGTAAAAAGTGATAATTGAGTCAGGTTCATTATGAATAACATTTGGTATCACTTTAGGTTGTGGATAGGGCGCAAACTTTGAAGATTAACTTTTATTAATTTTTTGTTATGTCGAACATCCTTATGGCTATTTATATGAAATATAGAATGAAACTCTGATACAAAAGTCGGTATATAATGGACTTTTCACACACATTCCATAATAAATCTTGCATATAAGCCGTAAACTGATTATAAGTGGCATATGCTATAAATGAGGTATGATATGGCGAGACCCAAAATCCCCCGTACCATTTGTGGCCAAGCAGCCAATATCTGCTTTAAACCTAACGGGATACCTATGACGCAGTTGCAGCAGGTGCCGTTAGCCGAAGATGAAATAGAAGCGATGCGCTTGGTTGACTTACTTGGTATGCAGCAGCAGGAAGCGGCTAAATCTATGGGAGTGTCACGTCAAACCTTGGCAAACCTAGTGAAAGGGGCGCGGCATAAGGTGGTCGACTGCTTGATTAATGGTAAAGCATTGATGACGGGCGAGGTCGACTGAATCAAGATTGGGTAACCTTGCTCGTTGCCCGCAATTGAGAACAGACGATGCAAGCAGTATTAAAGCAAAATGGCCTTAAAGTGACGGAGCAAAGGTGCCGATTACTTGAGTTCCTTCACCATGAAACTGAAGAGCATTTAACGGTAGAACAGATTTATCAAGGCTTGCATTCCCAAGGTGAGCCTATTGGCCTTAATGCTGTTTATCGAATGTTAGCGAGTTTTGAGCAGGTAGGACTGGTTGCTAGAAGGCAGTTTGAGTCTGATAAAGCCGTTTATGAACTCGCTAATAAGCCACGCCATGATCACTTTGTTTGTATCAGCTGTGGCAAGCTTACCGAATTTAATGATGCACTGATCGATTTGCGTTTAGGTCTAGTGGCCGAGCGCAATGGCATGAGTGTCGATCATCATAACCTGTCTATATACGGTCATTGCACCGATTGTCGTAACAAAGAAAAATAAGCGTTTCGCTCCCTAGCAAAGGGAAATCCTTGGAGATAAGTATGACTAAGATAGTGATTGTGGGTGGCGTAGCTGGTGGTGCATCTGCTGCCGCTAGAGCCAGAAGAATGTCAGAAACGGCTGAGATTATCATGTTGGAGCGCGGCGAGTTTGTCTCTTTTGCCAACTGTGGCCTGCCTTATCATATAGGCGGCGAGATTGAATCTAGAGACGCCTTGTTGCTGCAAACGCCTGAGAGCTTTAAAGCCCGTTTCAATGTCGATGTCAGAGTATTCAACCAAGTTGTTGCGATTAATAGACAAGATAAGCTGGTGCATATTCAGAATCTGCACACTGGCGAAGAGTATAGTGAGTCCTACGACAAACTATTACTGAGCCCAGGCGCTTCTCCTATTCGCCCGCCGATTGAAGGCATAGACAGCCACTTTGTGCATAGCCTGCGTAATATTCCCGATATGGATAAAGTGCTATCGGATCTGCTTATCCATCAACCTAAACATGCCACAGTCGTTGGCGGCGGTTTTATCGGCCTAGAGATGGTGGAAGCCCTTAAGCACAGAGGGCTTGATGTCACTCTGCTTGAGCTCGCCGATCAGGTGATGAACCCTGTGGATATTGAAATGGCCAATATGCTGCATGCTAAATTGGTTGAACAGAAAGTCGATCTACGATTGAAGACGGGTCTTAATAAGATCCAAGAGTTGCCAGCATCCTTAACTGAAGCCGATTCGACCGACAGCTATGATGAGCCAGTTAAGCCACATTATCACCTAAAGCTGGGCTTAAGCGATGACAGTGAGTTGATGACAGACTTGGTGATTCTTGCCATTGGTGTGAAACCCGAAACTCAGTTAGCTACCAATGCTGAACTGGCCCTTGGTGAGCTAGGTGGTATCAAGGTCAATAACGCTATGCAGACCTCAGATGCCGATATCTATGCCGTTGGCGATGCGGTGGAAACGCCAGACTATGTTACGGGTCACGCGAGTCTAGTGCCTTTGGCTGGACCTGCAAATCGTCAAGGACGTATTGCCGCCGACAATATGCTAGGAGTTCATGCTGAGCCAAGGGAATATAAGGCAACTCAGGGTACGGCGATTTGTAAGCTATTTGACATGGCGATTGCCTCTACTGGACTCAATGAAAAGAGCCTTATTAGACAGAACATCGCCTATGAAAAGGTGTATGTGCACACAGCAAGTCACGCAAGCTATTACCCTGGTGCTCACCCTGTGACTTTAAAGCTATTGTTTGCCCCCGATAATGGCAAAATACTTGGGGCTCAGGCGGCAGGACTCGATGGAATCGATAAGCGCATAGACGTTATTGCCGTAGCCCAGCGTGCGGGCATGAGTGTTTATGAATTAGAGGATTTAGAACTGACCTATGCACCACCCTTTGGTTCAGCCCGCGATGTGGTTAATCAGGCTGGTATGCTGGCTGCTAATGTGCTTTATGGTGATGAGAAAATTTGCCAAGCATCGAAGCTGAATAACCTAAGCGCTAATCAGTTAATCGTCGATGTGCGTAACCCTGGTGAGCTTAACAATGTCGGCGCGATTGAAGGTGCGGTGAATATTCCACTGCCACAACTGAGAGAGCGCCTAAGTGAGCTACCCAAGGATAAAGAACTACTTCTGCTCTGTCAGGTAGGTTTGCGCGGCCATGTCGCCTATAGAATGCTAACCCAACATGGCTTTAACGCCCGTAATATCACAGGCGGCTACAAAACCTATCAAATGGTAACCGCGAGTTATTAAATCTGATTAGGACTACCACCTGCTATAAAAATGGCTTTTGCACTATGCAAAAGCCATTTTTGTTTGTCGATTCGTGGCTAACTAAGCTTATTTTTGGACAAAAGCGTGTTAGGTTTAATGTGCTAATTGAACTGATAAGCCTTAAGTAAAGTATTTGTCCTTGTTGAAGCGCTTGTTAGCCGTTTGGGCTAAGTTTAAAGAGCGCATTTGAAATGCTGCCCCATTGTTGATTTATATATTCTAGATTTTTAGCTGATTTATTTAGTCGCTCTAAATCAATAGTAAACATTTGAAGTTCGTGCTCTTTACTTTTACCGTTAACTTTACTGACGATAATTTCATCGTTGTTGCAGGACTCCAAAACACCATGAACCAAAACATCTCTTATTTGTACACCTGACTTCGTTAATTTTCTTAGATTTTCCAAATCATCAGGAATCGAAGCTGGAAGGTATTTTTTTATGAGGTCAATTTTTGAGCCAAGTCTTGTTGGCTTATTTTTACCTTCAGAAAGGTTATTAAGCTCGTATATTAGATGAACACATTGATCAATATACCTTTCAGTTGGAGACCAATACATAATTACCATTCCGATTACGGTAAACCATGATGCTAATAAATCTTGGTCTTCAAAGTTGTTTGAATTTACTACCATGTTGGAATTCACTCTTAACGGCTAACACCTCGTTAAGAGGCAAATAATATGTTGGCTAAAATAAGCGACGCAGGAGCAAAAGCCAACTGTTATTTGTCCTGCTTTAACGACTTGTTATATTCCGAATTGACCAAGGAATCTATTAATTGATTATGCCTATTCTCTCGAAGTTGCCTACCAAGCATGAACGAGAACAACATTATTATTACAAAGCCAAAAAATAATGCGCTACCATCAGAAAATGCTAAGAGAAAGAATCCAGATATGATAAATAAAGAAAAAGCAGCTACTCCAAATCGACTTACCCATTTATCTATAAACTTAAACAATTTATTTTGACCGATTGAAGTGTATTGAAATGATCCATCTTGATAACACACAAGACCAGGAGTCTTCTTTAATGAGTATATAATTTGAGAGCAATTATCATCACTTATTAGTTCGCAAATATCCGTATAATTCATGCGTAAACCATGAATCAATCTAAAAAGCTCAGTGACAGAGTTTTTTTGTTTTTTTTCTAATGCAACTTCAAATTTCTCAAGCAGCTCTGCGGTGATCTTTCTAGTTTGGCTCATATTAAAATAAGTTAATGCAATGGTTCCCATTGCGGTCACAACGCCAAATATAATTTTGCTAAGTTCAGCAAACTCCATTTTGCACTCCTTGGAATATAACAGTGTATTAGACGGAAAAACTCCGTGTTTAAACACGGAATTTTCCGTCTATCACGCATTTAAACTTTCGACACAATACGCTAATTTTCTATAAATATCAAAAGCAAACGTCAAGTTTGGTATGTTGGCACTATTCAGGATATGCGGACTTTTTCCGTCTAACCAGTGGAAGTACGGAATCAATCAAAACAGCGGATATCTTATTGTTAGCAATATTGCTGGCAGCTAAATCGAAGAGAGTAATGAGCCTAAGTCTAGATGTGGCATAGGACGTTGATGGCAGCAAAGTATCAAGTCACAATTGATTTAGTTAAGTTAACTATGCGTATTTGTTTAAGTCAGATCTCTGTTATTTGTGATAACCCTTTCAGCAAGACGTCGTGAAATCTTCCCTGATGACTCAACCGCCACATCCATGTGGCAAATGCTTGCTGATACGATTATCACTAGCAACTTATGGTTATCCAATGGCGCTAAATTGAAGAGATGAGAGCAAAGAGTGCAGACGCGTCTGCTCTTTTTGCTCAACGCAGGCGATAGATAGAAATAAACCTATGCATCGCCTCAAAGCTACCCAACCCCAATTCTGGGTAACGCTAAGTAGACAATGCCATCAGTCTTAATTCAAAAGCTGAATCACCTTACACCTTAAACTGCTTTATCAATGAGCCTAGATTGTCGGCGAGTTGCTGTAACTCTTGGCTGGCTTGAGAGACCTGAGTGGTTCCTTGGTTAACTTGAATGGCGACGTCGCTGATATTACTGATATTGCTGTTAAGCTCATCGGTAACGGCGTTTTGCTCCTCTGTGGCGCTAGCGACTTGAATTGCAATATCGTTGATTTGGCCAATCGCTTGGGTAATGGTTTCTATGGCAACTGCAGCATTTTGGGCTTGAGTGACACTGGCGGACATAGTCTCTTGACTTGATGCCATCGCCATGGCTGCATCTTTGGCTCTCGACTGCAGCACTTCTATGGTGTCTTTGATCTCCTGCGCCGAGCTTTGGGTTCTCTGGGCCAATACTCTGACTTCATCTGCTACCACTGCAAAGCCTCGACCTTGTTCGCCAGCTCTGGCGGCTTCTATTGCCGCATTAAGGGCCAACAGATTGGTTTGCTCCGTGATATTGGCGATCACATCAAGGATCATAGAAATAGCATTGGTATCTTGCTGAAGCTGCTCAACCATCTGGTTAATTTGATGGATCTCCGTTGAGGCCTTGTCTATGGAGGCGAGGGTATTGGCCACTACCGCTTGTCCCTGCTCTGAGCTGGTGACGGCGTGATTGGCATGCTCTGCGGTTTGGCTGGTACTGCGAGAGATCTCAAATGTGGAGGATTGTAGCTGGTTCATGGCGGTAGCGACTTGCTCAATCTCGGCCTGTTGTTGATTGACGCCAGTCTCAGAGGTTTGGGCGGTGTGATTCACCTCTTTAACACTGTGGGCTAGCTGGTAAGCCGCAGTGCTGATCTGACTAAGCATATTTTGCAGCTGGCTTTGAGTTTGAGTCAGGCCTTTTGCCACTTGCGCAAACTCTTTGCTGTTAAAAGCCTTAGTTGGAATCGGCTGAGTGAGATCGCCCTCGGCAATATAATCGAGGGAGCGAGTTGTAGCATTGAGTGGTGCGAGAATGCGCCTTAGTAGCACTATGGCCGTGGTAATAATAATGCCGATAAACAACACGCTGATTGCGATCATGATCTTCATTAGTGAGGCGATGGCTTGATTGCTGAGGCTTGCTGCTTGTTCTACTCGCTGAGCCTGCTGTCGATTAAGCTCAAAAATGCCTTTCTCTATGGTGTCATAAATTCTCCAAGAGGCGGTAGAGGTAAGCATGCTCGCCGTTTCTTGAGGGGCTTTTTGTTTGTCCCATAATATGAACTTTTGATGAAGTTGCATAAATGCCGCTATCGGCGCTTTAAGCCTAGCTAACTGTTCCCGTGTTGCTTGGCTGTTAGATGCATTTAACTTGGAGACGGTTTCAGTCAGAAGTTTAGCTTCTCGCTCAACGTATTTGATGGAGTTTGGACTCATAGGCGTGCCTATTACTCGGCGCAGACTATAGCCTATCTGCTCTCGCCTTAGCCCTGAGGCGGATTGTAATAGGGTGGCGCTTAAACTACTTGCATGGTACTCGGTTTCTAATGCGTTAATCTGTTTTTCTACATCGTTGATTTTTAGCCCTAATATGCCAGAGGCAATAGAAAAGACGATGACCAAGCAGGTAAAAGAGGTGATCAGTAATAAACGAATAGAGATGTATTTAGGGGTTGAACTCGTCACAATTATCGACCTTCTTTTATTTGGGCTTAAGGATGCAGTCTTAAAATTCACTTGGAATTGTGACAGTCAATTTCGGTGCCATGGGAGCTAAAGGCGCAATTTAGAGGGTGAAAGTGTGATGGGGGGTAGCCAATCTCGATATATCACTAATAATCATTGTGTTATATCGTTTACTTACGATATTTCGAGACTGCATTGCCGTCATTATTTTAAGGATTGAACTCCAACTCTCGATTGAATTTATCCTATTTTTCTATGCTGTCCGTTTTATCATTTCAATAAAGCACTATCATAGCTTCAAGCTCGGTGAAGATGATGGTTAAAGGAACTGACTATGAAAGCGACATGGACTTATACAGTGTTACCCGGTGATACGTTAGAGAAAATTGTAGCAGGCATTAATGCTGTTGCTGGTGTGACGGTTCAGCAGATTATTGAAGTTAATACAGAGCTTGAAGCCACTCGTTTACAGATAGGGCAAGTGGTGCATATTCCTACTCCGCATGATAGTAAGTTACAACCATTAAGCTATACCGTTCGCGTGGGAGATACCTTGGGGGCGCTAGCCGATAGCTTGAGTCTAGGGGCTAATCTCACACATGAGCAGTTAGCACTTGTTAATGGTGACCTGGACTTGGCTAAGCTAAGACCCAAGCAATTACTCACTATCCCTTTGTACACTGCTCAAACATCAAGTACAGATTCTATCAGCAGCGAGCTATGTCGTGGCTTTTGGGATTGGACCTATTCCCATGGTCAGCCTCCTCAAAATACCAATATTACTATGGCCTTTAGTGGCTGGGCCGACATTAAAACTGCTTTGCAGCAGAGCCAGCGTAAGCTTGCGACCATGATGGGAGAAAAGTTTCTTTGTATTGGCGGTGGTAATGCTAGCGGTGCTATGTCTACTCAAGTGCTCAATAGTTTAGCCCATGCTATCTCTCAGAATGAGTTAAGTGATTATGATGGTATCGCCTATGATATCGAAGAGGGAGATTCTGGTTTGGCAGAAGCCTTCCGAACTTCTTTTAGCACGGCTCAGGCCCACGGGCTTAAGGTGTTGGTGACAGTGAGCCACTCTGCGCCCTATGGTATTAGCGACGCTAAGGCCTTGATGACATCATTCTTTAGCGACACGAATATCGATTACCTCTCACCTCAGCTCTATACCACAGGCAAAGAAGGCAAGAATGATTACGCTATTAGTCATGGTGTGACTTGGCAAAGTTATCAATCCTGCAAAGCTAAAATTGTGCCCAGTATCGTCAATGCCAATATGTATGAGGATGCCAAAGCTTATTTTGCTGAGCAGGGAATTGAGCTCAGTGGCTATGTCCAGTGGCAACAATTGGTATAGGCTTTTCCATAAAAAAACACCCGCATGTTAACTTGCATGCGGGTGTTCTATTGTCTGCTGCTATAACGCAGCTTGGTCTATGCTCTACTCGGCTTCACGCTTGATAGCGCGATAGGCGATATCGGTACGGAAGTAAACATCATCCCAGTGCACTTGCTCAACCAGCTCATAGGCGGCCTGTTGCGCTGCAGTCACACTTTCACCTAGCGCAGTGGCGCACAGTACGCGGCCGCCATGGGTAACCACATGCTCACCCTCAATTTTAGTGCCAGCGTGGAAGATTTTGGCGTTGTCATCACCAAGAGAAAGTCCAAGGATAACATCACCCTTGTTATAGGCTTCAGGATAGCCACCAGCTGCCATGACTACGCCCACAGCAGCGCGTTTATCGTACTCGGCGGTGACAGTATCTAGCTTGCCCTGACAGGCCGCAAGACAGAGTTCCACTAAGTCTGATTGCAGGCGCATCATGATAGGCTGAGTTTCTGGATCGCCAAAGCGGCAGTTATATTCCAGCACCTTAGCGCTACCATCTGGGGCAATCATAAGACCCGCATAGAGGAAACCTGTGTAGACATTGCCTTCGGCGGCCATGCCTTCAATGGTTGGGCGGATCACATGCTCCATGGTCCAATCATGTACCTTTTGAGTGACCACAGGAGCCGGTGAGTAAGCCCCCATACCGCCAGTATTAGGGCCGTTGTCGCCATTGTCTCTGGCTTTATGATCTTGGCTTGTTGCCATAGGTAGAATGTTTTTGCCGTCAACCATCACGATAAAGCTGGCTTCTTCGCCCACAAGGAACTCTTCCACGACCACGCGAGAGCCCGCTTCACCGAACTTGTTACCTTCAAGCATATCTTCGATGGCGGCATCGGCCTCAGCTTGAGTTTCGGCGATAATCACCCCTTTACCAGCGGCAAGACCGTCGGCCTTAATCACGATAGGGCAACCCATCTTGGCCACATAGGCTTTAGCGGGTTCAATTTCGGTAAAGTTTTGATAAGCGGCTGTTGGGATCTTATGGCGAGCAAGAAAATCTTTGGTAAAGGCTTTAGAGCCTTCAAGCTGCGCCGCACCTTGGGTTGGACCAAAGATAGTGAGCCCTTCGGCGCGAAATGCATCGACCACACCTGCCACTAGCGGGGCTTCTGGGCCGACTATGGTCAGACTGACTTGAGCACTTTGAGCAAATTGGATTAACGCCTCAATATCGCATGGGTCGATATTGATGTTTTCCAGCTTAGGCTCAAGCACAGTGCCAGCATTACCCGGAGCAACAAAGACGGTATCGACCTGTTTTGATTGTGCAGCTTTCCATGCTAGCGCATGTTCACGGCCACCGCCGCCAATAATAAGTACTTTCATTAAGACAACTCCATGTTGTGTATTCGCCTCTTTAAGTCTGTTTAGTGACTGAAAGAGGCGAGCTGAAATTAGTGACGGAAGTGACGCATGCCGGTAAAGACCATGGCCATGCCATGCTCGTCGGCAGCTTCGATAATCTCTTGGTCTCGAATAGAGCCGCCTGGCTGAATGATGCAGCTAATACCAGCGGCCGCAGCGGCATCGATACCATCTCTGAATGGGAAGAAGGCATCTGATGCCATCACAGAGTTCTCAACCACTAGACCTTCATCTTCGGCTTTGATGCCTGCAATCTTGGCACTGTAGACGCGGCTCATTTGGCCTGCGCCGACACCGATAGTCATGCCATCTTTGGCATAGACGATGGCATTGGATTTAACAAATTTGGCGACCTTCCAGCAGAACATAAGATCTTTGAGCTCTGATTCGGTTGGCTTGCGCTTGGTGACGACATTAAGGTCATTCAAACCTACCATGCCTTGATCTCTATCTTGGATCAGCATGCCGCCTTTAACACGCTTGTAGTCGAGGCTAGACTCTTCTTGCTGCCATAGACCACATTCTAGTAGACGTACATTCGCCTTGGCCGCGACAACTTCACGGGCATCCAAACTGATGCTAGGAGCGATAATCACTTCTACAAATTGGCGCTCAACGATGGCCTGAGCCGTTGCTTTATCTAGCTCGCCGTTAAAGGCGATGATGCCGCCAAAGGCTGAGGTTGGGTCTGTCTTAAAAGCTCTGTCATAGGCTTCAAGCAAGTTAGCACCAAGTGCGACACCACAAGGGTTGGCATGTTTAACAATAACGCAAGCAGGCTCGCTAAACTCTTTCACGCACTCAAGGGCCGCATCGGTATCGGCGATATTGTTATAAGAGAGTGCTTTACCTTGTAGCTGAACCGCAGTGGCGATCGAGGCTTCACCTAAGTTGTGATCCACATAAAATGCCGCTTGCTGATGGCTGTTCTCACCATAACGTAGGTCTTGCTTCTTCACTAGCTGAGTGTTGAAGGTGCGTGGGAATTTAGAGTCATTTGTAGTGTCAGTGCCTTGGCTATCATCGACCTTGTGCATAGGCACCATGGTACCGAAATAGTTGGCGATCATGCCGTCATAGGCTGCAGTGTGTTCAAAAGCAGCAATAGCAAGGTCAAAACGCGTGTTATGTGTCGTGCTGCCTTGATTATCAGCCATTTCTGCTAGGACTTTAGAGTAGTCTTTAGCATTGACCACTATGGTGACATCTTTATGGTTTTTAGCGGCAGCACGCACCATGGTTGGGCCACCGATATCGATATTTTCAATGGCGTCTTCAAGAGTGCAGCCTTCTTTGGCAACCGTATTGGCAAAAGGGTATAGATTGACAACAACTAGATCGATAGCCTGAATTTGGTTGGCATCCATCACAGCTTCATCAGTACCGCGACGAGCAAGAATACCGCCGTGTACTTTAGGGTGCAGGGTTTTGACTCGGCCGTCCATGATCTCAGGATGGCCTGTATAATCTGAGACTTCAATGACAGGCACACCATTATCTGCCAACAAGCGAGCGGTGCCGCCGGTTGAAAGCAGTTCTACGCCTTGGGCATGCAGGGCTTGTGCAAACTCAAGGATACCGGTTTTATCTGAAACGCTAAGCAGCGCGCGACGAATGGGTCTGACATTATTCATTTTGAGTACTGGGTCCAGTGGTTATTATTAAGGATCTTTCGGAAAACAGAACAATCAGTGCGATGACTCAGGTGCACTGCTTTGCAAAAGTCCCTCATCTTTTACTTATTACTGGTACCACAGCGCGCGTATTCTATCTCAAATCCATATCAAATGGTGTTTTTTCTATGCGATTTCACAATATTGATAACAGAACAAGCAAGCGAGGATCACAAGAGATAAAATTAACCCTTGACCTTGGATTAAACTCTAAGGTTTATACTTCATCATGTAGAAGACAATCACAGGAAGCTTGGTATGTACAAGATAGGTGAGCTGGCTCAGTTGTGTGACGTTAAGGCCGATACTCTAAGGTTTTACGAGAAGCATGGTTTATTGTCGCCCTCTATGCGCACCGAATCTGGTTATCGTATGTATAGCAGTGACGATGCAGAGCGGTTGCGTTTTATTTTAAGGGCAAAGGCGGTGGGCTTTACCTTAAACGAGATTACCGAGCTGCTATCGATTGAACTGGATAAGTCCAATTGGGCCTGCGCCGATGTGAAAGGCATGGTCGATAGCAAGTTGGTGCAGGTCGAGGCTAAGTTATCTGAGCTGAACCAATTTAGGGATTCGCTTAAGAGTTTGTCTGATGCCTGCTGTGGTGGCCCTGAAAGCGCCGAGCACTGTTCGATACTTGAAGCCTTAGAGTCGAGTCATAGTCCTTCTTAAAGTTGGCAATAGTTTGGTTGTGGTGATATGCCATGCAATCAAATATGTAGTAGAGCTAGTTAGTTGTGGGAAAAGTTTATGTTAGTCACTAATTTTATTGAGCTGTTTTTAGACTCTGCCCCTTGGTTGTTGCTTGGGCTTGTCTTAGCAGGCATGTTGAAGATGTTTGTACCTATGGCATGGATGCATAAGCAGCTCGGTGGTCATGGTGTGAAGACTACGGTTAAAGCGGCGGTGTTAGGAGCGCCTTTGCCTTTGTGTTCTTGCGGTGTCATTCCTGCTGCTGTTGGCCTTAGACGTTCTGGAGCCTCTAAGGCGGCGACCACGTCTTTTCTAGTCTCTACACCGGAAACGGGTGTTGATTCGGTGACGGTATCTTATGTGTTACTTGGGCCATTTATGGCAATTGTTAGACCGATTGCAGCCGTAACCAGCGCTATTGTCGCTGGTTTGCTGGTGGGTAAAGATGATGAGTCTGAGCCTGTAAAGTCGCAAAGTACCGAGACCAAAAGCAGTTGCTGTAGTAGCAAGACCAAAGATGAAGCGGTAACCCTTAAGCCAGTCAAGGCAATGGCACAAGCCGATGGGGTTAGCATGCTAACGCCTGTTAAAGGTGTTGAGAAACAAGCCAGCTCTTGCTGTTCATCGTCTAAGCCTGCTGAAGTAAAAGCTGAAAAGACAAGTTGCTGTTCATCGTCCAAGCCTGTTGAAGTGAAAACTGAAAAGACAAGTTGTTGCTCATCGTCTAAACCCGTTAAGGCTGAGGGGGAGTCTTGCTGCTCATCCACAAAAGATGTGGCTCAGGAGCTTAAAGGTGAGTCGGTTGTAGCGCGTATTGTTAAAGGCCTTCACTATGCGGCGACTGACTTGGTTAGAGACACGACGGTTTGGCTATTAATCGGACTTTTCTTTGCGGCCTTAGTGCAAACCTATGTCCCAGGAGACTTCTTGGCGAAATGGGGTGATGGCATATTAGCTATGCTAGTGATGGTGCTTATCTCTGTACCTATGTATATCTGTGCCACAGCTTCTACTCCCATTGCGGCGGGTTTACTGCTTGCAGGCGTCTCTCCGGGCGCTGTGCTGGTATTTATGATGGCAGGACCTGCAACCAATATTGCCACCTTAGGTGTGGTGACTAAGGAGCTAGGCAAGCGTGCACTGTTTGGTTATCTAGGCGGAGTTCTAGGTGTAGCACTTATCGCTGGTGTGATAGTGAATTATCTTGTCGCTGAATTTGGCTTTGTGGTGATGCCGCAAATTGGTGAGCATCATCAGTTATTACCTCAACCTTTAGTGATAGGTTCAGGCATAGTGTTGGCGATTCTTATGGCAAAGGTATTTACCGATAAATTACCTAAAAACTGGTGGCGTAGGGATTGCTGCTCATAGTGATGATTGCTCTTATTCGCTAAACAAAAAGCGCTCACTTTCTGATGAAATGGGCGCTTTTTTGATAGTTAAGTTTGCAGATAATCTTTGAACTTGTCTCGAATTGCCAGAAATTCAGGTAAATAGTTGAAGAAGATATCGACCAATTCTGGATCGAAGTGCTTGCCTTTTTGCTCGCTGATAAGAGAGAAAATATCTGCATCACTCCATGCTTTTTTATAGGGTCTATCACTACCTAGGGCATCAAATACATCGGCTAAGGCAATAATACGTCCATAGAGGTGGATGTTATTTCCTGACAAACCTTGAGGATAGCCTGTACCATCATATTTTTCATGGTGCTGCTGAGCAATAATGGCTGCGGCTTTAAGTATGGGGCGATTGGATGACTTTAGCATTTGGTAGCCTAAGTCTGCATGGGTTTTCATTATCTCAAACTCCGCAGCAGTGAGTTTCCCCGGTTTGTTGAGAATGTTGTCTGGAATGGCCACCTTGCCAATATCATGCATTGGGCTAGCCTGCTTAATTATCTCAGCTTCATTTTCATCCATGCCATAGCGTGTGGCGAGTAGCTTGGCATATTCAGCAACCCGTCTTACATGGTTGCCGGTTTCTTTTGAGCGCGTTTCGCCGATTGCTCCCATGGTGAAGACGACTTCTCGCTGGGTTTCTTCTATTTCTCGGCTGAGGCTTTCAACTTCTTTATGGGCTGTAATATCATGCTGAATAGAATTAAACCCAGACACCTGATTATGCTTATCAAACTCTGGACGTATGATCTCATAGACCCAGTAATCTTCGCCTGCCTTGTTGCGATTTTTTATTTCTCCCGCCCACACTTTGCCATTTCTGATTGTACGCCACATGTTTTCGTATACTGAGTCAGGAGTATCTGGATGACGTACTAAATTGTGTTTAACTTTTAGCAGTTCTTTTTCTTTATAGCCTGTGATGTCGCAGAAAGCGTTACTGACATAGCGGGTGATGCCGTTTTCATCTGTTTCAGAAGCGATAACGTGTTCCGAATAGACTTTAACGAGTTTATTTAGCTTGTTTGTGCGCTCACGAACTAAGTACTTGAGACGCCAGTTAGTCAGCCAAAAGGCAATAATGAGTAAGCCACTTATTGTGAGTGTGATATAGATGATGCTGTAATCGATTTCGGTTTCGATATTGACTTTCACCCAGTTATCATAGATTTCACGCTTTCTGTGTTTATCGATGACACTTAGGGCTTTGTTTAGAATAGGAACTAGAGGGCGGAGCTCATTTTGTACAAGAATATGGTGCTGAAATTCAAATTCCGTGAGACCTGAAACTTTAAGGTTGGTATAGGTGCTATTGATGTTATAGATGGCAACTGACAGGTGGGCGAGAAAAGCATCGGCTTTGCCAGCACTAACAAGTGCCATTGACTCCTCAATACTGTCAGTGACGATAACCTTAAAATTGGGGTATCTAGCCTTAAGGTATTGGTAGCTAGTATAAGCCTTTGGCACTGTGATAATTTTATCGGAAAGCTGCTCCAAGTTATCTATATAGCTTTCGTTATCTTGAGTGACTATAGCCAGTGGATATTGCATAAATGATTGGCTCATTATGCCTAATCCCTGCTCAAACATGGAATTGCCTGCGCCAGGAATAATATCGATCTCTTTATTGGCAAATTTTTCGAGAACTTCGGGCCAAGTGGACGATGCGACAAAGGTGAACTTAAGCCCTGTGCTGGCACTAATTTCTTCTAGGTAATCACCCAGTATGCCAGAGAATTCTCCATTATCTATGATAGAAAGCGGGGACCATTGGCTTTCGCTAAATCGAATATCCGGATGTTCAGCTATCCATAACTTTTCTTCTTCGGTTAAGACAACCTTATACCCTGCTGCGGTACTGGTATGGGGAGTTAACAGGAGCAGCACTATTACTGTAAGGATGACGGTTTTAAAGCTGGATAACGCCATAGAGGTTAATGCTCCATAATGAGGTGCAAATCCAGCTGCAGCGGTTCGTCTAGAGGTCGAGTCGCTTAGTATAAAACATCTGCGACAAGGAGCCATATCGAGTTAGATGACTTGTGTGGCAGTTAACATATTTTTTAATTGCCTGTTTATAAATATTAGTGATAAAGGGTGATAGCTTGCTCTTTACTGTGCCGTGATTGATACAGGGCTTTGTCTGCCGCCTCGATTAAATTCTCGGGGTCGGTAATAAGGTGCTTCAATATCGATATACCAATATTCAACTCAATTTCTATAGGGGAGTCCTGCTGTTCGTCTTTAAGCGTAATAGCATGCTGAGCAAAATGGTTATTGAGCTTGTGAGCAAGGGCAAGGCAGGCATGTTCATCAGTGTCAGGTTGAATAATGAGTAATTCGTCATCACCGTAACGCGCGACAAGTTCATTATTGGTAATTAGCTGTGACACTTGGTTGCCATAATGAGATAGCAGTTGATCTGTGTATTTATGTCCTAGCTTGAACTTGAGTTGCTCATAATGCTTGATAGTGACTAATAGCACGGCGAGTGGCTTCTGTGTGGTTTTGGCTTGGTCTATGGCTATGGGTAGCTGTTTATCTATGTATCGCCGATTGAAGGTGCCCATCAAAGGGTCGGTAATACTGTCATTTTTGAGCTCATATACACGGACTAGATCTTGAGCTGTTCGCAAAGCTAATGAGCAGACAACAAAGACAAAAATAGCGCCACAGAAGAAGATGCTAGGAACAATTAAATCGATAACCCCATGGAAGCTATTGCTAAAAAAGTATAAGTAGCTGAGATAGCCAATAAAGAAGAAGCCTATTAATGCTATAAGAAAAAACCATGACAAGCGTGTTTTTCCGGCAGGTAAGCGGCTAAGTAGGCGCAGTACAGGTATAGCAGAGATCGCGAGTATGAAAGCGCCTAATAAAACTAGAGCATTGCCTAGATAGGGCAAAATAGTGGGCATAACTGAACCTAAATGACAGTAAGTGAAGCTACTTAAGTGCCGGTAGCTATCTCAGATTAATAATATCTGCC
The DNA here is from genome assembly GCA_947503555.1 of uncultured Shewanella sp. GTDB lineage: Bacteria > Pseudomonadota > Gammaproteobacteria > Enterobacterales > Shewanellaceae > Shewanella. The sequence continues at coordinate 101,769 of CANNEE010000011.1, forward strand.
TTGAAGTGTAACTGATTCAGGAATTGGCTTGGAATTGATTTATCCCTTTTGCTGAACTGGTCAGAGCCCTGAGGTGACGATAGTGTAAGATACAAAAATGGGGAAAGTTAACGCGCCGCAGGGGGAAACGGCGCTCAGAAAACGGATGAGCTATTTCAAGCTTTCATAATAGGCTGCTAGATTAGCGATATCAGCATCGGTCAGTGGCATTGCCATGGGTGACATTACTGGGTCTTTACGAGAGCCATCTTTGAATGCTTTTAGTTGCTTCTCAACATATTGAGCTTTTTGCCCTTTTAAGTTGGGGTAAAGCGGGATTAGGGAAATACCATCTGCACCATGGCATGCGGCACAAATAACAGACTTAGCTTTCCCTGCTTCGATATCGGCGGCTTGGCTAGGCAAAGAGAGTAAGCCTATTAGGGCTGCAAAAGTAACGGTCACGACTTTTTTCATAATCACTCCTCGAGTACAGAGTACTCAATAATCAAATAGTTATAATTGGCAGCTATAGATTACTCTGTCTTAAGCGAAAGTAATCCTAAGCTTTAGTCCTATATGAATAACTTTCAGCTATCCTGCCAGTACAAGCATGAATGTTTGCTGAACACTTTGTAAGGCTCATTAATAAGGGCGAAAGCCTTTTATAGCTTTGAAGCATGGCAAGAACTTGTATGCGAGGCTATTCGTTGTGAAGTTTCATACTGAGTGAATTTGTCTTTAGCGATGACCTATATTTTGGCAATACGTAATGATAAATTGGCGACATCTTAAGGTTTATTATTAATAGGCATCATGACAACCGATTTTGTGAAATGGCATCAGGTTAAGTTTTCCCAGTTATCTAATGATCAGCTCTATGAGTTGTTAAAGCTAAGAGTCGACATATTTGTTGTTGAGCAAAACTGTCCGTATCCAGAGCTGGATGATAAAGATAGAGATAAGCAAACCTATCACTTATTAGGCCTTGATGCCGATGGCGCCTTGCTTGCCTATGCTAGAGTGCTTGCTCCTGGGATAAGCTATACAGAGTCCAGCATAGGTCGAGTTGCAGTATCGCAACAGGTTAGAGGAAAAGGCATTGCTAAGCCATTAATGGAGCAGGCGATTGAGACCGCGAGACAGGCTTGGCCTAAGAGTGATATCAAAATTGGTGCTCAAGAGTACCTATTGCATTTTTATCAAGGCTTAGGCTTTAAGCCTATATCTGACGTGTATTTGGAAGATGGCATTCCTCATTTAGATATGTTGTTTCAGATTGAGGAGTAAGTGCTAAATCATAGATGACCATAACTTCAATTAAGAGTTAGCTGCTAGTGTTAATACTGGTTTTGCCGATTATTCGGCGTTTGACTGGAATGGCTAGCATCAGATCAAACGTATCTTGCTTCAAATAACCAATATTATAAAAAATTAGAGCCAAAAGTGACGAAACCTCGGCAATAAAAAAAATAAGATGTGATTAACGTTATCGCTTAATCAAGGAATACCCCATGCCCGTCACTAACCAGATCCAAAATGGTTTAAATATAAGTACCTTAACCAGCTATATTGATAAAACAAGTTCACCTCAGTCAGCGCCGAGTGGAAAGGCAAGTTATGGTGCTTTGGGGAATACTGCAGTGCATACTGGTGTACCTAAAGCGTCGAATCAGGCTGCAAAAGAGCTGATCGCGAATGTTAAGAATATAACCGTGAATCAAAATGAAGCTGCAGCGCTTTTTAAGGCTGCAGGTGCAGATATCTCTATCGCTCATCAAGATGGTGTGATTTATGTTAAGGCAATCAAAGGGGAGTTAAGCCTTGAGGCTGCAGGTATATTACTAGGTGCAGCAAAGCGCGATAGTGCAGAGTCAGAGTTGGCGAATCCCTATGGTCAAGTCAATAAAAAGACGACTAAGAAGCAAGAGCCGATATATGAAAATACCAATTTCAGAACGCCGGAAAGCTCGCCGACTCGTAATACAAGGCCTAATACCCCTCCGCCTGTGCCGCAGCATGGGAAATCGGAAGAGCGAATTTACGAGAATTTACAGTTCAGGGCTAGACCGCAATCACCTACCCATAGCCCTAGACCAAATACTCCTCCACCAGTGCCTGCACATGGCTCGGCTAATGGTGTGGGACGCGGTATCGATGTCTCTCAAATCGAGCGTTTCTTTGCGAATGATATTGATGTCGATGTGTTACCTGAGCGTCCTCAAAAGGGCTATCAGCACATAGCAGTTTGGCCTGGTAGTAACGGCAATGTCAGCTTCAACTTACCAAAAGTTGGGTTTGGTCGAGCGAATAGCTTAGATGAAGCGAAAGAGAAAATTGATAATTTTCGTGCTAAACAGGCACTGACACAGCAAAGTCAGACTGCAAGCAATGTCTTGGCATCTGCGCCTCAATCATTGAGTGAAGCAGCTGGTGAATTGAAGTCTAGGATGAATGCCTTAAGGGAAGCTATGAACCCTAAGGTAGCGCAAAATAAGTCGTATTATACTCAACAATCAGGCTCTCAGGCATTGAATCGCTTTATCGATATTCAATCATTAAAGGAGACGAATGTTGGTTATGATCTGAATGCTAACCGCGTTAACATTGGTGGAAAGAATGTCGCTATTGCTACCCAGTATCCCCTAGAGCATCAAGTTGAAAATCAATTAAGAATGTTAGTCGATAACAGAACGCCGTCATTGACGGTATTGACTGAGCAATCTGAGATGAACAAAGCCAATGCAGATCCCAAGGCTAGTAAACACTTACCTGAGTATTTTGCTAAGTCAGGCAGCTTTGGAGCGATTAAAACGACATCGACGTTAACAGAGTCGATTAATTTTGATGGTGTTGAAGTAAAAGTTTATAAATTGGATATTAAAGGGGCTGGGCCAAAAGCGGTCTCAGTACCGGTTATTCATGTAACCAATTGGGCTGATATGACAGCCGCTGGTGCTGCGGCAACCGATAAGATAGCTGATAAAATTAAAGAGTTGTCGGATGCTAAGGTTGCACAATATCAAAACGCAGGAAGCCGCGCCGTTGGTGACCCGAACAAGTTGTTGCCCGTAGTACATTGTCGTGCAGGTGTTGGTCGTACTGGTCAGGTGCTTGCAGCCATGGCAATGAAAGATCCTGCAAATACTCAGAGCCTAGAGTCGATAGTAACTGACATGCGTCAAAGCCGTAACGGCATCATGGTTCAAAAAGAAACACAGATGAATGTGTTAATTGATATTGCTGCACACCAAGGACGCCCCTTAATCGATTAGCGCCTACCGTTAATGATATGTTGATATTAAAGCTGATGCCTAGCATTGGCTTTTATATTTCTTTGGTTATACAGCCAAACTCTAAAAATTCTCCCCTGTAATTGATAGTTCGAAACGCATCAATCTGGTGTACTAGCATTAATATTTACCACTGGATATAAGCAATGAGTCAACAATTCACATTAGCGATTAACGAGTTATATAAAGCATTAGGGTTGGATCTGCCTAATGAGGTTGAAGAGGTTATTTCTCTGCAAGTGGGTGATATGGTTTGCCATTTAACTGAGCATCCCGCCGATAACCTATTGACCTTCTCTAGCTTAGGTGTGGCAGAAGGATTTAATCTATCTGATTTATTAAGTAACAATATGTTTAGCCAAGAGCTGCAAAAGCCTGTGGTAGCGATTGATGAAACCACAGGCAATGTGATTCTTTGGAATAGACAATCATTGCTAAACGCCGATGGGCAAAGCTTGTATCGACAACTAGAATTGCTTAGCCAAGCTTGTGAGCGTCTAACTAATACTGAATCAGCAAGTACTGAGCTGGCTGCAGAAGCGAGTTCAGAGACCAAAGCGCAGAGTGAATTTAACCCGACGAGCTTTAGGGTTTAATTTGCTCGCATTTTAAATTGGCTTTTGAATTGACTTAGGTCGCCAAATAATAAAATGAATTGCCGTAAACAGCGTCCAATGAAAGTGACAGTTTACGGCTTTTTATTTTCTAGAGTATTTCATAGCTCTAAGTGAAGCCATATTTGTAACCGTTTATGGCTAACCTTACATTGCAGCGCAGAGTGCGACTTTTAGCATTACTGTTGTGAATCTAGAGTCTCTAACCAGCGCAGTACTTCGGCTGTGGCTTGGATCAGGTCGCCTGGAATATATTGATCCACATAGCCGTCGCGATACAGGGCGCGAGCAAGCGGAATACGCTGCAATATAGGAACGCCTTCTTCGTCTGCGATACGGCGGATCTCTAATGCCTGAGCATCGGTATATTTGAGGGTCACTATAGGTAACGGGGTTTCACCCTTTTGATATCGTATACCCACAGCAATATGGGTCGGGTTAGCGACAATTACAGAGGAGCGTTTAACGTCATCGCGCATATTGCTCGACTGTAGCTCTTGGTGAAATTGTTTCCGCTTACTCTTGATTTCTGGGCTGCCTTCCATCTCCTTAAACTCTCGTTTTACTTCATCCTTGCTCATTTTTAACTGTTTAGTGTGCTGGTATTTTTCAAAGGCATAATCCCCTACTGAAATCACGATAAAGCCAACGGCGCAGACAAGAAGCAGCTGTTTTAGCAAGGTGCCAGTTAGGGGTAGGGCGCAGGCTATTCCACAGTCAGGAATATTCAGTAGCGCTGACATATTGCCTTCAAGGGTGATCCAAACCAGAAGCGATAGTAAAGAGACCTTGATAATGGACTTAAGAAATTCAATTAAGCTTTTTATGGAGAAGATTTTTTTCGCTCCTTCGACGGGGTTAATCTTCTTAATATCAGGCTTAATGGACTCTGCGCTGAGCAAAAAACCATATTGCGCGATATGAGCCACTATGGTCACTATGGTGGTGACCACGAGAAATGGGGTGATGAGATAAATCAATTCATAAAAAAGGTTTTCAACCACAAAGTTGAGTGCTTCTTTAAAGGGCAGGTTGATCTGGCTCGACGGAATCAAGATCAGCTTACCTAAGTGTTCAAGAAAGTAGTCTGACATGCCAGCGATTAATGCTACCAGAGAGAGAATTAGAGCCGTTGAGACAATCTCTTTACTCTTAGCGACTTGCCCTTTCTGGCGAGCATCACGGATTTTCTTCGCCGTGGGTTGTTCCGTCTTTTCTCCGCTCATTGTACTGCCACTATAGGTTTAAGAGCTTGAATGGGGTTGAGGTTATACAGCATGGCACTGTACGAGTGCTCCATTAAAATGCCTATGTAGACGACAAGTAAAAAACTCGCGATGGCACTTTTGATTGGCATGGCAAGAATAAATACATTAAGTGAAGGCGCAAAACGACTGATAAGCGCCAAGCCAAATTCGGCAACAAACATGGCAATCAATAGCGGCGCCGCGAGCAGTAATCCTAGCTCTAACATACGAGCAAATTGGGAGTAGAAAAAGTCGACCCAGTTTTCGATAGCGAGTGGAAATAAGCTCAGTACCGGCCAAGTGATATAACTTTGATATAAAGCTGCAAGTAAAGAGAGAAAGGCACCACCCACAAAGAATAGCGTAATTAGGGTTTGGGTTAACAATAAGCCTGTAGGGCTGGTTTGGCTACCTAACGTGGGGTTGAGTACCGAAGCCATCGCAGCACCTCTTTGGTTATCAATGATAAAGCCGCATGACTCGACTGCCCAAAATGGAATGGTCGCGATAAAGCCGATGACTAGGCCTAGCACCACCTCTTTGACAATTAATAACATGATGTCCATAGCCGCCAAGTTGGGAGGTAAGCTATCGGCAACACTCGGGTAGGCGAACAGTGCCAAGGAACATACAACGCCATTGCGTATCAAGCCGCCACCTAGCATCTGCTTACCTAAAATCGGCATGATGACAAAGCAAGCCATAAAGCGCGGCAATAGCATGGTGTAAACCAGCATCAGCTGTTGTAGATCTTCTACCGTCATAGGATCTCAGGGATCTTAAGGAGTGCTAATTCGGCAAAAGCATAGAGCTCATGGCCCAACCAGCCCACAGTGGCAAAAATGGTAACTATTACTGCAATTAACTTAGCCACAAAACCTAGCGTCTGCTCTTGGATCTGGGTTAAAGCTTGTACCAAGGAAACTAAGGTTCCTACCGCCGCTGCGACCACTACGGGAGGCAATGACAGCACGAGAACTAAATATAAGGCTTGGGATGTGAAGTGAAGTATTTCAGATTGATCCATCACTAGCCTCCACTATAACTAATAACCAGGCCATGGGTGAGTCTGGCCCAGCCATCTAATAGCACAAACAGCAGCAGCTTAAAGGGGAGCGAGATGGTCATAGGTGATACCATCATCATCCCCATGGCTAAAAGAATATTAGAGATGATCAAGTCTATGGCAATAAAGGGCAGATAAATAAGAAAGCCGATTTCAAAGGCGCGAGTGAGCTCACTGACTGTAAAAGCAGGCAGTAGAATCAAGAGGCTGTCACTTTCTAATCTATCGGCATACTTAGCAGGCCAAACTTTGCGAGTGCTATCGATAAAGAATGCATGCTCTTTGGGCTGAATATGGCGTTTTAAAAAGTCGCGATAGGGTGCAATACCTTCATCGAGAAAGGCTTCGACTGACTCAGCTTTAGAGAGGCTAACATCATGGGTCTTGATATAGTCTTGGGTTGCAAAGCCTACTGGTGCCATAACGTACAGGGTCAGTATGATAGCTAAACCATACATGGCCATATTGGGTGGTATCTGCTGAACACCTAATGCATTGCGTAGCAATGAAAACACCACTGCCAGTTTTATGAAAGAGGTAGCCATCACTGCGATGAATGGGATCAGCGACAGTAGGGCTAAGGTAAATATTAGGCTTAGTTCATCAGGTAACTGCATTAGGCCTCAACCTCTGTATTGAGCTGGCGTACTCTAACTCCCAGCCTATCTTGAATATTAACTAGCTCTCCCGTAGCAATACATTTTTGGTTAGCAAGAACTCTGACTTCGGCGTTTAGCGCCGAACCCAGCTCAAGTATGGTGCCTTGGGTGAGGGTGGACAGCGTGTGTAAATCTAAGGTCTGTTGACCGACTTCAAAGCTCACATCAATGGGAAGAGTCTCAAGATCATTGAGTAGTTCTGATTCGCTTTGGGCTGCATTTTCCATAGTGATTAACTCCAACTGGTGGTCATGGATGTAGAAAGTGGCAAAGGGTTTATCATGGATATAAGCCATGACTTGCTGGTGGTTAAACTGAGTGGGCAGTAGCAAAATATCACCTGAACTTAAGCTGCGAATTTCAGCTAGACTCAGTGGCTGACCTGCCCAGCGAAATGAAAGGGGTACAGGTACTGGATGTCGCGAAAGCAATGCCCGTTTAGGTAATAAGGTGAGTAGCTGGTGATAGTCTTCGAGATATAAGCTTATCTCTCCTTGAGGTAAGCTGATGACAATGGCCAAGCACAGTTGCTGAGGTTGTTGAGCGACTGTTTCTGCAAGCTGGATTCCTTGCCAAGTGAGTTTGTCAGCCTCTGGCACTGCACGCTCAAGTAGGGCTAGCTGAAGTTCTTGGGGGAGATGGTTAAAGCTAGCTCCATTTAGGCTTTGGCTTAATATCGATGCTAAGGCGCTGGAGTGGCAAGCTAGACTGAGTAGTTTTCCTTGCGCTATCACCTCTAGGTGAGCATCGAGTGCAGCTGGTGTGTAGTCAGCGACAAAGCGCATGACAACACCCTGATAATTTATTTCAGTTTGCAGTTTGCTAAGTTGTTTTTGTAGTTGAACTAGTGCTAGGTCAACCTCGGGAAATGGAAAGGAGGTCATCTGATTTCCTCTAACTCCTCATAGATAGATCTCTGATTTCTTGATCCCTGCTCGCTGTCACTCTGGCCATCGGTAAAACTAAGCTCTAACTCCTGTTCGGGAAGCTGCTGCTGTAGTCGTTCAAATAACTCTGCTCTAGCTGCTTGCATGAGTTGTTGAGCTCCAGGCTGAGATAAGATAATCACCTGCAATGTGTTATCTGTCTTATGCAGAACAATCTCCATTTGTCCTAGTTGGGGTAGTTGCAGCTGTATCTTGCTTTGGCTCAGCCCTTGCTGTTTAAGGCTCTCTACGCCAGTCACCATTTTATTGAGCAGGGTTTGTATCTGCTCTGAGTCCATTCCTCTTCTGTCTATCTGCTCTAAGATACGATCCCCAAGGTTAATGTGATTCGCTTGTGGTGTGCCCAGCGGTGTGGCCAAGTTATTTGTTTTTAACTGGGCTAGAGGCTCATCGGCTTGAGTTGCCTTGGTGAGTTTTTCGGTCAATTGTTTTAATTCATTGGCCGATAAAGATGATTGTGCTTGCTGCTTTTTTCCAAGGAGAAGATCCTTGCTAGTTGATGCATCCTTGTTGATATTGAATGTTTTATTTTCAGCTGATAACGCGCCGGCCAAAGGCGTATCGGTTGTTAGTGAATGAGCGGGCCCTTCGACTGCTGCGCCATTGAGCTGATTTTGCAGATCTTTGAGTCCTTGAGCTGTTTGTGAGCTAGCAGCAACTTGCTGGCTTGCAAATGTAGTTTGCTGTGTCGTCGATGAGTGACCTTGTTCTAGTGCTGATGTCATGGCCGCGACATTATCGCTATTAGCTGCTTGGATAACACTTGGCTTACTATCGGTCTGAGAGTCAAGCTCAGTTGTGATGTCAGCAGACTCAGTAGTTTGAGTCTTAGATAAGTGAACGCTTTCACCTTTCATTTCAGTGTGCAGTTTAGGATTTTCTATCTGCTTGGTTACCTCTGCTAGCTTTGTTGCTGCGTCAGCTTTTTGAGCTGGCTCAGCCTGGGTGAGAGTTTGTAGCTCAGCAGTTGATGCTGACTTTTGCAGAACTTTAGCGTCAAAGTTGGTTTGTTGGTTTGTCGGTATTGCTCTTTGATCTGGCTCTGCCTTGGTGAGAGTTTGTAGCTCAGCAGTTGATGTAGGTTTTTGCAGAACTTCAGCATCTAAGTTGGTTTGCAGGTTCGTCTGTATTGCTCTTTGATCTGGCTCTGCTTTGGAGAGAGTTTGTAGCTCAGCAGTTGATGTAAGTTTTTGCAGAGCTTCAGCATCTAAGTTGGTTTGCTGGTTCGTCAGTATTGCTCTTTGAACTGGCTCAGCCTTGGTGTGAGTGTGCTGCTCGAGCTTGGTCGCAGAGTCTGGTTGGGTGACTTTACTATGATGAGTTTGCTCTGTCGCTTCAGTTCTTTCTTGTTTAGGTATAGAGGCCTTAGTTTCGTCCGTCTGACCTAAGGCTTTGCCAGCGGTATCTATTACTTTTGCGCTGGAATCTTCAGTTGAAGATTGAGCTGCACCTTGTTTATCCTGTGTTGAAGTGGAGTCACTCTTGACCTTAGCTGCGTTATCTTGTGGTTGAGAATGCTTATTTTCGGCGAATTTATTTTGCGCATCAGGCAAGCCGCGAGCTGGCTGGGCAGAGTTAGCATCCTGCTGTTTTTTCTGTTCTGGGCTAAAGGCCGCAGTGTGGGAGCTCCTATTGTCTAGGCTTTTTGGCTCTGTTTGCTGTCTCGTTACATCATTGACTCTTTGTTCTCGATAGCTTGCTTGCTCCATCTGCTGCTCAAAGGCTGATTGCAATCGAGAATCGGCAGGTGCGAGCGTGTCTGCAGATGGCTGTGGGTTGGCTTTAACTAGCTTATCGTTAATGATCATGCGCTGATTTCCTTGACTCTAAACTCTTCTTGTTCCTGCTCTTCTTTATACTCTTGCTCGGCTTTGGCTTGGAGCAACTCTTGCTCCCTAAGCTCTGCAAATTTATTGACCTGTTGCTGAGCTTGATGAAGCGCTAATTTACGCTCCTGTAGTTTTGCTTGTTCTTTGACTACGAGCTGTTTGGCTTCGGCAATGGCTTTATCCAAATCAGCTTCTTTTTCTCTAAGCAGCGCGACTTTTTCCTGCCAACGCTCGAGTCCCTTGCTGTTGATGGGCTCAGCTTGGCATGATTCGAACAGCCTTGTTTCTTCTTTAAGCCGCCAGTCGTGATACTCACTTAACTCGGTTTCGGCTTGCGCCTGTTGGGCTCGAGCGGCTTTTAATTTGCGCCCTTGTTGCTGCATAGCTTGCTCAGCTTTATCTGCTTTTAGGGTCTTTATTTTGAGCAGCACGGCTATGGTCATTGCGCAATTCCTTTAAGAGCTTCAATGGCGCCGATGAGCTCGCTAGGTTCATGGGTACCCTGACGCAGCCAGTTAGTAATTGCTTCATGTCTTGCGATCGCTTGATCTGCTACGGCATCTTGACCTTGCTGGTATTCGCCAATTTTCAGTAGCAGTTCCACTTCTTCGTAACTGGCCATCCATTGACGGATCTGTCCTGCAACTTGAGCATGGTCTTGCTCGATAATATTGTTCATCACTCGGCTCGCTGAGCGCAGGACATCAATGGCTGGATAGTGGTTGGCTGCGGCGAGTTTGCGCGACAGAATAATGTGCCCATCGAGAATTGAACGGGTTTCATCGGCTACAGGCTCTGTCATATCGTCACCTTCGACTAATACTGTATATAGTGCAGTAATCGAGCCCTTATCCGACTGACCAGCACGCTCCATCAGCCTGGGAAGTGCAGCAAAAACCGATGGTGGATAACCACGACGGGTTGGCGGTTCTCCTGCTGCTAAACCAATTTCACGCTGGGCTCTGGCGAAACGGGTGACAGAATCCATGAGTAGCAACACCTTTTTGCCTTGATCGCGAAAGTACTCGGCAATCGAAGTGGCGACAAATCCCGCTTTTGCTCTTTCCATCGCGGGCCTGTCGGAGGTCGCCACGACTAACACTGAGCGTTTGAGGCCTTCTTCACCTAAATCGTCCTCGATAAACTCTCGTACTTCACGTCCCCTTTCACCAATCAGGGCCAGTACAGTGACATCGACTTCGGCACTACGAATGAGTTTTGCGAGCAGCGTACTTTTACCCCCACCCGCGGCGGCAAAAATGCCCATACGTTGGCCTTCACCACAGGTTAGGAGTCCGTCTATTGCTCTGACCCCGAGGGAGATGGGTTCACTGATAAGCTTACGGCTCATAGGTGGTGGCGCGTCTTGATAGACGGGATACCATTGGCTTGGCTCTTTGGCATTACTGCCATCAAAGGGCTGGCCTAGGCCGTCTAATACTTGGCCTAAAAGGTGATCGCCGACGCCAACTTGATGCATTGCACCTGTGGGGCTCACTTCTGTGTTGGAGGAGATCCCAAACATCTCACCGAGAGGGGTTAATAGGGCTTGATGTTGCTGAAACCCTATTACTTCAGCTTTTAATGACAAGGTGCTATCAGGGTTGCGTAGATGACAAAGCTCACCAATACGTACACCGGGTACCACTGCTTTTAGCAATGTCCCTGTTACTTGGGTCACGCGACCTCGAATTTGGATAAAACGGCATTTGTCTACCGCTTGGCGCATCTGCCCCGGGATATGGTCTAACTTAAGCTGCATACTCACCTAGCCTTCTTTCAGTGATGGCTATTATCTGTGAGCTAAGCAATGAGGGTTTGCAGTTAAGGCCGAGAGTTTTTAGAAATTCGTTGTTTGTAGCCTAAAAAAAGGCGACTGATTTTAGCAATTTCATTTTTCCAAGCTTCCTATAATGCCAGCATCAAGAATTTTCATAGGGGCAGGCCATGGGACTCAGTCCAATTCAAAACCAAACCATATCCCTTGATCGTGCTATCACAAACCAGCAGGGTGCAGCAGTCAACGTGCCGACCAATAGTACGGCAACTGCTCCTGTGTTGGTTTCAACGGCGCAGTCAATCGCTAATGCAGCGGAAGAATTAACCTTTGTCTTCTCTGAGCGGGCGGAAAAATCATTGGCTAAACGCAAAGTGAGTGATGGTCAGGCCCGTGTTAATGAAGTTGAAGCCTTGGTCAAAGAGTATCTGGACAAAGTGCCAGATCTGGAAAAGCAGCAGAAGCTACAGGATCTGGTCAGTAATCTTGGGCAAGGCAATATCGCCAATATGGCGCAGTTACAGGCCTATTTGAAAGGCTTTTCCGGTGAAATTAGTCATCAGTTTATGGCGCTTTCCTTTGCTAGGGAGCAGTTGCAACAAAGAGGTGATAGCCCTGCACTTGTCACCCTGATTGAGCAAGCTTTGCTGGATATGGCCGAGGAGCATGGGCAGGCTCTTGAGATAGGCATCACAGTGTCGCCGATAGCGAGTGAAGCTGAGCAGCAAGGTGTGGGTGATCTGCAAGGCTTAAGAGATATCTATCGCGATGCCGTACTCGACTACTCAGGGTTATCGGCGGCATTTAAGGATATTCAGCAACGCTTTGGCAGTAGCGAGTTGCAAGGCGTGACAGGTTTTATGATGAAGGCACTTAGTGCTGATCTAGAGAGCCAAGGTAGTCGAGTTGACCCAACTAAGCTCAAGTTGGTGATGGCAGATATGCATAAGCTGCGTTTGCTAAATAGTCTGCAAGCTCAGGTGACAGAGCTTTGGCAAACCGTAGTAACAGGAGAGAGAGGCCATGGCATACGGGCCTTCTGATTTGATGGGAGACCTGATTGCGCTAATCGAAAAGCGTTGGGCCAGCCTACATGATGTACAAGCAATAGCAGACACCCTCAAGTTAGAAGGAGTTGCTGAACGCATTCACTTCTTTAGAGAGATAAAACGTCTAATACGATTAACGCCTCCTGAAGTGTTTGCGGATGAGGAACAAAGAGACAATTTGCTTCTGGCTTGTCAAAACGCCCTCGATGCAGAGATAGAGCGTGAAGAGGATGAATTGATGCAGGATGATGAGTAATGCCATTTATCCAGCAGATTAACTATGAGTGTAAGAGATAAGAATGAACTGGATTGAGCAAGCGGTAGCACAATTTTGTCAGGATTTAGGTTGTAGTATTCCCGGGGCTCCTTCAGAGCTGATTCAGTTGGATTTACCCTCAGGGGAATGTCTGCAGTTGGAGCGCCATAGTGAGAAGCTGACCTTGTGGTTAGCTATCGATGTGCCATGGCATCAGAGTCAGCAAGTATTGGTTACGGCCATGCAGCGTTGTTGCGCCGAAGTCGCGCCCGCTATGCCAGTGCGCTGCGGCTGGTTAAATGATCGATTACTCCTTTTTGTCACACTACCCGAGAGAAGAGTCACAGTACCTAGTCTGCACCAGGCGTTGAATACCTTAACGAATGTGCGCGCTGAGGCCTGTCAGCTATGACCCGAATTACCGCTCCCCACATAGGTATTGAGGGCCTGAGTGCCATTACAGAAACCGAGTTGGATGTTGGCTTACCGGGGCGTTATGCACTGCCACCCGATGGTCAAAGCATTGAAGCCCACTTTGAGCGTTTATATCCAGCCAATACCGCAGAGCAAACTCTGGTTGATTTTGCTAAGCCCGCCTCAAGCTTTCATGGCCTGCGTCGCCCGAGTGATTTTCGTCGAGTCATGACCGAAGTGCGAGTACAGCTTGAGTCTATGGATAAGCAAGCAGACGTGCATAAGGCTGCGGCGCTGTTGCGGGAAACTCAAGAAAATGAAGCCATGCTGCAGATGGCACTGAATCTATTACATAGGGTGTAACTGGATGAAATTAACCTTGCATCAGCAAGAGATGTTGTTACTACAAGGTTGGTTACAACTCCAATATAACCAGCCTGAAAAAGCACGTATTTTGTTTGCCGCTCTGCTTACTGTTGTGCCTGATCATGTTGACGGCCAACGTGGCGAACTTGTGGCGTTAATTCAATTAAAACAAGGCGAGGCGGCACTGACTCGCTGTAAAGCGCTTATCGCGCAAGGTCATAGTGAACCTCAGCTTTGGCTCTGTTTATCTAAAGCATTACAACTTGAAGGTGAGCTCAGTGAAGCACAGGCTGCCTATCATCATTATTTAACCCTGGAGGACTCCCATGACGGGGCTAATTAATGTTCTAACTCGAATCGGACAACGCAAAGATATTATGCTGGCAATTCTTCTATTGTCAGTACTTTTTATGATGGTACTGCCATTACCGCCTGCGTTGCTGGATATTCTGATTGCCATCAATATGACCATTTCCGTGGTACTGCTAATGATGGGGGTCTATATCAACTCGCCGCTGCAGTTCTCGGTTTTTCCTGCAGTGCTCTTGATTACAACCCTGTTTAGGTTGGCATTGTCTGTCAGTACTACCAGGATGATTCTGCTAGAAGCCGATGCGGGTCAGATTGTTTATACCTTTGGTAACTTCGTTGTGGGTGGCAACCTAGTGGTTGGTATCGTGATCTTCTTGATCATCACTGTGGTGCAGTTTCTGGTTATCACTAAGGGTTCGGAGCGTGTGGCGGAAGTGAGTGCCCGCTTCTCTCTCGATGCTATGCCTGGTAAGCAGATGAGTATCGATGGTGATATGCGTGCCGGTGTTATCGATGTCAACGAAGCCCGTGATAGGCGCTCGGTTATCGAGAAAGAAAGTCAGATGTTTGGCTCCATGGATGGTGCCATGAAGTTCGTAAAAGGTGATGCCATTGCAGGTTTAGTGATCATCTTTGTTAACGTTCTTGGTGGTGTCACTATCGGTGTGACCCAAAAAGGCTTGAGCGCTGCCGATGCGCTGCAGCTCTATACCATTCTTACTGTGGGCGATGGCATGGTCGCTCAGGTCCCTGCGCTACTGATTGCGATTACCGCAGGTATCATAGTGACGCGTGTTTCTTCGGAAGAGTCTTCAGACTTAGGTGCCGATATCGGTGAGCAAGTGGTCGCTCAGCCAAAAGCCGTGCTGATTGGTGGTGTGCTATTGGTGCTCTTTGGCCTGATCCCGGGCTTTCCTACGATTACCTTCTTCGTACTTGCGGCTATTGTCTCTGGTGGCGGTTATTTCTTGATTTATAAGCAGCGTCAACATGCTGCGGGGCAAGAGGATGATATCAGCACCATACTCGCCAAAGGTGCTGGCGCCCCTGCCGCTAAAACTAAGTCAGCTGCGGGTAAGAAAAAGCCCAGTGGCAAGCTTTCAGAAAAAGAAGCTTTTGCCATGACGGTGCCGCTGCTTATCGATGTCGACGCTGAGCTACAGGAGCAGCTCGAAGCAATTGCGCTTAATGATGAACTGGTGAAAGTCAGAAGAGCGCTGTATCTCGACCTTGGTGTGCCATTTCCCGGCATTCATCTGCGCTTTAATGAATCGCTGAAACAGGGTGAGTACCTGATCCAACTGCAAGAGGTTCCTGTTGCACGAGGCTCACTAAGACCTGGGCAGTTGTTAGTGCGCGAACAGCCGAGTCAGCTGGAATTAATTGGTGTCAGCTTTGAAGAGGGCGAGCCAGTGCTGCCCGGTGAGCCTTGTCTCTGGGTGAAAGATAGTGAGCAAGAAAAGCTAGATAAGTCCAATTCAGCCTATTTATCTATGGATCAGGTACTGACTTGGCATCTATCCCATGTACTAAAAGAGTACGCGGAAGACTTTATTGGCATTCAAGAGACCCGCTATCTGCTTGAACAGATGGAGCAAAGCTATGGTGAATTGGTCAAAGAGGCTCAGCGCATCATTCCGCTGCAGCGGATGACAGAAATTTTGCAAAGGTTAGTGGGTGAGGATATCTCGATTCGTAATATGCGCTCGATTTTAGAAGCCATGGTGGAGTGGGGGCAAAAAGAGAAAGATGTGGTCCAGCTGACCGAATATATCCGCAGTAGTCTAAAGCGTTATATCTGTTACAAATACTCAAATGGCAACAATGTACTGCCAGCTTACTTATTAGATCAACAGGTGGAAGAGCAGATCCGTACCGGTATTCGTCAAACCAGTGCGGGAAGTTATTTGGCGCTCGATCCTGCCGTGACCCAAGAGTTTTTAGAGCAAGTTAAACAAACCGTTGGTGACCTCAGTCAGATGCAAAATAAACCTGTGCTGGTGGTGTCTATGGATATTCGTCGTTACGTTCGTAAGTTGATTGAAGGTGACTACTACGGCTTACCTGTACTCTCTTATCAAGAGTTGACCCAGCAGATCAATATTCAGCCACTAGGTCGAGTCTTGTTATGAGCCTGAAAGATCTCGATGACCACACTCAACTCTTTATTGATGAACTTAATGCACAGGGATATCAGGTCTCTCCCTACTATTGGCAACAGACTCACATTCTTTTGGGCTATAGCTTTGAACATGAAGGGGCTCAGTTGGTGTTTCGAGTCGAAGCCGATGATAAACAAATCGTTTTTGTAAAACTCAAGCGCTCCAAGGCTTCTACTGGACTTAACAATCCGTTAGCTGTGTTGTTTGTTACTGCCGAGACTGCGCTCAAAGTGTTCTCTCCTCAGTGGCGTTTAAGGGGAGATGTGGATGTGTTCAGGGATAGCCGCTTATCCAGTGAGCGGCTAGGGCGCTTTTATGAAAAGTGGTGTGGCGCCAGTTTAGAGCCTGAAACTGGTTGGTATTGTTTGCTACTAGCTAACTATCGTCCATTAAAAGCCTATCGGAAATAACAAAATTGCGGCCAAGACTGACAATCCTATTTGCTTAGGAGTTTTATCATGGGGAAGGTGGAATGAATACCCAAGAGTTGATTGAAGAGGCGGAAGCGGCGATCCGCGATGCGTCTCACCGAAGTAGCTTGCTTGATGAATTATTTGATGAGATGGGCATTAGCCAGAATGTGGGTGAAGCCATTTTTGAAAATAGTCCATCGGCAGAAGTGTCTAAGCAAGCTGAACAAGAATTGCTTGGGCTAATTAAGACCCAGCAGCAAAACAGTGTACAGCAGATGCAAGGTGGTACTCGAAAGCGAAGACCTACCATGATGCGCGGCATGATGATTTAAGCCGTTTGTAGTTAAGAAAATTGAAGAGAAGAATATGCCATCATTTGCCAGTATTGACCGTCAAGGAATAGAGACTCAAAGAGGTGCCTTTGCGCCTGATTATAATGCAGCAACAGACTCTTACCGTGACTTAACTCAGTGGCTTGAAAATCAGCTGTTCAACGACTGGGCGGCAAGTTTTGATAATCCCCATGGCTTATCCCGCGATGAGCTAAAATCGGCTATTGCAGGTGAAATTGCCACGCTAGCACCTAGATATAAGGCCGATTTTGGTGTCGATGATGCTCAATTTGCTATCGATTTTAAGGCCAAGTTGACGACCTTGTTTGAAAGCTCATTGACAGCCCCGATTAGTTTTCCGCAGCTGTTCTCGCCCCTTGTTTATGATAACCCTGCTACCACTGACGTTGAAACTGTACCCAATGCAGTAACTAATCTTGCCGTAGCTGTCGCCCCGAATATCGGAGTCAGTGCGGATAATGGTCTTAATACATTAGAAGCGGCACTAACATCCTTACGTGACGATGCGGTTCAGATAGGCATCAGTACTGCAGCCTTTGATAACCAAGCTCGAAATCTGGCAGCGCGAGCTGATGTGACAAGCCTCGCTGGTTTTGTTTCTGGAATGCAAGAGTATATCTCTTCGACATTGTTTACTGCGCCAAGTACAACCGGTGCTCAGGTTAGAGCGAAATACCAAAAGCTAGCCGATTTATCCTTTAGTCCAGTGTCCTTATCGACCAAAATCGCCGATCAGCTAGGTAACGATCTTTATGTCTTGATGCAGGAGTCTGGCAACCTATATAAGGATGCTAAGGCTGGAACGCGTTACTCGGCGGTAGAGTTAACCAATTTCAAAAAAGAGATCGAAACCTTTGCTGGGCGTTTGGTGGCAGAGGCGAGCCGAGATCATATCGATATCGGTGGTGTAGCAGCGACCTTAATGGGCCGCATGGCAAAATTTACTTCAGCATCTTTTAACGGCAACGATATTAAAGCCTTAGCCGTTGGCACTGTGTTTTCAGAACGTTTAGATGAGCGGGTGATTTTTGCCTATAAAAACCGCGCCTTGTCGACCTCGGACAAACGAGATCAGGTCAAAAAGGAGCTGGAAGGACAAACTGCCATAGTTAAAGCGTATAGTGCTGTGCAATCACTGCTTAATGAACACTTAGCTAATGGTTTAGCGACTAAAGAATCAGACTCGATTACCTATAAAGATCTTGGGTTTGCTACTCAAGATGCCTTCATTAACTCCCCAGATTATAAAGTGCTGAATGACAAATTCGGTATCAGCGTTTTCAATTTTCCAGGTATTGGGGAGACTCACTACATTACCCTTAAAAGCTTTGGTAATGCAGAGGGGATAACCATACCTAAGGTAATTTCAGAGGCTAATGACGGTAAAGACGAGTGGCGTAAGCGCACCTCAGAATTAGCCACCACCATTTCAAATAAGTCAAAAAGTTATAGCGATGAGGTGAACTTAAAAACCACTGAGTTGAATGATGTCAGTAATCGCTATAACTCTGCGATTGAAGCGCTTAATAAATTCGTACAAAAGTACAACAGCATATTGCAAGAGATCTTGCGTGCCATTTAAGGAAACAACATGTCAGTAAATGAAGAAACTCAATTAGAACAGCAAGATTCTTTAGATCTAAACGATGAGCTATTTAGCTTTTTCGAAGATGGCGGCACGCTCAAAATGCTCAAAGATGTGCCTGATGATGCCATAGAGCAGATGTATTCAGTGGCTTTCAACCTGTATGAGACAGGAAAGGTTGAAGATGCCCATAAGGTGTTTCAAGTGCTTTGCATGTTAGATCACTATCAGACTCGCTTTTATATGGGGTTGGCGGCGTGTCGCCAAGAGATGGGCGATCTTGAGCAAGCGATTGAGGCCTATAGTTATGCCGCCATTTTAGATATCAAAGATCCTCGTGCGCCGTTCCATTCTGCCGAATGCCATTTAAAACTGGGTAATTTGGTCGAAGCAGAGAGTGGCTTCTACTCTGCAAAGGAGTTGGCGGCGGTGATACCGGCACAGGCTGAGTTAGCCCAACGTGCCGATAACCTGTTGGAAGCCGTAAAACAAAAAAGGAGTTAAGTCTATGAGTAATATCATACTTAACAATGTTACCAGTGTGCCTACATTGACTCCTATCGACGATGTCGAATTGGAAAATGTTAAGGCCAGTGTTAGCGAGCAAGAAGTGGTCACGACTTCCCGTAAGGAGAAGAGTGCCGATCTTGCCGTTAAAACACATAAGGTTGCATTAGATGCTCCTAGCTCAGTCGTCAATGGCTCACCTTTGAGTCCATCGGCGTTAAAGAGCTTGGAGAGTTTAAGTCAACTGGTACAGAGCAACTCGGATCGTTTAGGTAATTTACCTGAACAAACCGCAGCGCTTGCTGCCAGATTGGTTGCTACTTCGGTTGCTGACTTTGAGGTCGAACTGTCTAAGACGATGGATGAAATCCAAAAGACGAATACCAAGCGTCAGCTAGAAGAAGTGAAGCAAGCAAGAGAAAAGAACAAGACTGAAATCGAAGAAAACGAGAAGAAGATTAAAGAGTCTGCTGAATCAGCACAAGAGGCCAAAAAATCAGGATTATTCGCCAAAATCTTTGGTTGGATAAGTGCAATAGCTTCTATCATCATTGGCGCCGTCATGGTTGCAACTGGAGTCGGCGCAGCCGCAGGTGCACTAATGATCGCGGGTGGTGTCATGGGTGTGGTTACCCAAGCCGTGCAGCAAGCAGCAGAAGATGGATTGATCAGCGAAGATGTGATGAAGGTGCTAGGACCTGTTTTGACCGCCATTGAAGCGGCCTTTGCAGTTGTCAGCGCTGTTGTCACCTTTGGTGGTGCTGCAGCAGATAAGCTCGGCAAACTTGGAGCGTTGATTGGTAAGCTGGTTGCGACAGAGGCTCCAAAGGCGGCAGCGAATGGCGCGAAGCTCGCAACTCAAGTCGCTAATACCATAGTGTCGGTATCAAGCGGAACAGCTAATGCCGTTAACTCTAGTTATCAAGCAAAAGCGATTGGTGCTCAAGCTGAAGTATCAGAGTCTAACGCGCGCCTGACCGAGAACCAAGCGGTTATCGATAAGCTCAAAGAAGAGCTCAGCAAGATGAGTGAGGATTTTCAAGAGATCTTTGCCATGATCATGCGAATGATATATGCCAAAAACGATAGCTTAGAAGCGATTCTTAGCCGTCCGGCCACGGCGTAAGGAGAAATATTATGTCTACTATTATCAGTCCTGTTACTCAGGGAGCGATTACGCCTACAAGCATTGATGACACTATCCAATCAACTTCGATTAACGGTGTCGATGAGAAAAAGAGTGAGACGAGTGGTGCGAGTCGTGCGACTCATGTTGAAGCTGGCAATATCAAAGCCGATGTTAGCGTCAGTCGTCCTGTTTTAGATGCTCCCAAGGTGCCTAATGGAACGAGTATCGCGAATCTTACCTCGCCAGATATGAAAGCAGTGTTTAGTGAGCTAGCTAAGTTTAGCTCTTTGATTACTGATGTATTTAACTATGCAGCGTCTGCAGCAGAGGGTAAGCAGGTTAGTAGCGCAGTGTCGACAGCCGTTGACGATACCTTAGCCCTGCTTATTCTGCTTTTTAAAGCGGCTAAAGAAAGTCGTGAAGCTGGCCAGACTCAGCGTGAAATCGCTGTGCAAGCTAGTGTTGCCAGTATTAAGCAACAGGTTTCAGAGATGAATAAGCAAGCCATGATGATGATAGGTATGGCTGTTGTTTCTGGTGTGATGGCGGTAGCGAGTTTGGCGGGTGGTGCATTTGGTGCAGCTAAAAACGCCAAATCAGTTAAGACCCAAAAGCTAGGCAATGCCGATATTGCTAAAAACAATACTCAGATTGCTAAGTTGCAAGATCAAGCTGCAAGTTTATCGGGTAAAGCAGGTAAGGCTGCAAAGGCTGATCGCATTAAGTTAAATGCACAGGCTTCTGGTCTTGAGAAGCAAAATGCGCAAATCAAGACGGATATTGTGGATAAGCAGCAGCGCTTATTTGATACACGTAATGCCAATATTCAGCTTGGTAATACGGTGAATCAATCTGCTGGTCAGATGCTTAACTCTGGTTTGCAAGTTGGGCAGCAGCAATCTCAGGCTGCGAGTAAAGAAGAAGAAATTACTTCGACTTTGGCTCAGAACAACAAGCAGAAAGCCGATGAGCTAATTAGCTATGACATCAATTTCCTAAGAGATATTGTCAGTTTGTTTAGCAGAATTTCCGATAGCCAAAATCAGGCCTGGAAAGCCGCTGCAACAGTGATTTAGTTCATAGGAGCCAGCTTGTGCTGGCTCCATTTTGCTTTTGGGGAGTAAGAATGGACGTGACAAATACGATAAATGGCATCTTAGCCGAGTTTGCTGCCAGCTGCGGATTGGCTTCTGCGAGGTTAGATGAAAATGGAGTGCTAAGCCTGACCTTTGATGAAAAGTTGCAGGTGACTCTGGTTTATCTTGCAAAAAGAGACAAGTTAATCATAGAAGCCAATGTTGCAAATTCTGACAAGCTTGGAGAAGGCATTTTCAGACAACTGATTAGCTTTAATCGTCATTGGTATCAGTTCGATTTGCACTTTGGCTACGATGAGGAAACAGAAAAGGTGCAGCTCTACAGGCAGTTAGCCGCAACGAGTTTGACGCTTGAGCATTTTGAAAACGCGCTAGCAGAAGTACTAGATCATAGCGAATTTTGGCAAGATCTTTTATTGGCTTCAACCAAGCAGGACGCCGAGTTCGACGCTAATTTAGGTTCGATGAGGGTGTAATATGAGTATCAATATTAACAAGGCTTCTGGAGCGAATGTTGCTAACCAGAACTCTCAGGTAAAACAAGATACCAAGGTTCCAACTTTTGGTGAACGTCGAATGACTTTTGCTTCCACCGATATCAGAGCTGGCAATGCAGCCCAGTTAACCAATGTTTTATCAAAGCGTTTTACTTTGACTCCAGAGTTGGAGCTTAAGTTACAAAACCTGCTCTCTGGCAACGTCAAGCCTCTAAATGCTCGCACTGTGGTGTGCTCATGACTAGATTACTACTTGTTATTCTTTCCCTTGCAGTTTTAGGTTGCTCAACAACGCCGAAGCAAGATATTGAACCAGCGGCTTATCAGGTTGAAGGCTGGGTCAGCATACCTAAACCTTTGTTTAAAACGGCAGAGGTTGAGTTAACTATCTTCTCCGTCGTTAGAGGTAAGCCACTTAAAGTTGCAAGGCAAGAGTTTTCGGTGTCAATTTTGCCGCTAGCTTATTCATTTTCAATTTCACCTAGCAGCTATGGTGAAGGTCAACTCTTTTTGCAGGCCAAAATGAAGTGGCCCAATCAACAGGCTGTTCAAGCCGAGTATCAGGCTAGATTGAATGCTCGAGTGCTTCATGATGAACATGCGGTCAAGTTGACTCCTAGAGAGTGTTTTCCCCATTGCGTTTAAAATTGTTGATATTCACCTGTTGAGAAATAGCTTGGTCTGAACAGTTTAAATTAGCGGATAAATGAGAGTTTATTTGTGAGAATTTGACTATGTTCATTTTTGTCATGCCATACTCTATCCAAATTAAGAAAAACACTAGTCTCAAAAGTCTTTTTAGGTTGAAACTGAATGTTAGCTGAACGGCTGCGTAATATATTTATATTGGTTAGGAATATTCATGATGACTTTTTCATATTTGAATAATTAAAATTATTGCCGTTACCTTATAAATTTATATGCTTTCACTTATTTTTCACTTATCTTTCACTTTTTTCATTTCTTTGTCGCTTAAATATACGATTTTAATTATTTGAACATTTAAAGGTGAGGTGTAAGTTCGAACGTTTTTATGTCATTCAGCTTAGGTATAGCGTCGATAACGTTAGAGAATGAATGAGTTGCTGCTTGTAAATAATAATTATTATCAACTGTTTAGAGTGATGGCTCACATTTTAGCTCTGCTTATAACTAAGTTTTGCTTTTCTAATAGCAGAAAAATCTAATCTAAACAGTGCTATATAAAAAGAGGTGACGCCAGTCAAATTATGGTTTAACACTTATTCTATTTTGGAATAAGTTATTCCTTTATTTTTGGTGCTGTTAAGGGATTGGTGCATTAACTCTAAAAAAGCTACCTCTTTGTGATGTATAGATTTTTTTATTTATTTTAAAAAACATGAGTGTTTCTTTAAATGTAAATATAAATTTGTACTAATTAGTACAAGATAGATATGAACTCTTTTTGGTATGCCATGTTGAAAAATGGATTTGTTTGATTAATGTCGTTTGATGTATATTTCGAGCGAAATTGATGGAGCTTATCTGCCAAGTAAGGTAATTAAAAAATAAAATATTTGAAAGTTAGTTTAATTAAGTCGTTTCTAGTTTTCTATTAATGATTTTTTAACGGTGCCTATATACAGAATGCTTCAAAATAGTTATACCGCCAAAGATTTAGAGATAACAGCTTCTAGCGATTGCATAGAATCTGAGATATTAGAGTGGGCCCAAGATGAGCTGGAAGTGACTGAATTCAGCTCGGATGGGGTACTCATTGCTATTCAAGGCGAATTCTTCATTCAAGATAGTATTGCCTCTATCACCCAACCTGTATTTAGACCACTTTTTGTTCGTCGAGGTAGCTATGCGGTTTCGGCAGTTGAAGGGTGTCGTTTGCTATGGCTACCTTTAACCCAAAGCTTCTTACAGGAGTTCGTTCAAAAATATGGCGAGCTACTAAGTCAAGTCGAGCGAATTGAAGATGAGGGACAAAGCTTACTCAGTTTTGATGGCGAAGGCTTGATGCAGGAAAGCATCAAGAGCTTGCTTGTGCTTAAGAGTAACTGCCATCCAGATATTATTTTTCGCCTGCGGGTCGAAGAGCTGCTGATTTTCTTATCATTTAGCCCTCAAGGGCCAGCCTTAATGGGGATGTTGCGTCGTCAAGGTGGCCGTCAAGCATCGAGATTACTGGCCTTTATGGAAGAGCATTATTTGAAGGAGTGGAAACTCAGTGAGTTTGCCAAAGAGTTCGGTATGGGGCTAACGACCTTTAAAGAGCTTTTCGGCAATGTCTATGGGGTGTCACCACGAGCCTGGATTGGAGAGCGCCGTATTCTTTATGCGCATCAACTGCTTCTCAATAGTGATATGAGTATTATCGATATTGCTGTGGAGACAGGGTTTTCAAGTCAGTCATATTTTACCCAAAGTTATAGGCGACGTTTTGGTTGCACGCCGAGTAAATCAAGAACAGCTAAAGAATAACCAGCCATAGACTAAAATTTTTTGACGTTTTTTATTAAATCTCTGCATAAATGAGAGATACAATGAAGACTCTTAATAGTGGTACGTTAACAAAGAGCGAAGGCTTGGCATAGATGAAGAGTAGGCATAATAAGGCAACATTTGCTGGAAGGAGCGTTTCGGTAACCTCGTCTTCTCTAGATTTTCGTAGACCTGCAGCCCAGTCTTTAAATGAATATACCAGCGCGAGTTTGTTAGGCATGCCGCTCATGGATTTGCTGCAAAGGATTCTACCGCGTAAGCGACAAGATGAATTGTTAGCCAGTACTTGGTTGAAAAGGCGAGTACAGAATCAAGAAGCGATATCTCGTAGTGAGATTCATAACATTCTCCGTTTGATTGCCGTTCACGGTGATTCATGGATGGCGTTTCTTGGGGACAGCTTTAATTTAGCTGACCGAGCTGTGATGTATGAGCAAGTGATTGAACCTCTTTATATTTGGTGGTCTCAGCAGCATCAAGCACATCAGGCTTTAGTCTCTGCAGAAGCAAAGCATCAGCAGTCGATGGTTGAGTTGACGCTACAAATAGAATTTTGGCGACAACAGTCTCAGTGTGACAACCAAGACTATGTGAATGCCGAATTGGAGTTGATGCATGAACGTCAAGATCGACTAACAAAAGAGCACCAAAAGTTAATTAAGGCGCTGAATCTTAGCCAGCAAGAGTTGGACTGTAAATGGCCAAACTGGCAAAACGCTAAGCTGTCTTGGCAACAGCAGGGAAAGTTAAGTGCATTTTTACCTGTCCCTAAAGAATTAGAAAGTATTTGGCAGTTGTTGGAGGAGTTTAGACAAGATCCAGCGAAAGCCAGTCAGATATCCCAGTGGCTGCAAATTAGGCAACTTTGTCTAAATAGCGACAAATTTATCTGGGAACCAGAACAAACCTAACCTGGAAAATTTATGGAACAGCTAGTTAATCAATTGGCCGAGCAATTAGGCCAAGGGCCTTTTATTGCCGATAAACAGGGGCGCTATCTGATTAGAATCGATGGCTTTAGCCTGTATTTGAGTCGTCATGGCCAAGATTACCTGATTGCTAGCCCCTTGAATTGGAATGTTAATCAATCTTCAACGAGCGATGGCGATCTATTGGTGAGATTAGCTGGTCAAGTCGTAAGTTGGGCCAGACGCTATTCACAAGCGCTAGTGATAAATCCTTTAGGAGAATTGATGCTAGAAGCGCGTATGGAAGCGAGCGAAGCAACTGTCTTTAGCCTAGAGCAAGCACTAATGGCTCAAATAGGTATTTTAGAGCATGTCAGCCCTCAATTGCAGGAGGTGGCTATTCAACCACAGTGGAAACAGGCAATATGGCGACCATAAACAGACTGCTGGTAGCAGTAGCACTCATTGCTTTTAGCATAGGCTTGCAAGCGAGACAGCTAGACTGGCTGGCATCGCCCTATACCTATGTTGCCGATAGCGAAAGTCTTAGGGATGTGCTGATTAATTTTGGTGCCAACTATGATGCAGCGGTCAATGTGAGCGATAAAGTCAATGACCAAATCAGTGGTCGTTTTGAAAGTCAGCGTCCTCAAGCATTCTTAGAGCAGTTAGCCGCTCTGTATAATTTGGTTTGGTATTATGATGGTACCATCTTATATGTGACCAAATCCTCAGAGATGGAGTCTCGCTTATTTAGGCTGGAAACGATAGCCGCATCTGAATTAAGAAAAGCGCTTAAGTTAGCTGGTATTTGGGATGAGCGTTTTAACTGGCGTGAAGGCGATAGTGGTTTTGTGTTTGTCTCTGGACCACCCCGTTATATTAATCTTATCGATCAGACCCTTTCTGCGTTAGAGCAACAGGCTGCGTTAAAATCAGAGCGAACCGGTGGTCTTGCGGTTGAAATTTTCCCACTAAAATATGCAGTGGCTCAAGACAGAGAGATCCAATATCGTGGCGAAAAGGTATCTGCCCCTGGTTTGGCTTCGGTATTATCTCGAGTTTTATCCGGTGCCAACCTCATCCTTGAACCCGCGTCTACAGAAGCTGAATCCAAAGATGGGCAAGGAGCCAGTGTTGCTCCAGTGGCGGCGCGTGTCGTTGTCGAAGCCGATGTGTCATTGAATGCCATTATTGTCCGTGATACCCCAGAGCGTATGCCAATGTATCGCAGACTGATCAAAGCGTTAGATAAGCCGAGTGCTCGAATTGAGGTGGGGCTATCCATAGTGGATATTAACGCCGACGATGTCAGTCAATTAGGTGTTGATTGGCAGCTGGGTTTTAATCTAGGTGAAGATAAAAGCATAGATGTTGTGACAACCCTTGACAGTTCATTGGCTCGCCCTGCAACAGCCACAGCTGCCACAACCGGGGTATCAAGCTTAGTTGATCAAAAAGGGCTGGATTATTTAAAAGCTAAGGTGACATTACTTGAGTCGGAAGGTAGTGCCCAGGTTGTGTCTAGGCCGACCTTATTGACCCAAGAAAATACTCAAGCTGTTATCGATCATAACGAAACCTACTATGTCAAAGTCAGTAGTGAGCGTTCTGCGGATCTTAAAGCCATCACCTATGGCACCATGCTGAGAATGACGCCTAGGGTCGTGCAGCTAGGGGATCAACCAGAAATCAGTCTTTCCCTTCATATCGAAGATGGTAATCAAAAACCTAATAGTACTGGGGTTGATGGTATTCCCACCATAAGCCGTACCATAGTTGACACTATCGCTAGGGTTGGTCACGGACAAAGTCTGCTTATAGGTGGCATCTACCGAGACGAATTAAGTGAAACCCTGCGTAAGGTGCCACTACTGGGTGATATTCCTCTTTTAGGGGCATTATTTCGCTCTAAAGCTGACACACTGCGTCGCTCTGTAAGGCTATTTATCATTGAGCCTAGACTCATTGATGATGGTATTGGCCGTTATGTGACCTTGGGCCATAACATAGATATGCGTCAAGGCTTGATGAGTATTGATGAGCTTTCCAATCAAAGTAGCAGCTTGAAAAAATTACTCGGAGTGGCTCAATGTCAGTCCCTAGAGTCTGCTCAGGCTGCGCAATTAGTCTTTAAAGAAAAACAAGAATCGAGTTATTTGAAGCCCTGTGAAAATCAACAGGGGCAAGGTTGGCGTATCCATGTGGCTGAGTGCCCGCCGAATGCAGCCTATTGTCAGCAGGTGGAAGATTAATTATGGGTTGGCGATTAAAGTTATATTCAGGGCTAAACCAAGGGGTAGAGGTTGATCTACCCATGGGAACAGTACGTCTAGGCAGTGATCCCCTTGAGGCGGATCTGGTACTAAATGATGCCGGCATTCCAGCTGTTTTGCTTGAATTAGAGGTCGATGAGCAGGGAGTTAAGCTGATCAACCATGATGAGGATAACCTCTATCGACAAGATGGTGAGCAGCTTGTTCAAGGTGAAGCGCTAAAGGCTGGAGCAAGGCAAGAGTGCGGTGAGTTACTATGGTGTTTTCTTGATAGTGAGCGCAGCTTTCCGGAAGCTTTACCTAGTTTCCATACAGAATCGACTGCGCGAGTTAAACCGAAAAAAGGCAAAGGTGGAGCCATATTGGCTGGCTTGTCCCTTGTGTTGGTTTGCTCGCTGGCAATGATGATTAGTGAGCCTTGGTGGAGAGCGAGAAACCTTGATGCCACTATCACGCCACTAGAACGTCTTCAGCAATACCAGAAACAGCATCAATTGAGTCAGCTGGTATTTGAAAATGGCGATAAAAATCAGCTTATCTCAATTAAAGGCTTTCTGCCCGATAACACCAGCAGAGTAGCCTTACAGCAATTTTTAGAACAAAAAGCCATTGCAGCCAAGCTCGATGTGAGAACCAATGAAGAGCTGCTTCAGGGAGTTGAATTTATCCTGCAGAAGCTGGGCTATGAGCAATTAGCCGTATCCAGCATAGACAAAGGTGGCTGGATCCGTTTGCAAGGTGAACTGGAAAAAGAAGACAAGCATTGGACTGAATTAGAAAGCCTACTAAAGCGTGATGTACCTGGGTTGCTGGGTGTAGAAAACCAAGTGCGTTTAGCCGGTGCGCCACTTAAGCGTCTAGATGAGTTGTTAGTTAATGCCGGTCTCAAGGAAGTATTAAGCCTTCAGGAGCGAGGCGATCGTATCGAGTTTCGTGGTCAGTTAAATGAAACTCAGCTCGATGCTTTTTATGTTCTTCAGCAAAACTTCAAAAAGGAGTTTGGCAACAGGCCTGTTTTAGCCTTGTTAGCAACACGCTCAGATAGACCCGAAGAGCTGGATTTTGATGTCCGCTCTGTTTCTATCGGCAGAGTGCCCTATGTGGTATTGGCTAATAATCAGAAATATCCAGTGGGAGCAGTGACAGATTCAGGGCTAAGGGTACTTGCTATTAACAGTAACGTGGTACTGGTGAGTAACGGTAAACAGCAGTACTTAGTCAAACTTAAAGGAGCGATCGATGATGACAACTTTAGAGCAACAACTGTCCAAAGATAGTCGCTATGGGACTGAAATCTTGGATAGGTTGTTGCAAGAGCGAGGGCGTTGTAATCGCCAACTTATGCAAGGCGGTGAGCCTGCAGTTTACCAACAGTGGCAGCAGGAAGTAGAAGCTATTGATGCAGCCATTCTTATAGTGAATAAATTAATTGGAGGCTAACTATGCCAGCTATTTTTACCTCAGCAGATACTGTTAATACCTTAGACAAGGTTGCCGATCAGCTTAAAGATCAAGCCAATACCGCTAACAAAGATGTTAACGATGCGATTGCTGCGCTCAATGCCGGTGCCGATAACCCTGCGCTATTGGCTGATATGCAGCATAAGCTTAATAAGTGGTCAGTTATCTATAACATCAACTCGACCGTGACGCGTTCTATGAAAGACCTTATGCAAGGCATACTACAGAAGATCTAATTATGGAAAATGTCAGTTTATCGCGTTTATTAGCTGAAGTAGCTCTCGCTGGCAGTGGTCACCACTGTCAGCAGGAGTCGGCCACTATCGCCGATTGGCTTGAGACTCAGCCCGATACAAAAGAGAGTGTGGCACTGATTCGTATGATGAATCTAATGAATCATGGTGAGTATGAGGCGGCTTTATCTCTACCCAATGTTGAGAACTATGAAGCTCTCTCTCCTTTTCTTGCTCTGTGTGAGTGGCACTTAGGATTAACATCCCAGCTTGATCAGCGCTTGGACTTGTTAGCTCAGTCTGACAATCCTGAGCTGAGTGCGTTAGCGCCATTACTCAGAAACCCTACCGCGGAGTAGATTATGGAACTCAATCCACAGCTTGGTTATCCCCCTGCCTATGCGAATCAGAGCATAGAGGCAAACAACAAGCCCCAAGCTCGAGAGGTCAAGGGGGGCAATGAAGCCAGTGTGGATGCTGAGCAGCGTTTAAAGCTATGGCTTCAAACCGGAGATCTGGAAACCGCCTTGGTGAATCTCGATGTTAAGCAGCAAAGAGATATGGCTTGGAGTTGGTATCGCAACGATACTTTGAGCCTTAACTCAAATCAACGCCAGCAAGTTGAGCATTTCATCATAGGTGATAGGCCTGAACGTTGGACTGAAATGTTTAAACACTCCACTTCTGCGACGGCTCAAGTTGATGGCCAGTTGTTAAGGCAAGAATTAAGGGCGTCGGCGGATTTTGGTAAGCAGCAAGAAGCATTGGCGCTCAAGGTGCTAGCGAGAGTGAACGACTTACCCGATAGCCAAGGTATTCAACAATTGCTGCGCAATGAGCTTAAATTGCTGATCCCAAGAAACGGCATGTTAGACAACATGATGCGTAATACCCATAAACCCGATTTGGAGTAATGCTATGGATATCAAAGAATTAAATCAAGCCATGGTGACCAGCTTAGAAGAGCTGAAGAGTGAGCAAGTCGCTCCAGCATCTCAGGTTGCAGATTTCGAGCAAGCCATGAGCCGAGCACCTGGTAATCTTGGCGCGGACTTGCTGAATGAGTTGGGCGAAATTAAGGCTCAGTTTACCGAGGCCAAGCAGGATTTAGAAGTACGCCTGTCGACACCAGCTGATGATCCCAATAGCCTGATGGAAATGCAGTGGGCTCTCATGCGGATCACTATGCAGGAAGAGCTGATTGCCAAGACAGTGGGCAAGATGAGCCAAAATGTTGAAACCTTACTTAAGACACAATAAAGGCTGTATGTGAATATGAGACTTAAGCTAGCCCTGTTATTTGCCCTAGTATTTCTGACCGGTTGTAAAGTCGATCTTTATACAGGAGTTTCCCAAAAAGAGGGTAATGAGATGCTTGCTCTGTTGCGCTCCGAAGGGATCTCTGCCGATAAGCAGCCGGATAAGGATGGCAAGATCAAGCTAAGGGTTGAGGAGTCTGATATAGGTCAGGCTGTCGATATTCTTAAGCGTAAAGGCTACCCAAGGGAGAGCTTTTCAAGTTTAAAAGATGTGTTTCCTAAAGATGGCTTAATCTCATCTCCTTTAGAGGAGCAGGCAAGGCTTAATTACGCCAAGGCGCAAGAGATTTCCCAGACTATTTCTGAGATAGATGGCGTGCTTGTCGCTAGGGTGCATGTGGTGCTTCCAGAGAGTAATGATGCGTTTGGCAAGAAGGCTACTCCAGCATCGGCTTCAGTGTTTATTAAACATGCTGCAGATATTCAACTCGACACTTACATTCCACAGATAAAACAGCTGGTTAATAACGGTGTCGAAGGCATCAATTATGACCGTATTAGTGTGGTACTTGTGCCATCTGTGGATGTACGCCAAACGCCATTAGCACCAAGAATGGAGACCTTGTTGTCGATTCAGGTAGCAGAAGCATCCAGTACAAGGCTACTAGGCCTATTTGGCTTAATGTTAGCCTTGCTAGTTATCTCTAATCTGGCTCAGTTCTTTTGGCACAGGGGGCGTGGATGAGCCTAACGGCTTTTCAATTTAGGTTTTGTCCAGGCTTATTTGTACATCAAGCGCACCTTCCCAATGAATTGCAGCAGATACTGGGTGCGCTAGAGAATTGGCAAGAAGATGCTCGAATCAATGGCTACCTGCTCGCTAGGCTTGATCTTGATTGTGACTACGAGCAACCTACTGGGTTAGCGGGTATAGCGCTGTTGAGTGACGATGAGCTATCGAAAGCGTTATCTATGTTAGGCGCTATGTTACATGGGCGAGCCATTCGCAGCACCTTAGAGCCTCAAGTACAAGGGCAATTGCGGCAGGTGATTGGTGAGCAGGGAGTGCGCAATTGTTTAGCCCAAGTCGATATCATCATAGGTATTTGGCCTCCACATTGGCAGCAAGCGTTGCCCAGTGAAGATCTCGCTTCCCATCTGCTTCATACTGGACTCGCCTTTTGGCTGACCGCCCTTGGTCCAATAGAAGCAGGCTTTGCCAAACGCTTACGGTTGCGCTTACCTAGCATGGCACAATCTAGCACTATTGATATTGCTCCTGAACAAGTTCCGTTAGCACAAGCTCTGTGCATGAAAACAACTAAATTGGTTATTCCAGAATGTTTGCATTTACTGAATTAAAACCTGAAGGCATCACCTTAGCTGCCGATCAGAAAATCCTTCGTGCCAGTGACTATCAAGAGTATTTAAGTGCTGCAATGTTAGTGGATGCCGCAAAGGAGCAAGCTAAATCCATTGAAGACGAAGCGAGTGCTGTCTATGAGGAGCAAAAGAAATTAGGGTGGCAGGCTGGCATGGAGGCTGTGCGAGCCGAGCAGGCTGCCTTGATCCATGAAACTCAACTTAAGTGTCAACAATACTATAAAGTGGTTGAAGAGCAGTTGACCGATGTGGTGCTGCAATCGGTACGTCGCATTCTCAGTGACTATGATGACGTCGCCTTAACGTTACAAGTTGTGCGAGAAGCCTTGTCGTTAGTTTCAAATCAGAAACAAGTCACATTGAGAGTTGCTCCAGAGCAGGTTGCCGAGGTACGTGAACAGATCGCTAGCGTACATAAAGACTTTCCTGAAATCAGTTATATTGAGGTCAGTGCTGATGCTCGCTTGGATGCGGGTGGCGGGATCTTGGAGACAGAAGTCGGGGTTATTGATGCCAGTATCGATGGTCAGATGTCGGCGTTAACACAGGCATTAAAAGAGTCTTTTCAAACTGAGCAAGAAGGTGAGGCTAGTACCCACTTGAGCGATACCCCCTAAATAGGGTCATTGATATCAAACTAATAGCCCGACTTCAGGGCTATTTTTTAGCTTCTTAGTTGTATATTCGGCCGATAATCGACCTCACCATTAGGAAGTATGGTTGCTAACTCAGATTGTTGAGCGACAACAGCTAAAGGGCCATCAGCTAAATGCCTTACGAACAGCAGTCTGTAGCCATAGGGGTGCAAACTATAGAGCGCCATCTTCTGTTCAGCGTTCATTGATTGCCAGTGGATATTATGATGTAACGGCGTCCCTCTCCTATCATATTGAGCTTGTGCAACTTGAGTCATTTTACTTGCCGTTTTACGGTTAAAGTTAAAAGTGTGTTAAAACTAACACCTTGATTAAGTTGAGAGCAATGTATCAAAATGAAATCAGTAAAAAGTTGCGTTTGCTCAAGAAAAATACATTTAGCGTACACTGCACGGTTAAGGTCGAACCAGTTACTTAATTAGTTGAGGGAGAAATGATCCAATATATAGAGCCAGTTTTTAGACCTCCATCAGAATGGAAGTCATTGATATTACAAGTTACTAACGGCTGTAGTTGGAATAAATGTCGCTTTTGCGATATGTATACCGCCCCTCAAAAACAGTATCGTGCTCAAAAACTGGATAAAATCGAGCAGGATATCATTTCAGCGGGACGCTCCGGTGCCCATATTAGCCGCGTTTTTCTTGCCGATGGTGATGCGATGGGACTGCCTTTTGCTAGGCTTGAGGCGATTTGTCAGTTAATTAAGCAGCATCTTCCTAGTGTCACTCGTATTAGTGCTTACTGTTTACCGAGAAACCTCAATAACAAGAGTGTCGAACAGTTGAAACGACTAAGAGAGCTAGGCCTGAGCCTGGTCTATGTTGGTTGTGAAAGTGGTGACGATGAGGTGTTGGAGCGAATTCAGAAAGGAGAGAGCTTTCAAAGCTCTTTAGATGCACTCACTAAGCTTAAACAGGCGGAAATCAAATCATC
Source organism: uncultured Shewanella sp. (assembly GCA_947503555.1). Taxonomy (GTDB): domain Bacteria; phylum Pseudomonadota; class Gammaproteobacteria; order Enterobacterales; family Shewanellaceae; genus Shewanella. Next base: position 134,904 of record CANNEE010000011.1, read on the forward strand.
TGTGATGATCCTTAATGGTCTGGGTGGCAAAGCTCTTTCTCGCCAGCATGCGATTAATTCCGCTGAGTTGATGAATCTAGCTCAGCCGGATTACTTATCGACACTGGTTGTGACACTGCCTTTGGGGACAGAGCGTATGGACGGTGCTTTTGATGGTCGATTTGAACTGCCCGACCGCCAGGGGCTATTTGAAGAGATGCATTTACTACTTAGCCACCTGAATTTGCAAAAGACAGTCTTTCGCTCGGATCATGCATCAAACTATCTAGTATTAAAAGGTGTACTGGGTAAGGATAAAGCGAGATTGCTGCATGAGGTCGAAGTCGCTATGGCCACTCCAGAACGTGCTGACTTACGTCAAGAGTGGCAAAGAGGTTTGTAACGGCGGATTTTAGTGGCTGTTTTGAACATGGATCTCTTTAATCGGACAGCTGATCTGAATATTGGCCTGTTTCAGTGCCCGGTAGATTGCTAAGTTGAGCTGATACTTCTCTTGAAAATACCTTTCGGTTGCCACCCAATAGCGCACCCCTATCTCTATACCTAGTTCGTTAAACGCATTGATACCGATTTGAGGGGAGAGTTCAGCTTGGGTTTGATATTGACTCAGTACCTGATTTATCGCCGCAATCGCCACTTCGGGATCGCCCTTGTGACCGATATTGATCTGACTCTCCACTAACTTGCTTGCGTTCGAGTTATGGATGATCTCGCCTATGATGTGTTTGTTGGGAATGCTGATGAGCTCCCCCTCTTCATTGGTCAGCATAGTCAGACCAAGGTGAATATCTTTAACCACACCTGTAACACCTTGAACACTGATAGTGTTACCTACCACAAATGGGCGAGTCACTATAATGGTAATGCCGGCAGCATAGTTAGCTAACATGCCCTGCAGTGCCAGCCCCGCACCTAGGGATGCGGCACCAATTGCTGCGACCATAGGGGTCACGCTAATGCCTAGTTTGCCCAGCGCAATAATGGCGACCATGACAATAATGATGATGCGAACAAGATTGGTGACAAAATTACTCAGGGTGACATCGATATGATGTTTCTCAAACTGGTTTGAAACCAATTTAGCAACCTTGCCTGCTAACCAGAGCCCAGCAAGAAAGATAAGGGTGGCACCCACAAGCTGAAAGCTGTAATTAACCAAGAACTCGGTAATGAGCTCGTAGACGCCTTGAAGTTGATCTAATTCCTGTTGCAAGCTTGGGTTAAGCATGGCGGTAATTCCTCGGTGGTACATATGGTTAGCCATCTATATTTGTCGATAGTGTCGCAACTTATCTGTGTTTATGGCAAGCGAGATCACAGTTATTTTTGCCATATGTTTTATGCTAATGGCCTTGTCGTTCGATAAGGCATTTTGAAGCGGATATTGCATCTCAATTAAATAGTCGATAAGTAGGGTACGGAATAGATGTTCAGAGTATTGCTTGTTTTGGTTGTTAGTTTTTTTGGGGGCATAAATGCTGCTGTGGCGGCCACTTTTACTTTAGGTGACGTATTGCCTGAAATTGCTCTGAAAGATCAACATGATAACCCCATTGTACTGACCGACAAGGTGAATTTACTGGTCTTTAGCCGTGACATGGCCGGCTCAAATATCATTTCTGAGGCATTTGAAACCTTAGAAGCAGAAAAGATAAATAAGCCGCATTATTTCGCCGATATTCAAAATATGCCTAGCTTGATCGCAAAGTATATTGCTGTGCCTAAGATGCAAGGTTTACCCTATGCCATAGGACTGGATTATGACGGTAAGCAAACACAAGGTTTGAGTGCCCGTGAAGATCAGGCTAGCTTGTTCATTTTGCAGCAGCGCAAATTAGAAGAGGTGCGCTATTTTGATTCTAGTGAGCAATTGGTTGAGGCGTTAAAGCAGATAAAATAACACCATCGTGATGGGCGATGGTGCTATTAAGCAGGGACATCCTAGATTGCTACTGGTGCTTTCTTAGGATTTCAAATAGCTCCTCTTTTAAGTGGAGCTTCTTTAATTTAAGGGTTTTCACTTCAGGGCTAAAGTCGCTGGCGTCGCTCTTTTCTAAGCGCTTTATCTCTTCATCTAGATTATTGTGTTCATCAAAGATTTTCTGAAAATGCGCGTCTTTGCCTTTAAGCTGAGTTATCAGTTCTCTGTATTCGGGAAACATCGGCTTAGTCCTTCTTTTGTTATAAAAAATTGTTCCATGACTTAAAGCTAAACCTATCTATAACAACTAAATGCGAGCGAGATCACGTAAATTAGATGATTTAAAACCAATTGGTTCGTTGTTGTGTTAGTTGTTGAAAATAAAGAAAATAAATGTCTTGATGAAGGCTTTTTTATACGGAAGTGATTAAGAAGGATTTCTTTTGTGTCGCCAAGATTATATTCAGCTATTTTGCTGCTATCTTTGTATTCAGGCTGTTATCTGAATTTAGTAACTGTATTACGACAAAGATTGACTGATTGCCAAAAAAGTGTGATCAATCTAACCTTTTCTGTTTCAATACTAGGTTAAAGTCGCATTCATAAGTATTTAATTATCAAAATTGTAAGGGGTTTACACAATGTCTGATGTATTTCACTTGGGTCTGACCAAAGAGATGCTAGATGGCGCAACTTTAGCGATCGTTCCTGGCGATCCTGAGCGCGTAAAGAAAATTGCTGAGCTAATGGATAATCCAAAGTTCCTAGCGAGCCACAGAGAATATGCAAGTTACCTTGCTTATATCGATGGTAAGCCAGTTGTTGTTTGTTCTACTGGTATTGGTGGTCCTTCTACTTCTATCGCCGTTGAAGAACTTGCTCAACTAGGTGTAACCACTTTCCTACGTGTTGGTACTACAGGTGCGATTCAGCCACATGTGAACGTGGGCGACGTGATTGTGACTCAAGCATCTGTGCGTTTAGATGGCGCTAGCTTGCACTTTGCACCATTAGAGTTCCCAGCAGCATCAGACTTTGATTGTACTACTGCTATGGTAGCGGCTTGTCGTGATGCAGGTGTTGAGCCTCATGTGGGCATCACAGCGTCTTCTGATACCTTCTACCCAGGTCAAGAGCGTTATGACACAGTAACAGGCCGTATCACTCGTCGCTATGTTGGCTCTATGAAAGAGTGGCAAGACATGGGCGTACTTAACTATGAAATGGAGTCTGCGACACTATTTACCATGTGTGCGACTCAAGGCTGGCGTGCTGCTTGCGTTGCGGGTGTTATCGTAAACCGTACTCAGCAAGAGATTCCAGATGAAGCAACGATGAAGCAAACTGAAACCAGTGCAGTTTCTATCGTTGTTGCAGCAGCGAAGAAGCTACTGGCTTAATCACTCATATGATGAGTAGTAAAAAGGCGCCCTAGGCGCCTTTTTTGTTGCTTGGTATTTAGCTAGTTAATCAAGCATGGCTAATTCGATTATATTTAAGCTGAGCGAGCCTGAGTTTTTGTTTTAGCCTTGGTCCTAGATTGAGATGTGCGCCTTTTCGTCTTTTTATGGGCGATAAAGCTCAGCACAGCTCCTGTCATTAGAATCCAAACCGACAACCAGCATAGCCAGATAACATAATTCAGCCCAACTTGACTGCTTTGCACTAGCCAATATTGAGCTAAAGCAAAAACAAGCACACCCATTAGCTGTAACAGCTTACTCACTTTGTCACTAAGCGGGTTGCCCAATAGGGTTTTGGCATGCTTGGTTTGACTCAGTGCAAAGCACCAGACTCCAAGTAGAGAGAGTAAAGATGCCATTATGATGTTACCTCCCTAAGAGTCCCAGAGTGTTCTCTCAAAGGCTTGCTGGCACGCCTTACGAGATAGCGTCTTAATAGCCAAGTCGTAGCGCCAAAGCTGACAAAAGCCAGTTCAATCGCGATAAAGGTGTAGTTTGCTGTCTCAATGGCCTGGATTAAGTATTGAGCTGGCAGCAATAAATCGATAACGGGTAGCGCAAAGCAGCCTAGAGCGATGAGCTTTAACATTGACGGCCAAAAGCCATGTTGATATTTGATTGCCAGTAGCGCAGTTAAGCCCCAAGCGCAAAAGAAGCTTATCAGCTCATAATTGGCTCTTGTTTCAAGGGCGGTTGGAATTAAGCGATTGCCATAAAACAGTGCCAGTATTGCTATCGGTAGACCTGCTAATACTGCCTTATTGCTCCAGTCGATTAAGCGAGTTCCAGCATGGCTGACATTACGCTCGACTCTATTGTTGAGCCATAAAATCGAGCCTGTCGCGATAAGGGCGCAGCTAAGGCAACCTAGCAGAAACAGAATGAACCTTAGGCTATTATCGGCAAATTTAGCCTCATGCAATCCAAGAAAGATATAGCTGATAAGTCTTGGCACTCTGGGTGGCTGTCCTTGATGTAACAGTTCCCCTGATTGAGCATCAAATACCAAACTTTCACTTTGGCGGGAAAGGTCGAGCTTATTGCGATAGAACACCAGATAGCCATTTTGATCGAAAGGGTGCTGATAGCTGATAGCGCCTATGCTGTGTTTCTCTGGCCAAGAAGCTTTCACTTGAGCCAGTATAGGTTGCAGATCTTGTCTAGGTGTCGCCGCTTGCCCAGATGCTTTTCTATTAAAACGCTCAGGGCTGACATGGGATGAAAGCTCACGATAGCCCTTGTCATAGTGGTAATTGGCCGAGAGAGGCACATACAGCGACAAATAAAACAGCAAGGCACTGGCGCAGAGAACAAAACAGAAAGGGATGGTCACTATGCCTATGATGGCGTGAGCATCTGTTAGGGCTCGCTTAAGGTTTTGCCAACGCAGCACAAAGAAGTCTTTGAAAAAACGTCTGTGGGTAAATATGCCGCTGAATACTCCCACTAACATGATAAAGGCGGCGATACCGGCTAAGTAGCGGCCACCGTACTCCCTTAGCTCGAGTGTGTAATGAAAGCGCACAAAGAAGCGACCACCTATGGTCTCTCTTGGCTGACTATCGCTGAGTCCTACGCTTTCACTTTGCACTTCACGACGACTCTGACCTGGATACTGCCAATAGATCTCTGCGTTGCTAGCTCTTTCATTCCCTAAGTTCACTCGCCACTGGCTGGCCCCTTGGGGTTTGCTTTGTAGCGCATCAAATGCCAAAGGGATAAGTTTCTGCTCTTGCTGTGACAGCCGCTCTGGTTGCATCCAAAGATCGAGCTCGTCGGCATAATAGCTGAGGGTGCCCGTGACAAAGACAATAAACAGTAGCCAGGTGGCGAGCAGGCCGCTATAGGTGTGTAGCCAGATCATCGAACGTCTAAAATTGCCTTTCATGATACTTGCTCCACAGGAAACAGAGTGTAGATGCTCAGAAATGTCAGGCAGAAGGCCACAGTGCTCTGGGCTGCCTTAATATTGCTCTGGCAACAAAAGCTAATGATAAAGGCGATAAAGGCAAACAGGTAACTGCACATGAGGCCAATAAATACAGCGTCATGTGGATTGTTGGTGAATAGCCAAAGTGATACTGGGATCATGCCAAAGCTGGCACTAATACCGACGGCATAACAGCCAAATATGGCTATCAAGGTTCGAATAAAAACCGGTAATGAGAAGGTCATTAGATCCACTTATTAGTTAATAGCGAAGTCCATTTCCAATTTAATATTGCGCAAGTAACTAATTTGCGACTCCATACATCAAGCGGGATATGGTAAAGCTTTAGACCATTTTTTGCGACTAATAATGATTCGCGTTTACACTGTAAAGATAAATTTGAGGACTAGCGCGTAAGCTTTGATGGCATAACTGATATTGGCTGTATAAGCGATTGCTATATTGCTAAGCTGATTTGATTAAATACAGGGTATTAACTTCAGGGAAGTAAGCTATGGATAAACAACAAAAGTTAGTGGAATTTGGTAGTAAAGGATCTTGGTCAAGTCGTGTCGATATGGATGCGCTAAACGAGCAAATAGCAGCTTTTAACACCGAAGGCTGGTTAGTTAAAACCGTTATTCCTAATACGAGCTTTGCAGGTACAGTCGCCTCATACTCGATTCTGTTTGAACGCAATGGTTAGTTTAGGAAATTAACTCGCTGCCAAACAGTTTGGCAGCGAGTCGCTAATGGCTTAAGCCTTAGCTTCAACAAGCTCATCTTCTGATGATGGCGCACCACCTTGGTCATCTTCATCTTTGAGCATAGCTTTAATCAGCTTAGAGGCTGCAAAGGCAACAGCTACCATCACCACCGCCATCATTGTCAGCATGCCAAAGTAATCACCATAGAGGTTTTGTACTATCTCTTGGGTGATTGCTTGGCCTTTCTCCACTGCGATAGAAGTAGAGAAGACGGCACCGACAACACCACTGAGCGCGGTTGCTACCGAGAATAGGCTCACCGAGAAGGCTTCGATATGCTTAGGCGCAACCGAGAGAATAAAGGCGACCACCATGCTGCCGACGATGACTTCGGCCAATGCTTGGAAGAAGTGAATGGCAAGGAACACCTCTGGGCGGATCACTACATCTGTGCCAACGGTCATAACTGCAAGAGTGAGAATACCAAAGGCGATAGCCGTAAGGATAAAGGCAAAGCCAACCTTAGTGGCTGTGGTGAAGTGAATATTTCGCTTCTCAAGGGAGGAAAACACCATAGCCAATAGCGGCCCGCCCACCATACACCACATAGGGTTCATCGCCATAGAGGCTTCAGGCGCAATTGGGATAAAGCCAAAGAGGTCGCCGCGCATGGTATTGATGGTCACTAGGGTCATAGAGGTCATCATCTGACCATAGTAGACGAAGAAGGCGATAGTCAGTACTACCATAATGAGTATGGTGCCCATTTTAAGTGCTTCGCTACGCTGTGCCTTGACCATAAGTGCGATAAAGTAACCTATGGCCCCTAACCCTATGGCGTAGACGATATTCTTACCTATCTCCATATTGGAGAACATAAAGAACACTAGGCCTATCATGGCTGCTGAGCTAACAAAGAAGAGTAGCCAGTTCTGAGCGCTAACAGGTTTTTTGTCTATCTCAGGGCTGATCTCTATCAATGAGTGACGAGTCCATAGCATAAGTACTAGGGCCAATACGGCCATGCCAGCACAAAGCATATAGCTACCGTTAAAGCCAATGACTAATACGATAAGCGGGAACAGATATTGGCTGATGAAGGCACCAATATTGTTGATGGAGTAGTTAACTGCATAACCATTTTCAAAGGCTTCTTCACTACTAAAGGTACGCTTAAATAGCGGTGAGTAGGAAGGGAACATCAAGCCTCTTGCATAGCTGGCAAGAGCGATACCGGCGAGACTCATAGGCACATTGATAAATGATGCGCCCAGTACCAACATGCCATAACCCGCTGCAAAGCATATAAAGGCAAGGGTTAGCGAGCGGTAAGCGCCGAGAAACTTATCGGTAATAAAGCCGCCAGCAATGGCAAATAATGGTCCAATGGCGGAAAAGGCACCGACCACCATCATGGTATCGGCTTCCGAGTAATTTAGATCTTCGAGAAAGAAACGGGTGAGGATTACCATCACTCCGTAAAATGACATACCAAACATCATTTGGCAGATCATCATCGACTTGTTCAGTCTATTCCACATACTACAAGGTCTCTTATTATGGATTTGAATTAAACATACGTTTAAGTGGGCGGATAGTACCTTAATAATCGATATCGGCTGCGTATTTCGGTCGCAAAAGTGAGCATTTGCTTCCCGAGTTTTTCTAATTAGTCAGATTAGTTTTGCTTATCTTTCGTTCGAATATAGAAACAGTGGCGTGAATGACCATTGAGATCACAAACTTGAACATTGCTTAGTGAATAAACTCTGCTACTAATTGAGTAAGGCTTTGTCACTCGATAAGATGGGCGCTTATAACATATATATAAAATAGTTGTTTTGTCGTGCTGATGTAAATGGTATCGAAATCGAGCCATAAAAACTGGAACTTCCACAAATGATAAACATAGACGACCCCAGCAAGGTCGATAATACGCCAGCCCTGTGGCGGTTAGGCTTTAGGCCTTTCTTTCTCGGTGGCGCCTTGTTAGCTAGCCTGTATATTCCACTTTGGTTACTGACCTGGTTTTACCCTCAATACTCAAGCTTTAGCGATAGCTTTTGGGCGCAAGTGGTACCCCTGTGGTGGCATCCCCATGAGATGCTGTTTGGCTTTGCCATCGCGATAGTGGCGGGTTTTTTGTTAACTGCGGTGCAAAACTGGACCAATCAACCTGGCATGAAAGGGAATGAGTTAATCCTAACCTTTGGCTGTTGGCTAGGGGCAAGATTACTGCTGTTAGTGCCTGCGATGCCATCACTCTGGCTCGCTGCTGGATTAGATACTGCATTTTTACTGCTGGTGGCCTTTAAGCTGTGGCGCTCTGTTTACAAAGTGAAGCAGTGGCGTAATAGTGGTTTTCCTATCATGCTGCTGGTGGCGCTTGTGGTGAATCTGGTCAGTTACTATGCGCTATCCCAGAGAGACTTTACCCTGAGTCATCAGTTATGGCAGGGCATGCTCTGGTGGTTTGCTTTGCTGATCACCATTATCGGTGGCCGAGTGATCCCTTTCTTTACCGCCATGCGCTTGCAAACAACTAAGCCAACGCCTAAACCGCTTATCGAAAATAGCCTATTGGTATTCATGATATTGCTGGTCATTAATGGTATTACTGGTGTGCTAAGTGATGAGCTCGAGATGGGCTTACTATTGGCAGCGGCGGTTTTACACCTTATTCGATACAGCAGTTGGCAGGGGACTAAGACCCTCAAAGAGCCTATGTTATGGTCGCTGCATATCGCTTACCTGTGTTTACCTATCACCTTAGCTTTATTGGCTATCAATGTAGACGACGCGAATGCCTATCGTCATCTGCTGCACCTGTTTGCGATAGCCACTTTGGCAGGTATGTGTTTAGCCATGATATCGCGAGTGTCTCTCGGTCATACTAGCCGTAATATCTATCAAGGGCCCAATATGGTGCTGGCATTTATCTGTTTGCCGTTAGCTGCCATCTGTCGAGCCATAATGCCATTGGCTTTTCCTGAGTGGTCACAGTTTTGGTTGTGGACAGCTGCGGGACTTTGGTCTTTGGCATTTGGACTTTTTGTGTGGCACTACGCGCCGATATTGACTCGTCCTCGAGTCGATGGGCGTCCAGGCTAATTTTATATTTTATGTCACTAACACATAACATAAGCATAAGCTCAGAAAAGTGGCTAAGACCCATGTTCTGAGCTCAGTATTAGATAAGCATTAGGTAACACTATGGCGATCAAGCAGCAAAATACTCAAGCAAAGCAGGCGCGCGCTCTACTGGCAAAAACGGCTCTGCTAGCAACAACAGCCCTGATGGCGGCAACAAGTAGCGCAGGCGAGGTTAAGAGTTTTAAAGATATTAAAACCCGTGATGATGTGGCGGCGTTTTCAAAAAAAATGCAGCAGCAATATCCTAACCAGTTTAAGACGTGGCAGGCCACCGATGAGCAGAGCGAGCACCAAGATATGCTGGCTAACTATCCAGCGGCCATTATTCTTTGGGCTGGCTCCTCATTTGCTAAGGAATACTATAGCCCTAGAGGTCATCAGTTTGCCGTCGCCGATGTGAGTCATACATTGAGAACGGGCACTGCACCAGCTAAGGGCAGTAAAGGCTTATCAGCCAGTTGCTGGACTTGTAAAACCCCAGATGCCCCAAGATTGATGGCCGAAATGGGCGTCGAGGGCTTCTCTGGCAGTAACTTTACTGATCTCGGTACAGAGATAAATAGCGTGGTCTATTGTACTGACTGCCATGAGCCGGGTTCGGCGAAATTAACTCTGCCAAGGCCTCACGCCAAGGCGGCGATGACTAAGGTACAACTGCCGTTTAATCGTCAAGATATCAATATGCAGGGGGCACAAACTTGCGGCCAGTGCCATGTGACTTACTACTTCCAGCCGGAAGCTAGCAATAAGGTGAATATTCCTTGGATATTTGGTAACGATGCCGATGCCATAGAGAAATACTATGACACGCGCCGTTTCTATGAGTGGATCCATCCTATCTCGCAAACGCCTATGCTCAAGGCGCGTCACCCAGAGTTTGAACATTGGAGTCGCAGTGAACACGCCAAGAAAGGCGTAAGCTGTGTCACTTGCCATATGTCAGAGTCTGTCGATGCTAATGGCAATGAGTTTACCAATCACAAGGTGGGTAAGGCTTTTGATAACTATGATACCGCTTGCAAAGCCTGTCATAGCAATAAGCAGGAGCTAGCAGGAACCTTAGCGAATCATAAACATGAGATTGAAGCTAAGGCTAGAAAGGTCGAAGACTTGCTGGTTAAAGCTCACTATGAAGCCAAAGCCGCTTGGGATGCAGGCGCCACATGGCCAATTATGAATGATGCCATTATGGCTATTCGCCACAGCCAGTGGCGTTGGGATTTCGCTATGGCATCCCATGGCCTTTACGCCCACAACCCAGAAGAGGGTAAACAGTTACTCGACACCGCTCTTGAGCAAGTTAAGTACGCCAGAGACGCTCTTGCCCAGATTCTGAGTATGTATGATATTAAGGATGTGGCCTACCCAGATATCTCGACTAAGCAGAGCGCCCACAAAGCCGTCGGCATAGAGCTTGATAAGCTCACCGAGAAGAAACAGGCCTTTATTAAGCAAGAGATAGACAAGCATTGGTCTGATGTCGCCAACACTGGTTACTAGTCAATAGAGTGTTTAATCCCCAGTGCAACTTGGTTGTACTGGGGAGTGTTATTTTGAGTCGCAATGACCATAAATTTATATAAAAGCGTTAATAAGCTGAAATACCAGCATGATTAAAATTGGCGTGATGATTAAGCGGAATTGCAGGCGTTTCTGGTTCTCTAGATATTGACTAAATTTAGCATCATTCTTTTCTGTCAATTTACCATCTTTGATAGATGAGATTGCTAGTTGTTTAGCCCATTTCTCCGTACTTCCCATTTGTCTTCCTCTAACGAGAAAATCCTGCCATTCTCCAGAGTATTTAGATTCGATATATTTGCAGATCTCTGTGTTGGCATGGCGTATTTTTTGGAAAAAATATATCCCAGTAACTCCATACACAACGAGTAGTATAATAATTGACAATTTTTCGCTTCCTTGATTTTATACTGTCCCGTCAGTAGTTTTATTCAATTGCATATTCGTTAGATTTTCTTGCTACGACGAATCTTAGGTTTCCTCGTTTCTCGTGTTAGCTACAAAGGTTAACGACTTTGGCACTTTTAAAGAGCTTTGACGCTTTGTTAGCTACAGTATTGACTGCCTTCTTATTTGGTAACCAAATATCAATAGCATTGTCACTAGGGTTAAACAGAGAAATACAGCTATTTGATACTTGGATCTTTACAATATCAGCATTCTTAACACGTTTTCTTAGAAGCTTAATATCACGGGCTAAGCTCGTAGATGAAACGATTACATAATCACCGTCAGCTATAAGCGCTTTATGCGCACCTCTAACATTGTGTTTGTAACCAAAATACCCAATAACAGGGATTAACAGGTAAAAAAGGTATTCAAAATTCATGGCAATGCTTCCAGGGCTTACTTGTTAGGTACGTAATGCTCAGGGTTTATTTTTGATGTGAGCACATGGTCTTGCCATTTCCCCGAAATTTGCAGATACGATTTTGCAAGACCTTCACGCTCAAAGCCCAACTTATCCAGTACAGCCGCACTTTTCATATTGGTTGGAATATAGTTTGCCATAATTCTATGAAGGTTAAACTCACGAAATATATGTTCAATTGACGAGGCTAAAATCTCTGTCATTAGTCCTTTGCCTTGATGTTTTTCAGCAATGGAATAACCAAGGTTGCATGCTTGAAATGGGCCAAAGATAATATTTGTGAAATTACAAACACCTACAATTTCACTTCTGTCAGGTGTTAAAGCTGCAAATTTTACCGCGGATTTCTCTCGAAGAAGTTTATGATTTTCGCTAAGCATTTGTGAGAAGTTACTCAGCGTAAAATAATCATTATTTCTGGTTGGTTCCCACGGTTGAAGATGATCTTTATTTTCCAAGTGATAACTCAGCATTAACTCGGCATCTTCTTTGCCAAGGACTTCAACTACTGTTCTATCCGTTTCTATTCTCATATGGCTCGATGTTTGATATTTGGCAGTACACTGACGGTGTATTAGATGGAAAATTTTTGTGTTTAAAAACGGGGTTTTTCCATCTATTACGCATTTAAACTTTTCGAAACAATACGTCTATTTTCTATAAATATCAAAGGCAAATATTAATTTTAGCTTGTGCGAATATTCAGAATGTGCGGAGTTTTCTCTCTAACCTTTGGAAATGCAGAGCCAGTCAAAACAGCGGGTATTCATACTGCTAGCTAAATCGAAGAGAGTGATAGCCACAAGTGTGGATGCGGCTGCGAGCTTCTAAAAAAGGGCGAGGTATCGCGAAGCGATACTCTTCGAGCGAGAGGCAGGGGTGCCGAACTGGCTTTTAGACATGGACGCTATTTGCTTTGGCAAAGCCCACATACACTAAAATGTCCCCTACATTTTGGCGCATTCCTATCATCCATGGTTGTCAGAATGTAGACGGCGTCTCGCAGCAGTAACTGCACATGCGTTGTTCATTCACATTCATTTGAACACGACATTGTATGTCCCTTTACTGCGCTCGTGGAACAGGCGTTAGATTCATGTAGCTCATTGGGATTAAATTGGTTTCGTAAGATTGAATCAGTGGTGTTTGTTGCGCATCGTGATAACCCTTTCAGCAAGACGCCGTGAAATCATCCTTGATGGCTCAACCGCCACATCCCTGTGGCGAATGCTTGCTGCTAGGTTTATCACTAGCAATCAATGTCTATTAACTCCTGAAATATCCCATATTCTGGAATCGAAGAGAGTACTTAACTCAAAAGTGCAGATGCGACTGCGAGCTTTCAAAAAAGGGACTTTTTGGCAGAGCCCACATGGATGTGTTTACGGCGTCTCGCAGTAGTAACTGCACATGCCTCACTCACATCCATTTGATCACGACATTGGTATGTCCCTATACAGTACTCGCTGAATGGGCTTAAGCCAGTGTCAACGCGACTATCTTAAGTGGGTGGTTGCCATCAAACGATGGAAAGTCTGGGTGGCAATCTAGCCATTCAACTTGAGTGATTTCACACCCTTGTTTTTCAGCGCAACGTGCTAGGCTGTTAAACCAAGCCTCTTTATCGACCTTAGCGACATTGTTGCAGCACACTAGGGTGCCGCCTGCCTTAGTGGCCAGCAGAGCAGGCTTAAACAGGCTTTGATAGTCATTGATAAGGTCGACAGTACCAAAAGGGCTTTTGGCAAATCTTGGTGGGTCGAGAAACACTAAATCAAATTGAGTCTGTGGCAGTTTAGGGTACTTAGGTAGCCTTTGGCCGCGACGTCCACCGACATTTAAGCCTGCAAACTGTCTGATTGCTGGAAACACATCACTTTGAATAAATTCGCAGACTTCAGAGACCTGATTTAGCTCGGCATTACGCTTACCCGCCGCAAGCGCAAAAGAGGAAAAGTCGACATTGACGACTTTGCTTGCTCCGCCAACAGCACCAGCTGTACCTATGCCGCAAGTGTAAGAGAAAAGGTTGAGCAGGGTTTTGCCTTGGCTATGGGCCTTGATGTACTCACGGCCTACTCGCATATCTAAAAACAGCAAAGGATCTTGGCCTTCATGCCTGAGCTTTGAGGTAAAGTGAATCCCATTTTCGGTCATGGTTTGCTCAGAGAGTGCAAAGGCTTCATTTTGCTCTGACAAACTGTTGAGTACGCGAGAATTACTTTTCGACCTATCGTTATAGATAACAGGGTAATCACCTTGGGTGAGCAAAAAGTCTTGGACTTCACCCAGCTCTTGCTCAGTTAAGGTTTGATGAAAACTCTGTATTAACCAAGCATCGCCATATCTATCGATATTAAGCCCTTTTATACCTTCAACTGTGCCGTGAAAAACGCGATAACAACTGGTTTGATTAGACTCGGCCAAAGCTAGCAAGTCGGTTCGTTTTTCAAAGGCGCTGGCTAGAAGTGAAGGAATAGACATAAAGAGTACTTAGCTGATGAAAATAGGGCGCCATGATAACAGAAAACAGGCGTTGTTGACGCTGATAGGGGATTTAACTCTGTTGAGAGTATGCATGCTGCACTTATTTGTTACTTAATGTGTGTCTAATTAAATAGAACTTTCTTTTTATTAACGAGTCGATAACTTATGACTTAACTAGAAAAATAACAATCATAAGTAGGCAGATATGACATTAGCTTGGTTTGGGCGATTAGCACCTGTCGCGAGTAAAGGATTAAAGGCTTCATTATTGCTTGCCTTGTTACTTGGGAGCACTTTTCATTTAACAGCCATTGCCGATGAGTTGGACTTTGAGCAGCATACTATTACTACTCCCTATAAGTTGACCCATCCGATTATGGCGCTGGATTTGAGTGACAACCCGAGTAAGGAGTTATTGGTATTGGGTGTCGATGATAAGCTGCAGAAGTGGCTCGGCATCTATAGTTGGAACAGTGACACCAATAAATATCAGCCCTATAAACAGCTGCTACTGCCTATCGACTTTCACAGCTTTGACTTTACCCAGTCAAAGGGAGATAAGCAGCAGGCGTTCTATTTCCTCTCTCACAGTCATCTTTATCAATTAGATCTCTTAAATGATGCTCAACCTTTTCAGCCTTTGTTTGAAGTGAGTCCATTGGCGCTGTCGGCAAGACCTGATTTTATTAGCCGAGGTGAGTTTGTGCGGGATCTGAATGGCGATGGCTTAAGCGATATTCAGATTAATGATTTTAGACAGGTGCAGTTGTTTATCGCCAAGGACAACACAGATAAAGAGGCTGAAGGACAGAGTGACTTTGTGGCGCAAGAGCTGCCTATCTTGCCACAGATGAGGCTTTATAGTGATGGTGCGGCTTATACACAGACCAAGGTTTATTCAGCGGATATGAATCTAGATGGTTTGCTGGATATGGTGAAGATAGCCGAAGGTGAGCTAGAGGTGTATTACCAAAAAGTAGATGGCCTATTTACCCAGTATCCTCAGTTTATTCCTGTGCATGTGGCGATAAGCGGTATTGATTGGTGGAATAAACGCGATGCCTATGGAGAGCAGCTAGATCAGAGTAATCTTACCTATCGCAGAGTCGAGGCGCTCAAAGATATCAATAACGATAATATTGTCGATATGGTGGTGCGCTATACCAAAAGCTCTGGCGTGTTAGACAGAGTCAATGACTATGAGGTGTATCTAGGCCGTGCGGGCAAGCAAGGTGTGAGTTTTGAGCGCAAGCCCGATAGTGTTGTGCGCGGAGAGGGCACACTCACCGGATTTGAGTTTATCGATATTAACAATGACGATAAAGATGAGGTGCTCGTCTCCGGCTTTGATATCGGTTTATCCCAAGTGATTGGTGCTTTGCTGTCAGGCAGTATTGAGCAAGATGTGCATCTGTTTAAGATGAATGACAAAGGGGAGTTTGCCAGCCAACCGGATTTAACTAAGGCGGTTGAGATGAGCTTTAGCCTGACCTCGGGGCAAACCGGTAGCCCAGTTGTGACCTTGGCCGATTTAAATGGCGATAAGCATAAAGATCTTTTGTTATCCGATGGTACCGAGGCACTGCGCATATACTTGGGTAATAGCCGTGATGCTAAAGCGCCCTTTGTTAGTCGCTCGCGAGAACTTGTCTTGTCGCTGCCACAAGATGGCGAAATGCTATCGAGTGAGGATCTTAATGGTGATGGCAAAGAAGATCTGTTGATTAAATATGGCCGCCAAGATCCTCAAAAGCTGCAGAGTCAGTTTAAAGTGATTATCGCCAGTTAGCTTTTGGCAGACAAAGGGTTGCGATGCAGCCCTTGTCTTCTCCTTGAACTAAGTCAAACTGCCAGCCATAGCGCTGGCAAAGATTATCGACAATCATCAGCCCGAGCCCATGCCCCTCTTGGGATTGTGTGCCTTCCGGTGCTAACCCCTGTCCCTTATCTATCACTCTGATGGCTTGGCTTTGAATATTCACATAGATGGTGTCTGAGTCACTGGCATGGATGGCATTAGTGATAAGATTTGTTAGCAGCATGCGCAGTACAGCAGGTGATGGCTCGATAAGAGGTGCTTGTTGAAAGCTTAGCTCGATAGCCAAGGACTTTTGATGGGCTTCGGCTTTAAGTGGCTCGATAATCGCCTCTACTTCTGCCTGTTCAAGCTGTCTAAACTCACTCTTATAGCT
The DNA here is from genome assembly GCA_947503555.1 of uncultured Shewanella sp. Taxonomy (GTDB): domain Bacteria; phylum Pseudomonadota; class Gammaproteobacteria; order Enterobacterales; family Shewanellaceae; genus Shewanella. The sequence goes on from CANNEE010000011.1 coordinate 151,149, forward strand.
GGACTTTTCCTGTTTAACTAGGCTCAGCAATGCATCTATGGTGTGCTGCATATCTTGGGCAGCGCGGTTGATACGCTGTCTTTGTTTGAGCTGAAACTCTGGCTTGTCTGTGGTTTCCTGTAGCTTAGCAGCACCTAGAATGACGGTTAATGGTGTTCTTAGCTCATGACTGGCGTAACGGGCAAAGGCCTGTTCTTGCTTAATCATTAGCTCATTTTGCTGCTTGTAGTGATTCAGGCTTTTGGCAAGAAAGTTAAACTCTGTGGCCGACTCTTGAGGGACACTGAACTCCTTGAACTGAGGTGATGATAGTTGCTGACTGAGTTGGTTTACTGGCTCAACGAGACGTTGAGAAACCTTGTGTATGGCATAACTGAGCAGACCAAATAGGGTCAAAATGACGGCAAATAGTCCAGCATTGATCATCAGCCATTCAGATTTAGCTAACTCGATATTATCGGTTGGCATTACTAGGAATAGATCTTTTTGATGGCCAAAAAGGTCAAACTGACTGCGGTAGAGGAAGTATTCTTGATCTGATTGATCTTCGCTATCAAAGGCGTTGAATAACTCATGCAGAAAAGGATGATCATCATTGATAAAGACTTCGCCCAAGAACTCTTTTGGATAGTTTAGCGCCTTGTTGTATTCAGGAGGCAGCAGCTCCGCAGAGTGATAAGCGGTCACATGCAGACCTATTTTGAGAGGCTCTGGCGCGCCTTGCCTAAAAGCTTTGATGGCAAAGGGAGCGCTGGTGGCGAGCTCTTGCTCGTTAACCCTGTCTTCTATCCATTGCATCAGGTTGAGGCCGCCAAAGTAAAAGAAAGCCCCTGCGAGCAGTGAGATGGCGCTAGAGTAGAGCAGCAGCTTTTGGGGTAAGCTCGCTGCCGATGAGATCGATTTTATCCCAGGGACTTTCATCGTTAGTCGCTCTGCTTTTCGAGGCGAAAGCCAATTTTAGGTACTGTGACTAGCATTGGATACTTAAAGGGCTTATCTAGCTGATTTCTAAGCTGATACATATGGCTGCGCAGCACATCTCCGCCGGGAGGGTTATCGCCCCAAAGCTCTTCTATGACTTGCTCTCGTTTGACCACATTGGGTGCATGACGCATCAATAAGAATAGGATCTGATAAGTGGTGGGGGTCAGTGATAGCAACTGAGATTCTCGCTTAACCTGATGTTGAGCGATATTAAGCTCAAGGGGGCCGAAATGCAGGCTACCTTTAGCCACTTGGCCTCTATGGCGCTTGATTAGCGCTTGAATTCTGGCATTGACCACATCAAGATCAAAGGGCTTTCCTAGGTAATCGTCGGCTCCGAGATCGAACCCTTGTAGTTCATCGGTTTTATTGTCCAGCGCAGTGAGCATCAAAATAGGGGTGGTGCATCCCATAGCGCGCAGCGTTTGGCATAGGGTTAACCCATCCATCTTAGGTAGCATTAGATCGAGAATAATGGCATCGAAGTCAAACTCCTGTGCGAGAGAGAGCCCTAACTCGCCGTTATCTGCGAAATCTAACTCAGCCCCTTGAGCTTCGAAATAGTCACCTAAAATACCTGACACATCGTGGTTATCTTCGATAATAAGTAGTTTTATTGGGTTCATAGAATCAACGGCTTGTAATGCGGGTTAACTTATTAGTTTATCTTAGTTGTTGTGAACAAAATGTCGACGACATTTCATTCACTCGACTAGCGGCATAATGGTCGAACGATAGATAAGGCTTATGAGTCTAGTAAATGTTGGAAGTTCCCAGTTTGAGTCAAGTTAGCTCCGCTAGTATCACATCTAGTAGGGTAGGCCTATCTATTGTTATTGCTTTGCGTAATCAAGATACGCGGCTATCTGAATATTTAGCGCGCTTGACCTCAGTGATCGGCACTCTAGCACAAGATTGTGAGGTGATTCTCGTCGATGATGGCAGTACAGATAATACTTGGTCTCTAATGAGTCAGTTGCCCCTTGCGGTATGCGAATTTCACAGTGTGAGGCTCAGCCGCCGATTTGGTTTTCGAGCTGCGATTCTCGCGGGCCTTGAGCGTGCACGGGGCTTAGCTGTGATTACACTTAATGCCGATCTGCTTGACCCTCCTGAGCTTATACCTCAGATGCTTAAATTTTGGGGGCAGGGTTATGAGGTGGTGCATATGCGAGATAACCCTGCTATTGGTGCGAGGGAAGAGGCTCGCCCTTGGTTGTCTCGCTTGGTCCAGACTTTTAGAGAAGGTTGGCAAGCTAAGAGCCGACTTTCCCTCGTTGGTTTTAGACTGATGAGCCGTCAGTTTGTTGATTGTATTAATGAACTAGCACCGCGACAGCGGTTGATGAAAGACATTTTTAAACAGTTAGGATTTGCGCAAATGCTGCTGGAATTTGATGGCCGAATAGCGTTGGGTGAGGCCATGGAGCCAGAGTTAACTCAACCAAAGGTTGCGGCTGATAACGCTGAGGATGCAGCTCTCGCTACTAAGTCTAATTGGCTTTCTATCACGGGAGGCGTGATAGCCGTAGTGGCTTCTCTGTTCACCGCTTTTTCACTGTTTAAGGTGATACTGCTTGATGAGGCATTAGTGGGGTATCCCATATTGGTGATTATTCAAGTCTTGCTTATTGGCCTGCAGCTCATTGCGTTAGTCGCCATTGGAGGGCATATCAACAATGTCATGTTGGGAATGAGAACCGGGCCTTTGTATTTAGTTGAAAAGGTAGAGCAGAAGCTATCCCTATCCCAAAAACAAAAAATGAGGTTTTTGCCTTAGCGATTTATTTCGTCGTGGTCTCACAATATTGTGGAAAATTAGGGCATGATCTGTCCGCGCCGAATTAAGAGATGAGAACGATAGATTTACTGTCTTGCACTTTTATCTTTTAATACGGCTCGTTTTCTCATAGAACAGATATTGTGAATCTTAATAACCATGGCAGAAGTAAGATGAATCCTAGTGATGATATTCGAGTGCAGTTGACCGCAGATGGGTCACACACTCTGATGAATACCCGATTAGATGAGAGTTACCACGCGCATAACGGCGCTATCAGTGAATCGGTACATGTGTATATTCATGCCGGGTTGGAAGAGGTTGCCAAACAACACAGTCGGATTCGAATTTTAGAGTTTGGATTTGGTACAGGTTTAAATGCCATTCTTACTCAGCAGCGTGCTGCGCAACTGGGATTAAAGGTGGAATACACCAGCATAGAGCCTATGCCTATCGGGCCAGACATTATCGAGCAGCTCAACTATAAAGAGCATTTAGCGCCAGAATCAGGCCCTCTGTTTGATGATATTCATAAGGCACCATGGAATCGGAATAGTGAAATTACGCCAAATTTTATGGTGCATAAGTTTGAAGGTAAGTTAGCCGACTTTCCTTTGCTTGAGGATAAGTTTGATCTTATCTATTTCGATGCCTTTGCCCCGAGTCGCCAGCCTGATGCTTGGTCTCTGGCTAATTTGGCTAAGTGTTTCGAGGCCTTGGCTCCAGGAGGCTTATTGGTGACCTATTGTGCCAATGGCCAGTTTAAACGGGATATGAAGTCTCTAGGCTTTCAAGTGAAAGCTTACCCTGGAGCACTAGGGCGACGCGAGATGACCCGAGCTTGGAAATCTACTTTGGTAGAAGACGTTGAAACTGAGAAGGTTAGCTAGGAAATGGCACATTCTCAGAATGAAGCGGCGCAAAATCGAGAGAGACAAGGGAATTGGCTAGCGGCATTCTCCTTTGTGTTATGGGGCATTATGCCCCTGTATTACCAATTGCTGCCTAATGCCGATGTGGATGAGTTGCTCGCCTTTAGAGTGCTGTTTTCCGTGCCTGTGATGCTGATGATTATTCTGCTGATGGGGCGCCGTCTGCCATCATTATCCGTTATTTGGGCAGATAAAAAATCGCTGTTTATGTGTACCTTAGCGGCGTTATTAATGTGTGTCTCTTGGTACTCCTTTACTTGGGCATTAACCCACGAAAGGGTGCTAGAGGCGAGCTTAGGCTTTTTTATCAACCCATTGATAGCCATTGCCCTTGGGGTATTGGTGTTAAAGGATAAGTTGTCTCTTGCTCAGAAATGGGCCGTGGTGTTAGGCCTATGTGGCATAGGTTATCAGGTGGTGTATTACGGTCAGCTGCCTTGGCTATCTATCGTTATGGGAAGCTTTTTTGCTTTCTATGGACTGGCAAAGAAGTATGTGAAGTTTGATGTGCTGACCTCTGTGTTGCTCGAAGCATTAGTCCTTATGCCCTTTGCCGCGGTTTATCTTGTGTGGTTATGGGAGCAGGGAGAGAGCATAGCGATAAACGGTGGATTAGCCAGTGTGCTTTTGTATATGGGAAGCGCCCCAGTCACGTTAGCGCCTTTGCTGTTTTTTGCTCTGGCCATCAGCCGCACACGCTTATCTATGATAGGCCTAATGCAGTATATCGAGCCCAGTTTGCAGTTTTTGCTTGCCGTGCTCGTGTTTGGTGAGCTGCTTGATAGCGTTAAGTTAGTCAGTTTTAGTTTCATATGGTTGGGTCTTGGTTTATGCGCGTTAGAGTCATTGCCATTTGTACGCCGAGCAAGAGGAGTACAGCCCATTAAATAGGAGTGTTCGTCAGCTATGTCAGATTCTGCTTTACAGGCCTCTCGTTCGATAGTGGGAAGTACCGACCTAAACTTGAAAACCCATTGTTGGTACCCCTTTCTTTTATTTGCTATCGCCGCAGGTTTGTTTGAATACTTTCAGTGGGATCTGAATATCGCTCAGTGGTTTTTTACTTTGCAAGGCGGCCGAGACCACTGGCCGATGCGGTTAAATTGGTATGCCGAAAATCTGATGCATACCGGAGGCAGAAACCTAGTTGTACTGGCAAGCGTATTGCTACTGAGTGCCATTATTATCAGTTGGCGAGTAACACGCTGGCGAGCTTATCTTCGTGGCTTAGTTTATCTTTTTATCAGCGTGTTATTTACTGTTGTCACGGTCAGAATAGGCAAAGACATTACCCATGTTAGCTGCCCTTGGGATATTCAAATGTTTGGTGGCACCCATGAATATTGGCCTATTTTCGCCTCGCTTCCAGCGGATACACTTTATGGGCAATGTTTTCCCGGTGGTCATTCAAGCGGCGGCTATGCTTGGGTTGCGTTATATTATTTCGCGTTAGTGTACCGACCCGCTTGGCGCTTTAAGTTATTACTGACAGGCATCGCTATCGGTTTGGTATTTAGTCTGACTCAGCAGATACGAGGCGCGCACTTTTTCTCCCACGGGTTATGGAGTCTCGGCATTGCTTGGTTCTATGCGAGTTTCTGGTATCTAGTGTTTTTCAGGAATAAGCAACAAGCGATTCAGAGAAGCCTTGAGCCTGAGCTTTCAGGTGCGTCTTAGTCTTATTAGATGACAAAAGGAGACATTGAGTCTCCTTTTGTTGATTTCAATTGAGTTATTGCTAACTGAGGTTAGTTCAGCAGGAATAGAGTAGCTAAGCCTAGGAAGGCAAATAGGCCTATCACATCTGTTACCGTGGTTAACACCATCCCGCCTGCTAGTGCTGGGTCGATATTAAACTTTTTCAGCAACAGTGGAATACTGGCGCCTGCTAAGCCTGCTACTGTCATATTGATTAACATGGCGCCGCCAATCAGACCGCCAAGGGCAATATCACCCTTCCATAGCCAGATGGCGCAAAAGACCAAAATCGACCACAGCAGGCCGTTAAGGAAACCAATAGCCAGCTCCTTGCCGATAAGCCAGCGGGAGTTACTTTGACCAATATGGCCCAGTGCGATACCGCGGATCACTAGCGCTAGCGTTTGGTTACCAGCTACGCCGCCCATGCTAGGAACTATGGTCATCAAAATTGCGATAGTGGCGAATTTCTCTAGCGTGCCTTCAAACATATTGCTGACGGATGCGGCCAATAGAGCGGCAAACAGATTAATGGTCAGCCATAGGGAGCGGCGGAAGGTACTTTTTAGTACAGGACCAAAGGTATCTTCATCGTCGTCCATACCTGCCATACCCATCATAGAGTGTTCGGCGTCTTCACGGATAACGTCTACCACATCATCGATGGTGATACGGCCAAGTAGCTTACCCTCATCATTGATGACAGGAGCCGACACCCAGTCATGACGCTCAAACAGCTGCGCCACTTCAGTATCTGACATGCCAACAGGGATACCTTCTAACTCGATATCCATCATATCTCGTACTGAGCGATTTGGGTCGCAGGTCAGCAGTTCGGTAATTTTTACCCCGCCCAGTAGCTTGTCTCGTTTGTCGACCACGTAGAAGGTATCTGTGGCCTCTGGCAGTTCGCCGCGAATACGAAAATAGCGCAGGATTACGTCGATATTGACATCTGGTCTGAGGGTGACCGTATCTGTATTCATGATACTGCCAGCGGTATCATCTGGATAAGATAGCGCCTGCTCTACACGGGTTCTATCTTGGCTGCTCATGGATTGCAGCACTTGCTTATACATGGTGTCTGGCAGACTACGCAGAATATAGGCCAGATCGTCGGTATCCATGCTTTGGGCGGCTTTTGCGACTCGCTGAGGGCTCATTTGGCGAATGAAGGTATCTTTCAGCTCTTCACCTAGCTCATCGAGAATATCGCCCGTGTGCTCTTGGTCGATAAGTTGCCACAGCACCTGACGAGTGCGTGGCGGAGAAGACTCAAGGATAAGAGCGATATCCGTTGCTGCCATGTTATGTAGCATGTCTCGAACATGAACGAACATACCACTACCCAGCGCTTCGTTAAGCTGGCTTAAGCGTTGTTCTGTTAGTTCATTATCCAAGACTTCTATTGGCATAGATTACTCCAAGCGCGAGTTGTACTTAGCTCATACTTCAATATAGCGAAAAGGCAGTGCGCTATCGAAGCCATGATATCGTGAGTTAAGGATTTAGCCGAGAACGCTAAATTCGGCGCTATTATACCGCTAAACCGTGAAACGTCAGCTTTTAAAACAGTAAATTGCTACAGGAATTGTAGTGAATGAAATGCGATGATGAGAAATTATTGAATATAAAACGGATTATGGGTTAATCGGTTTCATCAAACTTGGCTTTAATCAGGTTGCAGACGGCATCCATCGCAGCATGAGCATCTTTTCCTTCAGAAGTGATAGAGATGGTCTTGCCCATGCCACTTTCTAGCATTAGTAGGCCGAGTACGCTGGCTGCCGATGCTGTCTTGTCTCCAAGGGCTAAGGTCACCTCGGCATCAAACTCAGATGCTAATACCGCGAGCTTAGTGGCTGCTCTAGCATGAAGTCCGAGTTTGTTACATATGGTGATCTGACATTCAAGCTTTGGCAAGGTCGAGCTCTCTGTGTCTTGCTTGCACATTGTGATGAGTCGTGCCGATACGCTTAGCAAGCTCTTCGGCGATATAGACAGATCTATGTTGGCCGCCAGTACAGCCTATAGCGATAGTAAGATAGCTGCGATTGTTACGTTCTAAGTGAGGGAGCCAAGTCTCAAGCAGGTTTTCGATTTGAAGGATTAACTTGGCAACCAGTGGCTGACCACTTAGAAATTGTTGTACTGGCGCATCTAGCCCAGTAAGAGGTCTTAACTCAGGTTCCCAATGAGGGTTGGGGAGAAAACGCACATCAAACATGAAGTCCGCTTCTGTGGGCATACCATGTTTAAAGCCAAAGGACTCGAAGTTAATGACTAACTCTTTATTGACGCTACCCATTAGCTTTTCTCTAACCGTATCACTTAATTCATAGATATTGAGGTTAGAGGTATCGATAAAGTGATCCACCATAGTCGAGATAGGCTTGAGTAACTCGCCTTCGGTCTTAATCGCTTCTTGAAGTGATTTACAGCCTTTGGATAGAGGGTGAAGCCTGCGGGTTTCACTGTAGCGCTTTAATAGCACTTTATCGCTTGAATTAAGGAAGAAGCTCAGTATTTCAATCTCGCTTGGCAGGGAAGCCAATGCTGACTCAAGCATCTTTTCTTGTTCTGGCATATTGCGTACGTCGACACTGATTGCCACCAAATCATTACTCGATTTCAGTTGCTCAAGCAGGTTTGGAATCAGGCTCAGTGGCAAATTATCGACACAGTAATAGCCTAAATCTTCTAATACTCTAAGGGCAACGGATTTACCTGAGCCGGAGCGCCCAGATACGATAACGAGTTTCATTGAGTAATTACCTGGTAAAGTTCGGCTTCATCTTGGGTTTTACGCAATTGCTTTAATCTCTGTTTATCACTGAGCTTTTCTGCCATAGATGACAGGGTGCTCAAGTGTTGCTGGCATTGGTCGACGGGAACCAGAAGCGCAAATAATAAGTCAACAGCTTTATTATCAATAGCATCGAAGGGAATGGCTTCATTACATTTAATGAATATGGCGATAGGCTGCTCAATATTGCTCAGCTTACCATGTGGAATTGCAATGCCATTTCCGATACCTGTACTTCCCATCTTTTCTCTTGCTAAGAGGCTTTCAAATATCTCTTGAGACGATAGGTTAGGGTACTGGGCTGCGACAAGATCGCTGATGAGCTCCAGTACCTTTTTTTTACTGCCCGGAGTGGCACAGGTGGTGCACTCCGGCTGCAGGATGGTGCTTAGTTCCATCGTTAATGCTTAGTCAATTTCTCTTTGTGTTTAATGACCTGACGATCTAGCTTGTCGATCAAGGAGTCGATAGCAGTATACATGTCAGCGTGTTCTGAAACGGCGAATACTTCTGCACCTCTAAGGTGGACTCTAGCTTCAGCTTTCTGCTGTAGCTTTTCCACATTGAGTACAACGTGCACATTATGGATCTGATCGAAATGGCGTTCAAGCTTAGAAAACTTGGTTTGAACATAGTCACGTAGAGATTCTGTAATCTCGATATGATGGCCTGTCAGGTTTATTTGCATAGATATTCCTCCGGAGTCCAGCTTTTCTTTGTTATAAACTTTTACGTTGGTTCGACGGTGGGATAAGCATAGCTTCCCTGTATTTTGCTATGGTGCGTCTTGCAACGTTAATTCCTTGTTCTGCCAAAAGCTGCGCCATTTTGCTATCGCTTAAGGGCTTCTTTTGGTTTTCCGCAGCAACCAGTTTCTTAATAAAGGCTCTGATAGCTGTAGAAGAGCATTCTCCACCATCGTCGGTACCGACATGGCTAGAGAAGAAGTATTTGAGTTCAAATATGCCTCTAGGTGTATGCATATATTTTTGAGTGGTGACGCGAGAGATGGTGGATTCATGCATCTCAACCGCTTCGGCGATATCGTTAAGCACCATTGGCTTCATCGCCTCTTCACCAAACTCAAAGAAGCCCTGTTGCATCTCAACAATGCAGGTGGCCACTTTTAACAGTGTGTCATTACGGCTTTCTAAACTCTTGATAAACCATTTGGCTTCTTGCAAATGGCCTCGAATAAATTGACTGTCAGCCTGACTCTTAGTACTCCGAGCCATAGATGCATAATGTTGGTTAACATTAATCTTAGGCATATTGTCAGGGTTTAACTCGACTACCCAGCGACCACTTTTCTTAGTCACAGACACATCTGGAATCACATACTCTTCATCACCTGGAGTGATCAATAGGCCGGGTCTAGGGTTTAATGTTTGTATTAGTCCAATGGCATCACGTAATTCAGCTTCTTTCAGCTTGGTTTTACGCATAAGCTGCCTAAAATCTCTGCCCGCAATCAGATCTAAGTGATCTTTAATCAGGATTCTGGCGTTATCGATATGGGGAGTGTCATTGGAAAATTGCTGCAGCTGTATGAGGAGGCATTCACTTAGGTCTCTGGCGGCGACGCCGATGGGGTCAAAGTGTTGAATGCGTTTTAGGACTGCCTCGACTTCATCAAGTTCAACTTCTTCATCTCCAATCGCTTCTAGAATATCTTCAGTGCTTTGGGTGAGGTAGCCTTTTTCGTCTATGGCTTCGATTATCGCTGTTGCAATTGCAAGGTCTGTATCGGAGAAGGGGGTCAGATTTTTCTGCCACTCAAGGTGTTCATATAAACCGACGCTGGTTTCACCTTGAAATGGCATATCGTCGCCACCGACAATGGGAGCCGCTCCAGCACTTGGTGCTGCGCTTAATACTTCATCCCACGTGGTATCCATGGGGAGCTCATCTGGCATCGAGTCTTTTGTTAAAGCATCTGAGGTCTCGACTGCGGCAATATCATCATGGATAGCATCATCACTGACCGTTTCTTGGGTCTCAACTTTTGCTGAGTAATCAGTGTCGTCGGACTTGCTTTGCTCGCTGTCGTCGCGGCTGTCAAATTGGTCTTCTTCAAGCTCTAGTAGAGGGTTAGAGTCTAATGCTTGCTGGATCTCTTGTTGTAGCTCCAGTGACGAGAGTTGCAATAGGCGAATAGCCTGCTGCAATTGAGGCGTCATAGTCAGTTGTTGGCCCAGTTTTAGCTGGAGTGACGCTTTCATCTTACCTAGAATCCCTACTTGTTATTTTTAAAGGATAAAAAATGATTTCTTTTGGCTAACTTGACCGATGATTTTCAGCAAAATGAGCCGCAAAAATCCTATTAATATGATTAACTATAGCTTGAATTGCTCACCTAAGTACACAGCACGAACCTCTTGATTGTCTAAGATTTCAGCTGGTGTGCCTTCTGCGATTAGATTTCCGTGACTTACGATATAGGCGCGCTCACAAACATCTAAGGTTTCACGGACATTGTGGTCAGTAATTAGTACGCCTAATCCACGGTTTTTAAGCTGCTCGATAATTTTTTTGATATCGATAACCGAAATAGGATCGACCCCAGCAAAGGGTTCATCAAGTAAAATAAACTTAGGGTTTGCTGCCAGCGCCCTAGCGATTTCTACTCGGCGACGCTCACCGCCAGAAAGAGACATACCTAAACTGTCACGTATATGGGTAATGTGAAACTCTTCTAACAGATGCTCGAGTTGTTCTTCTCTTTGGCTATTGGTCAGTGACGCGCGTGTTTGCAGCACGGCCATGATGTTGTCACGCACGCTTAGCTTTCTAAAGATGCTGGCTTCTTGGGGAAGATAGCCTATGCCTTTACGTGCTCTGAGGTGCATTGGGTCAAGGGTGAGCTCATCATCATCAATAAAGATTCGGCCTTTATCACTCTTAACTAAGCCTACTACCATGTAAAAAGTGGTCGTTTTACCCGCACCATTTGGACCAAGCAGGCCTACAATTTGCCCTGTTTTAACGCTTAAGCTGACGTCCTGAACGACATTTCGGCTTTTATAACTCTTGGCTAAACTTTCTGCCGTGAGTGTGTTTTGGCTCATTTGGACTCCGGCTGCTTTTTATCGCCTTGAAAATTTTCAGGCTGAATAATGGTGATCACACGGTCGTTACCTTGGCTCTCGGCAATGATTTTTTGTTTCTCGATGTCGTAGCGGATTTGGTTGGCGCTGACCTTGCTGCCCATTTGGTCTAGGGATGCGTCACCTTTTAGTGCCATAGTACGCTTACCCAACTCATAACGAATCTCTTTAGCACTAGCGATAGCCAGTTTGCCATCATCCATCTCTTGGCTATAGGTCGCGGGCTTGCCCGTCGCAATAATGATACTCTCGCCAGTGGTATCATTTTTTGAAGCCCTAAGCTCATCTGCGGTGATCTTTATAGAGCCTTGGGTAACAATAACTGGACCATAGTAGATGACCTGATTATTTTTAATGTCTGCGCCCGTTCTCACTGCTTGAATTTTTAGCTCTTGTAAAACATCGTCTTGTTTCGCGAGCGCATTGAAGCTGAGTACACAGCACAAGCTCGCCATGAATAAGTTAATTCGTTTCATATTTACCTTCTACCTGGCTTAATAGCTCTACTTGTTGCGTATTAAGGTCAGCATAAAGTCCTTTGCCTTGAATGCTAAAGTTGTCACCTTTGATGGAGATCGCTTCATCAGAGGTCATAATCATGGTGTCTAAATCCAGTTCCAATTTACTGGTGGATAGGGATTGTATGGGATCACTAGGGCTAATTGCATCAATAACCACATTGTCTTTTAAAATGACTTTACTGGTGTTTTTATTTAGATGCCCTGTTTCTGCACTCAGCCGCCATTGGGTTGTTCCCTTATTTGGGTACACTAAATAGACGGGTTGAGTGAAAAAGGTCATGTTGCTCGTGTCAAAATGTTCCATATGTACAGCGGTGACACTGCTGTCTAACAGTCCTTCTGCATTATAGTTTCTACTGCTAAGGTTGCTGATCACATAATCTGGTCGAGCTTCGACACTTTGCACTTGTGTTTGATTGTTATCTCGCTTCTGCAGTACTTGCCAATACAGCATGCTGGCTGCACTAAAGAGTGCAATGATGGCGAGAGTGACCCTGTTCATACACTCATTCCACTGGCTGAGCTAAATTGATCTTGGCTAAGCAATATCAAATCCGTTAATTCACGGACTGCGCCTTTACCGCCAGCTGTGTACGTCAGCATATCGGCTTGCTGTTTCACATAGGGGTGACCATCATTGACACATACAGATAGACCGACTTTCTCCATTACCGTTAAATCCACGACATCATCGCCAATATAGGCGACTTGCTCGGGTGAAACTTGGTAATGTTCGAGTAGCTCAGCATAGGGCACCAATTTATTATCGACTCCCTGATAAATATGGCTGACGCCCAATGCGGACATGCGGTTTTCAACAATTTTAGATTGGCGGCCTGTAATGACAGCCACAGCTATGCCTGCATTAATCAGAGACTTGACCCCATAACCATCTCGAGTATGAAAGGCTTTAAGCTCTTCGCCGTTGTTACCCATATAGACTTGGCCGTCTGAGAATACACCGTCTACATCGCATATCAGTAGCTTAATTTGAGCAGCCTTTTGCCAAACGGTATCGCTTACAGGGCCGTATAACGCACGCTTATCCATAGATTAAATTACTCCAGCCTTGACCATATCTAGCATATTGAGTGCGCCTATCGCGCGGTTGTTGTCATCGACCACGATAAGACCGTTAATGTTTTTCTCATCCATCACTTGCAGTGCTTCTGCCGCAAGAATATTCGCTTTAGTCGTGACGCAGTTGGGAGTCATAACTTCTGAAATTTTCGTATTACGCAAGTCGACTTGTGCATCTATCACGCGGCGCAAATCACCGTCGGTAAAGATCCCCACTAGCTGACCCGAGTCGTCACTAATGGCTGTCATACCAAGGCCTTTCTTTGAAATCTCATAAAGCGCGTCGGTAATGCATATATCTTTGCTGACTAAAGGTAAGCCTGTTTCTTTGTGCATCACATCGCTGACTTTAAGCAGTAGCTTGCGTCCAAGAGCGCCACCTGGATGAGATAGAGCAAAATCATCTTTAGTAAAGCCTTTGGCTTGCAGCAGCGCGATAGCGAGCGCGTCACCCATTACCAGAGTTGCGGTAGTGCTAGAGGTTGGTGCTAGCCCTAATGGACAAGCTTCTTCGGGAACTTCTATGCAAAGGTGTAATTGAGAGTGGCTCGCCATAGTCGAATCGGGTTTGCCTGTTACCGCAATAATCGGCAGCCCCATACGCTTGATGACCGGCATCAGAGTGAGAATCTCGCTGGATTCGCCTGAGTTTGAGATGGCAAGTACGATATCATTTTCTGAGAGTACACCAAGATCGCCATGGCTTGCCTCTCCTGGGTGAACGAAAAATGCTGGGGTGCCTGTACTGGCTAAGGTGGCAGAAATCTTATTGCCGATGTGGCCAGACTTGCCCATGCCCATAACAATGACCTTGCCTTTACACCCTAGTATGAGCTCACACGCCTGAGCAAATTCGCTGGAATCGATATATTGGCGCAGGTTATCCAATGCGGCTTTTTCTATGTCGATAACCTTGCTGCCCCATTGACGTAATTGCTTTTGATCTAGCATCTATTTTCTCTCTTTAATTCTATTAATTTACCGTTCCAACCTGACTCATCTTAATGAGATATAAATAGCATCGCTTGGTACACGATAAAGGTGATCAATAGTAGGGCACCATGGACACGATTTAGTTCGCGTTTTCGACCGCTAAGTAGCACTAATATTGCTAATGCTGCACTAGTTGCGAGTACCATGTAAAAATCACGACCGCTGGCCGCTTCATCAACCAGACCTGGTGCCATTAGTCCAGGAATGGCTAAAACGGCTAGTATATTAAATAAATTGGAACCAACAACATTTCCAATGGCTAAATCGTCTTCTTTCTTAAGGATACCAGCAATTGAGGCTGCAAGCTCAGGTAAGCTTGTGCCCACGGCGATAATCGTGAGCCCGATAACAAGATCAGATAGGCCAAAGGCTTGGGCGATACCCACTGCTCCTTCAACCATCCAGTCAGCTGACAGTGGTAGCAATATCAAACCGAGTATTAACCAAAACACCGCTTTGCCAGTGGGGACGTCTTTGGGAATTTCACTCGAAAGATCTTCGGTCAGTTTATCTTTTTTCTTGGCATGGAGAGCCTGCCAGATGAGGTAGCCCATGACACCGAAGAAAGCGATGAGTAATACTACACCTTCAAAGAAAGTCAGTTGGCCATCATGCAAGATATAACCAGCGAGGATGGTGCCGCCTAGCATCAAGGGCACTTCACGCTTAAGGGTTTGAGAGCTGACAGAGATGGCACCAATCATGGCGGTAATACCTAAAATGAGTGCCACGTTAGCTATGTTTGATCCAAGTACATTACCTATTGCTGTATTTGGCATGCCTTCAAGAGAAGCGGTTGCGGCCACAAACATCTCAGGAGCCGAACTGCCCATGGCGACAATAGTCAGGCCGATAAGCATAGGTGGTAGGCCTAAGTTGCGAGCAAACGCGGCTGCACCATAGACAAATTTATCAGCGCTCCAAACTAAAACCGCTAATCCTGCAACAAGAATCAATATATTGAATAACATTGGCTAACAATTGAAATAAATAATGGGGTGCATTTTCGCTGGAATTGCAACAAATTGAAAGTATCATGTCGAGATAGTCTTTATTCGGTTGTACCGCTTAGTACAATTTCGTACAATCTGCGGCTATTTTGTGCTGGCAAGGAAGGCTAGTTTCTTTGGTTAAATGTAGATGTCGGAAGTAATTATGACGCAAGTAATGACGACGCCTTTGGTCGAAGTTCGTAATCTGGGATTTAGCCATGGCTCTCGGGTTATCTATGATGATATTTCGCTAACCATTCCAAGAGGGAAGGTCACAGCGATTATGGGGCCGAGTGGTATAGGTAAAACGACACTGTTAAAGCTTATCGCTGGCCAGCTTCAGCCAAGTCATGGGCAGGTGTTATTTGATGGTCATGATGTTCATCACTTAGATCGTAACAAATTGTTCGAATTGCGAAAACGTATGAGCATGTTGTTTCAAAGTGGTGCACTATTTACCGATATCAATGTATTCGACAATGTCGCGTTTGCGCTTAGAGAGCATTCAGGTCTACCCGAGGCCATTATTCGCAACATAGTGTTGATGAAACTGGAAGCCGTGGGTTTACGTGGTGCCGCTCAATTGATGCCTAATGAACTCTCTGGCGGTATGCAGCGCCGTGCCGCCTTGGCAAGAGCTATCGCTTTAGAGCCTGAAATGGTGATGTATGACGAACCCTTTGCTGGCCAAGATCCTATCTCAATGGGCGTACTGGTAAAATTAATTCGAGATTTATCAGATTCATTAAGCCTAACTTCAGTTGTCGTGTCCCATGATGTCACCGAAGTGTTATCCATAGCTGATTATGTTTATGTGATTGCGGATAAAAAGGTTATCGCTAAAGGCTCCCCTGCCGATTTGCGTCAGGCCGATAACGCTCAGTTAAAGCAGTTTATTGGTGGTGAACCTGATGGTCCTGTTCCTTTTCATTACCCTGCTGAAGATTATTTAAAGGAGTTGCTAAATGGCAATGCTTGATAGCATCCAAGCCCTTGGACGCAGCGCAATAGCAACTGTTATAGGGTTAGGGCAAGCCGGACTGATGTTATGGGGAGCGATAATGCGGCTTCCCAACTTTCGTAAAGGCTTTCCGTTACTGGTAAAGCAGATTTATGTTGTGGGCGTACAGTCCATGGTGATTATTTTAGTATCAGGTTTATTTATCGGTATGGTGTTAGCGCTTCAGGGCTACACTATCTTAGTGGACTTTGGTACAGAGGAAAGCTTAGGTCCCATGGTGGCATTGAGCCTGATGCGTGAGTTAGGGCCAGTTGTGACCGCTTTGTTGTTTGCTGGACGTGCAGGTAGTGCACTAACCGCAGAACTTGGATTGATGAAAAGCACAGAGCAGTTATCGAGCCTTGAAATGATGGCTGTGGACCCATTAAGACAAGTGATTGCGCCGCGTTTTTGGGCCGGTGTGATTAGCATGCCTTTACTCGCCTTGATGTTTACCGCTGTGGGTATTTATGGTGGCCATTTGGTTGGTGTTGAGTGGAAAGGCATTGACAGTGGCGCCTTCTGGTCGATTCTGCAGGCATCGGTGGAATGGCGTCAAGATATAGTGAATTGTTTAATAAAAAGTGGTGTTTTTGCTGTCGTGGTAACCTGGATTTCACTTTATCGTGGTTATCATCTAGTGCCTAACCCTGAAGGCATTAGTCGTGCAACGACCCAGACCGTAGTTCAAGCTAGCTTAGCTGTACTAGCGTTAGACTTTTTGTTAACTGCGATGATGTTTGCTAAGTAAAGGATTTGCTTGGCTTCTTATAGATGTATTTAGGGGTTGCTCATGTGTGATAGAGCGACACTAGAATTAAAGAGATGAATGGTGAGTAACAATGACGACAAGGAAAATTGAGTTATTGGTGGGTATGTTTCTGCTATCGGGTATAGCAGCGTTTCTGTTGTTAGTGTTTAAGGTCGCTAATGTTGAAGTTAAAACCGCAGAAGATAGCTATCAGCTAACTGCACGTTTTACCAATATTGGTGGTTTAAAGGTGCGTTCGCCTGTGAAGGTCGGCGGCGTAGTCATTGGTCGCGTGAGTGATATTCATCTTGATCCAATTCGTCAGGTGCCCGTCGTTACTTTGACTATTGATAAGCAGTTCGATCAATTTCCAGAGACAAGCAGTTTAGCCATTTTGACCTCTGGATTATTGGGTGAACAGTACTTAGGACTTACGCCAGGTTTTATTGATGATGATATTGAGATGCTAGCCGATGGTGACATGATCGATGATACTCGCTCGGCGTTAGTGCTCGAAGATTTGATTGGTCAGTTGGTCTATAGCATGACATCAAAGGATAAATAGGAGAATTATTAATGTATCAAGCTGCTATGAAAGCTGTTGCTGTTTTTTTTGCTTTATTGATGATGACTGGCTCTGCAATGGTGAAGGCGCAGGAAATTAATACTGAAAACCCCTATGCCATGTTGGAAGCTGTCGCGAACAAGACCTTTGAGCGCTTCTATCAGGACAAGGCTAAGATCGATGAAGACCCTAATTACCTAAAGGTGATTGTCGAAGAAGAGCTAATGCCGTATATCGACTATAAGTACGCATCTTATAAGGTGATGGGGCGTCATTTAAGAGAAACTACTAAAGAGCAGCGTAAAGCCTTTGTTGATGCTTTTGAAGGGTATTTAGTATCAACCTATGCCCAAGCTTTTACTGAATACACAGATCAGAAAATTGAGTTTGGTCCAGCAAGAGACTTCACCCACGACAAGATGGTTGAAGTGCATGTTCGTATCATTGAAGCGGGTCGTCCACCAATTAAGTTGCTATTTAAAGTACGTCGCTTGAAGAACAATCATTGGAAAGCCTTTGATTTAGTGGCAGAGGGTGTTAGCTTACTTGCCTCAAAGCAATCAGAGGTGACAAGTCTTATTCGCAAAGAGGGCATTGAGTCAGTGATTGAAATGCTTAAGCAGAAGACTGCCGTTAAGATCAGCGTTAAACCAGCCGAGAGCGAGAAGTTGTAGTGCCTGATTTTATTCTTGAGTCTGGTTATTGCTATATCTCTGGTCGCTTATCGCAAATTGAGGTGAAATCTCTTTGGAAACATAGAGAAACCTTGATATCTAAACAGGCCGCTGGGATTAATTTATCTCGACTTGAATACTGTGATAGCGCTGGCATGGCATTCCTTATAGAATTACTGGCCAGCTGTCGTAAGGCAAACCCAAATTTTTCTCTAGTCGAGCCATCACCTCAGCTAGAAAAACTCATTGGTTTGTATGACTTAGAAGAATTTTTTGTAGAAAAGAATTAGCCATAATTATTAAGGTAAATGTTATGGAATCGAACGAACAAGAACAAAAGCTTGCCGAAATCAAAAGCCTATTAGAGCAAGCTCTAGAGTTAGAAGAGGTTCATGTTACCTCGGAAGGTACACATTTTAAGATTGTTGCTGTAGGTGAGTGCTTTGATGGCATGAGTAGAATTAAACAGCAACAAGCCATATATGGGCCGCTTATGGATAGAGTAACCAGTGGCGAACTTCATGCAATTACCATTAAGACTTTCACGCCGACTCAATGGAAACGCGAAAAAGTTTTCAACATGGCGTAGAGATAAATAGTGGATAAATTATCAATTCAGGCAAGCCAAGCCCTTGCTGGCAACGTTGTTATTTCTGGTGCTAAGAATGCCGCTCTGCCAATTTTAATGGCCGGCGTGTTAGCCGAGTCAGAATTCGTTGTTTCTAACGTACCTAACCTTAGAGATGTTAACACTAGCTGTGAACTCTTGCGTTGCCTAGGAGCCAAGGTGGAGCAAACAGGCTCTGAGGTGAGTATCAATACAGATACACTCAATGAGTTTTGTGCGCCTTATGAGCTGGTTAAGACCATGAGAGCGTCAATCCTGATCTTGGGACCACTGCTCGCTCGTTATGGCAAGGCGGATGTCTCTTTACCTGGTGGGTGTGCTATTGGTGCTCGCCCGGTTAACTTGCATCTTCATGGTCTTGAGGCCATGGGCGCCAAAATCGATGTGGAAGAGGGCTATATTAAAGCTCGCGTCGATGGTCGCTTAAAAGGTGCTCATATCTTTATGGATATGATCTCTGTCGGCGCCACCGAAAACCTGCTAATGGCTGCGGCCTTGGCCGATGGCGAAACCGTCATTGAGAATGCCGCCCGTGAGCCTGAGGTGGTCGATTTAGCTAACTGCTTAATTGCCATGGGTGCACAAATTCAAGGTGCAGGAACAGATACCATTCGTATTCAAGGTGTAGAGTCCTTAATGGGCTGTCACTATCGAGTGATGCCTGACCGTATTGAAACCGGTAGCTTTTTGGTTGCAGCCGCAGTGACTCGAGGCCGTATCCGCTGTTTGGATGCCGACCCTAGTTCGCTTGAAGCTGTTTTGGCTAAACTTGAAGATGCAGGGGCTAAAATCACTACTGGCTCGGATTGGATTGAGCTTGATATGCAAGGGCAGCAGCCGCAAGCGGTGAATATCAAGACAGTGCCATACCCAGGTTTTCCAACGGATATGCAGGCACAGTTCTGTGTGCTTAATGCATTAGCCCAAGGAACGGCAACGATAACGGAAACTATCTTTGAAAACCGCTTTATGCATGTGCCAGAGCTTATCCGCATGGGCGCATCTATGGAGCTTGAAGGCAACACCTGTATCATTAAAGGTATGGAAAAGCTCAATGGTGCTCAGGTAATGGCGACTGATTTACGTGCATCGGCGAGTTTAGTGATTGCTGGCTTAGTTGCCGATGGTAATACCATAGTCGATCGCATCTATCACTTAGATAGGGGCTATGAGCATATCGAAGATAAGTTTCAAGGCCTAGGTGCTAAGGTGACACGCATTAGCTAATTGCTTCAAATATGAAAAAGCCGCAACAAGAGAAGCTTGTTGCGGCTTTTTTGTTTTTAATGGGATTGATATCAAGATCACTAAGTCCTATTAGGTTTGTTGCTACATTGTGTCTATGCCTTCATTCGTATTATTTAATATTTACCTATTTTACGGCCTAGTATTCTTTGCTATTGGCTGTGTGGTGGTATTTCGAAATTTTAAATATAGTCAATTACCTATAGCATCAACTCTGTGGGCTCTTGCCTTATTTGGTTTTCTGCACTCATTCCATGAATGGTCTGAGCTATATATGTTGATGTTTGCCGAGAGTATCGACGGTCAATATAGGGGAGTCATTGCTTGGCTTAGACTTATTAAGCTGTTTCTTTCCTATATTGCGCTGATGATTTTTGCTTGGCAGCTATTCGATATTATTCATTTAAGGTTTAAGCAGTTTGGTCGAAGCTTAATTGGTATTGCACTGCTTGGGTATTTTGGTTCTGTGTTACTTAAGTGGCATTTCGAGCCTATGAGTGAAGTGGTCTATTTCGATGTTGCCCATGCGATTAGATTATGGATTGGCTTTGGTGGCGCGTCACTGGCTGGAATAGGTTTAATCATTTATGGACATATGCTCAAGCAGCAAACTAAGGCCTATGGCAGTTACTTTATAGGCTCAGGTTTAGGGCTGTTAGTGTATGGTGTGTTATCTGGTGTCGTGCATACCGATTGGCATCACAGTGTGCCTGTGATGCGTACGTTAGCGGCAACTGTGATCTTAGTTTGCCTGTACCAAGCACTGCGCGTATTTGATATTGAAAAGGAAAGAGCTACAGAGGCTAAGTTAAAGCGAGCTCTCGAAGCTGAAAAGTATAATGCTATAGGGCAACTCGCTATGGGGGTGGCCCATGAGGTCAATAATCCTTTGGCATCGGCGACGCTAGCCTTAGATCTTCTCTCTCGCCAATCACCAAATGAATCCCAGCAGGAATATATTCAAAGGGTTAGGTTAGGCATTAATCGAGCGGCTTCTATCAGTAAAGAGTTATTAAATTATGCTAGGCCTGCTAAAGAGGAAGCTGCCAAGCTTTATTTAAGGCAAGTGATAGAGGCCGCTATTGTGCTTTTAGCCCATAAAGCAAAAGCCTATCCAATTACCCTAATCTGTAGTCCTAATGTCACCTTAGTTGGGCAAAAGATAAAGCTAGAAGAGCTTTTTATTAATTTATTGGCCAATGCAATCGACGCCTCACAGCCAGGTCAGGAGATACGACTCATCGTAACCGAGAGTGAGTCTGAGCTGCAGATCCAAGTTATCGATACGGGAACAGGGATGGATGAAGTGAGTCTTGCTAGGGCAATGGAGCCATTTTTTTCTACCAAAGTCGTGGGGGAAGGGACTGGACTTGGCTTAGCCATCTGCGACAAAATCGTCAAATTACACTCGGGTCACATGTCTATTGAAAGTATGCCGGGCCATGGAACACAAGTTTTGATTAGATTACCTAAGGAAGCCAATTAATGCCGCACATTCTCGTTGCTGAAGATGATAATGCGTTACGTCAGAATATTGTGGAGATTCTCGCTCTAGAAGGGTTTGATGTAACCCAAGTTGCATCAGCAGAAGAAGCCATTGCTGCGAGCGAAAAACAGAGTTTTGCACTTGCATTAGTCGATCTCGTGATGTCAGGTATGACAGGTGTGGATGCTATTGCTCACCTGCATCAGCTTCAGCCAAAGCTGCCCGTGGTGATTATTACAGCCTATGCCACGGTCGATACTGCGGTCGATGCTATGAAGAAAGGCGCCGATGGAGTGATTACTAAGCCATTTAATGCCGATGAGCTGGTGATTACTATCAAAAGAACGCTAGCTGAAAAACAAGCATCGACACCTAAGGTAGAGTTTAATCCTGATCTTGTCTATAGCGCTCTGGCTAACCCATTTCGTCGACAGGCATTGAAGAACTTAGACGAACATCAATCACTTAAGTTTATGGATCTGTGCCGACTATCAGGTATTGAGGATCATACAAAGTTTAATTTTCATTTACGTCAGTTAAAGCTCGCAGGTCTAGTGACACAGAATGAGAGCAAGCTCTACATTTTGACAACAACTGGCCAATATGTGTTACAACATCACTCGCTAAATTAGCATGTTTATTTTATTTTAAAACAGTACCTTACCTTATTCATGATAAGTATACTTCACATAACTTTCCCATAGGTGAAATCCCCTTCTCTATCCCTTATTGAGTATCTTCTCGATACTTAAGCGGTATTCAACAGAGGCGCTCAAAGAAGCGCCCTGAGTAGTACAGCTATCGCCAGAATGAGATGAGTATTGGCGATAATTTATAGCTGATATGAGGATGTCGCAATGAGTGAGAAGAAAACGTTCAACATTGCTGTCTTGGCCTTGTCGGTAAGTATGTTATCGGCCTGTGGCAGCGATTCAAATGATCCAGCTCCAACCCCTGAACCCACCAATAATGTACCTGTAGCACAAGCTGATAGTGCCAGTGTCATGGTGGGTAAAACAATCACTATTGATGTGCTTGCAAATGATACCGATGCCGATGGCGATAGCCTGATGGTGACCTCGGCACAAGCCGATGTGGGTAGCTTAGTAGTAGAAAACAATAAGCTGCTGTATACAGCTGGAGATAATCCAGGAAGCGTGACGATTAGCTACTCCATCGATGATGGCAAGCAAGGTAGTGCCAGTTCAACTGTGGCGGTGCAGGTGATGAGTGATCAAGTCGCTTATGTGGGTACTCAAGCCTGCTTAACCTGTCACTCTGATAAATCAACTTTCTTAGAAACTGGCCATAACTTTAAGCTGAATAAGATAGTTGATGGCCGTCGTCCTACATTCCCATTTACCGATGTGACTGGTGCGATCGACTTTATTACTGGCACCGACAATACGCTCGGCGCGCCTACTAGCTATGATGAGGTGAGTTACACGGTTGGTGGCTACCACTGGAAGATGCGTTGGTTAGATGCCGATGGCTACATAGTCACAGGTACTGGTGTGCAACTTAATTTAGAAGCCAACGATGGCATTCTTGCCCCTAGCTCTATGGGTGGCTATCACGCAGGTGATGTCGACTTTAAGTACAAGTGTGGTAACTGTCATACAACGGGCTGGAAGCGTAATACGACGGAAGATGGTGATAATCGTAATCTAGATGGCCATCAAGATGGGCTTATTGGTATCGATGGTACCTTTGCTATGGCTGGCATCCAATGTGAGTCTTGCCATGGTGCCGGTAGTCTTCACGTGCAAAATGCCGGTGACATCGACTACATCACTAAGAATGCGAATGCTAGAACCACGGATGACTTCTTAGCGGAAGATATGGCCTATGGCCGTGCTGTTACCTGTGGTGAGTGTCATACCCGTGATGGTGAGAAAGACTACCCAAGCTATGTTAGTCCTTATAACCAAGCGTACCCAGATGGCTCTAAAGTTGGTGGCAGAATCATAGTCAAGGGTGGATTGGCTCAGCACCATGAAACGGTAGATGAACTGCTGGGTGTGAATCCAACGACAGGTGAAGAGCTAGGTAAACATATGAAGGCTGGCTTGAAGTGTACGACTTGTCATGATGCTCATATGTCTACGGTTAACAAAGATAAGCCTGGTCACGAAGCTGCATTGACCAAGACCTGTAGCGATTGCCACTCAAACATGGAGTTTAATGGCGATTTGGGTGCCATGGTGCATCAGGCGACAGATTGTACGAGTTGCCATATGCCTGAAATGGCGAAGAGCGCGATTACTCATACTACCAACGGCGTGACCTTTGGTGATGTGAAGTCCCACATTCTTACCATAGATTTAGCTGCAACTGAGCAGATAGCAACTGTCGATGGTAAGACCTATATGAACCCTTGGGTAACTGCTGCCTATGCATGTGGTGAGTGTCATGCTGATTATTCAGAAAGAGCCGCTGCGATAGGTAGTATTCATAAATAACTAATGGTTACCCACCCTTTAGTCCCTGCAGACTACCATCTGGGCATGATTGCCCAGATGGATTTTTTCAGTGTAGTCATGGCTTGTATTTGTCACTGGTTGCACTCCTCGATCTTATCCCTGTGGTTATTGCTAAGGGGAATCTTTGGTGTTGAACGTTTGCGTTGAATAACAGGAATCATCTCTCAGGTGGTTTCTAGACTTTGTGCCTAATTTGAAAGGTAGGGCAATGATGAGAGTATTTAAATTAATGGTATGTGTGGGAGCCATCTCCCTCAATTTATACGGATGTGGTGGTTCTTCATCCTCTGATGTGATGACAGAAGTGACTCCTGATGTGACCCAAGAAGTGGCTGCTTCGATAACCCAATTGAGCTTGAGTATTCAGGAGGTCAGCTTTGATGACAAAGGAGCTGAGTTAAGGGTAATCGCGACCAACCAAAATGATGAAACCGTAATTGGTTTAACTGATCTTGAAGTGAAAACCCTTGCTCAGCTTGTGCCTCAGGGGGCAAGTGGTGCTGGCAACAGTAGCTTTTGGATGATGACCTATGATGCTAAGAAAAATCCAGCAACTGTGGTTGATAACCAAGATGGTAGTTATCGTATAAGCGTTCCTGCGACAGGGATTGATACCAATTTAAGTCAAAGGGTTACGCTTGTGGCGGGTGGTGATAAATCACTGTTGGCCGATGGTAAGACTAAGGTTGCCCATGTTGAGCTTAATGCTGATTTTAACGGCCAAGGGCAAGCGATAGCATCGGAAAGAAAAATAGTTTCGCCATTAGCTTGTCAGCAATGCCACACTCCAAATAAGCCTTTTGCCCGTCGTCATACCTCCTATTTGGAGCTAGATACCTGTATCGGGTGTCACAGTGGCCAGAAGGAGAATAAGCAGTGGAATCGATTAATTCATAATATTCACAATTCGAATCAAAGCTTTACCGATAAAAAAGGTAATCAATATAATGGTATAGCAGCACAGGCCCTAGTCGATAATCAGTGTCAGAAGTGTCACCAAGGATTAGAAGAGTTCCCACAATGGCAGAACTTCACGCGAGTTCCCACCATGGAAGCCTGTGGCTCATGCCATAGTGATATTGACTTTAAGGCGGGGCAGGGGCATCCACAACAGGATGATAATGCCAATTGTATTGCTTGTCATAATAGCCAGTGGACAAATGAAGTTCATAGTGAGACTCAGCTAGCCAAGGAGAAGTTCGCCTTTGGTTATCAATTGCAGGCACAAATGCAAGTCAATGCAGATCGCACTGCTACTTTGACTGTGACTATTTTGGACAAACAGCAGAATCTGGTCGATGCAACGACCTTAGTGCCTTATATCTACCGTTTAAAAGCAAGTACTAATATCGGTCCTAATTCACCCACAATGGATTATAAAGATACTGACAATACTAAGCTTGCTAAAGATGGCAAGCTGGATAAAGCGGTTACAGTCGATGCTGGCAAGCTAGTTTACACCACTAAGCCTCTACCTTTTGCCAACGGTGATGCGGATACAGCCTTTAGTTTTATCGGTCTATCTCTTTGTCATGAGCAAGGTGAGTTGGCTCCTTGCGGAGAAAACATTGCCCATACAGGCACCAAAGCGGCATTGGCGTTCGCGACATACTCTGGGGCAGCTATTAGCCGTCGCCAAATAGACAGTGTTGAGTTCACCTCCTGTCAGTCTTGCCACGGTAACAGTTTCGATATTCATGGTAACTATATTCTTAATAGCAGCATGTCTCACAATATTGGTGGAAAAGCGGTGCTTGGTGTCGAAGCGTGCACGGCTTGTCATACAGCGGCAGAAACTAAAGAGCTTGAAGATGGCAGCTTACTTGGTGCTATCGAGGTGAGAGTGCACCAGACTCATAAGGCTAAGGCATCAGGATTGAGTATTAAAGATCCTAATAACTGTAGTCAGTGTCATCAGCAAATAGACACGACCGCCTTTGCGAATAAATCTGCTATCAATACGGCTAAAGGCCTGTACTCAACGCCGATTACTGCAGTGTGTAGCTCTTGTCATACATTAGGTAGTGAGGAGATGTTCCACTCTAATGATTTGCTTGAAAGTTATGGTGCTGTGGTGAACGGTGATAAGCGAGCTGCCACCGATGCAGCTCAATTAGAAACTTGCTTTAGCTGTCACGCCCCAACCTTAAAAGATCATACCAAGGTGAATCTCAAACAATAACTAGGTACTCATTAGGGGAGCATGCTCCCCTCTATCCTTTAAGGATTTGTAGATTGGGATATGAATATGAAAAGCATAATAAAATCAATTAGCCTAGTGACTTACTTTGTCATGCTGGCTTGGGTTAGCCTCGGAATAAGTCTATCGGCAGGTGCGGCTAGCTGGGAAGAGAGGATGACGCCAAACGAGATTGAAACTGCACTAGATGGCAAGTTTGCTGAAGGCAAGTACTCTAAAAAAGGTGCCGATACCTGCCTTATGTGTCATAAAAAGTGGGATAGGGTCATGGAGATATTTAAGACTCCCCATGGTGATGCGAACGTCAGTGAAAGCCCAATGGCAGGGCTTCAGTGTGAAGCCTGTCATGGCCCATTAGGTAAACATAATAAAGGCGGTAAAGAGCCTATGATTACCTTTGGTAAAGACTC
>CANNEE010000012.1 GCA_947503555.1 uncultured Shewanella sp.
AAGTAAGTAATTTCGAATAACTTAACACCTGTGAGTGTCCACACAGATTTGCTTGTCATCTTGTTAAAGAGCATCCTGACAACCAGTTGGTTCATCAGGTCAGGGCTGCGTATTCTACGCATTCCCTTTTCGGCGTCAAGTGCTTTTTTTAAGTTTTTTCAAAATCGTTAAAAGCGACAATGAAAAGCTTTAGCACTTAGTGAACAGATGCAAGTCAAACTTGCTTCAAATCACCGCCCTGACTCGGTTTGCATTAACTTATGAAAGCCGCCTCACCGTGTCAGTGGATGCGCATTATAGGGAAGTTTTTAAAGGGCGCAAGAGCTTTTTTACGATATTTTGGCATTTTCTCAATATACCCGTTTTACCACAAAGTTCTCACCCATTACCCACAGACTTATCCACAAACTAGCTTATTGTGTACACTTATATAGCTAGATTAAGGCAGCTACTTGAGTTTATAGATCACCTGCACACTGTCTCTAAAGCTGACTTCACCATTTTGATAGCTTTCTGCCACATCATATTGTGCAGCGCTATTCATCTTCATCATTAAAGGCATTGGCGAGGTGTTCTGTAAATACTTAATTTGCCAGACTCCGTCTAATTTAGTGTCAAAGCCTTTTGCAAGAGACTCAGCTTTCGCCTTAGCATCTTCTATTGCAGCCATCCTTGCCTGCTCTCTTAACAGAGCCTCTTGGCTCGACTTAAGCTCTATCCCCTCTATTTGAATATCCGCTTTCATTACCGAGGTATCTAATACCTTAGCGATATTTGGCAAGTTAATTCCTTTAATATGAATCGTACGACTGGCTCTATATCCCACTAGCTCCCTTGCTTGATTACTCGGATACTTGTATTCAGCACGAATATTCAAATTCGCAGTATCCAGTTGCTCTTTGCTAACACCGACAACTTGCAACCCTTTAACGACAGCCACCAATTTGTCATCTATCCAATCTTTAGCTGCCTTTGGAGTCTTCTTTATTGTACTAATGGTTGCTCTCACCTCAGCTTTATCAGGTGAAGCCGTCACACTTCCCTCTCCTTGAGTAATCACGTGGGCAAAGCTTAGCTCTTGAGCTGCTAGATTATTTGTCATTGCAACAAAAGACACAGGCAAACAGAAAATAGCGATTTTAAGATAGGTAGCAGCTTTATTGAGTCTCTTCATTTATCACTCCAATTATTGGTTCAATGAGTTTCTAATGAGCTAAACGGAGCAAAAAGCAAAAAGGGTTAAGCTTTTTCGATTTTCTTTTACTAGGGTCTGTTGATCTCTGCTGCAAAAACAACCTTGAAAGATCAACGGCCCCTAGCTTTGATACTGCTTTAAAAACATTTCAACAGCAGAGGTGACAACTTTATTAGCTTCTTCCGACTCGAGCGGTTCCTGATGGGCAAATAGCTGGGGCCAAAATGCAAAGGCTTTTATAAGACCTAAAAATTGAATCGACGCCATCTCGCTATCTAACGCTTTAAGCTGACCGTCATCCATGGCTGCTTGCAACCACTTCTGTAATCCACCTTCAGTCTCTTTGAGTCTGATAATGGATTGCTGAACCAATTCAAAGGAGTGAAAACACTCAGCCATGACCATACGTACTTTATTCATGTATTCGATACTAGAGAGTAGGGCTAGCTCTTGATTAGCAATAGTTGTTAATTGCTGTGCTAATGGCATATCTTGGCGATATGGAAACTCGGTGGCACTCATAGCCGTTTGAAAGATCTGCGCCGTTATCTCTTCAAATAGTGACTCTTTACTCGGAAAGTGATTATAGACAGTACGCTTAGATACCTGAGCTCGAGCCGCCACTTTATCCATGCTGGTTCCTTGAAAGCCCGCGCTTTGAAACTCATCAATTGCGGCTTGAATTATCGCGAGTCTCTTGCGTTCACTTAAGGTCATCTTCTCAGACATACTTTTTCTCAATCCTATTTTTGACTCGACAATTCTACACTGAGCAGTTTACTTTTCAATTTATTTAAGTAAACTACCCAGTGTAGTTTACTTAAGGATAAGCTAAGATTTAGAGAAGAAGGAGGAACACCAGTGTTGAAACGCTTATTGATAGGCCTGCTTTCCTTGCCGCTCATTTCCGTCAGTTTAGGAGTCATATTTGTGAATAACAGTCACGCAGAAACCTCACTTCAAGATGATGCTGGATTGCCCCAGGTTCGATATGAAAATGGCAAATACCGAAATATCGACGCTAGCGTAGTACAAGATATGAGTAATATAGGCAGCATACTCTGGCGCTACATCACTGAGAAACGTGTAGATCCCACACCAACCACTCAAGTTCCTGTACATCAACTAGATGAAAATGCGCTGGCTTCTCAAGCACACACAAGCCTTTTTAGACTCGGGCACTCCAGTATTTTGCTTAACTTTTCTGGCGAGATTTGGTTGACCGACCCTGTATTTTCTGAGCGCACTTCGCCAGTACAATGGGTAGGACCTAAACGCTTTCACCCGGCTCCCATCGAACTGGAGCAGTTTTCTAATATTGCTGGCGTAGTGATCTCTCATAACCACTATGACCACTTAGATAAAGCGAGCATTCAAGCGCTACATCATAAGGTGTCACATTTTCTAGTTCCATTAGGTGTAGGCGAAACACTGATCGATTGGGGCGTACCTAAAAGCAAGATACAGGAGCTAACATGGTGGCAAACTGTGACTGTAGGTAAGCTTACTATCACAGCAACACCAACCCAGCACTTCTCTGGCAGAGGGTTATTTGACAGCGATAAATCGCTTTGGGCGTCATGGGTATTTCAAACTCCTGAGACACGGATCTTCTTTAGCGGCGATTCAGGCTACTTCGATGGCTTTAAGCAAATAGGTGACAAGTTTGGCCCTTTCGATATCACCCTTATGGAAACTGGAGCCTATGATAAAGATTGGCCAGATATTCATATGCATCCGGCACAAAGTTTACAAGCACATATGGACCTTCGAGGCAAAGTCTTGATACCTATTCATAACAGCACTTTTGATTTGGCCATGCACCCTTGGTATCACCCGCTAGAGGAGTTAACCCAACTCGCTCAAGCCAAACAGCAACAAGTTCTCACCCCAATTATTGGGCAGGCAGTGAATATTCAAGCTAACGCTCAGATAGCTAATCTTAACAGCTATCATTATTGGTGGCGTCATATGGTGCCGTCCCTTAACGGCAATGTTCAGCGCTCTATTGCACAAACAGAGAGCGAAGCTGAGTTAAGCGCCACACCGCCCACTCTTGCAACAACAGAGTAAGTCGAAAACAAGGAGTTCAGCCTGCTGTTCTCCTCCTTCGTTTTCCTCAATCGAGCGCCCCCTATTTAGCAAGCCAACTTCACTTCTCATTAACTCACCTCAGCTTGGGATAAGCAGGATGCGGCACTTATTATCCCGAGCTGAAATTAACTAAAGTTTTACTCCACAAGATACCTCATTAGCTTATACTCAATAGGTAGTCTGTGTGACTTATATATGTTGCAATACAGGCTTAGCTTCTATCTCTTATATCAAGGATATGATGTTATGCGGCACCACAGGAAGGTATTCTCATCCCTCTTAGTCCTATTAAGGCAAGTGAATGTAATCATTCGCGCTCTTTCGTCTGGCTTTCAGCCCAATCTGAAATGCATTCACCTGGCTTTTATACTCCTGCTGGTGCCAACAAGTACCTTGGCTTATCAGTGCGAACTCACCATGGGTTACCGCACCAGCGAAAGAAAACCTTTCATTCATCAAGCTCCCGATAATTCAGGCTTCTATTTTGACTTATATCAGAGGGCCGCAAAGCGAATTGGTTGCAAATTAAATGTACTTCGCGCTCCTAAGAAGCGTATTTTACGTGAACTCGCCTTTGGCCGAGTCGACTTTTATCCAGGCTTAAGTTTCTCTGTGCCGCGAAGTGAATTTACCTATTTTATTCCCAATGGCTTAAGCACTCGCTTTATAGGCTTAAGTCGTCCAGAACTAAATGAAATCACAGATATGAATCAAATCGCTAAACTTGGACTCATTATGCTGGTTGCCCCAGGAAGCGATACCCTAGATGGTCTACCCAAAAACCTAAACACGCGGCAGCCACCCGAGCTCGATGTAAAAGATGCCATTAGTTTACTAGAAGAAAAGAAGGGTGATTTTTACGCCTATGAAGAGTCGACTCTCAATTATTATCTAACACGCATGCCAGCAAAAAAACTCAAGTTGCACATCAACTGTTGTGAAGAGATCCAACCTATGTTGCTAGGCTTTTCAAAAAAGAGCCCTCACATCTCATTTAGTCCTAACCCTGAATTTGATCCCACGAAACCTGAGAGCTTATCCAACAGACGGCTAGTGCTAAAACCGCACTCCAAAGCGGCACAATTTGCTACGGCATTAAAACAGATGAAAAAAGCTGGCATAACCCAAAGGTTGCACCAGCTTTATTTTGACTTTCCTAAAATAGAAGGTGAGCCCAAACCTGAACTCGCAAGTTATTAGTCGTTAATTTAAAGTGGATTAATTACCCGCCACTTTCATATCATCAAGTAAAATAGCACCCGTACGTATTGAAGAACGTAAATCCCTGTCACTAGCCACGGCCTGAATACCCATAAACATATCTTTCAGGTTACCCGCTATGGTGATCTCCTCGACAGGATAGAGAATCTCGCCATTTTCTACATAAAAACCAGCAGCACCTCGAGAATAATCACCATTGACCATATTGACGCCTTGGCCCATCACCTCGGTCACAATTAATCCTTTATCCAAAGACTTCACTAATTGATCAAAGGTTTGTCCTGAGTGACTTAAGGTCCAGTTATAGATGCCACCAGCATGCCCCGTATTCTTCAACCCTAATTTACGAGCCGAGTAGCTAGTTAATAGATAGGTCGCCAATACCCCATCTTTGATAATGTCTCTATTTTGTGTTGCCACACCTTCGCTGTCATAGGGAGCGCTCGCTAGCGCGCCTAGCAGGTGAGGCTCTTCTTTAATAGAGAACCAGTCGGGAAAGAGTTGGGTATTGATAGCATCGAGTAAGAAGCTAGACTTTCTATATAAGCTAGTACCACTAATACCACTAACAAGATGACCCATTAAACCTGTGGCGACTTCAGG
Organism: uncultured Shewanella sp.; assembly: GCA_947503555.1. Lineage (GTDB taxonomy): Bacteria > Pseudomonadota > Gammaproteobacteria > Enterobacterales > Shewanellaceae > Shewanella. The sequence continues at coordinate 5,114 of CANNEE010000012.1, forward strand.
TGCAAACAACACTGGCAGATGTTGAGTATTGATTTTACGGGCGCCTAATCGACTAATAGTCTTTTCTGCGGCTTTAGCCCCCACTATTTGTGGCGATAACATATCTTCAAAACGGCGAGCTATAGTGTAATCATAATCTCGCTGCATATTGCCATCACTCTCGCCTATCACTACACAGCTAAGACTATAACGAGAGCTGCAATAGCCATTTAAAAAGCCATGACTATTACCGTAAACTTTCAATCCAGTATGAGCATTGGCACTCGCCCCATCTGAATTTTTAATGCGAGGGTCTGCGTCCATCGCCGTCGCTTCAGATTGAGCCGCAAGTTCAGCTAACACCTCTGGAGTTATCGATTCAGGATAATAGAGCTGAAGATCTTGCACCTCTTTTGCCATCAAATCGGCATCGGCTAAACCCGCAGCGGGATCGCTAGAGGTATATTTAGCAATATCATCGGCTGCCTTAACCGCTCTTTTAATCGCTTCCGGACTAAGATCCGACGTTGAAGAGCTACCCTTACAACCATCTCGATATAAGGTGATACCTAGGGCACCATCTTTATTAAACTCAACAGTCTCAACTTCTTGCAATCGAGTGGAAACCGATAATCCCTGCTGTTTACTCATGGCCACTTCGGCAGCACAGGTTCCTAATTCATCGGCATACTCTAATGCCATAGCCACGGCATTTTTTAATTGGTCTAGCTCAAGATCTATCTTGTTAAAAGACACTGTTCTACTCATAGTTTTTCAATAATACCTTAAGCATAACAAACCGATCGGCCAATCTCATCAAATAACTGTCCAAGACATAGGGTCTGTTAATCTTTCAAGGTTGTTTTTGCAGCAGTTAACAACGTGCTTAAACAAGGCAGAGCTTGTGCTGTGTAGTGATTCTACATAAATAAGCGATAACGCTGTAGAAGTGCGCTGTAAACGCTGCCCTACGGGCGCGACTCAATGGCATTTTCTCATTGCCCCACAAGAATTGACTTAAATTGCTAAGCTTCACCTCGTTCGCCGCGATACGATGCCATTGACTGAGCGCAAAAACTAATTAGCAAAGATCAACAGACCCTAGGCGTTGTTTTAGATAAAATGCTAGTATTGCGATGTTATAGAACTAAGATTTAAGAGATATTTATGAATATTGTTGGCGACTCAGAACACTTTAAGCAACCCTATGATCACGATGACGACTATATCAGCCGCGCCAATCTCAAGCGCGAAAGCGCAGAAATCCAAAAACTTGGAGAAAAGCTCGTAGCTTTAAGTAAAAGCCAATTAGATAAAGTTGAGCTAGATGAGCAGCTTTACGACAATATTTTAAAGACCAAAACTATCAAGCCTAAAACCGAAGCCTATCGACGTCAGCTGCAATATATAGGCAAGTTGATGCGTAATGTTGACTTAGATGCTATTGAAAAGTCCCTCGCCGTCGCATTGAATAGAAACAATCAAGAAAATGCCAAAGACATGATTGTGCAAAAGATGTGTGAGCGTCTACTCGAACAAGGCAATGACGAAGTACAAAAGGTAATCGAAGCCAACCCTCAACTTGAAAGGCAAAAGCTACGACAGCTGATCCGTCAAGCCAACAAAGAGAAAGAGAAAGCGAAATCACCGGAAGCTGAGTCAAAATCAGCCAAAGAGCTCTTCAAATACCTAAGAGCCGAATTAAGCGAATAAACCTCTATTTAATTTAACTTGTTTCACAAGGAAGTTGCCGATGCGACGACTGATGAAAACTTCTATTGCACTTAGTTTACTGGGTGTATTTGCGCTAACGGGTTGTAACGGTTCTTCTGGATCCGATGATAGCTCTTCTGGTGGCACTAACCCAGAAGCTTCAACAATTAGCCTAGTTTATAAAACCTTAGTAAATGGTGCTTGTTCACAAACAACCACACAACTGGCTTTTGAACTTGGCCAAAGCTTCTGTGTGTCGGCAAAGCTTGAGCAAGGTAGCTCTGTCATTTCAGGAGCAAGAGTCGACTTCACTACGACTAAAGCAAGCCTATCACCAGCAAGCAAATTGACCGATAACACAGGTTATGCCGATGTTATCGTCACTGGCGATGGTACTTTAGGCGCTGGTACTATCACAGCGAGTTATACTCCTACATCAGGCGGCACAGCATTAACTGTTAATCGCAATTTTGAATTTATTCAATCTACGACAAGTATCGATAATCTATCTGTAAACTCCAGCATAGTGAAAGACAGCACCAACGTCACTCGCTTTAAAGTGGACGAAACGGTGCAGCTTCAGGCGCAAGTCGTTAACGCACAAGGCCAAGGGCTAGCTGATATTAAGGTGGACTTTGCTGCAGGCAATGCTGTTCTTCAGCCAAGCTCGGCACTGACTAATACCCAAGGTATTGCACAAGTACCCTATACACCAGCCACTACCGAACTCGGTGCAAATAGCTTAAACATTAGCGTGAGTTATAAAGGGCAGACATACCAAACCACAAGCCTCTATGAAGTGCTCTCCGCCGATGCAGTAGACAATACCCAAACCATCAAGCTTGGGCATTTCGATACTAACGGCAACTTTGTAGAAGGTCAGTTAGCCACTAGCTTAGCCAAGGTTAACGACAAGTATCGCGTCAGTGCTGGCGGCAGTTTTGGTGTCACCGCCACACTCGTGTCAGTAGCGAGCGATAATACGATTACTCGATTGCAAACTCCCTCTTCTATTAGCTTCAGCTCCGATTGTGTTACTAATACAAGGGCCACCATAGATTCACCTGTGACCACTCTTTCTGGTAGCGCTAGCTCCACTTTCCAAGATACCAGCTGCAGCGGTAATAGTGAGCGCGATGACCAAATTGTTGCAACCACTTTAGTGGGTAACCAGACACTCACGGCTAACCTTGCCTTTACTCTTGAGCGTCAAACACTCGCAAGTCTAAGCTTTGAGTCAGCCACGCCACAAAGTATTCGTATCAAGGGCGCTGGCGGCACTGGCAGTAATGAGTCGTCTCTGGTGACCTTTAAAGTCACTAGTGCCAATGGCCAACCTGCGGCGCAGCAAACGGTTAACTTTAGTCTAGATACAATAGTTGGCGGCATCAGCTTCGCTAATGGTCAAAGTACCACAACAGGTATCACTAATTCTCAAGGGCTAGCCAGTGCCAGAGTATTAGCAGGTACAGTGCCAACACCGGTTCGTGTTGTGGCCTCTGCGACCGATGCAGATACCAATGAAACCATCACTAGTCAGTCGGAACAGCTCAGTATCAATACAGGCTTACCGCAGCAACTTGGCTTCTCTCTATCGACCAGCCTATTTAATCCCGAAGCGGGTAACTTCAATGGCGAAGAGGTCACTATCACGGCCTACGCATCTGACAGCTTTGGCAACCCTGCCCCAGATGACACTACGATTAACTTCACCGCAGAAGGTGGACAGATACAGCCGAGCTGCCTAACAGCCAATGGCCGTTGTAGCGTCACTTGGACATCGGCTGATCCTAGAGTGAGTGACCATAGGATTACAGTACTGGCTTATGCCCTAGGCCATGAAACCTTCTTTGATACTAACGGTAATAATATCTTTGATGATGCAGATGGCGGCCCTGCTGCTAATGCCTGTCTCGATACCAATGGCGCACTCACAACATGTAATGGCAACGGCTTAGATAGAGAAACCTATCTGGCAGGTGGCTTTAGCGACCTAGGTGATGCCTTCCGTGATGACAATGAAAATGATCGCCATGATGATGGAGAGCAGTTCTTCAACACGGCAGCGTCTTCGGCTTATCAAGTTGCAGATAAGCGCTTTAACGGCCCTCAATGTCAAGGCACTCAATGTGGCACAGGTCAAGCCAACAAGACCTATATACGTAAAGCATTGATCATGACCATGTCAGGCTCAAGCGCCAACTTTATCATCTGGCAGGGCAGCACCAAGATTTGGGATCAAAGTGACGGCACCAATGAGCTGGATAATCTAGCCGCCCTAGCACCAGGAGCTTCAACTAGCTTTACTGTACAGTTCTTTGATAGTGCTGGTCAGATAATGCCCTCAGGCACTAACCTCAGCGTCACGGCTAGCCAAGGTACCATAGATAGCAACGGCTTTACTGTACCTAATACGACCCAAGCCGGAGGCAACCGCACTAGCTTTGGTATTACCAATAATATCGACCCAGCAACGCCTGGCACACCTGGCACTAGCAGCACGGTCTCAATATTGGTAAGAACACCTAAGGGAATTGAGTCCAACATTCGCTTCTCATTGACTCTACAAGGTACTTAAATCGAAGTAGATTTACGCTAGACTCAAACAAAAAATGCCAGCATATTTGCTGGCATTTTTATTGGGCTATTTATTGGAATGCTTAAGTTAAATCAGCTCATTCATATTTATTGGGCACAAACTGCTGATTGTCCAGTGGCGAGCGAATGTACCCTTCTTTGTTGATATCAGGTAGATCAACATGGGGATGCTCCACTTCGTGATAATCGATCTGCTCTAATATGTGACTGATACAGTTAAGTCTCGCTCTGCGCTTATCATCGGATGGCACCACCCACCAAGGACATTGACGACTATCGGTATAGGTAAACATTCTATCTTTGGCTTCTGAATATTCAGCCCAACGGTTACGAGACTCTAGATCCATAGGGCTAAACTTCCACCGTTTAATCGGGGTGCGAATCCGTTCAGCAAAGCGTCTCTCCTGCTCTTCATCAGACACAGAAAACCAGTACTTCAGCAAAATAATGCCAGAACGTTGCAACATACGTTCAAACTCAGGGCACGAGCGCAGAAACTCCTCATACTCAGGCTCAGTGCAGAACCCCATAACCTTTTCGACACCAGCACGGTTATACCAACTACGGTCAAATAGCACTATCTCACCAGCCGAGGGCAAGTGCGCCACATAACGCTGAAAATACCACTGAGTCTTTTCTTTCTCGGTCGGCTGACTGAGGGCGGCAATACGACACACCCTAGGATTGAGGCGCTCGATAATACGCTTAATTACGCCACCTTTACCCGCGGCGTCTCGACCTTCAAAGATAATGACGATTTTAAGGCCTTCCTGCTTGACCCACTCCTGCAGCTTTACTAACTCAACCTGTAGCTTAGTGAGCTCTTTTTCGTAGAGTTTCTTATCTAGCCTATCGATTTTATCCATGTAAGCGCCCTCAAATTGATGGCAAGCAAAAGCTAACTTGCCTAAAACCTATACAAACATAAGTTTAGACAAGCTTCAATGAGTTAACAGGTTAAACGAAAAAGAGCGTTAGACTAAGCCACTGTTACGGCGACGCCAACTAATGCCAACATAGGCCAGCAAAATATAGCCAGCAAACAGCGCCCATAGCTGCAACCAAGTCTGGAACACACAGCTCCACTCGGCGCCCATCTGATTAAGTTTCAGCATAGCCATAATGCCGGGAATGGCGGGAACCAGTTGTGATAGCCAAATTAAAGGCTCAGGAATAAGCGATAGAGGCCAGATAAAGCCAGTTAAAAACAGCAACGGCATAGAGATAAGCAGTACCACTTGAGTGGGTAGATCTCGGCGGCTAAACAGACAGCTCATCGCTATACCCGCCGCCGCTGTCGATAGAATATAGGGCAACATAAATAGTCCAAGTTGCGCCAGAGATGCCATAGCCCTTAAATCATAGAAGTAGTAACAATAGCCAAGGTAATACGCACTAAACATTGAATAAAGCACAGCAAAAGCGGTCAGCCTAGCCAGAATAATCATCAAGGGATTGACTCTCAACCAGTCACCTTTGGTTTGCCATTGGCCTGCACCTAAAATACCCGCACCAATCAACAGCGTTTGATGAAGCACCAGAAGCAAGACTCCGGGCACCACATAGCCCATATAACCCAAATTAGGATTAAATACCGCTAGGCTATTAAGCTTAACGCTATTGAGACTTTGCTTTGCTTGTTCAGGCTGACTTCCCTGTTTCAACAGTCCTGCAAACTGAACCTGCTTTTGAGTATCTATCCCGACCGAGACCAGTCCTTCTACCACGGCCGAATACACTAGAAAGTAGTTAGCATCACCGCCAATGCTCAAGGTCACTTGTCGCCCTAAATAGAGATCTCGACGAAAGCCTTCAGGGATCACCAGCACACCGTGGGCCTTGCCTGATTCTATCGCGTGCTTAGCATCACTTAAGGTGGCGACTTTCCCTATCAACTCAAGTTTAGGGCTCGCATCCGTATGGCGAACCAGAGTGCGACTCAAAGAGGAGTTATCCAAGTCCACCACCACTAGCTGCTGCGCCGTGGGCACCTCATTAAGATAGGGCAGTGGATACAAAATTGAATAAAAGAGCACACCACCAAACAGAGTAATGGCAATTGCTTTATCTGATATGATGGCCTTGAGATCTGCTAGTACTAACAGCAGAAAAGGCGCCGACTGTGAAACCCTGTTAGATGAAGTTCTTGTCATCACTATACTCCACCCGCTAAGGCTATCTGCTCGCTAAAGACACGGTTTCGTACCTTAATCGCCAAAAACAGAATAATCGGGATCAAACATAAATAACCCCAATAACTGACAAGCTGCTCGGCAAAAGCAGACCAAGGCTGGCCGTAACTCACCACCCCAACATGGGTATCGATATAATGACTCGATGGCATCAACTTACGCCACCACTGGGCAGCGAGAGGCATATCATGGGTTGGAAAAGTGATCCCCATAAAAGGAAAAGCAGGAGCAAATAATGCTGAGCAGAAACTGACTACCCGCGCACTGTCCTGCAGCAGAAAGAAAATCGTCACCACCAATAGCCAGATGGCAGTTAACATGACTAACTGTGCCATCAGTAATTGCCCAAAACCGCCCGCCAGCGGCAAACCGAGAAACTGATATAACAAGGCCAAAATCAAACGCCCCTGCATCACCACTAGTGGCACATAGACAATGGCTTTAACTCCGATCCCACGCCAGATCCCGTGGGAAAACCACTCCCTCATAGTCCCTAGACGTAATTCACGATTGAGGCTATTGGCGAAAATCAGCATCGCCAGTAACTGTCCTAAAGCCACCAGCACAGGCGGTAGCAGAAACACCACATAGTTACTATTGCGGTTATAGAGGGCGGTCACTTGTCGAGAGACGGGCTGTAAATTCACTTCCGCCCTAGGTTTAGGCACGCCAGCGGCAAGCTGTTTCAATCCAGCAACCTGACTCAATGCACTGGCAAGGCTCGACTGCATTTGACTGGAAAGCAGCTTACCCACCAGCAGAAATTGACTGTTATAGCGAATATCGATAACTGGGCTATGGCCTCGAAGCAGATCTTTTCTCAAGTCATGGGGCAGCACTAGAATTGCGTAGACCTTAGCTTCTTGCATCGCCAATTTAGCCTCGGCAAGATTTGGATAGTTGACCACATTCGATGCTGGATTAGCATCGACGGCTCGGGTAAGACTGCGACTCAAGGAGGAGTGGTCCATATCCACCACGGCAACGTTTAAGTACCTTGGCAAGGCTGCGCTAAACAGCCACCAGATACAAAAAATGCCAATCAGGGGAACATAACTGACAAGGGCGAGTTGCCATGGGTCTCGCCACAGCGCCTTAAGCTCCCTTTGTACTAAGCTGGTCATGGCTAACATAGCGTCAAACCACTAAAGCGTAACAAGTACAGACATACCCACTCTCAAGTCGGCAATCTTAGCAACAGGCCTTAACTCCACCTCAAAGGTGCGCATATCAAAATCATGGCCCGCCTCGGTAGCTCGCCAGTTAGCAAAATCACCCATTACGCTGATATAGCTGACTTTAAAGGGGTAACTTTCACCCAGAGCCGGAATGGTTAACATCAACTCCTGCCCCTGCTCAAACTGCTTTAGCTGATCTTCTCGAACCTGAATAATGGCCCAAGCATCATCCATATCCAGCAAACTCACCACAGGAAAACCACTAGGTGCCAGCTCCCCTGGATGCAACAGTACTTCGCTAATCTCACCAGGCTTAAATGCACGTATTTGGCTATCGGCTAAAATCGCGCTCACCTCTTTTACCGCACCTTCGGCTCTCATGGCTTGGCCTTTAGCGGCGGCCTTGGTCTCCACTCTAGCCCCCTCTTTGGCCATCTGATACATGGCATCGGCTGCTTGCTCGGTAAACTTAGCCGCTTGCCACTGGGTATAGGCTTCATCGCGCTTCTGCCTTGCTAATACGCCATCGTTAAACAAGTTCTCCACTCTTTCATAGGTGGTCTTGGCCAACTTAGCTGCTGCTTGCGCCTTTTGCCACTGCTCTTTGGCCACCATAATTTGCTGACTGCGAGCACCATTATCGGCCTGCTCTTGCATCGCCTTGGCCGCATCTCGGCCACCTTGAGCTTGCAACAATTTGGCATCCAGTTCAGGACTTTGGATAGAGAACAGCAGATCGCCCACTGCGACTTTATCGCCTTTACGCACTAACAGAGTTTCGACCCTGCCCGGCACCTTAGATGAGACATTGTATTCCTGCGCTTCAATCTGCCCTTGGATCACCATAGGCTTGGGCGTGACCGCTAACTTCAAGCCATAAGCTAATACCAAAATAAGCCCAAGCAGCGCCGCTAAGGCCAAAATTCGATTAATGCGCATTGTGTGTCTCCTTGGTCTGACTGCGACCAATAAATTCTTCTAGTTGCCCACTCACAGCCATCAAATTGGCATAGGACTTCACATAACGGTATTGGGCAGCTAGCTGCTGAGTTTTCACCGCATTGAGTTTAAGTTCGGCATCGACGGTATCGATTGAGGTTGATAGGCCTTGGGAAAAAGCCAGATCCCTCAGTCTCAGATTCTCTTGGGCTAATGCCAGCGATACTTTCAGAGCTTGATACTCCTCTTGAGCCTGCTGCAGGCTGCGATAGCTTTGATCCACCAGCAAGCTAAGATCTTGTCGCGTTTGTGCCTTAGTATGCTTTGCTTGTAATAGCGCACTCTTAGCTGCCAATACTTTACCGCTACGACCATCGCGGCTGATAATCGGCATATTTACCCCAACACCCACTAGCCAATCAGGCTCCATCTGAGCAAACAAGCTGTCATCTTCATAGAGAGTGTAATTACCATAGAGAAATACTGTCGGCTTATAACTTCCCTGCTCGACTTCAATCAGGCCTTTGGCTTGATCTTCTTTAGCCGTCAACAGCTTCAAGGCTGGATGTTGAGTCAATGTCAGATGACTCAATTGCGGCAAGGAAGGAGCCTTTGGCAACATAAACAGCTGTGAGACAGCTTCGACATCGTTTTGATGCAACATGCGTTCAAGGGCGATTTTGGCCATCTCATAATGACGCTTAGCACTGGTATGGGAGACCTTGGCATTCTCAAAAGCAACTTGAGCATTGAGCAGCTCGACTCTGGCGATCTGCCCCTGCTCTTCAAGCTTCTTGGCATGCTCAAAATGAGCTTGTAGTGAGTCAACTAACTGCGCCTGAGTATTGGCTAAAGCTTGGCTCACACCCACGCCATAGTAACGCTCAGCAAGCTGAGTAAATAGCTTTCTTTGGGTCAGAGTGCGACTCTGCTCCTGCTCTGCCACTTCCGCCTTATGGATCGCTTGAGCCGCAGTAATGCGCCCACCCGTATACACAGGCCACATAGCGCGTAAACTAGCCCTAAACACATCCTGCTCTGTCAGACCAATAGTGCCAATTGACTGCAGCACAGGAGCCAATACCGCCAAGGTTTGTGGTGGCAAAGTTTTAGGATCCACTAAGCCTTGAGTATGGATCTCAAGGGGCTTTTCTAGATGAATATAGGTGCCAGTAATATCAAGTGAAGGCAAATCTAAGCTCTCACCCGCTTCTTGCTCTGCAAGGGCGCGATTAACCTTTTGGGTGTCGGCTTGCAGGCTATCACTCACCTGCACCAACCTTTGCCATGCTTGACTAAAGCTCAGCTCTTTCGCCACCAGCAACTTAGGAGACACCAGCACAGCCAGCCCCATTATCAAGGGGAGAATACGTTTCATTAACAACCTCTAGAGCATTGACTCTAATAATGAAGCTATTCTATCACTCGAAACTTCATCAGAACAGCATGGTTCAGTCCCAACTTAGCCTCAGAGCTTGGATTCATACCAATTTTCGATATGGGTCTGATGATAGATGAAACTGGAGGTGATCTTGCTCACTAAGGGCGAGCATTAGATTAACGTAACCAAGCCTTTGTCCAGCGAGTGCTGCGTTTTAGGGGAAGAACGACGAATCTGCAATTGCTGCACTCCTGCCAGTAGCTCTTCAACTCGAACTCACAACTTTCTTATCAAGCGATAATTAAAAAATATAGATACGGCTCTCGTTACTTGCATCCGATAATCCTATCTGCAAGACGCCGTGAAATCTTCCCTGATGGCTCAACTGCCACATCCCTGTGGCAAATGCTTGCTGATAGGTTTATCTCTTCTGAAAATATCCATAGCTATCACTGATTCCGTATTTCCATTGGCTAGATGGAAAGAGTCCGTATTTCATGAATTCCGCTCATATACCAAATCACTCATTTGTTTTTGATATTTATAGTAAATTAGCGTACTTTGTAGAAATTTGAAGCAGATATTAGAGAATTCATGGAAAAGAAATGTTTTATTTGCGAGAACCAATCAAATCAAAAAACTATTGATGCTGGTAATGTAATTTCAGTAAGTTGTTTATCACCTAAATGCGGTAATTATGAAATTTCACTCCGAGCTATCAAGTATCTTGATAGTCATTTGTACGCAAGAGAAAACTGTCAAACTTTCATCAACGACTGCAAGTTTCATAAGAGAGTTGCAGATATTTATTTTAAGGGTAATGAATTAACGATAGGCATTGTAGGTCAACGGTAAAATACTCATAACAAATGCTTCAGTGGCGATAATGTAATCTGATAAGGCATCAAGGAGAGAATATGCCAGTAATCCAGTATCCATCTCAGTGTAATGTCCAATCAATTTTTGATTTTTGTACTGAAATTTCAAAATACTCTGGTGAAGACGAAGTAGTTATCGACTTTTCTCGCATGGGAAGAATTGAGCCCTTTACTATGGTTTATGTTGCTAAGTTTATTCGTGATTTCAATAGACTGAACCGAAAAACTCAAGTATCCGCTCAAGGTCACCAAGATAAAGGTTATGCAGCAAACATGGGCTTTTTTAGGGCGTTTGGATTAAAACATGGAAGAGAGCCAAACTGTACCGTTGGAAATGACCGCTTCGTCCCATTTACGATTCTAAGAGTTCAAACCATTGTTGACGAAGCTTCAAAAGAATGGGAAGTTGAACAGAATATTATAGAGAAAAGGTCCGAACATTTAGCCCAGATTTTATCACAAGAGCTTCATGGTGATTTGAATGATGCACTTACCTTTTCAATTCGTGAAATCATGAGAAATGTTTATGAGCACAGTAATTCAAGAAGCATCGAGTATTGTGCGCAGTACTGGCCTTTTTACAATAAAGTAGAAATAGCGATTGTAGACAATGGCATTGGGTTAAAAGCCTCACTACAAGATAACCCACACATTGAAATAGAAAATCATTGTGACGCTATTCAGCAGGCCTTAATGCCTGCTATATCAAGTAAGAACTATAAGGGAGCCATCATAGATACAAACGATCCTTGGCATAACTCAGGTTTTGGTTTGTATATGATCAATAGAATTTGTCGATTAGGTGGTAGCTTCATAATTTGTAGCGGTGACCATGCAATAAAGCTGGATGACAATGGTAAAGAGCATATTAACTTACCGCATATTTGTCGAGGTACAGCAGTTAGGATGGTTTTAAATACTAGTCGTTTATCTGCATTAGGAGACATGCTTACTAAATTTAGAGATGAAGGCTACGAAATAGCAAAGCAAATTAAAGGTGTAGGAATGTACAAAGCCTCTGCTGCATCACAAATGCTCTCTAGAGATTTTGTTAAAGATATCTAACAAGGCATCATTTAAAGCCCCCAATGGCTTATAAAGGTGAGCCGATTGTATGCATCGATACCGTCCTGTATGCGCCAAACTAGGGTGACAAATTTTATCTGCAAGCATTGGTACATTTAGCACTCCGCAACGTTTTTTTAAATGGTTTCAGGTGATTTCACTCTTTCAATAAATCACCTGAAATCATAAAAATAGGGCGAGTGAAATGCTAGGATAATATTGCTAACTTTTCAGAAACAGCTCATATCTGTGAACGTTAAAGCCGAGTTCTTGATATTCCTCTTTATATTTAAAGCCCAGCTTTTTAAGTACATTGATTGAGCCAAGGTTTTCATCCACGGCATCGCCAAAGATCTGGTCTAGATCCATATGGTCTCTGGCATAATCTAAGCACGCTTGGTTGGCTTCTGTGGCATAGCCTTTGCCCCAATATTCAGGCGCAAAGCGATAACCAATATCTGTTCCTTCAAAGCTGGTCTCATACTTAAAACCACAAAAACCTATCACCTTATTGGTTTCTTTTAACACTACAGCCCAGCGGGCATAACCATGTTCTTGGTACTCTTTCAGCCAAATACCAGTAATGATACCTTTAGCATCTTCCAAGGTTTTCACCACACCCGCGTCACCTGTATAACGGTTAACCTCTTCATTGGCGTTGAATTCAAACACATCTTGGGCATCGTCTAAAGTAAACTCTCTTATTAACAATCGTTCGGTTTCGGTAATGACTTTACTCATTTTATTCTCTCTTTCCTTATATACCCATTTCAGCGTTATAGGCATTTGCTTGTGTTGTGAGATCACTTTAGCTAGATTAATAAAACCAAAACAGATGCAGATATGTATAAAAAAACCAATACAGGTTGGCGCTTATACCTTGAAAAACGCCGCCTTAGTTCGCTTGTCATTTGGGGGCACTCAGCATATTGATAGGGAAATCCAATGGCCGAATTTAAATATCAAAAAATCATCAATAGCACCATCGACGGCATTCACTCAGGGGCCATTAGCGGGAAGCTACTATCAGTAAGACAATACGCCAAACAGCATCAATTGGGGATCTCCACCGTAACTTTGGCCTATCAAGAACTGGAGCGACAAGGTTGGATTACAGCCGAGCCTAAACGCGGTTACTTCGTTTGCCCCAAGCAAACTACGCAACAGGCTCCCGATTATGGCAATAAGATCAACCGAGTCCGAGCTGGACAAGAGCTCGCGACAGCAGTGCAGTTCTCATTTAATGACCCAAATATTTTGCCACTCTCCTGCACTGCACCGGGCAGTGTGCTGGATCATGAAAAACTACTCAATAAGTTACACAGACAAGTACTTAAAAGGCGTCCCTACAAACTCTTAATGCAAGATCCGATTGAGGGTATCACGGCACTCAGAAAAGAGATCTGCCGCCATCTCTTTAAAACAGGGCAAACCTTCTCACCAGATCAACTACTCATCACCAATGGCCGCCATGAAGGGTTGCTCATAGCCCTGACCGCTGTCAAAGCGCGACACCAAGCTATTGCCATCGAAACCCCCATCTCCTTTTATTTCCAGAGCATTCTAAAGCAACTGGATATCGAGGTTATCGAAGTGCCTATTCAAGTCGATTATCAGCAAGAGCTGTACCTGCTCACTCAGGCCTATGATGAGATAGGCTTTAATACCTATATGATCAATCCCAATTTTGGCGATCCGACAGGGAGGGTACTTAGTGATGAGAATAAAATGCAATTGCTTCATTGGGCCGAGCAGAGAGGCGTAAGTATCATCGAATATGATAGAGGGGAGCTATATTTTGACAGCACCAGACCGAGCACTTTAGCCAGCCTAGCTCAGCTAGGGCATCGCTCTTTACAACTCATTAGTATCGGCGACTTTTGCGATACCGTTTCACCTAGCATGGGCCTTGGCTATCTTGTATGTCTCAACACTCTCGATGAGTGCCTGCTGACGAAACAGATAGTGGCAGAAGAGCCAAACCTCGCCCTTCAGCACATGTTAACCGACATGATGCACAGTGATGATTACTCAAAATTGACCAATAAACTCAGGGCACAGCTCAGAATTCAATATACCCAAACCTATGCCATACTTGAGCCATTATCTCACCTAGGGGTATATATGAGTCAGCCTCAGGGTGGCCCTTGTATCTGGTTAAAGCTACCTGCCCCTTGCAGCAGTATAATCTTATGGCAACGCGTTATAGACGCTAAACTTTCTATTGCACCGGGTACCATGTTCTCCTTTAATCAGGAATATACAGAGTTTTTCCGGATCACTTTCGCCCTTCCATGGGAAATGGGCATGGAAAGCGGGCTCAAGCAGCTTGTGAATATCGTGACAGATTATATTCATTCCTCTAGAGCCTAATAAAAGTTACCAAACCACTTCGGCCAAAGGTTGCTTCCCCTCTGCAATAATGGTTTTGACGATGCGATTCTGACCATCGAGTAAAATGAGTCTCGGCACACCTGCATTAGCAAATTGACTGTAGATAGCGCGATTCTCATCGGCAATCAGCGGAAAGTTAGTACCATAGGTTTTAGCAAACTTATCTAGACTAGCTTTATTCTCTTCTCTACCGATAGCGATCAGGTCGATATTCTCGCTATTCGCCAAGTCCCGCTTAACTATCGCCTTGATGGCTCTTTGGGAGTCATGACACCAAGTCGCAAATAACACCACCAGCTTGTTGTTATCAGAACGTGCTAGATCGATTCGATTACCTTGAGTATCGGTAAACTGGGTGACAGGCATGGGTTGCCCAGGCTTGACATAGGTCAGGTACTTCACCTTTTTCGGCTCGATATCTGTGTCGGTTGCCGTGCTAGCGCAAGCGGTTAATCCCAATAGCGCCGCGATAAGTGCGATTTTGCTAACTAAGGTGGAAAGTTGAGTAAACAATTTCATGCTGAAGTCCTATCTATAACTCAAGGAGTTTGCCAAAAAGCTGGCTTGTCTAAATTCAGAACAAGCTAAGATAACAGATTCAAGCCAAACAAAAAGGCCGCTGAGTTAACAAGCGGCCTTTAGAAGCGAATGAATTGTCATCAAATGTGTAGTTAATCCTTTCTAACTAGAAAACTGATGTTCATCAAGTCCTTGTACCATGACTTCGAGCTGTTCAGACTTTACAAGTGCTTCAACTTGTTCTTTTGCCTGAGGAACAATGTCTGGATATTCAAACTCCAGATAGTCGATAATTTCTTCTGACGACCACGGCCCAAGAGAGGACACATAATCGTCAAAGTCTGTTTGAATTTCTCGAAATGATGGATATTCCTGCTTAGATAAAATTACTGCTCTAGCAGTTATAACAATATACATCTAAGCTTCCTTTGCTAATCATAAAGTTATTTAGGCTGTACCACCTACGGTAAGCTTATCTAGCTTCAAGCTTGGTTGGCCGACACCGACAGGGACACTCTGGCCATCTTTACCACAAACGCCCACACCTTTATCTAGCTCAAGGTCATTACCTACCATAGAGATCTGCCCCATAGACTCAGGGCCGTTACCGATTAAGGTCGCTCCCTTGATAGGCTGAGTGATTTCACCCTTTTCAATCAAGTAGGCTTCTGAAGCTGAGAATACAAACTTGCCTGAGGTGATATCCACCTGACCGCCACCAAAGTTTGGCGCATAGATACCTTTATCCACCGACTTGATTATCTCCTCAGGAGTCGAACTGCCCGCTCGCATATAGGTATTGGTCATTCGCGGCATAGGCAGATGGGCATAAGACTCACGACGGCCGTTACCCGTTGGCGCCATTCCCATCAAGCGCGCATTAAGCTTATCTTGCATATAGCCTTTCAAAATACCCTCTTCAATCAGAGTGGTAACTTGCGTCGGCGTACCTTCATCATCCACGCTCAATGAGCCACGGCGATTTTCTATGGTGCCATCATCGACCACTGTCACTAACTCAGATGCCACCTGCTGACCTATCTTGCCGCTAAAGGCACTGCTGCCTTTACGGTTAAAGTCGCCTTCAAGGCCATGGCCCACAGCTTCGTGAAGTAATACCCCAGGCCAGCCTGCACCCAATACCACAGGCATCTCACCCGCAGGGGCGTCGATAGCCTGCAGATTAACCGATGCTTGACGCACCGCTTCGCGCGCAAAGGCAAAACACTTAGGCAGACCATTTTCATCATGTTCCATCAAGACTTGATAATCATGGCGGCCACCACCGCCGCTACCACCACGCTCGCGCTTGCCGTTCTCTTCTAAAATCACACTACAGTTAAAGCGCACCAGAGGACGAATATCCGCAGCAAGTGTGCCATCACTGGCGGTGACGAGAATCTCTTCATGGACACCTGCAAGGCTGATGACCACTTGAATAATGCGAGAGTCTAAACTGCGAATATAGGCATCGGCTTGTTTTAGCAGCTCAATCTTGCGCACCTCTTCCATCGCCGCAATAGGATCGCTGCTGATATATAAAGGCTTAAGCTCTTTAGACTTAAAGGCCTGCACCTTACCTTCACCACCCGAGCAGGCTATGCCTCTGGCGGCCTCGGCTGCAGATGCGAGTGCTTCTTGAGTGATTTCGTCGGCATAGGCAAAACCTGTTTTCTCACCCGTTATCGCTCTAACGCCTACGCCACGCTCGATATGGAAGCTGCCTTCTTTGACTATGCCATCTTCGAGAACCCAAGACTCATGTCGGCTACCTTGAAAATAAAAGTCTGAAAAATCCACCTTATGCTGATGAATACTCGCTAGGTGCTTTTGCAGATCATCTAGGCTCAAGTTGCCCTGTAATAAGCTGTTCTCTACGCTTGATAAAAATGGCATCTAATTTCTCTCTACTCTGGCAACTACTAAGGCGTCGCCTAGGTTAACTTTGCTCAAGAGTTTAACTCTGGAGCCTTAAATCTATTGTGGTTGGCTACGGGCATTTTTGCACGTATTGCGGCTAACTGACTCATATCCAGTCGACCTTGAACCCAGCCAGTACCTGTTTGTTTCTGAGCTAGGATACTACCCCAAGGGTCGATAATCATGCTCTGGCCCCAAGTTTCACGGCTACTTTCACTATGCTGGCCCCACTGATCGGCGGCTAATACAAAACATTGAGTCTCAATCGCTCTGGCCTGCAGTAAGACCTGCCAATGGACCTCGCCAGTGACTTTAGTAAAGGCAGCGGGCAACACTATGATATCGGCTCCAGCTAATCGCAGCGCTCTAAAGAGCTCAGGAAAGCGCAGATCATAACAGATTGCTAAGCCGATTTTGCCAAATGGCGTCTCCACCACTGTGATATCCTCGCCAGGGCAAAAGGTATCACTCTCTCGATATTGGCGAGTACCGTCACTTACCTCGACATCAAATAGATGTAACTTATCATATTTGCCTAAGGTCTCGCCCTTATCATCAAACAGATAACTACGGCTGTAGACGCGGCCATCGGGGGCTTTAACCGGAATGGTGCCCGCTAACAGATACACTTGATAGTCTTGAGCAAACTTGGCCATCGCCAGCTTTAACTCGCTATGCTCTTCATCCTGAGCATAGTTAAGCTGAGCACTCTCAGCGCCACCAAAAAGCAAGCAACACTCGGGCAATACCACTAGCTGTGGCTCACCCCCCTTCCTAGGTAAAACCTTAAGCTGCGATTCGATAAAGTTGAGGTTGTCTTGAATATTGCGATTGCTTTGACATTGCAACAGGCTGACTTGCATTGTTATCTCCTTGGCCGTTGTCGCCACTTTGTTGTTTCTCACCTGTTTGTGGCTGAGCTTGAAGTAGCTTATCAGTTACTGGCTTGCCTGTCCTTGATGACTTTGATGGCTTTGCTGTCTCATCGTTGGCTCCATGGCCTGAAATTGAATGTGACAATTGAGCCTTTGCTTTGGCCCCAGTCGAATGCATAGGAGTCAAATTATTAGGAATTGAGTTAACAGAGGTTTCATTAACAGCGCTAGCATCATCCTGTGTCGATTTTACTTTCTGCGCGTCTTGCTTTTGCTCATCATTGGCTTTGCTTTCTTCTTGGTTTACTGCGTCCTGCGCTTTAGTACTATTGGAAGTGTTAGTACTATTGGAAGTGTTAGTGCTATTGGAAGTGTTAGCGCTATTGGGCTCATCTGAAGTATTGCCCTGCTCAGCTTTGGCTTTTTCTGCTTCACGCATGGCAAGTACAGACTCAGGGATCTCTATCTCTTTACTCTTACGCTCTAACTCTTCGACTTTAGGGTCAGCTAAGGTACCTGTTAGCCTAAAACGAATTTCCGAGATCACCTCAATCACAGGCTCAAGCACCTTACTCAGTGCAAATGCCCCGATACCTAGAGTCCAGCCACTGGTCGTTAGCAATACAACCGTTGGCACACTGGAGGCTAGCTTAGGCGCAAAGCGAATATCGTAATTTAAACTCTCTGTGGTCAAATCGGTAAAGCCCCGTACCTTGATATTACCGGCAACTGCATCTATCTGCGTATCCGTGGTTTTAACGACGCCATGGTCTATTTCTAAATTGCCGGAGAAAGAGTCGAAAAAGAGTCCCTTGCCAAACACATCGGAGAAATCAAGGGAAAGCTTACGCAGCAGAGAGTCCAAACTAAACAGCGAGAAAATTCTAGCGCCTTTGTCACTCACCTCTGACAGCACGCCTTTTCCTAACTCAAATTGCACCTGGCCATTAAGCTCTGCGAGGGTGAAAGCATAAGGTGCACCCTTCCAATTTAATGTGGCAGTCATATCCACTGGCGCATCGTTAAGCCCAGGATTAATGCCCAACTGCTTTGAAATAGCATCAAACTCTGTGGCTGTCAGTTTCACATTCAACTCAGTAGTATTCTCACCATGCTGGTTATTCCAAGTTCCTGAGCCTTGCAGATTGACCTCAGGCGTGGTGAGCGACAAAGTTTGGATCTTATAATCTTTAGCATCTGGGTTGGCCTGTAGCACCAATTGCCCCAGCACTAGGTCATTCACCCTAAAATCTCTCACTTCCACCGCCAAAGGCGGCAACTCAGCCAAGACTTTGGAAGCCTGCTGGTGGCTATCCTTAACTGATGTAGGAATTTCATTGAACTTTAAATAAAGTCTCTCGGCATTGACCTTAAGCCCTTGGGTATACCAATTAGGGTAGAAATCAATTTGGCCTTTAAACTGATCTGAGTCTGTAATGACGCGCCAATTTTCCCCATCAGGATGAGCGGTTAACTTGGTTGAAGTGAATACTTGCCCTGCTACATCCAGCTCATCAAGGTGAGCCTCTATTCCCATCAAGGGTGGAAACGCAGATACACCAGTATCTTCAACTTGATCAGCTGTAACCAGCGCATTCTGCTCCCCTTCGGTTTGAGGCGCGTTAACCGAACTAGTTAACACAACATCAGGATTGGTCTTCACGCTATCAGGCACAAAAGATTCAATGATTGGCGTCCAGGCAAGAAACTCGGCTTGCTCCATATCCACCAGAATATGGCCTTTATCCTTGTGTAATTTATCCCCAGGACGGAAAAGACGGCCAAGCAGCAGATCAAAATGCTGCAACTCATTTCCCGCATCAAAGTTAAACCCGCCCCAAAACTCTGCATCATCATCCAGCTTGATACCAAGGGAAGATTGTTTGTTATCCCCAATTAGCTCAATACTTAAATTACGCTTACTTTGTGCCGATTTACTTAGGCTTGCAGGGAAGTCCAGCGCCACATTTTCTAGATGGGAATTGATCTGTGCCTGCAGGCGATAACCCAGATCGTCAAAGATCATGGTCAATCCACCTTGCCAGTCGAGCTGACCAGAATAGAAAGACTCCAGCGGATTACTTAACTGCTGTGGTAAAGCATCAAGCTGCCATTGACCCGCTAACTTGATGTTTAAGCCAAAGTCCTGATTCATTCTGCCAGTATCAAAGGAGAAATTAAGCGGCTGCTCAAACAGCTGAGCGGTAACCTTCTTGCCTGAAACCACATCATTAGCAAACTGAACTTCACCTGTTACACCATCCAGCGCAAGGCCTGGTTTATTGATATAAACCGGATTATTATCGAGCCATACTTTACCGTTAATCTGCTCTTGGCCACCTTTATATAGGGGGATGGTCAAATCTAAATTGGCTTCCACAGGGCCACTGACTTCAACCACCTTAAGCGTGGCACCAACAGTATCCACTAGCGGAGATGCTTGAATCACACTATCCGCAGCCTCAGCCTGAGTCGCTAAATCTGCCTGTACCTTGATGGTGCTAAGCTCTCCCAATTCAGGAATAAACACATAGGCGCCATCGGCTGCAACATCCATCAGCTGACCTTTATTCACCCACAAGTCCATGCGAGCGTTTTCAAACAAGCCATAAAGACTCAGTTCGTCCACAGCAGGCCAACTTGGCTCAAACTCATAGATAGCGTTTTCAAGGTTAAAGCCAGCTTGGAAAATACCTGAGTTATCTTGATAGGGAAAATCACTGAAACTCCCATGCCATACCACCTTGGCATCATGAATTTCGCCTTGCTTCAGTGCTCCATCTAGATAATCTACAAGCCCTTTATCCATCGCTAATAACGGAAAGTACTTATCGGCATTATGTACTTGCTTAACCTTAACTCCCGCAGATAATGCCAAATGCGCCTGTTCTTTAAGGCTCAACCTTGCCTGAGCATTCAAGGTTATATCGTCATTATCAAGCTTAAGTTGGCGTACATTAATAGCCACTGCATCAAGCTCTACATCACCAGTTATTTTCTCACCTTTTAATCGCAAAGGCGCTTTAAAACCTGTATCGAAATCCAGCTGATACTCTTGTTCTGGTAGCTCAAAAGAGAGTTGGTTATCTTGCCAGCTCAAGTTGATATCGATAGGTGCACTACCCGGAATACCGCTTGCGGGCTGCCAAGCTAGTCCCGCTAACGCCAACTTGGCTCGCAGCGGAGAGTGACTATTACCATAAATACTTAATGGGCCAATACGCCCCTTAGGCGCCATCTTTTGCCAGGTATACAGGGCATTCAATTCGATACCCGGTACTAAGGGGAGAAACGGTAATATCAAGCTCGCATCTAGCTGATTCAAGCTGGCAAAAGCATTTGCCCCTTGGTTAACAAAATAGAAATCAAGCTCTGGCCACTGTTGACCATTGGTCATAAAGTCCAAATTTTGGCTCTGTACTAACCAGCCATCGCTAGTAGAGTGCCAAATAATGCTGCCAGCGTTAACTTCAAACCGTTGCGCCTCGCCACTTAAATGCCACTCTAACCAGCTAGGTTCAAGTACCACCTGACCAACATCAAAGCTTCGATTTGCTATCGACAGCCAAGCCTTTAGATTCACTACGCCATCTAAAGGCAGCTTTTCCTTTGGATCGAATGGGTTCACTTGGCGAGATGCCCATTCCCCTAAGTTCAAGGCTTTAGCCGCTAAGTAGAGTTCACCTGTTAAGGATTCCGGTTCGCTGCCATCGCCATTTAAATCCATACGCAGAGAAACTTGCTCATGCTCACCGGCAAGATTGTCTAACCTTAAGGTGCCTTTCCCTCTATGCAGCTCTCCCTGATTAAGCCATTTGAGCTCACTCAGATAAACAGGACGATAATCTTTATGGGCACTGTTGAGCTGCACTTTAGCTTCGCTAATGGAAAATCGCTCTAACTGCTCTAGTAATAGGTTATAGAGCCAATCGGTATTTAGTGGCTCACTGTCTGTTTGATCAACGACCTCAATGCTTTGCTTGGTTAAGCTATCTAGGTCGACGGCTAGATCGAGCTGATCAAAAATAACATTTTCAACCCTTGGGCTAAGGTGAACTATCGAGTCCCAAAAATCGAGTTTGACATGAATTTGTTCCACCACCAGTGTGATGGGTAGGTTATCTTGAGGAGGCAAAGCAAGCTTCTTAACTGTCAATGCGGGGCCAAATGCCTGCCACTGAGCCGACAATTCGCCAAGCTCTACTTGCACATGGTATTGGCTCTCAATGTAATCGACTACCTCTTGGCGCACCTCATGCAACTGAGGAAGCAACCCACGAATAAGACTCACCAGCAGTGCAAATACAACAAGAATTATCGCCGACGTTTGCCAGCAAAAAAGCGTGAACTTTCTATGACAAAATGAAAATTGCACTAAACCATTACCACATCATAACGGTTTTGCGCATGCATAGGTTCATTTTGCAGACGAATACGTTTACCAATATACACCTCAAGCTCAGCAACCCAGTGGCTATCATCGCCACTAAGGCTCTCATAGACACTAGGTGAGCAGTAAAGCAGAAACTCATCGGCATCATAGGCGCGATTAAGACGTATGATTTCCCTAAAGATCTCATAGGATACGGTTTCAACCGTCTTCATGTTACCTGTGCCTTTACAGGCAGGACACTCACCACAAAGTACGTGTTCTAGGCTTTCCCTAGTACGTTTGCGAGTCATCTCAACGAGTCCAAGACCAGAAAAACCACTGATATTGGTTTTCACTTTATCCTGTGCCAGTGCCGAGGTCAGGCTATTGAGCACTCTGGCCTTATGGTCTTCGTTAAGCATATCGATAAAGTCGATAATAATAATACCACCCAAGTTTCTCAGTCGCAGTTGACGCGCTATGGCTTGAGTGGCTTCTAAGTTGGTATTAAATATGGTCTCTTCAAGGTTTCTATGCCCCACAAAAGCACCAGTGTTGATATCAACCGTGGTCATAGCTTCGGTTTGGTCTATGATCAGATAACCACCTGATTTAAGCTCAACTTTGCGTCCAAGGGCTTTTTGAATTTCAGCTTCGACACCATAAAGATCAAAGATAGGTGCGGGGCCGCCATAGTGCTCTATTTTCTGGGCGATATCCGGCATAAATTCTTGAGCGAATTGCTCAAGTTCACTAAAGGTTTGTCTAGAGTCGACCTGAACCCTATCGAGCTCTGCACCAACAAAGTCACGAACTATGCGCACAGGAAGCGCTAAGTCTTGATAAAGAGGGGCTATGCCTTTGCGCTTACGGCGTTCACTCACCTTGGCCCAAACACGGCGCAAAAATGCAGCATCTTGGGCCAGCTCAGCAGCGCCAACACCTTCTGCTGCGGTGCGAATAATAAAGCCACCGTCATCATCAACAAAAGGTTCGGTAATCTGTTTTAGACGCGCCCTTTCTTCTTCTGACTCAATACGTTGAGACACGCCTACATGGCTAGAGCCTGGCATGAATACTAAATAGCGTGACGGCAAGGTAATATCTGTGGTTAACCTAGCCCCTTTGGTACCTAAGGGGTCTTTGACCACTTGCACCATGATATCTTGGCCTTGACGAACCAACTCGGCAATATCTCTAACCACAAAGTTGCCTTTCTCGATATCGGCTACACATTCAGTGTGAGGCACGATATCTGAAGCGTGAAGAAATGCGGCTTTTTCAAGGCCAATATCCACAAATGCCGCCTGCATACCTGGTAATACTCGGCTGATTTTGCCTTTGTAAATATTACCTACTAAGCCTCTTTTCATACGGCGCTCGACATGGACCTCTTGCAACATACCATGCTCAACCAAGGCCACTCGCGCCTCTGTTGGCGTGACATTGATTAACAACTCAGAGCCGATCTTGCCTTGGATTTTGTTATTGCCTTGGAAACTTGTATTCACAACCTACCCCACACTGGGAAACTGGATCATATCACCTGATTATATGACCCTATTTTTGAATAAGAATTTCATCTGCTCTTATTATAATTGTTTACCAGATGAATCACTGGAAAAAATCTGTGCCCTTCTCAGATATTTTCCAATAAAAAGTAAGCACCTACTACCCTGTTAACTCCTTTTAAAATGCACAGCCTGACTAGAGCAATCCAGCCTGCTTCAGCAAGG
Organism: uncultured Shewanella sp.; assembly: GCA_947503555.1. Lineage (GTDB taxonomy): Bacteria > Pseudomonadota > Gammaproteobacteria > Enterobacterales > Shewanellaceae > Shewanella. The sequence goes on from CANNEE010000012.1 coordinate 28,853, forward strand.
TTCTTGTCTCCACCATAGGGAGACCGACAACCGCAGAGTAACTGCCTTCTATCGCGGCAACGAAACTGCCACCTAAAGCTTGAATACCATAGGCTCCCGCTTTATCCATGGGCTCATTTGACGCAATATAAGCATCAATATCAGCCTGAGTTAACTCGCAAAATGTCACTTTTGTTGTCACTAATGATGCCTTGACTTGAGCGTCATGGGCGAGTGCAACCGCTGTCATAACTTCATGGGTTTGGCCCGACAAACTTGCAAGCATTTGCTGAGCGTCTTGCTCATCAACTGGCTTTCCTAAAATTTTGTCGCCTAACACCACTATGGTATCTGAGCCCAATACGGCCAACGCCTGTACAGAAGTATTGTCTTTCTGCACCATATTTAGACCAGCAAGCGCCTTCTCTTTAGCGAGTCTAACCACAAAGTCCTGTGGAGCTTCACCTTGAGTATGACTCTCATCAATATCTGGAGAGACACGGGTAAAACTAAAATCTTTTCGGCTAAAACCAAGTTGAGTCAGTAGCTCACGACGCCTTGGCGAGCCTGACGCTAGAACAAGTTGCATAACTTTTAAACCTTGTAAAACTATCTAACCTTGTACAAACGCCTAATACGGCGCAAGGCTAAAAATGCCCATGGCCAAATAATTAGGCTGGAAACAGCAGGTAGAAATAGCGAAAAATCAAATGTCGCACCAATGACGATAAATTCTAACCAGAACACCACCAGATGATAGATACAGACTAAGCTGGCAATAATGAGCGTCTGTTGCCACATGGGAAAGTTACGTAACCGCTGAAAGTGCAATACCACCACATAGATAACCAAAGACATGGCTAGCGCTCGAATTCCTAAACTGGCACCGAGCAACACATCTAGCATTACCCCTAATACCCAAGCGGTTAAAATATTGTACCTATGGGGCAAAGCCATGGCCCAATAGATAATAAACAGCAACAGCCAGTCTGGACGTACGGCTTCCACCAATTCAGGGAGAGGCATAATCTGTAGCAGCATAGCAATGAGCAGGCTCACCCAGACAACAAAACGTCCATTGGCTACATGAATACTCATTGAGCAGCCTCCTTCTCACTCTGGGGTTCTTGCCCTTGAACCTCTTCTTCCTCTTGAGGATCGGGCCAAATCAGCAACAAATAGCGAATCCTATCTAAAGCGGCCAAAGGCTGAGCAGTAATTCTGGCGTAGTTCTGGCCATCTTCACGCACCACTTGCATCACTCTGGCCACGGGATAACCTTCGGGAAAACGTTTACCTAAGCCAGAAGTCACTAACAGATCGCCCACTTGCACATCTGTACTCTTGGCCACATGCTGCAGTTCAATTTCATCTAGCACGCCTGTGCCTTGCGCCATTAAACGCACGTCATTACGGGTAACTCGAACGGGAATACCATGGCTGGCATCGGAAATTAGCAATACTCGGCTAGTAAGCGCACTTACCTGCACCACTTGACCCACAACCCCTTGAGCATCGACCACAGGCTGACCGACAAACACACCACTTTGGGCTCCGTGGTTTAACACCACATAATGATGATAGGGATCTGAGGCAACCTCCATCACTTCCGCTACCATCTTACGAGCATCCATATGCACAGGGGAGCCAAGTAACGATCGTAATCTATCGTTCTCTTGCCTTAGGTGTTCAAATCGTTGTAAACGCTCACTCATCAGTAACTGCTGACGCAGCAACTCTTTATTTTGCCGACTGAGCATATCTCTAGTCGCTAAGCTTTCAGCGGTCCAATCAAGGGCTGCACCGGGAACATTGGCAAGATATTGCAAAGGAGATAAGAGGGAAGAGAGGGATTCTCTATAGGGCTCGATACGCTCATTGGACAAGAGCAAAGTCACCGACAAGAGTATTGCCAGTGTTAATCGAAACTGATTGGATATACCGCGAACAAAAATGGGCTTCATGAAAAATTAAGGCGGCGCAAAGGCCGCCCATTTGCTTTAACTGTCTTCAGAGAATAGATCGCCGCCATGCATATCGATCATCTCAAGTGCTGTACCACCGCCTCGAGCAACACATGTTAGAGGATCGTCGGCAACCATCACTGGAATACCTGTCTCTTGCATCAATAGTCTGTCTAAGTCTCTTAGTAGCGCGCCACCACCTGTTAGCACCATACCACGCTCAGAGATATCTGAAGCGAGTTCTGGTGGTGACTGCTCAAGGGCAACCATAACCGCACTCACGATACCTGATAATGGCTCTTGCAGCGCTTCTAGGATCTCGTTGCTATTTAGGGTAAAGCTACGTGGCACACCCTCGGCTAAATTACGACCGCGCACTTCAATCTCAAGCACTTCATCACCAGGGTAGGCAGTACCAATAGTGTGCTTGATACGCTCTGCGGTTGCTTCACCAATCAAGCTGCCATAGTTGCGGCGCACATAGTTAATAATGGCATCATCAAACTTATCACCACCAATGCGAACAGATGAAGAGTAAACCACACCGTTAAGAGAGATAATCGCGACTTCGGTAGTACCACCACCGATATCAACCACCATAGAACCTGTTGCTTCCGATACTGGCAGACCCGCACCAATTGCAGCCGCCATTGGCTCTTCAATCAAATACACTTCGCGAGCACCCGCGCCCATAGCTGATTCACGAATCGCACGACGCTCTACCTGGGTTGCACCGACAGGAACACAGACAAGTACTCTTGGGCTTGGACGGAAAAAGCTATTGTTATGCACTTGCTTAATAAAATGCTGCAGCATTTTCTCGGTGACATAAAAGTCAGCAATCACACCGTCTTTCATCGGGCGAATCGCCTGAATATTGCCCGGTGTACGACCTAGCATCTGTTTAGCTTCTGTACCTACAGCCGCCACAGTCTTTTGCCCCGAGCTATTTCGCTCACCACGTATGGCAACCACCGAAGGCTCATTCAAGACAATACTGCCTTCTTCACGAACATAAATTAAGGTGTTAGCCGTACCCAAATCGATCGATAGATCATTAGAAAAAACGCCACGCAGCTTTTTGAACATGTAACCAGCCTGTATTTGTGGATCAGAAGAAAAGAAAATCAGCTAACTTTATCAACGCCATGCGGTTTCCACAAGGCATATCCCATCACTAAAGGCTAATGAAATGATTTTTTTTGAAAATAGCCCAAATTGACGGCATTTTATACAAGTCAATTTGGGCGCAAGGGCTAAAATTCGACGGTTAATTGACTTCTCGCCAATAAATTATCCTGTCATGACCTCGATAAGTACCAAAGTAAGCACTCGCTCTTGGATCATCAAGCACTGTGGGGGAGCTGCCGTTCCAATTCCAGTACCAAGTCAACCACTCTGGCACAGCAATGGGAGCCGTCACTTGACCGCGATAAAGTGCATCGGATGCATTAGCTGGCGACAATAGGGCCTGCCACAATAATGTAAACTCACCACCACTGAAGCGAGTCGCTCCCAAGGTTCTCGCGAATCGCTGAGCCCCTGTTGGCATAGGATCATAATGATAGCCAGATGCATTTGCATAGGGATAAGGTAAATTTTGAGCGACAGCGCTTAATGTCGAACAAGAGTCTGAACTCGATTTAATCCAAGCAGTACCATTCCAATACTGAGCCGTTAACGGCATGCGCAACACTTCAACTTCAGGGCCAAAGGTATTTTCCGCTACGATGCGTCCCTGACGCATACGCAAATTTGGAGTCATTTTCAAGGCATCACATTGGCTCGTTACGCTGCAATCTCCCACTGAAGAAGCATGCATATTGGGTGATGCAACCACAGTCCGTCTCGTACCTGTCTCACCATCATTAAGCCATGCCCCTATTTCAAGCAACTCGTAGGGGCCATCAGCACTACCATTTGTTAACCTTGAAAAACTCAACTCATTAGTCGCCGAGACTTGCCCCTCGACCCAAGCTAGGGCAAAGCTAGTACCGTTCCAATGACTATTGTCTGTAAGCCCTGCCAACCTAGTAGTTAAGGCAGTTCCAGCATTATTATTTTCTGCCACAAAGGCCAATCTTGCCTTAGCAAAGTCACCACGATAATTCTCTGTTTTAACACCTGTACTATTGACCGCCTTAACTGTAACAGATGAAGAAAATGGCTGATCCATGTAGGTAAAGCTATCAGTGGCATGATGACAAGCAGGTGTGACACTGTGGGCTGTCAGTTCAAATGCATGGGGAATAAATCGCCCAACATTGTTACTTGTCGCCTTCGGGATATCAAAATCACTACCTAGGTAATTTTCTGGCGGAGTTGCTGTTAACTTAAATACTCCAACCTCATTCACTGCTTGAGTCACACGATTTAGGCTATTTGCCAACGCCGAGTGGTTATAACGCGTCACAGCTAGCGAGCCCTGATTTCCACCAGAAGGCGCTACTAATTCAATCCCAAGATCGACATTAGTCTGCACATAGTTTGGGGTATTGTCATTGTCACAAAAATCACTGTCAACGTCAGACTGCCACGCCTTCGCTTGCACATCTACAGCGAAATTTTCGCCAGTTTTTCTAAATATTGGACAAGTCGCATTCCCTGCATCACAGACCTGCTCAGGAGTAACACATAGCCCAACAGGCGCACTGACAAAAGTGTCGCTGCCATTCATCACTAGGCCAGCCTCATCAGTGCCGGTTGCCCCGGCATACTCAGCATTTAGCTGCATACGTCCCGCATCGCCATAGTTAACTTCAAGTAATGCGCGACCATTGGCATCAAACGCCAAATCAACAAAGATAGCCCTAGGCCGATATGAAATGAGGCGTTCACCATTGACCGAGACCTGCATGCTGGCAGGACGAGGATTAGTAAAACTGCCAGCGTCAGGATCCAGATAGTCATACCAGAAGCGCACAGACTTGGTCACATTAGCAAAGGTTGGAACACATTGGGTGGGTGTCGTACCTTGGCTTACGGCATTAAAAGCGATATTTGATGCAGGCTTGTTCGCCAGTTTATCGGGCACATCAAACACAAACCCCGCCTGGTCATAGGTCAATAAACAGGCAGCGTTATCGACTAAATTACCGTCTATGTAACACTGATAATTACTCGATGGCACAAGATTACTGAGCCCAAGTAGCACTTGACCACCGGTTGTATGCCAAAGATTTAGGTTCGTGTTACCTGTGAAAGTGACAGCAGGTTCAAGGCTTCCCGCTTTAGACAATTGCAATGACACTTCTTGGGCAAACTCTGTACTACAATCACCATTCTGACAGGCCCGCACACGGATAGGTTGAGCTCGACAAGCTAGCGCATTAGAGCTAAATTCCAGACGATAGTGATCGATTGAAGGGGCATCTTCTTCAGCTTCAAAAGCGAAATAGCCAATTGTTTCGGTAGTATGTTGACGCTCAGCATCTCCTTGCTGATCTTCGTCGATCACAAAGCTAATATTATCGGCAAAACTCGTTTTACGGCAACGACGAACCCAGCCACCATCCCCACCGTTGCGGCTATTCTTATTAGCAATGACGAAGGGTAACCTTGGGTAGTCATTGATAAGCGCATTGACATGATTACACTGCCCCAGCAAAGTGGCGTTGCCACTTTGATTAATGGCTCGGCCAAATTCATACAGAATTGACTCACCGTTGATCGTCATAGTCCCAGAGCCTAGACCTGCGATATAACCTAAGGTTTCATCACGGCTAAGACTTTGCCTTTGCTCTGACGCTTCAATCGCAATATCAAAGCTACGACCCGTAGTCGCAACATTTGTTACTACAGAGGTGATGAAGCGGCCATTGTTACGAGTTTGAGGCAGACTCAACATAGCAGGTTGACTACCAAAAGCATGGGCAAAACTCACGTTTTCATAGCCTTGACCAAAACTAGATAAGTTACGTCCTTGGTAAAGCGCCGTTGTTGTCTCACCCGCAAATAATCCCTTGCCTTTTTCTATAAATCGATAGCCTTTTTCCATCACAAAATAGTCAACACTAGGGATTGCAATGGCAGAGGTACGATTACCAATAGGATTGACTTGAACAGCACTAAAGCCTGAAGCACTCTGGCTGTTAAGCCTTATTGTACTTGGGCCATCGCTATCTGGAGAGCCAGCATCTATTGTCGGCATTAACATAATAACCGGCGCCTGAGCATAACTATTATTAAAGGTGACGCTTGCACTACCATTGGTTATTTGAGCACGCCCATACTCAAATTTTGGAACCGGACAAGTAGTGTAGGCACTGCTAGGGACAATGCTGAACCCAGAATCCGATGGCTTGCGCCAAAACAGGCGATAAGACTCATAACCATTGGCTTCATGCATACGGTACTCAATTTTATGAGTGCCAGCCTCTAAACCTATGCTAACTTGTCTACAGCCAGTTCCACAGATTGCGTGCCTACCATAATAACCACCTACCACTTGATCATCGATAATCAGTTCGACCGCATCATCACCATCAATTGCAAAGGTATATTCACCACTTTCAGGTGCCGTAATATAGCCTTCGAGAACCGCTGTATAATAATCCCCTTGGGCCGAATTTAAACTTTGCCCATAGCGGTTAATGTTTGAAAGCACGGTCTGCTGATATTGATTCGTCGTCGTGCGAGCAATATTGAGCATGGCTTCAAATTCACTATGATTATTTGGGCTGCGCAATTGAGTCGACCAGCCCCTAGCATCATAGGTGCTCAAACTAATACCACTAATGTTGGCTTGCCCTGCTGGACATTGACTCGATACTGGCGGTAACAGAGCGATATCTGAGCACATACCGCCAAAGTCCACATTATCGATGACATTTGGAATTACATTGACACTAGCATTTCGTCCTGAAATAGTGAGCGAACCACCTGATGCTAAAGCCCCATCTATGGTTGCTCGCCCAGAGACTTCAACAGAGCCCGCAACATACACCACCCCGTTAATATAATTTTGCCCAGCAATGCTCAAGCTACCTCGAACATAAATAAACAGATCTTCAGTATCCCCAGACTCATTAAGCGATGTATTGGTTAAATCCAGAGAATCAAAATAGAGCCTAGTCGTGGCACCGTTAGTAGATAAGAAACCACGGTTCCCAAAACTACCAGTAGTAAAGTTGTAATCACCAGGTGTAAAAGATGAACTGTGTCCCTCCCAACATCCCCACCGCCCACAACTCAACGCGCCCAAAGAGGTCATTCCACTGGGCGGTACTAGACCGTTAGAGCCATGATTCCCCGTAGGAGGGTCGGTAAACACATCACTACATACAGGTACCGCCTGCGCCGCAGCAGACAGCAATAATGTTATAGCGACAAGACAATATCTATTCAGCACGGGCTTCTACCTCCACAGTGCGACTGACCCTCAAGCAGTTTGTCGAGTCTGTTGCACCGCCATCACAACGTCCCGTGACACAGGTTGCTGTACTTTGAATATAATACTGAGTGACTGAGTCCAATATCACAGAGCGACAAGTTAAACGCACATCACCACAGCCATGAAAACCAACCAAATTTGCATTCGGTGTCCAAGTACTAGTGCTAGCACAGACTCCCACGCTACCATCAACAGGAAAAAGTCGCGCCATTGCAACATCAGCACCCGAATTTGCCGTGGCCAAGGCTCTGACTCCCCATACCTCAAGGTTCACTTGATCGTCAGCATCATTCATCACTCGAATTAGGGTTGCCGCTAGTAGAAACATCACGGTAATCACAAAAATACCTATCACCAAGGTACTGCCACTTTGGCGTGAGAGTCGATGAATAATATGCATAGGTCGAGCACTAAGGAACATTGATCACCTGCACTTGATGTTGATATCTAAAGGATTCACCCACCACTGAGAATTCTGGCTGAACTTGAATAATGGCATTGTTAATGACGCTGGCTTGACGCAGGAGAAATGGCGGAGCAGAGCCAATATTATTACTAATATTTTCAGCCATCAAAGACCAAGTTGCCCCCGCGATTGCTCTTATTTGATTAGGTGATAGCTGAGTACTGTGATTAATGCCATAGCCACGATAACGGGTTAACTGACCGTTATTCGTGACACAGTAGCTGACTGGCTCAGTCACTAAAAAAAAGCGCTTTAATGGTGACGCTTCAGCAAAGCGAACTGGCCTATCGAACTCAATTGTTAGCCTATTAGCTGCATTGGTAACCCGCTTAATACTAAAAATACGGCCTTCTGTTTGACTTGGGTCAGTGTAAATATGACTTTCGGTTAGCGGGTACACAGTCATTAATTGAGCCGAGCTGGCACCTTGACTCGGATTGAAAGCGGTCGCGGTATTCGCCTTTGCAGCAGGAGCGATTGGCAAAGTTAAATAGGAGCTACTGGCCTCAATAGGAACAAACTCTAGACACTGCCAACTACTCGCATCACCTCTTATTCGGACACTATTGGGCAGGGCGTTTCGCAACTCACGAGTCAGCCTCTCGACCGCAAAGCGGCTTTGCCCCAATACTTGGTCGATCGACGTTGACTCAACAAATATACGAGTACCAAAGATAATAAAACTACTCACACCTATAGCTAACACGCCTAAAATGAGAATCACTGTCACCATTTCAACTAAGGTAAAGCCTTGGCTGTTTTGCCTTAATCCAGAGGAAGTCACAGCTTGCCGTTGTCGTTTTATCATCACTAGTAATTACTCCTGAGGGCATTATAGGTAATCACTTCACCATCTGGAGTCGTAACATTGACTTGAATAAGTTTACTGTTTCTATTACTGGTATCTGGATAAGTCACGCTGACACTCAAACCATAACCCGGATAATCCACAGCATAGGTTTGGGATGAGTCCAACATTTGGCTATTAATCGTTAAATTTCCAGAATAGTCATCCACATCATCAAACTGGTCTCGACTTTCACCCTCTGCGCCTAAACTTGAGGAGCAGCTGCTACCCGTAGCGCTTCCACATGCTGGAATACCACCATTGGGGTTAGTATTTTCGTCATAGCGTTTACCCCAAATTTCATTCAATACTGAGTGAGCTAACTCTGCACTGCGCACTCGATGAAGGGTTTTCGCGGCGCGATCCGCTTGTGGAAAAAGCATGCTCGACATCATAACTAGCGCAATGCCAAGTACTAACATGCCTACCACCATCTCGATTAGCGTAAAACCAGCATGATGAAGATGAGCTTTCTTTATGCCCCCTCTATTAGCCCGCATGGATATAGCCCTCAGACTCAATCGCAATGGTGCGAGTTTCATCGGCAATCACACGAATGCAGGCACCCGAGCAACCAAGAAAGTTACGCCCAAGGGTATCAAAATCGATATCAAAACTGTTTGCGGCACTTGAAATTAAACTCAAGTTGGCACCACCTTGAAAACTTTGCACAGCTTCAGTTCTTTGAACGGCACCGGTGCAGCGGCCACTCCCATTGCGACTTCCATAATGAAGAATGTGATAACCACTTGCAGTAACTCTTACCCTATAACACCTATCACTATTGTTTAGCGCCATTAACTGAGCGGTTCTCATTTCACTAATAAATTCATCTTGCAGGGTATAAGCACTATAACTAGATTGACTAAACAGACGTGGCAGCGCAACCACAGATAAAATCCCAATTAGGATAATAATGGTAACCAGTTCGACTAAGGTAAAACCCCGTTGACGCTGCATTAACTGCCACTCCTTTCGTCTCTTTAAGAGCCAAAATTCAATTCTATAGAATAAGTTAACTTAATTATCTTACAGAGTAATCAGCTTAGGCAATAAAGCCAAGAAATTAGCCCGATTTTGCCTAGTGCAGGACATAAAAAAGGCCTGCTTAGCAGGCCTTGAGCTTAAGACTAAAACTATTAACAACCTGTATCAATAACTGTATAAACAGGGTTTGTAGTTGCATTTGCAGCAGGTGTATATTCTACGCGACATGCATCAGTTGATTTTTTACCTTTAGGCACAATGATAAACTTCGTATCACTTGAATACAAAATCCCCCAATCGCTGCTAGCAACTGTTGTTGTTGCCGCCAATGCTTCAAAAGTAATATCAACCGCTTTCTCAACATTAGTTTTCACTGTAGCTGTATCTGTAGCACTATCTAAGTAACCAAAGTCTGCTGTTACGTCTACACCTGTAGCGATCGTAATCGACTCCCCTGCAGCTTTACCTTTCCCTGCAATTACTGCTTTTGAATAAACCAAAGAGTTCGCACCTTGAACAGCAGCAACGACACCTTTTAGCGTTGATTTAGTCGCATCACTTTGTAAATTAATAAATTTAGGTGCTGCGGTTACCGCTAGAATACCTAGGATAATGATCACCACCACTAACTCGATTAATGTAAAGCCTTGTTGTTTCTTCATGTATAACTACCTTTTATAAACTCGCGTATGGCGAGAGACTAACAAATTATTAAGGATTAGAGAAGCTTACTACCGCACCAGAGGCTGGGTTGTAGGTAATGCCGTTCGCTCCTGCTGTATTCAGGTTCAATGTTGCCGTAGGAACCCCAGTTGTAGCGTCTAATGTTAGCGTTGCTACTTGGTGATACACACACAAATCAACATTAGCCACTGCAGTGCCATCCAGATTACTGACGCTACCTCCTGCACCATCGATCACTGTAACTGTGTATCTCGCATTTCTAGCATCTTGAGTGCCTAAGACATTACGAGGAGGGTTTTGTAAAATAGCATCGAAGGTATCTTGGCACTCGTCCGCACTCACATCTGTCACAGCATTCGCAGCTGTCCCTGTTGGATAACCAAAATTAGGGTCAACAAAGACAGTATTACCATCGAGTAGGGTCGCACCAGTATTGTTACGCCCATCGACTTCCCACTGGGAACGTACAAAGCTCACTGCAGTCGCGAGACCGCCCGCTACGCCTTCGACGCTGGCATTTTCAGCATCATCGGTAACATTTAAGAAACGTGGGATAGCGGTTGCCGCCAATAAACCCAAAATCACTATCACTATCACTAGTTCAACTAGTGAGAAACCTGTTTGACGAGAAATTCGCATTTCACCACCCTCTTTAAAGTATCTAACCATTGAGTTTTCATTAGCCAACTTACCTAATAAGTTGCCCGCTAATGATTCACTCTATACCGCCCTATAGCATCACCACAATGGGTAATTTAGCAGCATCTTATTGAAAGTGCATGAGTTTAATACTAATGCACTAGTTATCACACTCCATGTGGCAAAAATTGCTTGTGTCTCAAGCGATAAACTTAGTTATGAGGCTTAGGGACATATAATACCCTACCTGTTGTCAGTTGATAACTAATCGAATCCAAACTTTTTGTCTTGTAATAGCAGCTTTGTTCCGTGAGGTGAAACTCCACCACTAATTGCTTTTGTAACTCTTGCCCCATCAGTTGATACCAAAGCTTTCGACAGCCAGTTGCATCTTTAGTTTCCGGCAATGGCCGCCCGGCATCAGACATTTTCACTCGGCTCGAGATACTCACATTGGACAGCTTTCCCATGGTATTACTATCAAATACCTTCCAATCCAGCTCCATCTCTTTTGGTTTGCCATAGGCTAACCATTGTGAGCGTACCATCACCAACACATTGAGCAAGCGGTTATAGGCAAGATCTCCTCTCTGCCCCATTATCTGGTTCATATCCGCAAAGTATCGATAACCAAATATGCCTAACAGTAAAGCGATTAAAATAACGGCTATCAAACTGCGATATACCTGAATCAGTTCACCTTCGGCTTGTTGTTGACGTTGCATTAGGCTATCCCATTCATAGCAACAAACTGATTCTCTTTACTCATCTTTCCAAGGCGCATATCAAAAGAAAGCATGATTTAATCCTTCAACCAACAACTCTGCTTGTTAGCCACCCTTGACCACGTTGAGCATATCCCACATAGGCAGATAAATACCTAACGCAAGCACTAAAACGATAGCTGCGACTATACCGATTAAGATAGGTTCTAGTTTTGCCGTTAAGCTCTTTAGATCATAGTCGACCTCACCTTCGTAGAAGTCTGCAGCATCATTTAACAGTTGATCTATCTGTCCGGTTTCTTCACCAACCGCGACCATCTGCAATACCAAAGGGGTAAACAGCTGGCTTTGATTCGATACTCTTAGCATAGAATCGCCGGATTCAATGCCTTGTCTCATCGCCACTATCTTGTCATGCATATAGGCATTATCTACCGCATCGGCTACTAAGCTCAGTGCCTGAGTCATTGGAACGCCAGCACTTAACATCATGGCAAAGCTGCGGCAGTAGCGGGAAAGTGTCGAACGTTCAATTATGCTACCCACAGCAGGAATATGTAGCTTCCACCTATCCCACTGCTTTTCACCTTTTTCAGACTTATGCCAAAGCTTAATACCTACAACCCCACCGACAGCGGCAATCAACATCGCTGGCCAGTAATTAACAAAGGCATCAGATGTGGCAATCAGCAATTTTGTCGCCCAAGGCAGGTCGGCACCAAATCGAGAAAACATAGCCGCAAATTTTGGGATCACCATAATATTGAGCACTACCATGGCGACAACTATCGCTGCCAGAACAAAAATCGGATAACGCATTGCCGACTTAATTCTGCGGCGAGTCTCCTGCTCTCTTTCTATATAGCCAGACAACTGAATAAAAGCATCTTCCAACTTACCGGTATTTTCACCCACATGAACCATAGAGATAAACAGGGCATCGAATACATCTGGATGTTGGTTCATCGCCGTCGAGAGTGGACGTCCTGCCGTCAACTGCTCGGAAATATCGTTGAGTGCATCCTTCATACGCTGAGAGTGGGTCGTTTCAGACAGTCCCGCTATCGCTCTTAAGATAGGAATGCCGGAGCGGGTAAGCGAATACATCTGTCGAGTAAAGATCTGCAGTTCATCTAAAGAGACCTTGCGACCAAATAGCGAGGATATATTAATGTCCTGACTCTTCTTCGCTTCTTTAAGCTCTAAAGGAATTACAGCTCTAGCTAGCAATACGTCAGCTGCAGCCGTTTCAGAGGCCGCATCTAGCTTCCCCTTCACTTGCTCACCTTGAGCATTACGACCACGATACTGATAAACTGGCATAATTAAGCCTCAACTCCCGAGTTACTCGTGTCAGCCACAGGCTCAACTAAATCACTAATATTTTCAACTAACTTAGCGACCTCTTCTATGGTTGTCATACCTTGCTCTAAATAATCTAATGCAGAAGCGAGCAATGGTGTGAAATTAGGACTCTGATGGGCGGCTTGCACGAAGTCCTGCGGATTACCCGTTCGCATCGCTTCAATCATAGCGTCATCTAATTCCAATACCTCAAACACACCGATACGACCACGGTAACCACTACCGTTACAGCTCTGACACCCGGTACCTTTTTTAAGTCTGGCATGACTCATATCCACTTGGCATGCACTGGTAAGCCAAGCTTTATCTTGTGGGGTCAAATGATAATCTTGAGCGCAGTTTTGACATACTCGGCGGACTAAACGCTGGGCAATAATGACGCGCAGCGCACTGGCAACCAAGTAAGGAGCAGCTCCCATATCCAGTAAACGCAAAGCACTGGTTACTGCATCATTGGTATGCAGCGTCGATAATACAAAGTGACCCGTTAACGCGCCCCTAAGGCCTATCTCTACGGTTTCTTGGTCACGCATCTCCCCCACCATAATAATGTCGGGGTCTTGACGTAGGGTCGTTCTTAACACATTCGAGAAGTCTAAGCCTATCTTATGGTTAATCTGCACCTGATTAATTCTAGGTAGCTGGTATTCAACAGGGTCTTCAACGGTAATAATTTTGCTATCGGCACTATTAAGCTCACTTAATATGCCATAGAGTGTGGTCGTTTTACCGCTACCCGTAGGTCCAGTGACCAATAACATGCCATGGGGACGCTTAATCTGACGACGAATTCGCTCTAGCAACTTAGGCGGCATACCTGTCTCATTCAGCGTCAATAGCCCAGCCGATTGATCCAGCAAACGCATCACCACAGACTCGCCATGATAGATAGGCATAGTCGACATACGCACATCTATCTGGTGGCCTTTAACTTCCATATGAAAACGGCCATCCTGAGGTAAGCGTTTCTCAGAGATATCTAAGCCCGCCATCAATTTTAGCCTTAACACTAAGGCTGCGGCGATATTGGCTTCAGGCAAGACATTTTCTTGCAACTGACCGTCGATACGCTGACGTATTCTCAATACCTTTTCACCGGGCTCAATGTGAATATCCGACGCCCGCATCTGCACCGCATCTTCAAAGATGGTTTGAAGCAGCCTAACGACAGTGGTTTCATTATCACTATCTGACTCAGTCAGGCTAGCCAAATCAAACATGTCATCAGAGGCGTACTCTTCCTCTAACTTACCGGCAATTTCAGCAATTTCACCGGTACGGCGATAAAGGTTGTCAAAGGCATCCAACAGTTGCTGCTCAGTGACAACGGCTAGCTCAATACGCCTAGGTGTTAACTGCACTTCAATATTATCTAATGCCTGAAGATCGGCAGGATCACTCATGGCAATTAAGGCTGAGTCACCCTTATCTTCCACGACCAGCGCACGATAACGTCTCGCTTGCACCTCTGGCAGCAGGTTCACAACCTCTGGAGCTATGCTTCTGCGGCTAATGTCGATAAAAGGAATATTCAATTGTTGCGACAAAAACTGCAGCAACTGTTGTTCGGTGATATAGCCTAGGTCAATCAGCGTATGACCTAGCTTACGACCATTCGTTTTTTGACTCGCCAGCGCTTGCATCAACTGCTGCTCACTGATGATCATCTCTTGAACTAGCAGATCCCCTAAACGCATCTTTAATTTAGGTTTCATCGGTAATCTCCTAGCAGTTGAATTCTATTTTTAACAAACTCACGCGCCTTAGGTGATAGATTTTGATTATCAATTGCATTTTGATAGGCCGCTAGAGCATGAGTAAAATCTTGTTGAGCATCTAATGCATAACCCAAGCCCATCCACCAGCGGCCTTGATTTGGCTCTAACCGAGCTAGCTGTCTAAAAGCTTGTTCCGCTCTAGGATAATCTTTTAGCTGCTGAGCCAGCTCACTCATCTGTAACCACTTCTGCTTGGCATAGGAGCCCGTGTCTTTCATTGTGCTCAAGGTCGCCATTGCTTGTGCTAAATCATTGCTGCCCTGCGATACTCTCGCATGCAGCAGCAGGTACTCTTGATATTCAGGGTAGAGGGCAATACCTTGAGATAACACTTGCTTAGCTTGATCATACCGAGATTGGCCATAGAGCAAGGCGGCTAACTTCTTACGTGCACTGTGCTGACTGGAATCCTGATTAATCAGCTCATGATAAATCGTCATGGCTTGGGCTAGCTCACCCAATGATTCAGCCTGCTGCGCCTGTTGCATCTTCTTTGCCGCTAACTGGGCAGGAGTTAACACCACAGGGGTGACAGTCACCTGTCTTTGATTCTCGCTTACCTTATTAGCAACCTGCTCACGCGTTAAAGCAAGCTGTTGCTGGCTACTAGGTTTAACGCTTTGAGCCTGAGCCAACGTACCTTGAGCGCTAGTATCTCGAGCGCTAACAGTTGGATTCACACTCACCACAGTCTGAGGCTGCTTCAATTTCCGTTGTGTCTGAGCAGGCTCATCTGTCGATACAGCATCAATTTTAACTGTTTGCTCGGCAGTCTCTGTTGTTAGCAGGCTTTGGTGTTGAGTTGATACAGTAACAGCTTGAGCCGAAGGAGCTTGACTGAACTGCTGATTGGCAACCTCAGGCTTTTCAAGCTGATCAGTTGTAGCAGGCTGCATCTCTAGTTTGGCAGTAGGCTTAGCCTCAGACGCAACTTTATTGCCAGCAACGTCCCCTTGGTCCAACACAACTTGCTCTTCATTCTCACTAGCCGGCGCTTTATTGGCTAGGGCCAGCTTTCCATTCCAGAAGACCAAACCATAGGTTAAGCCACTGCCTAGTACTAATCCGAGCATACACCATAACCACATTCGGCCAGCCGATTTTCGAGTTGGCTGATAATCCAGCTTAGGCGTAATCATTGCCTCATTACCTTGAGCATCTAGAGATTGCTGCCGCTTTTCCAAGTCTTTTAGCATCTGATTGATGACACTCATAGCAGACCTCTCCAATAGCTCACGCCCGCAGCTATGCTCAAGGTCAGTAATGCTAAGGTTAATTTAAGTAAGTGATTTTGTTTCAGCTCAGCATCCTGAGTATCACTGATAGCAGCCTTAAGCTGAGCTTGACTGACCACCTTATCGCCAGCGCCAAAGCTGAGTAAAAGGGCTTTATGGGCGATAATATTAATCAGCCTTGGAATACCTCGAGAAACCCTATGCAGCAGTTTAATTCCCCTAGCCGAGAACAGAGGATTTCCTTGATAGCCGGCAACGCCTAATCTGTGATTTAGGTAGGCTTGCGTCTCGTCGATAGTAAGAGGACGTAACTGATAACTGAAACTGATCCTCTGTCTTAACTGCCTAAATGTTTTTTTGCCTAAGCGCTCATCTAATTCTGGTTGCCCAAACAGCACTACCTGTAACAGCTTACGTTGTTCCGTCTCTAGATTAGTAAACAAACGCAGCGCTTCTAGACTCTCATCGGGTAAAGCTTGGGCTTCATCGAGTACCAACACAATCGAATGTCCATGGGCACTCAAGGCTAACAGCTGCTGCTGAATTAGTCCTGTAAGCTGCTGCTGATCCACATTAGGTGAAAACTTAAGCCCTAACTCATTCGCCACAGCCCAGCGCAACTCCTCTGGCGTCAAATAAGGATTGGGTAGATACGCACAACGGTAAGGACTGGGGAGATCGTTAATCAGCTTACGGCAAATAAGCGTTTTGCCAGTCCCTACCTCTCCAGTCACTTTAATAAAGCCTTCCCCTGTTTGCAGTGCAGTTTGTAGCACTTGCAGCGCCTCAACATGGGGCGCCAGCCCAAAAAAGAATCCTGTATTGGGCGTAAGGGAAAACGGAGTCTGGGTTAAGCCAAAATGAGCAAGATACATAGCTATCTATTTCTCATCTGGGTACCAGCGATCCAATAACTTTTTCGAGCGCTGTAACTCCTTTTTCCAGGTATCATTACCTACCACGACAGGCTTGAGCAAAATCACCAGCTCTGTTTTGCGAATAGATTGACTGCGATTAGTAAAGGCCTCGCCCACAAAGGGAATATCGCCTAATAATGGCACCTTAGAAACCTGCTCTTGGCTGTCACTCTTCATTAAGCCACCAATCACAACGACATCGCCTGAAGCCGCTTTAATCACAGTATCGGACTCTCGAATATCACTCTGAGCTAAAGGAAGCTCTAAAGTTGAGCCACCCACTATCACCTTTTTGGTCTGCTCTTTAATGGTATTTACAGAAGGATGTACGTGTAGCAACACATTGCCATCGGCATCAATTTGCGGCGTGACATCTAACGCTATGCCTGAGAAGAAAGGCGTTAGCTCTACTTGAGGCGTCGTCACTGGATTATTACCTGCGACTGTCGTACTTGAAACTTCAGTAACAAAGTATTCATCGGTGCCAACTTTAATAACCGCCTTTTGATTGTTAGAAGCTGTCACCCTTGGGCTGGAAAGTACATCCACATCGCCTTGGGTATCAAGCAGATTAACAACGGTTGAGAAGTCTCCAGCTCTCACTACACCTATACTGGTTGTTCCGCCAATTGCTGTCGTAACCGCATTACCAAAGCTGCTCGGAGCGCTTGTTGCAAAGCTAATGTCTGTGCTACCTGTATGGCCTAGGACTTGCCAGTTGATTCCTTGCTGATACCCATCGGAAAGGGTCACTTCCAATACTTTGGCTTCAAGAATAACCTGACGCTGAAGATGCTCTTCCGCCGTTTGCAGAAAATGACGGATCTGGCGTAGTTCATTAGGGTAAGCACGAACAGTAATCAAGCCAGCCTGTGACGAGACCACGACCTGGCGTCCACCCGAGGTACTACCA
Organism: uncultured Shewanella sp.; assembly: GCA_947503555.1. Taxonomy (GTDB): domain Bacteria; phylum Pseudomonadota; class Gammaproteobacteria; order Enterobacterales; family Shewanellaceae; genus Shewanella. The sequence goes on from CANNEE010000012.1 coordinate 46,744, forward strand.
ACAATAGACTCTAAGGTTGTTTGTAACTCTCGCCAAAAATCAGATTTTGTTCTCGACGCGATAAACGTGCCGTTACTTGAGTTGGCATCGTCACCGTTAGCATTGTTGCTATTGTTACTGTTATTACTCGAGTTGCTATTGTTTGAGTTATTTGAATCCGATCCTGAATCATTATTATTATCTGAGATACGTCCAGAAGTCACAGACGTCATAGACAAACCATGACGTTCCATATCTAGATAATTCAACGCAAAGGTTTCTGTGCGCATGCCCGATGGGTAAATACGTAATATCTTCCCTTCTCGGCTCACTTCATAGCCATAAATGTCTTCCACGACTTTAATCGCTTCACTCAAGGTGACCGCTTTTAGGGATAGGGAGATGCTACCGGATACATCTGGGTGTACCGCCACACTAAAAGGCGTCTCTGCAACTAAACTGGGAAAGAAGACCTGCGCATCGACGTCATTGGCCAAGACATCAAAACGCCTTTCCATTCCTAGCTTACCTGACATGCCTGCAGCCGATAATAGCTCATCGGCTTTCAACTCATTTTGCACTTCGATGGGCAATACCGCAGGCGGCGGCAAAGGTTTTTCTGCCGATTGTTCAGTCGCGGTCAATTCTTGACTTAAGGCTTCCTTAGCCGCAGAGGGCTGAGGTCTATCTGTACTTTGGCAGCCAAATAGAAAGCTGGCAACAAGAGGCAATATTATTGGACTTATCTTATTCATTACTTTTCTACTTCCTCGGTAATTGCCTTAAACAAGGTTAACCTGCGACCATCGGACAGAAGTACGCTATCAGCAGCAATATCACTGATTGTTACTCCTTGAATACTGTCGCCTTTTTTCAAAATACGTTGATTGATCACGGCACTGGCTTGGCCTGTAGTACGAATAATACTCTTGAGTACTAACCCAGTTTCAACCTCAATCACCTGCTGACGTCCTACATTCATGCCTATACTTGGCAGTGTGGGGTCTCTTAACACAGCAGCTGTTGCTTGAGCGCCAATACAGGCACAAGCAATTATTCCGCTAAATAATAAGGTTTTATTGTGCAACACTGATAAAGTCCTCATTAATGCTCAAGGTATAGAGTTCGATTTCAACTTCAGCCAAAGGGTGTTGTGTCACGCGATAATCTATACTTTTCCAATAAAGCTTATCTGGCATAACTTCGACCGCTTTGATAAATCGCAGCACTGAAAAGTAATCTCCCACAAGCACCAACTTAATGCCGTGGCTATATAGATTCATCTTCTCCTGCTCACCCACCTCTAACAATGGCACAGGAGGAATTGAAGCGAACTTCTTCAGTTCTATGCCCTTTATCTTTGCCAGTAATCCAGATAACACCCTAGGCATATACTTGGCCGGCACCATATCCACCATTTGATAGTTCAGTTGCTCATCCACCGCAGATATCTGCTCAGCAAGCAGACTAAGCTGTTTCTGAATATCCTGATTGGGATCTATGGTTAACCTTTGTTGGTATAACTCGACCTGTTGTCGGGAATAACCGTTCTCTTGCACTATCTGTTTCAGCTCTGACTTTGCGCGAGTGTACTCAAGTACGCTTGACTCTATGGGCAAATAAGCACACATGCCTATCAATACGAGTAATGCAGTTGCAATCAAGCCTCGTTCACGCTGACTTAAACTATTAAACTTCTCTTCGAGGGCGGACCATTGCTGTATCATTGGTTCACCTCCGAACTGTTTGGCTCAGCTTGACTCGAGCTTAAACTAAAAGCTAAAGGCTCCCCTTCACCTCTATCCATTGTCATGGTGGCAAAAGCTTGTCCTTTAAGACTCTCTGTCGACTTAAGCTTTTCTAACCAAAGAGGAAGACTTTCTGGATGCTGGCCATAGCCATGGAAAATATAGGACTGCTCACTTGCCTGAATTCTCTCTAGCCAGATACTAGGATCCGAGACCTTGGCTAATTCTGTGAGCAATTGCGAGTAACCTCGGCTAGTGAGAGCTTCTCGCTTACTCAGCTCCCCTAAAAGCAGACGTTTTAACTCAAGCTGTTGCTGCTCCAATTTCGCCCGTTCAACTAGGCTTGGCTCCGGCACTCTGGCATTCAGCTCCTGCTCTAGCTGACTCTTTTGCTCGTCAAGCTGGCGCTTAGTTTCCTTAACTTGAGTAAGTTGCGCTTGAGCTTGATTTAAAAACCAATAGCTTGTTCCCCAACCACCAAAAGCTACCACTAGCGCGAGGATAGAAAAGAAACTCAAACGCTTAAAAGAAAGTCGCAGCTTTGGAGGAAGCAGGTTAGCACTGTATAAATTTATGCGTGTTTTAGGGTTATGACTCATGCAGCCTCCCGAGTCATTTCAAGTAACGCTAACTGAGCCTTGAGTCCACTAATGGATTCGCACTGAATAATATTAACGGCTTGACCAAAGTTGACAGTCACTAAACTCGCTAGGGCTTCAACTTCGCCTTCTAGCATTAACTCGATAGACGCCACAGGGGCTTGGCGCAACTGGCTCTCAAAAAAGTCCATTGAGCGTTGAATCTCTAAACTCAAATTATCTGCGCTGCCAAAACCCAGCTCTTCAGCCGTCGCCGTATTAATCTGACTAAAACCTCGTACTCGCCTTTGCATATAGAGCTGATTTTGTCGCACAACGGTCAGCATTAACTCTTGATTCGCTTGATGACTGATAATCAACTTGGCTTGGCTATCGTCAGGGAAAAGGTTTGCCATTACCAACTCTTCAATTGAAATGCCAATGACTTCAAACCCATATTGCGATGCAGCTAAAACCAGCGCCGACATCATAGAGCGCTCTACGACGACCACATTGACCTTAACAACACTCTCCAATGGTGATTCAAAGTAGTCGAGATGAATATCTGATACAGGCTGAGTCACCAAGTCTTTGACCGACCAAAGCAAAGCTTGATTCATCTCAGGTTCAGGCACATTCGGCCTATCAGCTAGCATGATTTGATAAAAGTTTGCGCTAAGACATAACTGTAACTTGGCTGAGCCAAATTGTTTTTGAATGGCTGCAAAACAGTTAGACCAATTAGCCCCTTCCACGGGAAAAGTCGCCACCTGTTCTTGCCCTTGCTCCTGGCTCGGGCTATATACAGTCACAGACTCTGAGTCGATATAGACTCCTAGTGCCTGTTCATCAGCTTGCTTTCGCCAAAAAGCTAAACGAGAGAATAAACTCTTACTCATATACTATTGCTAGTTCCCTTACGCTCGGAGATAGCCTAAAAACCTAGATTACAAGAAAGGCTACAACGGATTTCAATTTCAAAATAATAAATAAAACGCTCGCCCTAACAGTGCATTGTAGCCAGTAATCAGCTAATTTTATAGATAAATGTCTCTTCTGCCTTAGGATGCTTTAGGGAAAATAGCACCTTTATCAATATCAAGTGACATCTGTCTCAAAAAATAACATTCACATCTTAGTACTTAGCTTTCAACTGGCTCACCAAAAACACCACCTTGAGCTGCTGATACACCCAATATTTTAAGGGTTTGCCACTCCTCTAAGACTTCGACACCCTCAGCACATACCTCAACTTCGGTTCGATATAAACTCGCAATTAAGCTTCTTACAAATAGCTGATTTTCTGGACGTAAATGTATTTGTCTTACGATAGATCTATGTAATTTTATCTGATCAAAGTGAAACTCTTTAATATACTGAGTACTCACCACTTGCAGCCCAACATGATCAACACTCAAGCCAGCCCCCATTTTTCTGATCATATCGAGGGGCGCTCTTAGCTTCTCTTTATGAGTTACCACATCAACTTCACTCACTTCAAACATTAAACGCGCGGCAAGGTGACGATACTCTAACAACGTTGTTTGCAACCAACGCACAAACGCTCGACTCGTTAATGAGTCTAAAGACAAATTGATGCAAAACGTCACATGGGCATTTTGTGGCTTAACCAATAAGCCAAACATCACTCTTTCAATAATTTGCCTTTCTATCTGGGGCATCAAACCACATTTCTTTGCCATAGGAATAAATAGCGTCGCCCGCACTAAATTTCCTGCTTGATCCCTCGCTCGAGTAAAAATTTCTTGGTGATGCACAAGGTCATCACTATCTATGACCTCCTGAGTAAACGCCACAAAACGTCGGTTGACCAGAGCACTTTCCAAAAAACTTCTCCAACGAACTGACCCCTTGGCAAATTCAATATCCACAGCCCCTTTGTCATACATAAACCAATTGCTACTGCCCTGAAGCTGTGCAGCCTTCAATGCCATATCGGCTTCTTCTAATAACTGGATCTTGTCATCACCTGTCTTAAAATAGGCACCACCTAGATAATAAATGTTGTCGTGACCTGTCTGTGTCTGAATCGCATGACTCATACAGACCTTAAGTAGGCGGACGGCTAATTGATCGGCTTCTTTTAAGGATATTTGCGGAATGACGATAGCAAATTGATTGTGTGAACGACGAGCAAAAATACAACCAGGTTGCGAGCTCAACAAAGCATTAATATCTGAGATATTGGCGTGAATAAGCTCATTCATTTCTTCTTCGCTTAACTCTTGTTGTAGAAGATCTAAGTCTTCCATTTCCAACAAGTACAGAACACCATGGCCCATCATGCCATCGGCATTGCTCAAAGCATCCAAGCGGTTTTTAAAGAACAAGCGATTACCGATACGGGTACTCGGATCTAAAAAAGTATTGGAACGAATAAACTTATCGAAGCGAGAACGCTCCTTTTGAGCATCTTTTAGCTCTTCTAGCAACCGAGTTAATGCTCGATTGATCAATCTTGGCTTACCGCCCCCGGAAAAGGACAAAGCAAGCTCATGTTTACCCTGTAATATAAGCCGACTGCGTTTTGATAACGCCTCTACCCCAGAAAGCTGACGTGCAAACCATAGATATCCATAGCGAACAAAAATCGCGACGGCTAAGACGCCCACTACAAGAATCAATATTTCATAGAAATCCACTTGATGGGCTTCAAATGGCTGGGGTAAAGCCAAATACATATCTATCTGCTTATCTTGACCAATCTTACCTTGGTATAAAAGTAAGTTATTACTTTGGGACTCACCTTTATATTGATAGAAAGTAGTGCCATTACGAGAAAGCCGTAATTCGGCAGCATCATAGGCAATTAAGAGTGGTGGCAACCAAGACTCAAGCTCCCAATTGCTATGATTGGAATCAAAATGAAGCACTAAAACCGACTCGAGTTCGGCGACTTTATGCTGTTGAAACTTATATGTGAGCTGGACAAAACTCATCAAAGAAGTAAATAGGAAAATAAAGGCCACCGCGACTAGCGACATTAGCCAAAATCCAGTTAATTTCTTCGTTAAGATTCCTGTCAGTTTCATTGAAGCCTTTATTATTATTGTTAGCTTGCTGCTGACTTCGATTATTCAGCAGCCCAAGCTAAAAGGCAACAAACTGATAACTTTTATTCTTCTTACTGGTTAACCAATAAAAAAGGGAGCCAAAGCTCCCTTTCACACTCAATAGCTATCTTGTTACAGCATATAGTCTTCAGGTAACTCGCCAATACCCGCAACACCAGATTCGATAGCCGCTAACGCAACCGCTCTGGCCACCTTAGGGAGCAATCTTGGATCCATAGGCTTAGGTAGCACATAATCTGCACCAAAGCTCATCGCATCAACACCTTCATAGGCAGCGATAACAGACTCAGGCACAGGCTCTTTTGCAAGATCCGCGATCGCATGTACAGCAGCAATTTTCATCTCATCATTAATCTGCGCCGCTCTGACATCCAGAGCACCACGGAAAATGAACGGGAAACACAATACATTGTTAACCTGGTTAGGGTAGTCACTGCGTCCGGTTCCCATAATCAAATCTTTACGAGTCTCATGGGCAAGCTCAGGCTTAATTTCAGGATCAGGATTAGAGCATGCAAAGACCACAGGGTTGTCAGCCATTAATGCAATATCTTCGGCTGAAAGCAGATCTGGGCCAGATAACCCGAGAAAAGCATCTGCGCCTTTAATCACATCCTGTAGGGTGCGCTTATCTGTGTTGTTGGCAAACAGCGCTTTATATTCATTGATATCGTCACGACGAGTATGAATAACACCCTTACGATCTAGCATGTAAACATTTTCACGTTGGGCACCACACTTCACCAACATGGTCATACAAGCGATTGCCGCAGCACCTGCCCCCATACAAACAAAAGTCGCTTCTTCTAACTTTTTACCTTGGATCTCAAGCGCGTTAATCATGCCTGCTGCTGTCACTATCGCAGTACCATGCTGATCATCATGGAATACTGGCACGCTACAACGTTCAATTAATGCCTTTTCAATTTCAAAGCATTCTGGCGCTTTAATATCTTCGAGATTAATACCACCAAAGGTATCAGCAATCGCTTCAACTGTGTTGACAAACTCATCAACAGTTTTGTGCTTCACTTCGATATCTGTAGCATCAATGTTAGCAAAATGTTTAAAAAGTAGGGCTTTGCCTTCCATTACTGGCTTAGATGCCAAAGGTCCAAGATTTCCTAAACCTAAAATTGCAGTACCATTTGAGATAACTGCGACTGTATTTCCCTTATTAGTATAACGATAAGCATCATCCGGTTGCGTCGCAATTTCACGTACAGGCTCTGCTACACCTGGGCTATAAGCAAGCGCCAGATCCAAACTTGTCTCAGCAGGCTTAGTTAAACTCACGGCAGTTTTGCCGGGTACGGGAAATTCATGGTAGTCGAGTGCTTGTTGACGTATATCAGCCATTTTTTAGTCCTGAAATGCGATATTTAAATTGGGTGCGGATAGCTATTAGTCAATTGGTAAGACCATTGTTATTATTAATTAAAACCAAGTTGACTAATGCTGGCTACCATACTCTCATCTAACCCGTTTTTAAACCTACTCTTTGAATTTTTCCAGTTTTACAAAGGATCTCAATTCAAAGCCAAGTTTTCCAATGTTATCTATGACAGATACAAGCAGATTTTTTACTGTTATATGTAAATTTATTTCGAGTTTATGGAGCAAATTCGGCTTATCAGGCCCTGCGTCTGTCATTTGATGTAATTTTGTAACCTTCAGCAGCTTAGATTCAGCTCTAATACTGATTATTACTATACATATATCAAATGAGAATAAATGAGTCGTCAGACCAGCTAAACAGAAGAGTGTAATAAGAAAATTTTATTGTAGATGTAAAAAAGGCGTCATATAGACGCCTTTTTCGAATTCATTGCAATCGCAATTACTTCTTACCAAGAGCACCGAAACGCTTGTTGAACTTGTCGATACGACCACCGGTATCAACAACTTTCTGAGTACCAGTGTAGAATGGGTGACACTTACCACATACGTCTAAGTGCAGGTCTTTACCTACAGTAGAGTTTACTTTGATAGTGTTACCACAAGTACAAGTTGCAGTGATTTCAGCGTATTCAGGATGGATACCTGGTTTCATAAGGATTACCTCAAGTTAAGGCCATGTCGCTCTCCCAACCCGAAGTCAGGCACCACATGATATTAATTACATAGTGTTCAAGGCGCGAAATAGTACAGTATTCGCCCATTAGACACAAGGCTATTTTAGCCCACAAATGAAATAGTGTAAGTGAGGCGCACTAAAGCAAAGTATCGAATCTCTGTTTAGCCTGTTTGCTGCTTTTATTAGCTTCAATTGCCGCATCTGTTGGGCAAGCAAGCTTAACATCCGCCCGCAAACTGCTGATCTTACCTTTATTAAATGCCTTAGGGTTTGCATCATAAATTGCCATGATCGCACTGTAAGGATTAACCTGCCACTCTTGTCCATAGCGAGTCGCAATTCGCCATAGGGTTTCTGTTTTTGAATAGGCTAGATAACAATCAGATTTACGCATCACAAGCTTAGGGCTAGCTTCTACCTGAGTTGATATAGTTTCCTCAGCCACAGCTGTTTTCTCCGCAATGCTAGCAGCCTTAGCTTTAGGCTCATGACTCGGTTTTGCAACAGACTTATTAACCACTTGGCGCTGAAGCTTATTATGATAGGCCTGTTTCGCCTTAGAGGACTTGCCAGTTTTGGCTAAACGCTCTTGAATGGCACGTATTTTAGCCTTGCTAGGCGCCACATCAATTCCGTCAGCAAATACGGGTAAACGCTCAATCTCATGCCAGCGATCGATACGATACTCACTAACCACTAACTCAGCATCACTATCAAAGACATTATCGACGCCAGTTAATAGCAGCATAAATTTATTCAAACTTACCGCCATTAACTTCTCTTCTTGTCCCTGCTGGGACAACACAAAAGCGAGACGAGACAGATCTCGCTTATCTGTCACTAAATTCACTCTCATACTGGGATGCTCACCCAGCTCAAACGCACGCAAGTTGATGCTGACATGGGAGACTTTAGCCTGTACCGTCCAGCTAGCCAATAGGATTAAAGAGCCAATCAATGCCAAAGGTTTCATCATAATCTTCTACTTAAATCATACTTATACTAACGATAAGGCTAGCCCTGATATCCCATGCTGGGTAAACTTCTCCCATAACACACTCAATCATAAATAAGATATCAGCTCATATGGCCCAATTTGTTGAAGTCGCCTTACCCGTTCCCTTAAGGCGCGCCTTCAGTTATCAACTCCCCGATGAGCTTACACCCCACACCCAAATCGGCGTTAGGGTCGAAGTCCCCTTTGGCCGACAAAAACTAATCGGCTTAGTTACAAATGTGACTAATGAGTGTCAATTAGAGCCTAAACAGATAAAGTCGATCATTCAAGTCTTTGACGACGCACCACTACTTCCAAAATCACTTTATAAATTAACCCAATGGGCCGCTCGCTACTATTTTTGCAGCCTAGGACAGATGCTAACCCAAGCGCTGCCCGTGGCTCTGCGTAAAGGCCAAGATGCTACAGCCAGTGCCATAGGTTATTGGCAGCTTACAAACAAAGGTCAGCAGCTAGATATCGCCACCTTGAAACGTGCTCCGGCCCAAAAGCGCATCATAGAACTGTTACAACAGGGGGAGCTCACTCAAGCTGACTTTGCTCAGCAGGAGCTAAGTAAAACTGCGCTTAAGGCCTTAATAGAAAAAGAGTGGGTCGAAGAAAAGTTTAGGCAGGTAAAAGTCGACTTAAGTTGGCGCGATGAGCTGCAAATGGATGAAATACCCCATAAGCTCAATAAAGAGCAGGCTGTTGCAGTGGCCACGCTTAATCAAAACCAAGGCTATCAATGCTCGCTACTGGAAGGGATCACTGGCTCAGGTAAAACCGAAGTCTATTTAGCCGTACTTGAACAAACCTTGAAAGCGGGTAAACAAGCACTGATTTTAGTGCCAGAGATAGGCCTGACACCTCAGACAATCAATCGTTTCAAGCGCAGGTTCAATGTCACCTTAGCAGTGCTGCATTCAGGGCTGACTGATAACCAGCGTCTAGATGCATGGCGTCTTGCTCGTTCAGGAGAAGCGGCGATTATCATAGGCACTCGCTCAGCCCTCTTCACCCCTATGGCCTTTCCAGGATTGATCATTCTCGATGAAGAGCACGATGCCAGCTTTAAACAGCAAGACGGCATCGGCTACCATGCTCGAGACTTAGCAGTCATGCGGGGGCATCTGGAAAACATTCCAGTGATTCTTGGCTCGGCAACGCCCTCTTTAGAAACCCTAAATAATGCGCTAGATGGACGCTATCAGCACTTACACTTGGGCCAAAGAGCCGGCGCGGCACAAAAGGTTCGTCAAGGCATTATCGATATTCGTAATCAGCCTTTGAAAACCGGTATGTCCCATGCACTCATTAATGAGATGCGAATTCACTTAGATGCCGGTAATCAGGTGTTGCTGTTTCTTAACCGCCGTGGATTTGCCCCCGCTCTACTTTGCCAAGAGTGCGGGCATCTCCATGAGTGTGATCGCTGTGACGCCTTCTTTACCGTGCACCAGAACCTTGGAGAGATCCGCTGCCACCACTGTGGTAATCAATATGCGATTCCTAGGCAGTGCCACCAATGTGGCTCGACCATGTTGATGGGGCAAGGTATAGGTACAGAGCAACTTGAAGCCGCCATAGCCCAAGAGTTTCCTCAGTACCCAGTGATTCGCATCGACAGGGACAGCACCCGCAGAAAAGGCTCACTGGAAAGCCATCTTAATGCGATTCATCGAGGGGAATACAAGATATTAGTCGGCACCCAGATGCTAGCAAAAGGGCATCACTTTCCTGATGTCACTCTTGTCGGCTTATTGGATGTTGATGGTGCGCTTTTTAGCGCAGATTTTCGCGCGCCAGAGCGCTTTGGCCAGCTATATACTCAAGTTGCGGGGCGTGCAGGAAGAGCAAGTAAAGCTGGGACTGTTCTACTACAAACCCATCAAAGCGAAAACCCGATTCTCAGAGACCTGCTTCACCGAGGCTATGGTGAGTTTGCTCGCTACCAACTCAAAGAACGCCAAGATGCACTGCTTCCTCCAGCCTGGCATATGGTATTACTCAGAGCCGAAGCCCATGATGCCAACGATGCAGACCAATTCCTCAATCTCTTTGCCAGCCATTTCACTCCAGATGCGGAATTTGAAATTATTGGCCCTATGCCAGCGCCTATGGATAGAAAAGCGGGTAAATATCGCCGCCAGTTAATGGTACAGGCTAAACACAGAAATCGACTACAAGCGGAGTTTGAGCGAGTGTTGCCCATCATAGAGGCCCTGCCAGAAGCCAAACGCTGCCGTTGGAGTCTAGATAGGGATCCGCAAGACCTATTGTAAGCATTTGAGGGGGCACACTAGGGTGTGTGTTCCCTCAGCAGGATCTTTAGCTTTGATGGGAGTCTATGTGTCAAAAAAGCGCTCTCCCTTGAAAAGTTCACCTTTCACATGAATAAGCTAAAAAACACCGACAACGATTGATAATGAACGAGTAAGCATTCACCTAGACTCGAGCCATAGTCAATCGATAGAAGTGAATGCCATGCTGCAAAACATCAAAATTCATAGCCAACAAGCGCTCGCCATCACGGCCCCATCAACTGAGGAAAACCATGGCAGCGTGAGCAAGAGTCGCGTATTCACAGCATCAACAGATAAAGACAGTGCTCGAATCGCTAACCGCAGCGAGAGCAGCTATGATATGGCAGGGCTGAGTGCTAGCCAAATCACCACCAAAACCAATATCAATCAAGTCTATATTAAAGACTTAGTTGTCATCCTACTGACCTTAAGAGAGCAGCTAGCATTAACCGAACTGAGCGCCAAAAAAGCCAAAACGATCTCAGACAAGCTGGGCAATATAGCCCAAATATTACAGGGCAACGACACCAATGCAGGAAAGTTATCGGCCAAAGAGATCGCGCTCATCTCACTTAACTTTGAAGATCTTAGCCATTCAATTCCTGTTAAAAAATCGACCGCTAATATCAAGGAGCTGACTCAATTATTAGCCAATAATCTAGCCAGCACTTGGCTGCAAAAAGAGAAAGCGATTCAAATAAAAGAGTGGGTACAAACACAGTCTCCCAGCTTCAAGCCAGGAGCAGCTTCAGTCAAATCCCTATCCGTTGGCGTTAATGCAGGCGCCAATTTATTGCAGCTACCCAGCGTGTCGGGCAATGTCGGCCCCTATGTCAACGCCGGGGTTACAGGCACGATTGGCAGAGCCATGACAGCCGATGATGACGGCGGTATGTTTGCAGACAAATTTGCTAAGGTCAGCGGTAAAATCTCGGCAGGGGCAGAAATCGGCGTTGGTAATCACTTAGGTCTCAAAGCTGGCGGTGAAGTCCAATATAGCAGAACGCGCGCCGCCACTAAATTCTACGATGGCCCCCAAAGCTATGCCGAAGCAGAGATGCACCATACAAGTAAAGTCAGCAGAAATAGTTACTTAAACCTCAAACCCAATAAGATCACTAAAGCGATTAAATCTCTATTTCCTAGTCAGTCTGAAATGCAACAGATAGATAAAATTCAGCAACTAGCGGTCAATGGCCAACAAAGGCTCACTCAGCTATTAAGCGGACTAGGTGTGAGCAACACCCTCAAAGCCGTGGCACCACAATATGCCAGAGCCAATGTCGACCACTATAGTTTGACCTCTCGTCAAGCTAAAGCCGAAGCTGTGGCCAAAGTGGGCTTATCCAAAATCAAAATGGCTGCTGCCGAAGCCTCTGTCACCCTGTCGCAAACCTATGGCGATATAGGCATACATGTGCCGAAAAACTTCAGCCAAGCCATCAAGGAAAATCGCTTACGTCTACTGGAGTTACCAAGTAACTATTACCAACATGCCAGCGAACTCATTGCTCACACTCCTCAAGCACAACTCGCGGCAACCAGCATTACCGCCATGGGGTTACTGGAAGCCGACGTCAAAGCCTATTACTCGGCGGTCAAGGAATACGACTATCAAAAGTCTTTAGGACTCAATGCCAATAAAGCATTACAAAAAACCATGGCACAGCAAAAACATGTCATTGAACAAAGGTGGGGCGCGATAGGCCGCCATCAATTTATTCAGTTTGCCGCCGCCTCTCATGCGGTATTAGCCGACAAGATAACTCAGCATAAGGATCAGTTGACCACAATCGAGGTTAAACGCAGTCAGGGACTCATCAGTGCATTGGGGACGCGTATTTATCAACCCGAGATCCAGCACTCTCCTCGCCGCCTCGATAAGCTAGTCAACTTCAATAAAGAGTTTATGATTAAACTCAATGACACTACCGCTAGCTTTAATATCAGCGCAGGACCGCTTTCTGGCACACTTGCGATTACCCATAAAGACCGCACCCACCCCAGTATCGTCAGGGAAGGCAAATATATTGATATCAGCTTCACTCTGGCGGCATCGGCGGGAGTCAGCACGGTCAATTTCGTCAAAGATCTCAACAAAAAACTAAAACACAAAATAGACAGCACGCTAAAAGAGCAAGGCATAGACAACATTAATGAGTACAGCTTTTTACCCGGTACCTCAAATGCCCTTGCTGGTACCTATATGATCCGTCTATTTAAGCCTACCCACGACCAATATCAGGTTGAACAGCAGTATCGCAAACTATTTAGTCGCCAGCTTGCTACCGTCTCGACCGATACCGACTTATCAGGCAATGTCACAGTCACGCCAGGAATCAGTGTTGGTGCCAGCTTAGCAGTGAATAAATCTGCAACACGGGTAGCGGGTGAAACCTTGGGAACTAAAGATCTTACCTACCCAAGCATGATGTATAAGAGCTTTTTTGAACGTAATGATCACGATCCAAAAAATCAAGAATGGCAAGATTTTACTAAACAGCATAAAAACGAGCTCAAGCAACTGTTCCAAAACCTAGCTAAGCCCAAAGAAAGAGTACACAAGGATGCCTTGGCTTTGCTCAAGCAAGGAATAGAAAGGGCAGAATTAACGGCTGATAAGCAGGCTATCCTCAGTGCTAAACGGTTTAAAGATGAGTTTATCGAGAGTATGCAGCACCTAAAGCAATCGCCTAAAGATGACTATTACTATAATCAGGCACTCAAGCACTTTAACACTCTGCTTAAATATCAAATTCCAGCAATTGATCAAGCCTTTGCAGGTCGTCTGAAAAATAAAGCCACAGAGCTCAATGCCGATTCTGGTCTCAGCTCAGGCTCAATTCTATTTAACCGTATCTCAAGTCGAAGAAAACAAAGACCAGAGACCATAGCGCCTAAGCCAAAGCTGCAAACTGTTAATGATCAAATAAAGCCGCTCACGCCATCGGCACCGACTCTTGATGATATTAACGATGAAGCCCAGCCACTGACTCCAACAGTCCCTGCACTGGCCGACATAAATCGTCCCTATTAACCGTCGTAATCAAAACAATAAAAGCCAATACCTGAGTATTGGCTTTTGCTTATCGCAACTGAACTAATCCTGATAATCCACCTTGATTTGCTGGGCAGCATTTCTCACTTCTGCAGGCTTAGGGATTTGAATCGCAAGCACACCTTTCACATACTTGGCATGAATATCATCGATATCAGGGGCAAAACCTAAGGCGATACGACGATGGAAAGCACCAAATGAGCGTTCTTTAAGATGGTAACCTTTGTCATCTTTTTCCTGCTCAAGGTTTTTCTCGCCTTTAATATTAAGGTAATTACCTACCACACTGACCTGAATATCTTTTTCATCCATATCAGGCAGTTCAGCCTTGATCTCAAAGGATTCATCATTTTCTTTGACATCAATAGCAGGGAAGTTTCTAGCTTGCGCTAATCTCGCCTCAGGCCAGTTTGTCCACCAGTCATTGGATAGATCATCAAACATAGTATCTAACCGAGATTGCAATGCGGTTCTCATATCATCTTTAGAAAAGATGGAAGGAATTAAGCTTCTCATAACAGCCTCCTTAATCTTTCTCCTCTATCTAGAGTGTCAGTTGACTAACCAAAACAGGGCGCCAACACTTGGTCGGTTCCCTACTATAAGTTTAGTTTTTAAGATCAATAGCCAAGTATGATTCAGCAAGTTATTTGCGCGAAGTCAAGCTTCAATAAAATAAAGTTTCACCGCAAATAATCAATGAGTTACAAACCAATCATGGTTCAATTTATGCTTGTAACTATTGATATTGAAATCAGTAACTCCTTTAGCTCTCCGCCATGAAAAAGCCCAGCAAAAAATGCTGGGCTTTTTCATAATGCTATTGCTAGTAGAAGAATCGACTACTCTTCTGGAGTCTCATGGATCACTTCTTCATAATCCTGAATCACCTGTGCCAAGCGAATACGGTATGAGTTAAACAGATTAGGCACGATACCACTTTCCTCGGCAATACTATGGGCCATCTGGTTACGCCATTGGGTAATAGATTCAATATCTTCCCAAAACGATAGGCTTAGCACCTTGCCGTCATCCACTAAGCTTTCGAAACGCTCAATAGAGATCAAACCTTCTCTTCCCTCTAAAAACTGACGCATCTCTTCAGCAACGTTCAAGTACTCTTGTTTACCATCTTTGGTTGGCTTTACTTCAAAAATAACGGCAATCATAACTCTCTCCTTTGACAAGTTAATTCAGCTTAACCCATCAACACATGAGTTGCATGCAATATCTTGTTGATATTGTTCACACAATAACCATAGATAAGCGCACAGACTTGTCATCACAATCTAGGCCCCTATCGCTTCACTTCATTTAGCTTAAGCTCTCTTTTCGATAGCAATAAGTATAGAGGGTTGGCAGTACGAGTAGTGTTAAGGCTGTCGAGCTAAACAGGCCACCAATAATCACCACAGCCAAAGGCTTTTGGATCTCACTTCCCACACCGCTTGATAGCAAAATAGGAATCAGCCCCAAAGCTGAGGTCAAAGCCGTCATTAACACAGGACGTAAACGCCCGACTGTCCCCTCGTACACACAGTCAAACAACGGCTCGCCAGTTTGACGACGCTGATTAATCGCATCCACCAGCACCACCCCATTAAGAACCGCCACTCCGAATAAAGTGATAAAACCGATGGAGCTAGGCACAGACAGATAGGTGCCAGTGACATAAAGCGCAACCACACCACCAATCAAGGCTAATGGCACATTGGCCATAATCAAGGCCACCTGTTTAATTGAGCCAAATGAGAAATAGAGCAGCAATGCAATCAGCGTAATTGAGATAGGCACCACTAGCATGAGTTTCTGCTGCGCTCTTTGTTGATTCTCATACTGGCCTCCCACCACTAGCGTATAACCCGGTGGTAAGTCAGCTTGTGGCACAAGAGCATAGATATCCTTCACCACAGAGCCCATATCTCGCCCCGACACATTGGCCTGTACTACCACTCGGCGCTGCACATCATCACGACGAATATTGGGCGGCGCCATCTCTATCTCCACATCGGCGACGTCACCCAGACGTACTAGGGTGCCGTTAGCACCGGTTAACAATATATCTTTTAGCACATCTGGCGAGCTACGATGCTGCTTGGCAAAGCGCACATGGATATCGTATCTAGCGTTGCCATCTATCACCTGCCCAGCACTGACACCACCTATCCCCTGACTCACTAAATTCATAATGTCATCGACATTTAAGCCATAGCGAGCCAGCATATTCCGTTTAGGTCTCACCACCAGCTGAGCTTCACCGCTTACCTGTTCTAAGGAGACTCCAACCGTCCCCTCGATGGCTGACACTAGCTCGGTGAGCTTTTGACCTTTTTCAGACAAAATATCCAGATCAGGACCAAATAACTTAATGGCCAGTTGCGCCTTCACGCCAGACAACAACTCATCGACTCGAGTGGCAATAGGCTGAGAGAAGGTTAGCAGCAAACCAGGGTGCGCCGACAGCTTATGTTCCATCAGTTCCTGCAGCTCGATACGACTAGTGGCGGATGCCCACTGATCAATTGGCTTAAGGCCGATATAGATTTCGATATTATTCACAGGCTCAGGGTCGCCACCTAACTCGGCGGCACCAATACGACTCAGTGCATACTCAACCTCGGGAAACTCAAGCAGCATTGCCTCAAGCTTAGGTGCAACATCAAGGGAAGTAGACAAGCTCGCCGTAGGCGCTAACGTCACCCGCAAGTTGATAGTGCCCTCTTCAAGCTCTGGCACAAACTCAGTCCCTAAACGCGGCAATAAACTCATAGTGGCCACAAATAGTGTGGCAGCCAAAAGCATCACAGTTCTTGGGCTGGTCATGACTCCCTTTAGCATCCAGCGATAGCCAGACTCAATAGGTCGTAATAAAAGACTTGATTTAGGAGTGACTCCAGATTTAAACAGGTATACAGCGATAGCAGGTACTGCCACTAGAGCCACAACTAGGGCTGACATCATAGCCAATATGATGCTCGTCGCCATAGGCTGGAATAACTTGCCCTCCACTCCCTCTAAGGTAAACAGAGGCGCAAACACCACAATGATAATGGCAGTCGCAAAAAAGATGGGACTACACACCTCTTTGGCCGCATTCAGTACTTGTGAGTCAATACGTTTTGATGGCTGCTCCTCATCCGCTTGCTCTGTTTGAGCACGACTCAGGTGCTTAAAGATGTTTTCCACCATCACCACTGAGCCATCAACTAGCATACCGATAGCGACCGCCAATCCCCCCAGAGACATGAGGTTGGCCGACATACCATAGTAAGACATGATTAACAGTGCCAAACCTATGGAGACAGGAATGGATAGCAGTACCAGTAATGTCGCGCGAATATTGACTAAAAATAGCGCCAAGATCACCACAATAAATACAAACGCCATTAACAGCGCATCTCGCACCGTGGTAACCGCTTTATCCACAAGGTCTGCCTGATCATAGAAGACCTCAAAAGAGACCCCCTTAGGCAGTGCTTGTTCTATCAAACTAACTCTTGCTTCAATATCATCAATAGTCGCCTTAGTGTTAGCCCCAATGCGTTTAAGCACCACACCTGCAACCACCTCACCGAGATTTTGCGCCTGTCCCTGCTCATCTCTACGCGTCATGGTCACAGCGCCAACACGGATCTCGCCGCCAAAGTCCACCTTTGCCACATCACTAATGCGCACAGGCGTGCCATTTATCTCGGCAATGGAGATCTGGCCAATCGCTTTTAAGCCTGCACTGCCAGTCGGTAGCAAGCCATAACCGCGTACGACTAATTGCTCTTGGCCTTGGTCCATAAACCAACCACCCGAATTACGATTATTTTGCTCTAAAGCAGATGTAACTTGGGATAGACTTAAGCCATAGCTGCGCAGCAGATTAGGATCTAACTGCACCTGATATTGACGCACTTCGCCGCCAAAGGAGAGAACATCGGTGACGCCAGAGACAGGCATCATGACTAGCTTGACCAAATAATCATTGATGCTTCTTAGCTCTGCAGCACTGACCCCTGACTCAGGTTCGGCGCGTAAAATGTATTGGTAGACTTGACCTAGGCCTGAGCTATTGGGTCCCATTTCCGGTGTACCGACACCTGATGGGATCATCTCCCTTGCCGCCTGCAATTGAGTGAACACTTGCTGACGTGCAAAATAGATATCTGTGCCCTCTTCAAACACCACGGTCACCACAGAGAGACCAGTACGAGATAAAGAGCGAACCTGAGTCACACTTGGCAGCGCATACATAGCAGACTCAACCGGATAACTGATCAACTTTTCCACCTCTTCGGCGGCAAGCCCTTGAGCCTGAGTATTTACAGTCACCTGAACATTGGTGACATCAGGAAAGGCGTCGAGATTCAGCTTAGGCAGCATGGTAATGCTAGCCGCTATTGCTAGTAACAGCCCTAATACAACAAGTAAACGATTGGCAATCGCACCTGCAATTATTCTTTGTAACATTGCAGCTTCTCCCTAATGGGCATGAATATCAAAGCCAGACTTAGCCTGCTCTGATGCTAGGAAAAAAGCGCCTGAGACCACTAACTTAGCGTCGCCCGCGACACCTTGAACTAGATTCATCCCACGCTGACGCTCGATAACTTGCACTTCAACGGCTTCAAAGCCTGTTTCTTTCAATATAAATACCTGCCAGTCTCCATCACCGCTACGAGTTAATGCAGCATCGGGCACTACCACTCCAGCTTGCCCTTTACCCACAAAAGGCAGATACAGCTCAGCAAACTGGCCAGCATGTAGCTCATGATCTGGGTTTTTCATGCGAACTAATACCGACTCGGTGCGCGTCTTAGGGTCGACTTCATGGCCGCGACCTATGATCTCTCCTTGAATCACACTCTTCCCCACATGAACCATGGCAGGGCTACCTATCTTGATATGTTCAGCCTGTGTAGGAGTGAGCTGCGCTTCCACCCAAAGGTATGACTCGTCGGTTAATTGCAGTAAGTGAGTACCCGCTTCAACCACTTGACCTAATACAGCAGCTTCCTGCTGCACTCGTCCAGAAATCGGCGCCAATAGTTGATAGCGACCAATCGCGCTAGGGTTAGATTCCAAAGCGGCAATCTGCTTAAACGTCATCCCCATCGACATCAGAATTGCACGCTTAAGTTCAGCATCCACTTCCGCCTGCATTCGACGGCTAGCACTGACCGCACTTTTGCTCATGCGCTTAACTCGACTCCACTCAGCCGAGGCATTGATAAAATCAGCCTGCGCCTTGGCAACCGCAGAGCCGCCAAGTGTTAGTAAGGGCTGGCCTTTCACTACATTCTGGCCAGGAACGACATGACGAGCCTGAACCAATACATCCACTTGAGGAGCAATTGATACTGTTCTATCTCTATCCACTGCTAATGCTGCTGTCGCCACCGCATTCAAACTAAAGTTTTGTTCTGCCAAAGAGAGGATCTTGATACCGGCAAGGGATTGTTGCTGCTCGGAAAGCACTAGCGGCTCATCACTGTGTCCACCATCTTCTCCATGAGCATGGCCGTGTTCTTCCTCTACAGCTTCAGCCTGGTCACTCTGGTCATCTTCGTCATGCTCATGCTCATGCTCATGCTCATGCTCATGCTCATGCTCATCATGGGACGAAATACTTATCTCATCGTCAAAGTGCAGCTCATGCTCTGCAGAGCTATGGCCATCAGCTGACGCTTGAGTTTGCAGATCTTGCGTCATCTCATGGCTATGTTGATGCTCACCCTGCTGGCCATCATCGGCCAACACTGATAAAGGGAGCAGTGATAAGGGGGTTAGTGTCACTGCGCCAATGAGGGGCAATCCCCCTAAACAAGACTTAAATATTTTTTTCATTGTTTTGCTATCCACAACTAAGTAACTCATTACTGAGTCAACTAAATGAATAGATTTGATGTCAGGCAGGCGTAAACCAAGCGCCTTTGGCTATGGAAGTAGCAGGGCAATTTCAGTAAATAGCCTATGGTTCAAACAGCTCAAAGAGCTTTGGGTCCATATACTGCCACTACTGCATAGCACAACTCAGTACAGTGGCTTTCAATGCGATGATATTTGAATCAGCATTGAGCATCGGGAAGACGAAAAAAGCCAGACATCAAACCAAATTAATTTATGTTTTAGATGGTTAGCCTAAGCAATAGGAGGGCGGTAGTTAGGGCTCAACTCTGGCGGAAAGTAATGAGAGTCGATATCAAGAAACAGATCCGTTAGCGGCTCTGAGGCAATGATCATAGTCTGAGTTACCAGCGAGGCATGACCACCATGACACTGACAGTCAAGACAAAGGTCGTACTCTTCAATATCACTGATAATATGTTGATGGTTAGCACTCTGAATTAACTCTTCGGTGCATTGCGCAATACTGGTTACTTCGGCAGTAAATTGCAGATGCGCGTGATTACGAGCCTCTTCTTGCTCATTGCCTTGATGTAATTGATGGGCACCAAAACCTGTGCCCGCAAACTGCAGCAGAACAAGGGCTAGAGTGAGCTTAGCTATGATTTGATAAGCTTGGTGCAACAATCGACTCAAAAGTAATCTCAAAAAGGTTGAAAGTCAGGGCTAAAGCCAGTGGCAGAACAGTTGAAACTTCTGACTTAATGGCTGAGCAGCAGTTATCTTTACGACAACACAAGCTAGCTTAAGTTTCAGCCCTAGAGATAGCAACCAAATTTACTTAAAAACGCAGTGCTTGGCATAATCTGCCGCTTCATTGGCAGTCCAGTCACCCTTTGGCTTCTCTTTCATCTGCTTACACCAAGCTTCACTACCGACCTCTGGCGCACAGGCAGTTAAGCCAACAACAAATATGCTTGCCAATAATAGAGATACACTCTTCTTTACAGACATAAAACCACTCCAATTAATTTATCGTGTTAAGTTACCGCCGAGCATTATAGAGTATAACGCTCGGTTTATGTTAGCTCGGCAGACTATCTCACGATTGAGCGCTTTCTAATCCAATCGATAGCCGCTTGCTTCTGCTCTAATGGGAACCAGGCCACTTCGCCTTGCATAAATGGCCCCAAAAGACGAATGCTATTGCCCATCCAATCTGGGCCGCCGACCAAAACTAAAGCATCAAAGCTAGGTAATTGAACCTCACCACTGCCCGTCAGCGATTTATGCTCCCAACCTTCAAGTAGCACATCAGCTTCAATATACATGCATACCTGATCCCAATTTTGCTTATAACTTTTAATAGCTGGCTGCAGTCGAGTGCGATAATCCCGCGATGACAGACGACCACTGGCAAAAAGGCTGATCACCCCTTTCGAAATATCAGGGATTTGGCATAACATAGACATACTCCATTCAAGCTGACCTTTAGGTCAAAACCGCTTGATATTAACAGACGGACTTCACTTTTTCGGCAATAAGCGTTAAGTGGAGTCAAAAAATAAAAACGCTTAAGTTTGCCATGATAAAAATATCTAACAGTGTGTTCCTTCAAGAAAATGAAATTGAGTGGCAATTTATTCGCTCAAGCGGTGCAGGTGGTCAGAATGTCAACAAGGTTTCGACTGCGGCGCAGCTAATTTTTGATATTAAGCAATCGTCCCTGCCCGATTTCTATAAACAGAAACTCTCAAGTAAGGCAGATCACCGCATCACTAAAAGCGGCAAAATCATCATTAAATGTCAGCAGAGTAGAAGTCAGGACTTTAATCGCCAGCAGGCCTTAGAGCAGTTTATTGAGCTTGTTACCAGTGTCACTAAAGTTGCCAAGAAGCGTATTGCCACTAAGCCGACTAAAAACAGCCAGAAGCGCCGCGTCGATGCCAAGAAACAGCGGGGGGCTACCAAGGCTTTAAGACAAAACAAGCCAAGTTACTAGAAAAAGGCCTACTGCGACTAGCTATCGTACGCGTTCACCTTATGTAACACCTTGATAATCAGTATTAAGCCCCAATTAAATCACTCAAAGGAACACTAATTCAGCCACAACTGTTCTAATCAAAATACGCTAAGGAAAAGCCATGAAGATTTCACTTTGCCCTGTCGATAAAAGCAACTATGAAGCAGTTTGCGATCTTGAAGTACGCGAGGATCAAGAGGATTACGTCGCCAGTAATATGTGGTCTCTTGTTGAAGCTCAATTCAACTCAGGCTATGAAACTCGCGCCATCAGCTGTGATGACAAGGTAGTGGGCTTTCTGATGTGGGTGCAAGAAACCTCAGATAAAACCGCTATTTGGCGCTTTATGTTAGACATAAAGCACCAAAATAAAGGCATAGGTCGCCAAGCCTTAGCTCAAGCTATTGAACAGATAAAACAGACACCCGAATTGAAACAGATAGAGATCTGCTACAACCCAAATAATCCAGTCGCCAAAGATTTTTATTCTAGCTTTGGTTTCGTCGAAATTGGAATGGATGACGATGATGAAGATATGTTGGCCATTATCAAATTATAAGCAGCGATAAAAGGTGAAAGAATGACAACTAGTTCACGAAATAAATCAACCATATAGAAAACAAAAACCGGAGATGCTTATACTGACGAAATACATCTTAGCTAGATCATCCGAGCCCTAATCATGGAACTAAACGTAAAAAACTTGTCGACATTAGAGTTGGTAGAAGCCTTAGACAAATATCCTCAAAATGAATATCCAAAACTTCATTCTGAAATATGTCTAGAAATGACAGCGAGGAGAAACACTTTACAGCAAGAGGTGTTAGAGGAAGAGGTACAAACCAAGCACCTAGGTAGTAGCTTTATCACCAATTGGGAAAAGAAAAAAAAGCTCATGACTCTTGGTTTTGGACTCTTAATCATTCTATTAATATTACAGCTACTGGTCACTGAGCGCTCAATTGGCTTTTCAGTCTTATTTGGTTGCTTCCTCATTAGCAGCTATCTTTTTAATGTTACAAAAATAAGCTATCTTCTCAAGCAAGATACTGTTATCAAACGTCTTCATAACTGTAATGACCAGAAACAACTCACTAAAATACTACAAGGACCGTTTTACCTAAAAGCTTGTGAGATTTCAATCGCTATAGGGTTAGGAGCTGCTTATCTCTTTCTCGTTTAACCCTACTATCTACTCTTTCTAGTAATTTAAAGCTACTTACACAGCTAAATCTAGGTAACACAAAATGCAAGTTCTGTTATCGCCAAATACACTTCAGCTATAGCTAAGGTCCTAAAAAATAGGTAACGTGTCGGTATAGTTCACGTACTCAAGCACGAAGTGCGTTACAGCATCAACAAGAGGGAGCCAATACATGAGTGAGCCAACCAAAATTTTGCTGATCAATGGGCCTAATTTAAACCTCCTCGGTCGTCGTGAACCCGATATCTATGGCGCACAAACTCTGCAGCAAATTGTGGATGAGCTTAGCCAGAGTGCACAACAGATGGGTGTCGAATTAAGTCATAGTCAATCCAATGCTGAACATCTGTTAATCGATGCAATTCATGCTACCGATGCCGACTTTATTATTATCAACCCAGCAGCTTTTACCCATACGAGTGTCGCACTAAGAGACGCACTGCTAGGTGTCGCCATTCCCTTTATCGAAGTGCACCTATCAAACGTCCACAGTCGTGAGCCTTTTCGTCAACACTCTTATCTCTCAGACAAGGCCGTTGGCGTTATCTGCGGCCTAGGGGCTCAAGGATATCAATTTGCACTGCAAGCTGCGGTTAACCAACTCAATAAAGGATAATTGTCATTATGGCTATGGATATACGCAAAGTACGTAAGCTGATTGAGCTAGTAAAAGAGTCTGGGATCAGTGAGCTTGAAATCACCGAAGGCGAGGATGCGGTTCGTATCTGTTTGAATAAGTCATCAACTCAAGCTATTCCTACTTACCATGTGGCACAAACTGAACCCGAAATAGCCGAATCCAGCAAACCACAGCCGGAGCAAGAGAGTGATGATGACAACATGCTGATCTCACCTATGGTCGGCACCTTTTACTTAAGCCCAAGTCCAGAAGCTAAGCCTTTTGTGCAGCTGGGTGATAAGGTCAACGAAGGCGACACCCTGTGTGTGATTGAGGCGATGAAGATGATGAATCAAATCATGGCCCATAAATCTGGCACCATTAGTAAAATATTTGTCGAAAGCGGTGATAGCGTCGAATTTGACCAAGCATTAATGTTAATTGATTAGCCTCCAGATAAACTTCTCTCAGAGAGGAAGACTATGTTTAATAAAGTGGTCATAGCCAACCGAGGTGAAATCGCACTTCGCATTCTTCGGGCATGTCACCAATTAAACATCAAAACTGTCGCTGTCTACTCATCGGCGGATAAACAACTTCCCCATGTCAAACTCGCCGATGAGAGCTACTGTATTGGCCCAGCTAATGCCGCCGATAGTTACCTGAATATGACGGCCATCATTAGTGTGGCCAATATAACCTGCGCCGATGCGATTCATCCAGGCTATGGTCTCCTCTCTGAAAATGCAGAATTTGCTGAACTCGTCACTCGCTCAGGCTACACCTTTATTGGCCCGAGCAGCCAAGTGATAGAACTGATGGGAGATAAAATTGCCGCCATTACCGCTATGAAGCAAGCGGGCGTCCCCACAGTGCCGGGCTCAAATGGTCCTCTGTCATTAGCGAGAGAGGATGAAAAGCTCAACCTGCAAATAGCTAATACCCTAGGTTATCCAGTGATAATCAAGGCCGCTGGAGGTGGTGGCGGCCGAGGCATGCGTATAGTGCATTCGAAAGCTGAGTTGAATCAAAATATCGCTATCACCGCCAGTGAAGCTAAGCGCTTCTTTGCCAATGACCAAGTCTATATTGAGAAATACCTTGCCGCTCCTCGGCATATCGAGGTGCAAGTTGCCGCAGATAGCCATGGACAAGCGATTCATCTTGGCTCTCGAGACTGCTCCGCCCAAAAGCGGCATCAGAAAGTGGTTGAAGAGGCGCCAGCGCTAGGCATAGCTCAGGAAAAGCTCGAGCGCCTATATCAAAGCTGTATACAGGCTTGTCACAACATAGGCTATCAAGGATTAGGGACCTTTGAGTTTCTGTATCAAAATGGCGAGTTTTACTTTATTGAGATGAACACACGGCTTCAGGTTGAGCACACGATTACAGAGATGATCTCTGGCGTCGATCTGGTGCAGATGCAGCTAAAGATTGCCGCAGGCCTCCCCCTTGAATACAAGCAGCAACAGGTAAGGTTTCAAGGCTACGCCATCGAGTGCCGCATCAATGCTGAGAATAGCTTCACAGGCATACCTAGCCCAGGGACCATAAGTAAGCTGACGATTCCAGGAGGACTCGGCATTCGCTGGGACTCACATATATATCAAGGTTACCGCGTCCCTCAAGAGTATGACCCTATGATCGCTAAACTGATTGCCTATGGCGACAATCGACAGCAAGCCATCATCAGGCTAAAACAAGCTTTGTCCGAACTAAATATTGGTGGCATAGAGACCAATATTTCATTACTCCAGCAGTTAGTTGAACAGGCGATTTTTTCACAGCCAAATACCGAGCTTCGTCATATTCATTACCTCGAACAGCTGCTCGACTCAAATCAGCATGACAATTTAAACCGGAAGAAACACTTATGATATTAATTACGGGTGCCAGCAGTGGCCTAGGCGCCGCCCTTGCTCAAGCTTATAGCCAAGATGGCACAGCAGTTACAATTACAGGCCGCAACCAACAAAGGCTTAGCCAAGTCAAAAGTCAGCTCCATGCTCAAGCTCAGGCTCATAGTTGCGACCTTTGCGATCCAAGCTCAATCACACATCTATTTGACGAGCTAAGCACAACGCCATCACATATTATCCATTGTGCAGGCAGTGGCTATTTCGGCCCGCTAGAGCAGCAAGACCCTGCGGCAATCAAAACCTTAATTGATAACAATCTTACCAGTACTGCCCTACTGCTAAGAGAAGCCGTGGCTCGCTATAAAGATAAACCTGTACAACTGGTCATCGTCATGTCGACAGCAGCACAAGTCGCTAAGGCAGGAGAGTCGAGCTACTGCGCCGTAAAGTGGGCTGTCAGAGGCTTGATAGAATCACTTCGTCTCGAACTTAAAGGCCATCCAATGAAAATAGTGGCCGTATACCCTGGCGGCATGGCCACAGAATTTTGGCAAACCAGTGGTAAACAGCTAGATACCTCAAGCTTTATGACAGCAACGGAAGCCGCCTCTATGCTCAAGCAAGCCCTTGTCAGCACAGAGCACGGCTTTATCTCAGATATCACCATTAATCGCGGCTAGTAGGCCTGATATCAATTGATACTCGAGTCACCACATTCGCTCAGCAAAGCGAATGTGGTTCATCCCCTTCTACTCATGCATTTAACCTCAGCAAAGGATAAGCTGCACTGGCTATCCCGGGCTTAAATTGGTTGGAGTGCTAACCGCTTAACATCCATACAAAAAAAGACAATTCTAGACACTTATTTCACCTGAGGTTCACTTACTATCGACTCTAATTCCCAGTGAGATAGCGCTTTCATGTCTGCTAAAAACTTAAAGGAGAGTAGCCAATGAATGTCAATATGAATACGGATGCCACACGCTCAGGAAATATCACGGTAAGCTCGGGCAAGTCTAACACCAGCGATGCATCAAAGAAGGAAGCTGAAGCGGCCCAAAAACCTGCTGGCGAAGGCGGAGGCGGGGCTGAAGGTCAAGAATCCGCTACTGCAGCAAAATCGAAAGCACTCACTGCTGCACAACTTAAAAAGTTACCTGTATCTGAGCTCAATAAACTCAGCACCAAACTGCTGAATAAATTAGACAAAACTCAGGTCAACAAACTGAATGCAAGTCAGCTCAACAAACTCAATGCCAGCCAACTAAAAAAGCTTAACCCGAGCAATATCAGCAAGCTCAACGCTAGCCAAAAAGCCAAGTTACAGCCGACACAAGCAAAACAGCAGACCGCTATGGATAAAGTTAATATCAGTCAAAAGGCCAAAGACCTTCAATCATCCGAACAAGTCATGAGTGCGGAAAAAATCGATAATAAAGCAGGAAAAACAACTGAGGCATCCCAGTCCGCTGAGCATGTCTCAGTAAAAAAATATCGACACAACGAGCAAGCGAAATAACAGCTGATAGCCATGCTATGTGTCACCACTAACATGGCTTGTTAGATTATAGGTTTAGTTTGGGCTCTCTTGATTTGCAGAGTCAGAGGCAAAACTCACTACCGAATGGTAACCTCCCTCTATCGCCTGCATGCGATAATCCCAGCCAGCTTTAGCACAAATTTGTTCGACCAGCGCAAGACCTAGACCAAAGCTAGACTCCTGATCATTTATCTCATCGCTGTAACTACATTGATTCATCACACTAATATTGTTATCCAGCATTTTAATTTTCACAAAGCCTTGATGAGTATATTGAAATGCATTTCTGATCAAGTTATTCAGCACAATACGGCTTAAGCTTTGGGGCACCTCAATATTCGCACCCATGTTTTCAATCTCCACATCTACTAGCTTATGCTTAAGCAGATAACGATTCTCCTCGATAAGGTCATTAATCAAATCTAGCAGTGACACTGGTTTGGATTGAGGCAAAGATTGGAAATCGCGGCTGAGCCAAAGCAAGGTCTCGGTCAACTGGCGCATATTCACCGATGCCCTATAAATGCGATCTTGAGCCTTAGCCGATTCAGAACCATCGTCTACCCAAACTCCCAGTTTCTTTAACAAACTAATATTGGTCTGCTGCACCGCAATGGGCGTTCGCAGTTCATGGCTGGCATTGGCAAGAAATTTGCGCTCATGTTCGACAGAATCTTCTACTTTTTTCAACGAAGCGCGCATCTGCATGGCGAGATTAGTTAACTCCCGATAACGCAGATCAGGTAAAGGATCGTTCAAATTTTTCAGGGTCAGTTGATCGGCCCAATCTGTCAGAGCATTGATAGGTTTAGCGACTTTTCGCAGCAGAATATAAGCAAAGATAAGGATCAACACCAGCAAGGCGATACCTATACCGATAGAGAGAAAGAGTACGCGATTAAGCTCATCATGGTGAACTTGAAACAGCTCAGATTCCTCTTTCGCTACCACCATATAGAGCCACTCATCTTTCTCTAATTGATAGGTATAAAGGAATAACATTTGGCAGCTTTTGTTATCACAAAGCTCAGGTAGACGCGTAGCTGGATGACCTAAAGGAATATCATCGACAGATTCAACAAAATGCATCAAACCTTTATGCTTTTTCTTTTCAATCGGAAAGAGCTCAAGCAAGGGCTTAGGCATGCTTTGAATATCACGGTAGGTAAACAGTTCCCCACCTTGAGGAAGTGCCGAATTAGGGTCGCTCAGGTAGGCTTTTCTATAAGTATTGGCCTTGCCTTCTAACTGAAACTGCAGCCCATAACCTAAACCTAGATCCAGATAAAAGATGGTCAGCAAGGTGTAGAAAAACAATAACAGGGTGGCAAAGCCTGCAATATATGCCAAAAGGCGCTTATTAAAACTGGGCTTAACTTGTTGCATCGCTATCTCTTATTACCACGCCGCGATTATGTATAGTATGAATCAAGGCTTTATCAAAGGGCTTATCTATCTTCTGCCTTAGACGAAATAGGTGAACCTTTAGTGATGAAGGGTCTGGGCTTTCTTCCCCCCAAATCTCATTCATTATTGCCTCTTTACTGATGACCTTGGGGCTTTCGCGCATCAAAAGCGCTAAAATCTTCCAGCCAATTGGGCTTAGTTCAATCTCTTGACCGGCTCGAGTCACCTTATGTTTAGTGATATCTAGCTCTAAGTCCCCAAGGGTTAGTAACTGACTCTGGACACTACGTCTTTTAGACAGGGCAATAATTCGCGCTGCGAGTTCATCGAGATCAAAGGGTTTAACCAGATAATCATCGGCGCCAGAATCAAAGCCCTCGAGCTTATCGCTCAACGTATCTTTGGCTGTTAGCATTAAAATAGGCGTGTCACAGCCTTTATTTCTTAACTCTTGGCACACCTGATAGCCATTCATCAGCGGTAATCCTACATCGAGAATAATCACCTGATAATCATTCTCCAACGCCAGGTTAAGCCCAATGCGACCATTAGCTGCATAGTCACATTCAATATTTTCTAAGGCTAGAAATGAGATAGTGCCATCGGCTAAATCGAGATCATCTTCAACTAACAGAGTATTGATGCCCATATAGGCTCCATATAGTGCTTGTTCCATCTATACCCCTGAAAAGATAGCTCATTGGTTATTTACTTTATCTAATCAAGGGTTAACGTTAGGTTACTAGAAGGATATTAATCATTATCCTGCTTTTGCTCTTGAGATTCGGCTTCCCTAGGGTCAACCTTATCAGCAACCTTCTTAATCAAGTTAACTGGAGTGCTAAGGATACCTTCAACCGTGCCTTCCACTGCGCCAACTGAGGCTTCACGGCCCACTCGCTCGGCATTATTTACCAACTGATTCGCTTCTTTGATCAGCTCTGGCGCCATCAGACGGATCTCTTTGCTTTCCGCCAACACAGGAGGCACAACCTGAGTACGTATCGCCTTGGTCTCTTTCAAAATGCTAGGAATGGTTTCATTTTGAGCCTGCTTGACCTCAACCAACACTCGGGGCAAGGTTTGCTCTCTTATCTGTTTCACTTCGCTCAACACATTGGGCACAGTTTTAGCCGTCACAACAGAGACCTGATCTAACACTAAAGGAATCTGCTTATTTATCTCGGCAATATTGGTATTAACGGCTTTGACTTGTTGCAGAATAAGCGGGATTTCTTGCTGCAGATGGGTAACTTGCTCCAACCATGCGCGGCTATCTATTTTCTTCTCTAATGCAGATACCTTATCTAACACTATAGGTAATTGCTCGGTAGTGTGAGTTACTGTCGTCACCACTTTATTAATGGAATAACCTAAATACACAATAGAGCCTGCCAACAGCAATAATGCTGCCACTAAAGATACTCGCCAAACTGACATTTAAATCCCACCTTTTAATCTAAAACGCCCTAAAAATCTTTATCAAAAATTCAACTTATCCCTTGGATTAGGCTACTTTAACAAAGTTCATCGGCTCAATACTCGCTAAAATGGCGAGTTTTACAATCCATTACCTTCTGCTACATCTAACCGACACATTTTGTTCTTATTTTTGTCATCTTTTCCCCCTAGGCTATCGGGCGTTGAAAACAACAAACCAATTATAAAACAAACACACAGCTCACTATCTTAGGTTAAGAAAACAACCTGAGATTGAGCCAATATGTACCTTACAGGGAATTAACCATGTTCAAGCCAAGCCTTATAGCCGTTGCCATCTCGGCTCTACTTATCACTGGATGTAGCGATGACACTGTCGAAGTCATCAAAGAAGTTGAAGTCGTCAAAGAAGTCGCCCCAGAAGAAGTCACTTCGGTGAAAAACATTATTCTGATGATCGGCGATGGCATGGGGCCACAGCAGGTTGGCTTGCTAGAAGAATATGCACGCCGTGCGCCTAACTCAATTTATAACGATAAAGGCAATATGACGGCGCTGTCTAAACTCGGTGAAGCCGGTCAGCTAGGTCTTTCTCTTAATGCTCCCCATGGCGCCAATGGTAGCCTAGTTGTGGATTCGGCTTGTTCCGCCACCCAGCTTGCAACTGGTTTGGCGGCAGGTTCTGAGATGATAGGCTTAGACTCTCAAGGTAATATCGTCGAAACTATTCTTGAAAAAGCCAAGGCAAAAGGTAAAGCCACAGGCCTAGTGTCAGATACTCGCATTACTCACGCAACACCTGCTGCCTTTGCCGCCCACCAGCCTCACCGCTCCTATGAAGCTGAAATCGCTGAACAACTGATCGAATCTGGCAATGTGGATGTGATGCTTTCAGGTGGTGCCCGTAACTTCCTACCATCTAATATTAAAACCGATGCCGATGCTCGCAAACTTATGGCGGATATGGGTGCCCCAGAGAGTGTTTATAAAAAATCTAAACGTAGCGATGACAGAAACCTACTTATCGAAGCGAAAAATGACCATGGTTACGCTCTAGCATTTGATGGCGCTCAGCTCAGTGCCAATGACTCAAATGAAACCACTAAGCTATTAGGTTTATTTGCCAATTCAGGTATGGCCGATGGCATCGCTTACTCAGCCTGTAAAAAAGCCGACAATTGTGGCCAACCTTCCCTCAAAGAGATGACGCTCAAAGCCTTAGATATTCTGTCTAAAGATGAAGACGGCTTCTTCCTTATGATTGAAGGCGGCCAAATCGACTGGGCAGGCCATGTCAATGATGCTGGCTGGATGCTACACGAACTTCTTAAGTTCGATGAAGCGGTAGAAGCGGTTCACGAATGGGTTAAAGATAGAGATGACACTCTAGTACTGGTCACAGCTGATCATGAAACTGGTAGCTTTGGCTTTAGCTACTCTCGTAAGGATCTGCCTGAAGCGCAACCCCTTTCTGGCGACGGTATGCAGGGCAAAGACTATAAGCCTAACTTTAACTTTGGCGCCCTGTCTCACCTCGACAAGCTTTATGCTCAAACAGGCACCTTCTACGACATGATGAGCATGGTCGATGCTAACTGGGAATTTGCTAACTCAACGGGCCAACAATGGGCCGACGCAATTAACCATTACAATGAGTTTAAGGTTACTACTGAACAAGCTATGCCAGTGGCTGAGCGTGAGCCAAATGAATACCATGTTCATGACCATAAGTATCTATCGGCGACTGAATTTCCTAAGGTCAATGACTTCAAAGAGTTCTTTGTATACGGTGATGAGGTTCATGCCAACCTGATTGGACGCGCTATTTCAGCAGATCAAAATGTTGTCTGGGGCACAGGCACTCACACGGCGGCTCCAGTACCTGTCTATGCTTTCGGTCCCTATGGCGTCACTAAGCAGTTCTCTACCATGCAGCACCATGTAGAGATAGGCCAGAAGATGATCACTGCGCTTATCGGTGAATAATACTGAGCGATATAAAGTGATTCATCAAAAAGGACAAGCTTAGCTTGTCCTTTTGTTATGTTCACTCTGCTCGGCGGAATGAGTGCTGCAACTACTTGATATTTATAACGAGCTTCACTTAGCCGATTGCAACTCTTCAGCAAGAAAATCTAGCAATAACCTTACCTTAGGTGACAAATGTCGATTGTGAGGATACAGGGCCCAGATCCCATCATCTGGCTGACGATATTGACTCAGTAAAGTCACTAACTCACCACTATCAATATGAGGTAGCACATAATAATCTGGCAACTGAGTAATCCCTACCCCTTTTAATGCCGCATCCACCAAGGCTCTACCTGAGTTGCACTTGAGACTGCCACGCACACGAATATTACGCGCCTTACCCTCTTCCTGAAAACGCCAATAGTCCAAATTGCCCTGTAAACAGCTATGTTGCTCAAGCTCAGACAAAGAGTGTGGCATACCAAAGCGAGCAATATAGTCTGGAGACGCACACACATATTGAGTACGAGAACCCAAGCGCTTAGCCATCATACTGGAGTCTTCCAATTGCCCCAGACGGATCGCCAGATCGATCCCTTCATCGATAAGATCTATCTTTTGATTCGTCAGGTTGACCCTAATTTCAAGCTCAGGATAGCGTACAGCAAAATCATTGATCAATGGCGCCAATGTACGTTCGCCATAGGTAATTGGAGCAGTAATTTTAAGCAAGCCCCTAGGCTTACTTTGTAGATTAGTGATAGCACGTTCAGCTTCTTCAAGGCCATCGAGCACTTGGCGACAATGCTGGTAATAGATACGACCCACTTCCGTCATGGACACCTTTCGAGTCGTTCTGTGTAACAGCTTAGTCGCTAAACGGGTCTCAAGCGCACTCACCTGACGACTGACTTGAGCAGTCGAAATATCGAGTCGCTTAGCGGCTTGGGTAAAACTCTCCACCTCGGCCACAGCCACAAACTCACTCACCCCTTCCCAATCAAACATTCAGCCCTCCAATCTTGAGCAAAGAGCTATTCACACACCCTAACGGCATGAAAATAAACAAAATAAAAACATGACATTAGCCAAATAAATTGAAATTGCTCACAAATAATTATTACAAATAGGTAAAAGTAATTTTTAATTTAAGCCAATTATCATTCTAATTTGAGGTAAATACAATGTGCTCATCAAAACAAAACACAAATTTAATGAATAAAAGGAACGACACATGAGCACAACATTTTATATGCCTCCCATGTCATTGATGGGCCCGAATGCGATTAAAAGCTTAGGAAGTGAGATTAAGGCTAGGGACTTTAAAAAAGCCCTTATCGTTACCGATAAAGCCTTAGTTGAAATCAAATTAGTTGATCGCCTGCTAGAAGAGCTCAAGTCTCACAATATTGAGTTCAGTGTATTTGACGGTGTGAAGCCTAATCCTACTGAAAAGAACATGGAAGATGGTCTCGCCCAACTCCAAGCTGAAGGCTGTGACTTTGTAATCTCTTTCGGTGGTGGTTCTTCTCACGATTGTGCCAAAGGCATCACCTTAGTTGCCACCAATGGCGGTCATATTCGTGATTACTCTAAAGGTGTACACCTAGCAACTAAGCCTCAACTGCCACTCATTACGGTTAATACCACCGCTGGCACAGCCTCGGAAATGACAATATTTACCATTGTCACCAATGAAGCCGATGAAACAAAATATCCGGTTGTTGATAAACACCTTACTCCAATTATCGCAGTTAATGACTCAGAGCTTATGGTTGCCATGCCTAAGTTCCTGACAGCAGCAACAGGTATGGATGCATTAACCCATGCCGTGGAAGCTTACGTATCAACGGCGGCAACACCTATTACCGATGCATCAGCTATCAAAGCCATTGAACTTATCGCTGCAAACCTAAAAGCTGCTGTCGATAATGGCGAAGACAGGCAAGCAAGAGATGCGATGCAGTATGCTGAATATCTTGCAGGTATGGCTTTCTCTAACGCCTCTCTCGGTTATGTGCACTCTATGGCACACCAACTGGGCGGTGTTTACGACTTAGCACACGGGCTTTGTAATGCGATTCTATTGCCTGAAGTATCTCGCTTTAACGCCAAGGTAAAAGCACAACGCTTTGCCGATATCGCTAATGCTATGGGAGTAGATACTCGAGATATGACAGCTGAGGTTGCTGCCGAAGCAGGTATTCAAGCCATTGAAGCGCTCTCAGCTTCGATTGGCACAGCCCAAAAACTAGCTGATCTTGGTGTCGAACAGGAGCGTTTAGAGTTTATGGCAATCAATGCGCTAAATGATGCTTGTTCACTTACAAACCCAAGAAAAGCCGATACTCAAGAGATAGTCGCTATCTACCAAAGCGTTATGTAAATGACTTATTCACACTAAAGTACTAAGCCTCCATTACTGGGGGCTTTTTTGTACCCTTAATAGTAGAGCACGCTTTTCTACTTAAAAATTACCCTTAAAAATACTCTAAAAGTTACGATTTAAAGCCTAAAAACGACTTATTGTTACCGTGTGGTAAAAGTAATTTACCGTTTAGGCCGATTATCCCACTTAAAATGCGGTCTATACTCTTATCCATCCAATGAGCAACCCCCTTGTCTCATTCATTCAAAAACAAGTTTCAATAAAGGAGCCGTCAGATGACTGCACAAGTTATTAAATCTAAAGCCGCCGTTGCTTGGGCCGTAGGTGAGCCACTATCAATGGAAGTTGTTGATGTCATGCCACCTCAAAAGGGAGAGGTTCGCATCAAGATGATCGCAACAGGTGTATGTCATACCGATGCTTTCACTCTATCTGGCGACGATCCAGAAGGTATCTTCCCTTGTATTCTAGGTCACGAAGGTGGCGGTATTGTTGAGTCTATCGGTGAAGGCGTCACCAGTGTTGCAGTTGGCGATCATGTGATTCCACTTTACACACCTGAGTGTGGTGAGTGTAAGTTCTGTAAATCAGGTAAAACTAACCTATGTCAAAAGATCCGTGAGACCCAAGGTAAAGGTCTAATGCCAGATGGCACCACACGTTTCTCTAAAGATGGTCAGCCTATTTACCACTACATGGGCACTTCAACATTCAGCGAATACACAGTATTACCTGAAATCGCCCTAGCTAAGGTTCGTAAAGATGCACCACTTGAAGAAGTTTGCCTACTAGGCTGTGGTGTTACCACAGGTATGGGCGCAGTAATGAATACTGCAAAAGTTGAAGAAGGTGCAACGGTTGCCGTCTTCGGTCTAGGCGGAATTGGCCTATCAGCGGTTATCGGTGCGACTATGGCAAAGGCAGGCCGCATTATCGCTATCGACATTAACGAAGCTAAGTTTGAGCTTGCGACTAAGCTTGGTGCCACTGACTGTATCAACCCTAAGGATTATGACAAGCCAATTCAAGAAGTGATTGTTGAGCTAACCGATGGTGGTGTTGACTACTCATTTGAATGTATCGGTAACGTTCACCTAATGCGTAGTGCATTAGAATGCTGCCATAAAGGCTGGGGAGAGTCTGTCATTATTGGTGTTGCTGGTGCAGGCCAAGAAATTGCTACCCGTCCATTCCAGCTTGTGACAGGTCGTGTCTGGAAAGGTTCAGCATTTGGTGGTGTTAAAGGCCGCTCTGAACTGCCTGAGTATGTTAACCGTTATATGGATGGTGAATTTAAGCTTGACGACTTCATCACCCATACCATGGGTCTAGAAGATGTAAACAAAGCATTTGACCTGATGCATGAAGGCAAAAGCATACGCACAGTTATTCACTTCGATAAGTAAATAACAGGCATAAACACATAGCGTCATTTCCTTTGAAGTGGCGCTGTTTTTATTCTCAGGAATAGTCCATGACAATAGAAAATATTAGCGCCGCCAAAAACTTTGATGGCTGGCACAAACAATATACTCATCAATCTAGCACCCTTAATTGTGAGATGCGCTTTGCCATCTATTTGCCTCCACAAGCCGCCACTCAAAGTGTTCCTGTCCTGTATTGGTTATCAGGCCTTACCTGTACAGATGAAAACTTTATGCAAAAAGCAGGTGCTCAACGCATTGCAGCCGAGTTAGGTATCGCCATTGTCGCGCCTGATACTAGTCCTAGAGGCGATCAAGTGGCTGACGATGAAGGCTATGATTTAGGTAAAGGTGCAGGCTTTTATGTTAATGCGACTCAAGCACCATGGAATAGTCACTATCAAATGTATGATTACGTGACTAAAGAGTTACCAGAACTGATCCAGGCTAACTTTCCAGTCACTGACCAAAAAGCCATTTCAGGCCACTCTATGGGCGGTCATGGCGCTTTGGTTATCGCGATGCGCAATCCCGGTGTTTACACTTCGGTTTCAGCCTTCAGTCCTATCAGCAATCCAATGAAATGCCCTTGGGGAAATAAAGCTCTTAGTGCTTACTTGGGTGACGATAAGGCGACTTGGGCAAAATATGATGCCAGTGAACTGATGAAGACGGCAAGCGCATTCGTTCCAGCAATGGTAGATCAAGGTCTTAGCGATAGCTTTCTAGAAGAGCAATTGTTGCCAGAAGCCTTAGTGAAAGCGGCCAATATCAGTGGTTACCCGTTAACCCTAGAGCAGCATCAAGGCTATGATCATAGCTATTACTTTATTGCTAGTTTTATCGAGAAACACCTACGTTTCCATGCTGAACATTTAGCAGCTAAATAGAAAATCGATTGGCGCTAGCAACCAAACTAGCGCCATACTCTTCGCTGAAGAAGCAAGAAATTTAACAAAACAGATACAATTTATTATCTCGTTCAGCTTAGGTCTAGCTTTAAGTTGCAACAATAACTCAACCTTTTGCGCTACTTGGGCTAGGTCTGATGTTTAGTATTTTTACTTCCAGTCTGTTTGCTATTCTCCTTATGGTGCTCAGTATCAATCTGACAGCCTGCTCCCCTGAAGAATACCAGCTGCACACTCAACTTAAGCGTAACGGGGTGTTAGTAGGTCCTAGCCATGTAACATTGACACCAGGCATGCCAAGTGATTTTCTACTCCCCTTAACCGAAGCCGATGAATTACGTTATCTATTAGTTGAAAAGCCAGATGGCTCAGTAGAGTTACAAGCCGAATTGGTGAAAGTCACCAGTGACAATGAGACAGTTAATTTACTACCTGGCTTTGTACTAAAACCCGACGGCGAAACCGCAGAGCTAAGCTTTCACCTTAACCAAGACACTAAACTACCTTGCTACCATTGGTCTGTATCAGTGGATAAGGTGCACTAATCTATTACAAGATATCTTTGAGTCGGCCAGTCAAATCGATAACGCTTGCCTTGCCACTCATAAACTATCTTATCGTTAAGCTGTATCACCCTAGCATTCGCCGGAAGCTCAGTTAATCCCGCTTCCTTTGCCACACTTGTCATGGTCACAATCTTAGGCTGAGCGCGTATAACCCCTGTCTTTTGTGAAGAATGGGAGGGAGATGAAAATGGAATCGAAATCCCTATTCCAGAATAAGGCCTTTGCCAATAATCACTGCTCCAGCCCAATGACCAACTTACGCTCGGCGAGGTAACAAAACCATAGTCATCATAGAAAGGTTTATGCCAAGCATATCGATTCCAATAAGATGTATTCCAATAACTTGGATATAGATAAGAAAGCCCTCTTATCCTGTATCTTTCATAGAGCCAATGTTTATATCTATCGTGGCTATGCTTATGTCTAGAATAGTTGTGTTTATGTTTAGCGTAGTTGTGTTTAGAGTAGTCGTGTTTTGCCTTATGCTTATATGTGTCATAACCAGCCCCTTGGATCATCTCCTCGGCATAGGCTTGATTCAGCAGGCCTTGTGATAGAAGTAATAAACAGCTCACGCCGACTGTCATTTTTATCACCCAAGATTGACTACATTTAACCATCACGTTATCACTCCAACACACTGCTTAAATTTAAGCATAGTAAAGAGAGCCTCATGAATCCTTGCTGAATCGCGCAGATAATGGCGCGCTGCATATGCGACACAGCATCCCCATTGTTCTACATACTAGCTATACCAGTTTGCTACTTTAGCAATTACCCATGTTTTTATAGCTGTCATTATTCGCTTAATCCTATGAATGAATAGTGCTATAGTGCGCTGCATATCACAGTTTCACTAGGGTTATTTCCACATGAGTTTTAAGGATTTACGCAGTTTTATCACCCATTTAGAAGAGTGTGGTGAACTTAAGCGCATAGCCTATCCCGTTGATCCAAATCTAGAAATGACAGAAATTGCCGACCGCGTTTTGCGTGCTGGCGGCCCAGCTTTGTTATTTGAAAACCCTGTCGGAAATGAGATGCCAGTTTTGGCTAATCTCTTTGGTACACCTAAGCGTGTTGCCATGGCCCTAGGTAAAGAAGATCCTATTGCACTTCGTGACGTGGGTGAGCTACTGGCATTTCTAAAAGAGCCTGAGCCACCAAGTGGCTTTAAAGATGCCATCGCCAAGATCCCTATGTTTAAGCAGGCGCTGAATATGCCGCCTAAAACAGTCAAAAACGCCCCTTGCCAGGAAATCATTAAAACCGGTGATGAGGTGGACTTAACAACACTCCCTATTCAGCACTGCTGGCCAGGTGATGTTGCACCACTGGTCACTTGGGGATTAACCATCACTAAAGGGCCAAGACAGAAAAGACAGAACTTGGGTATCTATCGTCAGCAGCTATTGGGCAAGAATAAGCTCATTATGCGCTGGCTAGATCATCGCGGTGGTGCCCTCGACTTTAGAGACTTTAAAGAGAAGCATCCTGGTGAGCGTTACCCTGTAGTCGTCGCTCTGGGCTCAGATCCCGTCACTATTTTAGGCGCTGTAACACCTGTGCCCGATGCCATGAGCGAGTATGCCTTTGCAGGCCTATTACGTGGCGAGCGCACTCAGGTCTGTAAAGCCCTCAGTTGCGATCTTGAAGTTCCAGCCACCAGCGAAATCATTCTCGAAGGTTACATAGATCCAGAAGAGATGGCTGAGGAAGGTCCCTATGGCGATCATACTGGCTATTACAATGAGACAGATGAGTTTCCTGTCTTTACAGTCACCCATATCACCCATAGAAGAGATGCCATCTACCACAGCACCTATACCGGCCGTCCACCCGATGAGCCAGCCATGCTAGGTGTGGCTCTGAACGAAGTTTTTGTGCCTATCTTGAGAAAACAATACCCAGAGATTGTCGACTTCTATCTGCCACCAGAAGGCTGCTCCTATCGTATGGCGGTGATCTCGATTCGCAAGCAGTATCCAGGTCATGCTAAGCGAGTAATGATGGGGGCTTGGTCTTTCCTACGTCAGTTTATGTACACCAAGTTCATCATCATAGTGGACGAAGATGTAAATTGCCGCGACTGGCAGGATGTGATCTGGGCTATCACTACCCGCATGGATCCTAAGCGTGACACTGTGATGGTAGACAATACCCCAATCGATTATCTCGACTTTGCCTCGCCCATTGCAGGTCTTGGCTCCAAAATGGGTCTAGATGCCACCAATAAGTGGGAAGGCGAAACCGACAGAGAGTGGGGCACACCTATAGTGATGGATAAAGCGGTCAAACAGAAAATCGATTCCATCTGGGACGAGCTTGGCATTGACGATAAGCCAACTCTCTAAACTCTAGCATAGTGTAAAACCAAACAAATAAGCCCTCGAAGAAGGGTTGAAAAAGGAAGTTAAATGAACACCATAAGCTGCCAAATACTAAGCGTGACCCCCTTTAATGACTCAGTCTATAAAGTGGAACTAAAGCCTGAAACAAAATTTGATTTTAAGGCTGGACAATATCTAAGTGTGGTAATGGGCGAGAAAGATAAACGTCCATTTTCCATCGGCAGTGCTCCCGACAGTGAACATTTAGAACTACATATTGGTGCCGCAGTTAGCGAAAGCTACCCTATGCAGGTGGTTGAACGCCTGCAAACGTGTCTAAAAGATGGCACAACCATCGACATTGAAGCGCCAGCGGGGCAGGCTCATCTACGCACAGAGAGTCAACGTCCTCGCCTACTGATTGCTGGCGGCACAGGTTTCTCCTATATCAAGAGCTTGGTTGAGCATCAAATCAACCTTGGCCAAAACGTGGATACGCTGCTTTATTGGGGCTGCCGTGATCAAAATGCCATGTATTACGAGTCTATTGCTCGCCAATGGCATGATGCTCATCCTTGGTTGCACTTCGTTCCCGTTGTCGAAGAGTCTCAGGAAGATTGGCAGGGTAAAACCGCTAACCTACTGAAACAGATAGAACAAGACTTTGTCAGCCTTAGCGGTTATGACGTTTATATTGCAGGACGTTTCGATATGGTGGGCGCAGCTCGCGAAGTTTTCCGCACCATGGGCGTGGAAGAAGAACACCTTTATGGCGATGCGTTTGCCTTTATTAAGTAACCGGCTTAACAGGCTAGCGTCATTGCACAGCTAGCCTTTTCCTTCTTTTCACTTGACTAGCTAACTTAAGGTTATCGATGAAATTATCCGCCCTCACTCAAGAAATCTACGATCATCTTTACCGAGATATCGCCCAGTTTCGTGCCACCTTCGATCTACCTAGTGAGGATGCCAGTACCATGACATCGGCCACCGATGCCCTGCATACCTCTTTAATCGTTGAAGAGCTCACCGAGCTTACCGAAGCCGATTCTAAACTAGAGCAGGCTGATGCCATTGTTGATAGTGTCTATGTCCTTATGGGGCGCTTGGTACACCTTGGCGCGACTCAAGTTCAAGATAATATCGCCATCAGCTATATGATAGATATTCTGCTACAAGTGGCTAAAAATAAGGAAATTGACTTTATTCCTTGTTGGGATGAAGTCCACTCCAGCAATATGAGCAAGGTGTGCCGTAACGAGCAAGAGCTGAACGAGACCATAGCCCATTATGCTAAACAAGGTGTAGAAATCGTCGGTACTCAAAAAGGTGATTTCATTATTGCCAAATGTGCTAAAGATGTAGATATGGCAGGAAAAATAGTTAAGCAGGGTAAGGTACTAAAATCCGTTTACTATCGCCCAGCCGATCTCACGAACCTTCTCGATCTAGACTAACTTTGTATAACGCAGTATCTAAGACAGTTTGAATTAGATACTGCAACATCAAGCGATAGCCACTTTCTCTATTTGCGTATCCTCTAGCAGCCCATTGTCATTGTTTTTCGCCAACCATATCGACAGTAAATTTAAGGGCATAGGCTTAGCAAAATAGTATCCTTGAATATGATCGCACCCCAAACCCAATAACCGCTCAAGCTCAACACTCGACTCAACTCCTTCAGCAATCAAAGTCATGCCTAACTCTGTTGCCATATTAATGATATGGCGCACCATAATATCTTCGCCATTACGCAGCGCCTGCACAAAGCTTCTATCGATTTTTAAGGTATCAAATGGCAAAGTTCGTAACCTTTCCAATGAAGAATAACCTGTACCGAAGTCATCTAAGTGAAAACTAAATCCTTGAGCGACTAATAATTTCATTGTTGGCAATACTTCATTAATAGACTCGGCGACCATATTCTCAGTCAACTCGAAATTAATAGCCGATGACGGTAAGCTGAACTTGGCTAAATCGGCAGCCACATCTCGAACAAAGTTCACATTCGCAAATTGCTTGATAGAAAGGTTTACGTTACAGCTTAAGTTCGGGTGTAAATCTCTTATCTCAACTAAATCACGACACACTCGCCTAAATATCAATTGACCCAGTTCAGAAATAAGCCCTGTTTCTTCCGCAATGGTAATAAACTCATCGGGTGGAATATAGTTTCCATCTAACGGCCATCGACACAACGCCTCTAAACCCTTTATATGACCAGTATTACCATCAACTATAGGTTGATACCAAACTTCAATCCCATCATCTTTAACCGTTCTCTGCAGCGCCTGCTCTAATTGAACACGACGTGATACCTCACTTAACATGGAAGTATCGAACACTGCAGCGCCACCTTGAGACTTACGCTTAGCTTCATACATAGCAAGATCAGCGTTACGAATAATATCCTCTTTGCTCATATCAAGAGTAATCACTGAAATACCCGCCGATGCCCTAACACTGATAGTGCTTCCGTTATAACTAAAGGGCTCCCTTAACTGCACACTTAAGCGCTCTACGAATTCTAACGCCTCTTTTGTAGACATCTCCCTAAGCAAAATCGCAAATTCATCACCACCTAGCCTCACTGCCGTATCGCATCTACGAATCACGCTAAGGATCCGCCGAGCAACTAACTTTAGAACAAAATCACCGGCAGCATGACCCAAGCCGTCATTGAGCAACTTAAAGCTATCTAAATCAAACAACACCATAGATGCTTGAAAAGTGCTATTCCTATGCTGTTGATAATGAATGGCATCCATTTGAGACATAAGCAGACGTCGATTACCCAGCCCAGTCAAAGGGTCGTGCTCAGCAAGGTAGGTTAAATCATTGTGCCTACTATCAATCTCATCCAGCAGAGTATTCATAGAAAGCGCAAGATTATCTAACTCATCATTGCCTTGCGCGGGCCAGCGAACGCTATTGTTACCACCTCGTAACTCATCAGCCAATCTGGAAAACTGCCCCAAGCGCCGTAATACTCTAAAATGCAACATGAAATAAGTTACTAGTAAACAAAATAGAGCAACAAAAATGACACTGTAAACGACCAAGAAAGACGAAGCATCACGCTCGTCAGCAAGCTTGCCCTTCGCTCGGATATTGATATCACCCGCTAACCCCTCAATACTTTGTCTTGCTTCCCAAAGTATTGGATCGGTATCAACTTTATGGATTTCTAGATTATGGACATCATTATTTGGAGTTAATTCAAAGTCGACTTGAGTCAAGGTCTGCAATCGAGCGAGCCCTGCTTTGTCGTATGTTCGAACAAAAAACAGATAACCACTGGGCTCATTTAAACCTAATGTGTCAGTGACTGCGACACTTGCTACCAAGTAGGCACTATCATTTTGCCAAAATAGAAAGCTATTGGCTTTTTTAGTCAAACGACTTTTTAACTTTAATAGTTCTTGCTCAAGCTGAGAAAACAGAGGCTCTTCGATATCACCTAATAGGTTATTGGGTAAAACCATAACACTCGCAATAGCCTGACGTTCAGTGTTAGTAACAATCACAGCATTAACATTGATATTCTTCATCGATTCAACGAGAAAGTTGTCACGCATGAAGTGAGGCTTGTTACCCAAAATAAATTGTTCGGCATCATCCCAATAGGCGTAATCAGCAATTGTCGACTCTAATGCTTTCTTATCTTGCGCTATAGCCGTATTAACCCGAATTAATTGTTGACGGAGTAGCTTGGCGTCAAACCTGTCAAACCTTCGCTCGAGCCAAGTTTGACCGGCCAATATAATGACTAGACTTACCACTAGGGTAAGCAACGCCATACGTATCAAAACCCAGCGACTGATACTGCATTGAGAAGTATTGAAGTGTGAAACTCTGCCATCCATGATGATTTGCTTCCTAAAAAGCTATTTATGCTATAAGCCATTGACGGTTTAAGAAAAACTAAACCTGACAGACTAGTGTAATAACATGAAAATAATGCTAATTCATGGAGCTATCTCATAAAAAAGCATCGTTCTCTGATAATGGAATAATATTCACTCAATTGATATTAAAAGAATAAGTGTTATAAAACGATTTAGTTATACCTATGTTAATGCTTCACAACATTTCCAATCCAGCAGCAAACCTTAGCTCACCTTGCTACTTCTTTAAGCTGCAATTTTATTCATAAAAACTTCATCAAGGTAATAGCTTTCGACAGCCAGTAACGGCTACAATATTGGGTTGTTTCTTTAATCAGTCAGTACCGATACCAAGCTATGAAATCACATATTCAAGAGTTACTCGAACAAACCGTCCAAACCCTCAAAGAACAGGGTACAGTGCCAACGGATTTTGCAGCCCGTATTCAGGTAGACCGAACCAAAGATAAGAGTCATGGTGACTTTGCAACTAACCTTGCCATGATGCTCACCAAAGCCGCAGGCATGAAGCCAAGAGACTTGGCTCAGCTCATTATCGACAACCTGCCAGCTTCAAGCCATGTGGCTAAAGTTGAAATTGCAGGCCCAGGCTTTATCAACTTCTTTATCGACGAAAATGCCCTAGCAAACCAGCTACAAGC
Organism: uncultured Shewanella sp.; assembly: GCA_947503555.1. GTDB lineage: Bacteria > Pseudomonadota > Gammaproteobacteria > Enterobacterales > Shewanellaceae > Shewanella. The sequence goes on from CANNEE010000012.1 coordinate 90,649, forward strand.
TGCACTTGATGATGAGTTTTTAGGCACGACTCGCCCTGAACCACAAACTATCGTTGTCGATTACTCTTCGCCAAACCTAGCTAAAGAGATGCACGTAGGTCACCTACGTTCTAGTATCATCGGCGATAGCGTAGTACGTGCCCTTGAATTCCAAGGTCACAAGGTGATTCGTCAAAACCATGTGGGTGACTGGGGCACTCAATTCGGTATGTTGCTCGCCTATATGGAAGAGCTACGTGCCAGCGGTGATGACAAAGCCCAAATGGAGCTATCAGATCTTGAGAGCTTCTATCGTGCTGCCAAAGTCCGCTTCGATGAATCAACCGATTTTGCCACGCGCGCACGTCAGTTAGTAGTAGAGCTTCAATCTGGCGACGAGTACTGCAACAAGCTATGGCGCGAATTCAATGAGATCTCATTAAGCCACTGCCTAGAAGTCTATAAACGCCTAGGTGTTAGCCTGACTCGTGACGACGTCTATGGTGAAAGCGCCTATAACGATGATCTTGACCAAGTGGTTGCCGACCTTGATGACCAAGGCCTACTCACCGTCAGCGATGGCGCTAAAGTGGTTTTCCAAGATGAGTTTAAGACCAAAGAAGGCGAGCCACTTCCAGTGATTATTCAAAAGGCCGATGGCGGTTATCTTTATGCCACCACAGACTTGGCTGCGATGCGCTACCGCTCTAATGTATTGAAGGCTGATCGCGCACTTTACTTTGTCGACCTTCGCCAAGCTCTACACTTCCAACAAGTGTTTAGCCTAGCGCGCACCGCAGGTTTCGTCCGCCCAGAGATGACACTGGAGCATATGGGCTTTGGTACCATGAACGGTGAAGATGGTCGTCCATTCAAAACCCGCAGTGGCGGTGTAGTCAAACTTGTCGACCTACTCGATGAAGCTAACACTCGAGCCCTAGAGCTAGTGCGTAGCAAAAACCCTGACATGGATGAAGCCGAGCTAGCTGAAATTGCCCGCGTTGTGGGTATCAGCTCAGTGAAGTACGCCGACCTTTCTAAGAACCGTGCCAGTGACTATATCTTCAGCTTTGAACAGATGCTAAGTTTTGAAGGTAATACAGCACCTTACCTGCTTTACGCCTATACCCGTGTCGCAGGTATCTTTAAGCGTGCAGAGGATATCGACCTAAGCCAAGGCAAAATCACGCTTGAGCATGAAAAAGAGAAAGATCTGGGTAACAAGCTAGCTCAGTTTGGTGAAGTACTAAACCGCGTAGTCGACAAAGGTCATCCACATGCTATGTGTGGCTACCTATTTGAACTGGCGGGCGCCTTCTCTAGCTTCTATGAAGCTTGCCCTGTTCTTGCCGCAGAGACCGAAGCACAGAAAATGAGCCGTCTATTGCTCGCTAAGTTAACCGCTAAGACACTTAAACAAGGTCTAGCGCTATTGGGTATCGAAACCCTAGAGCGCATGTAAGCAGAGCAGTAGTATGACCAAACGAGATTACGCCAATCGTACTCCGAAGAAAAACACTCGGAGTAAACCAAGGGCAAGTGGACGAGGCAAAGCGGCACCAGCGCCTAAGCCTCGCCTGCCTTTGATTCTATTAGGCATAGTGGTACTAGGCTTAGTTGGCGGTTTTATTTACTTTTTGTGGTCTATTAATGGCAGCTCAGATGAAGTAACTAATAAGCCATCAACCAAGGTAGTTGAGACTCAACAACCTAAGACCAAAAAGCAAGATCCTAAGGCCCTGCCTCCGGCACCTAAAGAGGAGTGGACCTATCTTGAGGAGCTAAAAAATAAGGAAGTTGAGGTTGAAATTCCTGAAGTGGAAGCTAAGCCTAAACGCCCTTATGTGATGCAATGTGGCTCCTTTAGAAGCGAGTCTCAAGCCAATGAGATGAAGGCGATGATCGCCTTTCAGGGCATTGAAGCCATGGTTCGTAAGACCAGTGGTAAGAAAGGTGTTTGGTATAAAGTGGTGATGGGTCCCTATGACAGAAAGCGTGATGCCGAGCGTCATCGCCATGCGCTACAAAAAATAGGAATGAACTCCTGCCAAATCTGGTTTTGGACCTACGACTAGCCACGAAAACAGATATCAAAAAAGCAGCCTTTGGCTGCTTTTTTATTGTCTTTTTTCTAACTGATTATAAAAGCAAGAATAACGCTGGCTGTTAGGGTTTATATCAATCAGAGAATTTCCTTTTATTAATCAGTTACCACTATCACCCCTAATCAATTTAAGAATCCTGGGAAATATTGCCCAGAATCAGGATTAAAACTTGATATTCCCTCCGCTATCCCCATATTGAATATTAATATCGGCTAGTAAACTGAGTTACTAGCTCTACAAGAGGAATTATCGTGACCACTATCGTATCTGTACGCCGTAATAATCAGGTCGTCATTGCTGGTGATGGCCAAGTCTCCTTAGGCAATACTGTAATGAAAGGTAATGCCAAGAAAGTGCGTCGCCTATACCATGATAAAGTACTAGCAGGCTTTGCTGGCGGCACCGCCGATGCATTCACCCTATTTGAGCGTTTCGAGGCTAAACTTGAAATGCACCAAGGCCACTTGCTGCGCGCCGCAGTAGAAATGGCAAAGGATTGGCGAAGTGACAAGATGCTACGTAAATTAGAGGCCTTGTTGGCTGTAGCTGATACTGAAACCTCACTGATTATCACAGGTAATGGTGATGTGGTGCAGCCAGAGAACGATCTTATCGCTATCGGATCTGGTGGCAATTTTGCCCAAGCCGCAGCCACAGCACTGCTGCAAAACACCGATTTAGGCGCCAAAGAGATCGCCGAAAAGTCGCTAACAATTGCTGGTGATATCTGTGTATTCACCAACCAATTTAAAACAATCGAAGAATTAAATTACTAAGCCTTTGGCATTGAGGAAGTACTATGTCTGAGATGACACCACGTGAGATTGTCCACGAGCTAGACAGCCACATCATAGGTCAACATAAAGCCAAACGCTCTGTCGCCATCGCCCTACGTAACCGCTGGCGCCGTATGCAACTTGACGCCGACTTACGTCAAGAAGTGACACCAAAGAATATTCTAATGATAGGCCCAACCGGTGTCGGTAAAACTGAAATTGCCCGCCGCCTAGCTAAGCTCGCCAAAGCCCCTTTCATTAAAGTTGAAGCCACTAAGTTCACCGAAGTGGGCTATGTAGGTAAAGAAGTTGAGCAGATCATTCGCGATCTTACCGATGTGGCCATTAAGCTGACCCGTGAAGAGCAGATGAAGAAATGCCGCCATAAAGCTGAAGAAGCAGCTGAAGAGCGTGTGCTAGATGCCCTACTGCCTAAGCCTAAAGATGAATGGGACACTGAAAGCCAAACTGACTCGAGCACTCGTCAAATCTTCCGTAAAAAGTTACGTGAAGGTCAGCTTGACGACAAAGAGATTGAGATCGAAGTAGCCGCGCCTCAAGTGGGCATCGAAATCATGTCGCCTCCTGGCATGGAAGAGATGACTTCACAGCTACAAAATATGTTCCAAAACATGGGGCCGGGCGAGTCTAAGCGGAAGAAGCTTAAGATTAAAGATGCCCTCAAACAGATGGTCGAAGAGGAAGCCGCTAAGCTTATTAACCAAGAAGATCTGAAAGAACAAGCGATCGACTTAGTTGAACAGCACGGTATCGTCTTCCTCGATGAGATCGACAAGATCTGTAAGCGTGGCGAGTCTTCAGGTCCAGACGTATCACGTGAAGGGGTGCAAAGGGATCTACTGCCATTGGTAGAAGGTTCAACCATTAATACCAAGCATGGCATGGTGAAAACCGACCATATTCTGTTTATCGCATCGGGCGCATTCCAGATGGCTAAGCCATCGGATCTCATTCCTGAACTACAGGGTCGCTTACCGATCCGCGTTGAACTCGATGCCCTATCTGCCGATGACTTTAAGCGTATTCTAACCGAGCCTCACGCCTCTTTGACTGAGCAGTATATTGCCCTGCTGAACACTGAAGGGGTTAAAGTGGAATTTGCCGACTCAGGTATCGATGCTATTGCTCAGGCCGCTTGGCAGGTTAACGAGCGTACAGAGAATATTGGTGCTCGCCGTCTACACACGGTAATGGAAAGACTGATGGAAGAGATCTCCTATGATGCTTCTGATAAGTCTGGCACGACGCTAGTTGTTGACGATGCCTACGTCTCTAGTCACCTAGATAACCTAGTACAAGATGAAGATTTGAGCCGCTTCGTACTCTAAGCACTTATACTCAAAGAAGGCTAGCAATGTGCTAGCCTTTTTCTTTCGACCCGTTAAGGAACTGAATATGAGCGGTATCGCCAAAGGCCCTGCACCTAAGGTCACAGACCTTAAACTCAAGCGCAAAAGCCGAATTCTGGAAGTCACTTTTGAGGATGGTAGTAGCTACAGCCTAAGCTGCGAAATGCTGCGGGTACACTCTCCATCGGCGGAAGTTCATGGCCACGGCAACCCCAAACTAGTTACCCATAAGAAAAACGTTAATATCACTAGCATCACCCCAGTGGGTCATTATGCAGTGAAAATCGTTTTCGATGACGGCCATGACACAGGCCTATTCACTTGGCCCGTACTATTCGATCTCGCCACCAACCAAACCCAACTCTGGGAAGAGTATCTTGCAAGATTAAGAGCAGAGAAAGGCAGCCGCGAGCCACTGATTGATATGGCGGTTAAGTACCACGGGTAGGGATGAATTATAGCTAACGCTATATTGATGATTTTCAAACTTCGTTTGAATTAGAAACCTTTTCAAGCTTCGCTTGAATTAAATTCGCAAGGTTCCACCTTGCATTGGGCAAAAGGGGAACAACAGCTTTCCCCTCTTGCATAACTCCAGCGCCTGATGTGCATGGCCAAATTTGTTCCTGACAAATTTAGGCATTTCCTTCATCCTTGAAGGTCAGCGCACAAATGCCGCGATGGCAGGATGCCAAAGAGCGGCCCAACGAAGTTGTTCTTCCTTGTGCTTATTCGAAACTAGCTAACATTTCCGATGGTATATCCCACTCTTTCTAAAAAATCAGCCCGAAAATTAGCTCAGCATCTGATAGGCAGGATGCCTGAATGCCGTGAAGTGCAAGGATGCACGAGAACGGCCATGCTGAGCTTACGCTATTTTCTTCAACACCCTTCGGCAACTTCAATGGGGAATTGTAGCATTTAGCCGCATTTTATACTGAGGTTATATCCAGTAATCCCATGATTCAGCATTTACGCTGGATAGACGGAAAAAGTCCGTACTTCGTGATTTGAACTCTTACTCTAAAGTGGCGCTTTGTCGTTGAAAAACATAGCTAATAGGCGTATCGTGTGAAAAATTGAAATGCGTGATAGACGGAAAAAATCCGTGTTTAAACACGGATTTTTTCCGTCTAATACACTGTTACATGCCTACACAAACATGGAAGTAAATCCGTGAGAAAATTCTATGCTGTAGATCGAGCTAAAAAGCTCACAGAAAATAGTGTGATTTCATTAACAAAATTCGGTGATGTCACCCCACCAATGCTTCAAGAGCATGTGGATGAACTTTATCCGCATGGAGTTTCTGTCCATGGTGAAAGGTATTTAATCAATTCAAATAGTCATGGGCAGATTTCTAGCCCAGCGATAGAGCTACTATTTGAGTATGTGCGTAAAGCTCATTTTCCGGAGATTGGCTCTCGCTTTCAAAGCTTCTTTGCTTGTGAAACGATTGCCGAAGCTCAACTATTTAAAGCTGCATATGGTGATGAGGAAAATCCAATATTTGAAGTATTCACCAGCAATAAGTTTTTTCGCGGAAATATGGAGCTATTAAATAACAATCAATCCAATCTTGTTTGCTCATATCTTGCTCATGAATATTGGAAAGGATCTCAAGGGCCAAATGAGCAGCCATTCTGGGAGTTACTTCTTGAACTCCCAGTGACTATTGGTCAAAGGATCGAGTAACCGGCATGTAACAAAAAAATCCAGGTGACGCCTACGGCGCACCTGATTTGGGCGTTATGCGTCTAATATGAACATCGGAGTATTCAGTAAGTGTCAGATGAACAAAAAGTTTTTAGAACATCATCATTAGAAGAGTTTTATGATCGTATGGGACTATCTGCTCCTGAAAAAGTAACAGTCGACCGTGACTTATTTGAAGAAACAGAACTGAAATGCTTTGAAGACTATTTTGTATCTTTATGCACTGATTTAACAATATATAACCAACTCTTTGGCTCTAATGATTCTATAGCAGTATTAAATGAGTTCAATAATTTTATTTTTCATAGAATACAACTTAATTTCATTGAAAAAATCTGCCTCAAAATCGCTTGCTTAATGGACCCCGCTGCAAGTGGACGAAATGGCTCAAACAAAAACCTCTCTTTAAAAAGGTTTGTTGAAATTGCCAATTGCCCTGAACTAAACCGGGCTTATGAAAAACTATATGAGTCATATGAGAAGACAGGGATTAAAACTTGGAGAAATAAAATACTTGCCCATACTGATTTAAACACTGCAATGGGCAACTTTACATTTGACCTTAACTTTGAAACAGATGATCTAAACCAAATAATACGGGAAATCCAAGATATCATTGACTTGATAAAGGATCCTGAGGTTTACACAGACACAGAAGTTACACTCCCTTTTAATAGTGATGTAAACTCATTTATCTACAAGTTAAAAAAGCTAAATCGCGCAACCGACGCATAACAAGTAAATCCAGGTGACGCCTACGGCGCACCTAATTTAGGCGTTATGTATATGTAGGGTCAGGGTAAACTTTGAGTATCACTTAACCCTACTTACCAAGCTAGTATCAATGGAAAATGGGTTAACGCTACAACTCTCCCCTTTGAAGTTGCCGAAATGTGTTGGCTAAAAATAATGTAAGTCCAGACATGGATGTCTGGCTAGCTTTCGAGGGGAAGGGATGCCCCTTCGGAAGCGTTAGTTATTTTGCCATAAACATGAGGTTCACAACTTCGTAGGGGCGTCATGGAGGTTGCAAGGAGGAGAGGACGAGCAGTCCTCCTTGCCCGGGTGTGGGATGGAATCCCACGACTTTGATTCAAACGAAGTTTGAAAAACAAATGAAGCTAGCTTCCTTGCTTTCGAAGAAAGTCAGCAACCTTCCCTTTTGGTTGCTTAGCCAGCTGTTGCATCAGCTTAAAGCTAGGCTCCTCGATACCAAACTGACTATGAATATCATCTAGCATGCATAGCCAGAGCTGAGCTGTCATCTCAGTATCGGCTAAAGCCCGGTGAAAAACGCCATCATTGGCGATCTGCTTATAGGCAACAAGGCTGCCCAATTTGTGATTAGGCGCATCCTGATAAAGTCGTCTGGCAATGAGCATAGAGCAAGCAAATTCACAGTGGTCATCAACACCGACTCGAGCAAGCTCTGCCTGTAAAAAGCGCTGATCGAATGAGGCGTTATGAGCCACTAGGTTGGCTCCTGCGATAAAGTCGGCAAAATCTGCCATCACAGCTTCGCAAGAAGGAGCGTCGGCCAGCATCTCATTACTGATACCTGTGTATTCTTGAATAAAACTAGTGACTCGAAAACCAGGATTCATTAGCTGTTGAAACCTTGCTGTCACTACTCCCTGCTCTAGGCGCACGGCACCTATCTCTATGGCTCTATCTCCCATATTCGGGGATAAACCTGTGGTTTCAAAATCGAGCACTACTACTGAATCGGCTAATTGAGTCATGACAAGCGGGCGGTATAAAAACAAGAGCGCTATCTTAACCCCAGAAACTAAGCTGACTCAATGTTCACTCTCACGGATTAACCCTATATACCTATTTCTTGAGCCAAGCAGCAGGTAAATCCACCTGTGACCAGAGCTCTTTGCACAGGATTTGTGGATTATGCCACTCCCCTTTAACTAGCCAACTGACAAGTGCATCGGCCACCTGAGGATAATTAATGGGTGCAGGTTGTGGCGCCTTTAGCCAAGTATCAAGAGTAGGTTTATGCAGCCTATTCATACCTTCCGCAGCTCCCAAGAGCTGCAAAGCGGCAAGATTAGAGAGTTGCTCAAACTGGCCCATAATAGGTTTAATCAATAGCTTCTTACCTAGGGCTAAGGCTTCGCTGGCCAACTCAAAACCACCACCGCCAATGACGCCAATAGACTGAGCAAGATGACACTTAAAACCTTGATGACAAAAGCCAAACCAACGAATATGTTCAGGCAAAGGCTGACTAGGCTTAAACCTGTGATACACCACAAATTGATAATCTTTAGCATCGGCTAAGAAAGACACCACTTCATCGGCTTCTTCAAAGGGAAGATAGACCAGAATTTGAGCGTTAATTTGAGTATTATCAGCGGCCACATCAACAAATGGCGGCAATATAGGAAAACCAAAATGGTGCCAGTGGCTGCCTAACGCCAGATCCACAGGTGCAAAGTAATTGAGCAAAGCATCGTTAAACCAAGAAGCACCCACTTTAGGCACATCATATTTCAGTGCCGCTTGATGACTAATGCCGATTGAGGGCACTTTCTGATTCTTGGCAGCCCAAGCCGAGATAGGCTCAAAATCGTTAAGCACCAGATCATAGCCACTGACATCAAGCGACTGAATATCTCGCAGCATTTGGGTTGCCGAGTTGCTTTTCACGGTTTCGATAATATTGACTCGGCCCGCTTTAGTTTCAAAACTCAGCCCAGGCATGACACGATACTGACCGAAACATTGCATATCAAAAAAGGCATCGCTCGCGCGACCAGAGAAGAAAAAATCAACCTCGACACCACAAACTTGCAGCGCTTTAGCCATTAATCTAGCGCGATTTAAATGACCGTTACCTGTGCCCTGTATACCATAGAGTATTTTCATTGAGCGCCTCTGAAGTTGAGTGGATTAAGCCAATACCCAAGCTTGTGCCATCAAGGCACTAACAATGCCTAGCACCATGCCAGCGACAATATCTAATGGAAAATGCACGCCCAGAACAATGCGAGATAGGCCGACGCCAAGCGCGAAAGACAGGGCTAAATAAACCAATGGGGGAAACAACAGTAGCACACAGGTCGCAAACACAAAGGCGGCTGCGGTATGGCCCGATGGCAAGCTAAACTTATCCGAGGGTTCGAAATGACTCACTACACCAAGAGTGCCATGACAGGGACGTACACGTCTGATGCTATTTTTTAGTACAAAATAGAGGGGAAGCTCAATGGCAAAGGCCACCAGCAAGAGGTTAAAAAAAACTTGGCCTGAATCGCTTAGTAGCATAATAAAGGCGGTGATATATAAATAGCTTGGACCATCACCTAGTTTAGATATTCGCTTGGCCAAAGGGCTTAAGCCGTGGTCACGCCCAAAATTAACGCAGTAGAGAAAAGCTTGATTGTCGAACTTTAATAGAGGTTCAAACATAAAAAAGGCTCCCGGTTAGCGATAACCAGAAGCCTAAAATTTAGCTATGACGGCGAGGTGACACCTAGCCTAAACTTTTATGACAGATAAGCCGATTAAGCGGCTTCTGCTTCAGGAGTCTCAGACTTGCTGCGCGCTAGCTTGATCAAGTGATAAATGTTGATACAAGCAACAAAGGCGTTCATTCCTGCTACAGGCCATGCTGAAATCGATGCGCCATAGATGACGAACAATGAACAACCAATAAAGTTAATGCAACGCAACCAAACAATGTTTTTCATCATTAGTGAGATAGCAACCATGACTGACGCCATATAACCAATGATTTCTACAATATCTAAACCTTCCATAAGGCACCTCTTGAGGCCCTCTGCCATCCATAAGCTTAAATGAGGGATCCCTGCCCCTAAAGCAATTTAAAGTTAAGTTAAATTGAATCTGAGGCTATGCTACCAAAAGCTGTGACCAAGGTGTAATAAAAATACGTAATATAATGACCCAGTTCAAAGTTTGTTTAGTTATTAGCCAAAACTGTCAAAACATTACTACGAATAGTCGACAAAGCAAGGGATACGCTATAGCGTGATTGATAACGCTTTTCTTTTTAAGAATCCCTTATATACTGGCATTAATCCGTTAAAATACGTCCAGTTATCCAGATGTTTATCAATAGGAGACTCGCTATGGAATACAACACCTCAGAACTTTGCGACATGTATTTAGATGTTGTAGATGTTGTTGAGCCCATGTTCAGTAACTATGGTGGTTGTAGTTCATTTGGTGGTGCTATTAGCACTGTTAAATGTTTTGAAGACAATGGTTTAATTACCGAAACCCTACAACAAGAGGGCGAAGGTCGAGTTTTACTTGTCGATGGTGGTGGCTCGCTACGCAGAGCACTTATTGATGCAGAAACTGCAGAATTGGCAGTTAGTAACAACTGGGAAGGCATTATTGTTTATGGCTCAGTACGGGATGTCGATGCACTTGAAGAGCTAGATATTGGTATTCAAGCCATGGCATCTATACCTGTTGGCGCTGACAATCAAGCAGTAGGCGAATCCGATATTCCGGTTAACTTCGGCGGTGTCACCTTCTTGCCAGATGACCATGTCTATGCCGACAATACTGGCATTATCCTTTCTCCCGAGCCACTGGATATAGACTAATGATCTCGTCATTGTCATCTTTTAAAAAGCCAGCCTAGCTGGCTTTTTTGATTTTACCTATCAAGTTAAGTCAAAATAGCCGCCGAGAATTAGCCTATGTAAGCAGCATATTATGAGTAGAACACCAGAAAACCTTCAGCCCATTACCCAAGCCCAACTTGATTCACTTGTTAGCCAACGTAAGGGCGAGACTAAACTGGGAGAAAAAGCCCTTCTACTCGATACGCAGCTTCCCTATCACTTAGCGCTGCAACAGGCTCAAGATAAAGGCGCCAAGTTTGCCATAGTCGGTATTAGTGAAGATATTGGTCCCAGAGGCAATCTCGGTCGTGGGGGCGCATTAAACGCCCTAGAAGCCAGTCTTAAACAGCTACTTAATATGCAGTCCAATCGCTTTTTATCAGGTGAAGAGTGTCTGCTAATTGGAGATCTAGACTGCCACGACCTGCAATTGCCCGCCTCAGCCAATGAAGAGCAGCTAAGGCAAAACGTCGCCAAACTGGACAATCGCGTCATAGCACTCATAACACCTATCATTGAAGCGGGGCTCGAGCCCATCGTGATTGGTGGCGGTCATAACAATGCTTTTGGTTTGCTGTGCGCCAGTAAGCAAGCCAAAGGACGACCTATGGCAGCGGTCAATCTCGACCCCCATTGTGACTTTAGACCGAGAGAAGGCCGCCACAGCGGCAATGGTTTTAGCTATGCAGCTGCCAATGGCAGCTTGAGCTTTTATCATATTCTCGGACTCCATGAGCAGAAAAACAGCGAAGCAAGCCTTGCTCAGCTCGAAGCTTTTGGTGGCAGTTGGCATAGCCTACAGGATATCTGGTTCCGTAAACGTCTTAGCCTAGATACAGCGCTTAAACAAATTGCCGCAGATGTTGATGCCACCGGCTTGCCCTTAGGCTTAGAGCTAGATCTCGATGCCATCTATAAAATGCCAAGTAGTGCTTCTACCTGCGCAGGGATTCCTTTAGTGGACGCTTGCACTTATGTTTATCATCTCGCCCATAGCTGCAATTGTAGTTATCTGCACCTCGCAGAAGGCGCCCCAAGCTGCCATGAAGCTGGAGTCGATGCAGGTAATAAAGAGGTAGGCCAATCCTGCGCCGAATTAATGCTTTCCTATATTCAAGGCCGGCTCGATGGATAAATCATAAAGGCGCGACTAAATCTTGCCTAGCAAGGGCGATAAGCTATTCACCAAATGCTGATATTATGGTCTAATGCTGGCTCTTTTAATTCAGGCTGAAAAATTACAAACTTTCTTCACCTGTGTGCCAATTTATTAGCTCGGTCACAGACTAGTAGATCAAAGATTCAGCAAACACTAGCGATGGAATACACTCCAAGCTAGTAATTTAGAAATGACAGGAAACAAACCTAATGTCAGATGCAACCCAAAACAGTACCCATTTTGGTTATAAAACGGTAGAGAGCGAAAAGAAAGCCGATCTGGTTGCAGACGTTTTTCATTCTGTCGCAGCGAAATATGACATCATGAATGATGTGATGTCTTTTGGCATTCATAGAGTCTGGAAGCGCTTCACCATCGAAACCGCAGGCGCTCGCCCTGGTATGAAGGTACTCGACCTTGCAGGCGGTACTGGCGATCTTACTGCTAAGTTCTCTCACCTAGTCGGCGACAAAGGCGAAGTGGTACTAGCAGATATCAACGATTCCATGCTGAAAGTGGGCCGTACTAAACTTAGAGACAAAGGCATTGTCGGCAATGTGAACTATGTTCAAGCCAATGCTGAAGCTCTGCCTTTCCCAGACAATCACTTCGATATCATTACCATCGCCTTTGGCCTACGTAATGTGACCGATAAAGATGCAGCCTTAAGGTCAATGAATCGCGTTCTTAAGCCTGGCGGTAAACTGCTCGTGCTTGAGTTCTCTAAGCCGCAACATGAATTAATGCGCAAAGTCTATGATGCTTATAGCTTCAAGGTACTACCTAAGATGGGTCAGTTGATTACTCAAGATGCAGACAGCTATGAGTATCTAGCCGAATCGATTCGTATGCATCCAGATCAAGACACCCTAAAGCAGATGATGTCTGATGCTGGCTTTGAACAGGTGGACTACACCAATATGACAGACGGTGTGGTAGCCCTTCACCGTGGCTATAAGTTCTAATGCAGCCAAACCAGCTAGCACTTTTAAGCTGCGCCGCAATTGAGACTGCTTTTGCCAAGCTGCAAAGCCAGTCTCCAGCTGAGTACGCCAAACTCAGGCAACTCCATGGCAAGGTATTTTGCATAGAGTTAACTCAACTCAGCTGGCCGCTTTACCTCGTCTTTGCCAAACAAATTCAAGTGTTAAGCCATTATGAGGGTGATGTGGATGTTAAGGTTGAAGCCGATGCCACCACACTCTACCTGCTCAGCGAAGGCGCTAACCTCACAGAGCTGATCAAGCAAGATAAGCTCAAGCTTGAAGGCGAATTGGCGCTACTACAGAGTTTTAGCCACTATCTGCAACATACTCAGTTCGACTTTGCTGAGCCTATGTCTCGCTATATTGGCGATGGCCCAACCCATCTGTTGCAAAACTCTGCTAGCCTGTTATTCCAAGGAGCTAAGCAGGTTGCCACTAAAAGTTTGTCTCATCTAGAGCAGTTGGCCGTGGAAGAGTACAAACTGGCTCCTTCAAAGATAGAGTTTATTTACCATAGCGATCAGATCGCAGAACTAGAGCAAGATGCCCTAGCATTAGAACAAAAAATTACTGAACTAAAGGACAAAGTTTTACCATGAAGGTAGCCAGCCTCAAACGAGGATATCAAGTCATCAAGACAGCATTGGAATACGGTCTCGATGAATCCCTGCCCAAAAAACTGACTCCTTGGTATTTTAAGCTGGTCCGCAGTTCACTATTTTGGATCCGCAACAAGCATAAAAACACACCTAGTGGTGAGCGCCTCAAATTAGCGATGCAGGAGCTTGGGCCTGTCTATATCAAGTTTGGCCAGATGCTTTCGACCAGACGCGATCTGTTAAGTGACGAATGGGCCGAAGAACTTGCGATGTTGCAAGACAGAGTTCCGCCATTTTGCTCAGCCCAAGCAATCGCCGCCATAGAAGCTGAACTCAACGCTCCTATCGATTCACTGTTTGATGATTTTGACCCTGAACCGTTAGCCTCGGCATCTATCTCTCAGGTGCACACGGCGACCTTAAAAGCCGATGGCAAGCCCGTAGTCCTTAAAGTGCTGCGCCCTAACGTAGAAAAGCAAGTGACTGCCGATCTGCAACTGATGGCTCAATGTGCCCAACTACTAGAAAACCTGCTTGGTCATGGTAATCGTCTACGCCCCGCCGAAGTGGTCCAAGATTACCGCTTAACCATTATGGGTGAGCTTAACCTTAAACTTGAAGCCCTTAATGCCACTAAGCTGAGAAATAACTTTCTCGATTCAGACGCCTTATATATTCCCTATACCTATGAAGAGTTGTGTTTTGAGCGTCTAATGGTGATGGAGCGTATAGAAGGCATTCCAGTGTCGGATATTGACGCGCTTAATGCTCAGGGAACTAACCTTAAATTGTTGGCCGAGCGTGGTGTCGAGCTCTTCTTCACTCAGGTCTTTAGAGATAACTTCTTCCATGCCGACATGCATCCAGGCAACATCTTTATCTCACGGGAAAACCCTGACAACCCCCATTATATCGGCCTAGATTGCGGCATCATGGGTACGCTGAGCGAAGTCGATAAGCGCTATCTTGCGGAAAACTTCTTAGCCTTTTTCAACCGCGACTATCACAGAATTGCTCAGCTCTATATCGAGTCTGGTTGGGTATCGGCTGAGACCGATGTTCTCGCCTTTGAACAAGCGGTCAAAGTGGTTTGTGAGCCTATGTTTAATAAGCCATTGGATGAAATCTCCTTTGGTCATGTGTTGTTAGAGCTATTTAGAACTGCGCGCCAATTTGACATAGTGGTGCAGCCACAACTGGTTCTGTTAGAAAAAACCTTGCTCTATATTGAAGGCCTAGGTCGTCAACTCTATCCACAGCTAGACCTGTGGCAAACTGCCAAACCATTTTTAGAAAGTTGGATGGCAGAGCAAGTTGGCCCAAGTGCCATGTTCAACAAAGCAAAAAAAGAGATCCCTTATTGGACAGATAAGCTACCTGAGTTGCCAGAGTTAGTGTATGACAACCTGAAACTCGGTCGAAAATTGCTCGGTGGACAGCAACAGATGTTGGATAGATATATCAAACGTCAAAATCAGGCCCACAAAAGCAATTATCTGCTTATCACATCTGCCGTTTTGTTGATCTGTGGCACGATAATATTCAGCCAAAACGATACACTATGGGCCTCCTATGCTTGTGTCGGTTTTGGCGCCGTTCTTTGGCTACTCGGGTGGAGATCTAGGCCAAAGAATCGCAAATTTTAGCTAGCACTAATTAATCAAAGGTTCATAATAGAACCAATACATAAACTATGAGGATACCTAAATGGGTGGCATTAGTATTTGGCAACTTCTTATCATTGCTTTAATCGTCGTATTACTTTTCGGCACTAAGAAATTGCGTTCACTCGGCGGCGATTTAGGCGGAGCAGTTAAAGGCTTCAAAAATGCCATGTCTGATGAAGACAAAAAAGCTCTAGAAGAAAAGAATGCAGCTGAAAAAACAGCAGAGAAAGCTGAAGACAAAGCTGAGTCTAAGGATAAAGAACAGGCGTAATTCCTTATGTTCGACGGTATCGGCATGATGGAGTTACTGTTGATCGGTATTTTGGGGCTTGTGGTATTAGGCCCCGAAAGACTCCCGACTGCAGTACGCTCAATCACAGGTTGGATCCGCGCCATGAAGCGTATGGCCAACTCAGTAAAAGATGAACTTGAACAAGAATTGAAAATTGAAGAGCTGCATTCTGATTTGAAAAAAGCAGAAAGCAAAGGCTTAGCCAATATTTCTCCTGAGTTACAAGATTCAATCAATCAATTAAAAGAAGCGGCTCAATCCGTCAATCGCCCCTATCAGGTAGAAGAACCGACGCCTAGCGCTAGCCCTGCGCCGGAATCCACACCTAAGACAAGTGATACAGACAAAGAGCCTGCGCAATCTGACAAATCTAACGGATAGTCCATGTCGCAACAGCAGCCGTTAATTAGCCACTTGCTCGAACTACGAACCAAGTTGCTTAAAGCCATTGCCAGTGTGCTTTTGGTATTTATTTGTATGGTCTACTGGGCCAACGATATTTATCACTACATGGCCACGCCCCTAATGCAGGCTCTGCCTGAGTCAGGTAGCATGATTGCAACAGATGTTGCAGCGCCATTTTTTGCACCTTTTAAACTCACCTTGGTGTTAGCCTTTTTTATCGCTATTCCCTATGTGTTATATCAGGTGTGGTCCTTTGTAGCACCAGGACTCTATAAGCACGAGAAGAGACTCATTACTCCGCTACTTTTCAGTAGTACTATGCTCTTCTATCTCGGTATCGCTTTCTCTTACTACGTGGTGTTCCCCGTGGTCTTTGGCTTCTTTGCCAGTGTCGCACCGGAAGGCGTTGAAGTCGCAACAGATATCAGCAGCTATTTAAGCTTTATCCTCAAGCTGTTCTTCGCTTTTGGTCTTGCCTTTGAGATTCCTGTCGCCGTTGTGTTGCTTTGTTGGGGCGGTGTAACTAATGTTGAAGATCTGAAAACTAAGCGCCCTTATATTGTTGTTGGCGCCTTCGTTATCGGCATGCTGCTGACACCACCGGATATTATCTCTCAGACTATGCTTGCTGTACCTATGCTGGTATTGTTTGAAGGTGGCTTGCTCGCTGCTCGTTTTTACAGTAAAAAGGACGACGAAGAAGAGCAAGAAGACTTAGACGAAGAAAAAGACCAACAAGAAGAATCCGGCAATTAGACTGAACCCAAACTTCGGTCAAAGGATTGACCGGACTAACGAAAAGGAATAATAAAATGCGTTTTATTGGGGTAATTGCCTTACTGAGCCTATCACTATCAGCTCATGCTGGCATTGAACAAGCTATAACTCAGTGTGCCAAAGTAGAAAATAGTAATGAACGTCTTGTTTGCTATGATAAAATAGCATCAAAAGTTGCCAATCATAAAGCTGCTAAATCACCATCAGTGGCCCACAATAAGCCTTCATCCAGTACACCTAAAATTGTCGAATCTAGCGTCACTGCTACTAGCACCGTCACGGAGCCAACCAATGTCGTACCTGTTGCTGAGCAGGTTGAAGACTTTGGTATTCAATATAAAGCTCCTGAAAACGAAGTTGAAAAAATCTATCTTGAAATCAGTAAGGTGAAAAAGAATGCTCGTGGCATGCTCACCTTTTACTTCACTAATGGCCAAGTCTGGAAACAAGCTGAGCCTAGTCGCTATAAAGCGAAAAAAGGCAACAAGGTATATATAGAAAAAGCAGCTTTAGGCTCATTCATTTTAGGCAGTGATGATCGTAATGCTAAAATTAGGGTGAAACGACTAAAATAATGCCCAGCTACATAGACATCGCTGTCAACTTAGTTGGCAGCGCACTCGAAAAAGATCTCGACTCTATTATCTCGGACGCCACTGAGGCGAATGTCTCGCCATTAATCGTCATTGGCAGTGACCTTGATGAGAGCCAACAGGCAATAGCACTTTGCCAATCTTATCCGCAACAGCTATTTTGCACTTCAGGAGTTCATCCTCACCACGCCAGTAGCTGGAATGAAACCAGTAGCGAAACGCTTATCGAACTAAGCCAAGCTCCACAAGTCGTTGCCATTGGTGAGTGTGGCCTAGATTACAACCGAGATTTTTCACCACGCCCCAAACAAAGAGAAGCCTTTGCTGCACAATTGGCCTTAGCAGCAAAACTAAATCGCCCAGTGTTAATGCATGAACGGGATGCTAGCGAAGATTTTATCGCTATTTTAAAAGAATATCGAAATGCGTTACCTGGTGCGCTACTGCATTGTTTTACCGGTAACCAAGCATCACTGGAAGCCTATCTTGAACTCGATTTACATATAGGAATTACGGGCTGGGTCTGTGATGAAAGACGAGGAACCGAGCTTGCGGACTTAGTACCACTGATCCCCAATAACCGAATTATGATAGAGACTGATAGCCCATATCTGCTTCCCAGAAGCATGCGGCCAAAGCCTAAATCCAATAAGAATAAGCCTCAATACCTACCCTACATAGCTCAAGAGGTTGCTAAGTTTCGCCACCAAGATAGCGATGAATTTGCTAAGCATGCTTACCACAATAGTGTGGAATTCTTTAATCTGGCCGGCAAACTATGAGAGCACTACTAACTGTTATACTGCTTACTTGGCTAAGCGTATTCGCCCATGCTGCAGAGCCAAACATCATAGAACTCGATCACCATCATCAGTCGATTAATCCTTTAACACACAGTTTAATGGTACCAGCTCAGGGCATAACCAACTTAGCTCAGCTCAAATCAGTAAACGAAAATCACTGGCAAGATCCCAGTAAAATTAACCAGAAGAAAATTGACGACCTTAATATTTGGTTAACCTTTAGTTTGCGTAGCAATAGTCGGCATAGAAACCTCATCCTCTCTTTAAATAATCCCTCTATCGATGAGCTTGAGATCATCCATCTAATCAATGGTTACCAGCTAAAAAAAACGCTTCTAGGAGATCGTCTAAGGTTCGATCAACGCCCCATTATCAGTAATCACTTTCTTTATCCCATCTCATTAAATCAAGGTGATTTACACACCTTTTATATCAGGCTTAAGACCAGTGGCTACACCCATATTCCGCTGACCTTAGATGATGCTAACCATGTGATTTATACTCAAGGGGAAAGCTCCTTTCTCCACGGTATACAGCTGGGTGTCCTTATGGCCATCTCATTGTTTACGCTTTTTATCGCCCTGCTGACACGCTCATTTAGTTACTTCTATTATTCAGGTTATGTCATTTGCCTAACACTATTGATGGCAACAGTAACCGGCTTTGCCTATCGTTATTTATGGCCTGATTGGCCAACTGCACAATCAATGATAGTGCCTTTAGTCTCTCCACTCGGTATTGCCTTTGCAGCATTATTTACCGAAAAGGTCCTGTTGCTAAAGTATCAAAGCATACCCATGTTAAGAACATGCCGCTATATCGCAGTAGGGTCACTATCACTGCTCTTGATATCACCCTTTATAGCATTTCCGCTGTTACTGAAAATCAACTTTGTTGCCGTTCTCAGCGTCTGTTTAGTGCTTATGGGGATAGGTCTAATACAAGCCTATAGAAAAAATCGCCTAGCACGCCTTTACGTTATAGCTTGGACCTGCACCTTGGTCGGGGCATCAATTTCATCATTAATGTTCTTAGATCTAATACAACTCGATATCTATGCCCATACGCCTATGATGGTCGGCTTAAGCTGCGAAGTGGTGTTTATGGCAGCAGTATTAGGGATTCGCTATAACGAAGAGCGCAAGACAAAACTTAAAATTCAAGAAGAAGCCCTTAAGCAAGCTGACAGAGCGCGCCAAGCAAAGGAAGAAGCACTTAGGCTAGAGAATGAAAGCAATGAAAAACTTGAGCAAATGGTTCAGGAAAGGACTTGGGAGCTTGAAGTCACTCTGCGAGAACTCAATGAAGCCAATCAAAAGCTCAAAGAGCAATCAACCATTGATAGTCTCACAGGGGTTAAAAATCGCGAGGCCTTTGATAAACGCTTACAAGCCGAGGGACGTATCAGTCGTCGTCAGCAAACACCTATCTCTGTATTAATGTTGGATATCGATAAGTTTAAAGATATTAACGATAGGTTTGGTCATCTTGCAGGAGATGAAGCCCTGCGCATGATAGGTTCAGTATTAAAGCAAAATCTTAAGCGCCCTTCTGATCTCGTGTCACGTTATGGGGGTGAAGAGTTTGCTATCATTCTCCCCAATACGGATATTGAAGGCGCGGCTAAGGTTGCAGAAACCATACGCCAAGCTGTTTTTGCCTTAACCATTGAATGGGAAGAAACAGCCATTCCCCTAACAATTAGTATAGGGGTCAGCTCTGAAATAATCCGAGACGATAGCCATACAAGAACCATTGTCGAGCAGGCAGATAAAGCCCTCTATCGTGCTAAGAATGAGGGGCGAAACCGAGTCTGCCGCTCACTACCAACAGATTCTGCACAGCAAAGTGCCATATAATAAATCAGGAGCCGAATGTGAATATCATTACTAGTGCCTTCCCTCAGCGTAGAATGCGCCGCATGCGCAAACATGAGTTTAGCCGTCGCTTAATGGCAGAAAACCAACTGTCGGTTAACGATCTTATCTACCCTATGTTTGTACTTGAAGGTAATAATCGCACCGAACAAGTCGCATCTATGCCAGGCATTGAGCGCTACTCTATCGATTTATTACTAAAAGAAGCGGAAGAGCTGGTTAAGTTAGGGATTCCATTAATCGCCCTCTTCCCTGTAACCCCAAGTGAAGCCAAATCATTACAAGCCGAAGAAGCCTATAATCCAGATGGTCTTGCTCAGCGTGCAGTACGTGCTCTTAAACGCGAATTCCCAGAGTTAGGTGTGATGACAGATGTCGCCCTCGACCCATTCACTACCCATGGTCAAGACGGCATTATCGATGATACTGGTTATATTCTTAACGATATCACCACTGAAGTACTCGTTAAGCAGGCGCTATCTCACGCCGAAGCTGGTGCCGATATTGTTGCGCCATCTGATATGATGGATGGTCGTATTGGCGCCATTCGTCAAGCGTTAGAAGAAGCTGGTCATGTGAATACGCAAATCATGGCCTACTCAGCGAAATACTCTTCTAACTACTATGGCCCATTCCGTGATGCGGTAGGCTCTGCAGGCAACCTAAAAGGTGGCAACAAGCACAGCTATCAGCAAGATCCTGCCAACTCCGATGAAGCGCTTCATGAAGTGGCTTTAGACATTCAAGAAGGCGCAGATATGGTCATGGTAAAACCTGGCATGCCATACCTAGATGTTGTTCATCGCGTTAAGACAGAGCTAGCAGTACCGACTTTTGCTTATCAGGTCAGTGGCGAGTACGCCATGCATATGGCGGCAATTGAAAACGGCTGGTTAGCAGAGAAGGCGATTGTGATGGAATCCTTGCTCTGCTTTAAGCGAGCTGGCGCCGATGGCATTCTGACTTACTTTGCTAAACGTGCAGCTCAGTGGTTAAAAGAGAATAACTAACCTCAGCTATAAACCGCAGCAGGGTTCAAAAAAGCACCGATTATTCGCGGTGCTTTTTTATACCCTAAAATAATGACGCCAATAAGGTGATCTTGTTAACATGCGCATACTTTGCCCCTTCTATCAAAGAGAGTTAGATGTTTATATCGAAATAGATTCTTATTCTCGGAGAGATGAACATGGGTAGAAACATTAAAGCCTTATTAACCACCACAGCACTCTTTTTTAGTTGCCAAGCATTAGCAGATAGTGGCTGTGGGTTTGAGAAGCAACAGGAAGGCTTTATCGCAACCTGTAGTGAGGAGAAACAAGAAGTGATTTTAACGGGTGATGTTCAGGCACAAAAGCTAGTCACAGAGCTTCCAGAGTTCAGCGATGGCTACAAAACTTACCAAGTCGATAGCCAAGCTATCGCGCCACTCAAAGCACTAACTACGCCGACTAAGATAACCGTGATCATAGGCACTTGGTGCCCTGATTGTCATAGGGAAACCCCAAGATTCATCCGTATCATGGAAGAGGTGAACAACCCTAATATCAGTATCCAATTTATCGGTGTTGATAGAGATAAGAAAGATCCACAGGGACTTGCTGCTAACTACGATTTTCAGCGTATTCCTACTTTCATCGTTGAACAAGATGGTAAAGAGATTGGCCGTATCGTTGAGCGTCCAACTCAATCGTTAGAAAAAGATCTCGCCCAAATACTTGCCAAGTAGCAAATTCCAATAAAAAGGCCGCTATTGCGGCCTTTTTGATTTTAAAAACAAGTCTAGCTAATCAGTGACTCGATTGGCTAGCATAGTCAATACGCCCTCTCTTAAGGCTCCGCCTGACAAAGCTAAATAAGGAATATTGAGCAGCTCAAATAACGCAATTAGAATTGCCACTCCAGATGCAAAGGTAGGCGCACGCTCCACATTCAATCCATGGATATCACTCAGGTCAGGGCAACTTGAGCCAAGCACCTGAGCCTTGAGGTTATAAAGGGAGTCCAAAGTGACTACCAGCTCAAACAGAGCGCCACCATGTTGAGCTGCTAACACTTCAATCACAGACTGTACGGCACCCGATGCTCCTACCGCGCTTTGCCAGTCCAAACTCAATAAGGTTTGCTTATGCTCGGCTAACTGCTTTGCAACATGCTCAGTCGCCATATCAAAGGCACTTGACTGATAGGGTCGTTCCACAAAAAATTGATTATTAAAAGTCACGCTGCCCATAGCAAGGCTGGTTTTAAACAGCACCTTATCTGCTTC
The DNA here is from genome assembly GCA_947503555.1 of uncultured Shewanella sp. GTDB lineage: Bacteria > Pseudomonadota > Gammaproteobacteria > Enterobacterales > Shewanellaceae > Shewanella. The sequence continues at coordinate 112,635 of CANNEE010000012.1, forward strand.
ACCGACAATAAATTCGGTGCTGGCTCCACCTATATCTATCACTAAGCGACTTGTATCGCCCGGCGTAGTGGCAGCCATTCCCTGATAAATAAACTCAGCTTCTTCTAAGCCAGAAATAACCTGAATAGGCTGACCTAAAATAGGCAGGGCTTTTTGGCAGAACTCATCTGCGTTAGAGATACTTCTTAAGGTCGCGGTCGCAATCACTGCAACTAGCTTAGGCGAGACTTGCTCATACTCCAGTTTCTCAGCAAACATCGCCAAGCAATCGAGTCCTCGCGCCATCACCTCTTGACTTAGGCTGCCATCGGCTTGAATCCCCTCAGCTAGGCGCACTTTTCGCTTGTATTTAGCGACGATTTCAATAGATTCAGCGGTCTCTGTAGAGTCAAACGCCCGCCGTGCCACCAGCATATTGAAGCTGTTAGAACCTAACGTGATGGCGGCAAATACAGGCGTTGTCATTATGAATGTCTGCGGGTTCTATCGTGACGATGGCCAGTACGCCCAGTTCCACCACTGCGATGAGCACCATGAGGGCGTCCGCTGCCGCTACGCTCACGCATATTGCGATTATTAGCGTGTTTGCGATGGATCTTCACAGGCTTTGGAATATCATCCAGCAGCGCATCCCTATCATAGTTAGTCACAGGAATAGAGTGCTCGATATACTCTTCAATTGCAGGGAGGTTCAAAGCATACTCTTCACAGGCAAAACTGACTGAGCTGCCTTTTTGCCCCGCGCGGCCTGTGCGGCCAATACGGTGCACATAATCTTCACAGTCATCGGGAAGATCATAGTTATAGACATGAGAAACATCCGAGATATGCAAACCTCGTGCTGCTACATCAGTGGCCACAAGAATGTCTAGCTCACCCTTGGTGAATTTCTCTAGAATGCGCAAACGCTTCTTTTGCGGCACATCACCAGTCAGTAAGCCCACTCTATGGCCGTCACCTTCAAGCCAAGCCCAAAGGTTCTCACAGCTATGCTTAGTATTAGCAAAGACAATGGCTTTTTCAGGCCAATCTTCCTCTATCAGCGTCAGCAATAAACGCATCTTATCTTCTTGAGAAGGGTAGAAAATCTCTTCTTTAATGTTTTTAGAGGTCTTCTCTTCTGGAGCAATCACCACCTTTTCAGGATCATTCATATGATCATAGGCGAGCTCCTGTACCTTCATCGACAGCGTGGCCGAAAACAGCATATTTAATCTGTCTTTGGCTTCGGGCATGCGTCTAAATAGGAAGCGGATATCTTTAATGAAACCAAGATCGAACATACGATCGGCTTCATCTAATACAACAGCTTGAATACCACTCAGGTTAATTACACCTTGACGTACATAATCGATAATACGGCCAGTGGTACCAATAAGAATATCTACACCTTTGTCCAGTACCTTACGCTGAACCTCATAGCTCTCACCACCATACACTATGCCAACTTTAAGGCCTGTGTGCTTCGATAATAGACGGGCATCCTTAGCGATCTGAATCGCTAACTCTCGCGTAGGGGCCATCACTATGGCTCTAGGCTGATTCACCGCTCTATTTTCTGTAGCAGGTGTAGATAATAGGTGATTAAAAGTCGCCGTCAGGAAGGCAAGGGTTTTACCCGTACCGGTTTGCGCCTGACCTGCAATATCTTTTGTTTTAAGTAAAACCGGTAGTGATAGCGCCTGAATTGGCGTGCAATATTCAAAACCGTTCTCGTTAAGTGCTTGGATAACCTCAGGACGAAGAGGTAGATCAGCAAATTTCTGTTTAGATAAATGTGTTTCGCTCATAGCGGAAGCATACCAGTTAGGGTTGCAATAAGATACTCAATCGTTTGAAATAGCGACAATATAAACACTATGGCTTGAAAAGCCAAAATACCGTCCCAATATACAGGTTAAGCCATTAACAAACCAGAGATGGCAAACAAACGGAGAACATCATGAGCGATAAAATTGTATACCTAAGCGATGACAGCTTTGAAAACGACGTACTAAAATCTGAACAGCCTGTTATTGTTGATTTTTGGGCAGAATGGTGCGGACCATGTAAAATGATCGCCCCAATTCTAGACGACGTTGCTGAAGAGTACGCAGGTAAAGTGACTATCGCTAAGCTGAACGTTGACCAAAACACAGTATCGCCTGGTAAGTATGGTGTACGTGGTATCCCTACATTGCTGATGTTTAAAGGCGGTGAGCTAGTTGCTACCAAAGTTGGAGCACTATCTAAGACTCAATTAAAAGAGTTCATTGACGCACAAATCTAAACTTAAGTGAGTCAAAATAAGCTAAATTTAGCGCAATTTAGCTGCAATCAGTGATTCTCGGCACAGGTTATCGATAAATTTGTGCTGAGAGCCGCTAAATCTCTGGACGCCCCGCAAAGTTAGTGCTACTTTAATAACCAGATTTTTCAAACAACCACTTCACGCTGTTCGATCTAAAACCCCTATATAAAGAGCTTTACTGATTGAACGCAGTCAACTTTGTCGCGTAAAACAAGACCCACCAAGATGAATTTATCAGAATTAAAAAATAAGTCGATTTCAGACTTAGTCTCTCTAGCCGAAAGTATGAAGCTTGAAAATATGGCCCGCGCACGTAAGCAGGACATCATTTTCTCTATCCTAAAAGCCCACGCCAAGAGCGGTGAAGATATCTTCGGCGGCGGTGTACTCGAAATTCTACAAGATGGCTTTGGCTTTCTACGTAGTGCAGACGGCTCATACCTAGCAGGCCCTGATGATATCTATGTATCACCTAGCCAAATTCGCCGCTTCAACATGCGTACTGGTGATACCATTTTTGGTAAGATTCGCCCGCCTAAAGAAGGTGAGCGTTATTTTGCGCTATTAAAAGTGGCTGAAGTCAACTTTGACAAGCCTGAAAACTCACGCAATAAGATTCTATTTGAAAACCTAACGCCACTGCATGCAGAAGACAGATTACGCATGGAGCGTGGTAACGGTTCTACCGAAGATATTACTTCACGTATTCTCGATCTTTGTTCGCCAATCGGTAAAGGCCAACGTGGTTTGATTGTTGCACCACCAAAAGCAGGTAAAACACTACTGCTACAAAACATGGCGCAGAGCATTACCTATAACAACCCAGAAGTTGTGCTTATGGTTCTGCTGATCGACGAGCGTCCTGAGGAAGTGACAGAAATGCAGCGCATGGTAAAAGGCGAAGTAATCGCTTCGACCTTTGATGAGCCAGCAAGCCGTCACGTACAAGTTGCAGAGATGGTGATTGAGAAGGCTAAGCGTCTAGTTGAGCACAAGAAAGACGTCGTTATTCTACTAGACTCTATTACCCGCCTAGCACGAGCTTATAACACTGTGATTCCATCATCGGGTAAAGTGTTAACCGGTGGTGTAGATGCGAACGCACTGCATCGTCCAAAGCGCTTCTTCGGTGCTGCACGTAATATCGAAAACGGCGGTAGCTTAACCATTATCGCTACAGCGCTAGTAGAAACTGGCTCTAAGATGGATGAGGTTATCTACGAAGAGTTTAAAGGTACGGGTAACCAAGAGCTTCACCTTTCTCGTAAAGCTGCTGAAAAACGTGTCTTCCCTGCTATCGACTTTAACCGCTCTGGTACCCGTCGTGAAGAGAAGCTTACCACGCCAGATGAGCTACAGAAGATGTGGATTCTACGCAAGATCCTTAACCCTATGGATGAGGTGAGCGGCATGGAATTCCTAATCGATAAACTAGCTATGACTAAGACAAACGATGAGTTCTTTACTGCGATGAAGCGTGCTAAGTCTTAATAAGGCTTAAAAAACATTCATTTAAAAAGCCGCTGAGAAGCGGCTTTTTTATTGGTTAGCATTTGCTTACGACATATCAGATAAAGCCATAATCGAGTATTAGCAGCAAAGAGCAACTCAACAGGTATTACACATAATAAAAAGCCGAGTAGCGTAACTACTCGGCTTTTATTTAATTTAACCGCTTAAGTTAAATTGGCCTATCTGCTCAGTTCAACAATTATGAACCCGAGTATGTAGGTAATTGCTGGAATGCACGACGGAATTCAACATACTTGTTTGAAGACCATAGACGCAATACAGCTGGGTCATAATCATATAGCTCTTTATGCTTCGCATATGAACTGATTCGATTATTAGATGTTACTGCATCACCATAAATCTGCGCCAAATTCTTCAGTGCAGGCAAGTCTTCTTCATCGAACTTATCAAACGATTGAGTCAATGCTACTTCTAGGTTCTTCTGAGGCGTACACTTGCGGTCTAAGCGTTGAGCTTCAGTTTCCCCATCTACTTCTAAACGTAGACAAGTTTCGCCAGTATCTTCATCCGTGTACTTTTTAAACTCATTTCTAAAGACAAAGAATCGAGCAAAACCAGTGGTGTTAGCAAATAGATCAAGTACGTCTTTATCACCTACCGCAATCAAACGAGCTTCATGCACATCACGGGTATCTTTAAATACTGAGATTGCATTACGTACACGATATGGCGCCTTACCTAGTTTCTCAACCATGGTTAATTGCTCAGGAGTATAAAGGGCACGGGTTGCCATAGCTTGCGCTAAAGAGTTACGTCTAGTCGCAACATAGTTTCTCGCTTTCCAAGAGAAAGGAATACCATCATTTAAGTCCACAAATGGACCTGCGGTGCGTAAACTAATGCCATCAACTAAACCTTGAGCATTATCGGTCAAGCCATACTCAGCCGCACGAGCGTGCACCACTAGGTTTTTCAGCAATGCTGCAAAATATGGTGTCGGCGTATCAGGCTGGCTAGGATCGAACCAGTAGTTCAGTTCATCACCAGGAGTGAGCTGGAAGAAACGCTTCATTGGCCATAGATATTGAGGCGCATTGTCAATGTGCTTCCCTAAAGAAGGCATATAGCGCTCTTTGGTCTCAACATAATTGCCATCTTTATCAACAAAGACTTTCTGACGCGCACCAGGGTTTCCGCTTAAGTAAGACAAGTGAGAATATAGGCGCTCTACCTGACCATCGATATCAATCAAAGATAAGCTAGAGTTCTCAGTTGCTACATATGGACTATCACGCTTAACCAACATTTGTGCAGCAAGTAATTTATCAGGCCACACACCTAGCTGATCAACTGAAGACACAGAGTTCTGATAAGGGTTGTTCGCTTGAATGCTGGCTTCCATACGGCCATCACGGGTTTGTGAGCGCACTTGGATTTCATTCGCTTGGCCCTTAAGAACCGTAACTAACTCTTCATCATAGCAGCTCGTCGGCACCGGACGGTTTTCATTCATCGCAGGGCCATAAGTACGCCACAAATCTGATAACGTCGCAAAACGGAATCTGTTTGGCACACCAGGTACACCAGAGATCTCTTCAAGCTCACAGACTTGATCTGGCTGCTCTAGCACATCCAAGAAGAAGTCAGCAGCAACAAGAGCGGCATCGTAGGTGCTACAAAGGTTTTTCAAGGTTGCACTCAAGCCATCATAGTTACCATTGCGAGGGCAGCTATTAGCATAAATCTGGCTAAATACTCGGCCATTAGTGTTACTCACACCTAGGTAACGCGCGAATAGATAATCGATCTCTTCTACGTTCTCGATGACATCACGAATTTGTGAGAACTCGCTCCAACGGTTCAAGAAATAGTTGAATTGATGGAACTGGTAGAAGCTTTGACGATCATTACGTTGGTTAGCTGTCTCATAGCTATCCTTATAACGCTGAATACGGAATTCAGTGAGCTCTTTAATATCTGTACCTTCATCGAAACGGTTGCAGATAACTGACGTAGTGGTGTGCTCATCGGTGCAGAAGTTATATTGCTTAAGTGTCGCGTTGCTCTCTTCACCCACTTCTTTAGCTACATTATCACGCATGTACTGTACAGTACCGCGAGGATACGCATCAAAGTCCTTACGCAGCGTCTCATCTAGCTTAGCTAGACTGATAAATTGAGACGTTGCTTCGCTGTCCGCATCCTTGGCAGGAATAACAGCTTCTAATTCACGACCATAACCAAATCGCAGTGCCGCGATATCATACTTACCATAGATAGGTAGCTCATCAAAAATAGAGCCTGCATAATCCATTACGGAGCTATACGCTGGTGCTTTCTTTAGACCTAAATCTTCCAACTCTTCTTCTTGATAGAAGTTAGCTTTGTCTACAGAACCCATAAAGTTATGGCGCAGACCTAAGTTATGTCCTAACTCATGAACAAGTGTCGAACGGTACATATGAGCAGAGATTGCATCGGCCGCAAGCTTTTGCTGCTCTGCCGTCAAATCATTCCACTTCTTCAGCTTGGTATTCATTTTGTCAGCGTAATCAGCATCGTCTTCATTTAGACCTGAGTTATCAAAGAAGCCACCTTTCTCATAATCTAGGCCTTCTACCAAGCCTTTAGACTGAGTGCTGACCCACATAAACTCTTCTGCGTACACGTTTTGTTCTGACAATTTATGTAAACGCGTTTGATGCTTAGCAAATGCTTGGTCTTCTAACTTGGCGTGATTAAGAGACAAGGTTACATGAGATGTATCATCAGCCTGTAACTGCTTTTCAAATATTCCACCTGCTACCTGATGCATTTCAGCATCAGAAAGTGAAGGAATATCTAAGGCTTCTCCGCGACCTTCAGCAAGAATATTTGCAAACGCTTGAGTTTCTGCATCTAGCTTAGGCGCCTCTTCACCATCTGCTTTTGGTGGTGTTGGCGGCGTATACTCATCAGGGCGTTTAATCTCTTGACGATTATACAGTTGAACTAGTTTGTTCCATGTACGGCGACTCGCGGCACGGATAACACCGGCATACTGGTTCACGTGAGCATGTACAATTTCACCCGTTAATGGGTTGGTTGCAGAAGGGCCATAACCAAGCAAACCATTATCAACAGGGTCTGTGACTAAGTTAATCACATTACGGCGTAAGTCACCCGGATGTAGAATCTCGTTAGGATCCGCAAAAGTCGCTTTCGCTGTTGGGTTAACGATCTTAATCGTTGGCACACCAGTATCTTTCAATACCTTGTTAATATCGGCTATCGCCTTGATAGTCGTATCTAAAAATATTTTACTATCTGGCTCAAAGTAGCTATCGCTTAGATAGTAATCTATCGATTCCAGCTCAGGGTTAAAACGGTTGACTAAGTTATAGGTGTAACCTTGTACATTCGCTTCACCTGTTGCTGTGCGCTTAGATTTTTCATCCTTAAAAAAACCATAAAATGCTTGATCACGACCAGGATAGTGAACAGTCTTGTAGTCTTTGCTCGTTAGGTTATCGAGTTTAACCAGTGAATAGAAAAAACGTGTTTTAAAATTAGTATTTTCTAAACCGCCAAACTGATATTGATCCTGAGGATCTGCTTTGAAATAACGCTCTACTTCAACGTTAATGACACCTTCTTTAGGGTCATACTCGTAATGAACTATCTTAGGCTCGGCAACTTCTTCAACATTAGGAGCAGTAAACCAAGTATTTACCGCACTGTTATTCAGCGGCTTGATTTTTTCATAATCAGGTACGAAGTGTGTCGCATCGGTCCATTTGCGATCTTCATCTTGGTTAATTTCTTCCTTGTTCGTACACTCATCATAATCATTTAAACGACAACGATACTCACGAAACTCTCCGGGAATACTCAGTATTGGCGCTTTGTTAATTTCAGAATTCCAGCGGCTCTCTTGTCCCTCGGTCAGTTTATCTCTATCGACTTCACTCACCATGATACCGTTAAACTCATCGAAGCTTAAGGTAACAAGTTTAGGCTCTCCTTGGAAAAAGCCGCGCTGGGTAATAGCATATCTTGGCGTATTACCAGTAGATGGCATGTATAACCAAAGTGACTTGGTATCTAAAGAGTCAACAGTGATTTCTTCTGCTGGTCGCTCATAAGCATCATAAGGCCTTTTTTCGGCACCGCAACCAGCGAGAAGCACGCCAATTGTCGATGCTAAGGCTAATTTCTTAAACATCTTATTTTCCTTATAATAATTAAAGTTTATAGTTGACTGTCAGATAGAAATTAATCTTATCTAGGTCAAACAAATCATCGACTGGATGCGGTCCCTGTTCAGGGTTCGCATAACTGGTGCTATTGGAAATGCCATAGGCAAAATCCAAGTCATCGTTCCATTGATAACCAAATTGCGCACTGTAATAGACACTTGGAGAATAACTTGAATTGTTATATTTCAAGGTTTTACGATAAGTGACGGCACCACTAAAAGACCAATCGTCTAAAAAGTAATAATCCAATGAAAGCGTATTACTAAAACGATATTCATCTAATACCCGCTTACCAGCCGTTTCAAACTCATGAAAATTCTTTTGAACTCTTATGTAGTCATTTAGGTATAAACCGTCGATGTAGTTATCAAGTACAAATGAGAACCTCACACTCGCTCTAAGTGCAAAATCCAAATCTTGTCGCTGAGATTCTTTAGAAGTCGGAAAAATTGCCCTTACAGAGCCATTCATCTTGATTTTGTCATGGGGATTCCACAGGTTATTTTGCGACACAGTAAGCGAAGTGTCATACAAGAAGTCCCCTTGTCGAAGATAGTCATCCGCATCACTTACATGGTGCCCACCAACGATCAACTGTAAACGCGTATCTTGCGCTAACCTGTAACGAATAATCGCCGTTAATGAAGCATCACGATTGGCTAATGCCTGGCTATCGGCATAATTATTCTTTGAATAATTAGCGCTTAAAAAGCCTGACCATCTATTTTTATCTTCTGCATCCCAGCGGTCTTGAACATTTTCTGCATAGGAATATGCAGAGGCAATCGCTAATAAAATAGCGAACACCGAATATAATATTCTCATAGTCTCTGACCCGTTTATTATTTAATAGAACTAACTACGATGAAAACCACAAGGAATACATAAACGATTCCTTAATAACATGTGTAATTAGGGGCGAAAATATTATCCACACCAAAAACAAGAGGCAAATACAAAATTTAAACTTTGTAACTTTTGTGCCTCATTTATATAAAAAATGTGATTTAAAACAGAATTGACAACAAAAATCAAACATGGCAGAAGTAAGCAAAAAACAATTAAGCAACAATAGCACCCTAAAAGCCACCAAAAAATTAACGCTTACAACAAAAAGCAAACAAACCCATGACGTATTGTAAGGTTAAACCATTAAGCTCACTTTTTATGCCATAAAGGTAAAACCATCACTATCCATATAAAAAAACAAAGCAGTTATTATTAAAGATTTACTTCACAAGCTTAAAAAAAGAAACTCTATAACCACATAATAAAAAAAGACATATATATAGCACGCCACTCTGTTTAAATATAAAAGATGTAACAACCAAGCTTTAAATACAAACAAGAAAAATAGATTTATACCGTATTCACGACGTAAAATAAGTGTTAATTGAAATGGAAGATTTGAAAATATTGCTAGTTGTAGAAATAAAAAAGCCAGCAACTTCAACTTGAGCTGCTGGCTTTTTACAACTGATAAATAATTTTAGTTATCTAATACAGGTAAGTAAGTCATTACTCGACGATCTCTCGTCAATTGCTTATTGAGGATCTCTCCTACAGTACCATTACTTAGTTTAACAGCCATAACATCAGGGTTGGCTTCAATGAAAGCATTAATCTCATTGATACGCTTGATTAAACCTAGAGCAAGTACGTTCTCAGAAGTGGCCGCATAGACACGCCCATTAAGCGCAATCTCAGCCTGAGTATCTAGCCCTGGGTTCGCTAGGTGGATACCCACATGCTCACGCCATACTCGCGCTTTCTCCTCACCTTGATAATCACTATCAACTGAAGCTAACACCACCTGACGTAGAATCAACTCAAGCAGATTACTCTTACCTTTAGGCTGACCGTTAACGGTATCAAAACCTAGGTAACGAGATACTGAGCGATCATAGTTCGGCAATGGCTCAACACTTTGATCGGCAAAGTCAACAAAGTAAGGTAGATATTCATCTAGCTTGCCACTTGCACCACAATCACCAACAAACAATGCCTTACCACCGGATACTAACCCTGGACCTTCACCCATAGTCATCTTACATAGCATGTCCGTGAAGATAGGTTTAATTTGAGGTAGATCGGCTAGTGCCTTATAGCCACGACTAGTGGTACTACGCGCAGTAGTTCTACTTACCAGGGCTCGCACTGCAAGTAATTTATCAGGCCATACACCTAGCACGTCACGCTCATTCACATAAGGGTGATTAGGTGAACTCGCAGGTGTTTTCATACCATTTAACAAACGACCCGAGAAGGTGACTTCAGGATAGAGTCTGTCACGATATGCTTCAGAAATCTTACTTTGTAAAATAAGCTCTTTTAACGCCTCGGGAGAGTCAGAGAAACGGGCAATGACATCACCTGGCTCAAACTTATTGTTCATACTGCTTTGTTTAAAGCGGTATTCTTTTAATAGCTCCGCAAAGTTATAGCTCTGCCTTAGGCCAACTGAGTCATCAGACTTAAACTTAAAAGTTACGTCCACAGTGGCATCATTCTCACCCATTAATTTAAGGAAGAAATCAGCAGATTTGTTCATCGCGCGCTGGTTTGCACAATACCAAGCATCAGTACCAGCATCGGCCTTAGCTTTACAGTCACTGGCAAAGAAGTTCTCAGGCAAGCTAAAGATATCTTCAAGGAAGCTCACATCTTCAACAAACTGACGAATCTCATCAAACTGGCGCTTACGGCGGACTGTGTAACTCAAGCTATGATCTTCATATAAAGATTGACGATTATGTCTTAAGTTATTGGTCTCATAGCTATCGTTATATCTGTCGATATAGAACTGGGCAATATCATCGAGATTCTCACCTGCATCACTACGGTTACAGTTACTGTTTAGGGTCACATGACCATCAGTACAGAAAGAGTAACTACGTAACTTATGCTCTTTAGCGACATTAAATAGAGAACCAAATTGGGTATCACCTTTAATATTGCCGGCTTCAAGCTCTTGGCGACGCTTCTCGTCTTCTTCTTTCAGAGAAACAAAGTTACGCTTAATAAGAGTTTGATTATCAATCGCTTCCTGTTTCGCCTTTTCCGCTTCTTCAATTAGTTTCTGTTGCTCTGGAGTCGGATTTTCAATAATCACATCGCCTTCAACTTCACGAGCATAACCAAATCTTAATGCAGCTAAATCATAAGGCTGCAGCAAAGTCGCAAAGCGGTTGACGTTATAGTCCATTTGGCTGGCAAAATCGGCTTTAGCATTCAAAGTCGGGTAACCCGCCTCGGCAAAAGCAGCATTCAACTGAGCTAGCTGTGCAGGAGTAAAGGCATTCTCGGCATCACGACTACCAGCAAAATTATGGCGCAGACCAAAGTTATGGCCGAGCTCATGGCTTAGCGTGCCAGCAAAGGCTTGAGCAGCCAGTTTGGTTGTCAGCTCATCTTGAAGCTGTACTGGAATAGCTTCAAAGGCAATAAGCTTACCCCCCACTGTACCATCAACCCAAAACGCAGGATTTTTCCAGTCGATACGATGGCCTTTGATACCGCGAGGTAACTCGCGATTCTTTCCACCCTCAGCAAATACATTATCTACATGCATCATGCTGTTTTCAGACCAAAAGTCTTGGGTTTCTTTATCGAAACTAACTAGACTATTAAACTCTTCATTAGCGGGCTCAATAGACAAGACTCTTGCTTGTGCTTCTTGCTGAAGACCAGGCGCTTGATACTCACTCGCCTGCATTGGCACCTTAACGCTCGGCTCTACCGCAATAGATACAGCCTCATAAGGCACACCAGTAAGCTCAGTGGCTGATTTGGCATCTAATTTACCGCGGTTATAGTCAAGGCGAACTTGACGGTAATAGCGCACAGAACCTTGTTTCAAGTTAGAACTGTATTGGTTTACGCGACCACTAACAATTTCACCAGTTAATGGGTTAGCCGCAGATGGACCATAACCCGCTAACCCATTATCCAATGGTTCATCAAATAAAGTGATGTTGCTATAACGTAAATCACCATGATGCTTGTCATTAGCTTGTTCAAGCACAAGCTCAGGGAAGCCAGTTTGATACAGCTTGTTTTGAATATTCAGCGCTGTAATCGTCTGGTTTGCCGCATCAAGATATGGCTTGTTCTTATCCAAGTAGAAGTTATTACTTAAATAATAAGTAATCTGCTCCTTCTCAGGGTTAAATCGGTTCATGTATGAGCGAACATAACCATCTACACCATCACTATCGGTGCCATCTCTATAGGTATGAGTGGTTCGGAAGAAACCATAGGTACCATTTTCATCTTCGCTATAAGGAATCGCTTTGTAATCCTTACTCGCTAGCAGATCAACGGCAACGATAGAGATAAACTCACTGGTTTTGAAGGATAAATTATCAAGGCTACCGCGATAGAATTTATTTAAACAACTTGGCGATGCTTGATAAGTGTGCTCGATCTCGATATTGATCACACCACTATCAAGGTCAAACTCATAGCCCTTCCAGCCTTCAGTACGAACTAACCTAGGTTCTTCGGTTTCTGTAACACATTGACCAAACATGAAGATATCATTGATACCCATCTCCGCAATTTTGGTCGCAGCAAGATCAGGGACAAAGTAGCGTTTATCGTACCATTTCAGATCTTTATCATTATTAACTTCTTCAACGTTAATACACTCGCGCCACTTATCTTCTTGGCACTTGTAATCGATATAGGCACCAGGAATGGTCAATATAGGCGCTTCATTAAATTTATTGGGATAGCGAGTATCATGGCCTAAACCTATGTTATCTCTATCGATTTGATTAACTTGAATACCATTTTTTGATTTAGTTAAGGTGACCAGCTTAGGATCACCCTGTGATAAACCACGGATAGATGCTGCATAACGAGGGGCCTTGCCCACGCTACGAATATACATATATTGGCGCTCGCCAGCCTTATCAATCTTAGCCGTTGTAACTTCATTCTCGTCTCTAGGAACCTCTTTAAAGGGTTCCTCACCCGCGCCACAGCCAGCCAATAAAACTGTACTACTCATGGCTAGGTAGAGTAATGACTTCTTCATCAAAAACCTCTTATCCTATTCGTCGTTTTTAAAAATATTTTGTAAGTGATAAATAGAAGGTTGAACTTCTCTTATCATAAACCTCAAATCCTTGAGCCGAGCCAATTTCAGGATCATAAAAACGACCAGAGTTGTTATGTCCTATTGCTGCTACCCAATCAGGTTCAAATTCCCATCCCAGCTCTTGCAGAAAGGTAAATTTGTTGTCCATGGTTTTGCCATAATAATTTTTGGCATGAGCTATCTTTCCATTTAATTCTAAATAAACACTTGGTGTAATCTGCCAATATGCATCCATTAAGACATCAAACTGTTTCTCAATTAGTACACGACCACCAGCAGTCTTATATTGATAGCTATTGTATTTATATCTTGGAGAAACATAAAAACTAAGATTATCTAATGGGCTCCAGAAAATATAACCAGTTAACCTGCTTGCATATTCAAAGTTATCTTTCTTAGCAATGCGACTACCGGGCAGATATATTCCCGCACTGCCTTTAATAGATATAGAGCTAGACAACTTATAGAATGGCGTTCTATATTCAAAAAATGGATTATAATAACTTGACTCTTTCCCGTGCAGCGTTTCCTGTTCACCACCAACTGTTAAGAGTAAACTACCCCATGACTCTTTGTAGCTAACGCGGCCACTAAAGCTATATGATTCATAGGCATGGTAACTTTCTGCATCATAGACATTACGAGTATATGAAGCACTTAAATAGCCAGACCACTTTTTAGGGTCTTTAATCGCTTCTTCACTGACATCAAAATCAACAACTGCAAAAGCAGTTGTTGCATAGATACTAAGTAATATTGCTATAAAAGGCTTTGCTAACTTAATTGCTCCCACATTAAATATGGCGAAGCTGGCATCAACTAACTTTCTATTATTCATTATAAAACCTAAGGTGTGATTAGCTTGAATAGAAGACCATTCAAACTCACTTAATTAAGTAATTACTGTATTCGAAGTGGCCAGGTGTTATTAACACGATGGCATACGGATAAATTAGACAGCAGGTACTAACCCTAGCCATCTAATTAACTGTTTTATAGATATGAGATAAATATCGTACGTAAAATTCATTCAACAAACATAAAATATACATATGTTACAGCCCAGATAAGGAGTTATATCAAAACATCAAGATACAAATAAAACCTTAGACTATAAATTCGTGCTTCATGTCATAGTAAAATATTTTTATATATAAAAACAAAACAACAAAAAACCATAGAGCAAACACTCTAGAAACAAATTTCACACTTTATTCAGCATGGCAAACCTTATAATTGACTAGATCTTTATTTTTTATAATAAAAAGCCAGCAACTTTAGCTGCTGGCTTTAAATATAAAATAAATAATGGCTAAACTAAGGTCATCGCCATCTTACGTCTTAGATAAGCTATCTGCTGCATATGGGGCAGATCCTTAGGACAGTTATCTTGGCAACCTAGCAGAGTCATACAACCAAATACCCCATCTTGGTTACCTATGACATGATAAAAATCTTCTGCACTGCGGTTATCTCGGCTGTCTAGCTCAAATCTAGCTATCTTCATCATACCGACGGCACCGACAAAGCTATCTCGCATCTGTTTAGTCGCACATGCCGATACACAAACTCCACACTCAACACAACGTTCTAACTCATACAGCCTAGCCGCTTCCTTGGGATCCATAGGCGCTTCAATATGATGAATATCCGACTCCATCGGCTTTGGGTGTAGCCACAACTTTAAACGTTCAGCCAGTTCACGCATAAACTTACCCGTATTGACCGATAAGTCACCAATCAGCTCAAAGCCTGGTAGTGGCATTAAGGTGATTTCTCCCTTGGGATACTTACTGGTTAAGGTGCGACAGGCTAAAGTCGGCATGCCATTTATCACCATGGCACAACTACCGCAAATACCCGCTCGACAGACAAAATCAAATTGTAAGGAAGGGTCTTGCTCTTCCCTCAATTTATTCAGAGCAATAAATACTGTCATGCCAGGAGTTTCTTGCAATTGATAGCTCACAGTCCTAGGTTTATCTCCCGGCTCTTGAGGATCGTATCTAAAAATATGAAAGGTTAAGGTACGCCCTTGACTCATAATGCTTGCTCCCCAAAAGAAACTTGGCTGTCATTTTGTTGTTTGTTTTGCGATAGATTTTCTCCATCGGTCAAACGACCATTTGCAGGACGATAAGCCTCAGGCAAATCAAAGGGCATGATAGCAGCCTGCTGCTGCTCGCGACTCGCTGTATCGCCTAATTCAGCCAAGATATTATCAATCTCTTGCTGGCGTTTTTCGGTATTTGGATGCGCAATCGCGTTATCAATACCATACCCTCTATAGCCCGGAGGTAGCTCCATCTCCATCACATCTAACGCTTCATAACTCAGCTTCGGCTTCAAGGCTTTAGCATCGGGCCAAGTGGCTAAGGTGCGGTTGAGCCACTCTTTATCATTACGCTGTGGGAAATCTTCACGCGCATGGGCACCACGACTTTCGGTTCTCGCCTCAGCGCCGCAAGCAACAGTCAACGCAACTTTTATCATACGTTTAACTCTTAGGGCCTCGACTAATTCTGGATTAGCATGACGCTTTTTACATTGCAGGCTTAAATCCTTGGAACGTTCAAGTAAATCTTGAAGTGCTTGCACCGCTTTGGCTAGCTCAGGACCGTTGCGGAAAATGCCCACATAATCCATCATAATCCTTTGCATCTCTCGCTTAAGCGCATAAGGGCTTTCTTTTCCTTTGCTATGCAAAAGCTCGTCAATTTCTTCCTGCACTTTAGCCATAAAGTGATCAACTAGGCCAGTATCTATCTCAAGGGTATTTTGCTCACAAAAGTCTGCGACATATTTACCTATGATCATGCCACCAACAACTGTCTCTGCCAGCGAGTTACCACCTAACCGGTTAAAGCCATGCATATCCCAACAGGCCGCTTCACCCACACTAAACAGTCCCTTAAGCTGAGGACTCTGCCCTGTATGGTCGGTACGAATGCCTCCCATTGAATAATGCTGTGTCGGCCTTACTGGAATCCAATCTTTAGCAGGATCAATACCGAGAAAGTTCTCACAAATCTCTTTTACTTCTCTCAGGTTAGTCTCGACATGTTTACGTCCAAGCAGGGTAATATCCAACCATAAATGAGGCCCATAGGGACTCTCTACCCCTTTGCCCTTACGCATATGCTCTGTCATACGACGGGATACCACATCTCGCGATGCTAGCTCTTTCTTCTCTGGCTCATAATCAGGCATAAACCTATGGCCATCTTTATCTCTGAGCAGGCCGCCGTCACCTCGGCAGCCTTCTGTAGTAAGAATACCAACGGGGACAATCGCGGTAGGATGAAATTGAACGGCTTCCATATTACCTAAACTGGCAACCCCGGTTTCAAGGGCCAAGGCCTGACCTATCCCTTCGCAAATAATGGCATTGGTCGATACCTCATAGATACGACCATAGCCACCAGTCGCAATGGTTGTTGCCTTAGCCACATAGGCTCTAAGTTCACCTGTTATCAGGCAGCGGGCTATCACCCCATGACAACGCGCACCATCATGAATTAATGACAAGGCCTCCATTCGCTCATGAACAGGCACGCCCATGGCGATGGCTTTATTATCTACGGCATACAGTAGAGAGTGACCAGTACCATCTGCGGTATAGCAAGTGCGCCACTTCTTGGTACCACCAAAGTCTCTGGCATTAATCAGGCCATGGGCTTCTTGAGCTTCTGTGATGGTGACCTTCTCGGCATTAACCACCACTTGTCTATCACCGGCTGTTACGCGAGTCCAAGGCACGCCCCAGTTAGTCAACTCACGCACAGCCTTGGGCGCACAATGAGCGAACATACGAGCCACTTTTTGATCGCAGCCCCAATCAGAGCCCTTCACTGTGTCCTGAAAGTGCACATCCTCATTGTCTCCCATCCCTTTAACTGTGTTACCTAGGCTTGCCTGCATCCCCCCTTGAGCGGCAGCAGAGTGAGAGCGTTTGGCAGGGATAAGAGATAAGACTAGCGTATCTAACCCGCGCTCCTTTGCCGCAATGGCAACCCTTAATCCGGCAAGACCCGCTCCTATCACCAGTGAGTCGGTATAAATGAGTTTCACACTTGCTCCTTTCACTTTAAAAACAGTTATTATTTTTATCTTGTTATCGCTAAAGCAGTTTGGCCATCAACTCGCATGGGGCCAAAAGGCGGCTAATGACGCCAAGCCAATAATCACAAATAACACACTGGCAATGGTCTTGCCTTTCTTTAACTTCTCTCTTGTTTGCATATCTGCCATGACGCCCCATTTAAGCAATACACGGTAGATACCTATCGCGGCATGTACCTCTACTGTTATCAGTAATGGCAGATACACTAACCAGACACCTTGATTCCATATTCGATCTGCAGAGCCTTGAGGGCCTATGGTTTCCGGTGCTGTACCGATGAGCCATAAATGCACAGGTAATAACAGTAAAATCACCACTCCGGTAATGGCCTGCCAACGCCATAACCCCGTTTCTCCATGAGTAATGACATGCATCTGCTTGTTAAGCGCTTTCTGTTGCTTAAGGCTTAGCGGCAGCTTATGCATAGCCACTAACACGTGAATTGCTGCCAACACTCCCACTGCAATCGCAATCACAGTCACTACCCATGGATAACCATGGCCATCATCGGATAAAAAGCTCAGCTCCATGGTGCGAGCGACCCAGGCCATGGCATCTGCACCAAAGAGGATTGACGACACTAAAATCAAGTGCGTCCACAAAAAAATAGCTAAAAAAACACCCGACACACTTTGACTGAGATCTAACCAAGCACTCCACTTATTGCTTCTACCCACCGGCATACGCGCTCCTGTCATTATTGTTTATGCTCGTTATAGACAAGCTACAATATGGCTCACAATTAGCCAACTCACAGTGAGATAGATCAAACAATCCAAATTAAATCACCCATAGCTAAAGTATGGTTAAAACACTATTTTATTTGGTTATTTAGGCTGGTATAGCTCAAACGGATAGCTAAGATTGGCCCCTATGACAATATAAGAAACAAGGCTAGCCAAACCCACAATACATAGATAGATAATCATACACTTGGCAAATTTCCGTAATGCGCTACGTTTGCAAGTAAAGCCCCATTTGACCGCCACTCGATACAAACCAATCATGGCATGAACAACCACTGCAGGTAGCAATAATAGATACAATAACCAAGCATTATCATGAAACACCCTTGACGCCGACATATGAGGGCCAATCTCAGGATTAAGGATCATGGTAAATAGATGTGCAGGTACTAAAAAGAAGAGCACAAAACCTGTAACCATCTGCCAAAACCAAGCATGGGTATCCTTATGAGCTATTCCACCAAGATGGGTACGTAATGCGCGCCATTGACCCAGCTGAACAGGAAAACGACGCAACGCGACTCCCGCATGTAACATCACAATCGCCAATATGAGAATTGAGAAGCCTTTAGTCACAGCAGGAAAGCCATGGCCAGTCTCACTAAACATGCCACCTTCAAGAAACTGCACTACGTGATAAAAGGTTTCTTTACCCAGTAAAATACTGGACTCAAAATGCAGATGCGCCATCAGAAAGCAGCCTAGCATTAAGCCTGTAATACTTTGCAAGCGATCGGCTTTTGCTGACCACGGATGACCTGTGAGTTGATACGAGAAAAAACGTGGAATGAGAATACGAGCTGGCATGGGTAATTTACTTATTGTTAGTGTCGATAAAACAGGCAACAACAATAACAATAAATATGCAACTAGAGCAGCAGAAACCACCAAAGCGTGATCAAACTCTCTTGGCGCACAAGCGCAATTAGAGCTGGATCACAAACAACCAAACTAAAGCCGCCATTGGTAAAACCACTTACCCAGATTAAATCAATGAGTTATACACATCAAAAATTAAAACAGACAGTTTTGATATTGTATACAATCTATTTAATCCCATTTAAAAACTAATTTAGCAGAAGCTTAAAATATTATAAAACCCACCACCAAATCAGAATAAAAAACAACTAAAGACGAATAAAAAGTCAAATAAAAGAAGGAGGGAAATATTTCTCGATTGCCACTTTTCACATTACGAGTGAATAATATAAAACCGTGATATCACTGCTGACGTTTCATCAATAACAGGTATAATGTCGCCTCATTTATACCCATAGAGATATTGTTATGCCTTGGATTCAACTACGCGTTAATACTACTAATGAACATGCAGAGCTTGTCGGCGACTTGCTAATGGATCAGGGCAGCGTCTCTATCACCCTTGAAGATGGCAAGGATACTCCCATCTTTGAACCCAAACTCGGTGAAACACCACTTTGGAATGACACTGTGGTCATTGCCCTATTTGAGGCCAATACTGATCTCACGCCTATGGTAGAAATGCTGCAAACATTACCTTTCTTAGGCGAAGCAATGAAATACAAAATCGAACAGATTGAAGATAAAGATTGGGTTCGCGAATGGATGGACAACTTCCACCCTATCCAATTTGGCAAACGTCTGTGGATCTGCCCTAGTTGGCGTGATATTCCAGATCCTGAGGCCGTCAACGTGATACTCGATCCAGGCCTTGCATTCGGTACAGGTACCCACCCAACAACCGCTCTATGTCTAGAATGGTTAGATAGCTTAAATTTAGCAGGCAAGGAAGTGATCGACTTTGGCTGTGGTTCTGGCATTTTAGCCGTAGCTGCCCTTAAGTTGGGTGCAGATAAAGTCACAGGTATCGATATTGACTACCAGGCTATCGAAGCCTCTAAAGATAACGCCGAGCGCAACGGTGTCGCAGATAAGCTTGAACTCTTCTTACCTGAAGATCAGCCACAGGATCTTAAAGCAGAAATTCTTGTCGCCAATATTCTCGCCGGTCCACTCAGAGAACTTGCCCCTCTGATTGCCGAACGTGTTCAGCCAGGTGGCAAACTTGCTCTTTCAGGATTACTCAGCGAGCAAGCTGCTGAGTTAAGTGAACACTACAGCCAATGGTTCGAGATGGATGAAGCTGCTCACAAAGACGACTGGAGCCGCTTGACAGGCATACGCAAATAGCGCTAAAGCCAGAGCCACTCTGAATAGCTACTTACTTCGCTAACTTTAAAAGTCAAGAAAAAAAGTTGCATTCAGGTCATTTATTGACCTTTTCAGCAGCCAAAAAAAGGCGTACTATAGCGCCCCTTTGACAAGAACAGTGAAGTGAACGATGCAGATTGGCCCCTATCAACTGACTAATCAGCTGATCGTGGCACCAATGGCAGGTGTCACAGATCAGGCCTTTAGAAATCTCTGTCTACAGCATGGCGCAGCCCTAGCCGTATCAGAGATGCTTTCATCTAATCCTGAAGTTTGGGATACAGATAAAAGCCGCCAACGAATGACACATTCAGGCGAAGAAGGCATACGCTCAGTTCAAATTGCAGGTGCAGATCCAGATATGATGGCCAGAGCCGCCCAGTTCAATGTAGAGCAAGGTGCTCAAATCATAGATATCAATATGGGTTGCCCAGCGAAAAAGGTGAATAAGAAGCTTGCTGGTTCAGCACTGATGCAAGACCCCGAGTTGGTAAAACGCATTTTACACTCAGTGGTCGACGCAGTAGATGTGCCAGTGACCTTAAAGATCCGCACGGGATGGGTTCCAGAGCACAGGAATGGTGTTCAAATCGCCCAGATAGCCCAAGATAGTGGCATCGCCTCGTTAGCCGTTCACGGTCGCACTAGGCAATGTATGTATAAAGGCAACGCCGAATACGACACTATTAAGGCGATCAAAAAGAATGTCTCGATTCCTGTTGTTGCGAACGGGGACATCGACAGTCCGGAAAAGGCACGTTTCGTGCTCGATTACACCGGTGCCGATGCCCTTATGATAGGACGGGGTGCCCAAGGACGGCCTTGGATATTTAATGAAATACAGCATTATCTGGATACAGGTAACAAGCTAGCGCCGGTGTCGATGGAAGTGAAACGTCAAGTGATGCTCACCCATCTCACCAAATTATATGATTTGTATGGCGAATATAAGGGCATCCGCTTCGCCAGAAAGCATATTGGCTGGTACCTGAACCAGGAAGACCAGCGCTCAATCCGTGCTGACTTCAATCGGCTGGAAAGCGCTGCAGAACAACGCGCCCTCGTGGAGCGTTATTTTGAAGAAATTGTACAAAACTAATTAAGAGCAGAATACGAATGTTTGATCAGACAACTAACACAGAAGTTCACCAGCTTACCGTTGGCAAAATCGAAACCGCTAACGGCACTATCAAGCCTCAGCTATTACGCGATTCAGTAAAGCGTGCCGTAACTAACTTCTTCGCTCAGTTAGACGGTCAGGAAGCGTCAGAAGTATATGAAATGGTGTTATGTGAAGTTGAAAGACCACTACTAGACATCATCATGCAGCACACTCGTGGTAACCAAACCCGCGCTGCTAACATGCTAGGTATTAACCGTGGCACGCTACGTAAAAAGCTTAAAAAATATGGCATGAACTAATACCAGTTCAACATATTGTTGATTTTAAAAAGAGTTTAGCTTTTGGCTAAGCTCTTTTTTGTTTATATGTACCCCCATATGTACACCGAGAAAGATCCTTCCCCCCAATAAATAAGACAGCTTCAACCAAACAAACGCATATCAAAACCGTAAAAACCTCTAAAATTTCATTCCCACTTGCCAGCCAATAACAATGACCTCAAATTAACTCAACCAAGGGGTCAACAATGACATCTCATCAATCCTCACAACTTCCTCAATATGATCGCATCGTACGTGAAAAAGAGCGCAAACAAATAACAGGCATAAGCCGCGCCCATGCATTCCAACTGGAACGAAATCATGAATACCCAAGAAGAGTTCGCCTCGGTAATCGCTCTGTCGGTTGGAGGTATTCTGAATTATTGGCATGGATAAACTCACGTCAAATACCTCAATCCCAAACTGGCGGTGTAGGAGGAGCAGAATAATGAACACGACTAGAGATCCGCTCGTCACTATCCAAGACATGCTTCAACGCTTAAAAATCAGTAGAACCACTCTCTATCGACGGGTAAAGAGTGGCCGCTTTCCTCCTCCAATAAAGAAAAACGGAAGAACCTTAGGCTGGCGAGAGCAAGATTTAGAGTATTGGAAACAAATACTCCCACCATCATTTCTAAAGTAGGCTCTTCAGCTGGTGGTCATTGGCCACCAGCAACATACCTTTGAGATACAAAACCAAGCAATAACTATAGAAGAAACGCATTCATGCCGTAGCAATTTGCTAAAAACCCCAAAAATTCTTTTTTCGTTGACACAGCAATAACAATCCTCATTTCAACACAAACAAGTCTAAATGAGGACAAGATGAAACAAACATTACAAGCAAATCCACTTTCTCACCCAAGCCTAAATCTAGGTTCCGAACGCATCGTCAAAGAAAAAGAACGTCAGTTCATCACCTCAATAAGTCGCTCACAAGCATTCCAACTAGAACGTCATGGGCGATTCCCTCAGCGAATCCAGCTCTCTGGCGGTTCAATAGGCTGGAAGCTCTCTGAATTACTCAATTGGGTAGCAGCTTTGCCTTATGTGGATCTATCTGACTCTCAAGCAAGCGAGGAGATATAAGATGAAGAAGAAACACAAAAGCAAGCGTCCATGTCAAATTGTTGCCGAATCTCATATTGTGCCTGATACCTTCACTACTAAAGAAGTTGCACAGCTGATTAATAGAAGCAGCAAAACCATACTCCGGTGGGTGAGAGACCCAGCAGATAGCTTTCCCTCTCCTGTATGCAAAGATAAAAAACAGTGGGCTTGGGATATAGATGATATCTATGCATGGTTAGACATATCTAAGCAATAGTTGAGCTTTTAACTGGGCAGCTAACAACTGCCCTTTCTTTGAAAGGCAGGTGAAACAACTTGGGCTCTATATATCACGTTTCAGAGTGAAAAATAACTTCCCCAAAACCAATTAACATTTTGTTTTTAAGTTGTTTATCCGCCACCAAGTAATAAATCAAGTGCAGGTTATTTATTCTATAATGTCTAGTTATCACAAACAAAACGCTCAAGTAAAGAGCGACAACTATATTTATAATAAACAACGATGGAAAGTCCAACATAGCAGAAAAGAAATTATCCCTAAGATAATGGATCGCATATTTGATCAACTGTCTGCGGCATTATCTTGGTACAGCAAGGTATTTGTAGTGCGCTTTGAGCTAATGATATATGAACAGCCAAATGATAATAAGCTAGTGAGTAAATTCTTTGACAATTTAAAGAAGCGCTTGCATAAGCATTATGGGGGAAAACTAGGGTTAATTTGGGCAAGAGAGCAATCAGCAACAGCTGTTCACCCACACTATCACTGTGCTGTCTATCTCAATGGTCATAAAGCTCACAAAGCTTGGGGAGTGGGACGACATGTAGAGCATGTTTGTGGTTCGCTCGCTGAATTAACTTCTTGGGACCCTAAAAACGCAGGCTATATGGTTCACAGAGGCGACACCCGCTCCATACAAGAAGCTATTTACCGCGTAAGCTACTTAGCAAAACGTGAAACTAAAGACCTTACCCCTAAGAATGTCTGTACCTATCAGGCAAGTCGACTTAAACATAACCCAGACATTAAAAGGCCGCTAAATACATTGCAGTAAAATGAACACTACTATGTCCATTAGCTAAAAGGGCCATATTTACCTGAGATTGTACTCCTAGTGCTTCCATTGGTTTATCAATGAAGCATCACACCTCACGGCATAATCCTTTGTCCAATCTCTATTGACACCTCGGAGGTTAAACCGTCTAATCACGCCATGGTGAGCAGTCAGCTTAATCCGCATGCCATTCTCTAACTCTAAATCAGCCCTCCCGACTTTATCCATCCTCCCTGAAGGATATGATGGCTCATATTGCCGTAAACAAACCAACAACTCCCCTAACCTTCCTTGGAAGTACCTTCTCTCCGTTAACATAGCCAATGAACCATCAGCAGAAATAACACGGTACTTAGTAGCAGTTTCTAAAGAGGCAAACTCTTTCACAAGCGAATGGTCACGCCCATAATGGGGAAAAACTAAAACTCGCACGATAGTCCACATCACCAGCACTATACATAAAATCTGGCCATATCGACTGTCGAAGAAACGATTGAGTTTTTTTTGAAAATGCTCCACCTTCATTACAACTACCTAACCCCGACACGCCTTTATTCAGAATCTCCACCATGGAAACACCGACCGATAAGCAACTTAACCATACTCAATACATCACACCAAATTTAGAGGTTGTACACCCATAACAGACTACGGCATTAGTATCGTCCTCGACAAAGCTACTCAAAGGCACGCCTTCGCCTTCAATAAGTCGATAACGGCAATAATGACAAGGAGCAGGAAATGGCGAGGTACTAGCAAATTCAGCCTGCACTTGCCTCACCTGCTCTACACTCGTCGATAACGGTAACGAAGCTTTCACCTCATAACGCAAATGGCTCTCATGGGGTTCGTGCCAAACTCTTTCTTCGCTAAATACCTTGATATCTTCAGTAGTTTTTAGCGCTCGTACAGATTCAAATTGAGAACTGGTCGCTCTATCTACCATAGAAACATCAAAATCTTGTTTATCACTCTTATTGCAATCACCATCAGCACAAATAGGCTGACCAGAAGTATCTAGCCACTCTCGCGCCACCAGCTTTTGGCAAGCTTGGCAGATAAAAAAGTGTGATGAGTTATCGAGTCGTGAATACAAAGCTCTAAAGGTGTTGCCAGGCTTCTTGATATTAAGTTCCTGCTTTCTATAAATTACCTGTGAATGGATGCCAGAGCGAGAATGAGTATGGCAAGTCAGTACTATCTCAGAGCCGAGCTCTAAAGAATAGAGCGTCTTCGCATCCACAGGCTTAACACACTCATTCAGCAACTGTGTCGGCTCATAGTAACAGCTCTTCTTATCTCTGATGCCCGCCATCACTTCCAGCTCTTCTAGCACATGACTAGCTCCGATATACCCTTTGAACCCACTCTGAGTACAGAACCATGCTAGATCTAAATATCGAATTGCATCAACAGCTTCGTTTAAATAAATGCCGAGAATAATACGCAGTTCTTCATTTACACTCGCTTTCTCAAATAGTTTTCTGACATATCGCTCTTGAAACTCTTTTTCACTACCAGAAGGGTACCTGACAAAGCAAGCATAGTAATCAGGATCAAAGTTTATCTGGCTCTTATCAAAATGAAGGCCTTGGTTAAACACATAACGGGAGAACCGTTCAATCAAAACAGGATCGCCAGATATAGCAATAGCTCCCTGATCAATCAAAGATTTAACTGTAGGAATAAAGTCCTTTTTCAATATCCTTATCCTCTTTACATTGAGAAAAACATCAAACTCATGTAACACATTATTAAGCAGCGCTAAACTAGCCGCAACAGTTAGCTCTTTGAGCTTACCTCATAACACCTTCTATTATCTTACTTCACTTTCTAAATAATAGATGTCTAGCTGTTTGAGGGAAGAGCACCAGCTCTGTTTCAATCCATGCGCCTGCCTGAGACTTAAATGTAAATAAATTCAATATCATAACTTCATAGACATTTCAATCCACGCACCTGCGGGAGGCGCGACGCAAATCGATGAGGTACAGCAGGCCACCAGCGAGTTTCAATCCACGCGCCTACGGGAGACGCGAGGGTGAGCATTGGTTCAAATCCATGACTTTGCTTAGTTTCAATCCACGCGCCTACGGGAGACGCGAGTCACGTTCGAGGCGCTGCATCTGCAGGTGGCTTGGTTTCAATCCACGCGCCTACGGGAGACGCGAGCATTGCTAGGTTTTCAATGCGAGTGATACACCAAGTTTCAATCCACGCGCCTACGGGAGACGCGAGATCAACTGACCAAGGCTTGACCTTTGAGCATTTGTTTCAATCCACGCGCCTACGGGAGACGCGAGAGGCTGTAAGCACTTGTTTGAGCGCATATCTAGAGTTTCAATCCACGCGCCTACGGGAGACGCGAGCCATAAAGGTGTTACGCCTCGCAACTTTAAAACCAAGTTTCAATCCACGCGCCTACGGGAGACGCGAGATCACAAGCAGACAAATCAGCAAGGTTATCAGGTCTCGGTTTCAATCCACGCGCCTACGGGAGACGCGAGATCTGACACCTCGACCTGATCAACGCTCAACTCGGTTTCAATCCACGCGCCTACGGGAGACGCGAGATTTAGCTCTGCGACATCTGCAACAGTTAGGTGGGTTTCAATCCACGCGCCTACGGGAGACGCGAGCTTCCTTTACCTCTAATTCTGTCCCTGTAATTAGTTTCAATCCACGCGCCTACGGGAGACGCGAGGATAAACAAAAGTTTTGATGTTCGTGGAGACGTTGTTTCAATCCACGCGCCTACGGGAGACGCGAGCGCTAAACATGTAGAAAAAGGTTAATCCATAAAAGTTTCAATCCACGCGCCTACGGGAGACGCGAGTTACGGCGGCACTGGTAATGTTGCAAACCTGCCAGTTTCAATCCACGCGCCTACGGGAGACGCGAGCTCAGCCTTGCGGCAGAGTTATTTATCAGTTGTTGTTTCAATCCACGCGCCTACGGGAGACGCGAGATCTTTTTTAAAAGCAACAGCGAGTCGAGCAATGTTTCAATCCACGCGCCTACGGGAGACGCGAGCAATAATGCGAGAGCTAGGGAAATCTGACAGCTGGTTTCAATCCACGCGCCTACGGGAGACGCGAGACAAGTTAATGGCTCGCATGAAAAAAGCGGGCATGTTTCAATCCACGCGCCTACGGGAGACGCGAGGGGAAACACACAAGTTAAATGGAAAGTTCAACCGTTTCAATCCACGCGCCTACGGGAGACGCGAGAATTTTTTGGTGGCCCTAGTGTCACAGTGTGGCGTGTTTCAATCCACGCGCCTACGGGAGACGCGAGGTACAGCAATGACACTAACTGAGGTTCGTCAGCGTTTCAATCCACGCGCCTACGGGAGACGCGAGAAGTTGGCTCAGGAGGGTGTGAGCATGAAATTACTGTTTCAATCCACGCGCCTACGGGAGACGCGAGGATTTTGGTCTAGTTTGGTCGCATCACTATGACAGTTTCAATCCACGCGCCTACGGGAGACGCGAGAGTCGGGCTTTTTTATTTTAGCAAGATGGTAAGCTGTTTCAATCCACGCGCCTACGGGAGACGCGAGGTACACATAAGTCCTTGATATTTTGGCGGCTCTAGTTTCAATCCACGCGCCTACGGGAGACGCGAGAAAATAGCTCTTGTGGGTTTTACTTGGTGACAGGTTTCAATCCACGCGCCTACGGGAGACGCGAGCCACCCACATAAAACGGATACAGGACTGTATTAGTTTCAATCCACGCGCCTACGGGAGACGCGAGTTTAGCGCCGCCGACGATTGAAGCTCAAAAGCCTGTTTCAATCCACGCGCCTACGGGAGACGCGAGTTAAGTCTCACCTAGCTGCAAATGGCGGCCACTTGTTTCAATCCACGCGCCTACGGGAGACGCGAGTAATTTGAGCATAAAGGGTTTTAACGTCGGTCATGTTTCAATCCACGCGCCTACGGGAGACGCGAGGTAATTTTGAGTCTAAAGATGAGTTCATGAATGTGTTTCAATCCACGCGCCTACGGGAGACGCGAGCACATACTCGCATTCATACAGATGTAACTTTGGGTTTCAATCCACGCGCCTACGGGAGACGCGAGAACGGTTGATGTGCATATTAGTGCTGATTTCATGTTTCAATCCACGCGCCTACGGGAGACGCGAGTTTTCCATAAATGACATTGTGAGGTGCAACACTAGTTTCAATCCACGCGCCTACGGGAGACGCGAGTTGATGCGTTAGAGTTCTCAGTGCCATACTCACGGTTTCAATCCACGCGCCTACGGGAGACGCGAGTTTTAAACCTGCGTTTTATCTTGCGAGATTCAGGTGTTTCAATCCACGCGCCTACGGGAGACGCGAGATGGATTAAGCGCCGCCGCTGGTTAGATGTTGATGTTTCAATCCACGCGCCTACGGGAGACGCGAGGAGAGATATACCCAATGGGGCGTATTTACTTTGAGGTTTCAATCCACGCGCCTACGGGAGACGCGAGAGCCTCTTGTTCAAGAGGCGTATAAATTAACACAATCTATTGTTTACCGCTAACACTGCGCAGTAGAACAAAACTATTTTTGTGTAAATCTATAAAACAATTTTTTACTATATTTTTAAAGAGCTTACATAATCGCTAGAACCCCAGTATTTTACTGAGAACACAAGCCTAGCGATTACAAAATAAGGGAATCTCTGAATATATCTATGGCGACTTTCGCGCCATGATGCTCTACTTTGTTTTGCCAGTTTTTTCCTAACTTATAAAAACGTAAACTATCTACTTCAGGATCATAAATAGATAAGAGCCTATCTTTAAACACTAACCATTGAGTTGAGTCGATTTCACATTCAAATACAGAATATTGCACTCTTACGCCATAGTCTAAGCATATTTTGGCTAATTGCCGAAGGCGTTTTTGACCATCGTCACTGACAAATGATACATCATAGGTGACCAATACCATCATTGTTCGCTCTCCTATTTTTTGATCACAAATGGTGGATAATGGGCTAAATCACCACGTATATGACGTGCCAATAGCATGGCTTGAATGTGCGGTAATAAACCAATTCTCACCTTTTCTTGTAAAAAAGGGTGCATGACTTCTTCTTGCTTTTTGGCTTGGTAAGCCTGAAAAACTAGCTTACGTGCTTCGTCTTTTATGGTTACACCACCTAGGCTACTTGTCTCAAAGTCTTTTGTGGTGAGGGTTTTATTGTTAAAGAGCTTTAAGGCAATGCTATCGACAATATAGGCTCTAAACTCCTCTAGAAGATCGAGTGATAAACTATTTCGGCCGGGTCTCTCTTTGTGTAAAAAACCGACTTGCGGATCTAACCCTACACCTTGTAATGCGCCACTGATCTCTTGCCCTAACACAGAGTAAAATAGTGAAATAACAGCATTAACTGGGTCTTTTGGCGGCCGTCGAGTGCGTTTGTTAAACAGTAGCTTGTTTTCGTTACCTTTAAACATGTCTGCAAACGCTGAGAAGTAATGAGATGCCGCTTCTCCCTCTAAGCCTAAAATTGTTTCGTAGACAGTAACGCCTTTTAATTGCTCGATAATTTGCTTTAAACGCTTAATGGCTTTTTCTAACTGTGGAGTACCGCTATGATTGCGCCTAAAGCGTAACAGTAACATACGAGACGAGCGTATTTTGGCGGCAACTATATGCTTAGCAAGTTCGTTTGCTGCCTGCTCGCTAACACTAAACTGCTGCCTACGCAGCAAAACATTGCCCGTTTGTTTACCTACAACATTTGCTAGAAAACGGCCATACCTATCAAAAAAGGCGAGGTGAGTTCCATTTTCACCACAAAAGCCTAATAACTGCGGCGAAATCATAATATTGCCAAAACAAAATATACTGCCAATAGAGTGAATGGGAAGCTGCATCAGTTTTTGCTTTTCGCCATCCACTTTTTGTTCTATCAACAAGGTTTCGCGTTGCTTATGCAAATAGGCGCCATCTTTGGTGATATATAGTGAGTTTTGCAGTTTTTTCATTCGGCCTCCGTGTTAAATAATGCGGCTACGTAACTGCTAGAACCATCGTTATTGGTTAAATCTGGCTGACATATATCAACCAAAGAACATGCCTTACATTGCTTGCCTTTGGTTGGCGGAGGCGTTTTTCTGTTTTCAAACAATTGTTGTACTTGCCCAATTAAGGCTTTTGTTTGCATTCGCAGTGGGTTATCGAATTTTACCTCAATGCGTTTGCGTGTTTGCCAATACCAAAGTGCACCATTTGTGACTTCAACTGATAGCATTTCTTCAATACATAAGGCTTGGGCGCACAGTTGTACTTTGTCGATATCGCTGGCTTTGGGTTTTCCGCGTTTATACTCAACTGGGATGAATTGGTTGGTGAGTTTATGGTGCTCTAATAGGTCTAACTTTCCCGTAAGGTCTAATTGCGGCGCAGTAACAACCACGCCACGTTCAAAGCGTACGCCTTTACGGGTTTCTGGCTCGCCGTTATCTACCCGCTCATGTAATTGCCGCCCATGTGCCGTTAGGTAGTTTTCTTGCCAAACTCCCTCAAGGTGGATCAGCGCACATTGGCGCTGACAAAAGGCAAAGTGTTGCAGAGCGGAAATGTTGACTAGGCGAGCATCCGTCATTAGAAGCCTTCGATCACTTCTGGCTCTAACCCTTGCAACGCACTCAAGAGTGAATCATTAAGTGCGGAGGTTTCAAGTGGCAACCCCTTTTCAATATGCTCTCGCAGCGTGTTGTGCACCTTAGCAGACGAATACTGCCCTGATTTAGAATCGTGCTGCCACCATACAAGGTGCGAAATACCCATAGAGCCTTCAGGGCGCGCCGATGAAGCATCACCTTCAAATAACTTTACTAATACAGCTTTAATTTTTGCTGCATCTTCATTGCTAAAACCTGTTTTTTCAGCCAACTGGGGAGTCATTGCACCAAAGGCAACATAGGTTGCTTTGTCAACACGGTGTTTCATTCCCATGGTATCTGAAGACTTTTTAGTGCCATCCCCTTCACCACTGACACTTTTGGTAATTTGGGTACTGGTAATGCTGACAGGCTCAATGCTAAATGCACTTTGAATTGTTAATGGGCCTCTAATTGGTATTGATACGCCATCTGTACCTTTTCCCTTAGAAAAGGCGAAAACTTGTCCAAATGCACGTACATCTAACCATTTTTCACAGCATAATCTTGCGGCTTGTTCTGGGGCTGTTTTTTTGCTGTTGAATGTATCTTTACCTAAGCCAAACTCATCTGATTCGGCGCGATTTCGCAAGCTTGTCATGCCATCGGTTTTCTTTTCGTCAGATTGGACAAAAATACTCTCACCCGCTTCTTGTAGACGATCGCGGATTTTACGCTTTAAGCAAACATCGGTCATTTCGCCAAAGCCATCGTAATCGGTGCGCGGTCGGTTACCATTAAGCGGATCGCCATTTGGATTAGCGTTTAATACGTTAAAAATTAAGGCAAAATCGATTTTATTTTGTAATGACATAGTGAGGTTCCTTTTCTTAAACTGTTTCTTCTAATGATGCTGTTGTTTGCGTGTCAGTCACTTTTTTCACCCACTGCCCTTGCTCTATTTTATGGGTGTCTAGCCACATCATTTGGTTGTGAAAACCCAGCAAAAATTCAGGGCTGAGCTTTTGGTTTGAGGTAAAATCAGCAGGATCGAACATATCAGTTATTTGACTAATCAAGGTTTTTGTTGCCTTGTCATACCCTTGGTAGTTATTAAACAATCGCTGCTGATACGGCACTAAGGCATTACTGATGTTTAGCCATGTTGATGCTGGTTTATTAACAAATTGGGTCATAAAACGCTCTGCGGTGGTTAAACGGTTTGCTTCACTACTTGAGAGCGCTATTTTTTCAACCTTGTTTGCCACCGCCAGTAAACGACCAAACAAATAGTCGCGACTCGCATTATCTGCTTGTAATGCCATTGAGTATTCCTTTTGAATAGTTGAATTGGTTGTACGAATGTAAAATCCTTTGATTAGTGAGCAAGCTATGCCTAAATTTTGAAGCCAAAGCCAAGTGTGATCTGATTTATAAGCGGCGCGGTTAATTGCACGATGAAACGCGCTTTGCATGATGTCTTGTGGGATAGGTTTACCCTCTACGATGCAAGGGTATAACCGGGTAATGAGATTTTTCTTTAAGGTATCGGCGGATTTAAGTACATCGCCGTAGACACCATCAAGCACTCTGTACAAACTCGGAGCACTGTTAACCCATTGCCACTGCTCATTGAGTTTGACCCTCTGTTGCCAGCCAAGATCCTGTTGCCATTGCTCTAATCGCGCCAAAAACTCTTTGGCTATGGTTTCACGATAATACAAAATGCCCATTCGCCCAGGCGTGGCGGAATCTAGCCCTAGCAACGCAATTTGTTCGTTGTCATCCAGCTGGTTTCTCGTTTTTATACCGTTAAAGTAACGCTTTAATTGATTGGCGTATGCGCGGCCTAGATCTTGGGTGTGGTCAACACTGTTTGTCACTTCTAAGAAACTGGCTAAGCCACTCAAATCGAGTTCGGTGGGTTTAGGCACAGTTTTACCCGATACCGCCCAAGCTAAATAAACTTGGTCGCCATTTCTAAACACACTCTGCTTAGTTAATAAACAACGTAGTGCATTGTGGGCTTTTTGTGTGACCTCAAAGCTAATGTTGCACGCTTCTTCATTTGATAAAAAGCGTCCTCGAAAGGTATAACCGCTCTTATCGTTGGCTGAGATCAGTTTCGCTTTATCACCGCTATGGCGTATTTTGGCTGGATGATTACTCGCGACTAACTTGTCTTCGCCTGTGGCATAACATAAAGCAGTGCTAGCGCCATTTTGACTATCAAAGGCAATCCAGCTTTGTTGAATGCTTAGATCAAACCAAGTTTTTGATTGTGGCTCACCAGGTGTTTCAACGCTCCAGCATACCAGCGCAGAGCCTTGGTCAAACAAGCCTTTCTCTTTTGGTAGAATTTTTAGTAACGCAGGTGTCTCGCCATCATTTTGCCATTGCGTTAACAACTGCCCTTCATGCTCGTGCAATACTTTTTCTGTGATTAAGTCTGCCACTACAGTGCCTTTGGTAACATATTGATGCACTGCGCGTACTGCTGGGTGACTATAATCTGAATCACACCAGGCTTTTAATTGCGCTTGATACAAGTCAAACCCAGATTTTTTAATACCACCGAAATCAGCGTAGTCTTTAGCAACATATTGAATTTTATCTGCCAGTGCATGTGCACATAAACCACTGCTGCGTCCTGCAGATTGCTCAGTTGCGGGTAAAACCACTTGTGATTTTTCAAGTGCTTCTGCACGTACGAACTCACCTTGGTTATTAATTACAATATGAATGTGCGCATTTTGCAGAGTGTGACAAATTGGCATGACTTGCTGTTCAAATGGCAAGCTATCATTGAGTTTTTCAAGCTCATCGTAGGTTTTGTAGAGCGTTGTTAACCATGTCATAGGCAATTCTCCGATTGCTCTGCACTTTGCACGTTATGTTCAAGCTCAAAGCTTTTTGCGCTCATCTTTCTAATATGACGGGTTACTGGGCATGCGGATATATGGGGGTATTCAATGACGCCGTTTTTCATTACTCCATGCCAGAATCGACTGTTCAGTTCATTGTTGCCGGTTTCATCTGGGTAACCAAAACTGTGAAACATTAAGCCAAAACCTAGCTCGTCTATCTCATCATATGCCCCTTCACCCTCGCCAAACACACAAGATTCAACGTAACCTTGGCAATCACGGGTGCCTAAAAAGATATCTTGTCGACCACCTTTTTCAAGCATGCGTTTAGCAATGGCAAAATGTTTGCCGTCGACTCGGTCTTGCGCTAGTTCAGGGCGATGTTCATTCCACTCAAAATGTGCTTCTACTTGGTATTCCACGTCATGTAAAAAGGTGTAATACGCTAACGTATTACCACCTCCCCAGTTCAGCGGCTTGGTTCCCTTGGTTTGAGTCCGTAGTGGCTTTATTACTCTGACTCTATCTACATGCCAAACCAACGTTGGCTTCCAGTAGATTGATTTTAAAACCCCTTTAATCGCCTCGTAGGTGGGAATGTGATAAGTACACTTTTCACCTCCCACTTTAGTTATAGGGTCAGTAAATAACGCATATCTGCCCCACAACCTAAAGCTAATACTGTTTTTCACATGACTCTCCTTGTAAAAACATGGTTGATTTTAAAAAATTAAATCTTGCTGAGCATTAGTGACTTCTATACTCAAGCCAAAATCTTGGCTGTAAAACTCTTCACGTAAATAAAATACGGCTTCGTCTTGTGCTATTGGGTAAACAGCTTGCCGATCGGTCAGTTTTTGCCAGACATTGGGAAAGATATTCACACTGTATTTTTGCGCGGCTGTTAACAAGCTACGATAACTTGCAGCATCAAAAAGATTATCTAGCGCACATAGCTGTGTGATGATGCTTTTTGCTTCTTCATTAAACGGCACTATTACTGAATGTACTGGCGCATCAATGGCTTTAAACTTTTTGGCTGCTGTCATAAAAGACTGCTTTAAGATAAACGGTGTTGTATTGATATTTCTTTGATTGCTACTTAATAAATTAAGCAAGGTTTGATCTTGCTTAACGGGATAGTTCATCTCTTTGTGGCGTTCATAAAAGTAGTATTGAAAATAGCGGCTCATCGCTTCTGGCTTGAGTAAGTCTTCTTCCGAAAACTCGGTAAATATGCGAGTTGTAGCCGCTATACCTGTTTTAATATCGTGAAGCATGCCGACATTTTCTTGGGTAGGATTAAGCACAAATACATGACCTTTTTGCTGCTTACCATTGCGGTTGCAACGCCCTGCTGCTTGAGCGATGGAATCAAGGCCTGCAACAAAGCGTATAACGCTGCTAAAATCAACATCCACACCCGCTTCGATAAGCTGAGTACTGATACATAATGTTGCCTGCCTGCTTGCTAAACGTGCTCTCACTTCCTCTAAAATTTGTTTGCGATGAGCCGAGCACATGCCAGTGCTTAAATGAAATATTTTGGTTTCATCGGTAACTTGGCTTTGCAACGCTTGAAACAAGGTTTTTGCCCATGCTTTGGTATTGACTATCACTAAACAGCTTTGCTGTGCTGATAATTGCAGCTGCACAAGCTCGATGATGTCAGCCTCATTCCAGCCCTCTTTTTTGGTGACGTTCTTTAAACTCACTCGTTCAAGCTGTTGATATAGTTTGTCGATATTTGGGGTAAGCTCATTTTTAAGCGGTAATTGTAGCTCGCCAAACGGTTTTATTGGTTCGGGTAACAGATTGATCAAAGGTTGAGTGGCGGTGCACATCAGCGCAGTGGTATTACAAAAACGCGTTAAATAGTTAATGGTGTTATTGAATAAATGCACACAACGAATAGGCAGCGTTTGGATTTCATCAAACACCAGCACAGCATTGCTGAGTTGGTGCATATGCCTTGCCCCTCGGGTACCTGTTGCAAACATGCTTTCAAGAAACTGCACCATAGTTGTGAGTACTATGGGTTTATCCCAATTTTCACATGCGAGTTTTGAGCGCCAGGTTTGTTGCTCAGGCTCTAAGCTTGAATGATGCTCTAATACCCACTCATCAGCGTTTGTTTCACCTAGCACCTTGCAAATCGCATTGGCATTTTGTTCGATGATCGAGGTAAATGGGATTATGTAGATGATCTTGTCTAGGTTGTGCTTTTTGGCGTGATGCAAGCCAAAGCGCAGACTGGCATAGGTTTTCCCACCACCGGTTGGTACGGTTAAACTGTAAATGCCTGTCGGATCTTGCGCGCGATAAAGACAATTATCTGATATTTCAGCACGTATATGGTCGATTGGATTGACAGGCTTAAACTGGGCAATAAAGCTTTCAATTTTATCGCAAGCAGACGCCCAATCGGGTTGCTTAAAACGCTCAGGTTTATTGCAGGGCTGCTCAAAATCGGCGCTGTCAATTCGGTCAGCATCAATAAGACAACTGAACAGCATTTTTGTAAACATGCCTAGGTAATAATCATGCTCAATGACTGACAGTTCTAACTGTTCAAACATACCTTTAAGTTGTTGACTGCCTTTTAAAATAAATTCAAAACTCGCTAGTGACTGCGCTTGCGAAAGTAACTCTGCATCGGCATTTTCAGTGCATTCTTGTAGGTGGGTGTATTCATTGGGCTTTTTAATTCGATTTGCGAAAACGTTTTCATTTTCTGACAAGCTATCAATCAAACCGCTATGGTGTGATGCAATGCACATGCTGAGTGCTTGGACAATGGCTAAGCCGTAAGGAAAAAGGGCTTTGTCTTGTTGCAACTGGCTTAAATGAGGCCATAGTACATTAAACACCCATTGTGCACCTGCGCTTGAGTGGTCAATTTTACCCTTTAAGCTTTTGCTGGTTGGACTTTCGGAGCTGGCTTCATCATTATCTGGGTTATAGCCCGTTTGCTCAGTCACAATCAGACGCATGTAATTTTGAAAAGCACTGCTGTATTTACCAAAGTCATGCATTAAGCCAATGAGTCGTCCTTGCTCGGCAAATCCTATTTTTTCAGCAAGCCTACCTGCTAATTCACTCACAGCGGTTAAGTGGGTATAAACGCTTTGATGATGCCCATGCTCAATATCAGGATGGGCAATGTAAAATCCACTAGGGTTTAACTTATCCATCAGCACAATTCCCTTTGCTGAATATTATCGAAGAAACAACTGTAACTCAGGTACTTAATCTTGTATAGAGGGGTACATCTCGCTTTTATAAACCTCCATAGCAAAGGAGCTATAGTGGTTTCTGATGTATAGGAATGCAGTGTAATACGTCGATGAAATCTTAAAAATGTGAATTGAGGTGATAGAAGCTGAACTTCACGCCTTGCCTGAAAACAGCCCTTCACTTCAAATTGATGGAAAAGGCGTGGTTCGCAATTGCAATTTAGCTAAGTGTGCACTACAGATTAAGCGTGGTGAAAATTTCAGTCAAAGCCCCTAAGTTCCGAGAACGAAAAGGATATGGCAGTTGCTTTGGGAATATCAGCTCTAACACTAACAAATCCATTACCTTGTCTAATACAAACTCGATACCACCAAAACAATTAGACCAAAAGATCTAACCAATAAAGGGCATAAACGTGTTAATGAGTTCTTATGCGCGTCGATCTTGGTTGAATTTCGCGACAGAATGATTTAAATCCTGATAGAAATTTTAGTTAACAAAGCTTCGCTTCCAACAAATGTTAACAAAATGTCAACCGTATACCCCTTTTGAGAAATTTGCAGGCACGTGAAACAACTTCGTGTGAGACGCCCAAAGTCAACCATCTGTTTTTGCTACACTTTAATTTTTATTGCTAATTTAAAGTGATCACTTTTGGGCGCAAATTGATGATCAAATAGAAAAGTGATCACCCGTAATGATCACTTTTACAGGCAATATTGATCATCAAACCTCATTGGCTTGAGTCAAAATTACTATGTTATCTGCGGGATTAGTCAGTATGGATAGTCGCTCAAGCCACATATCAAGGGCTTGCTGCTTTTCAGGCAAATATTGGCTTCGATTATAAATCGCCATAACACCACCCAACGAATGCCCTAATAATTGCTCTACCACATGTGGAGCAACCCCTAAGTCATTTAATCGAGTGGCTAATGTCCGACGCAAGTCATGTAACGTCCATGGCTCCTGATGATCTAACTTGGTATATAGCAGGCGGCCAAATTGGCTGACGGTTTCCGCAGACTTTAGCTCCCCCAACAAATAATCAGCCTTGTTTTTGCCTTCTTTTAGGTTTTCAAGCCAAGGAACCAATAAGCTTGGAATGGGCCTGACAATTTTATCCGACGTCTTACTATGACTTTTCGGCACAGTCCATAAACCAGACTTAAAGTCCCACTCACTACACTTTGATAACCTGACTTCTTGCGAGCGAGCACCAAAAATAATCAGGATTTTGAGTAGATTTAAATAATACTCTTGTGAGCGGTTGCCCTCGGTGTAATGCCATACATCCACAAGTTCCTGATCTGATAAAACTCTATCTTTTTGGCGCTGCTTTTTACCTACATCGTTAATGGTTAAATCATCAAGCTCACGACTATGAGCGTAACGGCGAACGCGACAGTACCTTAATGCTTGCTTAGCATTCTGTAGAACATATCCTGCTGCGACAGGCGCAGCCCTTTGTTTTCTAGGAATCCCTTTACGAATGCGGTCAAAACATTCAATCCAATGAAAGGTCTTAGTTTCAACTAAAGGTAAATGGCCAATATAGGGATAAAGGTGTTTCTCGAACTGAGCTCTATGCTTCGTAAAGTTAGTACGATTCTCTTGAGCATACTCCACCAGCCAATACTCTAATGCATCTTTAACCGTTACAGGAGTCAGCGTTGCTTCTCTTACAAGACTCCGCTGTAACTTAGGGTCATAACCATCTGCTAACCATTCACGGCACTGCTGGCAGGCGTCTCTCGCTTTGACTAAAGACAAATCAGGATAATCACCCAAGTCGATTCTTTTGCTTGCTCCATCAATTTTATATCTAAACTGCCACCTAATTTTGCCCTGTTTAGATACCCTTGCTCCTAAGCCAGCACCATCTGAAAGCACAATCACTTTAGGCTGAATCTTGTTCAGAACCACCTTTAAATGCTTGTCGTAAAGTTTGCCCATTTACTACCTCAAAAAAGGGTACATATACCAATTCCATGTACCCCCATATGTACACCGAGATCATAATAAGAAGGAAAACACGAGAAGACAAGCAGAAACAACACTGAATTTTAATATTTGATTTTAAAGGATTTATTGCCAAAAACAAAAACATCTAAAGACCACTGAAAACACCCGTTATGATAATATGGCATGAACTAATACTAGTTCTTCATATTGTTGATTTAAAAAAGGGTTTAGCTTTTGCTAAGCCCTTTTTTATTATCTCTGCAGGCAGATGAGATGAACACTTGTTCACAGTTCCTCTATAGGCTAAGTTGAGCAGCAACTATGCCCTATAAACGTAAACCCGATGAAAAAAGCTCTTA
This sequence comes from uncultured Shewanella sp., assembly GCA_947503555.1. Taxonomy (GTDB): domain Bacteria; phylum Pseudomonadota; class Gammaproteobacteria; order Enterobacterales; family Shewanellaceae; genus Shewanella. Next base: position 151,413 of record CANNEE010000012.1, read on the forward strand.
CCTATAACAAGCCACTCCCTTTACTGTCATTAAGACTGGCAATCACTAGTCTCACTTTGCTAACTGGAGCTACTACTTGCTCTGTCAATGCCAACACACTTACCTTGCCTGACTTACCTGAGCCAGTCAGCAACAACGCCGTCGCTAAGGTGCATCTCAAGGGGCAAGATTATTTACTTAGCTTTATGGGATTAGCAGAAGGCAAAACCTATCAAGATGTACACAACAAGGCTTGGGCACTGAATTTACGCTATCCACGAAATGGTTGGCAGCCATTACGAAGCGTGCCCCATGTGAATCAGTTAGCGGGGCGTTTGGCTGCTGTGGCCGTAGGCATAAAGCATAAGGCTTATCTCTTTGGTGGCTATACGGTCGCTAAAGATCACAGCGAAATATCTACCCAAGATAACTATCTATATCGACTGGAAAACGACAGCTATGAGCGCATTGCCGATATGCCTGTCGCCGTTGATGATTCGGCACTGGTAACCTATCAAGACAGGTTTATTTACCTCATTAGTGGCTGGCATCAGCATGGAAATGTCAATTTAGTTCAAGTCTATGACACTAAAAATGACACCTGGTCGCAGGCTAGTCCAGTGCCTGCGCCAGGGGTCTTTGGTCAGGCTGCAGGTATCGTAGATAATGAATTAGTCGTTTGCGATGGAGTAAAAGTCACCCCTCATATCGACACTAAGCGTAGCTTTGAATCTTCTCCTGTATGCCTCTACGGTAAAATTGAGCCCAATAACCACCTTAGAATTCACTGGCAAGCTTTGCCCCATTATTCGATTAGCTCAAATATCAATAAACAGTCTCAGACAACGACAGCAGTAGAACGGTTGTCACCGATAGATCCTGATATTCAACACCCCACGGCCCACTACCGCATGGCAGCGACAGGACTAAAGACACAACAGCAGATAGTCTTTATCGGTGGCAGTGACAATCCCTACAATTATGATGGTATCGGCTACAATGGCGAGCCAAGCAAGGCATCCAATATGATGTATCGATTCGACTTAGCGACCCATAGCTGGCTAAAACCAATTAGTCTCAACCAAGCGAGCATGGATCATAGAGGGTTAATTGAATATCAAGGGCATCTTTTACGCATCGGCGGTATGCTCAACTCTCAACAAGTCAGCAAACAAGTACTTATTGATAGCAAAGAAATTCAACCTGATATGACCAACCAGCCCTCAACCCAAAAACAATGAGTTGCACACTGCGAACTGTAGCTCAGGCTTATCACTCGTTCCTTTTTTGAGTTGTGAACGGATAAGCCTGTACGCCGATTTTTAAATGATGCAGAAAAGCCTCTGCAACTTTTTGTTGAAATAAACTCCAGCCTTATGCGGTCAGTATTGCCACTATCTGGTCAAAAATAAGGATAATAATCGATGCGCACCCTATCACTTTTAGCAAGCCTCGCAGCAGTTTCTCTTAGCCATAATGCTCAGGCAGTAGAAGATGCCTCTTGGCTTGAACCTGCATACGGCCTATGGTCTGTGGCGGTATCAACCAAAAATAGTGTCTACACAGATGTGGATAACAAAACCCAAGTTGTGCCGCAAATCTTCGGTGGTTATGGCGATATTTTTGTCGCAGGTAATCGTGGTGGTTATAGCTTCTATCAACACAACAACTGGTTTGCTTCAGCAGTGATTAACTACCGTTCTCACTTAGCACTCAGTCAAGATGAAATCAATGATTCAGCTATACTAAGCGCCTACGGCATTAAGGAGAAAAAAGCCGCCATCGAGGCTGGACTGCATATAGGTCATCACTGGGACGATGGTTGGAGCAGCCGTTTAGCTGTATTGCAAGATGTATCAAATACCCATAAAGGACAAGAAGTTGAACTACTCGTCTACCGCCACTTTCAACTAGGAGACATTAGTCTGCTAACTAATATCGGTGGCCAATGGCAATCTGATAAACTCTCTAATTACTACTTCTCAACTCAAGCCAATAGCCAAGGCTTAGTTGACTATGAAGCGGGAAGTGGTTGGTCGGCAGAAGTGGAACTCATCGCCACTTATCCCTTTACGCTGGGTGATAACTCATTAGGAGCCTACCTAGGTATGCGCCACTACTATTACGGCGAGCAGGCAGGCGACAGCCCAATAGTCGATGACAGGCTCAGCCAACAATACTTCGCAGGTATAGGCTGGCAATTCTAATCACAAATGATAACAAGCTTCTTATCTAACGCGATGGGAAGCTTAATCAAAGCCCCTAATAGACTCTTCAGCAGAGTTACTTACCGAATAGGCATGCTTAACCTTCTACTAAAACACCCTGACATCAAGACTAACAATTATTTTTCTTTACTCATCAAAACTATCAAATTTTGTAATCATTTTTAGCACAAATGATAATTTCTAAATTTTTGCTTTATTTTTTACACTGCGTAGTTATAAGCAGACTTGTACGCGAGAGTGACAAATGAAGATAAAAACCTTAGCACTAGCTCTAGGCTTAAGCTTGCCCTCTATGGCGGCGATAGCATCTCCCGAAGTTCTCATGGTGCTCACCAATCAAGATTCCTTAGGCCCTGGTGGTGAAGCAACAGGTTATTGGTTAGAGGAGTTAGCGGTTCCTTACCTCTACCTCAATGGCAAAGGCAGTGATATCACTTTAGCTTCAATTGATGGTGGTAAAGCACCTGTCGATCCTCGCAGCTTGGACAATGTTGCCCCCGAACTCAGCAACTTTCTTAAAACCCACCAAGTCGAATTAAGCTCAACAACAGCAATTAGTGAACTCACTGACAAACATTATGACGCTGTCATACTCGTTGGTGGTCACGGCACCATGTGGGATTTTCGACAAAGTAAAACCTTAGCTTCATTGGTATCCGAGCAATGGCAGCAAGGAGCGACAATTGCAGCCGTTTGCCATGGAGTATCAGGTCTTCTAGAAGCAAGCATTAACGGTAAAAAGCTAATTGAAAACAAAAGGTTAACCGGTTTTTCAAATAGTGAAGAGGCAATACTTAAACTTACCCAAGTTGTACCTTACGCGCTAGAAACCGCACTTGTGAACACTGGCGCCAACTACACACAAGGTGCCAACTACACACCATACATAGTAGAAGATGGCAGACTGATTACGGGACAAAACCCTATGTCCTCGAAACCTATGGTTGAAGCGCTCTGGCAACAAATAAAAGAATAGTAATATTTAAATCAAATTTATTAATAGAATGGCCTGCTGTAAAAGGCAGGCCATTTAAATATAACGCTGAATAAGAGAATTACAATATTTACAACACTTCATATTAATTAAAGACAAAATTTAATGAGAAAGTTCATTTTAACTTTAATTATGATGATACTTCTTAAAATTTAACCCAATATTTATTGCTAGCCTAGGATAGGCTTTGGCAAGGCGTTATCACACCTATTATAAGGCAAGATAAAACATTTAAAAACAACAGCTTAAGATTGCACTTTTCAAATTCAGATCACGGAAAATTTAAATTAAAAAAAGCACTATTTAAAAAGAGGTAGGGTTAAATATAAATACTACCCTCTCAAATAATTAGTTAAATATAAAAACTAATATTTTAAATATTATATAAATCAGAAAATAATTTGGAATTAATGATGAGAAAATTACTGCAAACACTTTGCTGCGCAGCTGTGCTGACTGCCGCACCTTGGGCAGCGGCTCAAGATACAGCTCAAGAAAGAGATGCATCTGTTATCAAGTTTCACAACCCTAAGGGCACTGTGACTTTTGAGCACGACTTGCACAGCAGCAACACGTGCGACACCTGCCATAACCCAACTGTTGGCTTTGACTACAACTTTGTCCACAGCAATGGTTACTCTTTAAGAGCGCACACTCACTGTATCTCTTGCCACAAGGAAGAGAAAGTTTCTACAGCTTGTACTAACTGTCACGAAAAACCTGCTCGTAAAGACATTAAATTCGATAAAGCAAACCTAAAAGCTGAGCTGCCTGAAAACCAAAAGATGTTAGACTTCTTCGCTAAGCGCCGCAGTATCCGTAGCTGGAGTGACAAGCCTGTATCCGATGAGATGATCACCGATCTACTGAAAATGGGTATGGCTGCACCAAGCGCCGGTGGCTGGCAACCATGGGAATTTATCGTCGTGCGCGATCAAAAGATCAAGGATGCCCTATCTAAGACTTCTCCTTTTGCCGATTACGTCTATAAAGCACCTGTGATCATTGTTATTGCAGGACGCAACGACAATATCTGGTCAACCCAAGATACCACTATGGCATCAGCTAACATTCTTAATGCCGCAGCCAACCTTGGCTTAGGTGCTACTTATGCAGGCCTTGATAAAGAGCGCGATCCAAAGGCTAGAGAAGTACTAGGCATCCCTGATAACTATTTTGTTTACAACTATATTCCACTAGGTTACCCAAAGAAAGATAAGAAACCTCATACTAAATACAACCCGTCTAAAATTCACTTTGAGAAATTTGAAGCGGGTCGTCCAGAGGTTGCTATTAAATAGATTCACATTAGGGCTTGCTAACAGTAAGCCCCAAAAGCGGCCTATATATCGATTTTCAAGCGACAAACTAAATATAGTAACTATTGCCGCATTGGACTTGTATTGATAAGGAATAAATACTTTAGATTCTATTCTGCTATTAAAAAGCTATCCAAAGCAACAAACCCCAGCGAAAGCTGGGGTTTGAATGAAAAAGAAAAGGCTTCGCCTGTTACAACACTGACATCAACAAATAGCCGCCAATCGCTGCGATACCGACACCTGATGCGCGCACCATGCGGCGCTTGGCGCTAAGCTTTTGTAAGCCAAAACCAAGCACTACGCCACCTAAATGGATCACTATGGTTCCTGCTAAGAAACCTAGCGCATAGAAGATAGGATTAGCTATCGACGGCATCTCTGTACCATGGGCATGGCCATGAAAAATAGCAAAGAAGCCCACAAACAACATAGCAAGCAGTTGAGGTAGAGCTCTATCGAACACAAGTGCAAGACCAAGTAATAAAACTGACAGTGCAATGCCAGCTTCAACGAAAGGTACAGACACTGACAAGATACCTAACATCCCACCAAAGGCCATAAATAACACAAACGCGGCTGGTACTCGCCATATCGCTTTCCCCCCAAGCTGAGTACTCAAAATACCCACACTTAACATGGCAAGTAGATGATCAAATCCAAGCACAGGATGATTAAAGCCAGTAATAAATCCGCCATCACCCGCATTACCATGAGCATGAGCAGGTAGAGTCATTAAAGCAAACAATAACAATGAACTTAGGATACGTAACATAGGTAAGGTTCCAAATCTAAAAAGGCAGGTCTTTTTACCTGCTTACTCGAGCATACGAATTAAAAACTAGGTACATTATAAAGCGACTGTCGATTGCCAGCTTTGAACTCCCTCGCTAATTTAGCAAAAATTAGTCCATTAACATCTTAAGCTGTTCTAGCTCTGATATAGCAACATGGGGCAGCGAATGGGTCAACTCATCAGGGAAATCTCGCCCCATTGCGGGATTCAACCATACCGACTGACAGCCAGCAAGCTTGGCTCCCATCACATCGGAACTGAGACTGTCTCCAACATGCAATAGCGCCTGAGGCTCAATGGCCAACTTTTGACAAGCAAGCTCAAACATATCTCCTTTAGGCTTCATCCGTAATCCGTTACCTGTGTTAATCACAAATCGCATCACATGGCTCAGTCCAATTCGCTCAGCATCAACATTGCCATTAGTAATACCAATCACAGGATACTTCTGCGCTAACTGCGCCAATAGTGCTATCACCTCATCGGCGACTTTGTAGTGACTTCTATGATGGTAAAAGCAATCAAATCCTTGCTTAGCTCCAAGGCTGGCTTCATCATTGGAATAACCCAAGGTTAACAGTCCCTGTTTAAGTACTCGCTGACGAGCGGCGCTGGGATCGTCTGCAAGCGCAGGCTGTTGCGCTAATACTTGTCTCTTTACCTTACGCCACTGCTCAGGTTGCCAATCAACACTCTTAGGGTACTGCTGATGTAAAAACTGAATTAACTCTCGCTCAGCGTTGGCAATAATAGGGCGGTTATCATACAAGGTATCATCAAGGTCAAAACTAATGGCTTTTACACCTTGGGGACGGATAAAGATCTGCATACTACCTCTTAGTGTTAATTTGCCAATAACAATCCATTTATTAGCATATTCAAGCCAATAGCATTAATTAGAGGACTTTTTGGCCCTAGGGTGGGCACTATCATACACCTTGGCTAAGTGTTGAAAATCTAAACTGGTATAAATTTGGGTGGTAGACAAGTTCGCGTGGCCCAATAACTCTTGAACCGCCCGTAAGTCTTGACTCGACTCTAACATATGAGTGGCAAAAGAGTGTCTCAGCTTGTGGGGATGCACTGGCACTGAAAGGCCTTGCTCCAACCCCCACTTTTTCATTCTACCTTGAATGCTTCTATGGCTGAGTCGCTTTCCTTGTTTAGAGACAAACAAGGCATCACAGCTGCAGGCTAACAAAGCTCGCACCTTTAGCCAATCCTGCAATGCTTGAATAGCTTGACCGCCGATAGGCACAATACGCTCTTTACTGCCTTTACCTAACACTCTGACCTCTTTATCACTGGGATTAATCGCCGCACAATCAAGAGAGGCGAGCTCAGCTAACCGCAGGCCAGATGAATAAAACAGCTCCATAATTGCCCTGTCACGCACGGCTAACGGGTCATCACTATCGATATTGAGCAGATAGTTGACCGAGTCGATATCCATATTTTTAGGCAGGGGCTTATTCTGTTTCGGTGCACTCAGGGTCTTAGCAGGATTAACTTCTATCACCCCTTCCCTTAACAGAAACTCACCAAATTGCTTCAGCGCCGATAAACATAGAGAAAGGGATCTTGGGCTTAATCCCTTCCTGTGCAGCTGAGCCAGTACCTTCTGTAACTGTGGCCGTTTTACCTGAGACCAGCAATCCACATCGGTAATCAAATTAGCCACTCTGCTTAATTCGGCAAGATAATTACGACAGGTATGAGCAGAGAGCTGACGCTCGCTAGTTAAGTAGCGCTCAAAGCGCGCAAGATACGGACTATCAACTAGCGTCATGGCCTCTTCCTCAATAACCAAGTATGACAGGCTGTAAACTAAAACTGCGGTAACATATGATCCAATAACTGCCGTAACTGATCGAGCAATAGATGGTCCATATCAGGATGAAAGTGTGCCGCATTTGGGCTTGCGATAGCAAAGATGACCTTGCCACATTCACTAGACAAACGGCTTAAGGCAACCGAGCCCACTTCATTGGCAAACAAACGTTGTGATTCTTTATGGGTTAAACGACCAAAATAGTAACCAGTCTCGAGACGCTCGTTCCAGACACGAGAGAGATCAACATCAATATCATGGACTGTAATCAAGCGTACATGGCTAAAGCCAAACTGGCCCTTTAGCTCTTGAGCTAAAGTTTCACGCAACTCATCTAGCGTTTTACTTTTCAGTAGTTTAAGCGACAACTCTGTATTAAACATAAAGATCTGTTCATTACGATAAGCTGTGCTCATCAGCGAGGTAATCTCTTCCTCTAACTGTTTCACCCTAGAGCGCAACTGCTCCTGACGACGCTCGACCAAAGACACGGTTCCCTTCTCACCATGGGGAATACGCATGGCAACGAGTAGCTCAGGATAGCGCACAAAAAAGTCAGGGTTATCGAGTAGATATTCTCGAATTATCTGCTCATCAAATGGGACATCGATAGTTAAAGGTTCGCCGAGTTCGTCTAAACTCTTTGGGCGCTTTGCTTCTGACATAGTTATTTTCTTATTCTTGCGTTCTATTCAATCATAGTTGGATCTGGCCGTCATAGACATGTTGCGCCGGCCCTGTCATCCACAAAGGTTTGCCTTCACCTTGCCATTCAATATTAAGGTAACCTCCGGGCAACTCCACTTTGACACGTTTACCGAGTTTTCCTTGAAGATGCCCGACTACCATGGCAGCGCAAGCGCCGCTGCCACAGGCTAGCGTTTCCGCTGCACCACGCTCATATACCCGCAGTTTGACATAGTGAGGATCAATAACCTCCATGAAGCCCACATTTACCCCTTGAGGAAAGCGTTCATGTCGAGTAATTAGCCGCCCAATAGTATCAACATCGGTATTGGCTACATCATCAACTTGAATCACACAGTGCGGGTTACCCATGGATACGGCGCCACACAGATAAGTCTGCATCACGTCTTGTTCCATCAACACAGGTAACAGATAGGTTTTCTCCGCTTTCTTAGCTTTAAAGGGGATCTGATTAGGCTCAAGAACAGGGACGCCCATATTCACGGTCACATTACCATCACGCTCCAAACGCAGTGTCATCTTGCCTTTAGAGGTGCTGACTTTAATCTTTTGCTTGTTAACTAGACCTTTGTTTTTCACAAAGCGCGCAAAACAGCGAGCACCGTTACCACACTGCTCAACTTCACTGCCATCGGCATTAAAAATACGGTAATGAAAATCCAATTCAGGATCATAGGGAGGCTCGACAAGCAGAAGCTGATCGAAGCCTATACCAAAATTGCGATCCGCTAACTTGCGGATCTGCTCTGGAGAGAAGAACACATTTTGTGTCACTCCATCGACCATCATAAAGTCGTTACCTAATCCGTGCATCTTAGTGAATTGGATCAACTCAGGTACCTTTTCATATTCATTAAGCCCAAGGGGCTAGACTGCTGATAACTTACTTTTATTTACGGCAATAACTGCTCACCTTGCCATAATTGCGACAGCTTTTCACGCTCTCTGACAAGATGATGCAACTCACCATCAACCATCACCTCAGCAGGACGAGGGCGTGAATTATAATTTGATGCCATCACAAAGCCATAGGCACCACTGGAGCGTACTGCCAATAAATCATTGGCTTTAATGGCAAGCTGGCGTGATTTACCGAGAAAGTCCCCGGTCTCACAGACAGGGCCAACCACATCGTATACTTGAGCTTGAACATCACTTTGAGTATTGACCGGAATGATATTTTGCCATGCACTGTATAACGATGGGCGAATAAGATCGTTCATGGCGCCATCGACAATAGCAAAGTGTTTATCACCATTTTGCTTAGTGGATAATACTTGAGTGACAAAAATGCCCGCATTCGCCGCGATAGCACGGCCAGGCTCAAAAATCAGCTTAAGCTCACGGCCAGAAAGTTTGTCCATCAAGGCTTCAGCATAGGCGTCTGGATGAGGCGGGGTTTCATCATCATAGGTCACACCTAGGCCGCCACCCACATCGAGATGTTTAATCTCAATACCTTGTTGCTGCAATCTATCAATCAGGGCTAACATTCTGTCCATGGCATCAAGAAATGGCTGCATCTCGGTTAGCTGAGAACCGATATGACAGTCCACACCTTTCACCTCAAGGTTATCTAGGCTTGCGGCACGAGCAAACACAAGTTCAGCTTCTTCCATAGGAATACCAAACTTATTCTCTTTTAATCCAGTAGAGATATAGGGGTGAGTACCTGCATCCACATCGGGATTGACTCGAATCGATACCGGAGCCTTTTGCTGCTTCTCACCCGCAACCTGATTGAGTAGCTCTAGCTCGGCTGCCGACTCCACATTAAAGCAGTAGATCCCAGCATCGAGTGCCATCGCCATCTCTTGGGCAGTTTTACCTACACCGGAGAACACCACCTTAGCAGGATCCCCTCCAGCTTGAATAACTCGTGCTAACTCACCACCAGAAACGATATCAAAACCACTGCCTAATCTCGCCAATACATTAAGTACAGCAAGATTGGAGTTAGCCTTAACGGCATAGCAAATCAGGTGGGGATGTTTGGCTACTGCGGTATCAAACGCATGCCAATGTCGCTCTAAGGTCGCCCGAGAATACACATAAAGTGGCGTGCCATATTGAGCCGCCAACTGTTGAACTGAACAAGCTTCTGCATGTAATGTGTCATCTTCATAAAGAAAGTAATCCAAGTGCGGGCTCCTTATTGCTTAGGTTATTGTGTTTTTTCAGAGCCTTGCTTTTTATCAGCTGGTGATGGTTCAGCACTTTGCTGACTCTGGTTATCTTGTTTCGCAGGCGCTTTATACAAGGGGCCTTTTTGACCGCAGGCCGTAATCACTAGGCTAGCAACTAATAAAGGTAAAAACAGTCTCAAATTTCTCAACATCTTTTATTATCCAATCCAAGCTTGGCTAAAACATTTGCCTATTAATTCTCAAGCATACCTATAAGCGTAGGAGAATTCGATGCTTAATCACTCTCTATTGGCGATAATTCCAGCTGCGCGAGCGAATTTTTACACCAAGCCTGCCAGAGTAAGATATACTCTTGCCAATTCAATCAGAGCAAAGGATAGAGATACATGGCAATGACAGATTCTGAATTTCATCAACTTGCCGATGAAATGTTCCTCAAAATTGAAAATGCCATCGAAACCGCCATTGATGAGCAAGATGCCGATGTGGATATCGATGCTAGCGGTAACGTGCTGCAATTAGAATTTGAAAACGGCACTCAACTTGTCATCAATAAGCAAGAACCTATGCATGAGATATGGGTTGCTAGTCGTGCTGGCGGTTACCACTTTGCCTACAAAGATGGCGTTTGGGTCGATGACAGACACGGCAATATCTTTATGCCTTTTGTACTGGACACCATAGATAAGCAAGGCGGCATCAAGTTAGAAATCAGCTAACAATAGCACCTAAATTTAGACAACAAAAAAGAGGCGATTTAAGCCTCTTTTTTAATAATTGAAATGACTAAAAATCGGTTTCCAGCTCATCTAGCGTTATGCCAAATGGCAAGACTCTAAGCTGACCATCGACCCGCAGCAATTTAAAAAATTGCGGCAGATTAAACTTGCCATTCATCTTCTCTGGCGCATCAAAGGCATAATGATGACTCACTTGAGTCACTATCGCCTCAACACTCGTGTCCTGCTCTACATAATGGCTCAGTTTATTCTTCTCATTAAGAATAAACACATCCATTTCCCCCTCTCTTTGGCGCAGAAAATACTGCACAGCACCATCGGCGGCAAAGTCTTGAATAATATCTGGCACTTTAACCAAAGGATCATTTTCCAGCTCAGGCCTAGGTAATACTTGTGGGCAATCCTCGTCTACCACTTCCTTAATCTGGCTCAGATCTTCATAGCCCATACCTAAATTATTTAAGAACAAACCATAACGACGACTACCTATCTGAATCGGCTGCACTAAGGTGCTCGCAGGATCTGTCTTCTGACAGAGGTTTGCTATCTGTTTCAAAACCCCTTTAACTGCCACTTTCAACTGATGCTTTAACTTTGCCGAACCACTGATGACTTCAATAGGAACACTTGACTTAGGTGAACGACGCAAGCCAGGGGTAGCATATACCGCAGCATCGAGCAGTGCATTAGGGCCAGAGAAATGATGGCTGTGCCACTCGCCCCAACTGTTAAGACCAATCACATCGACACTACCCAGAATATTTTGTTGTGCTTTACCTAAGGCAAACACATTGGCATTCATGTAATCGACCATGATCTCTTGACCTTGCCAATGAATGCTAGGGTCATTTTCCAAGTTCACTAACACGATTAGCTTTTGAAAATACCAAGGCTGGCACAGCGCTCTTTTTGAAACCTTAGTCTTGGTGCCATCAATATAACCAAGCAGACAAATAGCGGCCTCACCTAAACGCTTAGATTTAATCTTGTCTTGATGATATTCATGCCACTGAGTCTCCTCATTGGCAATGCCATTCAAGCAGGCCCACATCAGCAGTGCGACAGGAGTTAATGCCTCATAGATAGCTGACTCACCCATGAAATACTGACGTTTTGGCGGCTGACGATAGAGATAATATTTCTGTTTCGACTCACTATAAACGATCGTCAGGTGCTGCTCGCTGATAGAGCGACTCCATAGACGATTTAGCTGCTGAATCTGATTTTTATCTTCACTAAAATAGGTGTGCAACTTGCGGGTCAACAAGCCCATCTCATCGGCTCTCAAGCCTTCTCTTAAGCCTTGCTGAGATGCGAAATGTAATAAGGTCTGATAGCTAGTCAACATCAACTCATTAAGCTGACCATTGAACCATTGCAGATTACCACTGTGCCAATTTTCACAGTCATCCAGGGTAGTAAGTAGGCTCTCAGGCCATTCCCATGACTCAACTAACGATTTCATCTTAGCATAGCGCCAATCATGGGCCTTTAACGTGTGAGTGAGCTTAATGCCACACTTTAAGTAAAAGCAGCGACGTACAATCTCCAAACGGCGCAAATCGTTTTGCTCTAAAAGATAGGATTCTATGGTTTGATAAAGTAAAAAATAGGGGTCATTGCCCGCAGAGAAATCTCCCGCTAGGGTTTGATTCCACACCTTTTCACACACTAGTCGACTGTTTGGATAATCATGGGCGTAGGCTTCAAGTAGCAATACTTTAAGCAAAGCCTTATGGGGGGTTTCTAATCCTTTATAAAGCTGCCATAGCGTGGCACCAAAGTACTCGCTTGCGGGCAGTTGGCTCACTTCCCCCAAGCTTAAAAATGGACACTTACGCTTAACATCGGGCCACCAAGCCAAGGTTTTACCCGCTAGTCGAATATGGGTGCGATAGAACTCTTCCAGCAATAACCAATGCTGAGCACTACCACTATGCTCATGGGCCATCGACATCTTGCCTTCACACCTATGGGGATGACCATCGATAAATTGCAATGGATGGATTAAATAGAAGTTCACTTCAAGGTCAAACTCAGCAAACCACTGAGTTAATCTGTTGGCTTTATTTTGTAACAGGTCGACATCGTCGCAACATAAACTGGTATCGTGAACTATCCAAACATCAATATCACTGTCGCTACTCTGCCCAAAGGTACCCGCACTTCCCATGGCATAGATACCATCAAAGGAGTATGTCTCTGACGGCGTTACTAGACCTAAAGGTAAATCAAGCTTTTCGCAGGCTAGGCGAATATCATCTGATAGCTCAAAGTTACGAATACCACGAGCGGTATCGGGACCGTTATAACCGGGAAAATCCTTATGATGGATATGAAATAGAAAGGCTATAAGACTAAATAGATCCCTATGCAGGGAAGGAAGGATAGCTTTCACCCTAGCCGTTCTGACTAAATTTAAGCGCTGTGACACTTGAATAAACTTGCAGGGCTCTATCATTAAGGCCAAGGCTCCGAGTGAAGTAAATAGTCTTGAGCTAACTCTTTCGACTTACCTCTTCTATTCTAGCGAAGCTTTTAATGAGATCAAGATCACATTTTAAAAGAATATTCCCCCGTATCCAGTTCAAAGAAAATAAATGCCATTCTTACATCTCATGTTTGGCAATGTTAGCATTGATGAAAATAACCTATGGTCTCAGATGGATTATCGAGCATGCCTCAAAATACACTTCGTATCGCTACACGTAAAAGCCCACTTGCCATGTGGCAAGCAGAATTTGTAAAAGCAGAATTAGAACGTATTCACCCAGATCTCACTGTAGAGTTACTACCTATGAGCACTAAAGGTGATGTGATATTAGATACGCCTTTAGCTAAAGTTGGTGGTAAAGGCTTGTTCGTAAAAGAACTTGAAGTCGCCATGCTTGAAGATAGAGCCGATATAGCCGTGCATTCAATGAAGGATGTGCCGGTCGATTTTCCTGAAGGCCTTGGACTAGAAGTGATTTGTGAGCGTGAAGACCCACGTGATGCTTTTGTCTCTAACACTTACAAATCAATCGATGAGTTACCACAAGGTGCAGTAGTGGGCACATCTAGCCTACGTCGCCAGTGCCAAATTCGTGCTATGCGTCCAGATCTTGTGATTAAAGATCTCCGCGGTAACGTTGGTACTCGTCTAGGTAAGCTTGATGCTGGAAACTATGACGCCATTATTCTTGCCGCTGCTGGCCTTATTCGTTTAAAGCTTGAAGAAAGAATCGCTAGCTTTATCTCTGCTGAGGAGTCACTTCCAGCCAACGGTCAAGGTGCAGTAGGTATTGAGTGTCGTACTAATGATGAAAGAGTGAAAGCCCTATTGGCACCACTTGAACACTTAGAGACTCGCTACCGCGTACTTGCTGAGCGCGCCATGAATACTCGCCTAGAAGGCGGCTGTCAGGTACCGATTGGTGCTTATGCTGAAATCGACGGTGACGAGCTCACCCTAAAAGGCCTAGTTGGCAATCCTGATGGTAAGCAAGTTATCACGGCACAAATTTCTGGACCTAAAACCCAAGCGATTGAACTGGGTCAGAAGCTTGCCGATGAGTTACTTGGCAAAGGCGCTAAGCAAATTCTTGATGCTGTCTACAACAGCTAATATCGCACTATGACTGTCTTGCTCACACGTCCAGAAGGACGTAATCAAGCAATGATAGATCTACTCACAAGCAGTGGAGTGCCCTATATGGTCACTCCATTGCTTGCTATAGAAGCAAGCCACAAACCTCTTAGAACCCTTGAGTGTGATATCGTCATTTTTATCAGCACTAACGCTGTACATTACGCCCAAGATTTCCTCGATAGGCTCCAGCACTCCAACATTCAATGTTATGCCGTCGGGCAAGCCACCTATGAAGCATTAATAGAGAAAGGCATAGCGACTCAACAAGCACCATTAGATAATCAGAAAACAGAAGGCTTATTGTCACTTCCAGAGCTGCAATCGATTGCAGGACAACGAATCCTTATCGTCAGAGGTGTTGGCGGAAGGGAAACCCTTGCCGAACAGCTTTCAGCACGAGGCGCTAACGTTGAATATTGGGAGGTGTACCAAAGAGTCTGCCCTCAACTGAATATGCAAGCTATTACAGACAGTTGGCAGCATAATAAAGTCGACACCATAGTCGTAACCAGTGGTGCCATCTTAAAAAATCTTATGGCATTGACACCAAAAGAGTTATTTCCATGGCTGCTCGCTTGTCATATCATAGTCCCGAGTAGCAGGGTAGCCACTCAAGCTCAGCAAGCTGGGTTTAGCAAAGTAACCAATGCAAATGCAGCCGATAGCCAAAGCATGTTTAACGCTTTAGACTTAAATCACATCGAGCACTAAGTAAACAAACTCAGGATTCAATTTTTGCTAAAAAAGCGATATTTATTGCGATTATGCAAAGCCAAAGGATTGAACTCTTGATAGGCTAATGCAAACTATCCCATGCTATCCTTAAGCCACTTAAGTCGATTCCTATCCATAGGCTTGATTTATATTTAGGCAAATATTGTATTTTCAAGGACTGTTAAATGGACAAAAAAGAGCAACAAGAGACTCAGGTAGAGAATGCACAATCTCCTGTCGAACCTCAGACTCCAACTCAAGATGCGGACACAAATGGCATCGATACCAAGAGTCCTAAAGAAGATAAGCCAGTAAACGACAACCCGAGTCTAACTCAAGCTCCCATCGCTTCTGTTACAACCACAAAAACAGCGAGTTCTTGGCGTGTTCGTCTTAGCATTCTCGTTTCTCTTGCAATAGCTGGCGTGTCACTCGGTGCAGCTTACTATCTTTACCAAAGGGTTAATGAACAACAAAGCCAAACCTTGGCCTTGAAAAATCAATTCAATCAAGCACTGGTACGCCCCAAACAGCAGATTCTAGAGCTAGAAAAAAGCCAACTCAAAACCTCCGCTCTGAAGCAAGAAGTGAAACAGCTTACAAAAGAGCAAGCCTTGCTTAATGACAGAGTCAAAGTGCTCGCCCAGCGCAACCCCAATCACTGGATGGCAGCCGAAGCTGACTATTTAGTGCAAATGGCAGGACGCAAACTTTGGCTAGAGAAAGATCCTCAAACCGCTGCAAGCCTGCTTCAAGCTGCCGATGAGCGTATCGCAGCAATGAAAGATCCAGCGTTAATTCAACTACGTAAAGATTTGGCCAAAGATATTGCTGCGGTCAAAGCGATTAAAGGCACTGATATCGCAGGCACGGTTTTCACACTAGATGAAATCATCGCGAGCCTAAATACTCTGCCAGTCAACAGAAATGACACCTTACCCGAGCCAATAGTTGAAGATGATAAGCTTAGTGACTCAATAGACGATTGGCGCAGTAATCTCGCCAAGTCTTGGAAATCTGTGATGGAAGAATTCATCGTTATTCGCCATAGAACCACAGATCTTGCTCCCCTATTAGAACCAGATCAACAATGGTATTTACTCGAAAATATTCGTAATAAGCTGCTTCAATCTCAGTTAGCTCTGTATCGCTTCGATGAGGTGAATTACCGTCAGTCCATCTTAGTTGCCCGCAATTGGATCCAGCAGTACTTCGATCTCAACAGCGAACTCACGCAAGATACCCTTAAAGCACTAGATGCCCTAGCGACTCTGAAAGTCACTAAAGTCACATTAAGCAAATTCAGCTCGACTGCTAAGCTCAAACAACTCACAACCTATGGTGAGTTACTCGAGCAAGATGAAGGGAGCACATTATGATAAGAGTGCTAGTTTATTTATTCATCATACTGTTAGGTCTTTGTCTGAGCCCCTATCTTGTCGGCAATACTGGCTATGTTTATATTGCAGCCTGGGACTATCAAATCGAGACCAGTCTGGTCTTTGCTGTTATCGCTCTTGTGTGCCTATTTAGCCTGTTGCAAATTGTTGAATGGATAATTGTATTTGTAATCAATCTAGTGCTTAACAGCCGCTATCTTCCCTCTCGTTGGCGCAAGCAGGCTGCAAGAAAAAACACCTTACTAGGTGCCTTGTCACTTGCTGAAGAAGATTGGCCTGCAGCCGAGCAAGCTATGCTTAAAGGTGCCGATAAAGGCGAGATTCCAGCACTCAACCTACTTGCTGCTGCAAGAGCTGCCCAACACCAAGGTAAGAGTGAACAAAGGGATCACTATTTAGAGCGAGCCGCCAAAGAGCCTTCAGCATCAAAAGCTGTGAGTACTACACGCGCCCGCTATTTACTTCAACTCGGTCAGCTCGATAGCGCACGAATAGAGTTGGATAAACTCAACCCAACAAGCAAAAGCAAATTACCTGTGTTGAGACTAGCCAAAGATCTCTACCTTGCTCAGGAAGACTGGCAAGCGATGAAATTGCTACTGCCTAGTATTAAGAAGCGTCACTTGTTAACTGACGATGAGTTCATTGCTCTAAACAAACAAACTAACCTTGCACTTATCGAACAGGCCACGAGTGTTAGTGAGCAAGAATTAGAAAAAGTATGGCACTGGCTAAGCCGAACTGAGCGCAATCAAGCAGAATATTTATCTATTTATGCTAAAGGGTTAAGTCTATTTGGACGCAAAGATGAAGCATTTAAGCTATTAATGAAAAAGCTTAAATCACAGCCCTTTGCTGAAATTTTTGCTGTATTGCCTGAAATGATCACTCAACAAGATACTAAGATAATTGAGCAACTAGAATCATTTGAGGAGCAGTTCCTTGAAAATGCCAACTACCAAATCTGTATGGCTAAACTATATCAAGACAATAAAGCTTATAAAGAAGCCAAACTTTGCTGGCAGCGAGCCTGTGAACAATCGCCTTCTAAAGAGCTTTGGCTCTCTCTAGCAAATGTACAAGAACACTTGGGTGAGCATTTCGGTGCAATTCAAAGCTACAGAAATGCCGTTCACCTTTAAGGGTTCTTAGATCGTTTTCACATAATAAAACCACCATTTTGGTGGTTTTATTATGCTTATATGTATATTGAATTCAGCTATAACATAAACCCAAACTATATCAAAACCTTACTCACCTTCTATCACTCAAACCTTATACATCTGCTTTTTTTGATTCATCATTGCTGATTTGACTATCACCCAAAGCAGTACACACTTATATTGATAAGCTCCAGCAAAAACAAAATAACTATAGGAGCAACCCTTTGAATTTCTATCAAGGATGATGTGAAAACAGGGAGACTCTTATGGGAGTCGCAATTACTAAACAAGAAGCCGTAGTCATGCACCTTAATGGCCAATTAAAAGCCAAAGATGCGCTAGGCAACATAAGAGACGTTAGTATTGGTGATCTGGTAAAAGACGGTGAACAACTGCTTTTCCCCAACACGACTAGCTTCACCCTGCAATATGCTGATGGCAGTGAAACAACGGCTCAAGAATTAATCTCGGCAGAGTCACAATTGCAAGAAGCAGCTCAAACAAGCGATGGTTTAGAGCAAGCTTTTGGTACACCTGATGATGAAATTGCCGCATTACAAGCACAAATATTAGCGGGAACCGATCCAACAGCAGGATTACCTGAAACAGCAGCTGGAGCGGGAGCCGGAGGAAATGAAGGCGGCTCTGATTTTACATCTCTAGATAGAACTGGCAGTGAAACTCTAGCAGATTCAGGTTATGACACAGATGGATTTGCCGTCGATGACAGCACTAACTCCGAAGAAGTCATAATAGATCCAACTTTTGCGCCCCCATCTATTTCCGTCAATGACATAAGTGTATTTGAGTCAAACCTAAGCACGGGTAGCCAGCCCGCAGAATTACTTCTAACGCAATCGAATACTATACTCATAGACTCAGAAGCAGGCATTGGTGAGCTCAGCATTAATGGCGTCATCGTTATCGCCAATGACACATTTATTGGCCCAGTGACTACCGAATCAGCCACTGGCAC
The DNA here is from genome assembly GCA_947503555.1 of uncultured Shewanella sp. Taxonomy (GTDB): domain Bacteria; phylum Pseudomonadota; class Gammaproteobacteria; order Enterobacterales; family Shewanellaceae; genus Shewanella. The sequence continues at coordinate 170,039 of CANNEE010000012.1, forward strand.
ACTTGTCATTACTGGTTTTGATTTACAGACTGGAACTCTTTCCTACAGCTACACTCTAACCTCAGCAGCTAACCACATTGACGGTTCGGCTTCTGTGATAGATCTATTTGGCATTAGCCTCACAGACATTCAAGGTACCACTGTTACTTCTTCACTCAGCGTCAATATTGCCGATGATGCTCCTACTGCTCAAAATGATATCAATCAAGCAACTGAAGACTCAGTCATTGCGATTACTGGAGATCTGCTTGCTAATGATACCCAAGGCGCAGATACAGCAACGGTTACAAGCATAACCAATTCTGCTGGTGAAACTGACACAGTAGCTACCTCCACCATTATTCAAGGCGCTTTCGGCACACTAACCATTTTTGCTGACGGCACCTATAGCTATCAGATTAATAACAATACAGATGCCATTCAGTCCCTAGCAAATGGTGAAACACTTGACGAAGTATTTACCTATCAATTGACTGATTTAGATGGTGATATATCTACTGCACAGCTAGTTATTACTCTAGTAGGGACTAATGACAATCCTGTATTACTGATCACAACGGATAATGGCGCGGTTGTTGAAGATGAAAATGTGGTCAATGGCCTGCTCAGTGACAGTGGCGCCCTCTCCTTCAACGATGTGGATATCAATGATACCCATACGGTTTCAGAAGAGTATGACAACAATATCGCCTGGAGCGGCGGTGACATCACCACCGTACTCAGCGCTAATGAAATCAACAGCATCATCGATGGCTTCAGTGTCGACAGCGACAGCTGGGACTTCAGTGTCCTCAACTCACTGGTGCAGTTCCTCGCCGTTGATGAAACCATCACCTTGAGCTTCACCGTTGAGGTGGATGATGGTAATGGCGGTACCGACACCGATGTGGTCACTATCACCATAACCGGCACCAATGACGACCCAGTACTCACCGTGGTCAATGCTGGCGCAGTGGTTGAAGATGAAAATGTGGTCAATGGCCTGCTCAGTGACAGTGGCGCCCTCTCCTTCAACGATGTGGATATCAATGATACCCATACGGTTTCAGAAGAGTATGACAACAATATCGCCTGGAGCGGCGGTGACATCACCACCGTACTCAGCGCTAATGAAATCAACAGCATCATCGATGGCTTCAGTATCGACAGCGACAGCTGGGACTTCAGTGTCCTCAACTCACTGGTGCAGTTCCT
>CANNEE010000013.1 GCA_947503555.1 uncultured Shewanella sp.
GCCGAAGGCGCTCCCCTGCTAAGGGAGTATGGGCTTTATCTCCCATCGAGGGTTCGAATCCCTCCTTCTCCGCCATTCTATTTAATAGAAACTATGCTATTCCACTCGATAGCATAACCAGCTTAAGCGCATGTAGCTCAGCTGGATAGAGTACCTGGCTACGAACCAGGCGGTCGGAGGTTCGACTCCTTCCATGCGCGCCAATCATTAAAGCCTCGCTAATTGCGAGGCTTTTTTGTGTCTGAAAGATACCTAGGGCTTAGATTCAATATATAGACCCATCGTTTTTTTGTTGGCAAATTGCCTTACTTCTTCACCTTGCACTGCTCGTTTTCATTTCATGGCATTGAGTCGCCTCGCTTCTACACTCTGCTCTAGCTATTTAATGCAAAGGGGTTAATTGCTAGTGCACTGTCTTAGCCTTCCTCTTTTGCTTATGTATGAGCCATTATGCGTTGTAATCCATGGGGGCTTTACTTCAATTTGAGCGATATCGAGGGGCTTTCTAGTCAGATTTTTGAATAACTCAGATTAAAGTACTCCGATTGTCGATTAATCAGGAATGAGTGTTTTGAATTGGCCTGCTACTTCTTAATTAAATTCGATATATTTTGTTAGTTTGATTTGAAATTCATAAAATTATAGTCATTATTTTATGAAATCATCACTAAACAAAGGCTATTTTTATTTTATATGGTAAGACCAATTTACAAGGTGATGGCAATTTTGTTATAGATTAGTTATTGTTTTTGAGCTTATATCGACATAAGAGTGATCTTCGCTACTGTTTTTTCTGATTGTCATTTTGAATCGTTTGTCTAGTTCATTGAATAATTAGTTAAGTTAACCGTCGATTAACTAGGATACATGCAAGTGTATCCTAGTGCTGTTATGACTTTTATTAAGGGGACACAGATGACATCTGTAGTTGAACAAATAGGCCAAGCATTTGGGATCATGGTGTTAGGGATGGGGCTGGTTTTCATCTTTTTAAGCCTGTTGATCGTGGGTGTGAATCTAGTTGCTAAATGGTGTGCAAAGGATGTAGAAGCACCAGCGGCTCGCCCGGCTAACAAAAATACCCAAGATAATAAATCTCCTGTAGTTGAGCCCCAGGTGCTCGCCGCGATAACTACAGCTATTCATCAATATAGAACGCAGTCCTAAAGATTGAGGGAGTAAAAAATGAGCAAGCCATTAGCTTTAACCGATGTTGTATTGAGAGATGCCCATCAGTCTTTATTAGCAACCCGTCTGCGTATCGAAGATATGCTACCTATCGCACCTAAGCTCGATCAGATAGGTTATTGGTCTTTAGAGTCATGGGGCGGCGCGACCTTTGATTCTTGTATTCGTTATTTAGGTGAAGATCCTTGGGAAAGGATCCGTGAGCTGAAAAAAGCTATGCCTAATACTCCGCAGCAGATGTTACTGCGTGGTCAAAATCTACTGGGCTATCGTCATTATGCCGATGACTTAGTGAATCGCTTTGTTGAGCGTGCCCACACAAATGGTGTAGATGTGTTCAGAGTCTTTGATGCTATGAATGATGTGCGCAACCTTGAAGCTGCTGTAAAAGCCGTTGTTGAGGTGGGAGCCCATGCTCAAGGTACGCTGTCATATACGACTAGTCCGGTACATACGCTACAGACATGGATCGATATGGGTAAGCGTATTGAAGATCTTGGGTGTCATTCACTTTGTATTAAAGATATGGCGGGTTTGCTTAAGCCGTTTGATGCCTATGAACTGATAAGCCAGCTAAAAGAGAAGACTAACCTTGAAATCGCTATGCAGTGTCACGCTACGACGGGCCTTAGTACTGCAACCTACCAGAAAGCGATTGAAGCGGGCATTGATGTGCTCGATACCTCAATTTCTTCAATGAGCCAAACCTATGGTCATAGCGCGACTGAGACCTTAGTGGCTATGGTTGAAGGTACAGATAGAGATACAGGTTATGATCTCAATCTGTTAGAAGAGATTGCTGCTTACTTCCGTGAAGTGCGTAAGAAATACGCCAAATTTGAAGGCGGACTTAAGGGCATTGACTCGCGTATTCTTAAGGCTCAGGTTCCTGGCGGCATGTTAACCAACATGGAAAACCAGCTTAAAGAGCAAGGTGCTGGTGACAAGTTAGATCTCGTGCTTGAAGAGATCCCACGCGTGCGTGAAGACTTAGGCTATATTCCGCTTGTAACGCCGACGTCACAGATTGTGGGGACTCAGTCGGTGATCAATATTCTTACTGGCGAGCGTTATAAATCTTTAACTAAAGAGACCGAAGGTGTACTTAAAGGTGAATATGGTGCAACGCCTGCGCCAGTAAACGCTGAGTTGCAGGCTAAGGTGTTAGATGGTGCCCAAGCCATTACCTGCCGTCCTGCCGATCTGCTGGCACCTGAGCTTGATAAGTTACGTGAAGAGCTAAAGGTTAAAGCCAGTGAAGGTGGCATTCGCCTTGCCGATGAGTTAGATGATGATGTTCTGACCTATGCGCTATTCCCGCAAATTGGCCTTAAATTCCTTAGCAACCGTGATAACCCTGATGCCTTTGAGCCTGCGCCTGTCGCCGAAGATGAGTCTGTGAGTGCAGTACCTGCTAAAGCGAGTGCTCCAGCGGCTGATAAAGGACCTGAAACCTATACAGTTAATGTTCAAGGCCAGAGCTATGTGGTCGAAGTGACTCCCGGTGGTGATATTAGTCAAGTTGCACCTGTTGCTGCGCCTGCTCCTCAAGCTGCAGCACCTGCGCCAGCAGCAACCGTTGAAGCGAGCGGTGAGATCAAGATAGAGATGAGCGCACCGCTTTCGGGCAACATCTTTAAGGTTCATGTTTCTCCTGGCGATCGGGTTCAGGCTGGTGATGTAGTGATCATTCTAGAAGCGATGAAGATGGAAACCGAGGTTCGCGCCGAAGCCGATGGCGTGATTTCTAAGCTATGGGTTAAAGAGGGTGACTCTGTTGCCGTTGGCGCTCAGCTATTGGCGCTAGCGTAGGAGAGGTTATGGAAGGTTTACTGTCTTTTTGGGCTGAGTCTGGCATTGCCAATTTTACCTCAGGCCAGCTGTTAATGATGGGTGTAGGCTGCTTACTCTTGTATCTGGCAATTGTAAGGGGTTTTGAGCCGCTATTGTTGTTGCCTATCGGCTTTGGTGCCATATTGGCCAATATTCCTAATGGCGGCTTTACCGATGAGGGGGGACTACTTTATTTAGCCTACCATGTGGGAATTGAGACAGGGGTATTCCCGTTACTCATATTTATGGGAGTAGGGGCGTTAACTGACTTTGGCGCCCTGATCGCTAACCCTAAAATGCTCTTGTTAGGTGCAGCAGCTCAGTTTGGTATCTTTGCAACCTTAATCGGTGCGATTGCGCTTAACCTTGTCCCAGGTTTTGAGTTCTCTATGCAAGATGCGGGAGCAATTGCGATTATCGGTGGTGCAGATGGTCCAACAGCAATTTTCTTGGCGTCTAAATTAGCGCCTGAGCTGTTAGGGGCGATTGCGGTTGCAGCATACTCCTATATGGCGCTGGTGCCGATTATTCAGCCGCCAATCATGAAACTACTAACTACTGAGTCTGAGCGTCAGATCAAAATGGAGCAGTTACGTGTTGTCAGTAAGAAAGAGAAGATCATTTTTCCTCTGATGGTGCTAGGCCTAACGATTTTGTTCTTGCCAGCGGCGACTCCGCTTGTAGGTATGTTCTGTTTAGGCAACTTGATGCGAGAGTCAGGTGTGGTTGATAGATTATCGAGCACAGCGCAAAATGAGCTGATTAATATCGTGACCATTTTTCTTGGGTTAGCTGTAGGTTCTAAGCTCTCGGCTGATAAGTTCCTGCAAGTGGAAACCTTAGGTATTCTGGTATTAGGCGCGGTCGCATTTGCTATTGGTACAGCAACAGGTGTGCTGATGGCTAAACTGATGTGCAAGCTTTCAGGTGGTAAGATTAATCCGCTAATTGGTGCTGCTGGCGTATCTGCTGTACCTATGGCTGCTAGGGTGGTTAACAAGGTTGGTTTAGAGTCTAATCACCACAACTTCCTGCTGATGCATGCTATGGGCCCTAACGTAGCAGGTGTCTTAGGCTCTGCAGTTGCCGCTGGTGTATTGATTGCTGTACTAGGCTAGTTTGACCCTATCTGCTGCTTAAAAGCCCCGCTTAGTCTTAAGCGGGGCTTTTATTTGTCATTTTTTATTCAAATTTTTTGCATGTAAAACAAGTGCTAAAAAATTGTTATCACCTCATTTGATCAAGATCATAGTTCTCTGCCCTAAATTCGGTTTTTATATTGCGACGGGGTTCACACTTTTGTTGTTGGTGTGAATCTTGTGATGAGTGGGGTGGTTTGTTTTGGTTGGGGGTCACAAGTTGTAACCAAGCAAGCTGTCATATGAGTAGTGCGACTATATGTTGCGACAGTAATCAAGAGTCATAGAGGTGCATGTCATGGAGCTTTTACCAAATTGCTATACAGATTTATGTGTTGATGGAAAATGGTTTCACTACGATCATGGAGACAATGAAGTGTTTATGTTGGCAGGGGCGTGCCCTGTGACCTTTGAACTGGCAAGCCAACCAGCAACAGAGGCCGAATTAGAACAGCATCTTCAGGAGATTACCTCTCAGATTAAATAGCTATTCGATTAATCCCATATGTTTTAGGCAAAGAGCATATGGGATTATCAGCTATTCCACCAATTACCATGGTTTTGTCCTGAGGTAATCCAAAGTAGTAAAACTAAGCACGCCATGATGGTACCGCAGATCGCGATAATATAGATGTAGCCCTTCTTACCTTGTTTAAGCGGTACTCCATTGAGATGAAGAAATAGCGTCCAACCTAGGGTGAGTAGAATAGGTAGGAAGAACATCTTGGCCATGGAGTAGTCCTTTATACATTAAGCTAATGATTTGAATATAAACCTGAAGTAGCAAAAAGGCCACTTAAAGTGACCTTTTTAAATGCTTGCCTTAGCTCTGTTATGTCAATTGAGGCTCTGATGTTGTCTCATCGCGGTAAAATTGCTCTTCATCGAATTGCCCCTCAGACTTACCTATCACCACAGCAGTCATCATATCACCAGTCACATTGGTGGCAGTACGTATCATATCGATTACCCTGTCTATGGCGGCAATAAAGGCGATCCCATCTAGCGGTAGCCCAATAACGCCAAGAGTTACGGTTAGCATAACCATGGCACTGCCTGGGACGCCAGCAGTTCCCACGGAAGCCACAGTTGCGGTCACAGCAATCAGCATATAGTCAGTCATGTCTAGCGGAATACCATAGATTTGTGCAATAAAGATCGCGGCTATAGCTGGATAGATACCACCACAGCCATCCATATTCATGGTCGCGCCTAAAGGCAGCACAAAAGCGCTATAGCGTTTTGACACTCCCATTGACTCAGTGCACTTGTTACTAGCAGGCAAAGTGCCAAAGCTAGAGGCTGTGGTAAAGGCAACTAGTTGAGCGGGCAGGGCTTTGCGGAAAAATTGTAGCGGGCTGAGTTTAGCCGCAATTTTTATTAACCCGCCGTATACAAAGATAATGTGGATCAGGGCTGCGAGATAGATAGCGCCAATAAATTTGGCTAAGGGTAACAAGGTTGATAGGCCATATTTACCCACAACCCAAGCCATTAGGCCGAATACGCCGATAGGTGTTAGTTTCAATACCAAACGTGTTAGTTGGAACATGACTTCGGCGCCAGCTTCAAAGGTACGCTTTAATGGCTCAGCTTTTTCACCTACTTGATTGATTGCGATACCCACAAGGGCGGCAAAAACGATGATTTGTAGTACTTTACCTTCGGCTAGTGAGGCAAAAGGGTTAATCGGGATCATGTTAAGTAGAACTTGAGCAAACCCAGGAATATCACGCTCTTTGACCTCGGTTGCCACAAGTTGCATTGAGCCGCCCATATCGATAAGGCTGCCGATAGTGAGCCCGATTAAGGAAGCGAGTGTACCTGTTAACATGAACATGGCTAATGTTTTTGCGCTCAAGCGCTTAAGGCTAACTTCACCGCCAAGAGAGGTGATACTGACTACGATAGCGCAAAAAATCAGTGGCGCGACTAACATCTTGATCGCACTAATAAAGAGATCACCTAAGGGTTTTAATTGGGTAGCACTCTCTCCTAGGAGTATGCCCGCGAGTATGCCTAACGCAAATCCAGCTAGCACTTTCTGCCAGAAAGGAATTTGGCTAATTTTTTGCCAGTTCATGATGGAGTCCAAGTATTTGATTATGAGTATAAATTAATAGACCTGTAGAGCGCAGATTTTATTGCTAGGAACTAAAACTCAATCGCTAAAGATAGCGCTTGATGATCGAATATGGCGCAAACAGATTCTGTATGAGATCTCGATTTAGGTATTATTCTAGCTATAGAGTGAGTTGCAAAACAAACTGATTTTATTATAACTTATCGTAATAAGTAATTTGTTTTAGATAACAAATGTTTAACGTATTGCATCTTGTTAATTACTAACGGTTTTTTACAAAGATATAGTTACAAATTAATAGTAGGTATCCTATCTTGGCAGAGTTATGGTTAATGTTTAGCGGAGCATTTTTAGCTGCGACTTTGCTTCCAGGTGGTTCAGAAGCACTATTGGTAGGCTTGATTGCTGATCAAGATAGTCAATGGTTGCAGTTAGTTATTGTGGCCAGTATTGGCAACACCTTAGGCTCAATTACCAGCTATTATTTAGGTCGTTTAGGACGATTTGCGCGGACTCCAGAAGACTTAGCCGCAGCTCGTTATCGTCATAGTGTGGGCTTAGTCAGGCGTTATGGAGTCTGGAGTTTATTGTTAGCTTGGATGCCATTAATCGGCGATCTTTTATGCTTATTGGCCGGTTGGTTAAAGTTGCCACTAATTTCATCCAGTGTGCTGATTTTTATAGGTAAGAGTATCAGGTATCTTGTGATAGCGGCTTTGACCTTACAATTTATTTAACTCGTAAATAACTCAATAAAAATAGTCGGATAATAAAGTCCGTGTGGAGATTCAAATTGAAGAAATGGATATTAGCAGCTGCTATATCGGCCGCTCTAGCTGGGTGTGCAACCCAAGATGCGGTAGACGTATCAAGCCTGCCTCAAGGGATGACCTTGATAGAGAATCACAGCCAAATAAAGGGTAGTGTTGGCATTCCTTATAAGAAGTATCGGTTAGCAAATGGTTTAACCTTAGTGCTTCATCAAGATAACTCTGACCCATTAGTCCATGTTGATGTCACTTATCATGTAGGTTCAGCCCGTGAACTAGAAGGTCGCAGTGGCTTCGCTCATCTTTTTGAGCACATGATGTTCCAAGGCTCGCAAAACGTTGATGATGAAGAGCACTTTAAAGTTGTCACAGAGTCGGGCGGTACACTTAATGGCACGACTAACTCTGATAGAACCAACTATTTTGAGACGGTTCCGAGTAACCAGTTAGAGAAAATGCTTTGGTTAGAGTCTGATCGTATGGGCTTTTTACTGCCAGCGTTAACAGACAAGAAGTTTGAAGTGCAGCGCGAAACGGTGAAAAACGAGCGTGCCCAGCGAGTCGATAATCGCCCCTATGGTCGCTTATATGAGCGTATGGGACAGGCGATTTATCCTGAAGGTCATCCTTATTCATGGCCTGTGATTGGCTGGCCAGATGATCTTAACCGAGCGACATCGGATGATGTGCGTAGCTTCTTCAAGCGTTGGTATGGTCCTAACAATGCAACCTTGACCATAGGCGGTGACTTTGATGAAGCTCAGGTTCTCGCTTTGGTAAACAAGTATTTTGGTGAGATCCCGCGTGGCCCAGAAGTGTTGCCACCGGAAAAGAGTCTTGTTGAGCTGGATGAGACTCGTTATATCTCGATGGAAGATAAAGTGCATCTGCCTCTGTTGTCGGTTGCAATGCCGACTGTTTATGCACGACACGGCGATGAAGCTGCCTTAGATATTTTAGCGAATATCCTTGGTGGTGGTAAAACTTCGATTTTCTACAAAAACCTAGTGAAAGATGGCTATGCGGTTCAAGCTGGTGTGAGCCATCCTTGCCAAGAATTAGCTTGTCAGTTCTCTATGTATGCCGTTGCTAATCCAGCCAAAGGCGGCAAGTTGGCCGATATCTATGAGCGCGTTCTCGCTTCAATTGATGAGTTTGAAAAACGCGGTGTGACTGATGCCGACCTTGAGAAAGTGAAGGTGCAGTTTGAGGCCGATACTATCTTTGGCCTGCAAAGCGTAAGAGGTAAAGTGTCAGCCCTTGCCGCGAATGAAACCTTTGTGGGTAAACCGGATCTGACTGCTGAAGATATTAAGCGTTACTCTAGCGTGACGAAAGAAGATGTGATGCGTGTCTTTGAGCAGTATATTAAAGGTCAGCCTATGGTTGTGATGAGTATCGTTCCTGAAGGTGCTAAGGCGCTGATTGCTCACGAAGACAACTTTGTTGCACCTGAGCCGAAAGTGGCTGATGTTGCTGTAACGGGTATTGATGGTGTTAAGCAAATTGCTTCGAGTTTTGATAGAAGTGAGATGCCTAAGTCTGGTAAGGCTCCAGTACTAAAAGTGCCAGAGCTTTGGGAATCGAAGCTGGCCAATGGTATTGAGGTGATAGGCACTCAAAGTACTGAAACACCTACTGTGGAGTTAGTCATTTACCTTAATGGTGGCCATAGGCTGACCGATGTGAAGCAAGCGGGTCTTGCTCAATTGACCGCGGCAATGCTCAATGAGTCGAGTCAAAAGCGCAGCGGCGAAGAGCTAGCCCAAGCCCTAGAACTGCTAGGTGCGAGTGTTCAGTTTAGTGCGAGTGAATATCAGAGTATTATTCAAGTTTCAGCACTGAGTAGTAAGCTAGTACCTACTTTGGCTATTTTGGAAGAAAGGTTGATGCAACCTGGATTTGTGCAGGCTGACTTTGAGCGAGTGAAGCAACAGCAGATTCAAAGTCTGCAACACTTAAAATCGGATCCTAACTATCTGGCAAGATCCGCATTTTCATCTCTACTTTATGGCGCTGATACTCCATTAGGTGTGAGCACTCAAGGTACTTTAGCGTCAGTTAGTGCTATCACCTTGGAAGATGTTAAAGTTTTCTATAATAAGCAGTATCAAGCGGGTAATGCGCAAATTGTCGCCGTGAGCGATCTTTCACAGCAACAATTAATGAATAGCTTAAGCGTGTTAGATAAGTGGCAAGGACAAGGCGAAACGTTACCTAAGTTAGCTAAATTGCCTCAGCTAGAGGCGAATACCATCTATCTTCTTGATAAGCCAGGTGCTGCTCAGTCCGTTATCAATATTGGTAAGCGTGATATTGCCTATGATGCAACTGGCGAGCACTTCAAATCTTATCTCATGAATTATCCATTAGGTGGGGCATTTAATAGTCGTATCAACCTTAATTTACGAGAAGATAAGGGCTATACCTATGGAGCTCGAACCGGCTATAGAGCTGGGCTAGAGCTTGGTGCCTTTGTTGCTTCTGCCAGTGTGCGCAGTGATGTGACTGCGCCAGCAGTAGAAGAATTTATTAAGGAGATTAAGCAATACCAAGCGTCTGGTATGACCCAGGGTGAGTTGGCATTTATGCGCGACTCTATTTCTCAGGGACAGGCTTTGGATTATGAAACCCCATATCAAAAGGCTGGCTTTATGCGCCGCATTCAACGCTATGGCTTAGACAAAGATTTTACTCAACAGCAAGCGGATATCGTCAATGGTATTACGCTTGATGAGTTAAATACTTTAGCTAAACAAAAGCTAGATTTGGATAAGATGGCTATTTTAGTTGTAGGTGACAGAGCGAGCATCGAAGCTCCGCTAGCAAAACTTGGATATAAAATAGTGGTTTTATAGTTGTAATATTGAGTTTTGCCCCTATATCTTAGAGATATAGCTTTCTATAGCGGTGATGGTTTAAGCCATCACCGCTATGTTATTTCTAGTTAGTAGATAATTTTATTGTTAATCCTGACCTATAGCTGTTAGCTTGGTGAGGTTAGGTGTCGTGACTGCGGCAAATTAAATAGAGAAATTACATTGAATTCATTCGATCAACGCCTCAATCAACTCGCGTCAGAAGATGGTCGCAAAGCCCTGTTAGGTATGCTTAGAGGCATAGAAAGGGAAGCCTTAAGAATTGATAATGCAGGTCACCTAGGTGAAGGCGCACATCCTGAGGCTTTAGGTAGTGCCCTTACTCATTCTCGAATTACCACTGACTATAGTGAAGCCTTGCTTGAGTTTATTACACCTGTTGAGAATGATATTGATACCTTGCTTACGGGGCTGACTAAGACTCAGGCCTATACAGTACAAAATCTCAATGGGCAGATGCTTTGGCCCGTGAGTATGCCCTGTTTTATTGGTGATGTGAAAGATATACCCATTGCCCAATATGGCACTTCTAACGCAGGCAAAATGAAGACGCTGTATCGCCAAGGCTTGACCCATAGATATGGCGCCCTGATGCAAATTATCTCAGGTGTGCATTTTAACTTTTCTGTTTCTCAATCTCTTTGGGATATGCTTTATGAAGCATCGGACAAGCAAGCGTCTCGGTGTGACTTTATCTCAGAGTCTTATCTAGGTCTGATCCGTAACTATCGACGCTTAGTTTGGGTATTGCCTTATCTGTTTGGGGCATCGCCTGCGGTATGTGGTTCCTTTATCAAGGATAAAGAAACTGACCTGCCTTTCAAGAAGGCGGGTAAAGGGACTTTATACCTTCCTTACGCGACATCACTGAGAATGAGCGATTTAGGCTATACCAATAAGGAACAAGAGAAGCTCTCTATTAGCTACAACTCGTTAAATGAGTATCTTGTAGGGATCCAAGAAGCGATAAAAATGCCATCGGCCAACTTTGCCCAAATAGGCGTTAAGGTGGATGGAGAGTATCGTCAGCTCAATGATTATGTTCTACAGATTGAGAACGAGCTTTATTCCCCAATACGTGCTAAAAGAGTTGCACGTAGTGGTGAGAAACCGTCGCAGGCCTTAGCTAGAGCCGGCGTAGAATATATTGAAGTGAGAGCATTAGATGTTAACCCCTTTAGCGTACAGGGAATTGAAGCATCTCAAATCCGTTTTCTGGATCTCTTCTTGCTCTATTGCCTATTAACCCCTTCAGCTAAATCTGATGAAGTCGATGGGTGGGAGTTAAATCAAAACCTAAAATCTGTTGTATTAGAAGGTCGTAAGCCTGGGCTTGAGCTTATGCGTCAGGGCAAAGTGATTTCACTTGAAGCTTGGTTAACCGAAATCTTTGAACAGCTAAAACCATTGGCACATTTACTCGATGGTGAAGGCCATGATTACCAGTCTGCCTTGGAAACTTGGTATGCTGCAGTGGTTAATCCTGATAACACTATTTCAGGGCGAATGATGAGCCAAATGCTAAATCAAAGTGTCGATCATAGTTGTTGGGTGATGCAATTAACCCAAGGCTATCAGCAACAGATGTTGGACTACTCTTTATCAGAGCAAGATATTGCTCATTTTCAGCAGGAAGCGAAATCTTCCTTAGCAGAACAAGCGGCAAGGGAGCAGGAAGAGGTGGCAAATGGCCTCGATGATTTTGATGCCTTTCTAGCGCAATATATGCAGGACTGATCTTTGATTATGATGAGGTATAAATTTGGGGGCTTAGTGAGTGTTTTGCTATTAATCTCTGCTTGTACTAGTGCCCCCGACTCATCTCAGTGCGGTAGTGTTTCAGGCTTTATCGATGCAGATAGAGGCCAAGGATACTACCGTGCAATTGTCACTCATATTCAAGGCAAACCTGTTGCCTCATTACCTAACTATCAGCTTGAACCGGGTGAATATCAGTTCCGATTCGCAGAGCTTATCCACGATCCTAAATTACAGGTCGATCTGAGTGCTAGGCAGACTAAGGTATTGAATATCAAGGTTGAAGCGGGCCAACGTTACCATTTTGCTGCTAAGTTTAACGATGATAGAGTCTATTATGGCCAAGAGAGTGATTATTGGCACCCTGTTATCTGGTTGCAAGATGAACACGAATGCGTGATCACGACAAAAAAAGACAATAATAAGCAGTAATTTACCTATATTGAAATTGCATCTTGTTGTGTTGAATGTGACACTAGCAAACTAATGAACCTTAGCAATTGGTGACTTTCAGCTATGAAGTGGCACACTACTATCCTTGCTTTTACGCTTCCTCTGCTACTGGCAGCTTGTGCAACCCCACCACCTAAAAACCCTGATAATATCTGCGCCATATTCAAAGAACATAGAGATTGGTATGACGCGGCTTTGGATACCAAGGATAAATGGGGTGTGCCCGTACATGTTCCCTTGGCTATGATGTACCAAGAGAGCTCTTTTAAACATGATGCTGCGCCGCCAATGGAGTATTTTCTTGGCTTTATCCCTATAGGCCGTGCTAGTGATGCTTATGGTTATGCTCAAGCTAAAACCATGACATGGGATGATTACATTCGAGAGACGGGTAACTCTTGGTCAAGCCGAAGCGACTTTGATGATGCCATGGATTTTATGGGCTGGTTTATTAATAAAACCTATAAAATTAACGGCGTATCTAAGTGGGATGCCAGAGCACAATACCTAAATTATCATGAGGGGTGGGGCGGTTATAAGCGCAAAACCTATAGAAAGAAAGCGTGGTTGATGAAAGTAGCTAAAAAAGTCGATGCCAGATCCAAAAAGTTTGCTCAACAATATCGAGGTTGTAAAGAAGATCTAGATTCGTCTTGGTTATGGCGACTCTTCTTTGGTTGATACATCATGCCCCGAGTTTTGGGGCATGATTATTTAGAGAGCATTAAATATGCTGAGCGATTGGCGGGTGAGACTTCTTGGCTCTTTTGTTGGCATACATGATAAGGTCGGCCTCTTTAAAAGCATGATTCCAGTTGAGGTGGTATTCTGCGATGCCATAACTGAAGCTAACTTGAGGCGTTAATTCCGCCAATTGCTTTTGAATATTGTCTAACTGCTGAGTGAGTACCTCTTTAGGGCCGTGACACAGAGCGACAAACTCATCGCCACCATATCGAGAGACTAGATGATGTTCGAACCAAGTCTCTTTTAATAGTTCCCCAAAGGATTTTATTGCAAAATCTCCAGCCTGATGGCCACTACCATCATTTAACAGTTTTAAGTTATCGATATCGATCAGTACGACATAGCTTGCTTGATGGTGTTTGAATTGCCAATTGGGTACTAGGCTATCAAACTTTTGCCTATTGTAGAGACCGGTTAGGCCATCAAAATTGGCGAGTTCCTGAATTTTATTCGACTTCTGATATAAAGCTATGGCGTTTGATGCCTCATGGGTTAAGACCCCGACTAGGTTTCTATCATAATCGCTAAAGGCGTAAACATCATTGCTATCTAAATTCATCATGGCATAGAGCTCGCCATCGATATGAATCGGGCTTGAGAGTGTTGAGCGGATTGGTGCTTTAGCCGCTGAAGTGAAGGTAGCTTGCTCTTCTTCAGTCAAAGGGCTGTCGATATTGATATTTTCCATATCATTGATCACGACCACTCTATCGCATTTGCCGTTGGTTAGCCTGTATTCAAAAGATTGTTCTAGGCTAAAGTCAACCATTCTGAGTTTTGCTATATCTAACCCGACAACAGATTCAAAATGTAACTTATGGGTCTGTTTATCTATCTTGATTATGCTGCCCATTTCTGCGCCTTCGATAGCACAAACAGCTTTATTTAACAGTGCATCGAGAAAAGCTTGTTCGGTATGGTATTGGCTGGAGAGATGAACTAGCTCATAGGTGGTGTCATTAATATGGACCACTTGC
This sequence comes from uncultured Shewanella sp., assembly GCA_947503555.1. Lineage (GTDB taxonomy): Bacteria > Pseudomonadota > Gammaproteobacteria > Enterobacterales > Shewanellaceae > Shewanella. The sequence goes on from CANNEE010000013.1 coordinate 13,828, forward strand.
TCTAGATGTTGCCATAGGCGGCTAAGCCTGCCCTGATGAATATAGTAACTGAGGCTGTAACCTAATAGATAAATACTTGAGACTAGCAGAGTTTTTAGAAGAGGTTCTTGCTCTGCAGGAAATGCAAAGAAAAAGAGTAATGCAAATAACCCTATAGGGAATGCAAGTAATATAAGATGGCTTTTAAGGTCTAAGCTATCTATTTGCTTCCTTTTTAAATTATCCCTTTGCTTCACCTATGGATTCCTATTTTTTTGTCGCTGCCAAATATTATAAAGATTCAATTTCACTATTTCATCTGCTAATCGAACTTTAATACCCTTTTAATTGTATGGAATTATGTGGTTTGTTTGGTTATTCATAATTATGAAGTCTGTGTTTTTGCCCCTATATTGGCTACGAATCCCAAATAACTCAATGTATAATGCGCCACAATTATTAGAAAGAAAACCCTACAAAAGGAATAATCATGAGCAAGCCATTTGTTGCAGTATTGATGGGATCGGATTCAGACCTTCCAACAATGCAGGCCACTTTAGATGTACTAAAAACATTTGATATTAGATTTGAAGCAAAAGTGACTTCTGCCCATAGAACACCTGCAGCGACTCACGCTTACGTGACAGATGCGGAAGAGCGAGGTTGTAAAGTCTTCATTTGTGCTGCAGGACTAGCGGCTCACCTTGCTGGCGCTGTGGCTGGTATTACTACTCGCCCTGTAATTGGTGTTCCTGTTGACTGTGGTCCACTTGATGGTCACGATGCATTACTTTCTACAGTCATGATGCCTGGTGGTGTACCTGTTGCTACTGTTGCGATTGGTAGCGCTGGCGCTAAAAATGCCGGTTATTTAGCGGCACAAATGTTGGCAGTAGGCGATGACGAGCTTGCACTGCAGGTTCGTGCTGAACGCCAGAAATCAGCAGAAGCTGTCCAAGCTAAAGATGCTGCACTACAAGCGAAACTTGCTCAGCAGTAATTCGCTTCATAATTGGTTGAGTCCTTATTTGACGGCAAAGCATTGAATAAATGTTTTGCCGTTTGTTTTTGGCTTTTACTTTTAATACCGCTCGATATCCACTTTCTCTAGCTTATTGTATTACAAGCTCATATTAAGTTTGTCTCGTCTTATTTATTTGTCTATTTATTTTGCATCTTATCCATCCTAGCCATTGATACTTTTCTTTATTGGGCCAAATGGATTAATTATTTTCATCTTGTTAACCCTTTTTGTTTTTCGCAGCGTTTATAGCAATAAAGGCATTGAATGGAGAAAGGACATGGGAGTGAGAAAAACAAATCGGTTAATATCCATAAACTTGGCTAAGTTGCCGCACCTTGATATTAGATTCTCATCTAGTTATATGGGACTGTTATTGTTCTGCGCTATACTGAACAGTGGCTGCGCAGAAAAGGTAAAGCAAGACGAGAAAGCGGAACAATCTAACTCTATATTGCATGAAAGCCATGATACGCCACAGGTCACCCCAGGGGCCGCTGAAACTGAAGTTACGACATTAGCTGACTTAGCTGTAGAAAATCATGCCAAACAGATGCTGCCTGAAGAGCCATTCAATACTCATTCACCTAGGCAAAGGTTTGAGTCTTATCCTACTGGTGAGTTTACAGCGCTCAAGGCTCGTGCCCCTGACTTCAAAACTGGCCAAATTGAAAATAGAGATAACTTTGCGTTCATTCCGGATAATAGTATTAAGCAGGTGACTGAATACCCTGTATCAACTTTTTCTGTCGATGTGGATACAGGTAGTTATAGCATTATGCGTCGTTGGATCAATCAAGGCCGCTTACCTCAAGCTAACACGTTGCGCATTGAGGAGTTAATCAACTACTTTGACTATGACTATCCCAAGCCAGAAAAGAGTGCAATTCCTTTTACTGTGACCACGGAGATCGCAAACTCACCATTCAATCAAGGCAGACAATTATTGCGCATTGGTTTGAAGGGCTATGAAGCTCAACCCCAGCGATTAGGTGCGAGTAATCTTGTGTTCTTGCTTGATGTGTCGGGGTCTATGGCTGGATCAAATAAACTGCCATTACTTAAGCGAGCGATGGGAATGCTAGTTTCTCAACTAGGTGAGAAGGACATCATTTCGATTGTGGTTTATGCCGGAGATTCTGGTGTCGTGTTAGATGGTGTTAGCGCCGAAAATACGTTTGATATTAATCGGGCGCTTAAACAGCTTAAAGCTGGTGGGGCAACCAATGGTAGTTCAGGTATAAAGCTAGCCTATGAGCTTGCCCAGAAGCATTTCATCCAAGCTGGGAATAATAGAGTGATTTTGGCAACCGATGGTGATTTTAATCTAGGCATCACAGATCAGAAGCAGCTTGAGCAGCTAATTAGTCTGCAGCGACAACAAGGGGTCTTTTTGACGACCCTAGGCTTTGGCCAAGGTAATTATAATGATGCTCTGATGGAGCGATTAGCAGATAAGGGGAACGGTAATTACGCCTATATAGATACCCTTAACGAAGCGAGAAAGGTGTTGGTTGAAGAGCTGACAAGTCAACTCTTTACTATTGCCAAAGATGTCAAAATTCAGATTGAGTTTAATCCCGAATTAGTGAGCGAATATAGATTAATTGGTTATGCCAATCGCATGTTGAACAGACAAGATTTTAACAATGATAATAAAGATGCGGGTGAAGTTGGCGCTGGCCATAGTGTTACTGCACTCTATGAGATCAGTTTCCATGGTAGTGACAATCAAGCCTTTGATAAACTCAGGTACTCTAGTGAAACTGCTGACTCTTTAGAAAATCGCATTGTTAAAAATAGTGACGAGCTGGCTTTTCTCAAGTTAAGGTATAAGCCCCTAGAAAGTAATAAAAGTTTGTTGATTGACCAAGTGATTCAGGCTCCCAAGTCACCTGTGTCTACCAAGTCACCTGTGTCTATGGCTCAGGCCAGTGCTGATTTTCGCTTTGCCGCTGCCGTTGCAGGATTTGGTCAGTTATTAAATCGTAGTGATTATCTTGGGGATTTTCATTATCGCCATGTTATTAGCTTGGCGAGCTCTGCGACAACGCCAGATAGGTTTGGCTATCGTCATGAGTTTTTACAGCTAGTCAAAACCGCAGCTTTACTCGATAACACACTGCATGGAAATCAGCTTAATCAAGTGAAGCCTTTACACCACACTGCCATTAAGAATGATGGCATTGTAAAGCAGCAAAACGAGCTTGTAGATAACAAGGTCTATGATAAGTGAAGCATTCAAACAAGGCATTAAGCGGCCCTAGGTGTCAGCTTAATGCTAATTGAGTCTATATAGTCGTAATCAGAGTTTGATTTTAGGAGCCACTTTGAGTCAACAGCTTAAACATAACAGTGATGAAGCGACCGATGAAATGCTGATGCTAAGCTATGCCCAAGGAGAGCATAGTGCATTTGAAGCCTTGTACCTCAAGCACAAAGGTGGTTTGTATCGTTATTTTATTCGCCAGCTTGGTGACGCTCAGCTGGCGGAAGATCTCTATCAAGAAACTTGGGGTAGAGTGATACGTCGAGCAGCTCAGTATCAGGTGACGGCTAAATTCACTACATGGTTATACAAAATTGCTCATAACCTGCTTATTGATCATGTTCGAGCGGTTAAACCCGTCGATAGCTATGAAAATATCGACTCAATGCAACATGAGGAGCAAGTCGCTCAATTTAACCGAGTGGCATCGTCTAATACCTTAGATGAACAGGCTATATTCGAACAGCAATCTTTGTTGTTTAAATTGTGTATTTCTCTTTTGCCTCAAGTACAGAAAGAGGCATTACTGCTCAACTTGGAAACAGGGCTGACGACTCAAGTCATTAGTGAGATAGTCGGGGCAAGTTTTGAGGCCACTAAGAGTCGATTGCGCTATGCCCATGCAGGAGTGAAGGAGTGCGTCACTCAAAAATGGCAGGGGAAAGACAATGACAGATAAGCAGAATATTGGCGATATCGCACAGCAAAATAAAGCCCTTTATGCCGCTCAGGCGAAGGAGGTTCCGCCTAAGCATATCGATGATGACATACTTAAATTGGCTCGAAGCCAAGCTAAGTTATATCGTGCTGGAGCGATGAGCAGCAGTAACAATGAGTTCACTGAAACTAAGCAAGCTGGGAATAACATTGATAGGGCGTCCTCATCATATTCGAAGTGGCGCTCAAGAGTTCTGCCTATCTCATCGGCAGCGTCGGTGCTGATTGTAGTCGGTGTCTTGATTATTAACGATAGTACTCGGCCGGTTGCAGAGTTACAGCAGCCGGTTGCCGATATGCCAACGGCGAATGGGATGCAAATGCTGGACAGTGAGACTGGCAATCCTAGCGAAATAGCCAGTGTGGCTTCTGCCGATGTTGGAAGCTTGGTCGAAGACAAGGGGAGTGAGCCAAGAGTGATGAGTTCTTCATCTTCCGGAGTGAATCAGGTAACAGCGAATCAAAGTTTAGCTAAGAGAGCTGTACCTAAGGCTGCTCGCTCAACAGCGATGTTGGCTCAATCTAAACCTGAAGCCTTTACTGATAAGGCTGGCAGTTCGTCGAACATTGAAGGGTTAAATGCTGTGGAACGGGTCAATATCAACTCTTTGAGTGCGATTGAGCTTAATCATCAGTTGGCTAAAACATTGGCGAAGGACTTGCCTAGTTTAGACACCTTGCTGGATATGTTAGCACTCAGCATAAAGGAGGATCAGTTGGGTGATGCACTGAGTATTGAGCAGCATATTTTGAAGCAGTTCCAAAATACCGCCGAGATGACACCACTTCAAAGAGCAAGCTTTAAGACATTAGCTCAGACGTTGTTAATTAAGGTGCAAGCTGTAGAAGATAATCGGCTGCAACAATCACCAAAAGGTTAACAAAGCGCTGACAACATAAAGCGAGAATAGGTTAAGCGAGTTGAGTTAAGCTGTCGTTATTTACTTCGTATGGATCGCTTGAACTTTTCTTGAGCGATCCTAGTGAGAGCTTTTCAAACTCGGTCTCTATTTTAATTAACTGCTCGACCAGCAAGGGGTCAAAATGTTGTCCCTTGGCTTCGATAATCATCCTCATTGCGGTTTGGTGAGAATAAGGTTGTTTGTAGCAGCGTGGCGAAGTAAGCGCATCATACACATCGGCGAGTGCAACTATGCGGGCACTGAGGGGAATATCTGTGCCCTTAAGGCCGTTAGGGTATCCACTACCATCCCATTTCTCGTGGTGACAAGAAGCGATATCATGACCCATTTTTAACAGCGAGCACTGTGGTGCATAGGCTTGTAAGCTTGATAGTACTTCTGCACCTATCGCTGGATGGGCTTGCATCAGTTGGTATTCTTCAGAGGTTAGCTTACCCGGTTTTAATAGAATGCTGTCAGAAATTCCCACTTTACCAATATCGTGCAAAATAGCTGACAGGCTAATATCTTGAATAAAGTCGGCACTGATCTCCTCTTGGCATTTGTTATCGCTGGCTAAGGTTTGAGCAAGCATACGAGAGTATTGGCGCATTCTTAGCAAGTGCTCACCGGTTTCATTGTCCCTGTATTCTGCAAGTTTGGCCAAACCTATAACGGTTGCTTGTCTTGATGTTTGGGTCGACAACAGGGAACGACTGAGCTTATTGATAAGATAGGAAATCGTTAGGGTTAGCATGGCATTTAACACAATGAAGTTAATAGCAACCACGACCCAAATTAGCGGGCTATATTCAGGTAGCATGGGCCAAGGGAGAAGATCTGCGCGATAAGCAAGTCCCATGGCAATTAAGCTCGCAAGATTAAGTAGTTGAGCCCAGATACTTTCATAGAAACCAAGAAAGATGGCGACAAAAGGAGGAAACATAAATAGCCATAAAAAACCAGCACCAGTGGGGCCTACAGCATAAAGCATGGCAACGCCAATGAAATACGCAAGGCCTGATCCTATCCAAAACTTTGTCTTGTCCTGAAGTCGACTATTTGGAATTAGCACAATAAGTAGAATGAAGTAGCAGAGTGTATCGAAGGCAATCATGGGCCAATTATTGTCGAGATAAAAAACATAGATGCTACTGATATAAACGGGGATGCAGACAAGGGCTAGAAAGGTAAAAAGACGTTGAAATACCTTTTGACGCCAATAGGCTAAATTTGCACTGAGGGCTTGAGAGCTCCTATCCATTGGCACTACGACTCCTATTCCTTTTCATGTTTGCCTAAATTTAGGATTCAATTAAGATGCAAACATTTTCCTTGTTTTATGACTATAGCTGAGATAGGAGGCTGATAGTCAATATTTTTTGAAATGTTTGCACTAGATCTTGCTTATTGATTTCACCAAATTTATCGCTGACAGCTACAATGGCCTCAAGAGTTAAAATGAAAGGCGTTGGTACTAGCATGTCACTAGAGTTTGAAAAATATATTAAGGCTCTCAATATGCAAAAGCATGTTGAGGGAGGCTATTATTCACAAAGCTATGTTTCTGATACTGGCTATGATGATAAGCGAGCCCTATGGTCTAGCATCTACTTTATGTTGTGCGAGGGAGAAGTGTCCCATTTTCATCGCTTAACCGCTGATGAGTTGTGGTATTACCATGCTGGTGAGTCACTAACCATCTATATGATAGATGCTGACGGTGAGCTGACTACGGCGCAACTTGGATTGAATGTTGAAGAAGGTGAAGTACCGCAATTCTTAGTGCCTAAGGGTTGTATCTTTGGCTCAGCAATGAATAAAGAGGGCTTTTCATTAGTCGGCTGTATGGTTTCGCCAGGTTTTACCTTTGAAGACTTTGAGCTATTTAGCCAAGAGTATTTATTAGAAACTTATCCTCAGCATGAAACCATTATCAAGCGTTTGAGTCGCCCTGATGGGAAAGCCTAACCTTAGATAACAGTCAGTAAAGTTATTTATCTTAAATGGCCTTCATTAATATGAAGGCCATTTTTCTAATCGTACTTGGTAAATTTAATCGTTCTAATTTTAAGCCTTCTTTTCTATTTCCATCAGCAGTTAAGCATATTTATTAATATTTTTGCCTGTTTTATAGGCGCTTGTTTTTTATCCCCTCTATAGTATGTTAAGTCATAAAACAAACAATAAGAAGGACAGGTATGTCACAGGCTAATCCATCTCTCGTTCAGAGAATGCTAAATAGAGTAGAAGTCGTAGGTAATAAACTGCCAGATCCAGCGGCACTCTTTATTATCTTGCTGGCCATAGTTTGGCTATTGTCTTGGTTACTTTCAGGGATTGATTTTGACGTCACAGATCCAAGGAATGGTGAAGCGCTGATTATTAAGAATCAGTTAGAAGGCGCTGCTTTAACTCAATTCTTTTCTGTCATGGTAAATAACTTTTCCCACTTCCATCCCGTAGGTGTGGTGCTGGTGGCCATGTTAGGCATAGGAGTAGCCGAGTATTCAGGATTTATTAATGCGGGTCTTAGGGCCGTAATGGCTAAGACCGCGACCTGGTTATTGACTCCCATGGTGATCTTAGTGGGAATCGTCAGTCACTCGGCAGTCGATGCGGGTTATGTCTTAGTAATCCCACTTGGTGGAGTGATCTTTTATGCAGCTGGACGACATCCGTTAGCAGGTATCGCCGCTGCTTTTGCCGGGGTTTCAGGGGGCTTTTCTGCGAACTTTGTGCCGTCGGCACTTGACCCTATGCTGCAAGGTATCTCTCAAGCAGGGGCTCAACTTTTTGATCCTGAAATAGTGCTTAATCCTTTGAATAATTATTATTTTACAACGGCTTCGTCGCTTGTGATAACGGCCCTAGGTTGGCTGATCACTGACAAAATTATCGAGCCTAAGTTACAAGGTAATAAGCTCGATGGTGACTTATCTGACTTACCCACAATGGAGCCGCTCAGCAAGCAAGAATCGACGGCATTAGTTTGGTCTTTGGCTGCGGTTGCTTTTGGGTTGGTGATTTTATTTGCTTCGGCTTTTGCTGATACATCTCCTTGGCGTGCAAGTGATGGCTCCTTAACTGCTTTCTCGGCTCCACTGATGAAGTCTATAGTGCCGCTTATCTTCTTATTATTTTTAATTCCTGGCTTAGTTTATGGGTTAGTTATAGGCAAAATTCGCACAACAAAAGACTTTGTGGAAGGCATGAGTAAAGCCATGTCAGGTATGGGCTATTATTTGGTAATCATGTTTTTCATTGCCCAGTTCATTTATGCCTTTGGCCAATCAAATTTAGGGATTTTACTAGCCGTTAAAGGGGCGGCTTTTTTAAAAGCATTAGCCCTACCAGCAGGAGTCACCATCACTGGTATCATCTTGCTCACAGGCTTTATTAATTTGTTTGTTGGTTCTGCTTCGGCTAAATGGGCCTTATTAGCGCCTATTTTTATTCCCATGTTAATGCAATTAGGTATTTCGCCAGATCTCGCTCAAGCCGCATATCGCATTGGTGATTCAAGTACCAATATCATTACGCCTTTAATGCCATATTTCCCGCTGGTGGTTGTGTTCTGCCAAAGGTATGTCACATCAGCAGGAATAGGCACTCTCACCGCTATGATGCTGCCATTTTCTATCTGTTTTCTTATTGTTTGGACCTTGTTTTTGATCTTGTATTGGAGCCTAGGTATTCCATTGGGGCTGCAAGCCAGCTATGAATATTTTGCCAATTAATATCAGTGTTCCATTTAGAAATCTTTTAATGGGCGACTCAATCTGAACTTAACCATTGCCAGAGTCCTGTAGAGGACTCTGGCAATAAGTCTATTCCCAGTGCAGATTTAGCGATATAGAGGGTGATGAGACCCAACAATATGCTCAGTAATACCCCTGATGTGAGCAGTAGCAATATTGCCGCTGTCGATACCTGTTTTTCCCGCCGACTGAATGCGCGTCTGTTTTTGCCCAGTAGTAGTACATAATAGAAGCGCCACTTGATAAAAGGCAGTGAGAAGGTGCCTCGGCTGTCTATGCTATGACGATTCCAGACTCTATCGCCTAACATGGTTTTAATACCGATAAGTTGCTCATCACTATAGCTTTGTGCGAGATCTTCAGGTAGATGGCGTAGCAACTGTTGCATTATAGGATCGTCCCTTATCCCTTTGCGTTTTTTAGGCTTTGTGTAGGCTTGTAGCTGACTATCTCGCTGAATATCCATTATCAAAGTGAGTCCACTTAGTTTTAGGGCGGTTATCGACATTAGCCTAAGTATATTCGCTATTTCTCATTCTGCATCGGCAGCTAAGTGTGGGCTTGTTAGGTGAGGCGAATAAACTGAGTTAACTTTCCCAATGAGTTCATTGAGCCGCTTTGACATATTTTCTAATAATTCTTAATCCATTACTTACTGTACTTGTTCGATAAATTTGATAGTGTGCACAGTGAAAATTTTTATGTTGTAGTGACTTGAGTTGCTGTAACAGCCAATAATAAAGAGATATCACATGAAGTTCCGTCTTAGTTCACTGTCTCGTTTGATGGCAGTGGGGCTAGTAACTTGCCTGAGTTCGCAAGTTGTTGCGCTAGATAGCCAGCCCAAAGCCAATGATACCCAATCTAATCTAGGTTACTTTCGCGCACCAGCGCTTCATCAAAATACACTAGTGTTTACCGCAGAAGGCGATCTTTGGACTCGCGATCTTTCAGAGCTAAAGGCCAAGCGGCTAACGAGTCAGCCAGAACAAGAAATTGATGCCAGGATTAGCCCTGACGGTAAATGGGTAGCCTATAGCGCCAATTACGAAGGTGCGAGTGAAGCTTATGTTATTGGTATTGATGGCGGACAACCTAAACGTGTGAGCTTTGAAAATAGCCGCGTTAGAGTTCAAGGTTGGACCAACGAGGGCGAAGTGCTGTACTCCACCGATAGTAGTGCCGGCCCATCAAGCTACTGGGTACTAAGAAGCGTTTCTCCTGAGACACTAAAGGTCACTGATATTCCCCTTGCAGATGCAATTCAAGGTGTTATTGATGATAAGGGTGAGTACATCTACTTTGTTCGCTTTGGCCTGCAAACCACTGGCGACAACACCAAAGTTTACCGTGGCGGTGCTAAGGGCGAATTGTGGCGCTACAAGCTGGGCAGTAACAATGAAGCTGAGCCATTAAGCGCGCATCATGAGGCGTCAATTCATACGCCAATGCTTTGGCAAGATAGGGTTTACTTTATCAGTGATAAAGATGGCAATGATAATATCTGGTCAATGAGTCTAACAGGCAATGACCTGCGTCAACACACTCAGTTGAAAGATTGGCAAGTGCGTGGTGCCAGCATGGATAATGGCCGAATCGTGTTTCAGCAAGGTGCAGATTTAAGTCTGTATGATATCGCTAAGGACACCATTAGCCCGTTAGATACGCACATAGTGTCTGATTTTCGCTATAGGCAGGAACATTGGGTAAATAACCCTCTGAGCTATATGAAAAACGCCACTTTATCTCCCGATGGTGACAAAGTCGTTATTACTGCCCGTAGTCATCTAGCGGTAGCGGGTACCGATAATAGTCGTTTAGTTGAGATAGGTGATGGCAAACATCGACTTCGCCAAGGCATACTAAGTACAGATGGAAAGTGGGTTTACGCCATTAGTGACGCCTCAGGTGAGCAAGAGATCTGGCGTTATGCGGCTGATGGCAGTGATGATGCCAAGCAACTGACCTTTAATGGTCACACATTACGTATGAGTTTGAGCCTATCGCCTGATGGACGTTATCTCGCCCATGATGATTATGATGGCAATGTGTGGCTGTTGGACTTAAAGAAAAATAACAACAGCAAGATTATCACCAATGGAGAAGGGTTAGGGCCTTATGCCGATATCAATTGGTCTGGCGATAGCCGTTTTATCGCACTGACTAAGGCTGAAATCGGTCATCCTAGAACTCAAATCGTGCTTTACTCGGTCAAGGATAAGCGAGCCGAGACACTAACGAGTGATAAGTATGAGTCTTTCTCTCCAAGGTTTAGCGCCGATGGAAACTGGTTATATTTCTTATCTAATCGTGAATTTAACGCGACACCGACCTCACCTTGGGGGGATAGAAATCTAGGGCCTATGTTTGACGATCGCACTCAAATTTTTGCGATAGCGTTAAATAAGAAAGCTAAGTTCCCATTCCAACAGCCAAATGAGCTGATGGGCAATGAGGAGCAAGATGAGAAGGGCGATGAAACTGTCTCTGTCGACTGGAAAGGGCTTGCTAAGCGTTTATGGCAAGTGCCTGTGCCTTCGGGGAATTACAGCCAGCTGACCGTAAGCCAGAATAAGCTATATCTGCTGGATATGCCCCATGGCGCAGCTGCACCGTCACTTATGGTGGTCGATATCGATAACCGTTCACCCGAACTCGATGTGTTTGCCGATGATGTTACTCATTATGCGCTATCTAACTCAGGCGATAAGTTATTTGTGCAAAAAGGGACTAACGGCAGTACTCAGTTATTTGTGGTTGATGCCGGCGATAAAATGCCAGCCGATGTGAGTCAGTCTCAAGTACAAACCGCTCAGTGGCAGTTATCTTTATTGCCAGAGCATGAGTGGCAGCAGATGTTTGAAGATGCTTGGTTGATGCACAGAGACTCTTTCTATGACAAGAAGATGCGCGGCTTAGATTGGACCGCCACTAAGGCTAAGTATCAGCCCTTGGTGTCACGCTTAACTGACCGTCACGAGCTGAACGACGTGTTTAAGCAGATGATGGGCGAGTTGGACTCCTTGCACTCTCAAGTTCGTGGTGGCGATCTGCCAAAAGATGCTGATAGAGCTCAGGCTGCTAGTTTAGGTGCGAGATTAACGCAAACTAAGCAAGGGATCACCATTGCCGATATCTACCAAAACGATCCCGAACTGCCTGCTATGGCTTCTCCGTTAGGACGCATCGATGTTGATGCGCAAGAGGGAGATGTGATTGTCGAGGTAAATGGTAAAGCACTTCAAACCTTACCACAGCTAACTAAAATGCTGCGCAACAAGGCTGGGGAGCAGGTACTGTTGACTTTAAAGCGCAAAAACAAGCTACATAAAGTCATAGTACAGCCAGTGGATTTAAGAACCAACGCCAAGCTGAGATACCTTGACTGGGTCAATACCAATAACCAAAAAGTCGCTAAGGCGAGTGATGGTGATATAGGTTATCTGCATCTTTATGCCATGGGGAGCGGCGATATTGCCAACTTTGCTCGAGAGTTCTATGCCAACTATAACAAGCAGGGCTTGATTATCGATGTGCGTAGAAACCGCGGCGGTAATATCGACAGCTGGATTATCGAGAAACTACTGCGTAAGGCATGGGCGTTCTGGCAGCCAACCCATGGCACGCCAACCACTAATATGCAGCAGACCTTTAGAGGTCATTTGGTGGTGCTAACGGATCAGCTAACCTATTCAGATGGTGAAACCTTCTCTGCGGGGGTGAAATCCTTAGGACTTGCGCCGCTTATTGGTAAGCAAACTTCGGGCGCTGGTGTCTGGCTCTCAGGCCGCAATGGTTTGACCGATAAAGGTATGGCAAGAGTTGCCGAGTACCCACAATACGATATTAAGGGCAATTGGATTGTCGAAGGGCGAGGTGTGAGCCCTGATATTGAAGTGGATAACCTGCCTTATGCAAGCTTTAATGGCCAAGACGCACAGCTTGAGCGAGCGATTACCTATTTGAAGAATAAGGTTGAGCATCAGCCAGTTGCGCCGCTGAAAGCCAAACCTTTACCGACCAAAGGTATGGCTCAGGATGCCCATTACCATAAGTAAGTTTACAGCTTATAGCCTAAGTTAATTGATGTATTAATTTAGGCTAACCATTTCTGGCGCCATCTAGCCTATAGTTCCCGGCTAGGTGGCGCTTTTTTATTGAAAAGTTCTTATCGTCTCAAAGATTACGACTCAGGAAGGATGATTACCTGACTTAGAATGGAGTTAGCAATGAAACAATGTTGATGGGCCTTCTCGTGCATCTTGTTAAGACTAGCATCATCGACCGTTATACCTTGGGCAAAGGTGACTTTGGGCCTAAGGGTGATCGTTTCTAAAAAGGTTTTGCCTTTTGCATTGATCCCAAGCTCGGCGCTGGCATCATCTCGATATTCAACCACGGGTAAGCGCTTTTTATGGGCTAGGGCTAAAAAGGTCAGCATATGGCATGAGCTTAAGGACGCCAGCAAGGTTTCTTCTGGGTTAATCTTGTCATGACTACCAAAATATTCAGGCGCCGATGAGGCTTGAATCCTTTGTCCACTGCCAAAGCTTATCTGGTGATCTCGGCTAAACTCTGGTGCTTGAGATTTTAGTTTATCTTGATTCTCTTTTTTACTATTTGGCTGGTTGATGCCTTGCCAAAGAGTTGTAAGGTTAAAGCTCATATTGACTCCTTGCTAGGGGCTGTTGATCTTTCAAGGTTATTTTTGCAGCAGTTTACAGCGTGCTTAAACAAGGCAGAGCTTGTGCGGTGTAGTTATTCTACATAAATGAGCGATAACGCAGTAGAAGTGCGCTGTAAACGCTGCCCTTCGGGCGCGATTCAATGACATTTTCTCATTGTTGAACGAGAATTTACTTAGATTGCTAAGCTTCACCTCGTTCGCCGCGATAAAATGCCATTGACTTCGCGCAAAAACTAATCAGCAAAGATCAACAGCCCCTAGGTATTTGCTTGGGCTCTGCTGGCACCTGGACCAAACCCAAATTGGCGTTTATAGGCTTTAGCGAATGCTGCATCGTCTTGGTAGCCTACTTCCAGTGCAACTTGAATAACACTCTTACCCGCTTCGAGTTGTTTCTGGGCATGGGAGAGCCTGATTCTGGTGAGGTACTCAAGGGGAGTCGAGTTCATATAGCGCTTAAAGTGCTGGGCAAAGCTAGCGCGAGAAAAGCCGCCGAGCTCAGCCAGTGACATTAGGCTCCACTGTTTACCTATATCCTGCTCGATAGCCATCATCACCTTAGCCATCTTAGGATCGTTCAATGCTCTAAAATAGCCTAGTTGGCTATCATTTTGCTTAGCGAGATGACGTAGCAGTGCCAGAAAAAATAGCTCGCTCATTCGTCCCAATATGGCATCACTGGCATCAGCACCTAATAGCGCTTCATCCATTAGACCTTGTATCAGTCCTTTAAGGGCACCTTGCTGCTCCTGATATTTGACGAGAATGCAGTTAGGAAGCTGTTTAATAATTGGATGCTGCTTATCTAAGCCAAAATCAAAGTAACCGCAAACCAGCCCAGTACTTTGAGGCAGGCTTTGTTCTATTGAGTAGGCGACAAAGTTATTCGCATTTTTAGTGAGCTCAAGATTGTCGCTATAGCTAATGATATGGGGAGCATCATGGGGAAAGATAACAATATCGCCTTGATTGAGTGGCTCTCCTAGGTAGTTATCACTATGCAGGTAAGCAGTCCCTGAGGTGACAAGATGGAAGCTGGCGAGCCCGGTGCCGGAAGTATCTGTGCTCCATGCATCACACACCAAAGAGCGATGAAAAATAGTGGCATTTAGCTGAAAGCTATTAAGAAAATCGTTAAGTAAAGCCATAGGGATTTTAAGGTGTGAGTTCCTATTGGTTAACTAGGTTGTTGATGCGTTATCGTGATTTAGACGATAAGACATAAACTTGATACGGATAAACATACCTGAGTTATCAAGGTTTTCCTATTCTAACTCCATCGAAATTAATCGAGTTAATAGAATCTACTCTCATAGTAAGGAAAACATGATGAAAAAATTACTAACCAGCCTATTTGCTATTTCGGCGCTTGTCTTTAGCTTTGCATCGACAGCGGCAACCCCCAGTAAGAATGATGACGGTGTTGTGGAAATTTATCTTGAACAACACGGTGGGCATTTTTCGGCACGTGATACCTTAGCGGGTCTTAAACCGGGCAAGTATCAATTTATCATCGAAAATAAAGCGGGCAAATTGGTGGGGTTCCAACTGCAAAACTATAGCACCCATGCACCACTGGATATGTTTCCATTAGAGCCTGGTGAAACTAAACGCAGTGACGTGATCACAGTAACAGAAGAAGGGGTGAGATTTCGCTGCCCAATTAACCCTACACCTTGGTATGACATAGATGGCATTAAGGGGTAATCATCAAAGTTTATTTTATACTTCAGCTCAAGATCGCTTGGGCTGAATTTTTGTTTAAAAAAGATGCATTTCAAGGGCGCTTTTTGATGTGTGTTTGAATAATGATTGTTTTGTGGTGAAGTTCGGTTTTTAGGGTTTAATTTGATATGGGTCAATATCTTATGTTTGCTGCTTTGTGACACTAGGCGCGGATTTTTTATATAAGAATAAAAGATTATGCGCATCAATCAGCCTGTTACCCAAAAAGAAAAAAAACTCACCCAAGACAGCATTTTGTTATCGACTACAGATCTTAATGGCAAGATTAAATATGTGAATGATGACTTTGTTGAGATCAGTGAATTTACCGCAGAAGAGATGTTTCATCAGCCCCATAATATGGTGCGCCATCCCGATATGCCTGAAGCTGCATTTGAATCCTTGTGGCAAAGGGTAAAAGGGGGCAAACCATGGATGGGTATCGTTAAAAACCGCAGTAAAAGCGGCGATCATTACTGGGTTAATGCCTATGTGGCGCCGGTTTATGAGAATGGTCAAATTCATGAATTTCAAAGTGTCAGACGTCAAGCTACACCTGAGCAAATCAGTGCCGCTGAAAAGCTATATCAAGGCCTGCAAGGGGGAAAAACACCTAGCTTAATGAAGCCTGCCAAGATCGGTTATGCCAATATGTTGATGTTATGGTCCTTATTTAGCCTAGTTATCGCCATGGCGTTAGCCAGCTCATCAATAATTTTAGGTTTAGTGGTCGGCGTTTTGTCATTGATGCTTGGCCAATTTGGGTTACTAAAGCCATTTAGAACTCTGGTTGACAAAGCCAATAGTATTGTTGACGACCCTATCGCGAGAGCAGTTTATAGCGGTCGACAGGATGAGATAGGTCAGCTTGATCTAGCACTGCAGTTTTTGGTGACTGAAACGGGTGGTGTCGTTGGACGCATGGCAGACTCGGCAGGCTCTATCAGTACTCAAAGCCAGCACCTCAACCAAACGATTATTAGCACCCATGAACGAGCCGATAGTCAGAGCCAGCAGACCCATCAAGCTGCTACTGCCATGGAAGAGATGAGCGCCAGTTTTGCCGAGGTTAATCAGAATATTCATCAGGCTGTGGAGGAAGTGAATAACAGCCATAAAGCTGCAGAGTTAGGTCATGATCGCTTAATGACAGTGGTGGATTCTATTGGGCGGCTTAACACCGAAGTGGGCGAGTTTGCCAATGTGGTTAGTTCGATAGAGCAAGATAGCCAAGATATCAGTCAAGTATTGGAAGTGATTCGCGGCATTGCAGAGCAAACTAATTTACTAGCACTAAACGCCGCCATTGAAGCGGCTCGTGCCGGCGAATCTGGGCGTGGCTTTGCCGTAGTGGCCGATGAAGTAAGGCAATTATCGAGCAGAACGAGTGAGTCCACCTCCCAGATTGAAACGATAGTGAATAAGTTCCAATCTAGCATGATGGCAGCTACTAAGGCGATGGAAGCTGGGCGCAGTCAAGCTGAGCGCTCAGTTGCTTTGGCCCAAGAGGCCGATGCCGCCTTTGAAGAGTTAAGGAGCTCTATCAATAAGATCAATCAGATGAGTGAAGATAACTCGGCAGCTATGTCTCAGCAGACATCGGTTGCTGGTGAGATTAGCGCCTCGATTCAATTAATCAATGAACTCGCATTAGAGAGCTTGGCACAAACTCAAGATGCGTCGACCTTTGGTGGTCAAGTCTCTCGTCTATCTTCTAAGACTCACCATTTATCGCAGCAGTTTTGGCAGCAAAGCGTGCAGCGCAAACTGTAATTTTAAATCTTGTTATTTGTGCTGGCAGTGGTGAGTTTATCGCCTTGGAAATCAAATGGTGAAAATCGGGGCTGGTAACTTAAGTTGAAGTGGCATATATTGAAACCATCTGCTTGAGAAGCAGGTGGTTTTTAACATGAAAGAGGAGGTTATTAGCTGATATTTGGGATAAAAACATTAAAAGGTGGAATTATTTACTCTCTTTGCCTTGTATTTTGTGTTTCAGCCCCAAGCTCTATTTATGTGGTAAATAAAAAGGAAAAACTATGAAAATAAATCTTTCAGGTCATCATGTTGATATTACAGATTCAATCAAACAAGACGTTAACGAAAAGTTTTCCAAAATAGCTAAGCATTTTCCCAGTCTCATCTCTCTTGACGTTACTATTACAAAAGATCATAAGCAGTTCGAAGTCGAAATTCATACCAATTATGAAGGTAGCCGTGTAGCAGCTAAAGGCTGTGATGATGTAATGTATCCTGCGATTAATGAAGCCAAGAAGAAACTCGATGCGGCACTAAAGCATCGTAAGGGTCAACTAAAGGCCGATCTTCACGAGAAGCCTGTGAGCACCACACCCGAAATCGCCCATGAAATTATTCAGGAGATGGAGCTAAAATAATCCCTTTTTAGCCGCTAATCAGTTTTCAAACAAAGAGCAAGCCTTAGGGCTTGCTTTTTGTTTGGTTAAATATTGATAAGCACACTGTAAACTACAGCAAAAATAACCTTGAAAGATCAACTGCCCCTCGTTAAGTTGCAACTTTCTCATTAGCTATAACAATCTTTATCTGGCAATGTTAACCTAGTGTCAGTTTAAGTTTGCCTTGAGCTGAGAATGAATATAAACCAGAAGCTACACTTACTCTCCATTTTACCTGTGGTGGTCGCATTGACTGCTGTGCTAATTGTGACTCAGGTACAGTACCAGGCGCTATCTGAGCAAGCCGTGTCCGTCTTTAGAGAAAATGTCATTAAACATAAAAAGGAAGAGTTAACTAACTATCTTGCCGTGGCTTCTGGTGCCATTAAACATGTTTATCACGACAAGAGTCTGACGAAAGAGCAGGCACAGAAGCAGGTTAAAGAGATTTTATCGGATATGCGCTTTGGCCTTGATGGCTATTTCTTTGTTTATCAATATGATGGCACTAGCTTGGTATTACCTGGGCAGGAGTGGCGGATAGGGCAGAAGTGGCTAGATTTAGAAGATAAAAATGGCGTATTTATCATTCGAGAGCTGATTGAAAAGGCAAAACAAGGTGGTGGTTATTTACATTATGTCTTTAATCAGCCTTCGAAAGGTGGAGAAGTTAGCAAAAAACTCGCCTATGCCGAAGGTTTAGATGATTGGCAATGGATGTATGGCACGGGTGTTTATATTGAAGACATTGATGAGCAAACTGAACAGCTTAATCAATCTATATCCGAGCATATTAGTAAAACATCCTTGATGACCCTGCTGATTGGTACCCTAGCGGTATTTGCCGTGTTTTGGGGAGGTCTGTTCCTTCGCTTTGGTGAGCGGCGTTTAGCTAACCAAAAGCTAAGGGCATTAAACGAACGTATTTTTCAAACCCAAGAGGAAGAACGTAAAAGGGTGGCGCGAGAGCTTCATGACGGTATCAGTCAAACTGTGGCGGCAACACGTTTTTCACTTGAAACTGCGCTTTTGAAATTAGAAATGGGACAAGATGGTAGTGATGAGCTAGAAAAGTCCATCGCTCAAATTCGCCAAACCATGCAAGATATTCGCAGTATTTCCCATCAATTACACCCAGGTATTTTGGAAGATTATGGCTTAGGAGCCGCCCTTAATGAGTTAGGCAATGAGTTTTCTCATCGAACAGGCATAGAGGTAAAAGTGCAGCGATTGTCTGTTCGTAAAATTCTGTCGACTGAACTCAGTAGCGCACTGTATCGTATCGCTCAGGAGTCACTTACTAACATTGAGCGACACTCAGGTGCGACTCGAGTCTTTATCTCCCTAAACCTGACGCCTAAGTGGTTAACGTTAGAGATCCATGATGATGGCCAAGGCTTTGACTATGAACAGTTTGAGCGTAATGCTAAGCCTAGTGAGGGGATTGGATTGAGAAATATGAAAGAGCGCATCCAGTTCTACAAGGGTAGTTTAGAAATTCACTCATCTAGAGGAGAGGGGATGACGCTCATTGCTAAGATCCCTCAGTCTGAGCTTAAGTATTATGGGGATGAGTATAATGAGGCATAAAAAAGCGTCATAGCTATTTGTTATGACGCTTTGGTATTCGCGCTAGCTAATCTCTGCTAGTCACCGTAGATCTGATTCGGTAACCAAAGTGCCAACTCTGGGAAGAAGATCAATAATCCAAGTCCAAGTAGCTGTAACATGATAAAGGGCACGACACCTTTATAGATATCGGTTAGTTTAACTTCAGGTGGACATACGCCTTTTAAATAGAACAGAGCAAACCCAACCGGAGGGGTGAGGAAAGAGGTTTGCAATGTCACTGCTATCAGCATCACGAACCAGACGAGTACGGGTTGATCTAACCCTGTTCCTGCACTGCCTAAATCGAAGTTTAACTCTCCTACAACAGGTGCCAGAAGTGGTAGCACAATTAGAGTGATCTCAATCCAATCCAGCAAGAAACCTAATAGGAAAACGATACCTAAAATTACCAGCAGTACGCCATAATCACCAAAAGGCAAGCCAGTTAATGCCGCAGAGATAAACTCGTCACCTCCTAATTCCCTTAGGACTAACGAGAACAGAGTGGCGCCGATAAAAATCGAGAAGATATAGGCGGTGGTTTTGTAAGATGAGAGTAGCACTTCATGGAACACTTTACGGTTTAACTTTCCGTTGAAGTAGGCGAGTAAGGTTGCGCCCAATGCCCCCACACCACTGGCTTCAGTTGGCGTGGCAACGCCACCAAAGATGGAGCCGAGTACCGCCACAATAAGTAAAATCGGCGGGAATATCGCTTTGACTACATCCCAAATTACTTTAAAGGTAAGCGGACGTCTGTCCTGTGGAATAGGGGCAACATCTGGCTTTATCCAAGCAAGACCAAGAATATAGATAAGATACACAGCGCCGAGTAGCAAGCCAGGAAATACCGCTGCGGTGAAAAGATCGCCCACAGATAAAGCCAACTGATCCGCCATAATCACTAGCATGATACTAGGAGGGATAAGGATCCCTAAACAGCCTGCACTACAGACAATACCAGTGGCAAAGGTTTTAGAGTAGTTTTGGCGCATCATGGCCGGAATTGATAATAAACCTAGCAGGACAACAGAAGCGCCAATAATACCTGTGGAAGCAGCGAGGATAATACCTATTAGGGTCACAGTGATCCCCAGCCCACCTCTGACTCGTCCAAACAGTTCTTGCATCGCCATCATCATACGTTCGGCGACTCCGGACTTATCTAGCATGAGTCCCATAAAGATAAACATGGGTAATGCCACCAGTACCCAGTTTTCCATAAGCGAGAAAATTCTGGATACGACTATGCCCAGCGCATTGAGATCCAGTCCTGACCAGGTACCAAGATATTCATCAGAAAGGTAGCCAATTGCGCCGAATATGACGCCAACGCCACCTAATACGTAGGCAATTGGTATGCCGGTAAATAGGAAAGCGATAAAAGTGATAAACATGGCTATCACTAAGATTTCATTGAATTCCATTATTTCTCCCCCTTGGCAAAGAAAACGATAAGATTGCGCAGTAGGCGGGAGATACTCGCCAGTGCCAGTAGTATGAAGCTAATGGGAATGGCCGATTTGATTAGCCAGCGAAAGGGTAAGCCTAAGGGGGATTCCGAAGTTTCAGATAACATGTAGGAGCTGGCGACATACTCCCAGCTATTAAGCAGGATCACACCCACCATAGGAAGTACAAATACTATGGATGCAAAGATCTCCCAAAATAGGCGAGTCTTAGGTTTGAGGTGTTCGGCTAATACATCTACTCGTACTTGAGAGTTGGTGATTTCGGCATAGGACATGCCAAACATGATGCCGATGGCATAGAGGTGCCATTGAATTTCTTCAAATATAATCAGGCCTTTGCTAAAGCCATAACGCATAGTCACATTGATTATGATGACCAAGATTAACAACGCCGATGACCAGCAACATATGGCGGCGGTAAACTTGACCAGCTTTTCTAGTTTGTCGGCGACAGCCGTCATTTTAGAGGCTATCGGACCTATAGGATCGATAGAGATCATCATTTTATTCTCGTCCTTACAGCTAAGCCTTCACTTCATCCTGACGCTTTGTTGTCTGATTTTGCACAAACAAAGAGTCTTGCCATTGGCTTGCAATAGCGACATATGAGTAGGTTTAGTGGCTTAAAAGAACCGAAGCGCAGGAAGGGGAGGGCTTCAATTGCTCCGGTGTGGGGTTTACTCGGTTCTAACCAAGGTATGTAAACTTGGTTGGATTAGAGACTTGGCTGAGGTCTAGGTAGAAAAGCATTCGACTCCCAAAGGTCATAGCGATTTCTAAATTGAGTTAAGTCATCATAGATGCGTTTAAAGTCAGGATCTTTAGCCGATTGCTCGCTGACCACTTCTTGCCATTTAGTCTTAAAGGTATCGAGCATCTCCGGAGACCAGTATTTATTAACCACACCAGCTTCAACATTTTGCTCCATGATCGGGGCTTGCATCGCTTCGCCCAGCGCTAGCGCATCTAAAGTGGCCGACTTACAAACATGATTGATAACAGACTGCTGATGCTTGCTCATCTTATTCCAAGTGTCTTTGTTGATGATAAGCTCCATCATAGTGGCTTGTTGGTGCCAGCCTGGAAAGTAGTTGTATTTCAATATTTTGCTTAGGCCGATTCGTTTATCTACCACTGGCATAGAGAACTCGGTTGCATCTAGAACCCCTTTTTCTAACGCCGGGAAAATTTCACCGCCAGGGAGACCCACAGTACTGACGCCAAGCTTTTCCATTACTAGGGCGCCTAGGCCAAAGAAGCGCATTTTTAAGCCTTTAAGATCGTCTGCACTCTTAATCTCCTTGCTGAACCAGCCAGATGTTTCAGGAGCCAAAATGCCGCAAACTTGTACTTTCACATTAAGGTTATTCTTGTCGTAAAGCGCTTGGTGTAGCTTGTTGCCATTACCATAGTAGAACCAAGCTAGGTATTCAGGGGCTTCTGGGCCGAAAGGGACGGAAGAGAATAGACGGGCAGCGGGAATTTTTCCGCCCCAGTTACCTGCTGTTGCATAACCTGCTTGAATTTTTCCAGTGGATACCGCATCTAAAATTTCTTTCGGATTCACCAGCTTGTTTGGTTCATACAGCTTCATTTTTAAGCTTTTTCCGCTCAATGTCGTTAGCTCATCGGCAACATACTTAATACTTGAGCCTAGACCCGGTAGCACTGAGTTGTAGTAGATGGGAGTCTTGAGCAGAATGCGTTTTTCCGCCATAGCGCCAGCTGAAAATAGGCCAAGTGCAAGGGTACTCATTATTAGTAGTTTTGATTTTTTCATCTTGGTTGCTTCCAAAGGTTAAACGAGTTGGCGTCGTTTGTTGTTATGGTGCTTTTACTGATAACTGCAAGGGTGAAGTGATTTCTCCATCACTATCCCTTATCTCTGCAAAGCGTGCTCTATTAGTAACTACTACATTAAAAGCTGGTTAAAATTATGTTAATCCGTGTTTGCCCGTATTTTATCTACGGGTTTACCCTTAAATTTGTGCTTTTCGTCATGCTGACCGTCTTTTTGCGTGTGATCTGTGTCGTGTTCCTGGGTGTTTTTGGCGGGTGGGTAATGTGACTTGAGCCAGGGTAGTTAGGTGTTTATGATACTTTCTTTCAGTGGTGTCATTTTAATTTCAGTTTGTTCTAATTGAGAATTTTTATCATTTAATGGTTTTTTAGCAATTAGTTGGAGAATCTTTGATTCAAACGGTATAAATGGCCAATTCCAAGCATAAATTCGTGATTGATTAACTGTTAAACTATGCGGCTCATTGAGCATTACGTCGATGAAGATCTTGAGCTGTAGGTATAAGCAATGAACATTAATCACAAATTGCATTTAATTACTATTTTCCCCTTAGTGATGGCATTGACTGCGGTCATGATTGTCACACATCTACAGTATCGAGCTCTTTCACAACAACTGGTCAGTGCCTATCGACAAAGCGTGATTGATGATCGAAAAGAGGAACTACAAAACTATATCGCTATTGCTAACGGTGCGATTAAGCATGTAATAGAAGATAGCAATCTGACCCAAGCTGAAGCCCAGAGTTTAGTAAAGAAGATATTGGCTGAAATGCGTTTTGGTGAGAATGGTTATTTCTTTGCTTATGACTATGATGGCAACAGCTTAGTATTGCCTGAACAGGAGTGGCGAGTAGGTAAAAACTGGCTTTATGCTACTGATAAGGAAGGGGTTCATTATATTCAGCGTTTGATAGAAAAAGCTGAAGAAGGGGGCGGATATGTTAGGTATCTGTTTAATCAGCCCTCTAAAGGTGGCGAGGTGAGTAAGAAACTCGCCTATGTTGAGTCGCTAGGTGATTGGCACTGGATGTTTGGCACTGGCATCTACCTTGATGATATTGATGAGCAAACCGATATACTTAGTGCGTCCATATCTAAGCACATCAGTAATACCTCACTTTCTTCTTTAGTGATCGGCTTTCTTTCCGTGATGGCGGTATTTACCGCAGGTGTGTTTATTCGTATTAGTGAGAAGCGGTTAGCTAATATTAAATTACGGGCACTTAATGAACGTATCTTTCAGACTCAAGAAGAAGAGTGTAAGAGGGTATCTCGAGAGCTACACGATGGCGTGAGTCAGACAGTTGCTGCCGCACGCTTTTCACTAGAAACAGCCCAGCTAAAACAAGAGGTTGGTGAAGACTCGACTCAAGATCTTGAAAAGGCGACGGAGTTAATTCGGCAGATAATGCTTGATATTCGTAGTATTTCCCATCAGCTGCACCCTGGAATTTTAGAAGATTATGGCTTAGGGGCGGCTCTGAAGGAATTTGGGCGAGAGTTTTCTCAACGTACTGGAATAGAAGTTGAGGTCAAACGCCTTGCAGTGAGAAAAATTCTCTCGACAGAGATTAGTGGTGCACTATATCGTATTGCCCAAGAATCTTTAACTAACATTGAACGTCATTCGGGAGCGACCAAGGTTCAAATATCTTTGGTATTAAGTCCTGGGTGGTTGACCTTAGAAATCTCAGATAATGGTAAGGGGTTCGATTATCTGGGAATGGAGCAATGTATGAAGCCCAATGAAGGGATAGGGCTTAGAAATATGAAAGAAAGATTAAGCTTTTACAATGGAGTGCTGAAAGTACAATCATCTGTGGGCAAAGGTACAAGTCTCTTAGCCCGTATTCCGCAAAGCGAGCTGCGCTATAATGCAGATAATGCTTATGAAGGAGGATTATAATAATGATTCGAGTACTCCTAGTTGATGACCATCCTATGTTTCGTGAGGGGTTGCGCTATCGTCTGAGTCTAGATAGTGACATTCAAGTGTTAGCAGAGGCTGAAAATGGTCGTGAAGCCTTAGATCTATTACAGCGGATGGAACTGGATCTAGTGTTGATGGATATCAATATGCCCGAGATGGACGGCATGTATGTGCTGGAGCTAATAAAAGAGCAAGAGATTGATTGTAAAGTACTTATGCTCAGCATGCATGACAATAAAGAGTATATTGTTGCGGCTATGCGTCACGGAGCCGATGGCTACATTCTAAAGGATGTTCCTGGCAAAGAACTGATTCAAGCGATTAAAAAAGTCGCTTCAGGTAAGCCTTACTTTAGCTCGGAAGTGACTGAGATTTTATCCAGAGAACTGGCCAGTGAGCAAAAAGGGATAGTGACTCGTCGAGAGCAGTTGGTACTTAGGTTGATCTCGCAAGGCATGAATAATAAACGTATCGCCCAAGAGCTCAATGTGAGTGTACGTACCGTCGAAACCCATAAGCGTAATATAAAACAAAAGCTGGATATTGATTGCACCGTTGGCTTAGTTCGTTATGCCATAGATCATGGTTTAGATCGTTAAGTTTATTTTGCTGAATTTTAGGCAAAAAAATACCTAGAACCATAGGTTGTAAGTTCTAGGTAAAAGCAAAGCATGGCTGCTTTAGCGGTGGGAGTAAAATGTTGATGAGGTCCAATCTCATCAGCACGTAGCCCTCCTATATCTGGTCTGAGGGCAATACAAAGTCATAAGATCCCAACTTTGTGACTTTGTAATTCTAAAATTCTGTGGGTTAAACCCAGTTGCTTGGAGTACCAAGCCTAATTCAGTTTATCTTTGCTGATAATTCAGCTTATTACTTCTATTTGTAAGCTTTGGTTTTGACTAGTGGTTTTTGTTATTTAAATTAGATGGCGTACTAGTCGACGCCATCTAATTTGATTACATCAGCTTATAGTACGTACTTCACTGATACTTGTAGGTAGTCAGAATCAGCTTGCTCAGTAGCATTGATATCTGCGTCATAGTTACCATACTCAACACCAACACTTAACTGCTTGTTTAGCTGCTTGATAAGGTTGATAGCAATATGGCTACGGTCTGAGTCTAAGCCTTCACCATAGAAGTTTTCTACTTCTGAGTGGCCATAGTAGATAGAAGAACGTAGGGTATCAGTCCAGAAGTGACGGTAAGCAACGGTATAAGCTACAGTTTCTTTTAGGTCACCATTTGCATCGACCATGTCGTTAGCATTGTGGCCTGGAGAGACGTAACGACCTGCTGCACCACCGTTGTAGGCAAAGCGGAAATCATCTTTACCGAAGGTCTTGATTTTACCGTATAGGCTATAAGCGAACTGTACGCCGTCAGCTTTAGTTACGTCACCGTCGTTGTCGAAAGTACGAGCAAGACCTGCAACTGCTACTTGACCCCAGTCACCCTTAAAGGTGTAGCGACCTACTAGATCTGGGATAGCTTGGTTGTGACCGTTATCTTCAGATGGGTTCTCGATAGCAAGTTCTAAACCACCAGTGGTGTAACGAACCTGACCTTGACGAACGAATACTTGACCTACGTGTGCACCACCGAAGTCTAGCGCGTCAGCGATAGAGCCTAATGGCATGAAGGTTGACCAAGTTTGACCTACGGTCCAGTTTTTGTACTTGATGAATGCATGGCGCATACGTGGATCGTATGAGCTAGATACTTTAGAGTTACCATCAGAGCCGTAGAAGTCATACTCTAGGAAACCTGTGACATCGCCATTTTGGTATTTCACATTGAAGCGAGATTCACGAGCGTTGATAGTGGTTTGATGAGTGTCTTCTGCATAAGTACTAGTACCAATCCAGAAATCTCGTGCGGCTTGGTCACCGTTAGTGTGACGTACGTCAGCTTTGAAGAATCCGCCGAAAGTTAGCTTTTGATTGTCATCAAGTTTAACTTCGTATCCAGCGAACGCAGGTGCAGAGATTAATGCTGCTACAGCAATGGCTGTTTTAGTTATCTTATTCATCATATGCCTTTTTAGTTAGACGAGTTGGTTGCCTCTTATATCTGCTGAGCGCCTTGTTCTTTGCCAAAGTCATTCTCAACAGATTTATTTTTTTTCTGGTGTAACCATATTGTTTTAAAGTTGTTTATTTAATCCGTATAAACACGTAATTGTTCTAAGGGTTTTCACGTAGAAAACTCATTTTTCTACTCAGTAAGTCTTTAGTTGTAAAAAATAACTGCTTTTAAATTATGGGCTTATATGAATAAGTTGCTGTTAGAAAACTCGGTGCAAGAAACGATGAACTGGGTGAGAGCTGGATCACAAACTGTTAAAAGAAGTAGGGGATGAGTTAAAGGGCTTGCCGACTTGAGGGCAAATCATCTAACTTTTTATATTAAAGAGCCGTATCTGAGCTTCGAATTTGCTTCAAATTACTTGGTGTATAGGAAATGCAATGTCACAAAAACGCTATGCTTCACCTTGTTCTGATAAATTCATTCGTTTACAACAGCTAGCAGTTAATGAGTCATGGTTACTATCTTGGTCGCGTCATCTGCCTGAATTTCAGCGTGTGGCAATTGCTGAAAATGAACTGGCGTTTTTAGCCCTATTAAAAGGTCAAGGAGTACCAAGTTGTCATTGGTTTAAGGATGAGACCGAGCAGCTAATGTCTCCGGGAAAATTGCCTGTCAATTGCGTCGAGATTGAACTTGAGTCTCAATGTTGTGTGTGGTTGGCAGAGATTAATCCAGAGGATTTAAGCTTAGAGCAGAAGTTCTCCTTGGCTAAGGCTATTACTCAGGCGCTGAGCTTTCTTCATAGTGCCGATGTGTTTCATTTTGCCTTGCGTCCAGGCAGCTTTATAGTCACGAAGGACTTTACCTATGCTGAGGTGATAGGTTTTAGTGAAGCTAAAACCTGCTCTCGCCAAGCTTTAGGGGTAAGCAGTTTTATTCCAAGTCATGTTGATGGTTTTTTCCTTGCGCCGGAATTGAGCTATCTGCACGAAATACTGCTAGATAATCGCAGCGACCTCTACGCGCTTGGCTGCGTTCTGTATTGGCTGTTTTCCCATCAGCTGCCATTTTCTGAGATAAAAGATATTAGCCAGTTAAGTTATGCCCATATGTCCAAGCCATTATGCTTGCCTCCATTGGGCTTAGCTTGCAGTGATCAAGAAAAGGCATTGTCAGAGGTGATTGCTAAGCTGGTAGAGAAGGAGCCTGACACTAGATATCAGAGCTGTGCTGGAGTATTGGCCGACCTTACCCAAGTATCTCTGCTTCATCAAGCCAGTGGCTTTGTGGTTGGCTCTCAAGATGTTTATGACCGAATGGTGATCCCGCAAAAGTTGTACGGAAGAGAAAGCCAGGTCAATACTCTGATGTCTGGATACCATAGAGTTGCGGCTGGTGGCAGTGAAGCTCTTCTAATTGGTGGTTATTCAGGTGTGGGTAAATCTGCATTAGTTGATGAAGTTCGCAGGCCTATTATTCAAGCTAATGGCTTGTTTATCTTTGGTAAGTTTGAGCAGTATCAAAGGCAAACGCCCTATAGTGCTATCTCTCAGGCATTCAACCGTTTTATCGATATTATTCTCTCTTATTCAGATGATGAGGTGCAGGCGTGGAAGCAGAAGTTTAACCAAGTGCTTGGTAACAATGCTCAAGTAGTGATTGATATCGTGCCATCTTTATCTAGCCTACTAGGTGAAGTGCCGATTCCCCAAGCCCTAGGGGCCGATGAACAGCAAAACCGTTTTAACAAGACTTTTCTCGCTTTCGTTCGTCAGATCTGTTCGGTACATCGCCCGTTAGTGCTGTTTATTGACGACCTTCAGTGGGCTGACTCTGCAAGTATCAATCTTCTCAAGCTATTGCTATCGGATAAAGATGGTCAATATTGTTTCATCATTGGCGCTTATCGGGACAATGAAGTGGATGAGCGTCACCCATTTATTCGTATGTTAAATAGCGTTAATACTCAAGAGTTACGCATTTCACAACTAACGTTAACCGGGCTTAGCCCAGCAGTAATTAGTCAAATAGTGGCTGATACCTTGAAGCAAGATGCCGATAAGATCAGAGATCTCGCTAAGCTTATCTATGATAAAACTGCGGGAAACCCCTTTTTCTTCAAGCAGTTTATGTTTGAGTTATACCGAAGCCAGTTATTAAGGTTTAGTTATAACAAGGTGGCTTGGACCTGGTCGATGCAGGAGATAGAGCAGCAAAGTATCACAGATAATGTGGTTGAGTTAGTGACGCGGCAGCTAACACGATTAAGTAAGTCTAGTGAGCTGTTGTTGCAGCAAGCTGCCTGTATAGGCTCTATTTTTTCAGTTGATCTGCTTGCGAGCGTAGATAATAGGGATGCTGAACAGGTTCAGAATGAGCTAAAAGAGTGTGTTGATGCTGGACTGATTCGCCCCTTGTCTGAAAGAAAGGCTGGTCATAGCCAAGCAGACCTAAGCTACAAATTTACCCATGATAGGGTTCAGCAAGCTGCCTATGCCGGTAATAGCGAATATCAGAGGCAAGAAGTACATTACCATATTGGTTGTCAGCTACTTCAAGCTTGGTCAGAAGAGGAGGTAAGAGAAGGCTGTTTTGAGTTGGTCGCCCATCTTAATGCCGCGAAAGCACAGCTATCGCCAGAATTAACTGCAAGAGTGATGGTATTGAATTACCAAGCAGCACTTAAGGCGAAAGCCGCTACCGCCTATGAAACAGGGATAAGCTATTTGGACTCATTATTCTCCTACGATATTAGCTTGTGTGGCGATAAAGAAAATGATGAGAAAATGCCTATATTGTTAGCACCTTTGAAGGCAGCAGATTCTGAAGATTATACAAGCCTTGCTCGAATGGAGAAGCTTGAGTGTCTCTACCTAGCTGGGCAATATGATGTAGCTGAACAATATAAATCTTCAGTGGCGTCTTGTTGCGACACCTTAGCCTTAAAGGTAAGGTTTGCCACTATTTTAATAACCCAGTATACGCGTTATGGTCAGCTGCAAAGGGCGATTGATGAAGGACTAAATGCCCTTAAATTGCTAAACAGTCCATTACCTGCGACACCAGAAATGCAGGATATTGGGAAAGCGATTGAAGAGTCTCAGGCTATCTTGGCCAAGATGGGCTTCGCTGAATTAGCTCAGCAGACAGATATTGAATCGCAGCAAGTCTTGCTGACTCTGGATGTGTTAATGGCCATGCAGCCATGTTGTTATAACTCTGGTTCTCTGTTGTTTCCATTGACCATATTGAGTTTATTCAAACTGACTTATCAGCATGGTAATAGCCCCTACTCTTCCTATGTGTTTATGATGTATGCCTTGCTCTGTACTAAGGTGTTAAAGGCTTATCCACTTGCCTTTGAGGCGGCAAAGCAATCAGACATGATAGCCCAGCGTTATCCTTCTAATCCTGTGTTAGAAGGGCGTTTGTTGATGATGAAAAGTAACTTTGTGCTGCCTTGGCAGAGTAAGTTACAACTCAGCTATGAGATGCGTAATCAGGCCTATCATCTGTGCGTCGAAAATGGTGATTACTACTGGGGAGTGCATGCCTATATTTTTGGTTTTTACGCCGATTTAATCAGTGCTCCTTCTTTACCTCAGTTACTTGAACGAAGCCGTAATGTGGTCGCAACCTGTGAGTTGATAAAGCAGCCTGCACAGACTTATTTAAGCCAGCTGCAATGCAACTTTATTGAAATACTGCAGGGGAGCTTAGATAACCTGACTAATTTAGATCACCAAGCTGGCTATGAAGCACAAGCTCTGCAGCACTTTATTGATAATCATTATATGTGTGGTACCTATGATCGCATGCTTGCGAGATTATTACAGGGGTATCTATTTGAGCACTATCAGCAGGCATTATCTATTTCATTAGCGCCGGATTTGAGCCCAGAGCAGCTTGATGAGGGTATTTTCCATGAGGCAGTTTATACCCAGTTTAACTTACTCTGTATTTTGGCATTAAAGCAGACGGAACCTGATGCGCTGCAACCCCACCATCAAACATGGTTTGAGTCGGCTTGGCAGAAGTATCAGCTTTGGTATCAAACCAATCCCGATAACTTTGAGCCTGGGTATTACTTAATATTGGCAGAACAAGCCGTTGTAGAAGCCGATGAAATGAGTGCATTATGCCATTATGAGCGAGCGATATTGTCTGCATCTCGAGCAGGCTTTGCTCTGTATCAAGCGCTTGCGAGCGAGCGTTGTGGTCGTTATCGTGCCTTATTAGGGCAAGATGCTATTGCAACAGGCTACCTGCAACAAGCAAAAGAGGTATATCACTCCTGGGGCGCCCATGCTAAAGCGCTGCATGTGGAGGAGAAGCTAAAGGCCCTGAGTGCGAATAAAACTGGGCTTGAGAGTTATCACCCTAATTGGGAGTCTATTGTCTCGGCTTCTCAAGATATCTCTTCGCCATTATCTCGAGATGAACTCATCAATCGTATGTTGCAAAGAGGGGCGACTACAACGGGGGCTCAGCATGTTGGTCTCTATCTCAAGCAAGATAATCTTTGGTCTTTATCTGCACTTTGCCAAGAAGGCAGAATTCTAGAGGTTCATTCTCAACCTGAGTCGATGCCCTCGGCTATTCTCAATTACTGTTTAAATAGCCGCAGCACCTTAGTGTTAGCCGACGCCCATAGAGAGGGCGACTATATGATGGATACACATATTAAAGCTAATAAGGTGAGATCTGTCTTGGCGTTACCCTTACTGGTGAGGGAGGAAATAGTGGGTGTTTTGTATCTGGAGCATAATGAGGTCACGAATATGTTCACAGGACAAAGGTGTCAGGTGATGGAACTCTTGACTAACCAGTTTGCTATTACCTATCAAAATGCTGATTTCTATAAGCAGCTTGAACAGCAAAATGAAGCCTTAGAAGCTGCAGTAGCCGATAGGACTCAAGATCTTCATAGACAGAATCAACATCTAGAGTCGATTCTACAAGCACTGCCCATTCCTTATGTTATCACTCAACCCGGCGGTAAATTAGTTAGAGCCAATGAGCTGTTTTACGAGTGCTTTGAAGTGACACCAGCAGAGTTTGCGCAGTCGACCGTGTTGAGCTTTTACCAGCACACAAAGGATAGAGAGCGTATGTTTGCTCAGTTAGATAAACTTGGTGTGCTAAGTGATTTCGAATGTGAAATGCAAACCTATAGCGGCAAGCCTTTTTGGGCTCAATTTTCCGTAACACGAGTGAACTTAGAGTCTGGTCCTGGTGTCTTTGCTGCCATTAAAGATATTTCAGGCCGTAAACATAAAGAGCAATTATTAGAACATCAAGCCAGTACAGATCCACTCACAGGTGCTTATAACAGGCGTGGTTTTGAGCAGCTTGCCCAAGGTTTGTTAGTCAATCAAAGGGTACAGACCTTGAGCGTGGCGATTTTGGATTTAGATAAATTTAAGTTGCTCAACGATACCTATGGCCATAGTGCTGGAGATAAAGTATTAAAACAGTTTACTCAGAGTCTACAGTCACATCTAAGGGATGATGATATTCTTGGACGTATTGGTGGTGAGGAGTTTGCCATTATTTTATCTGGAGTGGGACTTAAGCAGGCCGAGAAAGTGATGCAGAGGATCACAGCTTTAACTGAAAAAACGCCTGTTCCATGGCAGGAGGAACAAATAACTTTTACCGTCAGCATAGGCATAGCCCAAAGAGGTGAGATGGAGTCTCTCGAGGCTATGATAAAGCGTGCTGACAAGGCGCTTTATCAAGCGAAAGCCGCTGGCAGAAATTGCGTTAAGTTAGCCAATTGAACGAGCTATTGCGAATGCTTATAAAGTATCAAGCGCCCACCTGATACTGAAAAAAATAAAGCCAGTAACCTATTCAAGGGCAAGGGTCAAGGGGAGCAAGGTTGCCGGCTTTCTCAGTTAGCTTTAGATAAGTTTATTTAGCCTTAAGTACCATAGTTAACATAGGTTTGCTTTACCGAGTTTAACCATTGGCGCTCAGATACTATTGCGATTGGCCGACCTGCTGCTTGCATCTGTTTTGCCTTAGTAAGCTTTCGACTTGGATTAGAATATGGGCTATGCAGCTCACTTTGATTGCCTATGACTAAGTAGTGGGTGGCATCCGATAAATGTTTATCGGTATATCCTCCGAGTTGTTTCACTTTCT
This sequence comes from uncultured Shewanella sp., assembly GCA_947503555.1. Lineage (GTDB taxonomy): Bacteria > Pseudomonadota > Gammaproteobacteria > Enterobacterales > Shewanellaceae > Shewanella. The sequence continues at coordinate 46,305 of CANNEE010000013.1, forward strand.
CTTCAAATTGACTACGTTCACCGTTATCGAAGCGACCTGCAAAGCAGAATGTATGGTTCGTATGTTTAATGATGCAACCTTGGGTAAAGGTTTGGCTTGGATGAAACTCGGTATGATAAGGATGGATACTACCTATGCTAGTCACTAATTCCATCAGTTGCCTTTTTGATTCAGAATCCAGTTTTGCATGGGCCTGCACCTTAATTAGTGCCTTAGCCAGCACGGTTCCCGGCCACTGTTTTAAACAATCTTGGTACTCACTAAGCCAATACTCTATGGTTTCTTTATGAAAGGCATTTAACTGAATATCTAAAGGCAGCTTCTTAATACCCGTGTATAAATCCTTGTAAGTGTTAACATCCTGCCCTTGCTTTGACGGCGCTTCAATCTGATCATCAATCAGTTCAAATAGCTCATCAATTTCATCTTGGGATATCGCTTTAGCGGTCACAATATCTTCAACTAAATCCACCAAGGCAATACTTAAGTCATCGGCAAGATAACTTGGCTCGGTTTTAAGCCAGATATCCAGCAGCAGATGATTATAGTTAGTGACTTGATTACTTTCCGCTAAATCGATAACAGCATGGCGAATACATTTGAGGCCATGTTGTTTATTGGCCTTAGGGTAGTGGTGGTGATCGATTTTATGCTGACTATATTGAGTGAGCCGAGTGGCGATATCTTGGGGTAATACTCCTTTTGCCGCCAGCGTAAGAAATTGCGACTCATCGATAATTACCAGGCCACTTTCTTGCGCCTTGAGAATTTCATCGGCGTTGGCATGTAAGCCTTCGCAGAGTAGGTGGAGTTGGGGGCTTAGATTAATTGAATAGCAGAAGCCCGCTTGAGTTGCGAGGGTTTTCAGAGCATGTAATCTGGCCTCTTCAAAGCCGATAAACCCTATCTTAAGCACTTTCACATCTACCTCCATGTTCGACTAAATGTGAACCATCACTGGCTTGAAATACGAACTCACAATTTGAACTGTAAGCCAATCTGGAAAATGCTACTGTGATCTAGGTCGAATTGGCGATGAAAGTCTTTTTGTAGCAATAGCTTAAATAACATTGATAGTTAGGTATTATTCCTCAAACTTAATCATAACCGTTATATTGAATACATGTTGATGGTGAGAAAGTTGGCTTGCTTAGCTGCTATTTAGCGCGTACTTATCCATTTATTCTATTTCACTGCGCTTCTCGCTGAATAATCGCCTTCAATAGGTCGCACAGTCGCTAGCTGGACGCCTCTAGTGCCAGCACCTAAGCTTTAGTTTACTGATAGTTATCTAGGGACTGCGATTTGTGCTGATGAGTTTTTGTGCTTAGTCAGTGGCATTTTATCGTGGCGAACGAGGTGAAACTGAGCAATCTCAGTGAATGCTTGTTAGGCAATGAGAAAAAGCTATAGAGCAGCGCCTACTGTGCACTTCTACTGCGTTATCGCTTATGTATGTCGAGCACTACACAGCGCAGAGTTTGCCAGTTTTAGCATGCTGTAAACTGTTTCAAAAACAAACTTGAAAGCTCAACAGACCCTAGGGAAACACTCAGTGTCATCGCAAGGAACCGCTCACTTCAGGGATGAAATACTGTGTTGGTACGGGAGTATGTATGACCGACAAGAAAACCGATTTGGATTCGCTTAGTGAAGAGGTGCAAAGGTTAAGGTTCACCTTAGATCATGTTGGTGCCTATGTGTTTACCAAAGACACGTGTGGGCGATATACCTTTGCCAATGATATGGTTTGTGAACTATTTGGTCAGAATTTAGACAGCATTATTGGTAGTACCGATGAAGCTTTCTTTGATTTAAGTATTTCAGATGAATTACGCCAGAACGATTTAAGAGTATTACGCCATGGTGAAAGAATCGAAAATGAAGAGCGTAATATCATTGCAGAGACTGGAGAGGAGCGGTTTTATTGGACTGTAAAAGTACCAATTCATGATCATCAACATCAGATTATAGGCCTATGTGGTATCTCAACGGACATTACCGAGCGCCGTTGCTTAGAAAAAGAGCTTGCCGAGCAGAAAAACCTATTAAGCCTTGTTCTAGAGAATATGGATGCCTTTGTTTATATGAAAGATAAGCAGCGTCGCTATTTGTATGTAAATGAAAAAGTGACTCAACTCTATGGCAGGCCTATAGAAGAGATTGTAGGTCAAAAAGAAGAAGAGCTGCTTCCTAAGGCTGTTGCTGAAAAATTTGCAGAAATGGATGACACAGTATTTAGAACAGGTCAGAAGATCACCGGAGAAGAGGTGGTTCACGGGCTAGATGGTGAGGTAAGCCACTATTGGTCTATTAAGATGCCATTATTCAAAAACGGCCAGATTGATGGTTTGATTGGAATTTCGACCGATATTACCGAGGTGATTCGGCTTAAGAACAAGTTCCATGAACTCGCTCGTATCGATAGTTTAACTGGAGTGCTAACACGGGGTTTTCTTATCGATTATGCTAACAAGGAGCTGCAACGTGCTAAACGAAAACGCTCAGGTATGGCGATCCTCTTAATTGATATTGATGAGTTTAAAGAGATTAACGACAGTTATGGTCATGCTTTTGGCGATACCTATTTGGTGGCTGTCGTGGGGGCGTGTCAGAAAATGCTTCGCGATACCGATCTGATGGGACGTTTTGGCGGGGATGAATTTACCATAGTGCTAGATGAGATCAGCGCCAAAGGTATGATTAATGCTGCAGAGCGACTTCTGCATTCAGTAGCCGAGATTTCACTTAAGGCCCCCGATGGCAGCACAGTAACGCCTTCCATCAGTATAGGTGCGGCGAGATCGAACCCTAATAGCACATTAGACTCCCTATTGGCTGAAGCAGACACCGCACTCTACCAAGCTAAAGAAGAAGGCAAAGGTTGTTGCTGCATCGCTCCTAAAGAGACTTGATGGACATTAGTTTTTAGCATGAAAAAAGGGTCATCATTGCTGATGACCCTTTTTCTTATATTTGGTGGAGGCGGCGGGGTTACTCGTATCATCCTGATACTCACCCCTTCGGGGCCGTCGCAAGCGACGTTCAAATTTGTTCCTGACAAATTTGTCGAACCTAACGCGGATTCTCGCCCACACCCCCACAAATAAAAAAAGCCCCGATACTTTCGTATCAGGGCTTTTCATGTGTTTGGTGGAGGCGGCGGGGCTCGAACCCGCGTCCAGAAAGCCTACATCCAAGGCGCTACATGCTTAGTCTTTCTATTGGTTAACCAAGTACACTCCGAAAGACAGGATTGCAATTGGCGAGTCCGGTACTGTTTCGCGGTTCACCCCCGAACAAGGTTCCCTCGCTAGCACTATGTGAGATGACCATCAAAATCCACTGCCCATGTGCGAAACGTGTGGCTGATGGCTAGCAGACTTAAGCTGCTAGAGCGTAGTTATCGTCGTTTGCAACTATAACTGTGCGGCTTTTTACGAGGCCAACCGCCCCTCGGCATGCTCCCAGGGTTTCGTGAATCCTGTCGAATCCAAAATCGCCCCCAAGTACTTTTTGATTGTAACCCTTTGTTGGCTAATTACCTAGCCTCAATTGTGTGGTTGACAATCGTTTGTCTGTTTTACGCACGAATTTTGCGAGAAATGGTGTTATTTTCTCAGTGCGTCTTTCATTGTGCGTGATTTTTCAATCTGCCATTCACGCTCTTTGGTGTCATCACGCTTGTCGTGATCTTTCTTACCTTTACCTAGGCCAACTTCCACTTTCACCCAAGCACCTTTTGCCCAGTACATGGAGATAGGCACCAGCGAGTAACCTTGGCGATCGACCAGGCCTTGCAGTTTATCAATCTCTTTGCGCTTAAGCAGTAGCTTACGTGAGCGCATAGGGTCACAGACCACATGGGTCGATGCGGTATTCAGTGGAGTGATAGTGCAACCAAATAGGTAAGCTTCACCATCGCGAATGAAGACATAGCTTTCAGAAAGGTTAACCTTACCCATGCGGATCGATTTCACTTCCCATCCCTGAAGGGATAAGCCTGCTTCTACTTTCTCTTGGAACTTATAGTCGAAGGTTGCACGTTTATTGCGCGCAATCGTCGCACTTGTGTTCTTTGATTTTTTTGCGTTTTTCTTAGCCATAGGCGGGCTATTATACTCGCCAATTGCGGTTTTGGAATCGACTTGGGGCGTAAATTTGCATTTAAGCCGCTTTTGTTGTCTGAGTTGTTGGTTTTTTGGACGCTTCATGATTACTAGGGCTTACCTAGATGCGTTTTTTTTCAGGCGTGATAAAATTTGCCACTTTACCTTGTCGATTTGAGAGTAGCTTAAGCCTATGGCACATATTTCTCGTAGTGTATTGGTACGTTTTAGTGCGATGCAGATGTATGAGTTGGTTAATGATGTAGAGTCCTATAAGGAGTTTTTGCCCGGCTGTGTTGGCGGTAAGGTACTAGAGTTTGATGGCAAGACCATGGTGGCATCGGTGGATGTCAGTAAAGCGGGGATCAGCAAAACCTTTACTACTCGTAATCAGGTGATACCGGGTAAAGAGATTTTACTTGAGCTTGAAAATGGCCCTTTTAAGCACCTTCATGGTAAGTGGGTGTTTATTGAACTTACTGAAGATGCTTGCAAGGTGGAGTTTGAGTTGGACTTTGAATTTTCGAGCTCAATTGTCGATGCTGCTTTTGGTAAGGTATTTAAAGAATTAATGGCTTCTATGGTGACGGCGTTTACTAATCGAGCCAAGGTGGTTTACAAATGAGTGAAGAGACAGATAAGTTTTTAGTCGATGTGATTTATGCTTTGCCTTCGCAGCAGAAGGTGATTCAAATAAAAGTCGAACCGGGAACCACCTTTATTGATGCAGTTAAACAGAGCAAAATGGTAGAGCTGTTTCCTGAGATAGATCTTGAAAAGGTTAAACTAGGTACTTTTAGCCGTCTTGTTAAGCATAATGAAGAGCTAAATCCGGGCCAGAGAATTGAGATTTATCGTCCGCTGATTGCCGATCCTAAAGACGTGCGTCGCCGCCGAGCTGAAAAAGCCAAGGAAGAGGGCAGAGCCAACAAGGTGACAGGAGCTAAGGTTTCTTAACTAGATTTGAATGAAAGTGAGACAATAAAAAAACGCCAAGATGGCGTTTTTTTAGTTTTAAGCTTTTTAACAATGAATAAGCCTTAGTGTTATTCGAAGGTCTTTTTAGCTTGAGATTGACCTTTCTCTTCTTCAACGAGTGGTTTGTCACCTTCACGTTGAGGTTCTGGGTTTTGCGGCACTAGCTCTGGTTTATTCACCATAGGCAGTGTGCTTTGCTCAAGAGGCGTATTAAATTCTGGGCTGATATCATAATCACCCTCGATTGCCGTCAATCTGTCGCCATCAAAACGCAATATCAACTCTTTATGGGTAATGCTGGCATCACGGCCACTTTTATAGTGGTAAATGAAGTACCAAGTATCATCGGCAAAACTATCACGCAAAACCGGGCGGCCTAGAATATATTCAGCCTGTTCTTTTGTCATGTTGACACGAAGCTTCTCTACTTGTTGAGGCTCCATATAGTTACCCTGTGGAATATCAGGTTTGTAGATCAAATAATCAAAAACACTGCAGGCACTTAGGGATAGAGACAGGGCTGCAACGCTTAAAAGAGTGATACTTTGCTTTTTTATACTCATCGATTGTGCTACTTCATTGTAAATTGCCGCCCATCATACCCAAGCTATTGCCTCGCTGACAAGTTAAAGCTGGAGCCTATAAGGTGACTTAAGTGATTCATCTGTTAGATAAGTCCCTATCACGAGCAAAAAGTTCACAATTTAATGTTTTTTCTTGCCGATGCTGGTATTGCTCATTGTGCTAAGTGAGTGAAATTAAATGTAGATTTAAAATGTTACATAATCATCCATCAGTATTTACATTATTATCACAGTCAAAGGCTGCACTCTTAAGTGAAAGGTGTTAGTTTTAACGCTAGTAATACTTGGCTTACTACTAACTTTGTGGTGGCCAGTGTTGTGGCAGTACAGGACAATCAATATCTCAAGTTGTGATAGAGGATACCCATGACAGAGTCTAAAAAGGGAAGTTTAGTGTGTGTGGGCACAGGGATGATAATGGCTGGTGATATTAGTCAGATCTCTCTAAGCCATATTCAAAATGCAGATAGAGTATTTATCTTGGTACCCGATGGGTTTACGACCAAGTGGCTTAAAGGGCTTAATGACAATATTGTCAATTTGCAGCAGTTTTATGCCCAAGAAGGTGAAGTAAAAAGTCGCAGAGTGACCTATGAGCAAATGGCTGATGCTATGCTCGAGGCTGTCCGCGCAGGTGAACAGGTTGTTGGTGCATTTTATGGTCACCCAGGGGTATTTGCTTGTGTGCCTCATATGGCGATTGCCAGTGCGAAGAGTGAAGGTTTTTATGCCAAGATGGAGCCAGGGATTAGCGCCGAAGCCTGCTTGTGGGCAGATTTAGGCATAGACCCAGGTCAAAGCGGTCATCAAAGCTTTGAAGCAAGTCAATTTATGTTGTTTAATCACACGCCAAATCCCGCATGTCACCTATTGTTATGGCAAATCTCCTTAGCGGGTGAGCACACCTTAACTAAGTTTCATACTGATTCCGATAGGCTTCTGGTTTTAGTCGATTTATTGGAAAAATGGTATCCATTAGAGCATCAAGTGGTGATCTATGAAGCGGCAACCCTACCAATGCAACAACCTAGAATTGAGGCTATAGCATTAAAAGACCTACCTGTTGCTAATTTAACACCTATCAGTACATTACTGATACCGCCCGCTAAGAAATTGTCGGTTAATCATGAAGTATTGGCTAAACTGGGTATTGGTGAGGCTGACCTAGGGTAGATTTGGTGGACAAATTTACCCTAGTAGGAGAGTTGTCCACCGCACTAAAGAGCGAGCAATCGCTTTGTCATTTGTAACAATAAGGAAATGTAAATATGACTGAGTTAAATCATTTTTTTGAGGATCTAGCGAGAGATGCTGCCTTACAAGGAAAATATCAATTAGATCCCCAAGCGGTCATGGCCTCTTATGGGTTATCCGATGAAGCAACCGAAGCCGTGCTTATGGGTAATACACAAAGGCTAAAGCAGTTAAGTGGTGAAGATGACGATGGTTGGTCATTCTTAATCATTATGAATATGAGTTCATAAATTATTGATAATGTTATTACCTAGATTGTTAATCATAGTAGCAATGGCTTTTTTCATTGTGGCAAAAGCCGTTGCTAGTCAAGTTGAGTTTGACGATAAACTTGACGCTTTAGAACAGATGTTAAGTTCTGATGTGGTAGCATCAGAAGTGATTGTTCAGGAGCTTAGTCAGTTAAATGATCAGCTTAGCCTTGAGCAACGAGCTAGGTTTTTAGTATTGAAAAGTATTAAGTCACTTTATGTTAGTGACTATCGGTTAGCTCTTAAACAACTAGAAAGTGCGGAATCTTTACAACCTTCAGAGACTCTACTCTCCTCAATTTATCTTTATAAAGCTACTGCTTATATTCCACTAGGCCAGTTTGAGTTGGTTTTTAAGGAAATAGCAAAGAACTTATCTCGTATTGAGCGTATTGAAGATATCGAAATTAAATTGAACTCTTATTTACGATTAGTTGCTCTTTATTACAAGCTGGGAGCATATGAGGATATGCGACTGTTTGCGGCCAAAGCGATTGAACTCGATGAAGGTCAAGACAGTAAAAACCACTGTTATGCATTACTTTATATGGCTGTTGCGCACCTTAAGCTCAAGGCAATTGATAGGGCTTCTGATGGCTTTCATCTAAGCGCAGAGTACTGCCATAAGAATAATACTCCTTTGATCGTTGCCATGTCAGAGAAAGGCCTCGGCATGATCGAGATGGAACGTAATAACTTTGCCAAGGCAGAATCTTATTTGCTTAAAGCACTTTCTGCCTATGAGAAGTTTAAATTTCAATTGGAAATCAACCACACCAATGCGTTATTGACTCAAACCTATTTAGGTTTAGGTGATGAAGCTAAAATTGCCAAATATGCCGATTTAGTGTTGGCGTTAGCAGATGATGCTGAAAACATTGAATATAAGGTGATGGTTCATAACGCATTAGCCAGTCTTTATGGTAAACAGCAGCAGTTTGAATCGGCTTACCAACATTTAGCTCTATATCAAGAGTATGGCAAACTGCTTAACGATGAGGTTAAAACTAAAGCTCAAGCTCATCAAATGGCAAAGTTTGATAGCGAAGAGAAGGCCCGTGAAATAGCTTTGCTAAATAAAGAACGCGAATTATATATCTCTCTTCAGCAAGTAAAAGAACGTGAGCATACCAATATGCTGTTATTTATCACCTTGCTGGTGGGAGGCGTTTTCTTTTTAGCTGTATTGGTGGTTGCTAGCTTATTGCAGAAACGTAAGTATATGCGTATGGCTAAGATAGACTCCTTGACAGGGATTTATAATCGGGGTGCGGGTCAAGACTTAGGAGAAAATAGCTTTATCCAAGTGCTTTCTCGTGGCGGTGAATTTGGCATGATAATGTTTGATTTGGATCGCTTTAAACAAGTGAATGATACATATGGCCACGGCACAGGTGACTGGGCATTAAAGAAGGTTACTGAAGTGATTAAAGGCCATACTCGCTCTAGTGATATTTTCGCCCGGTTAGGTGGTGATGAGTTCGTTATCATGCTGCCCTTTGCTGATAAAGATAATACCTTAGAAGTTGCACAAAAGTGTCATAGTGCAATCGAAGCTATAGATACCCATTACTCAGGTCATGACTTTAATCTGACGGCAAGCTTTGGCATCGCTTATTTAGATGAAGCGGACTTGAGTTTAGATCCTATGATGCACAGGGCAGATATTGCCTTATACAGTGCTAAATTGGCAGGGCGAAATCGTGTTGAAGTGTACCGAGAAGGTATGGAGTCAGGTTTGAAAACTACAGCTATCAAAAGTAGGCTCGCATTAGATTCTTAGCTAAAGGGCCAGAAGTTACTCCTGTGTGGGCATTTTGAATTGCTAAATTCAGATTTTCCGATCTTTCGCTAATTTCTTCCTTGATAATCGTGACCCAAGCCTCCCTTGAATGCTAGACTAGCCGCTGGTTTTAGCTAGGCTGGAATGTCAAAATTGACTGGCTATAGCGTATCAATTAAAAGGAACATAGGTTTGGCACAGCTTTACTTTTATTATTCAGCGATGAACGCGGGTAAATCTACCTCATTATTGCAATCTTCATATAACTATCGTGAGCGTGGAATGAATACCTTAGTGATGACAGCATCGATAGATGATCGCTATGGTGTGGGTAAAGTAGCTTCAAGAATAGGCATAGAGTCTGAAGCTCAAGTGTTTGCTAGTGCTGATAATCTTATTGATCTCATTAGTACAGCCCATAGTGCCGAGCATGTTCATTGCGTATTGGTCGATGAGTGCCAGTTCTTGAGTAAAGAGCAAGTGAAGCAGTTGACCTATGTTGTCGACAAGATGGATATTCCTGTGCTTTGTTATGGTTTGCGTAATGATTTCCAAGGTGAGCTATTTAGTGGCAGTCAGTACCTGTTAGCATGGGCCGATAAATTGGTTGAATTAAAGACCATTTGTCACTGCGGTCGTAAAGCCAATATGGTGGTTCGTCTAGATGGTAATGGCCGAGCGATGAAAGAGGGTGAGCAGGTCGCAATTGGCGGTAACGAAAGCTATGAGTCTGTATGCCGCAAGCACTTTAGAGAGATGATTTGGGAATAGTATTCCCTGTTGATTCATGGATAGCTGGCTAAGGCCAGCTATTTTTTTTGTACTTCTTTAAGCTTATTCCAAGTGAGTAATGAGCTTTCTTACCTCCAACCTGACAGAGTCGATTTCTTGAATGATGGCCTGAGCACTGGTTTCATCTTGTTGCATGTGACTCCAGTTGGCTTGCCAGGTTTTCTGTAGTGCCTGCGCAGCATCATGGACATTAGGCTCAGTGATCATGCTTAAATCAGAGATGAGTCCAACTTTTATCCAGCCTTTTCTTGGATTTCCGTCATTAGGGTTCTTATCGTAATGGGCGTAGTAGACAATCGCTTCAAGCTCAGAGAGTTGCAGTAACAGCTCAAAGCTGGCTGAGCGCATATTGGAGTTGTACTCAGTTATCTCCATTCGCCAGACGTTATAGCTAAAGCCAATAAGCGCAAATAGCATGCTAAAGATAGCGGTGGTTTGAAATACAGAGAACTGATGGCTGGCCTTCTTCTTATTCATAGAGTCCTAATTAATTACAATTAGTTAACTTAACTCTAGATAAAGAAAGCGAGAAGGCGCAAATAATTTCAGCTGAAAGCTATTATCCTGCTAGTACAATCTCTCGATAGTGCTCAAGAAAGATTTGCGTTAGGCGAGGATCAAACTGAGCGCCTGCCTGACTACGTATGTAATCCAATACTTTCTGCTCTGGCCAAGCATCTTTATAGACACGTTTATTACTCAGGGCATCCCAAACATCTATGATGGAAAAGATACGCGCAGCGAGGGGAATTGCTTCCTCCTTTAAACCTAATGGGTAGCCTGTCCCATCCCAACGCTCATGGTGAGAATAGGGGATGTCTATGCTTGGACGTAAAAAGTTGATTTTTGATAAGACTTGATGGGCTATTTCAGGATGCATACGCATCTGCTGCCACTCTTCTTCAGTTAGCTTTCCTGGCTTAATTAAAATATTGTCGGCTATGCCTATTTTTCCCATATCATGTAAAGCCGCGCCACGTTCAATAATTTTAAGGGAGTCTGCATCGGTTATGCCCGCTATTTGGGCAAATTTTACCGTCATATTGGTGACTCTCTGGGTGTGGTTCCTGGTTTCCTGATGACGTATATCCATTAGCTCCATCCAGCCATGGATAGTCTGGTCATAGCTGGCAATGAGGTCTAGATTGACCTTTTCATTGGCTTTAACGGCTCTGCGTATCAGTACCAGCAACATTGCTGCTGTAATAACAATAAAGGCCCAGCCTTTGATATTTTGCGCATAGGTGAGCGTGGTTTTAGAACTGATCAAGGCATCGAGTACAGCATCAGAAAAATAGATCCATGAACATCCGAGTATCAAATAGATAAGTACTATTCTGTAATGCGGACGAACTTTAAGCTGAGCAAAGAGTGCCTTAGGCTTGCTATAGGGGGCCTTGTAGAGGGGAATCGACACAGTTCTGTTCATGGACTTGTTTCGTTTTCAGGATGAAAATTAAGATATTATTTACTACTTTAGTGATAGGCAATCTTTGATTTTTGGTAATGAGATCTGAGTGCTTATTCAGGCTCTTTTTTGTTCAATTCTTCGCTTAGCTTTTCATTAGGCGTTGGTGGCAGATGTTGGGCGACGACGAAGTCGAAGCAATAGTGATCGGCTTTATGAAACCAGAAACCAGACTTTGAAATATCATCTTTACGTCTCGGGGTTTCTATGGAGAAAATGGCGCAGATCTGATACTTCTGATCTCCTGTCATATGGTATTCGTAATCCGTTGTGTATCTTGGATCTTTTGGTAGTTCTTGATAGTCATATCTGTCGACGAGATCGCCGAGTGTTGAAGGTAACTTAGTATGTTTATCCCAATATCCTTGTACCTGCGTTGCAACTATCTTGATGTGATCTAAGCGCAAATTGTCACGTCTTAGGTCAGATTCATTAACCATGGGTTCTACCGAATCTTTTGACACTAAAGCAATCGTAATAATAAGAGATAGCAGCAATAGCCCTATAATGCCTATAAGCAGTTTTTTTACCATAAAACCTCCTACTTTCTTATTACTTATAGTTTAACTATCGGCAAAATGCAGGGATGCTTTATCTATTAAAGGTGCATATTCATTAAGTTTTAGATCTGCTTCTCCAAAATGCGATGAAATTAAGCTTATGTCTAAAATGGTTTACCTTGAAGGTGACAATCATCACTTTCAAGGCATTAGGCTAGAGCGCTTTGATAACAAAGGCGCTTTAATAATCCAGTTTGTGATGCTCGCAATGATGCATCACAGTCTCTGTTGGCTTGTCGCTACTATTGGAGTGGTTACAATGCCTGCCATGGGGTGTGGCTATAGCTATAAAAAAAGCACGCTTAGCGTGCTTTTTAACCTAATCCTTAAAACCCTAGGACAAGTTAGAAGCTCATTTCAGGGACGAACTCAGGTACGATAAGCTCGCCTGCGGTTTTCTCGATAATCTCTTGTACGCTCACACCGGGTGCACGCTCAAGTAGGTGGAATGCACCATCTTTAATTTCAATAAAGGCGAGGTCGGTCAATACGCGCTTAATGCAGCCATAGCCAGTAAGCGGCAGCTCGCATTTAGGTAGCAGCTTAGAGTTGCCTTTCTTATCGGCGTGCATCATGGTGACAATAATATTGTCGGCGCCTGCGACCAGATCCATAGCGCCGCCCATACCTTTGATAAGCTTGCCAGGAATCATCCAAGAAGCGATAGAGCCGTTGACATCCACTTCAAAGGCGCCCAATACCGTTAAATCTACATGACCGCCACGGATCATGGCAAAGCTCTCGGCGGATGAGAAGAATGAGGCGCCGTCTACTGCGGTCACCGTCTGCTTACCAGCGTTGATAAGATCGGCGTCTATGGTTTCTTCGGTGGGAAACTCGCCCATACCCAGAAGCCCATTTTCCGATTGCAGCATCACCTGCATGTCTTCGGGAATATAGTTAGCCACTAGGGTAGGAATGCCTATGCCTAGGTTAACGTAATAACCATCTTTAAGTTCTTTTGCTACGCGCTGAGCGAGCTGCTCTCTAGTTAGTGCCATAATTCACTGCTCCTTATGCTGTAGCGGCTTTGGTGGTGCGCTGCTCGATGCGCTTTTCAAATGTGCCTTGAATAATGCGATCGACATAAATGCCGGGTGTATGGATATGATCCGGGTCTAACTCGCCTGGCTCGACGATATGCTCAGCTTCTACCACAGTGATTTTACCTGCTGTGGCCATCATAGGGTTGAAGTTGGCGGCGGTTTTGCGAAAGACCAGATTACCCATGGTATCAGCCTTCCAAGCTCGCACTAGGGCAAAATCGGCTTTTAGGGCATCCTCTAGCACATAGTGACGACCATCGATTTCTCGTGTCTCTTTACCCTCAGCGACGGGGGTGCCATAGCCTGTTGCAGTAAAGAAGGCGGGAATACCCGCGCCGCCAGCGCGGATCTTCTCAGCTAGCGTACCCTGGGGGGTTAAAATCACGTTGAGCTCACCGCTAAGCATTTGCTGCTCAAAGGTTGCGTTTTCACCAACATAAGAGGCTATCATAGTGCTTATCTGCTTTTGTTTTAGCAGCAGCCCTAAACCAAAATCATCGACACCTGCATTGTTTGAAATTGCAGTCAGGCCTTTGACTTTCATCTCTACCATCTTGGCGATAAGGCCTTCTGGAATACCACATAGTCCAAAGCCACCGACCATAATGGTCATATCATCTTTAAGGCCAGCGAGTGCCTCATCGTAATTGCTGACTAACTTATTAAGTCCTGCCATTATTCTTGTCTCCGTTAATGCTTTTTAATTTTTAGTCTTTGATGGCCGCCGCGACCTTGGCGCCTGTGCTGCGACCAAGTTGGCTACTGATGGTGTCACCGGCATGGGCTAGTAGTTTAAGGTCGACACCTGTCTCTATCCCCATGCCCTCAAGCATATACACCAGATCTTCGGTGGCGAGATTACCCGATGCCCCTTTAGCATAGGGGCAGCCGCCAAGGCCTGCGACCGATGAGTCGACCACACTGACGCCAAGTTCTAAGCAGGCCAAAATATTGGCTAATGCCTGACCATAGGTATCATGGAAGTGTAGGGCGAGTTTATTCAATGGCACTTTCGCTGCAACGGCTTCTAGCATCGCCTTGGCTTTAAGGGGCGTGCCCACACCTATGGTGTCTCCAAGGGAGATCTCATAGCAGCCCATCTGCTCCAAAATATGGGCGACGCGAGCGACCTCTTGTACTTGAATTTCCCCTTCATAGGGGCAACCTAGTACACAAGAGACATAACCCCTGACGCGAATATCGGCGGCTTTGGCTTGCTCCATCAAGGGTAAGAAGCGCTCAATCGACTCTTCAATGGAGCAGTTGATGTTCTTCTGGCTAAAGCTTTGGGATGCGGCACCAAAAATAGCTACTTCGTCAATACCCGATGCCTTGGCTAATTCAAAGCCCTTAAGATTTGGGGTCAAAGCACTATAGATCACTCCTTCTCTGCGGGGCATAGATTGGATCACCTCCATGGAGTCTGCCATCTGTGGCACCCATTTAGGCGAGACAAAACTACCCGCTTCGATACGTTTTATCCCTGCCTTAGCGAGATTGTCGATAAGCATGATTTTGTCTTGAGTGGTGACGGACTTTTCATTTTGCAGTCCATCCCTTGGCCCCACTTCAAATATGCTGACCTTTTTAGGATAGCCGGCTTTTACCTGTGAGGGTGACATGCTAGGCCTCCTCAAGCGCGGTAACATCAAGTAGCAGTGAGCCATCACTAACTAGCTCACCAGGCTTGAAATAGAACTCACTTACTGTGCCATCGAAAGGCGCCTCAATGGTGTACTCCATCTTCATCGCTTCCATGACCAGTAGACCTTGACCTGCACTGACCTTATCGCCGACTTCGGCAAGATGTGTCACCACAGTACCGTTCATTGGTGCTTTTAGTTTGTCGGCATCATTGGCCTGCTCTTCAACCACTTCAGTTTGTACCGACTTGAAATGGTAGCTGCTGGTGTTAAAGAAGAGGGTGAAATCATCCCCTTCTTGGCTGACAGATACCTTAGTCTTGTGACCATTGATTTCTGCATGGAGTTGATCGCCCCTAAGCTCGCCGCTTAAGGTTAATGGCTTGTCCGTTAGAGTGAGTAGATATTGGCTCGCGATTTCTTTCAGGCTGAGTTGATGTAAGTTTTGCTTATCATCTAGCAGGGATAGTGAGTGGTGACTTTCACTATTGAGCCTAAAGCCGCTCACTTGTCCCCAAGGAGAATAAGGGTCGTGACTATTTATCGCCGACTCTTTGGCAGACTGCTTGCGAGCACAGAGCTGATAAAGGGCAGCCAGTGCCAGCGCGGTATCTTCATCATTGGAGACACTGCCGATAAGCGCATCACCATAGCGCTCAATAAAGTCTGTGCTAAAGTTGGCATCAGCAAAAGCTTGATGCTCGGCGATATTGGCCAAAAATTCGATATTGTGTTTAAGACCGCTTATCTGATAAGAGCTGAGGGAATGCACTAGACGCTGCAGGGCGCGAGGTCGAGATTCATCCCAAACGATAAGCTTAGCTATCATGGGATCGTAAAAGTTACTGATCACATCGTTTTGGCGAATGCCTGAATCGATACGCACAAATTGGCTCTGCTCTGGCTCTCGCAGGTAGTTGAGCTTACCGCTGGCAGGCAGAAAATCATTGTGAGGATCTTCGGCGTAAATGCGCACTTCAAAGCTGTGACCGTGAACGCGCACTTCTTGCTGCTCGAGTGGCAGCTTGTCACCACTTGCTACCATTAGCTGCCATTTTACGAGATCTTGACCTGTAACCATCTCAGTAACTGGGTGCTCTACCTGAAGACGAGTATTCATCTCCATAAAGTAGAAGCTGTCATCTGTATCTAATAGAAATTCGACTGTGCCCGCGCCGCGATAATTAATCGCTTTCGCCGCTGCGACCGCAGCTTCTCCCATGGCTTTGCGCAGTGTATCGCTTAAACCTGGGGCAGGAGCTTCTTCAACCACTTTTTGGTGACGGCGCTGAATCGAGCAGTCCCTATCTGAGAGGTAGATACAGTTACCATGGCTATCGGCAAAGACCTGAACTTCAACGTGACGAGGTTGACGCAGATAGCGCTCCATCAGCAGCTTGTCGTTACCAAAAGAGGAGATAGCCTCACGTCTTGCCGAGTCAATCGCTTCTTGGACTTCTGCTGCTGATTCGACAATGCGCATTCCTTTACCACCACCGCCATAGGCTGCCTTGATAAGTAGCGGAAAGCCCATGTTGTTGGCTTCATTGACCAGCAGCTTATCGCTTTGGTCATCGCCATGGTAACCCGGTACCAGTGGCACCTTCGCCGCCTGCATAATCGCTTTTGCGGCACTCTTGCTACCCATGGCATCGATGGCATCGGCACTTGGGCCAACGAAAGCGATATCATTTTGCTCACATAGGCGCGCGAAGTCAGCATTTTCCGATAGGAAGCCGTAGCCTGGATGAATCGCTTGAGCCCCAGATTGCTTGGCAATGTCGATAATTAGCTCGCCCTTAAGATAAGACTCACTTGGAGCGCTGCCACCGATATGGAAAGACTCATCGGCCATAGCCACATGGCGCGCATTCTTATCAGCATCTGAGTAAAGCGCTACGGTGCGGATCCCCATGGTCTTAGCCGTATTAATAATGCGGCAGGCGATTTCACCTCGGTTAGCAATCAATAACTTGGTAAACATCTATTTTGCTCCTTGCTGCGCGCTACTGTGTTGATTAGGCAAGTCTTGTTCGGTGGTGTAAGTACTAAATTGGCTCCAGTCGGGTTTGCGCTTTTCAAAGAAGGCGTTGAGACCCTCTTGGCCTTCAGCGGAAACACGAATACTTGCGATACGCTCTGCGGTGTAATCGATACATTTATCATCTATCACGCCGTTTTCGAGGTGACTGACTAAGGTTTTTACCCATGCCATTCCCTGAGGGCTGTTGGCGAGCAGGCTATCGATAATCGGCTTGGCAGCTTTTTCTAAATCATCACTGATTTCGCTGATAACTTGATGTTTGAGAGCGGTTTGGGCATCGAAACGCTCGGCTGTCAACATATAGCGGCGTGAGGCTCTTTGGCCCATGGCGCGCACGACATAAGGGCTAATGACAGCAGGGATAAGCCCAAGTTTGACTTCGCTGAGGCAGAAGCTGGCTCGCTCGTTGGCGATGGCGATATCGCAGCAACAGATAAGGCCAAGTGCGCCGCCAAAGGCCGCCCCTTGAACCAGTGCGATAGTAGGTTTTGGGAACTTATCTAAGCGGGACATCAACTTAGCCAGTTCATGGGCATCGCTTAGGTTTTGCTCCATGTCCATTTTGGCTTGCTTACGCATCCAGCCTAAATCGGCGCCAGCGCTGAAGTTTTTACCGTCAGCCTTAAGGATTAACAGCTGACATTGGCTCAGTGATGCCATTAGCTCGAGTGAGGTTATCATCTCGGCGATCATCACTTCATCGAAGGCGTTATGTTTATCGGCTCTGTCGAGGCAAAGCGTGCCTACACCTGCTTCTAGGGACAAGCTGACATACTTGAGCCCTTGGTTGGTTTCTTGTACTAAATCTTGTGCATTCATGACCTGTTCCTTAATTGAGTTAATCTTATCGATTGATTACATACGGAACACGCCGAATTGGGTGTCTTCGATGGGGGCATTAAGCGCCGCTGATAGTGCTAGGCCTACCACATCTCGGGTTTGCGCCGGGTCGATAATGCCATCATCCCACAGCCTTGCACTGGCATGATAAGGGTGACCCTCTTTATCATATTGCTCGACAATCGGCTTGCGGAACTCCTCTTCTTCCTTGGCAGGCCAATCTACGCCCTTACGGGCAAGTCCATCGCGGCGCACCGTGGCTAATACGCCAGCGGCTTGCTCGCCTCCCATTACTGAGATACGGGCATTAGGCCACATCCACATCATGGTTGGATCAAAGGCGCGGCCACACATACCATAGTTACCTGCGCCATAACTGCCGCCGATAATCACTGTAAATTTAGGCACGCTAGCGCAGGACACTGCGGTTACCATCTTGGCGCCGTGTTTGGCTATCCCTTCATGCTCATACTTTTTGCCCACCATAAAGCCGGTGATGTTTTGTAGGAACAGTAGCGGGATCTTGCGCTGACAACAAAGCTCAATAAAGTGAGCCCCTTTTTGTGCCGATTCAGAAAATAGAATGCCATTATTGGCCACTATGCCGACAGGGTAGCCATGAATACGGGCAAAACCACACACAAGCGTGGCACCATAGCCAGCTTTAAACTCGTCAAAGTCTGAGTCATCTATGATGCGAGCGATAACCTCTTTAACGTCGAAGGGCTTTTTCAAATCTGTGCCTACGACACCATAGAGCTCATTGATATCAAACTTAGGTGGTTTGACTGAGCTGAGTTGGCTTTGGATCTGTTTGTGATGGTTAAGACGGGCAACCGATTTGCGGGCAAGCTCAAGAGCATGCTCATCGTTTTGCGCCATATGATCGGCAACGCCTGAAATCTTGGTATGTACCTCGGCGCCGCCCAACTCTTCGGCGCTAACTTCTTCACCAGTTGCCGCTTTTACTAGAGGCGGCCCTGCGAGGAAAATGGTGCCTTGCTCTTTAACGATAATCGACTCATCGGCCATGGCGGGAACATAAGCACCACCTGCGGTGCACAGTCCCATAACAACAGCGATTTGTGGAATGCCCTTTGAAGACATCTGTGCTTGATTAAAGAAGATGCGGCCAAAGTGGTCTCTGTCTGGGAACACTTCATCTTGTCGTGGCAGGTTTGCACCGCCTGAATCGACTAAGTAGATACAAGGCAGGTGACAACGACTGGCGATCTCTTGGGCTCGTAAGTGCTTCTTAACTGTAATAGGGTAGTAAGTCCCACCTTTTACCGTGGCATCATTGGCGATGACCATGCATTCGACACCACTGACGCGGCCTATGCCGGCAATAATACCTGCAGCGGGCACGGCTTCATCGTACACCTCATAGGCTGCGAATTGGGAGATTTCTAAAAATGGTGAGCCTGGGTCGAGTAGTTTCTCGACTCTTTGTCTTGGCAGTAGTTTGCCACGGGAAGTGTGGCGCTCACAGGCAACAGGACCGCCGCCTTGGGTAATAGTGTTGAGCTTGGTTTGCAAGTCGGCAACTAAGGTCGCCATATCATCATGCTTAGTTTTAAATTCGTCACTGCGAGTATTGATGCGGCTGCTTAACTGGGTCACGTTACTCATCCTTATGTAAGCTATTCGAGCAGAGTCTATTGCTCAGGCTCGGCTTGATCTCACCTTGTTATTGAGGCGAGGCTTGAAGTCAGCGACTTATCTGTTGAATTAGAATCGTCGCTGACTTTGGCTAGGCTGTTATGCTAATTTGGGCGTTATTGAGTCGAGCCTATTTAGACTCATTAAATAGTTCACGGCCAATTAGCATACGGCGAATTTCTGAGGTGCCCGCGCCAATCTCATATAGCTTGGCATCACGCAGTAGGCGGCCTGTTGCATATTCATTGACATAGCCATTACCACCAAGAAGCTGAATGGCATCGAGTGCCATCTTAGTGGCAAGCTCAGCGCTATAAAGGATGGCGCCAGCGGCGTCTTTACGTGTGGTCTCACCTCTGTCACAAGCTTTAGCGACGCTGTAAACGTAGGAGCGAGCGGCGTTCATGCCTGTGTACATATCGGCAAGCTTGCCCTGTACTAGCTGGAATTGACCGATAGATTTGCCAAATTGCTCACGCTCATGAATATAGGGAACAACGATATCCATACAGGCTTGCATTATGCCTAGAGGGCCGCCAGAGAGCACCACGCGCTCATAATCAAGACCACTCATCAGTACTTTGACGCCGTTATTGAGGCCGCCAAGAATGTTCTCTTCAGGCACTTCGCAGTTTTCAAACACTAGCTCACAGGTGTTAGAGCCGCGCATACCTAGCTTGTCGAGCTTTTGTGCCTGAGTGAAACCTTTAAAGCCACGCTCAACAATAAAGGCGGTAATGCCGTGTGGGCCCTTGTCTAAGTCGGTTTTGGCGTAAATCACATAGGTATCGGCATCTGGGCCGTTAGTGATCCACATTTTGTTGCCGTTAAGAATATATCTGTCGCCCTCTTTGCGAGCATGTAGCTTCATAGAAACCACATCTGAACCCGCATTAGGTTCACTCATGGCAAGGGCGCCAATATGTTCACCTGTGATAAGTTTTGGCAGGTAACGGTCTTTTTGGGCTTGGTTGCCGTTACGGTTAATTTGGTTAACGCAAAGGTTAGAGTGAGCGCCATAGCTAAGACCAATAGATGCAGAGGCGCGGGAGATCTCTTCCATCGCTACCACATGGGCAAGGTAGCCCATATTGGCGCCGCCGAACTCTTCAGCGACTGTAATTCCCAGCAAACCCATATCGCCTAACACTGGCCACATATGATTGGGAAAGGCGTTGTCTAGATCGGTTTTTTCCGCAATGGGAGCGATTTCATTTGCGGCGAAACTTTGTACTGCATCACGCAGCATATCGACTTCTTCACCTAAACCAAAGTTTAAACTTGTGTAGTGTTGGCTCATCTTGTTATTCCTTTATTTCATTATTCTTACTAGCTCACATTTTTATGTCCGACTGGCTAGTTTGGTTTTATCTTGTAGTAGGGTAGAGCTTGAGTTGTTGTTAATTAGGCGCTTTTGCTTTCCTCACCCATGGACGCAGCTAGGGCTTCACGGCATTGCTGCTCGGCTGAGTTCAGCTCCATAAGCACCACTTTGATATCGTCCATCTGCTGCTGAAGTGCTGACTTTTTCTCTTCTACCAGCTCTAGCATGGTATTAAGCTGGGAGGTGCTGCTTTTATCGGCATCGTAAAGTTCAAATAGACGGCGAGTCTCCGCAAGGGAGAAGCCTAGGCGTTTGCCTCTTAAAATTAGCTTGAGGCGAACCTTATCTTTTAAGCTATAAATGCGGGTTTGGCCGCGGCGTTTAGGTTTTAACAGACCTTGGTCTTCATAAAAGCGAATACTGCGAGTCGTAATATCAAACTCTTTGGACAGATCGCTGATTGAATATGTGGTCTTAGGATTTTGGTTCAAGCTCATAACACACCCTGAATAATCATTTTACTGTAAGGTATATGAAGTTTACGTAAAGGTAAAGTTTCAATCCGATAACAATTGAAGCTTCTTTGACCAGAAACTCTCTTCAATTTCATAACACTTCTTTATAAACAAAGGTTTATGATGCTCTAGATGCTGTTGTTAGGCTAACGTCTAATTGGGGCTGCAGGAAATTGCTTCAATAATGGCAATCTGGAATGTAATGAATTTGTAGAGAAAGCGTTACTACATTTGTGCGCTGCTGTCCTAGAAGGAGACAACAAATGACTAGCTCTGGATTAGCCTTACATCAACAGTCCCTGAACGCCAAGGATGAGTTTTGGGCCGAGGCGGCATCTGCCATCGCTTGGTATAAACCATGGGATAAAGTGCTAGATGAGTCGAATGCACCATTTTATCAATGGTTTAGCGGCGGCCAAATGAATACTTGTTATAACGCGGTTGACCGCCATGTGGCAGCGGGCAATGGCGATCGTGTGGCGATTCAATATGTCAGCCCGGTAACTGAGACAGAATATGGTATCACCTATAGTGAACTTCAAGCTCAGGTGAGCCGCTTAGCTGGCTATATGAACTCTATCGGCATCAAGAAGGGTGATAGGGTGGTTATCTATATGCCTATGGTACCAGAAACGGCTTATGCCATGCTCGCCTGTGCCAGAATTGGCGCTATTCACTCTGTGGTATTTGGTGGCTTTGCTGCCAATGAGCTGGCTACCCGTATCGACGATGCTAAGCCAAAACTTATCTTATCGGCATCTTGCGGTATTGAGCCATCAGGCGTCGTTGCCTATAAACCACTGTTAGATAACGCCCTTGAACAAGCACAGCATCAAGTGAAGCAATGTTTGATTCTAGATAGAAGCCAGTGCCATGCTGAGTTGGTAGAAGGCCGTGATGTGAATTGGCATACGGCGATTGCCAGTGCGCCCAATGTGGATTGTGTACCTGTAGAAGCAACAGATCCTCTATATGTTCTTTATACCTCTGGAACGACCGGCCAGCCTAAAGGCGTGGTGCGCGATAACGGTGGTCACGCTGTAGCGCTGACTTGGTCGATGAAACATATCTATGATATCGGCGAAGGTGATGCTTTCTGGGCTGCATCGGATGTAGGCTGGGTTGTGGGCCACTCCTATATCGTTTATGCGCCGCTGCTGGTAGGGGCGACCACTGTGCTTTATGAAGGTAAGCCTGTTGGCACGCCAGATCCAGGTGCATTTTGGCGTATTATTTCCCAGTATAAGGTCAAGAGTTTCTTTACTGCGCCGACGGCGATTCGTGCCATTAAGCGCGAAGATCCTGATGCAAGTTATGCTAAAGCGACAGATTTAAGCTGTCTTAATAATGTGTTCTTAGCCGGTGAGCGTTGTGATCCTGATACTCTGTTATGGACTCAGGAGATGCTGCAAAAGCCAGTTATCGATCACTGGTGGCAAACTGAGACGGGCTGGCCAGTGGCGGCAAACTTAATGGGTTATTCGCCAGTGCCAATTAAGCCGGGCTCACCAGCGCAACCTGTACCTGGCTATCAAGTGGAAGTGGTTGATGAAATGGGAGAGCAGGTCGAAGCGAACCAGTCGGGGAACGTGGTCATAAAGTTGCCTCTGCCTCCAGGGACCTTAACCACACTGTGGCAAAACGATAAGCGTTACCAAGATAGTTACCTCTCTATGTATCCTGGCTATTACCTAACGGGGGATGCTGGTTACATGGATGAAGAGGGTTACCTTTATATTATGAGCCGTATCGATGACATCATTAATGTGGCCGGTCATAGATTATCGACAGGACGTTTTGAAGAGGTGCTTTGCCAGCATGAAGCCATTGCCGAAGTGGCGGTCATTGGTGTTCAAGACAAGCTCAAGGGCCAAGTGCCATTAGGGCTTGTGGTACTGAAAAAAGGTGTCGATATATCCGATGAGCAATTGCATAAAGAGCTGATTGCCTTGGTTCGCAAGGAGATAGGGCCGGTTGCCTCATTCCGTTTAGTCAGTGCGATTCAGAAGCTGCCTAAGACGCGCTCGGGTAAGATTTTGCGTGGCACCATGCGTAAGATTGCCGATAATCAAAGTTTTAAGGCGCCAGCGACCATCGAAGATCCGGCAACCTTAGATCTTGTGCGTAATACTCTGACGCGTATGGGCTATGCAGATGCACTAGTTTAATCATGCTAAGAATATGAGTAACAAAATGCCGGACTCGTGTCCGGCATTTTTTGTTCTAGTGACTGCTGTTCTATCAACTTACAAACTGATGACTAGACCAACACTAAACAGAGCACTAAAAATCATGGTGAGCTTGGCTGTCGCTCCTAGCAGTGGATTAAGTGCTGCGCCCGACTCCTGACTAAATTGTTGGCTGAGCTTGCGCGCAATCAATAGTGACAGGCCAGATAGCAATACAGGTAGTCCAGGCAGTAAGCCCAGTAGGAATCCCGCGATTATGATGCCAAAAGGTAGATAGACTAGCGCTTGATATAAGATTCGAGCCTGAGCCTCGCCGATACGCACTGCAAGGGTGTTTTTGCCTGCTTTGATATCTGTGCTGATATCACGAGTGTTATTTACCAGCATAATAGCAGCGTTAAACAGACCTATGGCGCTACCCATCAGCCAAGCGCTGGTACTGGTGGTGCCAGCTTGCAGATAATAACTGCCCACAACCGCAATGAGGCCAAAGAAAATAAAGGCAGCGACTTCCCCAAGGCCATGGGAAGCGAGTGGGTAAGGACCTCCGCTATAACCTAGAGCACCAAAGATGGCTAATGCCGCTAATATCGCAATAGGTATGCCGCCGTGATAGATAAGATAAGAGCCAACAAGGAGAGCGAGAATAAGACAAAATGCCATGGCATTGCGTACAGTGTTAGGGGCTATGAGTCCGCTTTGAGTGACTCGAGTAGGACCTAATCTCTCTTCGGTATCTATACCACTTTTGAAATCAAAGTAGTCATTGGCGAGGTTGACGGCAACTTGCAATAAGAGTGCGCAGAACATGGAAGTTACCGCAATGAGCCAACTAAATGCTTCTAACTGAAGCGCTAAAATATTGCCTATCAGTAAAGGACCTATCGCCGCAGGTAGAGTACGTGGGCGAATCGCTAGGATCCAAGGGTTTATTGTGTTCAATCTCATCTAGCCTATTTAAACGTGAGCGACAGCAGCGCTCTATTATTGGTATTTTTTGGTGCTGTTTGACGCAAAAGGCTATCTGTTAGCTAGCCCAATCGTCGTATATATTAGGATAGCAAGAAATGCTTAGTTAAAAATATCGCTTAGTTCAAAGATTAAGAGGGCTGTCGATTATTACGGCTTAATTTTTGGTCTTATGTAAGCGTACTTTAAGGCCGTAAATTGATCTGAGCGAATAATGGTATCCATTCATAGTGTAAATATTCATTTTGTTTGTATGTTTTTTGGTCTTCTTGTCAATTTCGCTAGGTTTGATCTAGCGCACACTTGTTTTTTATTCGCATGTGAATTTTGTAGTTGACGTCAAAGTAACCAAGGATGTTGTGTGTTTTTATAGTGTTCTAAATGTAACGACGTTGTTTTTTAGAGTCAGTTAATTTATTGAATATAAAACTATTTAAATAAAAAATATTTAATAAAAGTGCTAGCTGAATCTGGAAATTATCAGGAAGATAGTCTATGCGTTTTGACAATCAGGTTGCCATCATTACTGGCGCAGCTTCTGGTCTAGGCCGCGCTTATGCTATTACACTTGCCGAGCGAGGCGCTAAAGTCGTTTTGATCGATATATGCCGAGCGTTTGATGGTGAGTGCAGCTTGATGGGAGTAAGCAATAAGGCCCTCAAACAAACACAAAGTGATGTTGAAGCCTTAGGCGCTGAGTGTTTAGTGTTTGAGTTTGATATTTCCTCTCCTGACTGCGTGATATCTTGCGTCGAGCAAGTTATTGCCCATTGGGGACGAGTGGATATCTTAATCAATAACGCCGGCGTTCATAAAACCAGCTCATTTGAAAGCCTCAGTTTTAAGTGTTGGCAACGTCAGCTCGATGTGGATCTCAATGGCAGCTTTTATTTAGCGAAAGCCGTATGGCCGATTATGAAATGCCAAGGCGGTGGACGAATAATGATGACCACGGCTGCTAGTGGGCTCTATGGTGACACTGGTGAAACATCATTTAGCACAGTCAAGATGGCGTTAGTTGGTTTAGTTAACAGCTTGAGTGTTGAAGGGCGGGAATTTGATATTAGGGTCAATAGTTTGTGCCCTCAAGCCCTTACCGATATGACTCGAGAACATTTGGCCGAGCCAGTAAGAGAATTATTCTCAGTTGAATCAATCAGTAATGCCATGGTATTTCTAGTCGGAAACCAAGCTCCTACTGGCCAACATCTACTCGCAGCAGCGGGCAGTTATTCCTACGGTAAATTTGCCGAGTTTAAACCCAGATTTTATGCCGAAGGCGCTGCGACTGCGACAAAGTTGGCAGATGCTTGGCCTAGAATGAATCAAGCGTTACCTGTGACTTTTCATCGTAATGGTGAATCTCAAATTTTAGAGTGGGCTAGGCGCAGTGCTGCGCAATACCATGTCACAATAGATTGACCCGCATTTTGAGCACTAGCCTGCTAGTTGACTCTAGGTTAACATTGTCTGAGTTATGCGATTAATCAGTGGGTTATTATGAGCCAAGTATTGGATGATTTGTTGAGTTTGCTCTCTTTAGAGCAGATAGAAATGGGGCTGTTTCGTGGTCAAAGTCAGGATTTAGGTTTTGGTCATGTTTTTGGTGGTCAGGTCATGGGACAAGCCCTGAGTGCAGCCAAACAAACAGTTTCAGTCGATCGCAAGGTTCATTCGTTTCACTCCTATTTTTTAAGAGCCGGCGATGAAAAGTTGCCCATTGTCTATGACGTAGAAAATATGCGTGATGGAGGCAGCTTTAGCGCTAGGCGGGTAAAGGCGATACAAAAGGGACGCCCAATATTTTATATGACCTGCTCTTTTCAGACCCCAGAGCAAGGTTTTGACCACCAAGCAAAAATGCCGGATGTGCAAGGCCCTGAAGGCTTGTTAAATCAGCAAGAGCTCGCCATGACCTTGAGGGATAAAATTCCTGCAAAAGTTTTGGATAAATTTATGGCCGATGCACCCATTGAGATGCGTTTGGTTAATCCTTTAAACCCACTTGCACCGAATGCGACTGAGCCTAAGCGCCATATCTGGATGAGAGCTAATGGTAAGATACCAAAAGATCTCTGTGTTCATGACTATCTTTTGGCATATGCGTCAGATTTTAATTTTTTGGTAACTGCTGCTCAGCCCCATGGTGTTTCGTTTCTCACTCCCGGAATGAGAATGGCTACGATAGATCATGCAATGTGGTTTCATCGCCCATTCGACTTTAGTGATTGGTTGCTTTATAGCAATGAAAGTCCTAATGCTAATGGTGGTAGAGGCTTTGTCACGGGACAGTTTTTCAATCAGCAGGGTGAGTTAGTTGCATCGGCAACACAAGAAGGTTTGATGCGTTTAGTGGAGACAAAATAGATGATTAAATGTATTAAGGCGCTTATCTTGATTGCTTGTATGCAATTGTTGTCAGCTTGCGTCACTGTAGAGCCTGAGCCTCCTATTATGGTGAATGGGTTAGTGGGTTATTTAGAGCGAATAAAGTTGCCCCAGGGGAGTACGATAACGATTGCCCTTGTAGACTTAAAACATCCAGATAGAGTGATAGCGCAAAAGAACTTTAATGTAGCGCAAGTGCCTGTGCCCTTTAAATTTATGTTACCTCAAGAATCTATCGATACAGGGGCTGACTATTCGGTCGTCGCTATGATCACCTATAAGGGACAGCTGATTTTTAAGACCTTCGATCGCTTCCCTGTGATTAATAATGGAGTGTTGACAACCGAAGTGTGGATGAAACGCGTTCCTGTTCGCTAGCCTTCAGCGATTGACGCCGGTGACTGTAAGAGATCGGCGTCTTCCTCTCTTTGTCCCTTGAGCTATTGTGATATTGAACTAGCCTTAAAGCTCGATGTTTGCTTATCAATTCAGCTATCAAGTTGAGATAGGTTTTACTAACAAGGAGTGTTACATGACGGTCAATAAGTCTAGTCCAGATCTTACAGCATACTTAGATAATCACACCTCTACTAAGTTACTCCCTAAGGCGATGGGTAATCGCTTTACTTGCTTGGGCCAGTCTCTCGACATAATGGGTCATAGTGCCAGAGAAGCACAATATCAAGCTGAACAGTTAGCTAAGGCGGTTGTAGTGATTAACCAATAACCTTAAGGGGACAAATGTTTAGTCTTGTTAAGCAAGGCTAAATGAATATTCTCCACGACTAAAACATTTACCTCGACTCTGCGATGCCAGAGTCGATTTCTTTACTTTAAACCTTCCTTAATCGCGCTCACTAACATCTCTGCATTTCTATTTTTTAACTATTGATGAGTGTCGCTCTTGTCTTCACATCTACTTTCTATTGTTACTCGTTGAACATTCAGAACAAGGTGTGTTTCTTGAAATGCTTGTTTGCTTGTATTTTGAGCTTTTTGTTTGTGTTTGAGGTGAGTGTAATGTTTTGTTTGCTCGCTTTTTAATATCGCTTCGTTCGATGCTTTCTGCAAAAGCTTGTAATGGCTATGGTTGGTGCTATTTGTTTTGGTGATATGGGTCTTTCTTTGGGTTTGTCTTGTTTCTCAATTGACTGTTGAGATGTGCGCTTGCTCAAAATGTTTCGTGCATGTGAGACGGTGGGTCTTTATGGGGTTGTAAATATGTGATCTTGATCGCAAGACGGCTACCCTATTAGAGGTACGCGGTGTACACCTTGATTTAGATCAATATTTAAACTGTTTTTGTCTGGCACTGTTGCGGTCAGAAAACAAGGGTATGATGAATAACAAAAAAACAGTTTGTATTGATGGAGTATTACAATGAAAAAAAGCCTTCTTTCTGGTCTAATCGCAGCCTCTCTACTATCTACTGCATATAGCTCTCAAGTATTAGCTCACCAAGCTGGTGATATTATTGTGCGTGCTGGTGCTGCGGTTGTAGCGCCAAATGAGTCTAGCCAACAGGTAGCGACATTTGGTGAGTTTATTATCGATGATAATACTCAAGTTGGTTTGAACTTTACCTATATGGCTACCGATAATATTGGTATCGAGCTTTTAGCTGCAACACCTTTTAGCCATGATGTTTCACTTGCTGGTGTAGGTAAAATTGCTGAGACTAAGCACCTTCCACCAACGCTAGTTGCTCAGTACTATTTTGGTGATGCGAATTCTAAACTTCGTCCTTACATTGGTGCAGGTGTTAACTTCACTCTATTTTTTGATAATGAGTTCACTAATGATCTAGATGGTGCACTCACTAACCTCAGCATGAGCAACTCATGGGGGCTAGCAGCTCAGGCTGGTATTGATTATCAAATTGATAAGCACTGGTTGATTAACGGCTCTGTGTGGTATGCCAAGATTAACACCGACGTTAAGTTTGATTTAGGCGGTGCGCCAGTCACTATTGAAACTGATATCGACCCATGGGTATACATGCTCAGCGTTGGTTATAGCTTCTAAGCGATAACACCTTCTACAAAAAAGAAGCCATCTGGCTTCTTTTTTGTTTTCTATTATATCGTTATCTCTTTTTTGCCTTCCAATGGCGTGTATTGTAGATATATTCTGGTAGGCAGAGAGTTAACCAAGCAACGAGTTGCCAGCGCTTGGTGATATAGCACTTTCTTTTGCCTTTCTTGAGGGCTGCTAATATCT
Organism: uncultured Shewanella sp.; assembly: GCA_947503555.1. Lineage (GTDB taxonomy): Bacteria > Pseudomonadota > Gammaproteobacteria > Enterobacterales > Shewanellaceae > Shewanella. The sequence continues at coordinate 74,924 of CANNEE010000013.1, forward strand.
GACTCGCCACTTTAGTAACAGGCGCATACCAGAGTTTACTGCCCTGCATAGCCGCTTTATCTAATAGTCCAAGTTGTATATCTGAGATGGTAATGGGGAGTTTCAGCCTTTGGGCATGCATAGATAAGCCATCTAGATAATTGCTAGCAAAGGCCTTTGATGCATGGAAGGCTACGCTTGAGCCGCCCCTGAGCCCTGCAATAGAATTGATAGCCGCTAATTGTCCATAACCTTGCTCTCTAAACTGAGCAAATACCGTATTACAGATAGCTGCAAATCCTTGAACATTGACCTGAATGATATCTTGCTCTATCTGCCAAGGTAGTGAGCTGTGGTAGCCATTTAGTCCTGTGTTGATAATAGCCAGATCGATATTTCTCTCGCTTTGCCAAATTTGCTTGATAGTGTTAATCACGGCTTGTGGCTCATCAATTTTGAGCTGGTGAACAGATGCCGAGCTTGGAAGCGAGTTGGCTAATTCAGACAGTTTCTCTGTATCTTGAGCTAACAGGATCAGCCTAACATTTTGCTCGGCTAACTGCTTGGCGAGCTCTTGGCTCAACATAGAAGTTGCGCCAATAATCATGGCGGTGATTTGCGTCATAGGGCGTGTTGCGCTTTATTTGAGTGAGAACATAGACAACCCATTTTGTGGCTATCTGCTCAGAAGGTCAATCTTAGTTAGTGTATTGGAAGGCTGTTTGCGACTGATATACTCGATAAGCAATATCTAAATATTTCAAGTTTAGATGTATAGACTTCTAGAAGTCTTGCTGTATTATGGGGAATTACATGATCAGCTTGATTATATCGGTCTGATACCAGTTAATTGTCATTAAATTGAGTAGTGGGGCGAATATGCCAGTACGAATTCCAGATAATCTTCCTGCAGCGAATATTCTTGAGTCAGAGAATATCTTTGTGATGTCTGAGACTCGTGCTGAGAATCAAGATATTCGCCCTATGAAGGTGCTTATCTTGAACTTGATGCCAAACAAGATAGAGACTGAAACTCAACTGTTAAGACTGCTAGGTAATACACCTCTACAGGTGGATGTGGATTTGTTAAGGATCCACGATAAGGAGTCTAAACATACCTCAATTGATCATATGAATACCTTCTATCGTGATTTTAATCAGGTTCGTGATAACAACTATGATGGGTTAATTATTACTGGTGCACCTTTAGGTTTGGTTGAGTTCGAGGATGTCACTTATTGGGAACACATAAAGGAGATTTTTGACTGGTCTCAAAAGCATGTTACCTCGGTATTGTTTCTTTGTTGGGCAGCTCATGCAGGTTTATTTCATCTCTATGGGCTGAATCGTAAATTGCTGCCTGAGAAGCGCTCTGGCGTCTTTAATCACTCTCGAGCTTTGAAACATTATCCGCTACTACGTGGCTTTGATGACGAGTTTTTTGCCCCTCACTCTAGGGTGGCCGAGATTGATCCCCAATTAGTGGAAGCGCACCCTGAGTTAGATGTATTAGCCAAATCAGAGGTTGCGGGCGTGTACTTAGCCTTAAGTAAGGACAATCGTAATCTGTTTGTGATGGGGCACCCTGAGTATCAAAAGACAACATTACATGAAGAATATGTGCGGGATGTGAAGTTGGGGTTAGGCCCTAAGCTACCCGTTAATTATTATCGTAATAACGATCCAGACAACGCACCTATTGCTCGCTGGCATAGCCATGGTAGCTTATTGATCAGCAATTGGCTTAACTATTACGTATACCAGTTAACACCTTATGATTTGTCCGATATGAGTGCAAGAACGCCATGGGAGTCGGAGTCTAATAGCTAACTTAGGCTTTGCCGCTAATTTTTCTGGCGCCTAATACGATAAGGTGAAGGGCTAATAGGCCGCTAAAGGCGCAGCAAAAGAAAAGCAGTGCAATGGACTCAATGGCTCTAGGAGTATCAGAAAAAAAGTAGAACCAAGTTGGCCAACTGAGAAGTGAGAGTAGGGTTAGCTGTATCATACAGGTTTTACAGCGGCCAATCTTTTGCCAGAAAATGGTTGAAAAACAATTGTCACACGCCATAGAGCATCACTTTTATATCTATTGAATTCTTTTATCTCAATAGTGCCAAATATATCATTATCAATCGGCCATTGCTCAATTACCTTAGCACCTCTTACCCAAAGGCCTAGTCATGTTTATACGTATTAATTCTAAGTCTTGATACAGGCATGGAAAGCTTAGTTATAAAATTGCGGTCAATATTTATAAATACCTAGGGTGTTAACTGGCAGTATTTTGCGTTAGTTATAGTGAAGTATTGTTGAGGTATTCAATGGAGAGTGAACAGGTTGTCAATCAGTGGTTGGCGAGTATTTCGAATGAGCAATGGCAGTTAGATGATGGCGAGTGCCACTTAAATGATGCCCAGGGCGAGCATTTCGCAACTTTGCAACTCAATAGTCATAGGTTGCTGCTGATGCTCTCGCTTCAGTCAGCCAAGCTGAGCCATGATGAAGAGTTACATAGTAACTTGCTATTACTCAATAACCATCCAGATGTAATTGGTTTTGCTTCTTTCTCTCTTTCGGCAGATGACAGTACCATAGTGCTGGCAAGTTCATTGCACCGGGCTGCGATTAATTTAGTCACCTTAGCAGAGTTTTGGCAACGTTCACTTGATGTACGTGAAGCGCTATTTTCTGCATTAACAGATGTGGAGGGGGCATAATGGCCATTAGCACTATCACTAGCCCTGTTATTAGCCATACAACATTTGAACAAGCTAGAGGGCAAAATGTTCCAAGTGAGAATATTGGTTTACAACAGGTATCGAGTCCTAATAACCCGTTAAGTAGCAGCAGAAGTGAGCTGAATTTAACCTTATCGACTCAAACCAAAGCTGAGCTTACCCAGTTAAAAGCCGACAAGCTGTCTTTGTCGTCAATTGATGATAAGCCACTGATTGATAATATCAAAAAAACCTTAGTTGCAGATGCTGCCTTGGCTAACTTTCCCTATTCTCACGATCTTGCAGAATTGAAAAGTGCGAAAGCGGGTAATTGGGGCGCAGAGTTCGGCCCCTTAATTCAAAGCATTCAGGTTGGGGGAGAGCAAAACAATATCGGCGATAATGGTATTGTGACTAAGAGTGGTTTAACAGCCTTTATTTTTGCAGATGAAACAACGAAAGAAGTGCGCCTTGTTTTTGGAGGAACGACTTCTGGGGAAGTGGCAGGTGATTTAAACACCAGAACTAAGGGCAATTTACTCACCACAGCAAAGCAGTGGCTGGCTAATATCAAAAATGTATTTTCAGGAACACCAGATAGCTATAAAGAAGCGGCAAAACTGACCGCAGAGGTTAAAAAGTTGCTTCCTGATGAATATAAACTGAGCTTATCTGGTCATTCTAAAGGAGGGGGCGAGTCTGCTTATGCCGCTATGATGTTAGCGGCAAAGACAGGGGAGCCAGTTAAATCAATCAATTTCTCATCGGCTGAGCTTGGCAGCAAGTTAAAGCAAAATATTGCGAATGAGTTATTAAAATCAGGTACTCCTCAAGGAGAACTTGGAGACAAGCTTAAATCTCTGAGCCAGAATATGTTACATGTGAAGGTGAAAGGGGATCCTGTGCCTAACATGCACAAGATGTTTGGCAATGTCTCTCACTTAGGTAAGACACTCACTGTGCCCAATGATAGTCAATCAACTGCTCATTTGAGTGAGCATGTAGATTTTTTCAACCGTATTGCCAGTTGGGCGATGACTGGTTCAATGACGCACCATGCAGATATATCGGGTCCACGAAGCTATGTTTAATCTCAAGTTAGTTTAATTTGCCGATTTACCCCAAGCTCTAAGCTAATATTTGCTAGCTTAGAGCTATTTTATTTTCTGTAGACAATTCATACGCTAGATTATCCCTACCTTTCATAGGAGCTTTTAACATCATTTTTGTCTAGTTTTTCGTAAGACAAAAGTATGATTAAAACGATCTCTTTAGCATGCAAAAAACTAAGCTAGCGCCCGTCATAAACTATATTTAAATCCATATAAAAAGTGTGTCCACTCTATGGCAACAAGTTGACCCTATGCTCAAGAGTGGCTGCATAGCGTGATTTATACGCATTTTGTTGTTTGATGACCTTATCTCGACCAAGGCAAGTTGGCAGTGATGCCAATACGCAAAGTAACAGATCTCATACTGAGATGGCTGTACTGCCGAAAGATAGATTACTTTATCGTGATTAGGAATATCATTATGAACAAGAAGAGTATAGTAAGCACCTTAGTGGCTGCCTGTATTTTACCTATGTCGGCATTGGCTGCTAACCCCATCTGTGTTTCACAAGAGTCTGCCCCAAATGCCAATGACTTTGCCTATTTAGGGCAAGTGATGGTCTTTGAACGAAGCGATGAATCTGCCGCCGCGGTTTATGATTATAACGGTGCAGTTGGTTTGAGTTACGGCAATGACCCTACACCCGCAATAATAGATACCAGTCAATTATTCTTTGTTGAAACGACGGAGGGGCTGACACTATTTAATGTGTTGGACGCAGCTGGTGGCGGCGGAGGCTCAGCTTCAACTAGTTTTAATTTAACGGGAGCAACAGCCAGTATTCTCGTTGAAGATGATCCTGCCGAGTTGACGACAAATGTGAATGGAACTGAGTTCTCTAGCGTTCGCACTTGGATAGATTGCTGTACCGATGGCACTGTCATAGGTGGTTGGAGCGCAGATAGTGATTGGAGCATGACAGTTGCAGCTACTGCTTTGACTGGGATTACTAGCTGGCAGGCAACCTCCAGCGGTGGGGATCCTGTGACGTTAGATGCCACCCTCAACAGACGGGTGAGGTTTGAGAATTGTCCTGATACCTTAACCAAGTCGATAGTCGCAGGTATGGTCGATGGTGTTTATAGCGATGACCCGACGTCAGAATTTGATGCTGTAGTGTTGGTTAAGCCTGATGCACCTTATGAGTACAGTTGGACGATTAACTACTTTAATCCGAATATGATGGATATGTTAATTACAGACATTGCTCCTGCTGAGTGGATAGTGCTAGATGATCAAGGTGAACAGTGGCTGTCGTGTGGCGATATGGATGAGGTAGATAATCTTAAAGTATGGCGTGGTGGTAAGCCTGGTAAGAAGTGTCATGCTGATACCAACTTTGAGTGGATGCCTGACAGCGCAGATGCCTTTGCTATGTTGCAGATTGATGTCGAAACCCGTATGAGTCCAGGCCGAGGTCATAAGGAAGATGTTTACGCTCCAACATCCTGCGGTGCGCTTTATATCAACCATGGTGCTATGGGGTATGAGCTAGATGAAGAAGGTATGCCACTATCTAATGAGCCATCTTTTACGTCTAATCAGCTCTGTCTCGCTGTCGTGGATAATGTGTCTGATGGTTATGGTATGTTAGCCGATAACGATGGTGATGGTATTGCCGACCATGCAGAAGCCTGTACCAATGAAGTACGAACCGATCCATGTATGGCGGATACCGATGGCGATACCATCTTTGATGGTGAAGATAATTGCCCTCTTATTGCCAATGAAGATCAGCTAGATACTGACTCTGATGGCATGGGTGATATGTGTGATGACAATATCGATGGCGATGCATTTACTAATGATCTCGATAACTGTCCATTAATCGTTAATGATGACCAGTTAGATTTAGACAATGATGGTACAGGTGATGCCTGTGACAACGATATTGATGGCGATACTGTTTTAAACAATGACGATAATTGCCCATTGGATGCAAATTTAGATCAAATCGATGCAGATAATGATGGTTTCGGTGCTGCATGTGATCCCGATGATACAGATCCATTTAATCCAATTGCTCCTTAACCTTTAGCTGCCTGATAAATGCCACTTCATTATGAAGTGGTATTTTTATTGCTGCATCAACATCTTCTTGGCTGTTGTCACTCTTGAGAAATGACGATGCTAATGCCTGTGTAAATTCTAAATGACATTTTGGCTAATACTTTGGTCTGTGTTTGCTCGATTAATACTTGCTTTACGTTGGCGTAAACGTCAAAGTGGTATTTATTTGATCGATGTCACTAAGCTTTTGTCTGGTTTTGTGGCTCAGTGCACAAACATGGAGTTTCATTTGTATGTCTGCTCAAGAACAAGAAGTAGTAATCGTAGCCGCTAAACGCACCCCTATGGGAGGATTTCAGGGCTCACTGGCAGCCGTGCCATCCCCTAAGTTAGCTGCCACGGCGATTAAAGCCGTGATGAATGAAACCAAGTTACCCGGAGATGCCGTAGATGAAGTGCTGATGGGCTGTGTGTTACCAGCAGGCCTTGGTCAAGCGCCTGCTCGCCAAGCAACCCTAGGTGCAGAACTGCCTCTGTCAGTTGGGGCGACTACAGTCAATAAGGTCTGTGGCTCAGGAATGAAAACCGCCATGATGGCCCATGATCTGATCAAAGCTGGCAGCGCAGAAGTGGTAATTGCTGGTGGTATGGAAAGTATGAGTCAAGCGCCGTACCTATTAGATAAAGCGCGCGGCGGTATGCGTATGGGCCATGGCAAGGTGATGGATCATATGTTCCTCGATGGTTTGGAAGATGCTTATACAGGTGGTGCTATGGGCACCTTTGCGCAAAAGACAGCCGATGAGCATCAAATCACCCGTGAACAGATGGATAACTTTGCCTTAAGCTCACTGGAAAAAGCCAATAAGGCTATTGCATCGGGTGCGTTTAAAGATGAGATCGTCGATGTCACTATCTCAACTCGCAAAGGTGATATCACGGTTGATACCGACGAGCAGCCTGGCAATGCTCGTCCAGATAAAATTCCTGCGCTGCGTCCAGCTTTTGCCAAAGATGGCACCATCACAGCGGCCAATTCAAGTTCTATCTCAGACGGCGCTGCGGCATTAATGCTAATGACGCGAGCTAAGGCTCAGGCCTTAGGTTTACCTGTACTTGCTAGCATTAAGGGTCATAGCACCCATTCACAAGAACCTGCCATGTTTACCACAGCGCCAGTTGGCGCCGTATCTAAGCTGCTTAGTAAAGTGGGCTGGGATAACTCCGATGTGGATCTATTTGAGATTAACGAAGCCTTTGCCATGGTGACCATGCTGGCGATATCAGAGCTTGGTCTAAATAGCGATAAAGTCAATGTTAATGGCGGTGCCTGCGCGCTTGGTCATCCAATTGGCTGCTCTGGTGCTCGCGTGCTAGTGACGCTTATTCACGCGCTAAAAGCGCGGGGCTTAAAGCGTGGTGTGGCGACCTTATGTATCGGTGGTGGTGAAGCCACAGCCATGGCGATTGAAGTATAAAAACTCTGTAGTAGCTATTTCAAGACTGGCTTATCGCTCAAGACTTAACCTAATCGATCGTGATAGGCCAGCTTAAATGAATTATCGCTAGCTTACTTAACAGCTGCTAGCTCAACCTCAAAGGGAAGTAAGATGACGACTCAAGTAAAGCATTATATCGACGGTGAATTTGTCACAGGTAATGGTGATAACCTGATTTCTGTAACTAACCCTGCTAACAATGAAGTGATTGCAGTGGTGAATGCGGCAACTCAAGCCGAAGTTGAAACGGCGATTGCGAGTGCAAAGAAAGCCTTTGAGACCTGGAAAGAAGTGCCTGTTTCTGAACGTGCTCGCGTCATGTTACGTTACCAGCATCTATTGAAAGAGCACCATGATGAGATTGCCACCATACTGGCAAAAGAGACGGGCAAAACCTTTGAAGATGCCAAGGGTGATGTATGGCGTGGTATCGAAGTCGCTGAGCACGCATGTAATATTCCATCGCTGCTGATGGGGGAAACCGTAGAAAATGTGGCTCGCTCAATCGATACCTATAGCTACACTCAGCCATTAGGTGTTTGTGCTGGTATTACTCCTTTTAACTTTCCTGCAATGATCCCACTATGGATGTTCCCACTGGCTATCGCATGCGGTAATACCTTCATTCTAAAGCCATCTGAGCAAGATCCTATGACACCTCAGCGTCTTATTGAGCTATTCGAAGAAGCGGGTGCGCCTAAAGGCGTAGTGCAGATGGTTCACGGTGATAAGACGGCTGTGGATGTGATTCTGTCCCATGAAGATGTAAAGGCAATCTCATTCGTTGGCTCAGTTAACGTAGGCCAATATATCTATAAGACAGGGACAGATAATCTTAAGCGTGTACAAGCTTTTGCTGGTGCTAAAAACCATTGTGTCATCATGCCTGATGCTAATAAGCAGCAAGTTATCAATAACCTAGTGGGTGCGTCTGTCGGTGCGGCGGGTCAGCGTTGTATGGCGATTTCTGTGGCTGTGTTTGTCGGCGCAGCGAAAGAGTGGATTCCTGAAATTAAAGAGGCGCTATCTAAGGTCAAGCCTGGACTTTGGGACGATGAGAATGCTGCCTATGGCCCTGTGATTAGCCCGCAGGCTAAAGAGCGTGTACTTAAGCTGATTGCGCAAGGTAAGGCTGAAGGTGCAGAGTGTCTGCTTGATGGTTCAGACTTTACCGTTGAAGGCTCAGAGTCTGGTAACTGGGTTGGCCCAACCCTGTTTGATAAGGTCACTACAGATATGAGCATCTATCAGGAAGAGATCTTTGGTCCTGTACTTTGCTGTATGGAGACAGATTCACTGGAAGACGCTATCGAACTGGTTAACAACAGCCCTTATGGTAACGGTACCTCCATCTTTACTGCTTCTGGCGCTGCGGCGCGCAAGTATCAGCATCAAGTCGAAGTAGGTCAAGTCGGTATTAATGTGCCAATTCCTGTGCCACTGCCTTTCTTCTCATTCACTGGTTGGAAGGGAAGCTTCTATGGCGATCAGCATGCCTATGGTAAGCAGGCTGTGCGTTTCTATACCGAGACTAAAACGATTACGTCACGTTGGTTTGAGTCAGATATCGCCTCTGGTCCAAATATGACCATAGCACTGAAATAAACCATGTTTTATCAAAGACCCTGAGCCTTCAGGGTCTCTTTGTTAGTGGCTCAATAATGAGCCCATATCGATTAATTATTTGCATCGCTTAATCGCTAGCTGAGCCAATTATGCTCAATCACTATCAATTAAGCATGGCCAAATAGAGAAATGACCCAAGAGTCATAGGAGTCATCAAGATGGATTTCAATTTAAATGAAGATCAGCGTCAGTTTGCCGATCTTGCTACCCAATTTGCAGCAGAAGAGCTAGCTCCCTTTGCGGCTAAATGGGATGAGGAACACCACTTTCCTAAGGATGTGATTCAAAAGGCGGGTGAACTAGGTTTTTGCTCACTGTACTCTCCCGAGTCTGAAGGCGGTATGGGGCTATCTCGTTTGGATGCCTCTATCATTTTTGAAGCCCTGTCTAAGGGCTGTACTGCTACCACCGCCATGCTGACAATTCATAATATGGCAACTTGGATGGTCACTAGCTTTGGCTCTGAAGGCTTTAGAGCTAAATGGTCTGAAGGCCTGACAACAGGTGAGAAGCTAGCCTCTTACTGCTTAACTGAGCCAGGTGCTGGTAGTGATGCTGCATCACTGCAAACTAAGGCTGTACGCGACGGTGATGAGTATGTGATCTCAGGTAGCAAGATGTTTATCTCGGGTGCTGGTGCAACTGAGTTGTTGGTGGTGATGTGTCGTACCGGTGAAGCTGGGCCTAAGGGCATTTCAGCGATTGCTATCCCTGCCGATGCTGCTGGCATTAGCTATGGTAAAGCTGAAGATAAGATGGGCTGGAATGCTCAACCCACACGCCTTGTGACCTTTGAAGAGGTACGAGTACCTGCTGAAAATCTTCTGGGGGAAGAAGGCCAAGGCTTTACTTTTGCTATGAAAGGCTTAGATGGCGGACGTATCAATATCGCGACTTGTTCTGTCGGCACCGCGCAAGCTGCCCTTGAGCGCGCCACTGAGTATATGAATGAGCGTAAGCAGTTTGGTAAGCCTTTAGCGGCTTTTCAAGCACTACAGTTTAAGTTAGCCGATATGGCAACAGAGTTGGTTGCAGCGAGACAGATGGTGAGATTGGCGGCCTTTAAACTTGATATTGGCGACCCAGAAGCGACAGCTTACTGCGCCATGGCCAAGCGCTTTGCTACCGATATCGGCTTTCAGGTGTGTGATGCGGCGCTGCAAATTCATGGTGGTTATGGCTATATCCGTGAATATCCATTAGAGCGTCATTTTAGGGATGTACGCGTGCATCAAATTCTAGAAGGCACCAATGAGATCATGCGTTTGATTATCGCCCGCCGTCTACTCGATGAAGCCGCAGGCGAGATCCTGTAATAGGTCGAGCGACTCAAAACTCAGAGCTTAGCACTCAGAGCTTAGAATTTAGAATAAGGAAATAATGATGACAGCCATAATTGAGCGTATTGAAGGTCATACTGCTATCTTGACCATGAATAATCCGCCAGCGAATACTTGGACAGAAGCAAGTTTAAAAGAGCTTAAGCATAAAGTTGAAGCTCTAAACGATAACAAAGAGATCTACGCCTTAGTGATTACAGGAGAGGGCGAGAAATTCTTCTCTGCTGGTGCCGATCTCAAGCTTTTCGCCGACGGTGATAAAGGCACTGCAGCGACTATGGCCAAGGTATTTGGTGAAGCTTTTGAAACCCTAAGCCGTTTTCGCGGTGTCTCTATCGCTGCTATCAATGGATACGCCATGGGCGGCGGACTAGAAGTGGCGCTTGCCTGTGATATTCGTATCTGTGAAGAGCAGGCGCAGATGGCATTGCCAGAAGCAACTGTTGGCCTATTGCCATGTGCTGGTGGTACTCAAAATCTGACAGCCTTGGTGGGCGAAGGCTGGGCTAAGCGTATGATCCTCTGTGGTGAGCGTATCGATGCACTAAAAGCTGAGCGCATAGGCTTAGTTGAAGAAATCGTTGCTAAAGGCGAGGCATTATCGGCAGCTGTTGAGTTAGCCGCTAAAGTTGCCAAACAAAGCCCTAGTGCCGTTGCCGTATGTAAACGTTTGGTACAGGCTGGACGCACTATGCCAAGAGAGACGGCATTGCCACTAGAGCGCGAGCTATTCGTTGGCTTATTTGATACCCAAGATCAAGCTGAAGGGGTGAATGCCTTCTTAGAAAAGCGCGCGCCCGTTTGGAAAAACGCTTAACTTTTACTGTAGATAAAGCCGCTATGCATGAGACTTGCGGCCTTTAGGGAAATCCGATGGAAAATAAAAGTCAAAGTGTGGTGTTTCAAGTATTAGGCACTGCGTCGGGTAAGGCAATTGGCATTGCGACACTCAATATTGAAAAGGCGTTAAACGCCTTGAATATGGAGATGGTCGAGCTACTGATGGCTCAACTTAAGACTTGGCAGCAGGATGACAATATCGCTTGTGTCATGTTAGATGGCAGCGGCGATAAGGCATTCTGCGCTGGGGGCGATGTCCGTGCGCTTCATAGTTCTGCAAGCCTCTCTCCCGGCGAGATACCGCAAATGGCGAGTGAATTCTTCGAGAAAGAATATCGTCTAGATTACCTTTTACACACTTATGGCAAGCCGGTTCTGGTTTGGGGAGACGGTATCGTCATGGGTGGCGGTCTCGGCTTGATGGCCGGCGCGAGTCACAGAGTGGTGACTCAGACCAGTCGTATCGCTATGCCTGAGGTGACGATAGGTCTGTATCCCGATGTCGGGGGAAGTTACTTCCTTAATCGTATGCCGGGTAAAACCGGGCTGTTTTTAGGTATGACAGCCTATAACCTTAATGCTGCCGATGCGCTGTATGTTGGCCTAGGTAATCACTACGTCGATAGCGGTGATAAGGAGCCCTTGCTCAATGCGATGGCTGAGCTCCCTTGGTCAAGTGATGAGGCGCAAAATAAGCTGGTACTGACAACGTTACTCAACAACATAGGTGTTGATGCTGACAAGCTAGTAAGCGATAGCCCCCTTAAGCAAAATCAAGAATTGATTGATGAGCTGATGACTGGGGATACTCAAACCATACTTGCCAATATGCAGTCGATAACAGATGAGCAGTTAGAGGCTCATTCATGGCTCGGTCGAGCCCGTAAAACCATGCTTGCTGGTAGCCCAATTAGCTGGCAATTGGTTTATGAACAATCTTTGTTGGGAACCGAACTTTCTCTTGCTCAAGTGTTTTATAAAGAGCTAGGAATGAGCGTACTTTGCTGCGCAATAGGTGATTTTAGAGAAGGTGTGCGCGCCCTGTTGCTAGACAAAGACAGACAGCCCAAATGGTTAGCCCCTAACTTGGAAGAGCTATCTACGGGCGTAAATGAAGACTTAGTTGAGCGTATTTTAACTTCGCCTTGGAGTGAAGCTGAGCATCCGCTAAGGGATCTAATCTAGCACTGACTAAAGATATCGAACGACCTAAAGCTGCTCTTTTGAGTGAGCATCTTTATTGATATGGAGATAAGGAATATGACAACCGCAGCATTTATTGGTTTAGGTAATATGGGTGGTCCTATGGCGGCAAACCTGCTTAAAGCGGGTTTTACCGTTAAGGTGTTTGATCTCGTGCCTGAGGCGATGCAAGCCTTGGCTCAACAAGGCGCATTAACCGCCAGCAGTGCCTGCGGCGCAGCAGCGGGCGCAGATATAGTGATAACCATGTTGCCAGCAGGAAAGCATGTTCGCAGCTTGTATATGGGCAGTGATGAGCAACAAGGAATCATTGATGTGGTACAAGCGAATACCTTGCTAATCGATTGTTCGACTATCGATGCGCAAAGTGCTCGCGCGGTGGCCAGTGCGGCCGCTGAGAAGGGGCTTGAATTTATCGACGCGCCTGTGTCGGGTGGTACAGCTGGCGCCGCAGCGGGTACCTTGACTTTCATCTGTGGTGGCAGTGATGGCGCATTTGATAGAGCATCACAAGCGCTTAATGCAATGGGAGCGAATATTTTCCATGCAGGCGAAGCGGGCGCGGGTCAGGTGGCAAAGATCTGCAATAATATGCTGCTTTCGGTGTTAATGATTGGCACCTCTGAAGCGCTGCAGATGGGACTCGATAATGGTTTAGATCCTAAAGTGCTTTCGGATATCATGAAAGTCAGTAGTGGTGGTAATTGGACGCTAGATAAATATAATCCTTGTCCAGGTGTGATGGAATCGGTTCCTTCTTCTAATGATTATCAAGGTGGCTTTATGGTTGACTTGATGGTGAAGGACTTAGGGCTATCACAGGAAGCGGCTTTAGCTTCTAACTCAAGCACTCCAATGGGCGCATTAGCCCGTAGTTTATATGTCAATCATGGGCGCCAAGGCAATGGCCGACGTGATTTTTCCAGTATTTTTGAACAGTTTAATAAAAAAGGGTAATTCGATGGATGTAAAAGATAAGGTTGTTGTCATTACCGGTGGTGCTGGTGGCTTGGGATATGCGATGGCAAGCACACTGGCCGAGGCCGGAGCGAAATTGGCGCTTATCGATGTCGATCAACAGAAGCTGGAAAAAGCCTGCGTCGAACTGGCTGTGCATACCGAAGTGCAGGGCTATGCAGTAAATATCACGGATGAAGAAGATGTGTTCGCCACTTTTAATTTTATCCTTGAAGACTTTGGTCAAGTTAACGTACTGGTTAACAATGCTGGCATATTGCGTGATGGTATGTTGCTTAAGGCTAAAGAAGGTCAAGTATATGAGCGTATGTCCCTCGACCAGTTCCAGTCGGTTATCGATGTTAACCTAACAGGAAGCTTCCTGTGTGGTCGAGAAGCGGCAGCGGCTATGATCCAATCGGGTCAGGAAGGGGTGATTATCAATATCTCTAGCTTAGCCAAAGCTGGCAATATGGGCCAGTCTAATTATGCTGCGTCAAAGGCAGGGGTTGCCGCTATGTCTGTGGGCTGGGCTAAGGAGCTTGCGCGTTACAATATCCGTAGTGCTGCCATAGCACCGGGTGTGATTGAAACTGAAATGACGGCGGCGATGAAGCCTGAGGCGATGGAGCGTATGACTAAGATGATCCCTGCAGGGCGATTAGGTCAAGCTCAAGAGATTGCCTCTACTGTAAAATTCATTATCGAAAATGATTATGTGAACGGTCGTATCTTTGAGATTGATGGCGGCATTCGCATCTAGTCAAGAGCAAGAGCACCAAATAAAAAACAGAAACCTACTGATATGGTTTCTGTTTTTTTATGCACAATTTCTTACTATTTGGGTTTTGACATTGTGACTAAAATTAACAATAATCCGGCACCCTGTTGATACTAGTTTCAGGATTTATAAGGTATTTTATTGACTAGTATAGAGTGCAACTATGAGGTTAAGGCTGGCGCTTAATTTTTGCATTTGCAGTCATACTATGAGGTTTTCAGTGGGGCTAACACAACTTATTACTCTGTTTAAACAGATATTATTGTTTATAGGTATCTGCGGAGTAGTCGTAATTTACTCTGGTTTTCTGTATCTTATGTTTACAGGCCAGCCAACGGTAAATTTAAGTTGGTATAGTTTGCTGTCGCCCTGGGTGTGTATCTATTTTGGTTTGACTCGTAAGCAGCAAGTAGCAGTCAGAAAGTGGTTTTACAATAAGTTTAACCTTTGAGTTATCGGTCGTTAATGGTTTAAGGGAGGAATAAGTGTGAAAAACTTGGTTGTTAGTACAAGTGTTGTATTTATTTTTCTTACGCTGCTTTTAACTGCTTGTGATGTGAAGGTTGAACCCACCAAAGAACTGATCATAGTCGCTGAAGAGGTTGAGCCTACTGAGGCACCTTACGGTAGTTGGTCTTCGCCACTGACACCTATGGATGTCTATGGGCAGTCGGACAATGTTGTTGAGCTACAAAGTGTCGGTGGTGCAATTTATTTTTCTGAGTCCCAAGGTACCTGGGGCGGTAAAGTAGGGGTCAGTCGCCTAGAGGATGATGGCAGCGTTACTTCAGTTGTTTCCCCTGATTTTAACATCGGCTCTCGTGTGCATGAATATGGCGGCGCTCCCTTTTTAGGCATAGGTAAGAGCCTGTTTGCAACGAAAAAGAGTGATCAACTCCTTTACCGCATTGCACCAAATCAAGCGCCCAAAGCACTAACTCCGAAAGATACTCGTCATGCTAACTGTATCCCTTATCCTCTAGGTTCACGATTAATTTGCGTTAGGGAAGATCATCGTCAAGAAGGTGAGCCAAAGGCAAGTTTAGTCACTGTAAACCTAAACGTACCAGGAGAAGGAGCGACCTTTGTTTCTGGTCATGATTTCATTTCAGCCCCTGCAATATCACCCGATAATCGTAAGTTGGCTTGGATCACCTGGGAGCATCCCAATATGCCTTGGGATGAGACTCAGTTGTGGCAGGGGAAACTGGACAAGAAGGGGCGTCTACATAGCATCGAGAAGGTCGCTACTCCCAAAGGCTCAATTAACCAGCCCATGTATAGCCCAGATGGTCAGCTCTATTTTGTGGCAGACTTTAATAATTGGTGGAATCTTTATTGCGTAGAAGGTAAAGAGATCGTCAATGTTTACCCCATCCAAGCAGAAATGGCGATTCCAGAGTGGCGTATGGGGCACCACTTTTATGCCTTTGAAACGCCAAATACAGTGATTGCCAATGTTAATAAGAAGGGCAAAGCGCTGTTGATCAGAATCTTTTTAGATTCGGGTATCGCAGAGCCGATAGCAGCAGACTTTGGCGAGATTTCTCACGTTATATACAATGATGGCGTGGTCTACTTTATCGGAAGAAAGATTACGCCTGAAAAAGGCCTTTATAGAGTCAATGGTCGAGGCGTTGAGTTGCTGTATGCGCCGACTTTATCGGATTTTAACCCTAGTTATATTTCTCAGCCTGAACATATTAGCTTTGAAACCGGTGGTGGCAGTCGTAGTTATGGCTACTTCTATCCACCTAAAAATCCCGAATATGTAGGGCTTAAAGGAAGCTTGCCGCCGTTACTCGTTCTTGTTCATGGTGGCCCGACTTGGAAAGCGAGTCTGACTTATCGAGCTGATATTCAATTTTGGACCAGCCGAGGCTTTGCCGTATTGGATTTAAATTATCGTGGTAGTAGTGGCTTTGGTCGTGAATATCGACGCAGCTTGTATGGGCAATGGGGTATCGCCGATGTACAGGACGCCGTTAATGCCGCTAAGTACCTTGTCAAAGAGCAGCGAGTTAACCCTAAAATGTTAGGGATTCGAGGTGGTAGTGCCAGTGGCTTTACTGTGTTATCAGCACTCGCTCAGCATGATGTTTATACCGCAGGCGTAAGTTATGCGGCGGTCAGTGATTTAGAGCAATTAACCGCAGATACCCATAAGTTTGAGCAAGGCTACTTAGATCAATTAGTGGGTCCTTATCCCTTAAATCAGTCTGATTATTTTGAGCGCTCACCCATTCATCACCTACAAGGTTTTGAAGAACCTATGTTATTGCTTCAGGGGATGGCAGATCCTGTTGTCCCTCCAAGGCAATCTAAAGCAATTTTTAATGCCTTGAAAAGCAAGGGCGTCGCTTCTGCTTATATCGCATTTGAAGGTGAAGGGCATGGCTTTTGGAGTCTTGAGCATAGAATTGAGAGTTTGAATGCCGAGCTGTCTTTCTTTACCCAAGTCTTTGGTATTAAGACTATAGATGATATTCAGCCACTCAAATTGGAAAATGGAGCGGCTCTGCCCAAGGATGCCGCGAGCCAATAAGCCTGTCTCTTGTTGTTGAAAAATTGCCATAAGCTGGTATAGTTGCGCGCTTAATTTTCCCCCTATTTTAGTTGCATGCGCTAAGGCGGTATTCGCCTTGAGCTTAAGTGCGTGCGCGATAACTCTACTTGGAATAACGCTTTGATCACTACAGCTAACATCACCATGCAGTTTGGCTCTAAGCCGCTGTTTGAAAATATCTCAGTCAAGTTCGGTGGCGGAAACCGTTACGGTTTAATCGGTGCTAATGGCTGTGGTAAATCCACTTTCATGAAGATCCTTGCCGGTGAGTTAGAGCCAACTAGTGGTAACGTCTCATTGGATGTCAATGAACGCATGGGTAAGCTGAACCAGGATCAGTTTGCCTATGAAGAGTACAGTGTGGTCGATACTGTGATCATGGGGCATAAAGAGCTTTGGCAAGTTAAGCAGGAGCGCGACCGCATTTATGCACTTCCTGAGATGAGTGAAGAGGAAGGTATTAAAGTTGCTGAGCTAGAGATGGAGTTTGCCGAGATGGACGGTTATACCGCAGAGTCTCGTGCAGGTGAACTATTGATGGGTGTTGGTATTCCGCTGGAGCAACATTTTGGCCCTATGAGCGAGATTGCACCGGGTTGGAAGCTAAGGGTATTGCTGGCTCAAGCTCTGTTTTCAGATCCTGATTTACTACTGCTTGACGAACCGACCAACAACTTGGACATCGATACGATTCGCTGGCTACAAGAGATCCTCAATCAGCGTAACAGCACCATGATTATTATCTCGCACGATAGATATTTCCTAAACTCTGTTTGTACCCATATGGCGGATCTCGATTATGGTGAGCTGCGTGTATATCCAGGTAACTATGATGAGTATATGACGGCGGCGAGTCAGGCCCGTGAGCGTTTGCTGTCAGATAATGCTAAGAAGAAGGCACAAATCGCTGAGCTTCAAGGCTTCGTTGCTCGATTCTCTGCTAACGCTTCAAAAGCTAAGCAGGCGACGTCTCGTGCTAAGCAGATTGATAAGATTAAGCTTGAAGAGGTTAAGGCTTCTAGCCGCGTCAATCCATTTATTCGTTTCGAGCAGGAGAAGAAACTCTTCCGTAATGCGCTAGTGGTTGAGCAGTTAGCTAAAGGTTTTGAGCAGGAGCCGCTATTTAAGGACTTTAACCTGATTGCTGAAGTGGGTGAGCGTATTGCGATTTTGGGTGAAAACGGCGTGGGTAAAACCACTATGCTCAGAACCCTTATCCACGATTTACCTCAAGATGCAGGCACCATTCAATGGTCTGAAAACTCAAGCATAGGCTACTACGCTCAGGACCATGCGGCTGATTTTGAAAATGATATGACGCTATTTGAGTGGATGAGCCAGTGGCGTAAAGAAGGAGATGATGATCAGACTGTACGTGGCTTCCTAGGACGTATGCTATTTAGCGCCGAAGACATCAAG
The DNA here is from genome assembly GCA_947503555.1 of uncultured Shewanella sp. Classification (GTDB taxonomy): domain Bacteria; phylum Pseudomonadota; class Gammaproteobacteria; order Enterobacterales; family Shewanellaceae; genus Shewanella. Next base: position 92,977 of record CANNEE010000013.1, read on the forward strand.
AAATCGGTTAAGGTGTTATCGGGTGGTGAGCAAGGCCGGATGCTATTTGGCAAGATGATGATGCAAAAGCCTAATATTCTAGTGATGGATGAACCGACCAACCACTTAGATATGGAGTCGATTGAGTCGCTAAATAACGCCCTTGAGCTGTATAAAGGTACGCTTTTCTTCGTCAGTCACGATCGCGCCTTTGTATCATCTTTGGCAAACCGTATTATCGAGATCACTGCCGATGGCGTGACAGACTTTAAAGGGACCTATGATGAGTTCCTTAAGAGTAAAGGTGTCGAAGAGTAAGGCGGTTTCGCTCTAGGTTGAATCACAAAAAAGCCAAACATCATGTTTGGCTTTTTTGTTTCGGCATTACCCCATCTTCAGGCTATTTTTGATTGAGAGGTCCATACCTTTGTTGTACTACATGGGTAATATCGATGAGCTCGCCTATGCCTTGAATATTCCATAGCTTCTCTTCAAGCTTCTTTGCCTTGTTAGGGGCATGAATTGAGAGATAGTTTAGCTCTTGGGTGACATGTTTAAGGCTAGTGGTATTGCAGGGAGCAATACCGATTCGAATTGCCTTAAACTGCCCTTTTAACTTTGCTTGGTGAATAAAGTTAATTTGAGCCTGAGTTGTGGTTAACTCATCTACGAGTATCGACTCACTGATGGAAAAGGGACTGCTAATACTGCTGGTATAGCGAAGAAAAAGCTCAAAATAATGCATAGACTCATTAGGTCTATGGGAACTAATGGGCTCCAGAATGACTTTTTCAAACTGCTCGGGAGTGAGCAGAGTATTTAAATCAAAAAACTCTTCATCACTTGCCAATTCTGCATTGACTTGATGGGCACTAAAGCAGTGGGCTAGATTGCTATTGACCTGATTGATGGCTAATTCACTAATGTGAATTAATTTGTCGGTTTTAGTCACGGCAAAGGGCAGGGCGCTTAGCTGTCTCAGGGCTAAGTTCTTTAGCCCTTCGGCAATCTCTTTAAATTCTAAATTGGCCTCTGATAGTGCTTTAAGCTTGGTTCTATTGCTCTCTATGAGGCGTTTAAGAAATTCAACTCCTGGGTGAGGTGGCGGCTCAAGAATAGCGCTTAGGTGAAGTAATGTATTCCCTGAGCGAATTCGGACGATCTTATAGGCCAGCTGTTGAAGATTATTCGTCTTACTCAAGTGTTGAAGTTTAGGTAGGCTAATCGCAATAGGTGTTGAAGTATCAAATTCTACTGGGTCATCTAAATTGACCTGTAATCCCATGCTTGAGATATCTAAGGTAATTCCTCTGGCTTTTATTTTTCCTTGGGTGATATTGACCAGTGTCTTAAGGGCAAACCGAGTTTCTTGGCGCTTATCTACCTCATGAAGTGATACCGCTTTGATGACGTCACGCTTAAGCTTTTCTTGAGCGAAGCATTTAAGTTGATTTGGATTTTCCTTGTGTTGCCACGACTGATAATTGCTAATTTGGTTGGGGTTGGTGATATCAGTTAACAGTAGTTGATGGCTAAATCTTTGTATTTGGCTGCGGGTCAATGCTGAGTAGTCACTGTTGTCACCTGGCAGTAACTTGTTTCTATAGCCCTGTTTATGGGATAGCGCCTGCACTGTAACTTGAAACACGCGCCAACTCGCTTTACTCGCGCCGAAATTGAAGAACAGCGGCATGAGTTTCTGTTCTGACAGTTCGGTTAAGCTGGCTGAATAGAAATAGAGCTTGCCTTTGGCGTTAAAGGTAAAGCAATAGAACAGCTCTTCTGTTTGTTCACTTTGCCCTGCAAGCAGTCGCTTAAGTCTTGCTGGTGTAAGCATGGCAGAGAGTTGACTGACATTGTTCTCATCGAGAAAGTAGTTGAGAGTGTCCCGGTTTTTCTGAGTCAATAATTTATGGCTAATATGAAATTGACTGCTAGCTTCACTAATAAACAGTGGCATATGAGACATATGAGCTAAGTAGTGAAGCTCTATATTTAAGCCAGGGATATTTCGATATAAGTCATTGATATTGACCTTATATCTGAATTTATAGCCAGTAATTAGATTTGAGAGCATTTTGGAAAATGCCTGACTCCCCTCGAGACGTCTTAGGCCGAGAACTTGGTGTGTATTGACAATGCTCTGGCTGACTATGTCGTAGGCTATCGGCCTTGATAGTTCATCAAAACAATACTCTTTTTCAAGCTCTGTGAAGTGGATGTGTAAAGCTTGATTGAGATCTAGCTTACAGTCCATCGGCACTTTAATACGGGCGCCAGAGACAGAGATATCTAAGGTGACCGCATCATAGGGGCCTAGATTTGGCTGAGCAACGGTGATCTTGACGCTGTAATTCATCCGCTCTTCGGTTCTTTGGGTATAGCGCCCAAGATTGACTCCCGATGTGAGCTGAGTAGAGGCAAGATTACTTGGTGTTTGAGTTTGGCCTTTTTGTTGTCGCCTTGCCTTAATGCTTTCTATGACTTGTTCATAGACACCTGTGGTATACCGACCTTGATACTTGGCTAAAGCCTGCTTAAATGTGTTTTTGGTGAGGTCATCGATATAGTGTCTTTGTTGTCCTGTAATGAACTCAGCACAATGTAAGTCATTGCGACTTCTTAAGTCTATGACCCTAATACAATCTGCGGTAAGGCGACCCAATTCCATTTTGATCAAAAATCGGCTCGACATGGACTCATCTGCTAATAGACGATCGCATACTTCGTGGAACTTAGGCTCCATGGATAATGGAATCAACTGCTCGACTAACAGCTGTTGCTTTTCTTCTAGGCTCATAAATACAAGTGTAGGGTAAATTTACAAATTTTTAGAATTGACCATTCTCTCAAGATGGCTAAATAACCAACATGGCAAGATAATCATTTCTTGAGTATTGATATGCCATAATTTGCAGGTAATTACCAGTAATGGTTTGTATTATAAGGATTACTAATAAAAAAGCTCCTTTGCCGATAGAGCAAAGGAGCTTACTATTTAATCTTGACCAAGATTACTGGTATTTGTTCTTGAGGTGCTCAAATACGGCGCGAATACCAAAGGCTTCACCACCGATAGGGCGACCAGGTAGGGCTCGGTTGTTCCACGCCATCACATCGAAGTGGGTCCAACTGATATCTGAATCGACAAAAGCTTGCAGATAAAGAGCTGCGGTAATCGCTCCGCCAAAAGGACCTGTGGCGCAGTTTGATAGATCGGCGATATTGGATTTCAGCAGATCTTTATAGGGCGCATGTAGTGGCATTTCCCAAACAGGATCTTGTACTTGCTTACCGCCTGCGATAATTCCAGCTGCCAAGTCTTCATCGTTACTGAAAAAGCCCGGCAGTTCAGTGCCGAGTGCGATACGCATAGCGCCAGTTAAGGTGGCAAAGTCGATAATGGTTTCAGGCTTTTCTGTACAGGCTTCGGTTAGCGCGTCACACAGTACAAGGCGACCTTCTGCATCTGTATTATCAATCTCTACCGTGAGCCCTTTGCGAGTGGTAATCACATCGCCAGGTCTAAAGGCATTGGCCGATACCGCATTTTCTACCGCAGGCACTAGCACCCTGAGTCTAATTGGCAGCTTGTGAGCCATAATGAGCTGAGCAAGACCGATAACATGGGCGGCTCCCCCCATATCTTTTTTCATTAGGCGCATACCCGCGCCAGGCTTAAGGTCGAGTCCACCTGAATCAAAGCACACCCCTTTACCAACTAGGGTGACTTTGGGAGCAGACTCATCGCCCCAAGTTAAGTCTAATAGTCTAGGTTTATTGGCACTGGCGCGCCCGACCATATGTATGGTTGGATAATTTTCATCCAATAGTTGGTCGCCAACCACTTGGCTAAATTGAGCGCCAAACTCGTTAGCCATGGCTTCCATCGTTTCGGCCAGGTGTTGCGGCATCATATCGGCAGCGGGAGTATTTACTAAGTCTCTCACTTTAGCCACGGCGCGAACAAACTTATTAACATCATCGGCCATCGCTTGGCTTGGCAATACAAGTTGTGGCCAAACTTTTTCTGATTGCTTATAACGATCAAATTGATAGGCGCCAAGCCCCCAGCTAAATGCCGCGGCTTTGCACTGTGCTTCATTGGCTTGAAGTTGGTATTGACCAGAGGGCAATTTACTCACTAAGTCCCCGCAGGACCAATAGGAGTCAGGCTCATCCGTCACCAAAATAACACTTTGAATATTGCCATCTGGGCTTGGAATAACGTTTGAACCTTTACCATCAAAATCGGTATTTCTTAACCAATTTTGTACCTGCTCTGTTTGGGTTTCTAGCCAGTCTTGGTAGCCTTGGGTCGAAAGAATATAAAAGGGGATGCCTTGGGTGCCACTGATTAATAGATCGGACATTTTAAACTCATTGTTATTGATGAAAATGCTGGCTATAGGTTATATCAATTCTTAGCAATATGGTATTGATTGAGCAAGGCTTTAGGCAGTTTTTATTCCCTTCAGGTATCAGGGACAGAATGGGTGAACCTAGGTTAGCGGGGAAGGGGTTTATTCAGCTTGTTGTTTTAGCTGCTTATCACTGGGCTGATTAAAAGAGCTTGGTAAAACATCCACACCGAGTCGCTTTGCTAGCTTTACAACCAAAGGAAGTGTGATGGGGGCAAATGGCAGCACAGCGACTACGCCTAAACTTAAGCCTTTAAGAATATCGCCAAACTGTTGATTTGCTTGTTTGAGCTCTTGTTTGCTTGCTTGCCTTTGGGTGTAGCGTTTGTAGGTGATCAGCATCTCTTTGGTTTCTTGCTTTTCTTGGGCAAGGGCAACTTTAAGGATCAGCAGATCCCGCTTAAGTCTCAGCTTGAAACGCTGCTTGCTAATACGTACTACCCTTACGGGGGCTTTATGAAAGTGTTGATAGTATTTCATCGGCAGAATTGTCTCATAAGCTAGTTGTAACAGCTAGCGCTTTATTGGGTTAAACTTTTGGATTACAAGTCTGTTACACTTAATTCTAGCTCATAGGGTGAGCGAGTTGTCTGCTATCTTAGTTCAAGCAGAAGTTAGCTGAGTTTCTTTTTAGTTAACTTCCTAATAAATAGAAGAGTATAAACCCGGTATAAATGAACAGATTCATCGCTTTTTTTGTTGCTAGGCGTAATATCATTATCACAGCGCTTTTGGGGCTTACCTTAGTGATTTGGTGGCAGGTTTCACTCTGGTACAGTGGCTACCTTTATGATGGGCAAAGACAAGAGGCAAGAAGTCATTTAAGAGCCCATGCTAAAGAGCTTTCTATGGTGCTACATCAGCGAATAGATTTGCTTAATGGATTAGCTAGCTATATCAATAAAGATTTGAATGGTCTTGGTCCCTCTGCTGAGCTAAATAGAAGCAAATTGCAGAGTTTTTTGTCCGGACTACATGCCTCTACCAAAAGTATTCGTGGTTTTAGCATAGCGCCAGGTGGCGTAGTCGATTTGATTTATCCTCTGAGATCCAATGAAGCTGCTTTAGATCATAATCTGTTTGCTCAATCTCAACCCGATGTGTTTGATGCTGCGACCTTGGCGGTGGAAACCCGTGATATTGTGGTGTCACCACCCTATGAATTACGCCAAGGTGGTTTGGGGTTGGTGGCTCGTTTGCCAATTTTTAACCAAGGTGAATTTTGGGGCTTAGTGGCGGTAGTACTCGATATCAGTGCCATGATTAAAGAGGCTGAGCTGGTCGATGACGACCTCATGTTTAATTTTGCCTTGAAGAGTGAGCGTGGTGGCGTATTTTATGGTGATCCTCAATTATTTGAGCAGTCTGATATGGTTCAAGTTATTGAGCTTCCTCAAGATAGATGGTTTATCGCATCACCATCAGCCATTATTGAGGAGAGATTGACGACTCAGCTCAACATTTTTCGACTCTTATCCTTAGCCTTTATTACTCTGCTATTTGGCTTTACCCTAGCATCGAGCCGTAAAATCGATGAATTACTATCGAAAAATAGCGCAGAAAAATTGGCAGAAATATCGGCAAGTGAGAACAAATACTCAGTCACTAGCCTAGTTCCTGACTTTAAAGACTCAGGTAGCCATGCTCCTCCAACTTGGATTGCACCCACGGTTGCTTCAGTAGCCACTATTTTAGGTTGTATGGCGTTTTATTGGTATCTGCAGGGAAATAATGCAACTAGCCAAGAGGTCGAGTTAGGGCGTGATTTACGTACACTTCGCTCAGCAATCGAGCAAAAGCTAGACACAGATAAGGCTTACCTTGAGATTTTAGCCCAAGAGATAGGTCAACAAACTTTGTTACCTCAAGGCTTTGTTGAAAAAGGGGAGCAGTACGTCAAAGACCATCCAGGTTTGATTAATATTACCTTGGCTGACGATGCATTTGTTATTCGCTATACCACTCCCTATGAAGCTAATAAACAAGTGATAGGCTTAACCCTGTCACTGCCTGAGCCCGAGCGTGCATCTAGATTAGCGAAGAATTTAGGCAGATCTGTCTACACTAAGCCGTTTGTCGTAATCCAAGGTAAACCTGCCTTTGAGATTTATGTGCCTATCTTTTACGGCGGCCAGTTTAAGGGAACCCTAGGTGGTGTCTACTCGATCAGTAAATTACTGGAGAATGTCGCAACCCAGCGTATGCGTGATAAATACTACATCAGTGTGCTAGATGCATCCGGTGAAGTCTTGGTTGCGGATAAAACGCAAACTAATAGTGAGCTTATTTCTAAAGCCGCTTCTGTGTTGCCACTTAATAATAGTCTTTGGGTTAGCCTAAGTAGCAAGAAAGCCGGATTGAGTGACAATATTCAGTGGTTGATTTTAGTGACTGCGCTATTTGTGCTCGGCATCTGTTTAAGTTTCTGGCTGCAGTATAGAGAGAGCAATAGATATTGGCGCACGGGTAAAGCGTTATTGCAGTCTCAGCAGCATTTTCGCTCTATTGCTCAAGCATCCCCCATGGCGATTGTGATTACCGACCCTAAAACGTCGGAGATCTATTATGCCAATGCTAGAGCTGAAGAGTTGTTGGGTTTTGCGGCAGGTGCGCTTGTCGGTCATAAGACAATAGAGTTTTACGGTGAGCCTAAAGATAGGGAAAGGTTCGCTTTAAAAGTCAGCATGAACAATCGTGTCGAAGGCTTTGAGCTAAGAATGAAAAAAGCTGAAGGCGAAGAGTTTTGGGGCGTACTGTCATCCCAGCAGGTCAGTTATGGTAAAGGCATGGCGTTAATCACCAGCATTACCGATCTGACCGAACAAAAGAACTATCAAAATGAGCTCTTTCATAAGGCCAATTACGATGAGTTAACCGACTTGCCTAATCGTGGCCTAGCCTTTGACCGCCTGCAAAGGGCATTAGATTCGGTTGCGCGTACTAAGAAGAAGGTGGCGCTGATGTTGATTGACCTTGATGACTTTAAGAAGGTTAACGACAGTTTTGGCCACAGCGCTGGTGATGCGTTTTTACAAGAGGTTGCCAGTCGTTTAACCGCCTGTGTTCGCGAGGGGGATACAGTTGCTAGGCTTGGTGGTGATGAGTTCACTATTATTCTTTCTGGTTTGAGCTATGCATCAGATGCAGAGAATGTGGCTCAGAAGCTGCTGGATTCCTTTAATCATCCTGTCATGTTAGGGAATCATGAAGTTGCCATAGGTGCCAGCATAGGGATTGCTATGTGTCCAGATGATGGTGAGGACTTTGAGTCATTGATTAAAAACGCCGATGCCGCCATGTATCAATGTAAGAAAGCTGGGCGTAATACCTTACGTTTCTATACCGCGCAGATGAATGAGAAAGTCAAAGCGCGCTTAGTCATGGAAAAAGAGTTACGTCAGGCCCTAAGCAATAACGAATTTTATCTTAACTATCAGCCACTGATTGATGTGAAAACACGGCGGGTCGTCGGTGCGGAAGCCTTGTTACGTTGGTTTAACCCTAAATTGGGTCAAGTCTCACCGGCTAATTTTATTCCCCTTGCTGAGAGTCTAGGCATGATAACGGATATTGGCTGGTGGGTGATGAAACGTGTGTGTCACGATCTTAAGGAGTGGGAAGATAAGGATTCTATGCCAGATTATATCTCCTTAAATGTCTCCAGTTATCAATTAAGACAGGCAGAGTTAGTCACCAATGTTGCACAAGTGCTTGCTGAGTCAGGGTTAGAAGCCAATAAGCTTGAATTAGAGATAACCGAGAGTGCGCTATTAGAAAATACAGATAATAGCCAGTTAGTGTTTGATGCCTTGCATGAAATGGGGCTAAGAATTGCTATTGATGATTTTGGTACTGGCTACTCATCTCTGAGTTATCTGCGTAAATTCCCTTTCGATACCCTAAAAATTGATAGAGCCTTTATCAATGATATTCCTAATGATATCGAGGCTAATCAGTTGGTGGATGCCATTATCTCTATGGCCAACGCTATGAACCTAAGAGTCGTGGCAGAAGGGGTGGAAAACCCACAGCAAGTAGAGTTTTTACAGGAGCTAGACTGTCATTTAGTTCAAGGTTTCTATTTTGCTAAGCCGATGCCTTTGTCACAGCTTAAGGCATTTTGTCATCAGCAGGATATTAACTTAGCGGTTAAGAGCTAACCGCTAAGAGTCATGCTTAGCTTTTCGGCCGCATACATTGGGTCAGCAGGTGCTGAAAAAATTCGGCGCCTTTTTTACGGGTAAAGTCGATATTTCGCTGTGGAATGGTCTCTGGATGAGGATAGTTTGCTAGCGCAGCTTCGATACTGGCTTCTCGTATGATATGTATGGTGGGATAAGGTGAACGATTAGTATAGTTGGCTGCATCATCGTGACTCTCGCCTTCAAAGCAATAGTCAGGATGAAAACTGGCTAGCTGAAATACACCTTCATAACCTTGCTCGATAATCAGCTCATTGGCGAAATCGAGTAGATCTAAATAGCGTTCAAAGGTGTCAAAACCTTGGGGGAAAATCACTAAGCTAGTTTCTATTTCTGGTTGTTCAGATAGATGAGCACACTCAAGCAGAAACTCCTCTAAAGCCTTATCGATTTGCGAATGCTCAACCAGCTTATAGCCTATGCTGTTGTTCTCGACCTCTTTACGGGCAAAGGGACAGATATTGTATTTCACGATAACTTGGCTGACCCAGTTGCGAGTGTGCTTAATAATATTATTTGAGTCGTTATCAGGATGATTCAAAGTTTGCTCTGCTGACATAATGGTTATAGGAACTTGCGGGTGATTGGCCATTTAAGAAGCCATCATAGGCAGGATTGAGATCACAAGCAATAGCGCCATTGTGATATTAAAAAGTCTCTGGTGTTTAGCCGATTGCAGCAGTTTCTTGAGTAACAGCCCAAAGTAGAGCCAGACTAATGCGCAGGGAAAAGCTACTGTCATAAATACTAGGGCTATAGTGAGTGCTTGAGGTGCAAGCGCACTCTGCATACTGGTAAAGGTGGCCACTGCGCCTAAAGCCATCACCCAAGCTTTGGGATTAACCCATTGAAAGGCTGCCGCCTGAATAAAACTTAAGGGCTTAGGTTTAGTCTTACCTTCAAGCTGACTGCTAGCACTAGCAATCAGATAGGCGAGATAGAGCATATAGCCGATCCCGAGATAGCGAATAACAGTATGTAACTCTGGGAAAGCGGTAAACAGGGCTGTCATTCCAAGTCCTATGGCGAGCACCATGCTAGGAAAGCCGATACAGATCCCCAAAAGGTGAGGGACGCTAGACTTGATACCAAAGTTAACCCCTGACGTCATCAGCATAATATTGTTTGGCCCTGGGGTGATTCCAGATGAAAAAGCAAACAGAGCGATGGCGAGAATAAGTTCCATAAAGACTGAGGTTAACTAGGTTGCTGGCATGTGAGGGCTATTATTCTATTCTTGTGAATAAGGTCGCAAGCAAAAGTAGGACTCGATGAGAATTTTAACGCTATAAATTGCATAAATGTCAGCTTAGGTACATCTTATTTAGGGTATTGTTAATTGCCTAATTAGTTCGCGTATTCCTAGGAGGAATGATGAGTCGATATTCTGCTTCACTGGTTCTAGCTATGGTGTTTGTTGGCTTATTGTCCGCATGTTCATCGACGTCTGAGACATCTAAGCCTGAAAGAATTAAGCCTGAGAGAACTAGGGCTGCTATCGTCACAGGTTTAGTGGCCAGCGGCGATGTGCACTCGATAGTGAAGTCGGCAACACGCTACGCTTGGCATCCTGAAATGGCGATAGTGAAACAACACCCTCAACTTGAGGCGAGTCGTGTCTTAGCTAAGAGCAAGCAACTGATAAATGCTGAGCTTGGCCGTAAAGGTTATCAGTTGGTGGGGCTGAATCAGCAGCCTGATTTTCTGGTAGGCTTTGGTTTAGCCATGGAATCGAGCTTGAGTGATAATCAAATTCTGGCAAAAGCTGGCTTAGTGGCAGGCTTAACTGCAACCAAGCAGCAAGCGGCGAATCCTCAGCGCTATGAAAAAGGCTCCTTGGTAATAGGACTCTTTAAAGGTATTAACCGACAGCCAGATTGGCGCGTGTTAATGCAAGGCTATGCCGATTTTGAACGTGACAAGAGTGAGCAGCAAAGAAACTATGAGGCTACGATAACCCGTATGCTTAGAGCGGTTCCTGCAATCAACAGTTTGTAATCGATACTCTGTAATCTGGTTAATCACAATGATTATTTAGCGTGACTTAGGCCTATATAACAAAAGCCTGCAATTGAGTCATCAATCGCAGGCTTTGTTTATTAAGTCATGATGTGTGCAGGCACAGTTAGAATCTGTATTTCACACCTAGATTCACTGTCGTCCCTAAGCCTTTAGTGTTGTAACCCGAATAGGTATAGGCTTGAGAGCGAGCCGAGTAGTAATCTTCATTTAGTAGGTTCTCGACACCTAAGCTGAGAAGCCAGTTATCCATCTGATAGCTAGAGCTTAGGTTAATAAGGTTGTAGCTTGAGATTGGACCCTGGGCGCCAACATACTTGCCATCGACTTGTTCAAAGCGTTTTCTATCGCCCACATGCAGGTAGCTTAAACCGATACTCGCATTGTCCGTTGGCTGCCAGTTCAGATAAGCGGTTAGCTTAGGTGCAGAAATGGTTCGGCCATCAAGATACACATCTTTCTCGGTATCTTTACCTTCGATCCAGCTATAGGTCAGCCCGCCATTTACATTTGAGTTAAATTCATAACTGACTTGTGCTTCATAGCCCCAAATCTTTTGTGGCGCACGAACGGGCAGATACACGCCAGTGACAGGATCATACTTGTTGCTGGTGCCTAATTCTGAGGTGCTGCGATAGGCGGCAAACTCATAGCTAAGATCTTCCACACGACCCGAGAAGCCCACTTCATAGTTGTCGGTCACCGATGCTTCGGTATGGATAAGGGTAATGTCGGTGACGGTCGCAGTACGCAGCAAACGGCCAAGATCTGAGATATCTGCCCCTTGAGAGAAGCTTATAAAGGGACTAAACGCATCGTCATAGTTATAGCGTAGACCTAAGTTATAGGTGGTCGACTCAAACGAGACTGTGCCGCCTTTTACACTCACTGGCACAGAGCAAGTCGTGGGGGAAGAGCAGAGTCTTAGGGTGTCATAGTCTGCTACCTTAATGTCGACATCGTCTCGGCGAAGACCGGCTTTGACAATCCAATCATCATTAATCACAAACTTGGTTTGTAGATAGACTGCTAGGTTAGTCATATCCATCTCTGGTACCCAGATACGGCCATCTTCCAGAGGTTGAGAGCCTGTATCTTTTAGGGAGTCGATACCATAGACAAAGCTAGCTTCAACACTATCCCAATCGACTAAGGTGTTGAAGTTGACCCTTAAGCCCTGTTTATCGGATTTGATCAGAGATTGTCCACCAGCATAACCCGCTTCTGGGTTAGAAAGGGCGGTAGAGAAGAAGAACATGTTTTCAATGGTTTGGCTGTAACCATCCAAGGTCAATTGGGTGTTGGTAAAGATATCCTCATCGACATATTTAACCATCAGGTTGCGGTTACCCGTTGGCCCTTGAGGTACGCCAGGGCTCTTCTCGCCTGTGGTGTTTTTAACTGCATAGGTTTTCACGCCTGTATTAACGCTGCCGGTGACATCGATAATGTCCGCTTGTTGCTGTGACTCATAATAGTTATATGTCACCGAGAGCTTTTTCTCGCTATCGAACTGATAACCGAGTTTGATAAAGGCGTTTTTGGCTTCCGCTTCCGAGAGACCATAAATTTTACCTATGATGTCACCGTCGGCATCTCGTTGCAGCCCTGTTTTTTCTATTGCGCCACTGACCACATAACTAAATTGATCTACAGTGCCATTGACGTCGAGATCGAGTCTGTGACCATCACTATCATCAAATTTTACCGCACTAAACTTGCTTGATAGCCCTATTTCACCACTAATAGCCGCGTTCTTATCGGCGCGTTTAGTGATGTAATTGATTATGCCCCCCGAGGCGCCGTTACCATAAATTGAGGTTGCCCCTTTAATCACCTCTATGCGCTCGATAACTGCAGGATCGATAGAGCGAATACCCAAGGAGCCATTTCTCAACGGTGTCGATTGAGGTACGCCATCGATCATGACAAGTGCGTTTCTGCCCCTAAGAGTTTGACCTGAGTTGCTCGAGGTTCCCGTGCTGGGTGCCATGCCGGGTACCCTTGTCGCTAGCATATTTTGTAGCTCAGAGCTGATTTGCATCTCTTGAGCCAGCGCCTTGCTATCGATGACAGTAACCGAAGAGGGCACCTCATCGATGCGTTCAATCACACGGCTACCTGTCACTATGATGCGTTCTATATTGGCATCGGTTTCCTGCTCTTGTGCATGCAGGGTGAGTGGCAATACGCTAACGGCTGAACATAATAAAGCACAGCGAACGGCTAAGGCTGTTTTATCTAACGAGGCTCTCATGGTTTCTCCAAGGTTTGATTGTTTTTGCGAATGATAATGATTGCTTTTTATGTTAAAAGTGAATTTACATATGAAAACAGTTTGTTAATTCGCCAATGGAGTGATTTGAACTAGGCAAATAGTTGCATAACATCCTAAGGTGTTAGTTTTACCTTAATAAAAACATGAGCTTATTTTTAGCATTTGAATAGTTAACTTGCATGAGTAACAAAAAGGCCATGACATATGCTGTCATGGCCTTGATAATCTTTACAAAACACTTTGCAAGCACTTTGCATTAGTTTAGTGAGCAGTGACTTCGTAAGCGGTAAACTTACGAATATTGATAACGCCGGTATCAAAGATCAGATATTGGCCTTTAATGCCTTTTAGTACACCTGTAACCACAGGTTCTTTATCAAAGTTATGGGATTTCACCTTAGTGGGAAATTCCTCTACTGGATAGTGAATCGCTTGAATAGGCTCATCGAGTTTCTCAATACTGTACTCGCCCTTATTCATTGCCAGTTCATGGAGTTTGTTCTCGATTTGCGGCAGCAGCTCTGTGGCTTTCTGTTTTAGATCGATATCGCTGGCATTAGCCTTTAACATGGCCTGCCAATTGGTTTTATCGGCGATGAGCTTGGCCAGTTCCACTTCCACTAACCCTGAGAGTTGGCGTGTGGCGACCTTAAAGATAGGCAGGCCTTGAGTTGCCCCTTGATCTATCCAGCGGGTAGGCAGCTGAGTATGACGAGTGATACCCACTTTGATGCTAGAGGTGTTAGAGAGATATACATAGTGGGGCACAAAGCAGTTATCTTGTCCCCACTCGGGCTCACGGCAGGTGCCTTGCTCATAATGGCAGGTTTCAGGTTTCATGATGCACATGTCGCAGCTGGCGAGCTTTTTCATACAAACAAAGCAGTGGCCTTGGGAGTAACTTTTCTTGGTCTTCTTGCCGCAGTGACTACAAAAGATATTGCCTGTGTGTGTCAGAGTTAAGGTTTTCCCTATCAGAGGATTGAGATCCAGTAATTGCTCGCCAATAGGCAGCTGGTATTGGACTTGATTGTGCTCATCGAGCGTGCTGCGCATCTTACGCAAGGTTCCTAGCATGACATAACCTATTTATATTTTTAGTATCGCTATTATTCTATCAGTTTATTATCGCCTCTTTTGATAGTTTTTATCGATTGTAAAATGGAGCGTTGCGATTTAGTGTCTAGGGCGCGCTTTAATCCTGACATTTACATACTCGGCTTGTTTAGACACGGCTGATGCTTTGTATTAGGCTGTACGGTCATCACAATAATTTAGGGGTTGTTGATCTTTCAAGGTTGTTTTTGCAGCAATTTACAGCGTGCTTAAACAAGGCAGAGCTTGTGCCGTGTAGTTACTCTACATAAATAAGCGATAACGCAGTAGAAGTGCGCTGTAAACGCTGCCCTTCGGGCGCGACTCAATGGCATTTTCTCATTGTTGAACGAGCATTTACTTAGATTGCTAAGCTACATCTCGTTCGCCGCGATAAAATGCCATTGACTGAGCGCAAAAACTAATCAGCAAAGATCAACAACCCCTATCAAAAGAGGAACTCACTTGTACGCGAATCTATTACTACTGTTGGCTGCGGCTATTTGGGGAATGGGCTTTGTGGCTCAGCGTTTGGGCATGGAGCATTTGGAGCCGTTTGCCTTTAATGGCATACGTTTTTTAGTCGGTGCGGTCAGCTTGCTTCCTTTGATCTGGTTGATGAAGAAACGTCAGCAGGCTCAACTTAGTCATGCTAGTGCAGATGCTAATAGTAAGGTGAGTAGCAACGCGCATAGTGATATGCCTAGTGATATCAGCAGCGGTGCGAACACAAGTGAAAGTGATAAGGCTGCGTTAGTCAAAGGTGGCTTGATAGTCGGCTTTGTGCTGTTTATTGCCGCCTCATTTCAACAGGTAGGACTGCTCTATACTACAGCCGCAAACGCAGGTTTTATTACCGGCTTGTATATCGTTATCGTGCCGATATTAGGTTTATTGTTGAAGCACAAAACAGGCTTAAATACATGGCTTGGCTGCGCTATTGCCGCAATAGGTTTGTTCTTTCTAAGTATCAAGGATGATATGAGCATCGGCTATGGTGATGCACTACAACTTATCGGCGCTCTTTTTTGGGCAACCCATATTTTGGTGGTGGATCACTACGCTAAAAAGGTGGCACCTGTGGTGCTAGCTTGTTGTCAATTCGTCGCCTGCGGCCTGTTAAGTCTCGGTGTCTCTTTTATTATCGAAAGCCCAACTCTAGAGGCCGCTATTGCCGCCAGTGGCTCAATTCTATATGCAGGCCTAGTGTCTGTCGGTGTCGGCTATACGCTACAAGTGATGGCGCAGCAAAAAGCTCATCCAGCCCATGTGGCCATCATATTGAGCTTAGAAACTGTCTTTGCCGCCATAGGGGGGATTTTGTTCCTCGATGAAAGCCTTTCTCTCAGAGCCCTATTTGGTTGCGGGCTTATGTTACTAGGCATGCTCATCTCCCAAGTTCCACTCAGATACCTAGTCAAATCCAAAGGACAATCAGTTCAAGCAAGCCAATGACGCCCCGCTATTTAACACAAAGCGTTTAAAGCCTGAGCCAAACATAAGGCCAAGTGAAAACTGATTTTAACTTGGCCATATACTTTGCCTGTTATAGCACAGCAAAATTTTATGATATCTTTTCTTCCAAAATAACGGAGACTTTACTGCTAGAGGACACTTTCTCTTTGATTTCTTCTATCGTGATGTCTGGCTTATAGAGAATCTCGCGATTAGCTATGAAATTCACTGCGGATTGTTGAATCTTCAAAAATACACCGTTTTCATGTTCAAAAATATCAATGCCCCAGATTTCTGAAAAGTCGTATTTAGTTTTATCAATAATTATGAGGTTGTTATTTAACTCTATTCGGATATTTTTTGGGAATGTTGACAGCATATATGAATGATAAACAAAATGTAGAAAAACGAATGGGCATGCGCCTGCAACAAACATCAGCTTTCCTTGTCCACTGCTGCCAGAAAATGAGTCAAAAAATATCCAGCATAATAAACATAATAAGAACAGAACTGCGCTACTAGCTATATTGGCAGCAGCAGAGCTGTAATCTATCTTAAACTCTATTGTGGTGTTCATTTTGGCAAAATAAGTTAAAATGCAAAATAATGAAGAACTGTAAGGATTAATTGTCTGAAAGTAAAATGTTTTTGATTAAGCATTCTTGCTAATAAAGTCAGCATTATATGGCCGTATAAATTAACAACTACGGCAAATATCTTTTCATAAAAAAACGGATAGACGATAGGTTAAAGTAACCTATCAATGTGAACGGACTTAATTAAGTACAGCGTGAGCGAAACGGTGAAGCAGGTATATCTGCTCCAGAATAGTGGAGATGCTGGCTGCTCAAAGCAACCTAGCAAAGAATGCTGTTAGCCTTCATTTGAAGGCCTGCCAAGATCTATTTACTCAGCTTATCCAACACCACATCATCCCCTAGGGTATACAGAGATTCGGCAAGCTTATCTTCTAGGCTTGGCTTACTCATGCTTAAGCCAATAGTGGCTCTAAATATGGAAATCCCTGTGTGGCTGGCACTTTCATACTGGCTGCTGAACTGCTCGATATTGATGCCTAAGTCATTAATGATGTTTGAAATGTCATGAACTAGCCCAGGTCTGTCGTAGGCGACAAGATTATAGCTAAGCCTATGCATAGGTTTAGCGACTTTCTCGGTTTTCGAGAAAGTGAGAGTGAGCTCTTCGATGCATTCTAGGGCTTCGCGCATCTCATCCCATTGATCTTTTGGCAGTTCAAGCAACATGATGGCGGCAAAAATACCGTCGATATGACGCATTTCAGAATCTAACCAGTTACCACCATGGCGACTAACCACATGGGCAATTTGTTCAACTAGGCCTTTTCTATCAGGGACTTGCAGCGTAATAAGGTATCGAGACATGAACAATAAACTCCTAGCGAAATGAAAGACGCTTATGTAACACTACTGTCATCTTTGCGTCATATAATCTGCACCACTTAAAGTAGGGATGACTATTTGTCTGTAAAACAAGCATATTGTTAGCACAGCAAAGGCAATAATCCTAGCGGTAAAAGCTGCTGTTTATTTAATAATAGAGGTTCTTAATGGAAAGTCAGGTCACTCAGCCTGTTTCTGCTCCAAGTAATATTTTAATGGGGCAAAGCTCTGGCAAAAGGGCATTTAAGGATAAGGCTGCGGAATATGGCGTCACTATCGGTGGCACCATGGTGTTCGTTGCTCTGCTATTGATATTTTTCTATTTGCTATATGTGGTAAAACCCATCTTTGATGGCGCCGATATCCGCAGTGTGACGCAAATTGAGCTAGCAGGCTCAGATCAAGGCTTAGCTCAAGAGACTGGCCAACATAAGAGCTTGATGATAGGTAGTGATGAGCAAAATGAGATCCTTTACCGTGTGAGTGACAAAGGTGAGGTTGAGTTTTACGACAGAATGACCAAAAAACTGCTGTTAACTCATCAGCCACAACTGCCTCAAGGTGTAACTGTAGTGAGCAGTGCGCCAGCATCTGTGAGTGACCAAAGTTTCGCTCTAGGTTTGAGTAACGGCCAAGTGCTCATTACTAGCGTTGAGTTTGGCGTTAGCTATCCCAACAACAAAAGAACCATTACCCCTAAAATAGGTTATCCAGCGGGCGTCGAACCGTTACAGGTTGATGAAGCGGGTGAGGCTCTAAGTCATCTTGTTTACAGTTATGCTAGCGATCAGATGACCTTTGTTTATCAAGACAGTCAGCTTCAGTGGCATATCAATCGCCTTGAAGGTGAAGAGAATATGATGACTGAGGAGGTGGAGTGGGTTTCATATCAAAGCCTATTGCCCGATGTACCTGAGCAAGTGGACACTCAACTGCTTACTCCGGATCAACGTCAGTTAATTTTGCAGGCGGGTAATAAAGTCTTTGTTTACGATATTCGCGATGCTGAAGAGGTAAGCCTGCTACAGGTTATCGATGTAGAGCATGGTAATTCGAAAGTGACTCAAGTGACCCTGCTTGCTGGTGCTAGTTCGATTCTGGTTGCCTATGATTCTGGCGATGTGGTGCAGTACTTCCAAGTCAGTAGTGATAAAGGTCGTTTGTATCAAGAGATCCGCAGTTTTGATGAGCTGCCTCCTATCGCGATTAGCGCCCCAGAGTTTTACCGTAAAAGTTTTGCTGTGGTCAGTGAGCAGGGTGAACTGTCACTGCTTTATACCACCAGCCAAAGAAAGTTGTTTGAACAGAAATTTGATATTGCTAACCCTGTGGCCATGGGCTTTAGCCCAAGATCAAACGGCTTAGTGGTCGAAGCGGGCAATAAGCTGCACTTCTTTGAGGTAGATAACTCGCACCCAGAAGTCTCTTGGAGCGCCATGTGGGAAAAGGTCTGGTATGAAGGCTACCCAGAGCCGCAATATGTGTGGCAATCAACCTCAGGCTCTGATGACTTTGAAGCTAAGATGAGCTTGATGCCGCTGGCCTTTGGTACCATGAAGGCAGCCTTCTACGCCATGCTTTTTGCCACGCCATTGGCAATAGCAGGTGCCATTTATACCGCATACTTTATGTCACCATCTGTTCGCAGCGTGGTTAAGCCAACCATTGAGATTATGGAAGCGCTGCCCACGGTTATTCTGGGCTTTTTAGCGGGTCTGTGGTTAGCGCCGTTAATTGAATCCCATCTGCCGGGTATTCTTGTTATGCTCATGCTGGTGCCCATGGGGGTGTTAGTCAGTGCTTATGCTTGGAGTAAGTTATCCCTTAAGTGGAAGCAGCGTCTACCTGAGGCTTATCAAGAGCTAATGCTAGTCCCTGTTATCTGTTTCCTCGGTTGGCTTTCATTTGCGTTGAGCCCAAGTATCGAGATTGCCCTATTTGACGGTGATACCCGCCAGTTTATTACCAATGAGCTAGGTATCACCTTTGATCAGCGCAACGCACTGGTAGTGGGTATCGCCATGGGCTTTGCGGTAATTCCAACGATTTTCAGTATCGCCGAAGATGCGATTTTCTCTGTGCCTCGTCATTTGTCTAATGGTTCACTAGCGCTGGGAGCGACTCAGTGGCAAACCCTGACTCGTGTGGTGCTGCTAACGGCAAGCCCAGGTATCTTCTCTGCTGTGATGATGGGAGTAGGCCGCGCCGTCGGTGAAACCATGATTGTACTGATGGCAACGGGGAATACTGCAATTATGGAGTGGAGCGTGTTTGAAGGCATGCGTACTTTAGCGGCCAACATTGCCGTTGAGATGCCAGAGTCGGCTATAGGCAGCTCTCATTATCGTGTGCTCTTCCTTGCGGCATTTGTACTCTTTGTTTTCACCTTCTTGTTTAACACCATTGCAGAAGTGGTTCGCCAGCGACTGCGTGAACGCTATAGCTCGCTGTAATAGGGGATTAATGATGCATTTTAATTTATCACTTCTAGCCTTAAGAGGTTTGTGCAATGGGTAAGTGGTTTAAGTCTGGTTCACCATGGATCTGGATGACAGGCGGTGCTGTGAGTATCAGTTTGATTGCCGTACTGGGTTTGCTATTGCTGATTGCTTGGCGCGGTTTGAGTTATTTCTGGCCTGCGACTGTCTATGAGTGGCAACTGGAAAATGAAAAGGGCGAGCGCTCGGTATTAATCGGTGAGATTTATGATACTGAGCAGGTGCCAACTGAGCGTTTGATTGCCGCAGGTCGCAGCTTTAATCCCTATCCTGGCGATACGGTAAAGCGTTATCTGGTTAAGACGGGTAACCGTGAATTTGTGGGTCTAGATTTTCGTTGGATTCTGGAGACTGAAATTGTCTCTCGCTCTGTGCCTAAAGAGATTGCGGTACTAGAGCGAACCAAAAACGGTAACTTTTATGGCTACCCTGTCGCCGTGATTGAAAATGGTAAGCGTCTAAGTAGTGACAATCTAGCTGAAACACTAAGCGCCCATATCGAACGTGCAGTGGATTTAACCGATGAAGCGTTGAGCTTACAAAAGCAGGATATTGGTACCATCAACTATGAGCTTGAGCGTCTGCGTCTTAAGGCGAGAAAGTATGAGCTCGATGGTGAGTTGACGGCTAGTCGTCAAGCCGAAATAGAGGCAGTGAAAAATAAGCTCAATGCCGATTACCTCGTCCTAGAGAAAGCGCTGTTTGCACTTAGAGATGAAGCCGCTAGAGATGCGGTTGTGGTGAAAGATATGCGCGGCAAAGAAGTAACGCTGCGCCTTGATACCATTATCGATGTTAACTATACCAACGACCTGTCGCTTTTCGGCAAAATTGGCCACTGGTTCACAGGCGTGGGTCGCTTTGTCAGCGATGACCCGAGAGAAGCGAACACCGAAGGTGGTGTATTCCCTGCGATTTTCGGTACCGTATTTATGGTCATGTTGATGGCGGTTATCGTGACGCCTTTTGGTGTGATTGCGGCGATTTATCTGCACGAATACGCCAAGAAAGGGCCAATTACTAAGATGATCCGCATCGCGGTCATTAACCTTGCGGGTGTTCCCTCGATTGTTTACGGGGTATTTGGTTTAGGCTTCTTCGTCTATATGGTGGGTGGCTCGCTGGATCAGCTGTTTTACCCTGAAGCCCTGCCTGCGCCAACCTTTGGCTCACCCGGTGTTATCTGGTCGGCACTGACCTTGGCAATTTTGACTCTGCCAGTGGTGATTGTATCGACAGAAGAGGGGCTAAGCCGTATTCCTAGCTCGGTACGTCAAGGCAGTTTGGCGCTTGGAGCGACTAAAGCTGAAACCCTGTGGCGCATTATTATTCCTATGGCCAGCCCTGCGATTATGACGGGATTGATTTTGGCTGTTGCACGTGCTGCGGGTGAGGTAGCTCCTCTGATGCTAGTGGGTGTGGTGAAACTTGCACCTACCTTGCCTATTGATATGAACTTCCCCTTTATCCATTTAGAGCGCAAGTTCATGCACTTAGGTTTCCATATATATGACGTGGGCTTCCAAAGCCCCAATGTTGAGGCGGCGAGACCTTTAGTTTATGCCACTTCTTTTTTACTGGTGTCTGTCATTGTGGCGTTAAACCTAACGGCCATTAGCGTGCGGAACCACTTACGCGAAAAATTTCGTTCGCTTGAGCATTAATTAACGATTATCCTGAAGTGATTAGGAAAAAAGATGATTTCTATAGACTCCTCAGTAATGAATACCGATATTTTAGACTTGGAAAATTTGAGCCAAGAGCAGACGGCGCTTGAGATCCGCAACCTTAATCTTAAGTATGGTGATAAACAGGCACTGTTTGATGTATCGATGAAGATCCCTAAAAAGCAAGTTACCGCTTTCATCGGTCCAAGTGGTTGTGGTAAATCGACGCTACTCCGTTGCATTAACCGTATGAATGACTTGGTTGAGACCTGTCATATCGACGGTGAGATTTTGCTACACGGTCAAAACATCTATGATAAGAAAGTGGATGTTGCTGCCCTTAGACGCAACGTAGGCATGGTATTCCAGCGCCCAAACCCGTTCCCTAAATCTATCTATGAGAATGTGGTTTATGGTCTACGTCTGCAAGGTATTAATGACAGACGTAAGCTAGATGAAGCGGCAGAGCGTTCACTGCGTGGCGCAGCTATTTGGGATGAAGTCAAAGACAGACTTCATGATAATGCCTTTGGTCTTTCTGGTGGTCAGCAGCAACGCCTTGTGATTGCTCGTGCTATTGCTATCGAGCCTGAAGTGCTGCTGCTCGATGAGCCCACCTCGGCGCTCGACCCTATCTCTACTTTGACTATTGAAGAGCTGATTTCTGAGCTTAAGTCTAAGTACACTGTAGTGATAGTGACCCACAACATGCAACAGGCGGCTCGCGTGTCGGATCAAACTGCCTTTATGTATATGGGTGAGCTGATCGAGTATGCAGATACAAACACCATATTCACTACGCCTAAACAGCGTAAAACAGAAGATTATATTACAGGTCGTTACGGATAATTTCGCCGAGCAGCATTGATAAGGTTGGTTGATAAATGGAAAACATGAATCTCAATAAGCATATCTCAGGTCAGTTTAACGCCGAGCTGGAAGATATTCGTAATCGTGTGCTCGCCATGGGGGGCTTGGTTGAGCAGCAGCTTGAACAGTCTTTGGATGCCTTAGCATCATTAGATGCTGAGTTAGCGCAAAAGGTGATTAAGGGCGATCATAAAGTCAATGGTATGGAAGTTTCCATCGATGAAGAGTGTACTCGTATCATTGCCAAGCGTCAGCCTGCGGCCAGTGATTTACGTCTGATCATCGCCATTTCAAAGACGATTACCGATCTTGAGCGTATTGGCGACTCTTGTACTCGTATCGCTAAGGCGGCGCTAGATAAGCGTCATAACAATCAGCAGCCGCTGTTGGTTAGCATCGAGAGCATGGGCCGTCACGCAACTCGCACCCTGCGTTCGACCTTAGATGCGTTGGCGCGTATGGATGCAGAGGCGGCTTTTGAGCTACATAAAGAAGACGCTAAGTTAGATAAAGAGTATGAAGGGATTATTCGTCAATTGATGACCTATATGATGGAAGACCCTCGCTCAATCCCTGGCGTGCTAGATGTGCTATGGGCGGCCCGCGCTGTCGAGCGTGTCGGCGATAGATGTAAGAACATCTGTGAGTACATTATTTACTATGTGAAGGGTAAAGATGTACGCCATACTTCCTATGAAGATATGGAAAAAGAGTTCTAATTTAGCTGATAACGTCTCTAAAACGATAAACGCCGAACAATAGCTAATAAGTTAATCGTTCGGCGTTTTTGTATTTTTGAGGAACAGCTTAGCAGCCGTCGCGAGTGATTAGCACATAGGGTTTATCTGGTGTAGGGTTACCGCTCCAGCCTGCATAATTGTAGTCATGGCGGCAGTTGTTGACACCTGCTGCATCCCAAATAAACCAGCCGGTAGCAGGTTGATAGGTAAAACCATCGAGATCGATTAATAAGCCTATTGAGTCATCCCTTGGATAACCATTTATCATGCTGATGACAGTGCCATTGACTGTAATTGAGTCATTAGGCCCAAGCCCTTGGGTGAGCTGCTTCATATGCGCCATATTGGCAGCGCTTATCAGTGCGCCACCTAAGGTTTCAAAGCTGGCAAGCTCTGCTTCATCTTTAATATTGATAAACTTAGGCAGCGCCGTTACTGCTATCACGCCTAATATGATAATGACGATAACCAGCTCTATAAGCGTAAAGCCTTTAACCTTGGTGCTTTTCACCTATGACATCCTACTTCTATGACTCATGTGATAACTTAATCTCAAACGTCGATTGTATGTTTTGTCTATGGTGGCCGCAAGAGAGTCTGAAGTTAGTCTTTAGAAAATTCTCACCATTTTGGTTAGTAAATGCTCAAACAGTTAGTTAGAGATCTAATTAAAATTCATTTGCCTAAGCTATTGATACTAGGGTTGTTAAAGGTGAATTTTTACAGTTTTTAGCTGTTGCTGTTATTTTTTTGTATCACGTTTTGAGGAAATAATGCCCAAAACCTATTGGGTTTGCTGTATCCTAGCTGCGCGACTGAGAGAGTCGTTACCTAAAAATCTGGCCTAGATGGTCGATGATTTGGGGTAGGTCCAAAAGCCAATTTAGTTGTATGGCTAATAAAAATAATATGATTTTTCACGACCTTAGGGTCGTTTTTTGCTTTTGGGAACATTAATCAGACACGGAGATCGAATGTCTATTAAATCTAGCATCAATCCACCGGTATTTTTCTCATCGGTTTTCCTTATCGCCTTTATGGTGTTCTTGGCCGCACTTTGGCCGCAAGATACGCAAACAGCCTTTAAAGCCGCCCAAACTTGGTTTGAACAGAAAGCAGGTTGGCTCTATATCCTTGGTGTTGCCATCTTCCTTATCTTTATTATCTTCGTCATGGTCAGCCGTTTTGGCGACATAAAATTAGGCCCAGATCACTCTGAACCTGACTACAGCTATAAGAGCTGGATAGCTATGCTGTTTTCGGCAGGTATGGGTATTGGCCTGATGTTTTTTGGGGTAGCCGAGCCCGTTATGCACTATCTGGCACCACCAGATGCTAGCCCAGAAACCATCGAAGCCGCCAAAGAAGCGATGAAGATTACCTTCTTCCATTGGGGGATCCATGCTTGGGCGATTTATGCTGTGGTGGCATTGAGCTTAGCTTACTTCTCATATCGCCATAAGCTGCCTCTACTGCCTCGCAGTGCTCTATATCCTTTGATTGGCGATCGTATCTATGGCCCTATAGGTCATTGTGTCGATACCTTTGCAGTAATAGGTACCATGTTTGGTGTCGCGACCTCACTTGGTTTTGGTGTATTACAGGTCAATTCAGGTCTAAATTATCTGCTTGATGTGCCTATTAATGAGACGGTACAAGTTGCGCTTATTATCGGTATCACGCTACTTGCGACTCTGTCAGTGTTCTCTGGACTTAACAAAGGGGTTAAGCGTCTTAGTGAGCTCAACCTTGGGCTTGCGGTTATTTTGATGATTATCGTATTACTCTTTGGTCCAACAGTTGCGCTGCTGCAGGCTTTTGTCCAAAACACGGGTGCCTATTTAAGCGATATCGTCGGCAAAACCTTTAATCTGTATGCCTATGAGCAGAAGAATGATTGGATTGGTGGCTGGACCCTGCTTTATTGGGGCTGGTGGGTGTCTTGGTCTCCGTTTGTGGGTACCTTTATTGCCCGTGTCTCTCGCGGCCGCACCATTCGTGAGTTTTTAGTGGGCGTGCTATTTATTCCATCAGGTTTTACCTTCTTGTGGATGACCGTCTTTGGTAACACAGCAATTGACGCCATTATGAATCATGGGGCGACATATTTGTCTGAAGCCGTATCCAGCGATGTGTCTGTGGCGCTGTTTAAGTTCTTTGAACATATGCCTATGTCAGGCTTGCTATCGACCATAGCTGTTTGTCTGGTGGTGACTTTCTTTGTGACCTCTTCGGATTCAGGGTCGCTAGTGATTGATAACCTCACCTCTGGCGGTGATATGGAAGCGCCAGTTTGGCAACGTATTTTCTGGGCCTTATTGCAAGGTGCTGTCGCGTCAGTACTGTTGATTGCTGGTGGTCTGCAGGCGCTGCAAACCGTGGCGATTGCGAGTGCGCTGCCTTTCTTAGTGGTGATGCTACTGATCTGTTTTGGGCTCTTTAGGGCGCTGCAGGATGACTGGCTTAAGCTAAACAGTGTGCAGCAACATAGCTCGACAGTGCAATATGCTCAAACTAATGTGAGCTGGGAGCGTCACTTAGATGTACTGGTTTCTCACCCCAGTAAAAACGAAGCTCAGCAGTTCTTGGATAATGTGGCTAGACCTGCATTAGCCCGTGTGTGTCAGACGCTGCTTGCTAAGGGAATTCCTGCCGAGATAGTGTCGCTAGATGGTCGTGCTCGTTTGGTGATCACCAACGAGGAGCAAAATGACTTTGTGTATGGTTTAAGGATCCGCGCCTTTACTATTCCTAATCCTACCGATGTTCAACAGGAGCAGGGCGATCTCGAGTACTATCGTGTCGAGGTATTCCTAGAGCATGGTGGTCAGCACTATGATGTGATGGGATATACCCAAGAGCAGATCCTTGCCGATGTAGTGACTCAGTATGAGAAGCATCTGCACTATCTGCATCTTTCTGCTTCTGAGTTCTTAGGGACAAATAACTAGTTAACCTAGATATAGATAAAAAGAGATGCAGTTAGCATCTCTTTTGTTTTTTAGGTCTATGTAAAGGGATTTCATTGCCCTAGCGATGCTTGGGGATTAAGCTTGCATCATAGTGTCGATATTTGTTGGATTGAATGAGCTAAATTATGTCGAATCAAGGTCAGAGTAAGCTAGATAAAGTATTAGAAGCGGCCCGTGAATATAAGGCCAAGCGGGAGATGGGCTACAGGGAGCAGGCATTAAAGCTTTACCCTTGGGTATGTGGCCGTTGTACCCGTGAGTTTACCCATAAAAACTTGAGTGAGTTGACGGTTCACCATAGAGATCATAATCATGACAATAATCCGTCTGATGGCTCAAATTGGGAACTACTCTGTCTTTATTGCCATGATAATGAGCATTCTAAATATGAAGAGCTGATCCAATACGGTAGTACACAAGAGACCAAAGTCGAAGCGGCGACATTTAATCCTTTTGCCGATCTGAAGGCGATGATGAATAAGAAGTAGGAACACCTTCTTTAAAACACAAAAGCGAGTTTAGGCTCGCTTTTGTGTTATCAGGATAATGAGTGCTGCTTATTTCCAGTTGAGGTTAATCACTGTTGTTCGAATCGATACGCGCCTGCGCTTGAAGATATTTGCTTCGACTGAGTATTTGAGTGTTTCTTTCATCAAGATATTGCTGTTTGCGCTTGCTAAGCTTCGCCAGAATATCATTTTTAGCCTGATCGCTCGCTTGACCCCAACCGACAATTTCATCGATATGTCGGTAGCACCCCATACAGAAATCATCATCGTTAAGGCCGCAGCGGGCTACGCAAGGTGATTGAATCGTCACTTAATTACCATGGATTTATTATTGTTTGTTGGCAAGCTAGCAAAATTTAGCAAACAGTGAAATAAGTTATTATGGTTTAGTTCATGTTTGGTTGAAAATTGCACATGTGAATCTGTTCTAGCGATAAAGATTAACCGTCCTCTTACCCCAAGCTATTGCTTCTTGGCTCCACCATGAATTTCAACAGGTAATCATAGAGGGTGCTGATTTTCTTCGAGTGTTTTAAATCTTTATGGTAGACAAACCAGAGTGACTCATCTTGTGTTAACTCTATGATATCTAAACGCCTTAGCTCTGGGTAATGGCTGGCAGTAAAGGCATCGATAGGTCCTATGCCTATGCCTTCTACAACAGCACTAGTGATATCTAGAAAGCGATTACTCTGATAAACCAAGGCAGAGTTATCGATACGTTCGGCAACCGGCTTGATGAAGGAGATATTACGTTTAGGCCCGCTAGGTAATACCCAATGATACTGGTTAAAGTCACATCCTTTCGTTGGAGTACCATATTTATCGAGATAGCCTTGGGTCGCATAGTAGCCCATGCGAGTTTGGGTTATCTTTTTCACCACTAAATCTGGGCCGTCTGGTTTATGACCGGGGCGAATAGCCACATGGACCATCCCTTTTTCTAACGGAATGATCCTATCGGTTGCTGTTACTTCAATACGCAGGTCGGGATATTCATCTCTTAAGGCTGCAAGCGTTGGATTCAGTTGCCCTGAGTAGGTTGGGACTGTGGTTATCCTGAGTTGGCCTGATAGCTTAGTGGCCACATCTTGAAGCTGATTTTCTAAGCGTGAGAAATGGTGCTGAATTTGTGGTAACTCACTCATCATCATTCTGCCCGCATCGGTTAGCTGATAGCCCCTTTGGTGACGAATAAAGAGTTTAATGCCAAGGCCTTGTTCTAAGCGATTGATATGCCTAAGCACAGTGGCGTGATTGACATTCAGTAGCTTAGCGGCTTGACTTAGACTGCCTTCATTTGCCACCACATAAGCAGTGCGATAATCATCCCAGCTGGTAGGTGCGCCCATAATTAAACCTTAATGAGAGTTATTTACATATTTTGCTACTTATTGAGTTGTGCATATTTGCACAACTGTTTGTCATTATTTCCTGTTTTGTACCAGAAAGAAAGTCAGTATCTTATTAAAAGAGCAGTAAAGAGGACAAATTGGAATATGCAGTTTAAAAATTCATCGTCACGTTATGGCCTAGTCGCCATTCTGTTTCACTGGTTGATGGCAGTGGTGGTGTTAGGTTTGTTCGGTTTAGGTTTATATATGGTTGAGCTGACCTACTATGACGCTTGGTACAGAGGTTCACTCGAGTTACACAAGAGCATTGGTGTGGTGTTAGCTTTGCTTTGGCTTGCCAGAGTACTTTGGAAGCGGGTCAATCCACAGCCTCAGGATATTGATCCTAATGCAAAAATGGTCAACTTAGGTGCTAAGTTTGCCCATAGCTTGTTATACCTGTTAATGCTGGCGTTGATGGTATCTGGCTATCTCATTTCGACTGCCGACGGCAGAGGGATTGATGTATTTGGTTTATTCACCTTGCCGAGCATGGGACTCTTTTTTGAGAACCAAGAGGATATAGCAGGGCAAATTCATCTTGTGCTGGCTTGGGCGATAGTTGGGTTGGCTTCAATCCATGGCTTAGCCGCTTTTCAGCATCACTTTATAAATAAAGACAACACCTTATTAAGAATGCTACCGAGTCGTAAATCTTAATTAGGCATTAGTAAATACCAGGTTTTATACAAGTAGCTTGTAATGATTCTTATTCGCTTGCTTGGTATGACGATTAAATAGAAAGACTGGAGTTAATCATGAAGAAATTAGTTTTAGCCGCGAGCTTATTTGCAGCAACCACGGGCCTTTCCTTAAGTGCGAATGCTGCCGATTATGTTATTGACGTTAAAGGTGCCCATGCCTTTATTAATTTTAAAATTAAGCATTTAGGCTACAGCTGGTTACATGGCCGCTTCAACACCTTTGAAGGTAAATTTAACTATGATGCCGATAAGCCTGAGATGTCTGCCATTGAAGTTAATATCGATACAACTAGTCTAGACTCTAACCATGCAGAGCGTGATAAGCACCTCAAAGGTAAAGACTTTTTGGATGTGAGCAAGTATCCAAGATCAAGCTTTAAGAGTACTAGTATTAAGTTTGATGACGCGACCCATGGCACAGTGACAGGTGATTTTACTCTTCACGGTGTAACTAAAAGCATTAGCTTTCCGATTGAGAAAATTGGTGAAGGTCAAGATCCTTGGGGTGGCTACCGTGCAGGCTTTGAAGGCAGCACAGAGTTAAAGCTAGCCGATTATGGTATTGACTATAACCTAGGTCCGGCTTCGACCCATGTGCAAATCACTCTATCTATTGAAGGTATTCGTCAATAAAAGGTAGTGAGTTACAAAATCTCAGCTCCCCCAAAGTAAGTCTCAAGTGGCGCGGTAACCTAAACTGTAGGTTAGGTTATCTGTTGAGGCTTACTTTTTCTTTTTTATAATCGGCTGATTAATCAAGTTTTGTCATTCATTTTTAATGGCGAATAAAATTAAATACAAAATTTTTTCATTTCTTTGTCAACCTTTCTCTAAGGGCTTCGTTATTGGTTATGTGGAATCAATAATAGCTTAGGAGAGTGACATGCCCACATCATCTAGAGTTTCAGGTTTACTTTTAGCTTCACTAGTCAGTGCATCCCTAGGGTTAACCGCTTGCGGTGGTTCAAGCACAGAGACCATAGTCGAAGAAACCCCTAATATGGTGGTAGATAATGGACAGCTTCAACTCATTATTCGAGATGCTGCAGATGATTATTTAACCTATGCCGTGGACATAGTAAAAATTAGCTTAACCCGCGACGACGGCACTCAAATTGAAGTACTTCCCAATCAGCCAAGAGTGGATTTTGTTGAATATCAAACGTTAAGCGAGTTCTTTTCTATTCAAACTGTGCCTCAAGGTAAGTACACCGCAATTGAATTTACCCTAGATTATAGTGACGCCGAAATCGTGATTAATGACGATCTTGGTAATCCTGTTTTGGCTTCGGCAGTTGATAGTAGCGCGGCTCCCCTCACTATTTATAACTTAAGTGTTGAGCTAGATGAGAGAGAGGCGCTCGTGGTGGCTCCTGGGGTGCCAGCAACCTTGACGTTAGATTTTGATTTAGCTGCCAGTAATACCATATTGACGACATCGCCTGCGGTTGTAGAAGTCACTCCCGTGTTGATTGCCGATGCTCAAGTGGATCAAAATCGCGAACATAGAGTGCGCGGTTTGTTAAGTGAAGTTCTAGATAATTCCATTACTGTCGATATCAAACCCTTTAGATTTAAGGAAGGGGAGTTTGGACAGATGGATATGTTCTTCACCGATACCACACAATATGAGGTCAACGGGGTGGAATATACGGCTCTTGCTGGCATAGATGCGCTTAAGGCCATGGAACAAGATGCTCCTATTGTCGCCTATGGTCAATATGTTAGCGATGAAGAGCAATGGCAAATTCTTAATTTGCTTGCTGGAAGCTCTGTGCCTTGGAGCGGTCAAGACTTGCTTCGTGGTGTCGCAACTGCCCATGACAATAACCTGTTAAGTGTTAAAGGTGTGGTTATTGAGCCGGAAGATAAACGAGCACGTTTTTTTAGCGAAAGTGATGTGGTGACGGGTGAGTTAACTAAGGTCACGAGCTGGCATGGAAAAGGTGTCGATATTCCGGTAGAGCAACTAGCTGTTGGTTCCAAAATTCAAGTATTGGGTCAGTGGCAAGAAGCTGAAGAAGCAAGGGTATTTAATGCCGAAGATGGCGTGATTCGAATTAAGCAAAGCCAATTGGTTGCTCAGGTTACTCAAGTTGAGCCATTACAGGTGAGTTTGTTTAAGGCTAACAGCTTTCCTATTGATTGGTTTTCATGGGCCGATAACTCATCTTCACCAGAAAGTTTTAGAATTGATTCCCAATCTCTTGCTCCTAGCTTAGCTGTGGATGACTGGCTGCAACTGAGAGGCGACTTTGTCAAAAACGGAGAAGTTGATTTTACTACTAACTCAATTATCAAGTTAGATCTTGCTTCACAAGTGGCGACACTAAGGGCTCGCAGTGTCGATGGTGAGAGTGTCGTAAGCTTAATTGACAGTGAGCTGGTACTGACAGAAGCGAGTCAAAATGTGTTAAAACTTTCTGGAACCCCTCGCGCTGTAACGGCTGAGCTAGTACCTGAAAAGCTGGACTTTACCGATAATGGCGTATTTGTGGTCAAGCACAGTGCAGAGAAGAGTATTCAAACATATTCTACTAAAGTGGACCTACTGGCAGCGATAACTGGCAAGCTTGAACAAGGAGATCTAGTACAACAATTAAACGCAACAGGGAATTATCTGACGGCTACGGGCTCCTTAGTTGCTGAGCGTTGTGTTTTAGTCTTTAAGTAACATACTATTGCTGTTAAACCGTGATGCCCAAACCCGATATAACACTCTTATGTTTGTGTTGGTTTGGGCATATAACAACGAAAAACTATGACGACAGAGCGACTTTTAGCTGAGTTTCTCGCTTCAATAGAAGTGCGTGCATTTACTATGGCTCGCACTTCAACACGAAACCAAGACGATGCCATGGATATAGTGCAAGACTCCATGATCAAGTTGGTGACTAAGTATAGCGACAAACCACCGGAACAATGGACATCCTTGTTTTACCGGATTTTGCAAAAT
Source organism: uncultured Shewanella sp. (assembly GCA_947503555.1). GTDB lineage: Bacteria > Pseudomonadota > Gammaproteobacteria > Enterobacterales > Shewanellaceae > Shewanella. The sequence goes on from CANNEE010000013.1 coordinate 124,157, forward strand.
AAGATTACCGATTGGCATCGTAAACAGAAATTTCTCGGTTTCTTTTTTAAAACCAAGTCAACACCATTGATGAGTGAGCAAGAGCTTGACCATGATATTGAAGATCTTGCCATAGAGACTCGTGATAGTGAGGGATTATTACAACTGGAGCAGGCTAGCGATGAGATGTGTCGATTGGTGGCCAGTTTGCCCCTTAGGCAACAGCAATGCTTTATGCTGCGGTGTTGGGAAGGAATTGGTGTAAAAGAAACCGCAGACATTATGCAGTGTAGTGAAGGTAGTGTTAAAACCCATTACTCAAGAGCCCTAGCTCGTTTGCAAGAAGGGTTAAAGGGGTATCATTATGACTAAACCCACAGAGAAGCAACTTGCTAAATTAGCAAAGAAACAAGATGAAAAAGTCACTTTAGAGCAAAGGCGAATGCTACAGCAAGTTCGAATGAATGCGCTGGAGCGAAAACATACGCCACAAAGATCATTCATGATGCCAATGGCATTGTCTATGTCTGTTTTAGTTGGAGTTTTATTTTGGCTCACCACTGGGTTTCCCACCCATGAAACTGAACCAATGCTAGTGGTTGACGAATTTGAGCTTCTCCTTAGTGAAGATCCTGAAATGATTGAAGAGATGGAGTTTGCGATCTGGCTGGCGATGCAAGAAGGTGAGCAGTCATGAAGCTCCTTTGCTTAGGGTTATGTCTGCTGAGTGTTGCAGTTCAAGCTGCCTCGAAAGAAGAGCCTGAACAAGAGTTGGTTGACAACAATAACGCTGAGATGAGCGTTGAGTTTTTATTGTTTGTTGAAAGTATGGTGCGTGTCGATGGTGAGTGGGTTACGGCGATGGATACTAACGAGCTTGAAGAGCAGCTTGATAAAGTAACTACACTTGAGGAGTCAAATGATGAGTAAATTAAGTCAAAGTGTTAGCAAGATAGCTGCACTCATGTTATTTGGCCTAGTGATGATTTCTGCTATGGCTAATGCAAAGCCTTGGAGTGAATTACCTCAATCAAGTCAGCAAGTACTGGCACCAATGGCCGATAAATGGGACAGTTTTTCTCCTGAAATGCAGCAAAAGCTGATAAAAGGGGCGGAGCGTTGGAGCGCCATGTCTGCCGCCGATAAAAATAAGGTTCAGCAGCGTTTTAACAAGTGGCAACAACTGACCCCGGAAGAGAGGGTTAAGGTTAATCAGCGTTATCAAGAGTTTAAAAAGTTGACGCCGGAGCAGCAGAAGAAGAGTCGCGAAGCCTATGATAAATTTAAAAAGATGACGCCTGAGCGTCAAACTAAACTGAAGAAAAAGTTTAATCAAATGACGCCAGCTCAACGAAAAGCGATGAAGCAACGCTTTAAACGAACGAAGAATTAGAAGGCGTAATTAGCACCGATTAGCCAAGAGTCAATTTGATAGTCTGTTGCGATTCCTGTGGAGTAGCTTAGAGAAAAGCTTAGCCCCTGATAGTGCAGCAGATCTACTCCTAGATTCAATACGCCAGAGTTATCGCTGTTTATAAAGCCCGAATAGCGAAGTCCCTTACGCATAAGGTTAGTCTTTTGTTGGTTTTTGTTTTGGATATAGCGCTTTTGCTCTTCATTTTGAGAGAGCTTTTGATTCCAGCTTAAGCTAAGCATAGGAATGAGTGCCCAATCTTCAAAAGGATAGAAGTAGCTTAGCTTGATACCAAAGTTTGATGACACTTGTTGTAATTCTGACTCGGCGACCGACTTATCTGTAGTTGAATTTGTTTTTTCTCTACTTTGATAAAAGAGATCTGAGCGTTGTCCTATAAGACTCACTCCATATTCTAGCGCCCAGTCATCCCAATCATGAAACAGCCCTGCACCTAACGCTAACCCATAACCATCGTTATTTTGTTTGTAGCTAACTTTGGGTTTGATTGAAATTTCGGTTTGCTTATCGGAGAAAGCGAGCAATTGAAGGTCAATATAGTAATTATCGGTTTGATAACTTATGCCTAGATTATTAAAACGGTTGATATATTCGCTTACTTCTCTTTCTTCAAACTGGGCTTCCCTATTGTCGCCTTTGTAATAAGCGGCGTTGATCACCCAGTTTTCATTTATTCCCAGTTGATAGCTTAGGCCGTAGGTTTCATCGGCTGCAGGCTCATCATATTGCATCGAAAGTCCAAGGTTATGGCTGTACTCTGCCCCCAAAACACTACCAGAGCAAACGAGTAAAACCAAAGCTGCCGATCTCATACCATCATCCCGTATACCATACTGAGTCGGTGAGTTTACTATGAAGCTGGCTAATATAATATGCTAATTAGCGATTTGGTGAGCTTATCCTCACTTTCTAAACTCAGTTTATTAGTGGTCTTTTAAATAAATTATAAATGACTCATTGATAAATCCTTATGATAAGTCACCACTTTGTACAACAGTTTAAGTTAGCGATAATTATGATATTTAATCTGTCATTTTTTGTTTAAGAGTGCAGGGAACTTTCTAGTCTAGATGTATGACGACTAGGCTATGGCCGAGTGTTAAGCTTGAGTCATTATTTGGCGGTACCATAGTCAGTTATATTAAGGCTGTCATTAATAAATACCGCTAATGACAGCACTTTTATGTGGTAATCTAGACCTCCTTGATTGTTGGCTGGTTTCATTGGTTATCTTTTTGAATTATTCACCCTGTTATTTTTCACAATGGCGTCAGATAGATGCATTATTAACTAAGCTTTCTTACTTGTGGCAAGTTACAGCCTTTGAGTGTGAGAGGTTGCCTTGGGAGAATCAGCTTCCAGCGCTTGCCCAAACCCTGTGGCAGCTCGATGACGAAGATTTAGATAGAATAGATGCCGACCAAGCCTTGCTTGAGCACACTTTGTTGCCGCAATTAACTCAATCCCTTGAGCACTCAGTACAAGACTTTCAGTTGCCTAAGTTAGCGCTAATGGAGAACAGAACTCCTTTATTATCGCCACAATGTGAAAGCCGCTTTAGTGCTCATATTAAAGGGCGTAAATGGCAGCAAATAAATGCCTTCGTTCACCAGCTTAACGGCGTCTTGAAGAGTGACGAGCCTAAGCTACCTATACTCGAATGGTGCGCAGGTAAAGGGCACTTAGGTCGTTTGATTGCAAAATCATTTTCGGTGCCTGTCGTTAGCCTTGAATGGCAAAAAAAACTCTGTGTTGCTGGACAAGGCTTTGCTGATAAGTGGCAATTACCACAAACCTTTGTCTGCGAAGATGCCTTTAATTTATCGAGTTCACCTTTGAAGCGGCAGCAACATGCGGTGGCACTCCATGCCTGTGGTGACTTGCATATCGAGCTCTTGCGCCATGCCGTAAAGGCTAAGACGCAGGCGGTGAGCATCTCGCCCTGTTGTTATCATCTTATTAAAGATAAGCAGTATCAGCCGTTATCTGAACTTGCGCGGTCAAGTCGCTTAACCCTTAGCCGACAGGATCTACGCTTACCTTTGCAGCAAAGTGTTATTGCCAGTCCAGCACAACAAGCGTTACGTCTTAAAGAGGTTGCCTGGCGTCTTGGGTTTGATTCTTTACAAAGAGAGCTGACGGGTAATCAATGTTATTTGCCAATCCCGACAATTAAACAGAGCCAACTAAGCGAGAACTTCGAGTCTTTTTGTCGCTGGGCGGCAAACGTGAAGTCTGTTACCTTGCCCGCTCAGCTGGATTTTGAGCACTATCTCGAAATCGGATATCAACGTCAAAGGCTCACAAGAAGAATCGATTTAGTTGCTCATCTATTCAGACCTTTATTAGAGCGCTGGCTGTTACTCGATAGGATCTGTTTTTTACAAGAGCAGGGGTATCGGGTGCAACTGAGTCAGTTTTGCTCACAGTCTATTACCCCTAGAAATGCCTTTATTCATGGTATTTTGGATAAATAATAAACTGCTCAGTTTGGAATATATGATAATTGTATGTTTTTACAGAGTTTATTAACAATTTTCTGATTAAATCAATATGCTGTAGACTATAGCACCTAAAATTGGATGAGTTGGATCGCGCAAAAAGAGTACAAAGTTGTGGTTTTTATTGAATCCCGCGGCGTTTCTTGCTCAAATGTGCCCCCAATAATGAATAATAACCAAGTATCGGCAGATTGTGTTGCTAGGTGCTGTGAGTAAAAATAACTGTTTCATGAAATATTCCCGCGTGTTTATCAATAGCCTGGCATATGAACTGGCACCAGAAGTTGTTTCTAGTTCAGAACTAGAATCGCGTTTGACACCCTTATATCAGAAGTTTCGTATTCCTGTTGGCCAACTTGCGGCTTTAACGGGGATTACCGAGCGTCGCTGGTGGCCAAAGGGCCATAGGTTGTCCGATGGTGCTATTGCTGCAGCAAGAAAGTCCGTGGCTGAAACAGGAATCGATATCGGTGATATCGGTGCTTTAGTCTACACTGGGGTTTGTCGTGATCAACATGAGCCGGCAACGGCTTGTCGTATTGCTGCAGAGCTAGGTGTTTCTAAGGACACGGCCATTTACGATATCAGCAACGCCTGTTTAGGGGTGTTATCCGGGATTTTGGATATCGCTAACCGTATTGAACTTGGGCAGATTAAAGCGGGTATGGTGGTTTCTTGTGAATCGGCGCGGGATATTGTTGAAGTCACCATAGACAATATGTTGGCTGAGCCAACTATGCCAAATTTTGCTCAGTCGTTGGCGACTCTCACTGGTGGTTCTGGCGCAGTAGCCGTCATTCTTACCGATGGTAGCTTGCCGTTAGTGAATGATAGAAAACACCAATTGTTAGGTGCGAGTCATCTTTCTGCACCCGAGCATCATAATCTTTGTCAGTGGGGGCTTCAGGAAGCGGGGCAAAAACTCTATCGCGAGTTTATGCGCACCGATGCAGTTGCATTGCTAAAAGAGGGCGTAGGGCTTGCTAAACATACTTGGGATCATTTCCTTGCCCAGCGAGACTGGGTGGTGGAGCAGGTCGATAAGGTGATTTGTCATCAGGTGGGGGCTTCAAATCGTAAACAAGTATTGAGCGCATTGAATATTCCGGTGGAGAAGGAGTTTCCGACTTACCAAAGACTTGGCAATATGGGAACAGTCTCTTTGCCTGTGACAGCGGCTATGGCCCATGATCAGGGCTTTTTAAAGCGTGGTGATCAGGTGAGCTTTCTAGGGATTGGCAGTGGCCTTAACTGTATGATGTTAGGCATTAAATGGTAATAATTAGCCCTTGTTGGTATGGCTTGAGTTGTTAAATCGAGTAACCAGCAACAGCGAATCATATTTTATAAAAATTTCAGATTTGATAACCCCAAATATAAACCTAATGACGGTTTAGTTTGGGGTTAATAATAATAGGAACCGTCATGTTAGACGCATCGCTTCCCTTTAAGCGCAACTTTTTAAACCGAAACGGTCATAAGCTTCATTATATTAATGAAGGTCAGGGTGAGCCTGTGGTTATGGTTCACGGTAACCCTAGCTGGTCTTTCTACTATCGCAACCTTGTTAGCGCCTTGAGTGAGAAACACCAATGTATTGTGCCCGACCATATAGGCACAGGTTTATCAGATAAGCCAGATGATGCGGGTTATGACTATACCTTAAAGAATCGTATCGACGATCTTGAAGCTCTACTCGATAGCCTTAATGTGAAAGAAAACATTACATTAGTTGTTCATGATTGGGGCGGCATGATAGGTATGGGCTACGCGGCTCGTTATCCTGAGCGCATTAAGCGTCTGGTATTTCTTAATACTGCCGCATTTCATCTGCCCGATAGCAAGCCGTTTCCGTTAGCACTGCGTATCTGCCGTGATACGGCTTTAGGCACTGTATTGGTGCGCGGTTTCAATGCTTTCTCATCGGCAGCTTCCTATGTGGGCGTTAAGCGCAAGCCGATGGCAAAAGAAGTTCGCCGCGCCTATGTAGCGCCTTTTAACTCATGGGCAAATCGTATTTCGACCTTGAGATTTGTGCAGGATATCCCCTTAAAGCCAGGTGACAGAAACTATCAGCTTGTTAGCGATATCGAAGCAAGCCTAGCTCAGTTTACCAAGGTGCCGACGCTTATCTGTTGGGGGCTGCAGGATTTTGTTTTTGATAAGCATTTCTTACAAGTCTGGCGTGAAAAAATGCCCCATGCTCAGATTCATGAGTTTGCTGACTGTGGTCACTATATATTAGAAGATGCCAAGGATGAGGTGATAGGCCATATTCAGGATTTCATGGCGCAGAGCGCAGAATAAGCGAACAACTGATAGCTTTTAGTCAATAGATAGCTAAGGGTTAATATAGGAGCAGGCGTTGACAGCCAATATTTGTCGCCATCTCAATCAAGCTGCAAAGGATATTCCCAATGAGTTGGCGGTAGCAGTTCAGCGCCACAAGGGATTGGGTATATTATCTGCTAAGCAGGCAAGCTATAGTGAACTGACCTTTGCTCAGCTAGATGGCATCAGTGATGATTTAGCTTATGGCTTGGAAAACGTGGGCATTAAGCGCGGCATGAAAGCCGTGCTGATGGTGACGCCAAGCCTTGAGTTTTTCAGCCTAACCTTTGCGCTCTTTAAAGCTGGCGTCATCCCGATTTTGGTTGACCCTGGTATGGGGGTAAAGAACCTTAAGCAGTGCTTTATTGAAGCCGAGCCTCAGGCCTTTATCGGTATTCCTAAGGCCCATCTTGCCCGTAAGCTGTTTGGTTGGGGCAAGGAGAGTATCACTCACCTTGTGACAGTCGATGATGGCAGCGGCTTAGGCAAAGTTGTCTCTTCGGGTTTTAGTTACCAACAGCTACAAGCCAAATCTCAACAGAATAATAAGTCTCAACAGAGTAATCAGCCTTATGATATTGCTAAGTTAGCTGCCGATGAAATGGCGGCTATCTTATTTACCAGTGGCAGTACCGGCACCCCTAAAGGCGTGGTTTATAGCCATAGTATGTTTGAAGCGCAGATCCAAGCGTTAAAGCAGGATTATGGTATTAAGCCGGGTGAGCGCGACTTAGCCACTTTTCCGCTATTCTCACTGTTTGGTCCAGCTTTGGGGATGGCATCGATTGTGCCCGATATGGATGCCAGTAAGCCAATAACGGCAAACCCTGACTTCCTTTTTGCCGCCATAGATAAATATCAGTGCAGCAATATGTTTATTAACCCTGCGCTTATTGAGCGACTTGGGCAGGCAGGAGTCGATACTCGTAGTGACAAGGTGCTTAAGCAACTTAGCAGTATCAACCGAGTTATCTCAGCAGGCGCACCAGCGACCATCGCCTCGATAGCCCGCTTTAGCCGCATGCTAAGGGAGGAGGTTGAAGTGCTAAACTCCTACGGCGCAACTGAATCTCTGCCTATTAGCAAGATCCCAAGTCACGAGCTATTTACCACCACAGATGTGACAGATAGCGGTGGTGGCATCTGTGTTGGCCGTGCCATCCAAGGTGTTGAGATAGAGATTATAGCTATCGATGAGCAGCCGATAGAAGACTGGCAAAGTGTTACCCCATTAAGGCCTGGGCAGATAGGGGAGATAGTTGTCAAAGGCCCTATGGTGAGTGCGAGTTACTATCGACGAGACAAGGCTACCACAGATGCCAAGATTGCCGATGGTGAGTTGGTGCGTCATCGCATGGGGGATTTAGGCTATCTCGATGAGAGTGGTAGGTTATGGATGTGTGGCCGCAAAGCTCACAGAGTGGATGTGGCGAGTGGCCATGATAAGCCTCACTCTTATTTCTCTATTCCTTGCGAGCGTATCTTTAATACCCATGAAGCGGTGAAGCGCTCTGCCCTAGTTGGGGTTGAGATTGGGGGCTCTATGACACCTCTGGTTTGTATCGAGCTCAATAAAGCGCCAAGTTGTAGTGACTCGGCCAAATTGTTTAACGAGTTATGTGCGATTGCCCAGCAGCACAGCCACACCAAAGGGATTGAGCGTTTTCTTATTCATCCCGATTTTCCTGTCGATATTCGGCACAACGCTAAGATCTTTAGAGAAAAGCTGGCTGTTTGGGCACAAAAGCAGATAAAGGAATAGTTCACCATGAGCGATGCTTCTTCCACTTGTCACTTTGACATTACCGCTAGCGAGTTTGACTCGCTGGAGATAGCAGCACTGCAAAAATTAGCCGCCAATACTGGCCATGCCTTTGTGACAGGTGCAGGTGGCTTTTTAGGTAAGGCGATATGTTTACGCCTACTCAAAGCAGGCATTAAGGTCACTGGCTTTGCTCGTTCTGACTATCCAGAGTTAAGCGCCTTGGGCGTGAATATGATTCAAGGGGATATCGGCGAACTTGAGTCTGTTAAAGGCGCTATGCAGGGCTGTGATCTTGTATTTCATGTGGCGTCAAAAGCGGGTGTGTGGGGCAGTAAAGAAAGTTACTATCGACCGAATGTCGATGGGGCGGCCAACATCGTGGCTGCTTGTCATGCCAATGATATTCACTACCTTGTTTATACCAGCACTCCAAGTGTTACCTTTGCCGGTGTCGATGAGGCCGGTATCGATGAAAGTGCCCCCTATGCCGAGCGCTATTTAAATTATTATGGTGAGTCAAAGGCGATCGCCGAGCAGCAAACTTTGTTCGCTAATGGCGCTAAGCTTCGCACCGTTGCGTTACGTCCTCACCTTATTTGGGGGCCAGAAGATCCTCACTTGGTGCCTCGGGTGATAGAGAGAGCCAAAGCTGGCAAACTTAAGCTTGTGGGTAAACAAGATAAACTCGTCGATACCATCTTTGTTGATAATGCTGCTTATGGTCATATTTTGGCGGCATTAGAGTTAACTCAAACTCAGCCACGTTGCGCGGGTAAAGCTTATTATCTGAGTAACGATGAGCCAATTACTATGGCGGATATGCTCAATCGCATACTCAGTGCAGCCAAGTTGCCTTCTGTCTCTAAGCGCGTGCCTGCTGGTATCGCTTATGTTGCAGGCTGTGTGTTAGAGGGGCTATATGGCCTGTTAGGCAAGCAGCAAGAGCCGATAATGACCCGCTTTGTGGCGCGGCAATTGTCGACTAGCCATTACTTTGATATCAGCGCCGCTAAGGCGGACTTTGACTATCAGGCGATAGTCACTATCGATGAAGGGATGAAGCGGCTTAGCTCCTGGCTTCAAGAGCAGAAATAGCGATTGGGAAGGTATATGTATCTAGCAAGTTGCAATTGTGGCAAGGTAACGGCGTCGACTTCGGTAGAGCCGGTTCGAGTTTCTGTCTGTCATTGCCGAGCTTGTCAGAGGCGAACGGGTAGTGCCTTTGGAGTGCAAGCAAGGTTTAATCAAAGTGATGTGTCAATTACTGGAAGCCTTAAGCAATATGTACGCACCAGTGACGAGGGAAACTCTGTAGTATTCAATTTCTGTCCAGATTGTGGGGCCACCCTCTATTTCAAACTTGAAGGCTTGCCGAAGGTGATTGTTATACCTGCTGGGAATTTTGCCAATGATGAGGCTCAAGTTGAGATCCCATGGCAACCTTCGGTTTCGATTTATGAAGCAAGATCTTGTGACTGGCTAACGCTGAAGAATATTGAAGAGCGCTATGATTAATACCTATTTAACTAAATATCTGAGAGGCTGCCGCTCAATGATCACATAGTTAGTGTGATCATTAAGTTGTTATCAATAAGCCCTAAACAATCAGCTTGGGACGTGTGAAGCCTTAGGAAAAAGCTGAGGTGAAAAAGTTGCTAAACACTATTGCAAAAATGGAGAGGTTGAGCAGCAAGTCTTGGGGAATATTCCAGAGAAAAAATTCGTGGCTAGGTTGTCATCACTGTGTCGTGATTAGACTCGTTTACATTTACAGTGTTTGATTGGTCTACCTTGGTTTTCTCTAATAATTCTGCGATTTTCCATTTCCAGCAGATCCGCTCGCTTCTTGTTTTTGTGGTTGAAATAGATAAGAAAAAACACACAAACGCTCAAGATTACATTGATTACCATATTACTTACTCCCCTTATATAGGAATAGTCGATTGCTGTGACTGGTTAAGCGCTAGCTTGTTATAGGCTTAGTTAGCCTATCAACCGACTTTCGACCTAAGTCAGTCTTCATTGGCGTGTATTATAAGGCTTTACTTATTCTGTGAATGTGAGCTGAAAACCAGCTTATTGACGTTAACATTATGACTTGATGATCCATATCAAGTAATCAGATGTTTATTCCTCCTTAGGGGTATGGGCTTAGTACTTCTATACTGATATCTATGATGTTCCTGTTATAAATCGACTATCAGAGGAGATAAAAATGCAGTTAGCGTTAAATTCTGGCGAGGTTTTGATTCATCAGGGAAGTGCAAAACACCAGACTCAGTCTGAACTACCTATGGATGAAGGTGAGCTGTTTTTGACCAATTATAGATTAGTCTTTGTAGATAACGCTCAAAAAAGCCAAATTGAGCTTATTCTTAGAGAAATACAGTCATTGCAGAAGTGCTGGACAAAAGAGTTTGGTGTTGTGCCTTTGTACGAAAACCAGATGAAAATCCAAACATTAAAGAATGAGTTTAACTTTGTGATGACCTCTCCAGGTCACTGGATTGACCTCATTCGTGTATAGTTCTTTTGCTCGGCGACGGAGCGCCTTTATTTCTCCTTTAATCATTCTCCAATCTAGTCGATTACATCTTTTCTTATTCCCACTCATTTAATGAAAATTTAGACCAAAGAAAATTCCCATACTGAAGACGGTTGTTAGCAGTGTGTTACCTGTCATTCGTGCTAAAACTACTGCTGCAATACCTGATATCAAATAGGGGTTATCCAGAGATAATGCCAGCTCGTTGTTACGAATGAAGATGATAGGTGCAAAAATCGCCGTAAGTACTGCAGGGGCTGAGTAACTCAGCAAACGCTGGCTTCTCTCGCTTAATCGAATAGGTAGTTTAGGTTCTAAAAATAGATAGCGACTACTAAAGACAATCATTCCCATAATGAAAATTGTTAGCCAAACCATGTTAGTGACTCCTTTTCTCTTGGGTGATTTGCGCGTAGAGGGAACCTGTAACCATACCTGTCATAGTGGCAATCATAAGTGCACCAGGAACGGCGAATAATTCGCAGACAATTACAGTGACTAATGAGGTTAATACGCAGATTAAATAAGATGCCTGTTTGATGCTAGGTATCACAATGGCAATAAAGGTGGCAGCAATAGCAAAATCTAGCCCCAGTGATTCTAAATTATCTATTTTATGGCCTGCAAAAATACCAACAGCGGTGGCAAGGTTCCAGCCAATGAAAAAGCTTAAACCTCCTCCAAGAGCGTACCAGCGATTAAATTCAGGCATCTTGCTTGGATTGGCGATGGCAAACAGTTCATCTGTTAACAGAAAACCAAGAATTAGTCGCCACTTTAAAGGTTGCTGCATGATTTGCTGCCTCATCGCCATGCTATAGAGAAAGTGCCTAGAGGTGATGAGCAGGCAAGTTAATAAAATGCTGGTGATTCCAACACCGGCTTTAATGAGGCCTAGGCTGACAAGTTGGGCCGAGCCTGCAAAGACAAACAGCGACATCGCCTGACTCTGGACTAAGCTCAACCCTGCATCAAGGGCAAAGGAGCCAGTTAAAATTCCCCAAGGGATTACGGCTAAGGTTAAGGGCAGTACAGCGAGTGTGCCTTTAAAAAACTGTTTAGAAGGTGAGTCTGTCATTTTGTCTCTTATGAAAAGTTACCCTATCAAGGTTGCGAATTAGCAGAAGTAGCAAGTAAAGCAGTATTTGGTGTGAACTTCTTGGATCATCTTGTGCTGCTGTGTGATATTTGAGGGACATTAGTTATTGCGGCAGGCTTTTGCGTATTGTCCCGGAGTGACTCCGATTGCACGTTTGAAGTGACGGCTAAGATGGCTTTGGTCGTGAAAACCGCATTGCTGGGCCGTATCTATGAGTGGAATACCATTAGCAATCAAGGTTTTTGCTAGCCTGACTCTAGCCTGTAATTGATAGGCATGGGGAGGTAGTCCAATAGTCTGGCTAAACTGCTTTAATAGATAAAATGGACTCAGTCCTGCGAGCTGTGCAAGCTCTTGCAGAGTGACATCCAGCGCTGGCATATCATCGATGAATTGCTTCACGAGTAATATTTGCGGCTTTGCTTGTTTATAGCGACTATCGTCATGGTTCACCTTCCCGTGGCGTGCCATTAACCTTACCAGCACACTATAGAGTAAGCTTTCTTTTAGCAGAGAGTTATCCGACTCTTTCAGGCTGGTCATGGTCAATCTTAATTGCTGCGCCAGCTGCTTATCTTCTACGACAGGGTTAGGAAAGTAGGGCGCGCCTGATTGCTCGGCATTGAGCTCTGCTGCGATTTGCGAAAACTGCTCTGGCCTTGGATAAATCGCGCCATAGGACCAACCTGTTTCTGTAGCAGACTGACCTGTGTGCACTTCATCGGCATCGACGAGAATAATGCTATCTTGAGGCGCAATATGATTGCCCCCTGTACGATAGAAGCGCTGTGCTCCTGTGTCGATGACACCCAAGGTATAACCTTCATGGGTATGACGGGAAAAGTTCTGTTTGTGATAGCTTGCACTTAATACCTCAAGGCCACCCAGTTCTTTTGCGACCTTGTACTCAGCTTTTTCTTCTGCGTTGCTCATTTAGCTCCTCCCAGAAGTTATCTTAGCTTAAGTGGATAGCATTTTTTTGTACAAAATTGCTTTTTGGTATAAAGCCTATTGTTATCCAAGTTATCTCGAGGCGTATAAAAAAGAGGCCAATGGCCTCTTCAATGATTTAATTTGAATGGAGCGTTTGCTCGGCAAGGTTAAGTAGCTGGGGGAGGTAGCGTTTATTGCTTCGCCCAAGTTCGACCTGCTCTTGTAATATATCTTGTAATATTTCGTTGGTGGTTAATGGATTAGCTAATACGACCCTGAGTACCACAATGCGCTGATTAAAATCCTTTTCTGGCGAAATACGGGTGCGAGAGACAAAAGATTTACCATTTTCGCGCTGACGCTTTTGAATAAATTTACTTAAACCATCCAGCAGGGTATTGAATTTAGCTAAAAGCTCGCTATTGCCTGTTTCCCTAGCCTTAGTCATTGCCTCTTGTACCACTTGCGGTACATATCGATAAGTGAGCAAGCAAAGCTCAGGCTCAGAAACTAATTCAAACTCTGAATGTTGGCTTATTTGCTGGGCAAAGTAGTGTGCTTTCTCTAGGCTGTTGTTGATCAGGATTTCATAACCATCGCGACCAATGATCTGTAGGCAGGCATGAACCAACATGGCCATGCCCGGCCTAGAGCCTTCTAATGTTTGACTGCCAAGATCTTTGGAGCCTCGACGTAAAATATATTCGGCATGATGCTCAATGGCGTGGGCTGACTCAGGATCTTTGAACAGAACCATGCCCGCACCCATAGGCACATACATCTGCTTGTGGGCATCGATAGTGATAGAGTCGGCTAGCTCGACACCATCGAGTAGATGACGGTACTTACTCGAAAGCAGGGTCGCACCGCCCCAAGCGGCATCCACATGGAAGTGGCAGTTTAGCTGTTTAGCTAATGCAGCCAGTTCTGGGAGAGGGTCGATACTGCCAGTTTCTGTGGTGCCTGCAACACCAACAATAGCCATGACCTTGATATTTTGCTGCTCTAGCTGCTCGGCAATGTCGGCCATAGCATCAACATCGACTTTGTTATTGGCTTTGGTGGGAACCTTGATGATCTGCTCTCGACCTATGCCCAGCAGATCAGCCGTTTTACCCAAGGAGTAGTGACCTCGCTCGGATACGAGAATGGCCAAATCTTCATAGCCGTAGTGCTTTAGAGCTCTATGTAAACCTTGTTGAGCTATGCCTTTAAAGTCACCGTCGGCTTTTAGTAGTTTATTGCGAGCAATCCAAAGGGCGGTGATATTGGCAACTGTGCCACCTGAGCAAAATGCCCCTAACGAGTGGTTAGCGCTGTGCATCCACTGGTTATAGAAAGGACTTTCTTGTTTAAAGACTAAGTGGTGCATCATGCCTAGCACTTGTCTTTCAAGGGGAGTAAATGCTTTAGAGGTTTCGATTTTTACTAGATTTTGATTTAACCCCACCATCATCTTAGATAGGGGTAAAACAAAATAGGGTAGTGCCGAGGTCATATGACCGATGAAACTCGGGGAGGCGGTATGTACCGAGTGAGCCACCAGTTTTTGCATCATCTCATCGGCATAATCAGAAACAAAACTTGGCATCTTAGGAATGTCATAGGATTGGAAGTCTTGTTCTATGCTGTTTAGTGGTTTTTCCACCGCCACTATGCTTTCCCCTAAAAAGCCCGCAAGGTTTTGGGATAGCTTTTGCTCGATTTTACTCAATGCTGACTCAGGTGCTTCAGGAACGGTGAAGATACGCATTAGGGTTTCTTCTGAAGCTGTCGCTTGTCTTTGATGCTTTGAAGTCATGGAACTTGCCATCTATCTACTGGTTATTGCTCGGTCAGTTTAGCCTTTTTGGAGCATTTACTATTAGGGGGAGGTCACTTTACTGCATGAATCTATAGGCATCAAGGAATAATATGGCTAAAAATCTCTTCTGTTTGCTTAACAAGTCCAATCGACAAGGTGTTGTGCGGTAGTTCACGGTTCAAATTTGAAATGTGAACTGGTTTGGTTATCGGCTTTTATCATTCTTGTTAACGGGCTTGTTTACTCTGATACATATCACCATCTGCGGCGAGGATAAGCTCAGATAATTCGGCCGTGCAATTGGCTGGAATCGGAACCTGTCCATGGGAGTAGTTTATGTCGGGGCTCACATTTGTATCGGTCAGTGCATCATTTAGCCTAGTAAAGAAGCTGGTAATTTTATGTTCATCTTCTGCGAAGAGCAGGGCGATAAATTCATCACCTCCCCAGCGACCCACAAGATCACAACTGCGGCAATTGTCCCTTAAGCATGCAGCAAAGCGTTTAAGCACTTCATCGCCTACATGGTGACCAAATTGGTCATTGATTGGTTTGAAATTATCTATATCAAAATAGATGAGCACGAGTTGTCTATTGAGTCTTTTAGCAAGCTCTCGACTTTGCAGTGTCAGCTCAGTAAAGCCTCTACGGTTATATATTTGGGTTAAAGGGTCTGTGTAGCTTAATGTAAGCAATTGGCTTTCTCGGTAAAAATGGCTGAGATCACTATTGATTACATCACGGATAACAGCCAAGACATCTAAGTACTCCTTTGGATAGTCAGTGACTTTAGTATCCATGACACATAATGTGCCGAAGGTGCTGCCATCGGGCCAACATATGGGTAAACCTAGGTATGAGACATAGTTATCATCGATATATTCGGGGTTTGTCTGCCATATGGGATCCTCTGCGGCATCTTGCACGTAGAGACTAGAGGCTTTACGAACCACATGATGACAATAGATGTTGCAGTCAAAGGCGACAAAACTGCCTGGAGAATAGCGTGTTTCAGGCTTTTGAGACGCAACTAGGGTTTCTATTCCCTTTTGGTTGGCTTGATTGATAAAGGCTGCGGGTGCTCTAAACATATCAGCCACGGCATTAACCAGCTTTTGCCATCGCTGCCAGTCTATCTCTTCAACTTCTATGTCACGGATAGAAGCATAGGGATAAGGTATTGGAGATGAAGTGGCATACTCTGTCATGGTTGCTATTCAATATTGAGGCCTGATGTGTTTAAGTCTAGTTAAAGAACCCTTATGTTGCGTTCAGAATTTGGGCGACTCTAGCTTGTAACATGGGAACTATTTCAGCTTCAAAATAGGGATTGCGCTTAAGCCAGATATTATTTCTTGGGCTTGGGTGGGGCAGCACAAGTTGATTAGGCCAATATTCTTGCCATGATTTGACCGCTTGGGTCAGGGGGATTTGCTTGCCTAAATGGTAGGCTGTGGCGTACTTCCCTAAAATAAGTGTGAGTTCAATGCTTTCTAATTGTTTTAGTAATGCTTCTCGCCATTGGGATGCACATATTGCCAAAGGAGGCTTATCGCCCCGCTTATTACTTTCATTGTCATAACTGCCAGGAAAGCAAAAGCCCATAGGGAGAATGGCAAATTTATCAGGATCGTAAAAGCTTTTGTCATTGACACCAAGCCAGGTTCGCAAACGCTGACCACTCGGGTCATCAAAAGGACGGCCCTTTTGATGAGTAATACGTCCAGGAGCTTGTCCTGCAATAAGTATTTTGCTGCGAGTATTTGCTTGTAAAATAGGTTTAGCGCCTAGAGGGAGCTGCTGATGGCATAATTGACAAGCGTTAACTTGTTCAATTAGTTGTGCAAAGGGTATTTCCATAGGCGCAGTGCTGACCTTTATACTCCTGCCGATTGCAGCAGTTGCCATAGCCAATAGCCTAGTAAGCTTATAGCGACTATTCCTATAATAAGGTTAATGTAGCGGCTTGCACCTTTTGTCATTTGATATCCTAGGTAACCTAAGATGACAGCAAACAGAGACAGAGGAGCAAGAAAGCTGCCTAGGATCAGAAACGTTGTGCTGGTAATGGTAATGACAAAAGGTCTTGGGGTTGCGACAGCTTTAGCTACAGAGGTGAGTTGAACTGGTAATAGGGCTAATGCTAAGGCGATGAGTATTCCACCTAAGTTCATGACAAATGCACCAAAGGAGGTGAAATCATAAATACTAATTGCAAACATGATGACGCTGGGGATTAATGCTAACGCGGCGTGGTTTTGAGCAAATTTCTCGTTGTGGTACAAACCTGAGAAGTAAAAGCATAATTGCATAAGAGAGTTAGCAAGAGTAAAGCCACCTAAGCCTACAAAAAGCAGTAATGTTGCTGTCGTGCCTGCTTGAGAAAAGGCAAACGTGGGTGCTGATAACAGCATCAGAAATAATAATAGAAGAGTACGCATTTATTAGAATAGTGTGATTAATGTTTTGAATTAAGATCTCCTAAAGTGGTAAATAATTCAAGCAATTCTCTATTTGGTATCACAATATCGGGAGCTAGATCTGAACAAGTCAATTTATCATGGTCAAGCCGTAAGTTTTTATTGTTTATGTTAAAGGCCAAGTATATAGAAAAGGGCATAAAGTGTGCTCTTGGCGTATATTAGTTATTTGAGAAGACGAAGCGGAATTGATTAATGCAGCGAGACAAAGACAAAGTATGCTGAGCAGAGGGATAGCCGTTTTACTGCTTTTTATGAGCATAAGTGTATCAGCACGAGAGTTGATTGCAGTAGGGACTCATTTTAGCCGAGTGTTTGAAATGTCTGCCGAAGGTCAGGCTCAAGGCTTGGGTGTCGATATACTTACCCGTTTGGCTAAAAGAAATGGCGATACGATTCGATTTGAGTTATATCCTTGGACCCGTGCTCAATTGATGGTTGAGCAAGGAAGAGCCGATATTCTTATCGGTCCTTATAAGAATGCTCAACGAGTGAAGATGATGAGCTTTTTCGAGTATCCCTTTTATCAAGATGAAATGGTGTTTTATCGATTGATCGGCGCACCGACTCGTTGGAATGGGGAATATGCTTCCTTGGTCGGTATGCGCATTGCCAAAGTGAAAAGCTGGGCCTATGGCACTTCGTTTATGTCTCAGGCCAAAGAACTTGGAGTACAAGACTTTACAACACTTTCTGGAGCTTTAGTGCGCTTGGGAAGGGGCGATCTTGATCTGGTTGCTAGTAATGTGAGAAATACCCAAGCCTTGTTAAAAGAGATGGTGCCTAAGATCCCAGTTGAAGTGATAAGACCTATTATTGCGCTACAGCAGGGGTATTTTGCTTTTAATCATGCACCTTTAAATGCCGAATTAAAAATGAAGTATGACAAGGCATTTACCCAGATGGTGCTTCAAGGGGAGCTTAAGTTATTAGGTGAAAAAAATGGAGTGATGACGCCTTGAATAATTTAGCTGAGATTGAGCTAAGCAGATAAAAAAGCCCGCACTATTGCGGGCTTTTTGTTTATGTTAATCAGTCTTGACTAAGGCTTCTGATTACAGCTTATAGTTAACACTGATCATAAACAGATGCGCTTTGTAGTCATGGCTGTTGCTGCCAAAGCCAACCACATTCCAGATAGCATCGGGGGCGATGTCACTGGCGGCATCATTGTCTTCATAATTCTCTAGCTTGTAGTCAAAGCGTAGTGCCGTGTTGGCACTGGCTTGATATTGAGCGTAGAGGTTGAGGTTATGCACCTTAGCAAAATACTCACCGTAATCGCCGGTTAGCCCTTGGCTGACGCGGGTATTACTATCAGAATCTGAATAGTTGTAATCCAACCCTAGGGCTAGCTTATTCTCCATCAGATTGCGATAGCTAAGGCCTAGACCAATCACATCTATGCTGTCTTCAATCTCGGCGTTCCAATTAGCAGTGTTGAAGTTATTGCTACCAGCCTGCTCTGAATCTATCGTCTGCATGCTGTAGTAAAGGCTAAGGTCGACATCATTGCTAACCATATAGTTCATACTGGCATCTAGATTGAGGCTTTCAGACTCAGTGAGTCCGATTTGAGTCTCATCATAGTCATCCATGGCATAGCCAAGATTCAAATCTAAGCTGAGCGCATCGGTTGGCGTATGCGTGATACCCGCAGTCACTTTAGTGCGACTTCTATCGGCAAGGTTGTACTTTCTTAGTAAGTTGTTGTTCTCAGATGAGGTCAACTTAGAAGCTTGATAAGCACTACCATCGCGTTTGGCAAATTCCCCTTTTAACCAAAGATTCCACATCTGCAGGTTATTGAGCTGAAGCTTAGCCCACAGCTTGTGTTCATCTGTAGTTTCGCGGTCGCTGTAGTTACGCTCGTCCTGACGATAGTCATAACCACCTAACAGCTTAATGCCACTGGCGATGCGATAGTTCGCCGCTAACTTAGCTCTATGGGTGGTGATATCATAGGGCGTATTATATGCTGCTTTGCCATTAACATTATTAATGCTGATTTGAGTCCACTCTTGCACCTGAGTCTTATTGTCTCTATCACGGTAGTCATAGCTGGCGGTCAAACGCAGCCCAGAGCTAACACGAGACACGGCCTTAAGATTCAGTCCAGTGATATCAACCTTACCATCATAGGCTTCACTCGGCAGTTGATAGCCATAACCTGAAGTGACTAAAGCTTGGTCTTGGGAGAGCTGACCATAGTGCAGCTTGCCGCTATAGACAGTGCTTTTTCCTGAGTAGAGTCCAGAGAGTGAAAGGATATGGGCTTCATTATCAGGACTTAATGCCATGGTGCCTTGGGTTAATGCGCCAAAGGTAGGATTAAAGGCATTATCAAAGCTAAGCTGTGCATTATCATTGCTAAAGCTAGAACCACTATAGTTAAGTACGGTTAACCAGTTGTTGCCGCTAAAGCTTAAACCTGCATCGACAGTATTGGTGTCATAGTCAACAGGTGTTGGCAGCATCATAGACTGGTTGTAGAAACTACCTGAAG